>CAVYFR010000005.1:0-47908 GCA_963767915.1 uncultured Actinomycetota bacterium
GGTGCAGGTGCGACAGCTGGGTGTAGAGCGTGGCGATCTGCGCCCAGTCGGTGTCCACCGCCGAGGGCGCGTCGGTGTGCACCGCGTTGACCGCGGCCAACAGCTGGTAGTGCCCGGGTCGGTTGCGCGCCAGGCACTCGCGCACCAGCGCGTGTCCCTCGGCGATCAGCTGACGGTCCCAGCCGCCGCGGTCCTGCTCGGACAACGGCACGAGCTCACCCCCGGCCACCCGGGTCGAGCGCCGCGCGTCGATGAGCAGCATCAGCGCCAGCAGGCCGGCGACCTCGGGGTCCTCCGGCAGCAGCTGGCGGAGCACCCGACCCAGGCGGATCGCCTCCGCGCACAGCTCCTCACGGATCGGGTCCTCCCCGGACCCGGAGAGGTAGCCCTCGTTGAAGACGAGGTAGACCACGCTCAGCACCGCGCCCACCCGCGAGGCGAGGTCGGTCTCGCGCGGGACGGCGTACGGGATGTGCGCGGCCTTGATCTTGGCCTTGGCGCGGGTGATGCGTTGGGCCATCGTCGTCTCGGGCACGAGGAACGCACGGGCGATCTCGGCAACGGTGAGGCCGCCGAGCAGCCGCAACGTGAGGGCCACCCGGGCCTCCGGCGCGAGCGCCGGGTGGCAGCAGGTGAACACCAGGCGCAGCCGGTCGTCCTCGACGTAGCCGGTGTCCTCGTGGGGTTCGGGATCCTCGACCATCAGCGCCGCCTGGTGCTTGGCGTCGCGCTTGTGCTCGCGACGGATCCTGTCGATGGCCCGGCGGGTGGCGGTGGTGGTCAACCATCCGCCGGGGTTGGGGGGTACGCCGGTCTCCGGCCACTCGACCGGCCACCTCTCGAGCGCCACGACCAGGGCCTCGGCCGCGGCGTCCTCGGCGAGGTCGAGGTCACCGAAGCGCCGGGCGAGCGCAGCGACGACCCGGCCGTGCTCCTCGCGGAAGACCCCCTCGATGCTCACTCGCCCTGGAAGGGGCGCACCTCGACGCGACCGTCACAGGCCTTGGAGCCCTGCTTGGCCCAGTCGAGGGCCTCGTCGAGGTCGGCGGCCGAGATGACCCAGAACCCGCCGAGGTACTCCTTGGACTCGACGAACGGTCCGTCGGTCACGATCGCCTCGGCGCCGGTGTTGTCGACGGTCGTCGTGGTCTCGACCGGCTCCAGCCCACCGGCGAAGACCCAGGCACCGGCGTCGCGCAGCTTGTCGTTGAACGCCTCCACGTCGGCGAACATCTTCTGCATCGCCTCGGGTGGGATCTCGGCGAGTCGCTCCTGGTCGGCGGGGTCGTGGCGGACCGACAGCATGTACTCGGGCATTCAGATCTCCTCGGGTGACGGGGGCCGGCGGCCCCGGGAACACTCACTCCACGATCGGGCGGGCCCGGACACGACACCCGCTCGCGAAAATCTTCGCTGCTTCCTACCGTGGGCCGATGACCGCCCCTGCCTTCCAAATGTCCTCCACCGTCCTCGGCACGCCCGACCCGGCGGGGCTGGCGGCGTTCTACCGCGAGCTGCTCGGGTGGGAGGTGCGCCACGAGTCCCCGGAATGGGTCGTCCTCAAGCCACCGGGTGCCGTGACCGGACTGGCCTTCCAGCTCGAACCCGACCACGTGCCGCCGGTGTGGCCGGCCGGCTCCGGTGACCAGCAGATGCAGGCGCACCTCGACTTCGGGGTGTTCGGCGCGCTGGATGCCGGCGTGGACCGGGCCGTCGCGCTGGGGGCGCGGATGCACGAGCACCAGCCGCAGGACGACGTCCGGGTCATGACCGACCCGGCCGGTCATCCCTTCTGCCTCTTCGAGACCCGATGATGGCCGTTCCGGCGGTCGGTCAGCCGGCTACCAGCCCCAGGTCCCGGGCGCACCCTTGAACGGTCCGACGACGTCCTGGGTGACCCAGCCGCCGTAGAAGCCCCCCGGCTGCGGCGTGACCCGCTCACCGTCGACGAAGCAGCCGTCGGTCGCCGCCGCCATCACTGCGACCGCGCCCGCGATCGGCTCGAAACCCCGGGTGGGGCTGGGATAGGTCCACGCGGCCGACGCCGCGATCACCTCACCCGCGACGAGGTCGAAGTAGCTCGCGGTGCCCTTGAACTCGCACCACGTGTTGCCGCTCGTCGCCAGCAGGCTGCCGGCCACGAACGCCTCACGGGGCAGGTAGAAGGTCGGCGGATGGCTGGTCTCCAGGACCCGCCAGGAGACCGTGGTGCGAGCGACCACCTCACCGCCGAGCCGCACCTCGATCGATCGCGAGCTGGGCTCGAGGCGAGGCGGCCGGGGGTAGTCCCAGACCGACTCCTGGCCGGTTCCGGGTGGTTCGGGCACCGGCCTCATCCGGCCAACCTATGCCGAGCATCAAGCGCGGGTCGGAACGTTCCTATCGCGCCGACTCACGCAGCGTGGCGCCACGGGCGCCCCGGACGGTGAGGGTGGCGCTGCCGATGGCGACGACCGCGAAGAGGACGCCGACGACCGCAGCCAGCAGGGCGAGGCGACCGGGATCGATGGCGGCGACCAGGGCAGGGGTGGCGAGGTTCTCGGTGAAGCCCAGAGTGACGTTGCGGAGCACGACGTACTGCGCGAGCGCACCGGCGGCGAGCCCGGCGAGGGCCGTGCCGCCGAGGACCGCCGCGAACTCGCCGACGACGGCGCCCATCACCGACCGGCGGCGTACGCCGACCACGCGCAGCGCCGCCGCGTCCCGCCGTCGGGCCGGGAGCTGGACGGCGGTGCTGACGAACAGGCCTGCCATCGCCATCACCAGGACGAGGACGGCGACTACGGCGTAGAGCCGCAGGGTCAGCGCATAGGCCCCCTGACCGAGGGTCCGCTCGACGTCGGCGAGCCGGCTCTCGACCGAGAAGCCGCGCTCCCGAAGGCCCGCGGTCGACCTCGGCCGGCGGGTCCTCACCGGTGAGGACGTAGACGGGCTGGCCCTGCTCGACGAGCGCGCGCCCGGCCGAGAGCGTCTCGACGTCGATCATCAGCCCGATCGGACCCACCAGCGGCAGGCTGCGCGAGACCTCGACCGCCTCGACGGGGAACTCCGTGGCCGACGTGCTCTGCCGCGGCATCTGCGGGGTGACCGCGTCCTCGCCGGCGACCACCGGCAGGTCGGCCGGGATGCCCCCGGCCGTGAGCTGCACGATGACGTCCTCGCCGGCGGCGTCGACCCCGATGACCAGGGCGCCGTCGTCGACCTCGACCCGATCGACGACCTCCGGCTGAGCTCGCCTGCGGCGACACGTCCCAGCCGCGCCCCTCCAGCGCATCGACCGGCACGCCGTCGACCTCGACCGCCAGCACCCGCAGGTCACCGACCAGCGTCGTCGGTGAGGTGGCGCTGCCGCCGACGATCATCCCCTCGAGCACGCACCCCTCTGCGCAGAAGGGCACCTCCACGGTCCGCCGACTCTCGCCGTCGGGGAACGGCCCGAGGAAGACGCTGCGAAGCCGACCACCCGGGGAGTCCAGGCGCAGCTGGACGTTGAGCTCGTCGCCGGCCTCGAGCCCGTTGTCGACCACCAGGGCCACCTCGGTGCCGGTCAGCACCGCCGGCTCGGACTCCAGGCGCACCAGGCCGGCCACCTCCTCGGGCGTGACGCCCGGGGTCCACTGCTCCGGCCAGGCCGCGACGGACCCCAGCCGTGAGGTGTCGACGACGGCGTACTCGGGCCCGCTCGTCTGGACGGTCGTGGCCGCCATCAGGTGCTCACCGGCGGGGTCGAGCCGCTCGGTCAGCGCGACGGTGCGGTCCATCGGCAGCGGGGAGCGCCACATCACCGGAGCGGGCACGGCGGTCGCGGCCACGCTGCTGCGCCACTGGGCCGCCGAGTCGTAGACGCCGGCGCCGAACACGCTGATCGCGATCGCGGCGGTGACCGGGAGGATGACCAGCGTGCCCTCCTGGCGCCGGCTGATGGCCCGGGTCGCCACGAACGCCGGCAGCGAACGGGACCGACGTCCGACGCGCGTCCACCAACCGGCGACCCGGGCGACCAGCAGGCTCGCCCCGAGGCCGGCGACGACCGCCAGGATCACCGGAAGCACCAGGTCGGTGACGTCGGGGTCGCTCGGCCCTCCGCCGGAGAGCTTGCTGACGAGGACCGCTCCCGCCGCGGCCACCAGCGTCAGCCGCAGCACGATCGCGACCCGCCCGCTGCGCCGCGGTCGTCGTACGCCGGTCAGCTGCTCGGCCAACGTCGAGCGCAGGATGAGGCCCACCGCCAGCACGGCCACCCCGACCGCCGCGACCCCCACGAGCACCCCGGCCGCCGCGGCGGTCCAGGGCGTCGGCAGCGGCAACCCCGGGACCAGCCACCACCGCACCAGTGTCAGGGACAGGCCGAGGCCCAACGCCCCGCCGACAGGGACGGCGAGCACCAGCAGCACCAACGGCTCGGAGAGGCCGAGCAGCCACATCCGCCGCCGCGACAGACCGCGCAACGAGGCCAGCGCGATCTCGGGCAGCCGCAGCTCGGCGGCTGCCATGAGCAGCCTCAGCAGCAGGGCGAGCGCCACCAGGACCAGCGAGATCACCGCCGGGGTGATCGAGGAACGCGCGGTGCTCTGCTCGCGCCGGATCTCCTCCGCGATCGAACCCAGGACGTTGACCGGCGTGGGTTCGAGGACGCCGCCGGCCACCTCGCGTGCCGGTCGGTCCAGGGTGGCTGCCGTGACGACGGCCTGGTCGAGGTCGGCGGTGGTCAGGTCGGGCGGCACGGTCAGCGGCCGGTCGACCTGGACGCTCCACGAGCCGACGGTGAGCTCGTCGAAGGTCGCCGCGTCGGTGACGAAGGGAGCGGGGCGATAGGGGTCGCTGGCGTCGGGGTCGGGGAGCATGCTGGCGAAGCGACCAGGGTCGAACCAGAACTCCTGGGACTCCTCGGGCACCGTGTAGGTGCCGACGACCTCGAAGGTCCCTTGGCCGGCCAGCAGCACCTCGTCGCCCGGCCGGGTCTCGGTGAAGTCGGCGTCGCCGGCCAGGATCACGACCTCACCGGGCCCCGGGCAGGCACCGTCGATGTCGAGGTGGGCGCAGGCGTCGTCCTTGGCGAGCAGCTGGCCCAGCGCCTGGTAGAAGGTGTCGACCCGCGCGCTCACGAGCGTCGTGGTGCTGTCACCGAAGGGACCCTCGAGCCGCTGGGTCACGGTGGCGGCCCGGCGCTCCGCGTCACCAGGGGTCGGCAGCGACGCATCCGGCACGAAGCGCCACGACAGACCGGTGAGGTGGTCGGGCTCCTGGTCGAGCCTCGTGACGAGGTAGGAGTTGGTGACAGCGCTGGCGAAGATCGGACCGAGGACCGCCGACCCGACGGCCAGCGCCGTGAGCAGCAGCGAGCCCCCCGAGAGCAGGGCCCGGGAGCGCAGACCGCGCAGGACGGTCGAGAGGAAGGTCCTCACACCGTCTCCTCCCGCAGGATGGCCGGCCGGCTGCGGTCGGCGCCGAGGCTGCGCGCCCGACCGACCACCACGACCACGAGCAGCGCGACCGTGACCGTGGCACCGAGGATCGGGACGACGTCGACGTCGGTGCGCAGGAGGAGGGCGTGCTCGGGCACCTCGACGAGTGCCAGGTTCGCCAGCAGGAGCCGGACGGCCGCCCAGGACCCGACCGCCGTGGCCAGGACCGCCGCCGCGCCGAGCCAGGCGACCTCGACCAGCCCGGCGCGACGCAGGGGCCGGGCGCCGAGACCGACCACCCGCAGGGCGGCGACGTCGCGCAGCCAGGCCCCGCGCTGGCGGGCCGCCGCAGCGGCCAGGACGAGCAGCGCGGCCAGCAGGCAGAAGCCCGCCATGAGGGCATAGACCTGGGCCTGCGCGGCGCGGCCGTCGCCGGCGAAGGTCCTCGCCACGTCGGCGAAGGTGACCGGCTCGGTGCCGGTGCGGTCGGTGAGCTCGGCCAGCACCCGGGCCGGGGTGTCGGCACGCGCCAGCACCATGACCCGGGCCGCCGGCACCGTCGGGAGGTCGGCGACCAGCGAGGACGGGAGGTCGGCCAGCACGCCGTCCCGCTCGACCAGCGGGAGCGCGGGGAGCCGGTCGAGCAGCGCCGCCGGACGGTCGACCCCACCCGTGGTCTCGAGCACCGGCGCCCCCTCCCATACAGCGCTGTCGGTGGCGAGGACCGGGGTCGGCTCCCCGACGGCCTGCTCATCGGCTCGGGCGGTCAACGGGGCGAACGTCGGTCCGGCGAGCAGACCCCCGTCGACGAAGGTCGGCCTGTCCTCCCCGGCGAGGGGGGGCGGGTCCGGCGTGAGCATCGCGCCGAGCCCGTCGAGGCCACCGAGGTCGATCCCACTCACGAGCCACGGCAGGGGGGAGTCACCCGGCGTACGGCGCAGGGTGACCGCCCGCAGCACGCAGCCCTGGGCACATCCGGGCAGCGGTTCGGTGGCGCTGCGCGCCGCACCGTCCAGCGGCAGCTCGAAGGCGAAGCGCACCGTCCGGCCGCGTCGTGCCGAGTCGACGTAGTCCAGGCGCACCCGTGGGCGCAGGACCCCGGCGCTGCGGGAGCTCACACCGCGCACCGTCACGGAGACCGTGTCGCCGTCGGCGACCGGCACCTCGGCGTCCCGCAGGTCGTCGAGCCGCGCGGAGATCGGGGCCGCGAGGGCCGGGTCGAGGAAGTCTCCCGCCACCCGCTCGAACCGGCTCGTGTCGAGGAAGACCCTGCGGGCCGGCACGCTGCCCTCACCGGGCACCACCACCGCGGCCATCAGCCACTGCCCGTCGGGATCCAGCTCCCGGGTCAGCTCCAGCGCGGCCCTGGCCTGGTCGTCGACGGGCACCTGCACGGACGCGGTGGCGCGCAGGCGCGCGGCGTCGTCGGTCCATTCCGCCACCTGCGCGGCGGCGGTGGCGGCGAGAGCCCCGACGACCGCGGCGGCCACCAGCACCCGCAGCGAGGACACGGCGTCGCCGACCCGGGCCAGGCGGCGTACGGCGAGGAAGCCGGCCAGCCCTCGGCGCGCAGTGAGACCGACGCCCAGCCCGGGCCAGGAGCAGCACCACCCACACCAGCACCTGACCCACCGCCAGGCCGAGGATCGCGGGGCCGGCGAGCACCAGCAGGTCGGGGTCCTCGCTGGACCCGGCGCCGCTGCGGTAGACCGCGACACCGGCAGCCACCACCACGAGCACGTCGAAGAAAAGCGCCCCGAGCCCGGCGGCCCGGGGACGGCCGGCTGCCCGGACCTGGTCGGCGAGCGGCTCCCGCAGGGCCCCGGCCATGCCGAGCAGCACCGCCAGCAGGCTGACCAGCACCACCCCCGCCCCGGCCACGACGGCATCGGCGCCGACACCGGAGGTGGGCACGTCGATCCAGGTGCGGGCGGCCAGCTCGGTGCCGAGGGCTCCGAGGCCGAGGCCGGCCGACCCGCCGAGGAGGAGGACGGCGAGCGGCTCGGCCAGGAGCAGCGCATAGAGCGCGCCGTCCTCCACGCCCCGCAGCCGCGCCAGCGCGACCTCACCCCTCCGCGCGATGGCCAGCTCGCGGCCGGTCGCCGGGACGGCCACGAGACCCAGCAGCACGAGGGGGACGGCGAGCAGCACCGACGTACCGGCCGCAGCGGCGAAGCCCGTGACGGCGACGACCCCGGCCACCACCGTGGTGGTGAGCAGCAGCAGCGGCAGCAGCGTGGCCCGGCGCGACCAGAGTCCGCGCAGCGTCCGGCTCACGACCCGGGTCGCCGGAAGGCCGAGTCGTCCGTGGGCTCGTCGGCCGGAGGATCGGAGGTGGGCTCCGGCTCGGGATCCGCCGGCTCGAACGGCGGTGGCGTCGCCTCGGCAACCGCCTTCCACTCCGGACGGGCGAGCTCGCGCAGGTCGACCGGCGCGACGTGGTCGGTCAGGCGGCCCTCGTCGAGGACGTAGTGACGGTCACAGGCCGCCACCACCGCGTCGTCGTGCGTGGCGACCACGACCACCGCCCCGCGCTCGGCCTCCTTGCGCAGCTCGGCCAGCACCAGGCCCCGGTTGCCCTCGTCGAGCTCGGAGGTCGGCTCGTCGGCCAGCAGCACGCCGGCCTCGACGACGAACCCGCGCGCACAGGCGACCCGCTGCATCTGACCACCGGAGAGCTCCTCGACCTGGCGGTCGCCGAGGTCGGCGATGTGGAAGCGGGCCAGCGCCTCCTCGGCGCGCGCGTCGGCCTCAGCCGGCCGGACCCCGCGGGCCCGCAGGGCGACCGAGACGTTCTCGCGCGCGGACAAGATCGGCACGAGGCCGTAGACCTGCAGCACGAACGCCACCTCGGGCCGCGGGTCACCGCTGCCCTGCCACATCGGGCGGCCGTCGTATGCGGTCGTCCCCGCCGTCGGCCGCAGGAGCCCGCCCGCGATGGAGAGCAGGGTGGTCTTGCCCGACCCGCTCGGACCCGAGAGCGCGGTGAGCTCACCGGCCCGGAAGTCCAGGTCGATGTCGTCGAGCAGCGGCCGGCCCACGACGTACCGCACGCCGCTCAGGGCCAGCGCCGTCACGGTGCGCTCACGAGGGCAGGCCCTCGGTCTCGGCGGGCTTGCTCACCACCAGGCGGGCGGCGTCCTCCGGCTCGATCCGCACCAGGGTGCCCTGGGGCCAGGTCTCGGCCAGGTGGGTCGGCAGGTGCACGACGCCCTCGGCGCCGATGACGACGTACTCCGCCCCGTCGCGGCCCTCCAGACCGACCCGGCCGCCCTTCATCGTGACCGTGCGGGGGAAGGTCGCCGCGACCTCGGGCTGGTGGGTGACCACGATGATCGTCGTCCCGAGGTCGTCGCCGAGGTCGTGGATGAGCGAGATGACGTGGTCGCGGTCGTCGTGGCTGAGCTGGCTGGTCGGCTCGTCGGCGAGCAGCAGCTGGGGGCCGGTCGCCACCGCGCAGGCGAGAGCGAGGCGCTGGCGCTGCCCACCCGACATCGTCGAGACGACCTGGTCGACCTGGTCGGCCATCGACACCTTGCGCAGCAGCTCGACGTCGGGGACCGCGTCGCGGCGCTCCCGGTTGGTCAGCGAGAGCCGCGCGAAGGCGATGTTCTGCCGGGCCGTGGCGTAGGGCAGCAGGTTGCGGGTCGAGCCCTGCAGCATGGTGCTGACCCGCCGTGACCGGATCCGCGCGAGGTAGCGCTCGCCGAGGCGGGAGATCTCCTGGTCGCCGAGGAAGATCCGCCCGGCGCTGGGCTTCTGGATCCCTCCGAGGAGGGTCAGCAGCGTGGACTTGCCCGAACCGCTCGGGCCCAGGAAGGCGACGCGCTCACCGGCTTCGATGGTGAGGTCGACGCCTTGCAGTGCGACCACGTCGTGACCCTCGAAGGTGCGATAGAGGTGCACGACGCCCAGGCACCGCACCCCGATGCCGCCCGGTCGGCTCAGCTCACCGATGTCGAGCCCACCGGCCGCCGCCTCGGCGATCGCCACCCACCACCTCTTCCTGTCCGGTCCTCATCCGACCGCACGTCCTTCGGCCAGGCAATCGGCGGGGAGGGTTCGTTGCCGCCTTGTGACCGGAGCGGGGGGCGGAGCAGGGGCGGAGGATCCCCGGATATCAGGCAGAACCTGACGTTCCCCGGCGAAACTTCACCCAGGAACGTCAGGATTCCCCGGATATCCGGGGATTCCCCCGACTGCTCGGTGCGGTGGGCCGCTCGGGACCCCACGGCACCGGGGCGGTTGGAGGAGGGGAGGGACGGGAGGGTGATGATGACCGGGTGAGCCTCGAGGACTTCGACCGCTACCCGTTGTTGTTCGGCCCCAGCCCGGTGCACCGTCTGGCACGCCTGAGCCGGCACCTCGGCGGTCCGGACATCTGGGCCAAGCGCGAGGACTGCAACTCCGGCCTTGCCTACGGCGGCAACAAGACGCGCAAGCTGGAGTACATCGTCCCGGACGCCCTGGCCAGCGGCGCCGACACCCTGGTATCGATCGGCGGCTTCCAGTCCAACCACACCCGCCAGGTCGCCGCCGTCGCAGCCCACCTCGGTCTCAAGGCGCGTCTGGTGCAGGAGAAGTGGGTCGACTGGCCCGACGCGGTCAATGACAAGGTCGGCAACATCTTGCTGTCGCGGATCATGGGCGCCGACGTGCGTCTGGACCCCAGCGGCTTCGACATCGGGATCCGCACGTCCTACGAAGACGCGTTGGAGGAGGTGCGGGCTGCGGGCGGTACGCCGTACGGCATCCCCGCGGGAGCCTCCGAGCACCCGCTGGGCGGGCTCGGCTTCGCGCAGTGGGCCCGGGAGGTCGAGCAGCAGGAGGCCGAGCTCGGCGTCTTCTTCGACACCGTCGTCGTCTGCACCGTCACCGGGTCGACACACGCAGGGATGATCGCGGGCTTCGCGCTGAGCGACCGGCCGCGCCGCGTCATCGGCATCGACGCCTCGGCCACCGTCGAGAAGACGCGTGACCAGGTCGCCCGCATCGCGCGGCACACCGCCGAGCTCATCGGTCTCGGTCGCGACCTGCGCGAGGAGGAGATCACGGTGCTCGAGGGGTGGGCCGGCGACCTCTACGGCATCCCGGTCGCCTCCACGGTCGACGCCATCCGGCTCAGCGGGGAGCTCGAGGGGATGATCATCGACCCGGTCTACGAGGGGAAGTCGATGGCTGGCCTGGTCGACCTGGTCCGCACGGGCGAGATCCCCTCCTCCTCGACCGTGCTCTACGCCCACCTCGGGGGCCAACCGGCCCTCAACGCCTACTCGGGCATCTTCTAGGTGACCCGACTCCGCGGTCTCTTCGCGGACACCCGCCCGCTGACCAACGAGCACTTCCGGCGGCTCTGGACCGCCAACATCGTCACGGTCATCGGCGCGCAGCTGACGGTGGTGGCGGTGCCGGCACAGATCTACGCGATGACCGGGTCCTCGGCGTACGTCGGCCTCACCGGCGTCTTCGGCCTGGTGCCGCTCGTGGTCTTCGGGCTCTGGGGCGGTGCGCTGGCCGACGTCTTCGACCGGCGCACGATCCTGGTGGTGACGACCATCGGGCTGATCGCGACGTCGGCGGTCTTCTGGGTCCAGGCGGCAGCCGGCCTCGACAACGTGTGGTTCCTGCTCGGTCTGTTCTCGGTGCAGCAGGCTTTCTTCGCGGTCAACCAGCCGACCCGCAGCGCCCTGCTCCCCAAGCTCCTCCCGGCCGAGCTCCTGCCGGCCGCCAACTCGCTCAACATGACGGTCTTCCAGGCCGGCGCGATCGCCGGCCCCCTGGTCGCCGGCGCGCTCATCCCGGTGCTGGGCTTCGAGTGGCTCTACCTGATCGACACCGTCTTCCTCTTCGCCACGCTGTCCGCGGTGGTGCGCCTCCCGCGACTGCCGGTCGAGGGGGCCGTCGCCGGCACGCCCGGCTTGCGCTCGGTGGTCGAGGGCATCGCCTACCTGCGCGGACAGCCGGTCCTGATGATGTCGTTCGTCGTCGACATCATCGCGATGGTCTTCGGCATGCCGCGGGCGCTCTTCCCCGAGATCGCCGACCAGAGCTTCGGGGGGCCCGCGGGCGGTGGGCTGGCCTTCGCCCTACTCTTCGCGGCGATCCCCGCCGGCGCAGTGATCGGCGGAGTGCTCTCCGGCTGGGTCTCGCGCGTCGAGGCGCAGGGCCGAGCCGTGATCGTCTGCATCCTGATCTGGGGCGCGGCGATGGCCGGCTTCGGGCTCGCGGTGGGGCTGGCCGACGCTCAGGGCGAGCAGTGGCAGGACATGATGCTGCTGAGCGCCGTGCTCCTGCTCGTCGTGGGCGGCGCGGCTGACATGGCCTCGGCCGCCTTCCGCACCAGCATGCTGCAGAGCGCGGCGACCGACGCGGTGCGCGGCCGGCTGCAGGGCATCTTCATCGTGGTCGTCGCCGGAGGTCCCCGGGTCGCCGACGTCGCCCACGGCGCCTCGGCCGCCGCGGTCGGTACGGCGGTCGCGGCCACCGGGGGCGGCGTCCTCGTCGTCGTCCTGACCGTGGTGGCGGCCCTCGCCGTGCCGTCGTTCGTGCGCTACCGCGTCACCCTCGGCGCCCCCCGATCCGAGCGACCGACTACCAGCTGACGAGCTTCCAGATCTCCGGGAGCCGCGTGGCCTCGTCGGCGCCGACGTCGCGGAAGATCGTGACCGCCCGCTTGAGGTGCACCATCGCCCGGTCGTCCCGGCCTGCGGCGTGGTGCAGGTCCGCGAGGTTGTTCTCGAGGGCGGCCTCACGATGGCGGTCGCCGTGTCGAGAACACAGGGCCAGGGCTCGCTCCGTGAGCTCCAACGCACCGGTCAGGTTGTCCGAGTCGCGCTCGAGCAGCGCCAGGTTGTTGAGCGCGGCCGCCTCGGCATGAGGATCGCCCAGCTCGCGAGAGAGCTCCAGGCTCCGCGTCAGCTCCGCGTACGCCGTGTCGACCTCGCCGCCGAGGCGCGCCAGGACCCCGAGCATGTTGTGCGCCTGGGCCGCTGCCTGTCGATCGAGGGCGGCCTCCGCCAGGGCCAGCGCGGCGTGGGCGAGTTCGGTGGCGCCCTGCGGGTCCCCGTTGCTGAGCCGGGTGAGGCCCAGATCCACCTGGACGCGGGCGCGCAGACCGGGGGGCGCGTCCGGACTCGACCGGAGGACCGCCGCCAGGTAGGACTCGGCCCGGTCCCACTCCCCTCGTCTCTGGTGCACGACGCCGAGCTTGTGCTCGACACCCGCCCGCGCAGCCGGATCGGAGCAGTACGCCGCCGCGGCGTCGTAGGACGCCAGCGCACCGACGTAGTCACCGAGGGTGGTGCGCAGGTCACCGATCCGTTCGTGCACGACGGCCAGCTCCGGGTGGCCCAGCGCCAGTGCCGACTCGAGGTGCTCGAGGGCGTCGGTGTGGGCGTGCAGGGAGGCGGCGTACTCCGCGGCGAGCACGTGGTGCTCGGCGGCCCTGGAACGGTCGCCGGCGAGCCGGAGGTGCTGGGCGACCAGGGCAGCGCGCTGGCCCGAAGCCCGTGGGACCGCCAGGGCGTCGGCCACGCGTCGGTGGAGCAGCTGGCGACGGGCCAGCGTGATCTGGTCGTAGACGAGCTCGCGCACCTTCTGGTGGGAGAAGTCGTAGTCGGCCTCCTCGCCGGTGGACTCCCTGACCAGCCCATGGCTGACCAGCTCCTCGATGGCCTCGACGGTCTCCTCGTCGCTGCGACCGCTGGCACGCCGCAGCGTGTCGACGTCGAAGGAGCGACCGATCGTGGCGGCGGCGCCGAGCACCTGACGCGCCGTCTCTCCCATCCCCGCCAGCCGACCGTCCAGCAGGCCTCGGACCTCAGCAGACGTGGTGCCGCCACGTCCGGTGCTCAGCCCGGCCACGTGCTCGACGACGAAGAGCGGGAGCCCCTCGCTGTCCTCGTGCACCCGGCGTACGAGATCCGGGGTGGCCCGCTCACCGATCGCGGCCCGGACGAGCTCCTCCACGTCGGTCTCCTGCAGACGTCCCGGCGAGATGATGCTCGCGGTCCCGTCGCGGACCAGGTCGGCGGCCAGACGCCGGAGCCGATGCCCCGGCGGCACCCTCTCGGTCCGCCAGCACAGGAGGAGCAACAGCGGCTGGTCGCGCAGCCGTCGTCCGAGATAGCCCACCGCGTCGAGCGTGGCTGAGTCCGCGGCGTGGACGTCATCGACGATGACGACCCCGGGCACGTCACCGGCGCAGGCCGCACCGACCACGGCAAGGACCGCCTCGAGCAGCCGGGCCTGCGCGCCGGGCCCTTCCAGGGGGACCTCGGCCTCCCCCCGCGCAGGGGGCGCGAGCTCGGGCAGCAACCGTCCGGCGTCCGCGAGCCGCTGGGGTGGCACCCCGTGCTGCCACCGGTCGGCCGTCCGGGCGGCCTGCCGGAGCAGGTCGACCACGGGACCGTAGGGAAGCCCCGCCTCGTCGTCGTGACAGCGTGCCTCGAGGACGACGGCACCGCGCTCGCGCGCGATCCGGGTCAGCTCCCGCGCCAACCGGGTCTTGCCGACCCCTGCCTCGCCTTCGACGACCACGAGTCGCCCGCCGGGTCGGGCGGCACCGTGCGCTCTCGAGAGAGCCGCGAGGCACTCCGCGCGGCCGACCAGCGGCAGCGCGTCCGGGAGCGCGCGTGGCTCGACACGGGCGGCCCGGGATGCCAGAGGCCGGTGCTCGGTACGGAGGAACTGTCCATCCCTGATCCGCGCGTGCAGCTCCACGGTCTCCTCGAGCGGCCCCACCCCGAGCTCCTCGCTGAGGGTGCGGACGCAGGCGCGGTACTGCTCGAGCGCAGCGGCACGATCGCCCCTCATGGCGTGCAGGCGCATCAGCTCGCGGTGGGCCTCCTCGTGCAGCGGATCGAGGACCAGCCAGCGCCGAGCCAGGCCCAGCGCAGTGTCGAGCTCTCCGCGACCACCGAGGAGACCCACGACCCGCCGCAGGACCGAGGAGAGCTCGCTTCGCAGGGCACCGGCGACCTGGGACTGCCAGTCGTCGAACTCCGGGCTGTCGCGTAGGGCGAAACCCTCGAGGAAGTCCTGCCGGAAGAGCGCAGCCGCCTCGATCAAGCTCTCCTCGGGGGCGTCTCCACCCGCGAGGCGGTGGAACCGCTCGACGTCCAGCCGCAGGTCGGCCCCTCGGCGCAGCGCCAGCGCATCACCAGAGGTCTCGAGGTGCTCATCGCCGATGCCCTTGCGCAACGTCGAGAGCGTTCGACGCAGCGCCCCTCGCGACCGCTCAGGGTCGTGGCCGGGGTAGAGCAGCTCACAGAGGGCCGCCCGCGACCGGGGTCGGTCACTCATCGCCAACAGGGCGAGGAGAGCCAGGGCCTTGCGGGTCTCGAAGGTCACGAGGTCGGCGTCGCGCACGACGCGAGGCGGGCCGAGCAGGGTGACCTCGACGACCATGTCGCGACGGTAGCGCCACGAGCCCGCGCCGTCGCGGCTGTTCGTAACGGAACCCGGACGGTCTCGGTGTGGGGTCGGGGCGTGATGGTTCACGGGCTCGGACGCACACGCCGCGGTGTCCCGATCCCTGGGCAGCCGAGGTCGACTCCGCCAGGATGCGCACCATGACCCCCACCGGCGCGGGCACCTCCACGGGGGCCCGCCCGCGCCTGCCGTGGCTGCTGCTCGGGCTCACGTACCTCATGGTCCCGGCCATGGTTGCGATGTCACTGGGCGAGGAGCCTGCGTTCGACACGCTCGCGTTCGGGGCGATCGCACTCACGTTCGCAACCACGGGGGCCCTGGTCGCCAGTCGGCACCCCCGCAACGCCATCGGCTGGATCTTCTGCGGTCTCGGCGTGTGGGGCGGTGCCCTGGAGCTGTGGGAGTCCTTCGCCTACCACGCCTTGCCGACCGCGGACATGGGGTCCTGGCTGATCGGCTGGAGCTGGATCGTGGACGGCTGCCTGTACGCCCTGGTCTTCCTGCTGTTCCCGACCGGGCACCTAGTGACCCCTCGCTGGCGCTGGGTCGGGTGGCTGCTGCTAGCCGCCTGCCTGCTCGCGGTCCCGGGTCAGGCCTTCAGCCCCGACAACAAGGACAACCCCTGGACGGTGGACAGCCCCACGCTGGAGGCAGGGTTCGCCGTCGGGATGGTCCTGCTCCTCGGAGCGCTCGCAGGCGCCGTGACGTCGTTGGGTGTGCGGTACCGGCGTTCGAGAGGGGTCGAGCGCCTCCAGATCAGGCAGCTCCTCATCGCAGGCATGTTCCTCGTGCCGGCGATGGTCGTGGCGGTCCTCTTCTACTACGAGTCGGTGCTGGCGCAAGCGGCGACCGCCCTGGTCCTCGTCCTGCTCCCCACGGCCGTGGCCGTGTCGATGTTGCGCTACCGCCTCTACGACATCGATGTCGTCATCAACCGGGCGCTGGTCTACGGCTCGCTGACCGCGACGTTGGCGGCGACGTACCTCGGAAGCGTCCTGCTCCTCCAGCTGGCCCTGGCCCCGCTCACCGAGGGCTCCGGGCTCACCGTCGCCGCGTCCACCCTCGCCGTCGCGGCCCTCTTCCGCCCCGCCCGCAGCCGCATCCAGCACCTCGTCGACCGCCGCTTCTTCCGCAGCCGCTACGACGCCGCCCGCACCGTCGACGCCTTCGCGGCCCACCTGCGCGACGAGGTCGACCTCACCGAGCTGAGCGTCGACCTCCGGCAGGTCGTCGTCGACACCATGCGACCCGTCCACGTGTCCATGTGGCTGCGCAGCGTTCCCTGGGTGCGCCGGTGAACAAGGCGCTGCCCCGCTGGACGCCCTGGGTGCTGCCGGTGCTGACGCTGATCCTCGAGGCGCTCGGCTGCGCAGCGGCGTTCGGCGCAGCCGAGTCGGCCTCCGTCTCACTGGCCGTGTCGTTCGCGGTCGCCGTCTCGGCCTTCGCCGTCGTCGGTGGGCTCATCTCGTCGCGACATCCCGCCAACGCCATCGGCTGGCTTTCGTCGGTCATCGGCCTCCTGTTCGCCGTCGTGGTGGTCTGCAGCGCCGGCGCGCGATGGGGGCTCCGGGGTGGGCATCTCTCGCCACAGCTGTGGGAGTGGGTGGCGATCGGGAGCAACGCGTGGGTCCTCGCGCTCGGCCTGATCGGCACCCAGCTGCTCGTGCGCTTGCCTGACGGCGCTCTCCCCTCGCCGCGATGGCGCTGGTTCTCCCGACTGACCACAGCACTCATCGCCCTCTCCCTGACCGGCATGGCGACGACCCCGGGCGCGGTCGAGGAGGTGGCCGGCACGTCGAACCCCATCGCCTGGACCGCGACCGAGCCCCTTGCCTATGCCTTCCTGCTCGTCGTCCTCT
This sequence comes from uncultured Actinomycetota bacterium, assembly GCA_963767915.1. Classification (GTDB taxonomy): domain Bacteria; phylum Actinomycetota; class Actinomycetes; order Propionibacteriales; family Nocardioidaceae; genus Nocardioides. Next base: position 16,697 of record CAVYFR010000005.1, read on the forward strand.
GCTTTCCGGTGGCCATCGCCGCTCTCTTCTCGCGATACCGCAGGTCCAGTGGGCGCGACCGCGCGCAGCTTCGCTGGATCGCCTTCAGTGGAGCCGTCTTCGTCGTGGTCTACGCCGTCTCGATCATCTCGTTGGCCTTCGTCGACGAGGAGTCACTCGCCGGGATCCTCCTCATCGCCTTCGACCAGGTGGCCTTCGCGGCACTCCCGGTCGGCATCGGGTACGCCGTGCTGCGCCACAACCTCTACGACATCGACCTGGTCATCAACCGGGCGCTGGTCTACGGCTCGCTGACCGCGACGTTGGCGGCGACGTACGTCGGAAGCGTCCTGCTCCTCCAGCTGGCCCTGGCCCCGCTCACCGACGGCTCCGGGCTCGTGGTCGCCGCGTCCACCCTCGCCGTCGCGGCCCTCTTCCGCCCCGCCCGCAGCCGCATCCAGCACCTCGTCGACCGCCGCTTCTTCCGCAGCCGCTACGACGCCGCCCGCACCGTCGAGGCCTTCGCCGCCCACCTGCGCGACGAGGTCGATCTCGGTGAGCTGACCACCGATCTCCAGCGCGTCGTCGTCGCCACCATGCGGCCGGCACAGCTCTCGACATGGCTTCGTGACCCGGAGGTGCGCCCATGACTCGAACCCGGCCCGACCTCCGCGCGGTGTCGTTGGTGGCGCTGGCTCTGCTGCTGACCCTGGGCGCCGCCGCCATCTCGATCGTCGACGACAGCCTCGACCCGACCCTGGACTCCATCATCTGGATGATCACCCTGGTCTTCGCCTCCTCCGGTCTGGTCATCGCCAAGCGGCGGCCCGGCAACAAGATCGGCTGGCTGTTCCTCGCCGTCGCCGTCGCGACGCCCTTCTCCTCGCTGACGGGGGCCTTCGCCGACCGCTGGGTAGAGGAATCGACGGGGCCCGCCTGGCTCGGACAGACCGCCGTCGCCTACAGCACCGTGTCCTGGATCCCGTTCGTGCTGGTGCCGGCCACCTTCCTGCTCCTGCTTTTCCCCGACGGCCGGCTGCTGTCGCGACGGTGGCGGCCGGTCGCCTGGTGCGCCGTCGCCGGCATCGCCGGCTCGTTCGTGACGACGCTGCTCGCCCCGGGACAGCTCGACGACTTTCCCGGTCTCGACAACCCCTACGGGGTGGACAGCAGATGGATGCAAGTGCTCCAAGGCCTCTCCTTCGTGGTGCTGCTGGTGGGTGTCCTCGGGTCAGCCGCGTCGCTGGTGATCAGGTCGCGACGGGCCGCAGGAGCGCAGCGGCAGCAGATGAAGTGGATCGCGCTGGCCGGGACCTTCGCGGGAGTGACCCTCCCGTTGATGATCGTCCTCTACGACGTGGTCGGTCAGGTCGTCGCTGACACCACCATCATGCTCAGCATCCTCACGCTGCCCACCGCCACGGCCCTGGCGATCGTCCGCTACCGGCTCTACGACGTCGACGTTGTGATCAACCGGGCCCTGGTCTACGGGTCCCTCTCGGCGACGTTGGGCGGGGTCTACGTCGGCAGCGTGCTGCTCCTCCAGCTGCTGCTGAGCGACCTCACCCAGGGGTCGGGGCTGGCGGTCGCCGCCTCGACGCTGACGGTGGCGGCGCTCTTCGGCCCGGTCCGGTCCCGCATCCAAGGCGTCGTCGACCGACGGTTCTTCCGCAGCTCCTACGACGCCGCCCGGACCGTGACGCTCTTCGGTGCCCGGCTCCGCGACGAGGTGGACCTCGCCGCCCTGACCGCGGACCTCCAAGGCGTCGCGGAGGAGACGATGCAACCCGCCCACGTGTCCCTGTGGCTCCGGTCCCGGGGCGACACGTGAGTGGGTGGGTCGAGCCCGAGTGGGCGATGGTGACGGTGATGTTCGTCGACATCCGCGGCTTCACGGCGTACGCCGACAGGTCCACGGCGCGGGAGGCGACCGACCACCTCAACGCCTTCTTCGAGGTCACGGTGCCGGTCGTGCAGGAGCACGGCGGCCACGTCAACAAGCTGCTCGGAGACGGGCTGCTGGCCGTCTTCGGCGCCCCGGGACCGTTGGCGGACCACGCCGATCGCGCCCTGGCGGCAGGGCGTGTCCTGGTCGACGTCGTCCCGGCACGCCTGGGCGTCGGGTGGGCCATCGGAATCGGCATCAACTCCGGACTCGTCCTGGTCGGCACCATCGGAACGCAGGGGCACCGCGAGCTCGGCGTGGTCGGCGATCCCGTCAACGTCGCCGCTCGGCTGGAGTCGGCGACCCGGGAGCTGTCGGTGCCGCTGCTGGTGACCGAGGCGACGCGCTGCCTGCTCGACCGTGACGCCGACGACCTCGCGGCCATGGGCTCCTTGGCGCTGCGAGGCAAGTCACAGCCGGTCGTCGTGCACGGCCTCCAGTTCCGTAACGCTTCTCGGACGCCCCGGCCCTAGAAAGGACCTGTGATGACCACCCAGCCGAGGAGGAGGCGCAGCAGGCTGCGCCCCACCGGTCGTGCTCCGGCGTCGGTGGACACCGCGCGGGCCGACCTGCTCGCGGCCACGGTCCACGACGCTGTCGACATCGCCGACAACGACCCGCTGCTGGCCTACCTCCAGTCCGCCCGCGGTGCGGTCGACCTGGACGGGCTCGAGCTGGACTCGGACGCCGTCCGCGCGCTGCGTCAGGCCGGGGTCAAGCTGGTGGTCCCCCTCGTCAGCCAGGGCGAGCTGATCGGTGCGCTCAACCTCGGTGCTCGGCTCTCGGAGCAGGAGTACTCCTCCGACGACCGGCGGCTCCTCGAGAACCTGGCGGGGCAGGCAGCGCCCGCACTGCGGGTGGGCCAGCTGGTGCGTCAGCAGGAGGCCGAGGCCGCCACCCGGCAGCGCTACGAGCAGGAGCTCGAGGTCGCCCGACTGATCCAGTCGCACTTCCTGCCCAAGCAGCTCCCGGACCTGCAGGGCTGGACCATCGCCGCGTGCTACCGGCCGGCTCGAGAGGTCGGCGGCGACTTCTACGACGTGATCCCCTTGCCCGACGGCCGATACGGCTTCGTCGTCGGAGACGTCACCGACAAGGGCGTCCCCGCCGCGTTGGTCATGTCGGCGACGCGGAGCCTGCTGCGCGCGGCCGCCCAACGTCTCGTCGAGCCCGGGGTCACCCTCGAGCGCGTCAATGAGCAGCTGTGCCCCGACATGCCCGAGAAGATGTTCGTCACCTGTCTCTACGGCGTCCTCGAGCCCTCGACCGGGCACCTCCGGTTCGCCAACGCCGGCCACGACCTGCCCTACGTCAAGACCTCGCAGGGCGTCGTCGAGCTGCGAGCGCGTGGCATGCCTCTGGGGCTGATGACCGGCATGGCCTACGAGGAGAAGGAGATCGTGCTCGCGCCCGGGGACAGCGTGCTGTTGCACTCCGACGGCATCGTCGAGGCCCACGACCCCGACCGGACGATGTTCGGCTTCCCCCGGCTCAGGCAGACCGTGGCGGACTCGCCCAGCGGCCAGGCCCTGATCGACAGGGTCCTGCGTGATCTCGACGCCTTCACCGGGCCGGGGAACCACCAGGAGGACGACATCACCATGGTCACCCTCGAGCGTTCCGGCGAGCTCGACCCCGGCACGCCCGGGAGCGCCGTCGGAGAGCCGCAGGTCCTGGCGGACTTCGAGCTGCCCAGTGCCCCCGGCAACGAGCGCGAGGCGATCGCGCGGGTGCTGGGTGTCCTGGACGAGCTCGCCGGACCGCAACTCCCGAAGGATCGCCTCGACCGCCTCAGCACGGCCGTCGGCGAGGCGACGATGAACGCGATGGAGCACGGCAACGGGTATCGCGACGACCTCCGGGTCAGGGTCCAGGTGCTCCGCGACTCCGAGACCGTCCGGGTCCAGGTGACCGACCACGGCGAGGCCGGTCCGGCGCCGGAACCGGTGCTCCCCGACATCGTGGCGAAGCTCGAGGGACGCCAGAGCCCGCGCGGCTGGGGCCTGTTCCTGATCAAGGAGATGGTCGACGACACCCGCGTCATCGACGCCGACGGGCTCCACACCCTGGAGCTCGTCGTCCGGCTGAGAGGAGACCGTGATGACGACTAGCGAGCCCCAGGTGACCGTACGCCGGCGGGGGGACGCGGCGGTCGTCGACCTCGTCGGTGACGTCGACGGCACAGCGGCTGACGCCCTGGACCGGGCCTACGCCGAGGCGGTCGGCCTCGGCGCGGACACCGTCGCGCTGAACTTCCAGCGGGCGGGGTTCATCAACAGCACCGGCATCGCGCTCGTCGTTGGCCTCCTGGCCCAGGCGCGCCGCAGCCGGATCGAGGTGACGGCATTCGGGCTCACCCAGCACTACCGCGAGATCTTCGAGATCACCCGGCTGTCCGACTTCATGACCATCGCCGACGACGAGGACCGCGCCGTCGGCACTGCCCGAGAGGAACGACCATGACCGAGACCGGAACCCCGTTCACCGTCCGAGAGGTCGCCGGCGACGCCCGGGTGATCGACATCGCCGGCGACATCACCGCCCAGAGCGAACCCGTGCTCATGGACGCCTACGCCCGCGCCAACGAGCACGCCCAGCAGGCCAAGGTCCGCAGCATCATTTTGAGCTTCGAATCGCTCGACTACATGAACAGTGGCGGGATCGGGCTGCTCGTCATGCTCCTCGTGCGCGCGCAGCGCCAGCACCAGCGGGTCCTCGCGTTCGGGCTCTCGGAGCACTACCGGCAGATCTTCGAGCTCACCCGGCTCGACGAGGCCGTCTCGATCCACGACACCGAGGCGGCCGCCCTGGCCGCCGCCTCAGGGAGGTGAGGGCCCCGTGACCGAGGAGCGTGATGCGAGGTGGGCGGGACCCGTCTCGCACCTCAACGTCCCGGCCGTGACCGGAGCCGTCGGGCGCAACGTCGACGGCAGGCGGGTCACCTCGCCGATCCAGGGCTTCGGCAAGATGTGGCAGAAGACCTACCGGATGAAGCTTCCGGTCGAGGTCGTCTCGGCAGCCGACCTGATGGCGACGTGGAAGCTGCGCTTCCCCGAGTTCTGGCCGGAGGGCAACCACTTCCACGGGGCGTTGACCGGCATCGAACCCGGCGAGGTGGCACTCCTCGACGTGAGCCTCCCGGGGAAGATGAAGCTCTCGACGGGGGTGCTCGTCCTGTACGCCGACGCCGAGTCGTTCACGCTGATGACGCCGCAGGGCCACATGTTCGCGGGGTGGATCACCTTCAGCGCCACCGAGGTCGACGGTCAGACCCTGGTCCAGGCCCAGGTGCTCATGCGTGCGAGCGACCCCGTCTTCGAGCTGGGCCTGGCCCTCGGCGGACACCAGCAGGAGGACCGCTTCTGGCAGCGCACGCTCACCCGGCTCGCCGAGGCCTTCGGCCACGACGTCGAGGTCGAGACCTCGGTCGTCTGCGTCGACAAGCGGCGCCAGTGGTCGCGGTGGCGCAACGTGTGGCACAGCTCGGCCATCCGCTCCACGATCTACACGTTGGGCGCTCCGGGACGCGCGATGAAGAGGCTGTTCCTCAGGGATCGCCAGACCACCTGACGCTCGCTCGTCGTTCGGGCCGAGGATGGGTACCGCCGCATCATGACGAGCTTCGGCTACACCCTGATGACCGAGCAGAGCGGTCCGCGGCAGCTGGTCGGCTACGCGAGCGCGGCGGAGGAGGTCGGCTTCGACTTCGCCGTCATGAGCGACCACTTCTCGCCGTGGCTGAGCGAACAGGGACACGCGGCGTACGCCTGGTCGGTCCTGGGTGCCGTCGCGCACGCGACCGAGCGGATGGGCCTGATGACCTACGTGACCTGCCCGACGATGCGCTACCACCCGGCGGTGGTGGCCCAGAAGGCCGCGACCGTGCAGCTGCTGGCGCAGGGCCGCTTCACGTTGGGCCTCGGCTCGGGGGAGAGCCTCAACGAACACGTGGTGGGCGACGGCTGGCCCTCGGTCGCGACCCGGCAGGCGATGCTCGCCGAGGCCATCGAGGTCATCCGCCAGCTGCACACCGGGGAGCTGGTCGACCACCGCGGCGAGTTCTTCACCGTCGACTCGGCCCGCATCTGGGACGTGCCCGAGGAGGGGGTCGAGATCGGCGTCGCGGTCTCGGGGGCCCGGTCCATCGAGGCCTTCGCCCCGCTGGCCGACCACCTGGTCGCGGTCGAGCCGGATGCGGAGCTCGTCACGACGTGGAACGCCACCGAGGACGCCACGACCATCGGTGCCGGTGCGCGCGCGATCGGGCAGCTGCCGATCTGCTGGGCACCGGACGCCGAGGAGGCCAAGCGGATCGCGCACGAGCAGTTCCGCTGGTTCGGCGGCGGTTGGCCGGTCAACGCCGACCTCCCCACCCCCGCGGGCTTCGCCGCCGCCTCGCAGTTCGTCACGCCCGACGACGTGGCCGACGCCATCCCGTGCGGTCCCGACCTCGACGCCATCGCCGAGGCGGTCACCGGGTTCACCGAGGCGGGCTTCACCGACGTGGCCGTCGTCCAGGTCGGTGACGCGCTCCAGCAACGCTTCCTCGACGAGGCGGCCGGTCCGCTGCTGGAGCGGCTGCGATCGGCCGCTGGCTAACCTCGCCGTATGGGGTCCCCGAGGTACGCCGTCGCCGCAGCGGTGCTCGTGCTGGTCGCCGGCTGCACCGGGGGTGGTGCGTCGGAGGACGACGCCGCCCCGGCAGCGACCGGATCGGAGCCGGCCGCCCCCTCCGTGTCGCCGCCGGGCGAGGACGGCGACACCTGCGCCGAGGTCCGGGCCGGCATCGACGCCTTCAACGAAGGTGACTACGACGAGACGGTGGCGCGGTTCGAGGCCGCCCTCCCCCTCGCCGAGGCGGCCGCCGACCGCTCCGAGAACCGCGCTGCCGACCTGCTGCTGGAGGCGGTCGTCTACTACGCGGAGCTGCCGGCCGAGGACTACCTCGACGCTGCCGCCAGCTCGCCGGACTTCCAGCGCTACAAGGCCATCACCCTGGGCCAGTGCATGACGCTCGCGGACCTCGTGAGCCCCACCGAGCCGCCGGCGCAGGAGGTCTAACCGACCGCGATCGGCACCGAGAGCGGACGCCGCACGTAGGACCCGGGCGCCCACCGGACCCCGTCGACGTCCACCGCGTAGGACGGCATCATCCGCAGCAGCTCCTCCAGCGCCACCCGGGCTTGCAACCGGGCCGCGTTGGCGCCGAGGCAGAAGTGGCTGCCCTGGCTGAAGGTCAGGAGCTGCTGCGGGTTCCGGTGCACGTCGAGCTCGTCGGCCTCGGGTCCGTAGCGCCGCGGGTCGCGGTTGGCGGCGGCGTAGAGCAGGAGCACCTTGCGCCCCGCCGGGATGCCGACGCCGTGCAGCTCCACGTCGCAGGTCGTGGTCCGCGCCAGGCCCTGCACCGGCGAGGTCAGCCGCAGCAGCTCCTCGACCGCCGCGCCCACCAGCTCGGGGGACCGGACGAGCTCAGCCCGCTGGTCGGGACGGTCCGCGAGGAGCTGCACCCCACCCCCGAGCAGGCCCGTGGTGGTGTCGTTGCCGCCGGTGACCATCGTGAAGACGTAGGCCAGGATCGAGAGCAGCCCGCGGTCCTCGTCGCCGACGCCGGCCGCCACCAGGTGCGAGACCGTGTCGTCGCCAGGCTCGCGACGCCGGCGCTCGATGAGGTCGGTGAAGTAGCCGAGCATCTCGGTGGTCGCGTCCATCGCGCCGAACGGGTCGCCGGCGGAGCTGGAGGCGACGATCGCGTCGGTCCAGCCGTCGAAGCGGCCGCGGTCACCCTCGGGGACGCCGAGGTAGAAGGCCACCACCATGCTCGGCAGCGGCTTGAACACCTCGGCCACCAGGTCCCCGCCGCCCCGGGCCGCGAGCTCCGAGAGCCGCTCGACCACGAACGCCCGCACCGCCGGCTCGATCTCGCTGACCTGACGAGGGGTGAACCCGCGCGAGACCAGGCGCCGGAAGGCCGTGTGGTCGGGCGGGTCCTGCATCACCATCGGCGGGTTGTCGGTCAGGCCGATCTTCTCCAGCTCGCCGTACTCCGTCGTGAGGCCCTGCGCCGAGGAGAAGATCGTGGTGTCGACCGCCGCGGCCATCACGTCGGCGTGCCGACTCAGCACGTAGTAGTCCTGGTCCGGACGTCCGGCGGGTACGACGTGGTGCACGGGGTCGTGGTCGCGCAGCCCGGCGTACATCCGCCAGGGCGACGCCCAGGTCTCCGCCGTCGCCGGGACGTACCCCACGCCTCCCGGCCGCTCCTCCGGGATCCCACCGTCGTGCACAGGGACTGTCTACCCCGCTGACCCGTCGCATGTATGCGACGGGTCACTGAAGAATCGACCGCTGACCCGTCGCATGTATGCGACGGGTCAGCGGGGAGCTGTGGAGGAGGGCCCGTGCGGGGCGGGGCGGGCTGGAGACCGTGACCGACGTACGCACGCCTAGGAACGGCGCTCCAGGGTGAGGCGGTCGATCACCGAGCCGTCCGTCGAGCGAGCGGTGAGCTTCATCCGAGCGACCCCAGCCGCGTTCGCGCGGGGTCACGTCGAGAAAGGCGATCGAGTGGGTGTTCTCGATGACCGAGGCCCAGTCGGCCGGCTCCGGCACGCGCACACCTCCGTCGACGGTGACGTAGGAGATCGCACCCGCCACTGGTCGGGTAGACGGCCTGACCGGCTCCGCCGGCGGTGAGGTACGTCGTCCCCGCCGCACTGTCCACGGTCCCGACCGATCGGCGCCTCGGTCACCGGCTCCCGGCGCGGGTCGGGTGGGTGCGCTCGTAGCAGTGGTTGTGGCCGTTGACGACCAGGTCGACGGAGAACTCGTCGAAGATCGCCTCCCAGCGGTCGCGGTGGCCGCCGTCGGAGCCGTGCACGAGGTTGGTGCAGTACATGCAGTTGTGGAAGCCGACCACCACGAAGTCGATGTCGGGGTCGGCGCGCATCGCGGCAGGCCGTCGTGCGCAGCCACCGGTCCTGGGCGGTGCCGAGGTAGTCGGGTTGCGGGCGATCTCGTACGACGCGTCGTTGCCGTCGAGGGCGATGAACCCGACGTTGGCGTAGACGAACGAGTAGGTCACCTCGGAGCCCGCCGACGCCGTTGTCCGGCAGCTCGAACCGGTCGAGGTAGCCGGCGTACCCGAGCTCGCCGTTGCCCTCCTCCATCTCGTGGTTGCCGACGGTCGTCATCCACGGGGTCCGCGCCGGCGCTCGGCTGGATCTGGCGCAGCCAGCGGTCCCAGATCCGCGAAGTCCTGGGTGTTGTCGCCGCCGGCGCCGGTGCCGCCGGAGGAGTCGGCGTAGCAGAGGTCGCCCACGACGAAGGCGAAGGCCGGGTCCTGATCGCGGATCAGCCTCACGTGCGCGGCGGCCGCCGCGTTGACGCCCATGTCACCGAAGGCGGCGAACCGGAACGGCTCGGGCTTGGCCGGCGCCGTCGTGAAGCGTGCCCGCGTCGCGGGCTCGCGCCGGCGTGGCTGATCCGGTAGCTGGTACGTCGTGTCGGGCCGCAGGCCGGCGAGGTCGACGTGGTGGTAGATCGAGTCGACACCCTTCGAGGACCGGGTCTCGGCCAGCACCGCGTCAGCGAAGTCCCCGGGTCGGTGCCGACGCCGAGCTCGAGGCGCGGCTTGCGGACCGACGGCGGGGTCGCCCACGACACGGCCATCCGACGGCGCGGGTCCGCGCCGTAGGTGAGGTGGACGCCCGTGGGTCGGGTCGCGGCAGCGGCCGGCGGCACCCACAGCATCGGGGAGGCCGCGACGGCGAGCGCCCCGACGCCCCCGGTGCTGAGGACGGTACGTCGCGTGGCGGCGGTGGGATCGGGTGTCACGTCTGCATCGAACCCGAGCAATTGACACGCGTCAAGAACGGGAGGTGAACGGAGTCCGACGACCGCAGACCGATGAGTCCCCCGTCGGAGGCGGTCTCTAGGGTGGGCGACCCGACGTGAGGGCGAGCAGAGAGGATCCAGATGCGCGAGATGATCACGGCCACCGGCCTGGTCAAGCGGTACAAGTCGGTCGAGGCGCTCGCCGGTCTCGACCTGTCCGTCGAGGAGGGGCAGATCCTCGCCCTGCTCGGTCCCAACGGTGCCGGCAAGACGACCGCGGTGCGCATCCTGGCGACGCTGCTGGAGCGCCGACGCGGGCAGCGCCACCGATCGCCGGCGTCGACGTCGCTCACCGACCCCGAGGTGTCCGGGCGAGGATCGGGCTGTCGGGCCAGTACGCCGCGGTCGACGAGTACCTCACCGGCTACGAGAACCTCGAGATGGTCGGCCGGCTCTACGGCCTCGGCAAGGCGCGCGTCGCGCACCCGGGCCCGGGAGCTGCTGGAGCGCTTCGACCTCACCGACGCCGCCGACCGCCCCTCCAAGACCTACTCCGGCGGCATGCGCCGACGCCTCGACCTCGCCGGCGCGCTCGTCGCCGAGCCTCCGGTGCTCATCCTCGACGAGCCGACGACCGGACTCGACGTCCGCAGCCGGCAGCAGATGTGGGAGGTCATCCGCGAGCTGGTCTCCGACGGAGCCACCCTGCTGCTCACGACGCAGTACCTCGAGGAGGCCGACCGGCTGGCCGACGACATCGTGGTGATCGACCACGGCACGGCGATCGCGCGCGGCACCGCCGACGCGCTCAAGGCCCAGATCGGCGGCGAGCGGATCGAGGTCGTGCTGCGCGACGTGGCTGACCGGTCGAGGCCGCGGCGCGGGTCCTGCTGGGCACGGTGGCGGTCGGTGAGGTGCAGACGCGACGACAGCGATCGCGCCCTCGTCGCCGCCGTCGACGGCGGTGCCGGCGCGCTTCGCACGCGTCCTGGCGGAGTTCGAGTCCGAGCAGATCGAGGTGGTCGACATCGGCCTGCGCCGACCCACGCTCGACGACGTCTTCCTGAGCCTCACCGGCCACGTCGCCGACGATGCCGGCGACGAGACCACCGAGGAGCACGCATGACGAGCATCGAGCTGCACCGACTCGACGGTTCCGGGCCGTCAGCGACGGGTGGATCGTCGCCCGCCGCAACCTGATCAAGATCAAGCGGGTGCCCGAGGTGCTCGTCTTCGTGCTGATCCAGCCGATCCTGTTCGTGCTGCTCTTCGCCTACGTCTTCGGCGGCGCGATCGACCCGGGCGGGGCGGTGTCCTACCGCGAGTTCCTGGTCGGCGGGATCTTCGCCCAGACCGTGGTCTTCGGCGCGACCTTCACCGGGGCCGGGCTGGCCGATGACATCACCAAGGGGGTCATCGACCGGTTCCGGTCGCTGCCGATGTCGCGGGCTGCCGTGCTGGTCGGCCGCACGACCTCCGACGTCGTCTACAACGTGCTGTCGCTGATCGTGATGGCGCTGACCGGGCTGCTCGTCGGCTGGCGGATCCGCGACGGGTTCTTCGACGCCGTGCTGGCCTTCGGTCTGCTGCTGCTCTTCGCCTACGCCGTCAGCTGGATGATGGCGTTGGTCGGCCTCGCTGTGCCGAGCGTCGAGGTCATCCAACAACGCCTCGTTCATGGTGCTGTTCCCGATGACGTTCATGTCCAACGCGTTCGTGCCGACCGAGTCCTTCGGCAGCGTGCTGCAGGTCGTTCGTGGAGTGGAACCCGGTCTCCTCGCTCACCCAGGCGGTGCGCGAGCTCTTCGGCAACATCGACCCGAGCGTCGCCGACCTCGACCGCCTGGTCGATCGCAGCACCCGATCATCTACACGCTGATCTGGGTGGCCCTCATCCTGGCGGTCTTCGTCCCGCTCTCGGTCCGCCAGTACAGCTGGCCGCGACGGGTAGGACGCACCCCGCTCAGCCGCTACCGCGTGATCTCGAGGATCCGGTCGTCCTCGTCGGCCGGGTCGCCGCGCCCGTCGGTGTTGGACGTCGCGAGCCACAGCCCGGAGTCGTCGGGCAGCGTGACGACGGTGCGCAGCCGCCCGTACTCGCCGGTCAGGTGCGACACCGGGTCACCGGCCCGTGCGTCGACCGGGATCTCCCACAGCCGTTCACCGCGCAGCGCCGCCATCCACAGCGAGCCCCTGCCAGTAGGCCAGCCCCGAAGGGGAGGCGTCCTCGGGACGCCACACCGCCTGCGGGTTCGACGAAGTCCGGGTCGTCGCCGGTGCCCTCGACCTCGGGCCAGCCGTAGTTGGCGCCGGCCTCGACCAGGTTCAGCTCGTCCCAGGTGTCCTGGCCGAACTCCGAGGCCCACAACCGGCCCTGGTCGTCGAAGGCCAGCCCCTGGACGTTGCGGTGCCCGAGGCTGTAGACCGCCGTACCGAACGGGTTCTCGGGCGCCGGTTCGCCCGTCGAGGGTGAGCCGCAGGATCTTGCCGCCGAGGGAGTCGCGGTCCTGGGCGAGCTCCGGCACCCCGGTCTCGCCCGTGCTGACGTAGAGCAGGTCGTCGGGGCCCACGACCATCCGGCCACCGTGGTGGTACGTCGCGCCGCTGGGGATCCCGGCGAAGATCACCTCGGGCTCGCCGAGCGACTCCCCGTCCCAGCTCATCGCGGCGACGCGGTTGTCCTCGGACGTCGTGTAGTAGACGAAGACAGTGCGCTCGTCGAGCGTCGCGGCCAGGCCCAGCAGCCCGGCCTCGCCGGTGGGCGTCGCCTCCGAGATCTCGGCGACGACCTCGGCGGCTCCGTCGACCCCCACCAGCTTGATCTGCTCGGTGTCGCGCTCGCTCACCAGGGCGCGCCCGTCCTCGAGGAGGACGAGCCCCCAGGGGCTGGTCAACCCGGTCGTCACGTCGCTCGCAGTCACCCGGGAGCCCCGCGGGTCGGTCGTGGCCGAGGGGTCCGTGGGCTCGGTCCGTTCGGTCGGCTCGGCGTTCGGTCGGGCCGTGCGGGTGTCCGGGTCCGGCACGCTGCCGTCCTCGCTGCACCCGACCACTCCAGCGCCCACGAGGGACAGCACGAACACCAACGAGGCGGCGGGACCGGAGCGGCTCATCGGTCCAGCCTGCCAGCGGGTGTGAGCGAGCCCACCAGTGGCGCCCGCCACGTTCGGGTGCATCCGGCGCGGAGCGCCCCTAGCGTCGAGTCACCGACCTGTTCCCACCGAAAGGAGATCCCGTGTCACGCGCCCGTGCGACCACCCTCATCGCTGCGCTGCTGGGCTTCTCGCTCGTCCTCCTCGCCCCGCCCGCACCCGCCGCGGACGCCGCCTCCCTCGGCTCCGAGGGTCAGGCGCGTGTATGGTCCCCCGACAAGAAGCTCGGCGAGGACTGCCACCGCCAGCGGTACCGCTACGCCGTCGACGTGCCCAGCAACGACTGGGTGCTCGAGCTGGTCCTCATCGCGCCCAACGGCGACAAGGTCGCCTCCGGCTACCAGGTCGCCGGCGGCGACCCCGCCAAGGGCGTCGACCACTTCGACGTCTGCTCCCCCGATCTGACGCGCGGCCGCTACACGATCCGCACCGTCCTGCGGTGGTACGACGCCGACGAGCACGTCCGCAGGCTCGCTCCCCGTCGCGTCACCTTGCGCTAGCCAACCCGCTGCGCGACCTGGCGGAAACTACGCAACCGGTCGGTTGCGTGCAGGACTCAGACGACCGTGAACTTCCACACGAGCAGGCTGAGCTCGCCCGACTCCCTGAGCTTGGCGCGGATCACGTGCTTCCCCGGCTTCAGCGGCCGGAACAGGTAGAAGAGCGACAGACCGAGCATGCGGGTCCGGCCGGCGGAGACTCCCCAGATGTTGTCCTCGGGGAACGTGATCACCCGCCGGGAGCTGGTGACCGTCCACGTGCGGGGCTCCTCGATCAAGCGACCGTCCAATCGCATCTTGACCTGGACGTCGGACAGCTCGCCGACGAAGTTCGCCCGAGCGCAACGTCGGAGTTTGCGCCAAGCGCGTCCGTTCCCCTCCAGCGTCGAGCATGACCAGCCCAGGAAGCTGAGGGCGAGAGGGCGGTCCGAGGCGACGGTGCACCCCTGACCGGTCCCGGCAGGTCCGAGCATGACGACCTTGTAGAGGACGTCGCAGTTGCGGGAGCTGTCCGGGTCGACCGCCGGGTTCATCTTGACGGGGATCTCCTGGAACCACTCGAGGTAACGGGCGTGCCACAGCTCCATGGGCAGTCCCATGGGCTCCTCGGCGGGGCTGTAGAGCCGGAGGTCGTCGGTGGCGCGGGCGGACTGTCGATCCGCCCCGTCGTCGGGGCCTGCCACCGAGACCGCTGGGGCCGTCGTGAGGAGGAGGCTTGCCGCCGCGAGAGCTGTGATGAGGTGGGATCGCATGGTGACCTCCGGTGAGGGACGGGGTCGAGACATGGGGGTGCAGCGAGGTTAGGGCAGTCCAGGAATGGGTGGAATGGGCTCGAACGCGCTGTCTAGCCCGCCGTCGTCGGACCGGATGGGGTGCCGACGGGCAGCGCCCCCAGGACGACGATGCCCGCCAGGATCGTCAGGCCGGCGGCGACGTCGAGCATCGGCAGGAGACCGAGGACCTCGGCGCCCACGCCGGCCGCGACGGCCCCGAGCAGGCTCATCAGCCAGATGCTGGCCTGCAGCGAGCCGAACACCCGACCACGAAAGGCCACCGGGACCCGTTCCTGAGCGAGGGCCTCCACCCCCACTGCCGACCCCACGGCCAGAGCGCCCTGGACCAGGCTGAGCGCGACCGCCACGGCGACCACGGGCACGTTGAAGCGCACGCGCAACAGCACGCCGGCGAGGATCGAGGCCCACCCGGCGAGCAGGCGCGGTGGGATGCGAGCGCCCATGGTGCCGACCAGGAGCGCACCGACGATCCCCGAGATGGCGTGGGCCGTCATCAAGATCGCGTAGACACCGGCGCCGCCCCCGAGGACGTCGCGCACCCAGGCCGCCGTCAACGGGTCGAACATCGTCCCGCCGAAGGTCATCAGGCCGAAGACGACGAAGAGCGCGCAGAGCGACCGGTCCCGGCGTACCAGCCGCAGTCCGTCGACCCACTCGGCCAGGAAGCGTCGCAGGGACCCGGTCCCCGGCAGTGCTCCTGGTCGCTCGAGCGCGGGCTGCCGTCCGATGCCCGTGATCAGGAGCGCGGCCACCAAAAAGGTCGCGGCGTCGATGACCACCACGAGCTCGAGACCTGCCACGGCGTAGAGCAGCGAACCGAGCGGCAGGCCGAGCAGGCGCCCGAGCCGGTTGTTGAGCACGTTGAGCGCGTTGGCCGGCACCAGCTCGTGGGTCGCGACCAGCCGGGGCAGGAGCGCACTCTCGGCCGGCTGCGAGAAGGCCGCCAGGGTGGACTGGGACGCCGCCGCGACGAAGAGGAAGACCAAGGAGCCCGCCCCGCCCCAGAGCAGGACGACGCTGACGGCCAGGGCCTGCAGGAGGTTGGCGACGACGAGCAGCCGACGCAGCTCCCACCGGTCCACCCACACCCCGGCGAACGACGACAGCACGATGCCCGGGACCAGCTCGGCCACGGTCATCCCGGCTGTCGCGACGGTCGATCCCGTCTCGGCGTAGACGACGTAGGGCAGGACCACCATCAGCATCGCGTCACCGACGACCGAGACCAGACCCCCGGTCCACAGCAGAGCGAAGTCGCGGCGCCGCAGGAGTCCGATCACCGCAGGGCGAGCGGGCGCGAGGTCGCGTCGTCGAACGCCACCTCCACCTTCTCGCCGGAGACGGGGTCGCCGTACCCCACCACCAGGACCGGCCTCCCTTCCACGCTGCCCTGACGCGACGGCAGAGCCGTGAGTCGGGGCCGCAGACGGGACAGCCGCTGAGCCTCGGGCAGGGCCAACACCAGGCCCGACAGCGACATCGACAGCTCCTCGCCGCACGCCAGGCAGGTCAGCTGCCACCCGCGGCGGGTCCCGGGCTCCCGACCCTCGGGACGGTCGTACGTCGCCGCGCGCACCGGACGTCCGCACGCTGTGCACGGGACCGGACCGGTCAGCGCCCGCGGCCAGTAGTCGGCCGCCCAGGCGCCCATGCGGCCCAGGACAGTGCTGGGCCGTCGCGCGGAGCCGATCAGCGGGGCGAAGGTCGGGTTGTCCACCTTGAAGGCGCTCGAGATGTCCTCGGGACCGCAGTGGGCGCAGCGGAGCTCCACCTGCCCACGAGCGTCGTCGCGGCGCCACTCCATCCTGGCGGCACCGCAACCGCGGCACCGCAACCGGGTGCTCCGCCAAGTGCAGCCGTAGCGCTCACGCCAGACCTGGGCCAGCGGCTCGTCGGCCAGCTCGGTCTCGAGCACCTCCCGCAGCCGGGCCCGGCCGCGCACCAGGCGCATCGACACGGCCTCCGGGCTGACCGTGAGATCGCTGGCGAGGTCCTCGAGCCCCCGCTCCTCGACGTACCTCCCGACGAGCACCGCGCGCGTCTCGGCGGGAAGCAGGGCGAGCGCCCGCTCCAGCAGCTCGACGAGCTCGTCCCGCTCGAGGACCTCGGCCAGCTCGTCGTAGGCCACCTCGGGTCCGGCGCCGGCAGCCTCTCGGCTGCGCCGTCGCGCCTGCTCGACCCGCCAGCGGTGACAGACGTTCCGCGCCACGGCGTCCAGCCATCGCGAGGAGCCGTCGGGGTCGGTGAGCCGGTCGCGGATCCGCCAGGCCTGCAGGAGCGTCTCCTGGGCGAGGTCAGGGGCGGCAGCGGGGTCGCCGGACACGGCGGCGCACAGCCGCTCGATCCGGTCCCGCTCGGGAGCCGACCAGGGGTCGGTCACGGGGTCGAGTATGTCCACGTCCCAGATCGCTCGAGTGCGCTTCGGCGCAACGCACTTACGGGGCGGGCTGGACGAACAGGCCCCGGTGCTCCTCGATCCAGGCGATCTCGGCGAGGTCGCGATCCTCGGCCCCGTCGGCCACCCAGGTGCGCTGGGGCTCCACCCCCCGCTCGGCCAGGTCACCCCGCAGCTCGATGACCGCGCGGATCCGCTCGATCACGGCATCGGCCACGTCGGCCGGTCCCAGCGCCGCAGGAGTGCCATACGCGGCGAGAAAGGTCCGCACCCTTGCCGCTCGGTCCGGGACCGTCGGGAAGTGGTGCCACTCGAGGGCGTGCTCGTCGGAGCGGAGCGGGGAGAACCACCGCAGCGCGTAAGCGACGTCGTCCCCCCGCGGGCCTGGGTGCAGATAGTCCCAGTCGATGAGGCGGACCGCCTCGTGGTCGCGCCAGATGAAGTTCCACGGCCCGGGGTCGCCGTGACAGAACACGATGTCGTCACCCTGGACGGGCGGGGCACCCAGCGCGCGTCCGGTGGCGGGACCCACTCCACGCTCGCATCGTGGACCCGTCGCAGCAGCCGTGCGGCCGACGAGAGTCCCTCATCGGTGTGCTGGTGCCACCAGCCCTCCCCGCCGTCCGCCCCGTCGATGAAGCCCACGATCTCCACGATGCCCTCGACGCCGAGGGGCTCGGGCACGCAGTCGAGACCCTGGCCGCGCAGGTGCCGCAACAGGCTGTGTACGGTCGCCGTGCCGGGGCCGGCCGGTCGACGTACGACGTCAGGGCCCACCTTCACAGGCCGGTGCAGCTCGTTGGCCTCGACCGCGCGGCGCAGGGCGTCCTCGTGCTCCATGCAGCCAGCGTGCGAGTGACAGGTCGCTGTCGCAACGCCATTGCTACGAGGTGGCGGTCGTGGAGGCGTCCTGCGGGCCCGCGGCCCGGCGGTGCATCCGAAGGCCGGTGAAGGCAGTGCCGTCCTAGGTCAAGGTCGCGCCCTCGAGCTGGTGCAAGGCTCCGCCCCACGACCCGTGGTCGGCCACCGGAAGGGCGGCGACCAGGGCGGGCTCGATCGAGCCACCTGAGGAGACCACCAACCCCGCCTGCCCCGCACCCACGCGCCCGAGCACTCGGTGCCAGTGCTCGAGGTGGACACCGGCGACCTCGGCCGGGGTCCCGGCTGCTCGGCGCACCTCTCGGCGCGAGTGCGGACCAGACCAGTGGGCACCATGTGGTGGTTCGGCGATGAGGCTCCGCACGCGGACCTACTGTCCCTCCTCGTGAGTCTCCTCTCCTACCGTCCGAACCGTGCTGCGGTCGTCCTCGCCGCAGCGCTCGCGGCCTCCACCTTGACCGGCACCGTCTCCCTCGCCGCCACAGCCCCCGCCGAGGGCCGCGCCACGGTCGTGGATCGCACGACCGACCTGCCGCTGGCGGACGCGCCGGCCCCGCGCCCTGGCCCGGCCCCCGCTTCCCGCGCAGGAGTGCGCATCCTGGGCCTGGAGAGCACCAGGTTCGTGGTGGGCCCCGCGTCGACGACCAGGCTGCCGATCCGGGTGGTCGACGGCTCCGGCAAGGGGCTCGCAGGCCGGCGGGTGCGGGTCTTCCTCAACGAGTATCGAGGACCCGACGAGCCGAGCCACGAGCACCTGCTCAAGACCGCCAGGACCGACAAGCAGGGCCGCGCGACGGCGCGGGTGCGTGCCCCGTTCTCGACCTACGACTTCTTCGAGTACTACGCGCTCACGGTCTCCAACGCGAAGGGCACCTCGGTCGTCGCCTCCCAGCAGCTCCGGGTGAAGACCGACCCTGCTCTCCCCCAGGCCGATCCGAACGCGACCTGCTCGGGCAGTTTCCCCGGGCCCGCCGCGCCCCCCACCGCCGCGGCCGGCTTCCGCGCCGTCTTCGTCGTCCCGTGCGATGTTCCCGGACCGGACCAGACCCGCGCTCTGCGGGTCAGTCTGGGCTCGGCCAACGAGTTCTTCGCCGACGCGACCGTCGACGGGGTCGAGCCGCGGTGGTTCCGGGACGGGTCGGGTGCCATCGACGTCGTCCGCCTCCAGGTGCCCTTCACCCGCCACGAGTTCGGACTGCCTTCGACGTACCCGAAGATCCTGACCCACCTCAGCGAGGTCATGCCGGATCGTGCCGGGGTGGCGCCGGTGGTGTTCATGGACGCCCGCGCTGACGACGAGTTCTGCGGCATCACCTACCAGGACGACAAGTCACCGATGGTCGTGATCCCGCAGCGGGAGTGCGACCTCTACCCCGAGGAGTACGACGGCGGAGGCGGTGTCTACCTCACGATCCACGAGCTCACCCACGCCTTCGGCGCCGTGCCGGACTGCGCGCCGCACGAGAGCGGCGACGGGCACGTCACCGACGACCCGAACGACGTGCTCTACCAAGGTGACGAGGAGGGCGACGACCTCGTCCTGGACGCTGGGCACGACGACTACTACCTCACCGACATCCCCGGTTGCCCCGACATCGCGGATAGCGGCTTCTGGACCCAGCCGGCGGCGTAAACACTCCTTCAACGCGACGCACCGAAACTGCGACGATGGAGCCGCGTATGAGCCGTTCGAACCGGTCGCCCGCCGAGCACAGCCGAACCCAGGGTCGCCGCAGCGCCGCCACCACGGCGATCGTCGCAGCCTTGGTCGCATCCATCCTTACGCTCGACGGTGCTGCCTACGCTGATCCCGTCACGCCGCGGAGCCCCGCCAGGGTCATCGTCTTGGACCGCAGCGAAAGGAACGCCGCGTGGGATATCAGCAAGGTCAAGCTTGCAGTCGTCCGCTCAAAACGTCACGCCGCGATAGTCACGAGGATCAGCGCCTACGCAGATAGCTACCACTTCGCGTTCCCCGAGGTAACCACGATCACGGTTTGGTTCAACACAGACCGAGACGACTCGCCCGAGTTCTTGATGCGCGAGGGCTCCCGCGCCCTGTTCCGGATGAAGAACTGGAGCAGCGAACCGAAGCGCATGGGCAAGGACTCCTGCAGGCTTCGCGCCAACTCGGTGAACGACGTCATGGTGTTCAAGTGGGCGCCTGGCTGCTTTGGTGTGAAAGTCCGTCGCGTTTCGGTCCACGTTCGCAGTGATTACACAGGCGATGGAGAGCGCTGTTGTTGGGACCATGCGCCGAACGTTGCTCGCACGTGGTCCAAGAGACTCGCCCTGGTCAACGAGACGCCCTCTTCCGCGTCTGAATAGGAGGCCGACGCTCAGGCGTGGTGCGCGCCGCATCGACGGACCCGCCTGCTTCACTCTGCGCTGACGACGTGGGCGGCTCACGTTCCAGTGGGCGCTCAAAGCGCATGGCCCATGCAGTCGCGGCGCCACCGTGACGGTAGTGCCGATGATTCAGTGCGCCATGTCGACGAAGCGGGAGTAGTGGCCCTGGAAGGCCACGGTGATGTCGCGGGTGGGGCCGTTGCGGTGCTTGGCGACGATCAGGTCGGCCTCGCCCGGGCGGGCCGACTCCTTCTCGTAGACGTCCTCGCGGTGCAGCAGGATGACCATGTCGGCGTCCTGCTCCAGGCTGTTGTGCGCTGCGATGCCGTCGACGACGAAGTTGTGCGTGCCCATGACGGTGGCGTCGTAGACCGGCTGCTCACCGACCGGCTCGATCGAGCTGATCGAGTCCCAGTAGACGTCGTTGGTGGCGAGGATCTCGAGGTCGGCATCGCCGAGCACGTCAGCGACGCGCGCCATCCGCTCCCTGCTCGGCGAGCGCTTCCACAGCGTCGAGCCGCAGAACTGCGTCCCCATCGCTGCGGCGAACTCGCGGTGGCTCATCCCCTGCTCGACCAGGACCTCGCGGACGCGGCCCCAGACCTCGCGCGGGATGGTGTCGAGGTTGGTGTTGGCCTTGACGTCACGCAGCCGCTCGGCGACCTCGAGAGCGCGCTCCGCCGCGCGCCCCGTGGACACCGACCTCGTCGAGGAAGCGGAGCTGGTTCTCGGCGCCGTAGACGTAGAGGTGCCACCCGTCGCGGTAGCCCGCTTTGCGGACGCGCTTGATGCGAGTGAACACGTTGTAGCGCAGCAGCAGCCGGGCCAGGTCGTCGACAAGCCTCCGGCTGGTGGAGGCGTAGTAGACCCTGCCGATGCGGCTCTTCTCGTCGTAGCCGACCGACCCGTCCGTGGCCCAGATGTGCCGCACGAACAGCCCCACCTGCGTCTTGGGCAGGGAGAACACCCACGAGGGGACGAACTTCTCGTGGCTGCGCAGTCCGAAGAGCTCGTCCTCGTCGAGCCACGCGGCGATCGGGTTCCGCCTGCCGTGGGTCAGGTGGTACGGCGCCGGGAGCCGGAGCGTGGTGACCCGGGCGGCGGCGTACTCGTCGCGCACCCCGGTGATCCCGAAGCGTCGCGCCGCCGCCTCCGCGACCGCACTCGAGGTTGGCCTCGTCGGTGCTGGCGTAGCGGATCGGCTGTCGCTTGACGAACGAGCCGTCTCCGAGCAGGTGGGCCAGCAGCACGACCTCGTCCTCATCGCGGGCCGTGATCTCCAGGGGCGGCGGCACGTGGCGAGCTACCCCGACGCGACTGCCGGTCGTGAGCTCGGAGAGCGGCATCCACCCGTCGTAGGTGAGGAACTTGTGGTTGGCGGTCGCCTTGATCCGCCGGCCGGAGGCCAGCACCAACTCGAAGACCGGCTTGGTTCCGGAGGGGAAGGCGTGGGTCATCGTGCGCGGCACCAGCTTGAGCCGGTCGTCGAGCGACCAGACGGGGATGTCACGCGCGCCTGCGGTCATCAGCTCGCCGAGCGTGATCTCCACATTGGTGTCCGCGCGCATCAGCCGGGTATCGGCGGTCAGGCACCCCGATTCGCGTAGGTCGCTCATCATCGGGCGCTTGTCGCCGCGTTGCTCCGGGCCACGGTTGAGCTGGGAGAGGGCGATGATCGGGACTCCGAGCTCCTTGGCCAGCAGCTTGATCTGGCGGGAGAACTCCGAGACCTCGAGCTGGCGGGACTCGACCTTGCGACCCGAGGTCATCAGCTGCATGTAGTCGATGACGACGAGTTTGAGGTCGTGGCGCTGCTTGAGCCGCCGGGCCTTGGCCCGGATCTCCATCATCGTCATGTTGGGTGAGTCGTCGATGAACACCGGCGCCGAGGAGACCTCTCCCATCTTGCGCGCCAGCTTGGCCCAGTCGTCGTCGCTCATGTTGCCGTTGCGGATGTGGTTGAGCGGCACTTTCGCCTCGGCTGAGAGCAGGCGCATCGTGATCTCCGAGCGCGTCATCTCCAGGCTGAAGAACACGCTGGTCAGGTTGTTCTGGATCGACGCCGCCCGACACAGGTCGAGGGCCAGGGTCGAGTTGTGGGTCGGGATCATCGACTCACCGGCGAGGTAGAGGTGCGGCGTCGTTGTCGACCTGCACGCACCGCACGGGCACTGAGCCAACCGGCGCACGTCTCGATCTTGACGATCGCACCGTCGGGCAGCGCGATCGCGTGACCTGACCCGACCGTTGACGCCAGACGCTCGGTGGTGCGGACGCCGCTCACGGGACCGGCTTGCGGAGGCTCGCTCCGCTCGCTCCCCACCAGCGGAGCCGTCAGCCATTGGTGCTCGGCGTCGGCGACGATGCGCGAGCCGTCCGAGAACACGAGCTCGTAGCACGAGCGGTCGACCATGACGCCCGTCGGCGGCGACCACGACCGTGGGCGGCCGGCCGTGGGCGTCGTAGAGCAGGTCGCCGACCGCCACGTCGCCCATCGTCGTCCAGCCGGTCGGCGTCGGCAGCGGGGTGTCCAGGGCGAGCGCCTTGCCCATCGCGGGACTCGCCGCGACGATCACCATCTGACCGGGCGTGAAGACCGTTGGTGAGCTCGTCGAGCTCGACGAAGCCGGTGGGGACGCCGTACAGACCGGCCTCACGGTTGCCGATCGCCTCGATCTCGTCGAGGACGCCACCCATGATGTCGGAGAGCGGGGCGTAGTCCTCGGCGGAGCGGCGGTCGGTGATGGCGTAGATCTCGGCCTGCGCCGCGTCGACGATGTCGTCGACCTGACCCTCACCGGCGTAGCCGCTTCTGCACGATCTTGGTGCCGGCGTCGACGAGCCGCCGCAGGATCGCCTTCTCGCGCACGATCTGGGCGTAGAAGCCGGCGTTGGCCGCGATCGGCACGTTGGCCGCGAGCGTGTGGAGATACGGAGCCCCGCCGATCCTGGCCAGCTCACCGCGGCGCTGCAGCTCCGCGGCGACCGTGACCATGTCGACCGGCTCACCGCGGCCGAAGAGGTCGATGACGACGTCGTGCACGGTCTCGTGCGAAGGGCGGTAGTAGTCGACGCCGTGCAGCACCTCGGCGACGTCGGCGATCGCGTCCTTGGACAGCAGCATCGACCCCAGCACCGACTGCTCGGCCGCCATGTCCTGAGGAGGCGTGCGGTCGCCCGGGGAGCGCGGTGCCTCACCCGGTGCGTAGGGCGCCGGCCCGTCCAGCCACGGCTCGAACGGGGGCTCGGGGACGCCCCGGACGTCGGACTCGGTGACGCTCACGTGCACCCCCTCCGCTGGCTGGCCCTCGTCATCGCGCACTCCGGCAGCTGCTCACCGAGCAGCCCTGGTCTGGGCCGCGCCTCGCAGTGGGCCGGCCTCGCATCACCCGGCACCGACGCTAGGGGCCGGCACCGACAACGCCTGCGGGAGCGGCACGGCGCGACGCTACGGCCGGGCGCGCTGCGGGGGAAGGGGCCGCATCCACAGGCGGCTGGGGATAACGGGGGTGAAGCCGTGGAGGACCGCCGCAGAAGTGTGCACAGCATGGGGAGGAGCCTGTGGACAGGGTGGCGCTCCCCCGCCTGAAACCGCCTCTGACCTGCGCAGATGTGCGCACACAGGTGTGGAGCAGAAATAGGTGACCGAAACGTTGTTCACCTGCCGGTCACCCGCCGTCGAACTGGTCGGTTTGTCGACACCGGGCCACGGCGGTGTGGTATCCACAAGTTATCCACCGCTCCCACGACCGCGAGATCCTGCGGTTGGCCCTCCCCGCCTTCGTGGCTCTGGTCGCCGAACCGCTCTTCCTGCTCACCGACGCAGCGATCGTGGGACACCTCGGGACCGAGGAGCTGGCCGGGTTCGGGATCGCCGCCGTGGTGCTGCAGAGCGTGGTCGGACTGTGCGTGTTCCTCGCCTACGGGACCACCGCCGGGGTCGCCCGGCAGCTCGGAGCGGGCGAGCGCCGCACGGCCCTGGCCCACGGCGTCGACGGTCTCTGGCTGGCCGTGCTCATCGGGGCCCTCGCCACGTCGGCCGGACTGCTCGCGACCGAGCCGATCGTCGCTGCCTTCGGGACCGACCCGGAGGTCGCTGGCCACGCGGTCACCTATCTGCGGATCGCGCTGCTCGGCACCGGACCGCTCCTGCTCATGCTGGCTGCGACCGGGGTGCTGCGCGGGCTGCAGGACACTCGGACGCCCCTGGTCGTCGCCGTCCTCGGCAACGCACTGAACGTGGTGCTGAACCTGGTCCTCGTCTACGGCGTCGGGTCCTTCGAGGGCCTCGGGCTCGCCGGATCCGCCTGGGGCTCGGTCCTCGCCCAGGTGCTGAGCGCGGCCGCGCTCGTGTCGGTCGTGGCGCGCGCCGCACGGCGCGAGGGCGCGCCCTGGCGACCCGACCTCCGCGGCATCCGCGCCGCAGGGCGCTCCGGGATCGCCCCTCGTGGTCCGCACCCTCACCCTGCGAGCGGCGCTGCTGGTCGCGACGTACGCCGTGACGCTCGGTGCCGCCCCCGGCGCGAGCGCCCGCGACCTGGCCACCCATCAGCTGGCCCTGACCCTGTGGACCTTTTTGGCCTTCGTCCTCGACGCCATCGCCATCGCCGCGCAGGCGATCACCGGCCGCTACCTCGGCGCCGGGGATGTCGCCGCGACCCGCGCCGTGACATCCCGGATGGTGCGCTGGGGGGCCTGGTCCGGACTGCTCACAGGTGTCCTCCTCGCCGCGGCCGGGCCGTTCCTCGGACCGCTCTTCAGCGACGACGCGGCGGTCCACGACGCGCTCGCACCGGTCCTCCTGGTGGCTGCTCTCGGCCAACCCGTCGCCGGAGTCGTGTTCGTGCTCGATGGCGTCCTGATCGGCGCCGGCGACGGCGTCTACCTCGCCTGGGGCGGCGTCGTGACCCTCGTCGTGTACGCCCCCCTCGGGTTGCTCACCGCGGCACACCTCGACCCACCGGGAGGCAGCCTGGTGGCCACCTGGGTGGTGTTCGTCGCTGGCCTTCATGGGCAGCCGCTTCGTCGTCCTCGTCCGTCGAGCGAGCGGGGACCGGTGGCTGATCACGGGTGCCGGAGCCGGCCGTACCCTCCCCTCATGAGGCCCCTGGCGTGGATTGCGATGGGGCTGCTCGTGGTCGTCCTGCACGCCGAGGTCGGCGGCTTCGATGTCTACCCCGACCCCGTCGGTTGGGCGCTGGTGCTGCTCGGCACCCGGGCCCTGCCGGCCGACCTGCCGCACCGCTCGGCGCTCCTCGCTCTGGCGTGGGTCGCTGTGGCCGTCTCGGTGCTGCTCTGGGTGCCCTCGGCCGACTCGATGCTCCAGGACCGCCGGGCCGGCCGTGGCCTGGGCCGCCGACCTGCCTCGGCTGGGGTACGCCGCGCTCCTGTGCACCGACCTCGTCGCCCGCGCCCGCCCCGAGGACCCCCGAGCCGCCGGCTGGCTCGGCGTCGTGCGGGCGGGCCTCGTCGCGGTCGCCGTCCTCCCCGTCCTCGTGTTCGGAGCCGGCCTCTCGGCAATCGGCCCTTCGACGGGAACCGCCGCTCAGATCGTCTCGGTCGCCCTCCTCGTGGTCCTCTTCAGCTACTCCGGCCGGGAGTGGTCCGGGCACACGATGAGTCATTCCGCTGCGCGACAACCAGACAGTTCGTAGCCTTGAGCCGTAGCCGGCGTTAAATCCGCCGACTCGGCCCCGGAACCGGAGACCCCCATGCAAAGCCTGAACCTCCCCCGCCCTCGCTGGGCGCTGCTGTTCGCCGCGCTCCTCGTCGCCACCCTCCTGCCCGCGCTCGGTGCCGCACCGGCGTCGGCCACAGGAGCGTGCACCTCCGACGACAAGGCCCAGCAGGAGGAGTCGAGCAGCTCCACCACCCTCGGCGGGGACAGCGGGACCTGCGACGACATCACTCCGCCCGACACCGTCATCACCAAGATGACCCCGGTGCCCAACAAGAACGGGCTCACCAAGACCCAGAACGTCGCCTTCGAGTTCAAGGCTGTGGTCTCTGACGACGATCCCGGCCCGTGGACCTTCATGTGCCGCCTCTCGACCAAGCCGGACGTCGCGACCTTCGAGGAGTGCGGCGGCGCGGGCCAGGCAGGCCAGACCACCGGTGCGACGACCTACACCAACCTCCCCGACACCCTCTCCGGTCATGTCTTCGAGGTGTACGCCGTCGACGCCCACGACTCCGAGGTCGACTACACCCACACCGAGGAGAGCCCCCCGTTGTTCCCCTCCGTGACCTACACCGAGGACGAGGCGGCCTTCCCCGACAGTGACGTCGAGTCGCCCTCCGAGGTGACGTGGAAGCAGGACACCGACGCCCCCAGCACCTTGATCAAGGACCGGCCCTACGACGAGGAGAACCCGAAGTTCCCCATGGTCGAGAGCAAGGACTTCAAGATCCAGCTCGACTCCGACGAGGGCAGCAGCGAGGAACCCGTCGACTTCGCATGCACCCTCGACGGCCAGAACCTGCCGTGTGCCCAGGGCGTCTTCACCTTCAAGCAGCTGACTCCCGGTGACCACCGCTTCGAGGCGGCGGCCATCGACCGCGCGGGGAACGTGAGTGCCAAGCCCGACTCCATCCGGTTCGCGGTGCCCCGCAACCTGACCGCACCCAAGAAGTCCGGCTGGGCGACCCGCCGCTCCGGCGGTTACTTCGCCCGCGACTACCTCGAGAGCAACAGGGTCGGCTCGAGCGTCTCCATCCCGGGCAAGAACGTCCGTGAGCTGCGACTGATCGCCCCCGCCGGCCCCAACCTCGGCAAGGTCGAGGTCAGGATCGGATCAGGGATCTGGAGGACGGTGAACCTGCAGAGCAAGAACTACGAGCGGTTCCACGTCTACTTCGTCCGTGACCAGTACGACCCGCTCGTGAGCGGCCGGATCTTCATCCGGGTCAAGTCGGTCCCGGAGTTCGGCTTCGCCCGCGTCGACGCCGTTCTCGCGCACTAGCCGGGACGCGCGAGCGGACCGGCTGATGGTGGTCGAGCGAGCCGTCGCGGACTGAGCCTGCGAAGGACGCGAACCGGCGTGTCGAGACCCGGTGAGCGAAGGGCGAACCGCAGCCACCGGGAGCAGCGAGCCGTCGCGGACTGAGCCTGCGAAGGACGCGAACCGGCGTGTCGAGACCCAGTGAGGCGAGCACGGACCGCCACCACCGACCAGCCGCAACGAAGAAACGGGCCGCCCCCCAGGGGTGCGGCCCGTTCTCGTATGGGTGGCGCGTCAGGCAGGGACCACGTTGAGCGAGACCGGGACGGTCAGCTCGTCGTGGAGACGCACGGTGACCTCATGGGCACCGAGGGTCTTGATCGGGTTGCCGACCGCGATCGTGCGCTTGTCGACGTCCTCACCGGCGACCGCGGAGATGGCCTCGGCGATGTCGGCGGTGGTGACGGCGCCGAACAGGCGGCCGCCCTGGCCGGCGCGGACGGTGAGGTTGACCGGGCCGCCCTCGAGTTTGGCACGGATCTGGCCAGCGTGGTCGAGGTCGCGCACCGCGCGCGTGGCGCGTGCGGACTTGATCGACTCGACGGTCTTCTCAGCGCCCCGGGTCCAGCGGATCGCCTCGCCGCGGGGGACGAGGTAGTTGCGGCCGTAGCCGTCCTTTACCTCCACCACGTCACCGGGGCCACCGAGACCGGTGACCTCCTGGGTCAGGATGAGCTTCATCGTCTGCTTCTCTCTCTTCTCAGCGCTCGGGCTCAGCGGCCGGCGGAGGTGTAGGGCAGCAGGGCGACCTCGCGGGCGTTCTTGACCGCGATGGCCACGTCACGCTGGTGCTGGACGCAGTTGCCGGTCACCCGTCGGGCGCGGATCTTGCCGCGGTCGGAGATGAACTTGCGGAGCAGCGGGGTGTCCTTGTAGTCGACACCGGTCGCCTTCTCCTTGCAGAACTGGCACACCTTCTTCTTGGGCTTGCGCAGGACTGGTTTCGCCATTGTGGTGCTTCCTTCCTAGAAGCCCGGCACCGCACGCGTACGACGTGGGTGCAGTGCCGGAATGGGTTCGGGTGGTGGTCCGGTGCGGTCTCGACGGGCTCAACCGCGGAGGTGGATCAGAAGGGCGGGTCGTCGCTGCCGACGCCCGGAGCTCCCCAGGGGTCCTGGCCGGGGGCGGGGGCCGCTGCTGCGGTGCCACCGCCTGCAGGAGCACCCGAGGCGGCCGGAGCCGGGGTGGCCCACGGGTCCTCGCCACCGGAGGCCGCGCCGCCGGAGTACCCGCCGCCACCGCCGGAGCGGGTGGCCCGGGTGACCTTGGCCGTGGCGTACTTCAGCGACGGACCGACCTCCTCGACCTCGATCTCGAAGACAGTGCGCTTCTCACCCTCACGGGTCTCGTACTGGCGCGACTTCAACCGCCCCTGCACGACGACGCGCATCCCCTTCTGCAGCGACTCGGCGACGTTCTCGGCCGCCTGTCGCCAGACCGAGCAGGAGAGGAACAGCGCGTCGCCGTCCTTCCACTCGTTGGTCTGCCGGTCGAAGGTCCGCGGCGTCGAGGCGATCCGGAAGTTGGCCACGGCCGCCCCCGAGGGGGTGAAGCGCAGCTCCGGGTCGTCGACGAGGTTGCCGACCACGGTGATGACGGTCTCGCCTGCCATGTCAGGTCTCCTGCTCAGGTCTCTGGATGAAGTACGACGAGCCCATCAAAGCCGGGCCCGCCGACAGAGGAAAGGGCTCCTCCACAGGCTCATTGGCCCGGGCGGATCACCTTGGTGCGCAGGATCGCCTCGTTGAGGCCGAGCTGGCGGTCGAACTCCTTGACCGTGGCCGGCTCGGCGTTCAACGTGATGACGGCGTAGATGCCTTCGGCGTTCTTCTTGACCTCATAGGCCAGCCGGCGGCGGCCCCACACGTCGACGGACTCGACGGTGCCGCCGTCCTTGGTGACGACGTTGAGGTACTTCTCGAGGGACGGTTGGATCGTCCGCTCTTCGAGACTCGGGTCGAGGATGACCATGACTTCGTATGCGCGCAAAGCGACCTCACCTCCTGTGGACTCGGCGGCCACGGTCTCTCCGTGGCAGGAGGGCTCTGCAGGTGCTCGACCGCTCGGTGCGGCGAACGCGGCAATCTAACAGCCACGCCGACCGCCCCCGAAATCCCGAACGCTAGGTTCGAGGCGTGACCGAGGCCGTCTACCGCCACCTCGCTGCGACTCCGGCGCTGCGCTGGCCGCTGCTCGAGCGGCTCACCGGCACCGAGACGTGGGTCAAGCACGAGAACCACAACCCCACCGGCGCCTTCAAGGTGCGCGGCGGGCTGAACTTCGTGGCCCGGCACCCTGGCCGAGCAGCGGCGCCGCTGCGCGGCCTGGTCACGGCCAGCCGGGGCAACCACAGCCAGAGCCTCGCGTACGCCGGGCGCGCGCACGGCGTCCCGGTCACGATCGTGGTGCCGGAGGGCAACTCCCCCGACAAGAACGCCGCGAGCGCCGTCCTCGGCGCCGAGCGTGGTCGTGCACGGGCCGACTTCCAGGAGGCGGTCGAGCACGCGCACCGGCTCGCCGCCGAGCGCGGGCTGACGATGGTGCCGTCCGTTCCACCGCTAGCTGGTCGAGGGCGTCGCGACGTACGCCGCCGAGCTGCACGAGGCGGTCCCGGGCTCGACGTCGTCTACGTGCCGGTCGGCATGGGCAGCGGCATCTGCGCCAACATCGCCGTGCGCGACCTGCTCGGCGCTGCCACCGAGATCGTCGGCGTCGTCGCCGAGCGGGCTCCGGCGTATGCGCTGTCGTTCGAGGCCGGCGGCTCGTCAGCACCCCGACGGCCGACACGTTCGTCGACGGCGTGCCTGCCGGAGCCCGGACCCCGACGCGGTCGCGATCATCGCCGGTGGGGCCGCACGGGTCGTCCGGGTCAGCGAGGACGAGGCCGCCGAGGCGATGGCCTGATGTACCGCGCCACCCACAACCTCGCCGAGCCCGCCGGCTCCCTGGCCCTGGCCGGCCTGCTCGCCGAGCGCGACCGGTGCGCGGGCCAGCGGGTCGCCGTCGTGCACCCGGCGGCAACGCCGACTTCGACGTCCTGGCCCGCGCCATGGACCTCGCCGCCTGTCCTAGGGTGGGACCATGCGCGATCGGTGCCCACGTCGACCAGACCGACCCGATCGCCGAGGCGACGGCGCGGGAAGCACCACTGGTGCAGTTCTTCCTCGGCGACCCGCAGGGCTACAAGGGCCCGGAGTTCGCGCTACGCCGGCGGCGCCGAGCGGCTGCGCGCCGACGCCGAGGCCGCCGGCATCGACCTCTACGTGCACGCGCCGTACATCGTCAACGTCGCGACGACCAACAACCGGATCCGGATCCCGAGCCGCAAGCTGCTGCAGCAGCACGTCGACGCCGCGGCCGCGATCGGCGCCAAGGGCCTGATCGTCCACGGCGGGCACGTCAACAAGGACGACGACCCCGCGAAGGGCTTCGACAACTGGCGCAAGGCGATCGAGGCGACCGACCTCAAGCTCCCGCTGCTGATCGAGAACACCGCCGGCGGGCGACAACGCGATGACGCGCTACCTCGACCGGATCGCCGGGGTCTGGGACGCCATCTCCGCGGCCGCGGGGGCCGGAGCATGGTCGGCTTCTGCCTCGACACCTGCCACGCCCACGCCGGCGGCAACGCGCTGGAGAGCGATCGTGGAGGACGTCCTCGCGATCACCGGCCGCATCGACCTGGTGCACTGCAACGACAGCCGCGACGAGTTCGACTCCGGGCGCCGACCGGCACGCCAACCTCGGCGCCGGATGCATCGACCCCGACCTGCTCGCCGCCGTCGTCCGCGACGCCGGCGCACCGGTGGTCCTCGAGACGCCCGGCGGGGCCGCTGAGCACCGCGCCGACCTCGCCTGGCTGAGGGCCCGCGCCTGAGGTCGGGATAGCGTGCCGGTCGTGGTCAGCCTCCGGTCGATCGACCCCTCCGAGCATCTCGCCTTCCTCGAGCAGCAGGGCTCGGCGAGCTTCCTGCAGACCCCGGCCTGGGGAGAGGTCAAGAGCGAGTGGCGCCACGAGTCACTCGGGTGGTTCGAGGGCGACCGGCTCGTCGGGGCCGGGCTCGTTCTCTACCGCCAGCTCCCCCGCGTCAAGCGCTACCTCGCCTACCTGCCCGAAGGGCCGGTCCTCGAGTGGGACACCGACGACCTGGCTCCGCAGCTGACGCCGCTCGCGACCCTGCTCGCGGACCGAGGGGCGTTCGCGGTGCGGATGGGCCCTCCCGTGGTGACCCGACGGTGGGACGCCGCCACGGTCAAGGCCGGCATCGCCGATGACGCCGTACGCCGCCTCGACGAGCTCACCCCCACGGCCCGCGACCCGCTCGGGGCCAAGACCGTCTCCCAGCTCGTCGACCTGGGGTGGCACCGGGTCGGCGGTGGCGCCGGCT
>CAVYFR010000006.1:0-529184 GCA_963767915.1 uncultured Actinomycetota bacterium
TCAAAAATAGCGATGTCGTTGAATAAATAATTAAACGTATTAATTATTCCTTTGAATACATGAAACTATATTAATTTTGGCACATAGAATTAAACTTTTGGCATTCGCCGATTTCTTTGAATGTGTGTGTAATGTAGAGTTACCCAGACAGTACCTCTCTCAAAATTATAAAAAGTGCCACTCTTGATTTTGTTTGACTGTTCGCTTAATATTGTGACATTGTTAGAATGTCATTATATATTATAATTTATATATTATGACATTGTTAGAATGTCTCCGTGGCTCAGTTGGTATAACGTCATGCACTTTAAATAATTTGCAGTTTTAAATCATGACGTCCGGGGTTCAAACCCCGGTAGAGTCGATCAGAGAGAAATCTCGGACATTCACTGGACCGGTATAATGGATAACTGACTTGCTGCCTTACGATTTGGATTTGGTGTAAACAGTGCTAGATATCATCATGGATGATCATTGCACTATAATGGGTGTTTACGTTTTACTATGAAAATTGAGCAATAATCATTTAGTTCTATTTAATGACTTGATTCGTTAGCTTATATTTAATTGTTCGCTTTTTTTTTTGGTACATGTTGACAGGCTGCATATGTACCATGGTTGCCTGGTCCGCTATTCGGTGGTCTTTCAATAGCAGCCGGAGGGTTGGTTATGCTACTACCAGAGACCCATAATAGACCTCTACCACAAACCATAGAGGAAATAGAAAACTGGTCTAAATCTCAAAGCAAAGCGTCGAGCAAAGAAAAAACTAATGGTAAAATATAATGAAAACATGAGACAAGTGCACTAGCCAGCAATGCGATATCGAAACTTCATATCCCAGAAGAGTATACCTACTTGCGCTCTTTAGATAATAAAAGGAAAAGGCCAAGTTTAGCGTCAGTTTCATTTCTCGGAATGATATCATTGACGGCGAACTCGGATTTGCACCGAGCACCTACTGATCCGCAGCTAATTATGGCTTTATATTACACTTGATTCTTCTACAATACCTATTGACACATTTAGTGCACTGATAATCCATGATGATATCTAGCACTTTTTATAATTTGTACAAATCGTTACACAGAAGGCCAATTATCTAAGAAATCTTTGCAATGCATGCCCGATACTAACTATTTATATAGGTGTGTAAACTCCGGACGTCATGCTTTCAAGTGCAAAGCGCTACTAACTAAGCCATAGATTAGGAAATGGATGTTAAACATTTGCACTGTTTTCAGATATAGTCATTATATAATACATTAAAGTTAACTTTGAATGTCCATACCATCTTTGGCTTACACAATACACATGTAGCGTCAGAAACAACAGCAGAACAATTACCGTCGAAGACCTGTATCGTGTCAGTAGTTTCATCAATTTCAAAGCGCTATTACTCTAACATCAATATTAATTTGTGAGTTTATAGGTTTTGATTTGATTGATAGACTGAGCGATTTTCAGTAGATTAAATGTTTCTGTACAGTAAACTTATAATGCGAGGAAATTGGTAGATGACATAAAGAGTCTATGTAAAATTATACATGCTTGGCGTATTGGAAGAAAGTTGGAGAGCTTTAAGAAACTTTTCAAACGGTATTCAAATTCCAAAGTGGATACGAAGTATCCAGAAGGAAAACTGGTACTATAGGAATATAATATTCAGAATGGGAACAAAGTATTCAGAATAGGAACAAAGTACTCACAAAATGGGAACGACGTAATCAGAATGGGAACCAAGTATTCATATGTTTTGTGGCTCCTCCGCGGACGGCGTGACCTGGGCCGGAGGGACCGGCAGCTCCACCCGCAGGACGTCGCTGAACTGCCCCTCGCTGCTGACGTAGGCCGCGCGGCCGCTCGCCGTCGCGATCCCCTCCCCCTGGTCCTGCTCGGGCAGGTCGGCGACCCCGACGACCTCCAGGTCCGGCCACGAGTAGACGACCACCCGCCCGTAGTCGCGCAGCACCAGGTGCGCGCCGTCGGCCAGGAACGCGCCGTCGGTCGCGATGGGCAGCACCGCGCCGACGGGCTCGAGCCGGTTGGCGGCCTCGGCCCGCAGCCGCACCGGGGCGGCGTACAACGTGCCCCCGAAGATCTCCTTGGTCGCGACGAGCACGCGGCCGGTGGCCGGATCGACGAGCAGGCTCTCGGCGTCGTGGGCCCCGTCGGGGTAGGTCAGCTCGTACGCCGTCGCGCTCGACCCGTCCAGGGGCACCCGCCACACCCGGATCGACTCCCTGTCGGTCGCGTTGTCGCCGATGTCACCGACCAGCACGGACCCGTCCGGGCCCGGGGCCAGCGCCTCGACGTCCTCGACCTCCGCCTGCCACGACAGCGTGCGCGTGGTGCGCCCGGTCGCCGGGTCCACGAGGAAGAGGCGAGCCGAGTCCCCCGAGTCGTTGACCGTGACGACGACGCGGTCCACGACGGCGAGGCCGCTGGACTCCACGATCTCGGGATCGCGGAACGTGAAGGCCACCGAGCCACCTCGGTCGGGGGCCACCGTCAGGCCGACCACGAACGGCACGACCAGTGCCGCGGCGAGGAGCCGCTCAGCCATCGACGAGCCCCAGGAGCTCGGCGAGTCGCGGCCGGATCCCCCAGGTCGCCACCAGGTCGTCGTACTCCGCACGCAGCGTGCCCCCGCGCACCACGCCGCCGGTCCGCACGGCCCGGAGCAGCGTGTTGCGCGGCGTGTGCTTGCTCTCGACGAACTGCATCACTTCGACGCGGTAGCCCTGCAACCGCAGCAGCGACGCGCGCACGCCGTCGGTCAAGGTGTCGGCCAGCCGCTCGCGCAGGATCCCGTGGCGGGTGAGGACGGCGTACGGCGCGGGGGTGGGCGTCCGCCGCAGCTGCGCGGCCACGTCGTGGTGGCAGCACGGCGCGGCCAGCACCAGCGCCGCCTTCCACTCGACCGCGCGGGCCAGGGCCTCGTCGGTGGCCGTGTCGCAGGCGTGGAGCGCGAGCACCACGTCCGGCGCCGGGTCGAGGACGACCTGGGAGATCGACCCGACCACGAAGTCGGCGCCGGCGCCCAGCCGCTCGGCGAGCTCGCTGTTGCGGTCGTGGGACTGCGACCGGACGTCGACGCCGGTCACGCGGACCGGTAGGTCGCTGACTCCGGTGAGGAACCGCTCGGCGGCGAAGGTGAGGTAGGCGTTGCCGCACCCGAGGTCGGCGACCCTCAGCGGATCCGCGGACGTCGGCCGGCGCAGGTGACCCTTCTCGATGGCGTCGGTGATCGAGTGGTCGAGGGTGCGGAGGAACTCCTGGACCTGCCGGTACTTCCCCTGTCGACTGGGCTTCAGCCGGCCCTCGGCATCACTGAGACCGAGGGCCACGAAGACGTGGTCGTCCTCGGCCAGGAGCCGCTCCTTGGGCCGGTCGTGGCCGCGGTCGGCCTCGACCACCTGCTCCCGGTCCCGGGTGGTGAGCACCGCCTCGAGGCGCTTGGTCACCCGCACCTGGTGGGTCTGCGTGGTGGTCTCCACGTGCCAGCTCCCGAACGGCAGGTCGAGCAGGTCGTCGACGGCCTCCCGAGCCACGGCTCCGACCTCGTGGTTGCTCGTGTGCGCCTGGGTCTGGTCGTACGCCGTCACCTGCAGGTGGCGACCGTCCTTGAGGTCGACGTAGCGGAGCTCGACGCGGCGCCACTGCGGCGGGTCCTGGCCACGCCGTCGACCGGAGGCGACCGCGCGCACCAGGACGTCAGGATCGAGCAGGTGGACCCGCACCTGTGACAGCACGCGCAGCAGCGGCTCGGCGTCCTCCGACGAGCTCACCGCCAGACCGCCGCGACCACCACGACCGCCAGCAGTGCGGCCAGGGCCACCGGGATGACGAGGCGGCGGTGGCGGGGGTTCACCCCTCGAGCCTAGAAGCCAGCAGCTCCGCGAGGTGCACGGCCCGCACGCCGGCCAGGTCAGCCAGCTGGTGCTGGCACGACAACCCGTCGGCGAGGACGACCGCTCCCGGACGCTCACGCACCGCGGGCAGCAGCGCGGTCTCGGCGACCGCGACCGAGACGTCGTAGTGCTCCATCCCGAAGCTCCCCGCGAGTCCGCAGCAACCACCCACCACGGTGAGGTCGGCTCCGGCCGCGCGCAGGAGGGCGGCATCGGCCTCCCACCCCAGCACCGAGGCGTGGTGGCAGTGCGGCTGCGCGACCACCTCGAGACCGGTGAGGTCAGGAGGCGCCCAGCCGGTCTCGGTCAGCACCTCGGCCAGGGTCCGGACGCCCTCGGCCACCGCGACCGCCCGGGGGTCGTCGGTGAGCTCGACCAGGTCGCTGCGCAGGGTGGCCACGCACGACGGCTCCAGCCCGACCACCCCCACCGACACGTACGCCGCCAGCGTCTCGGCCGTCCGGACGGCGATCTCGCGGGCCCGGTCGAGCTGCCCGGTCGCCACCCAGGTCAGGGCGCAGCACGCTCGCTCCGGGATCACCCGGGACCGCAGCCCGGCCGCGGCCAGGACCCGCATGGCCGCCTCGGCGTGCTCGGGCACGAAGTGGTCGGTGAAGGAGTCGGCCCAGATCCACACGTCGGGGGGCTCCGTGTCGGGGGACTTCCGCACCGAGCGCCGCAGCGTCCGCGAGGCGAGCGGCGGTAGGGAGCGGCGCTCGTCGACCCCCGCCACGGCCTTGGCGATGCGGGCGACAGGCGCCGAGCGCAGCGCCCGGGCCAGCAGAGGTCGGACCGGCTCGGCGCGGGCGACCCAGTCCGGGAGGCGGCCGAGCGTGTAGTGCGTGCGGGGCCGGCGGCGCCCGGCGTAGGTCTCGTGCAGCGCCACGGACTTGTAGGTCGCGAGGTCGACGCCGGTCGGGCAGTCGCTGGCGCAGCCCTTGCAGGCCAGGCACAGCTCGAGGGCCTCGTGCACGGCTGGGTCGGCGAGACCCTGCACGAGGGAGCCGTCGAGCGCCTCCTGCAGCACCCGGGCCCGCCCGCGGGTCGAGTCCTTCTCCGCTCGGGTGGCGACGAACGAGGGACACATGACCCCCGCGGGTGTCGGCGCGACGCACCTGCCCACCCCGGTGCAGCGGTGCACCGCGGCGCCGAGGGACCCGGCGTCATGGGTGAGCCGCAACGGGGAGGACACGGTCGCCCGGGGACGCACGGGCCGCAGGTCGGCGTCGACAGGTGCGGGATCCACCAGCACTCCGGGGTTGAGCAGGCCCCCGGGGTCGCAGATCGCCTTGACGGCACCGAAGAGACGCAGCGAGGTCTCGTCGTACATGAGGGGGAGCAGCTCGGACCGGGCCCTTCCGTCACCGTGCTCCCCCGACAGCGACCCGCCGTAGGACCGCAGACGGCGGGCCCCCTCGAACAAGAAGGACCGGAAGCGCGCGCCGCCGTCGCTGAAGTCGAAGTCGATCCGCGCATGGACGCACCCGTCGCCGAAGTGGCCGTAGGGCACGCCGTCCAGACCGTGCTCACCGAGCAGCTCGTCGAAGTCGCGCAGCCAGGCGCCGAGGTGCTCCGGTGGCACCGCCGCGTCCTCCCACCCGGAGTGGGCGGGCCGTTCCAGGCTCCGGGCCGCCAGCCCGGCCCCGTCCTCGCGGATGCGCCACAGCGCGGCGGCCTCCTCGGCCGACGCGACGACGCGACCCGCCAGGGCCCCCGAGGCGGCCACCAGGGCCGGCACGACCCCCGGCGCCTCCGGCCCGGCCACCTCCACGAAGAGCCAGCCGGCCCCCCGCGGGAGCTCCGGCACCGATCCGCCGCGGGCGCGCACCAGGTCGACGATCCGGGCGTCCAGCCCCTCGCAGGCGACCAGTCGCGCACCGGGCGCCGACCCCGCCGAGACGGCGAGCAGCGCGGGAACCGCGTCGGCGGCCTCGACCATCGTCGGGTAACCCAGCACCAGCAGGGTCCGCGCCTCCTCGGGCACCAGCGAGACCGTCGCCTCGAGGACCAGCCCGAGCGTCCCCTCGGATCCGACCAGGAAGCGGTCGACGCGTCGCCCGTTCTCCGGCAGCAGGTGCTCGAGCGCGTAGCCGCTGACCTGTCGCGAGAAGCGGCCGAAGGTGGTGCGGACGTGAGCCAGCTCGGCGTCCACCACGGCCCCGAGCGCCTCCGCCACGTCGGCCCCGCCGGGCTGGACGACGTCGAGGGCCACCACGTTGTCGACCGTGCGGCCGTAACCGAGTGCGCGGGAGCCGCAGGCGTTGTTGCCGACCATCCCTCCGACGGTGCACCGGGAGTGGGTGGAGGGGTCCGGCCCGAAGCGCAGGCCGGACGCCGCCGCGACCGCCTGCAAGGTCGCGTGCACGCAGCCCGGCTGCACCACCGCCGTCCGGGCGTCTGGGTCCAGTGACAGCACCCGGTCGAGGTGTCGCGAGGTGTCGACCACGATGCCCGGTCCGACCGCGTTGCCGGCGATCGACGTACCGGCCCCGCGCATCGTGATCGGAACTCCGGTCACCCGCGCCACCTCGAGCACGGCCTCGATCTCGTCACGGTGCCTCGGACGGACGACGACGCGCGGCACCACCCGGTAGAGGGAGGCGTCGGAGGAGTAGAGCGCCCGGGCCAGCGTCGAGTCGTCGACGTCGGTGACCCCCCGGGCTCGCAGCTCGGCGAGCACGGCGTCGGAGCCTGCGTCGGCACCGGCGTCGGAGCCCGGGGTCACCAGTTCTCCAGCGAACCCCTGAAGACCACGGCCAGGTCCTCGCCGGTGACCTCCCGCGGCGCGGTGGCGAGCAGACGGTGCTGCTTCAACGAACCCTCGACGAGGTCGTCGACGTCGGCCTGGCCGTAGCCCACCTCGGCCAGACCGCTCGGGATGCCCACGTCGGCCATCAGCCGCGCCAGCACGCCCGGCAGCACGTCGGGACCCGCCCCCTCGACGGCCGGCTCGAGGAGTCGCGCGGCCCGCAGGTGGCGCTCGGGCGAGGCCTCGAAGGTGAAGCGGAACGCCTCGGGCGCGGTCAGCGACACTGCCATCCCGTGCGGCACGATGGGCTCCCGACCCGGGTATCCGACCGGCCGGAAGTCGCGGACCCGGCCGGCGATCGGATAGGCGTTCGCGTGCGGGACGTGCACACCTGCGTTGCCGAACCCCAGCCCCGCGAACGTGGCAGCCAACGCCATCTGCTCACGGGCCGCGAGGTCGGAGCCGTCCCGTACGGCCGCGCGGAAGGCCCCCGCGATCAGCTCCAGTGCGCGCTCGGACCAGAGGTCCGCGATCGGGTTGGCGCCGCAGTAGGGCACCCGCTCCTCCGGCCGCTTGGCGTCGAAGGCTCCGAACCACCGAGCCGTGTAGCTCTCCAACGCATGACACACGATGTCCATCCCTGACGCGGCGGTGACCGCCGGCGGCTGCGTGAGGGTCAGGTCGGGATCGACGACGGCCAGGCGCGGGCGCAGCGCCTGGTGGGAGATGCCGGTCTTCACCTTCAGGGCGAGCACGTCGAGGACACAGATCGTGGTGCTCTCGGAGCCGGTGCCGGTGGTCGTCGGCACGGCCACCAGCGGCAGCAGCGGCTGGTCGGGAGCCCGGCCACCGCCGATCGGCGGGTTGAGGTAGTCGGTGAGCTCCCCCGGGTTGGTGGTCAGCAGGTTCACGGCCTTGGCGGTGTCGATCGAGGAGCCGCCACCGACCGCGAGGATCGCGTCGAAGGGTCCCTCGCTCCGCGCGAAGCCCACGGCGTCCAGGAGCGACTCGTCGGTCGGCTCGACGCGGGCACGGTCGTAGGTCCGCACCGCCAGCCCATGTGCCGTCATCTGGTCGGCGATCCGGCCCGGATGCCCCGCCGCCGCCACCCCTGCGTCGGTCACGAGGAGTACCCGGCGCGCACCGAGGGCTCGTAGGTCGTGGCCGATCTCGGCGGATGCACCGCGCCCGAACTTCAGCGCCGGAGCGGCGTAGGTGAAGACGGTCTCACCCGTGTCGACGGCCATGGCGACAGCCTAGGAGGGGAGGGTCCCGACCTACGAAAAGCTCCGGTCAGGACACGTGCCGACGCCCCCTCGTCCACACGCTGGTGACAACAAGGCCGTTTACGTCAACAGTTCCTCGCCCCTGCTTGTCCTGCCTCTCGGGCGACCTGAGGATGGCGCAGACAGCCCGGACCGCGGTCGCATCGACCCGGGGCCGGACAGCAACCAGGGGGGACAAGATGTCGGTTCAGGTGTCTGCACCGCAGCCGTCGAGCAAGAGCGTCGGCGCCGCGGGTGTCGGTGTCGCCATGACGCTGGCGATCTTCGTGGTCGTCTTCGTGGCGTTCCTCGTCGCGCCCCTCCTGACCCTGGGCCTGGCCCTCGTCGGGTACGCCGCCCTGCGGGCCCGACCCCAGCGCGGCGGCGTCCACCGGGGCGACCGACGCCGGCGTCGGTCCGGTCGCCCACGGCTTCGGAGCGGGAACACGATGACGACCCCCACCACGACCCTGTCGCGAACGGCCGAACCGCTCGGGTCCGGCTCGCTCCTCGACGCCAGGCTCGGACAGGGCGTCGATGCCCAGCTGCGGCGGTCGGTCCCCGAAGGCATCTGCCGGACCTTCCGGGTCCTGCCCTACGCCCGGGTCGGGGACGTCGTCCTCGTGGCCGCTGTCGACACCGACGACGCGATCGGTGCGCAGGTCATCGCCGACCGGGTCGGCGGCCCCGTGCAGCTGGTCCGCCACACCGTGAACGAGATCCTCACGGCCATCGACGAGACCTACCCGCCGGTCCACGCCGACGCCGAGACCCCGCAAGCCCGCCGGACCCGGGTTCAGGTGGCCCAGATGCTCACCGGCAGCGGACTGGTCGACGACGAGCAGCTCCAACGCGCCATGCTCGAGCACTCACGCACCGGAGACCCGCTCGGCGACATCCTGGTCGCCCACGGGGCGATCTCGGAGGACGTCCTGGTGGCCGTCCTCTCGGAGGTCCACCAGATGCAGCGCGTGGGTCTCGACGAGCTCACACCCGACCCGGAGGTCACGAGGCTGCTCCCCGAGCCGCTGGCCCAGCGCCTCCAGGCGATCCCGGTGGCCGAGGCCGACGGCACCATCCTGCTCGCCGTGGGCCGCCCGCTGCGGCGTGAGGACGCCGCAGCCGTCGAGACGGCGTTGGGCCCAGGCACGCCGTTCCGCCAGCTGCTGGCCAACCGCACGCGAGCTCGACCAGCTCATCCAGCGGGTCCACAGCGCCCACTACGCGGAGCTGTCGACCACCGCCCTGATGGAGTCGAACCCGGCGGCCTCGGCGCACGTCGTGGTCACGGGAGCCCAGAAGGCCGTCCTCGTCAGCGCGGTCATCGCGCTGGTCATCAGCGGCATCATCTGGCCGATCGGCTCACTCACCGTCGTCGTCGCGCGCGATCAGCCTGCTCTACCTGGTCATCTCGGTCTACCGCTTCCGGCTCACCCTGCGCGCCCTGGGGACCCACCTCGAGACCGACGTGACCGACGAGGAGGTCGCCGCCCTCGACGAGCGGCACCTGCCGATCTACACGATCCTGGTGCCGCTCTACAAGGAGGCCGGCATCGTCCCGCGGCTGGTGCGCGACATCAACGCGCTCGACTACCCGCGCACCCGCCTCGACGTGAAACTCCTGTGCGAGGAGGACGACGACGAGACCATCGCGAAGATCCGCGAGCTCGCCGCTTCCGCCGCCACTTCCACCTCGTCGTCGTGCCCGGACAGCAAGCCCAAGACCAAGCCGAAGGCGTGCAACTACGGCCTCCAGCTGGCCACCGGCAAGTACTGCGTGATCTTCGACGCCGAGGACCGGCCCGACCCCGACCAGCTCAAGAAGGCCCTCATCGCCTTCGAGCCGGTGCCCGAGCAACGTCGTGTGCATGCAGGGCAAGCTCAACCACTTCAACCAGGACCAGAACATGCTGACGGCCTGGTTCGCCAACGAGTACTCGATGCACTTCGAGCTGGTGCTGCCCGCGATGGGTGCCGCCGGAGTCGCCGATCCCGCTGGGCGGCACCTCCAACCACTTCGTCACCTCCACGCCTGCGCGAGCTCGGCGCCTGGGACCCGTTCAACGTGACCGAGGACGCCGACCTCGGCATCCGCCTGCACCGGGCCGGCTACCGCACCGCGATGATCGACTCGACCACCTGGAGGAGGCCAACTCCCAGATCGGCAACTGGATCCGGCAGCGCAGCCGCTGGAACAAGGGCTACTACCAGACCTGGCTGGTGCACATGCGCAACCCGTTCAAGCTGCTGCGCCGAGACCGGGCTGCGCGGGTTCCTGAGCTTCAACCTCACCATGGGCACAGCGTTCGTGCTGCTGCTCAACCCGATCTTCTGGGGGCTCACGACGCTCTACGTGCTGACCCAGTGGGGATTCATCGAGCAGCTCTTCCCGGGCATCATCTTCTACGCCGCCAGCGCCCTGCTCTTCGTCGGCAACTTCCTCTTCGTCTACCTCAACGTGGCCGGCAGCCTGCAGCGCGGCGAGTTCAGCATCACGCGGACCGCGCTGCTCTCACCCCTCTACTGGGGCCTGATGAGCTGGGCGGCCTGGAAGGGCTTCATCCAGCTGTTCACCAACCCGTTCTACTGGGAGAAGACCGAGCACGGTCTGGACGAGGGCCACTCATGAGCGAGACCCCGACGATGACCACCCGTGTCGTCACCAACCGCGAGCGTCTGAGCGGCGTGGTCCAGGCCGTCGGGCGTCGGCCGGTGGACATCCCGCGCCGTCGCCTGGGAGTCGCTGGGCATCTTCGCCTTCTTCCTGCTCGGCTACACGCTGCTCGGCCACTGGATGGTCAGCGAGATGCACGTGGTGGGCTTCGAGACCCTCGACCGGCTCAACCGTGCCGTGATGATCTGGCACAACGAGCCGCCCAAGCTCTCCGCGCTCGGGTTCGACTACCCGCCGTTGGCCACCCTGCTCATCGCGCCGCTCGCCGTCTTCTCGAGCCTCGCGGCCTCGCTGCTCGTGGTCCCGGTCGACCTCAGCGATCTTCGCCGCGCTCACGATGGTCATCCTCAACACGATGATGCGGCGCGGCTCAGGTCCTCGACCCCGCTGCGGTACGCCGTCCTCCTGGCCCTGGGCGCCAATCCGCTCGTGGCCCTCTACGCCTCCACCGGCGCACGCCAGTTCATGTGGCTCTCGCTGGTCGTGGTCGCGCTCGGCGCCCTCTTCGCCTGGTACGTCACCGCCGACATCCGCTTCGTCATGATCGCCGGGCCTCGCCTTCTCGGTCGCCGCCCTGGCCGGCTACAGCAGCCTGCTCTGGTTCGTGCTCAGCTGCCTTGATGGTGGCCGCGATCCTCGCCCGCCTCGGCGCCGACGGCACCGAGGTCGAGGGCACGACCGTCGGCTTCGCCGCGCCGACGGTCTACGTCATCGCCCTCTGGACGGCGTTCAACCTGCTGCTGCTGGGCCGTCCCT
This sequence comes from uncultured Actinomycetota bacterium, assembly GCA_963767915.1. Taxonomy (GTDB): domain Bacteria; phylum Actinomycetota; class Actinomycetes; order Propionibacteriales; family Nocardioidaceae; genus Nocardioides. Next base: position 11,359 of record CAVYFR010000006.1, read on the forward strand.
TCAACTGGATCACCGCGAGCAGCGACGCCGCCGCCTCCGGCGGCATCGAGGACTTCTCCGTGCTGGAGCTCGTCGCGGGCGACCGGCGAACTGGTGCTCTACGGCGCCCCGGTGGCGATCGTCGTCCTGCCTGCGCTGGTCTTCGCCGGCCTCGCCCGGCGCAACACCTTCGCGCTGTGGCTGGGCATCCTGCTGTTCTTCGCGATCATCACCCCCGCCCTCGCGGTGCCGCTGCGGCTGACCGACTCGCCCATGCTGATGCGCAACGCGCTCCCGATCCTGCTCTTCGCGGTCGTCGGCGCGATCTGGCTGGCCAGGTCGGCAGGCACCGGCAGCACGCTGGTGGCGGGCCTCCTGACCGGCGGCCTGGCGCTCTCCTGCGTCTGGACCTTCCACCACATGTCGGACTACGAGTACCAGACCCTCGAGGGCCCCTTCGTCGCCGCGATCTCCACCGGGGAGTCGCAGGAGGGCGCGGTCACGATCGACGGCTCCACGGTCGGCTCCGGCCGAGCTCGAGATGGCTGACGTGCATCGAGGACACGGTCACCCGACCGAGCTCGGTCCTCACCGACAACGCCCAGACCTACGCCGTCATGCTGATGACGGGTCGCCCCGACCTCTTCTTCGACCGGGTGGACCGTCGGACGGCCCGTGGATCCAGGCCGCCCAGGAGCCGGCGACGTACGTCGACTACATGCTCCTCTCGACCAATCCCGACCAGGACCTGCTCAGCCGGCTCTATCCCGCAGCGGCCGCCGGCAGCGACCCGCTGCTGAGCAACACCTGCCAGACCTCGCGCTACGTCCTGGTCGAGGTGCCGACGGGCTACGAGCGCGGCTCGCAGCGCCTCGGGCCCGGCACCGGACAGGAGCTGTCATGACCACCGACGACGCGCACATCGCACCACCTCCCTCCCTCGACGACATCTTGGCGGCCGAGCCCGAGGGGCGGGTGGGCCAGGTCGACTTCAGTCGGAGGCTGACCCCCGTGCCGACCCCCGTGCCGACCCCCGTGCCGACCCCCGTGCAGCCCACCGAGCAGCCCACCGAGCAGCCCGTCGCAGCGACGACGGAGCCCGCGCCCGAGGCGACCGAGCACCCCTCCCGACGGCCGGTGTTGCGCCGTCCCGAGCCCACCACCTCGAGCGCCGAGGAGCCCGCCCCGGAGCAGGACCTCCCAGCGCCCGAGACACTGGATGCCCAGCCGCGTCCCGGTCTACCTCGACCCGCTGCTCCTCCTCGAGCCGAGGTCGCCGAGACCGCGGCGACGACCGAGATGTCGGTGGAGCAGGTGGCCGCCAGTGTCATCGCCCGGATGAGGGCGGCCGGGGAGGCCAGCCACCGCCACCTGGAGTCGATCGAGGCCGAAGCAGCGCGCCGGTGCGAGCTGTTGACGGCCCAGGCCGAGCTCGATGCCGAGCTCATCCGTCTGCACGCACGTCGAGAGGCGCACGCCATCGTCACGGCGGCTCGCGCGAGGGCCGGTGGGTCCATCGGCACGAGCGGAACCGGCCAGCACAGCCAACGCCTCGACGAGATCGGTGAGACGTTCTCCCGCTTCGCCGAGAACATCGAGACCGCCGTCGCCGAGGCGACCGCATCTCCCGACCATCGATGGATGTCATGAAGACCTCACCCAGAACCGCACGACTGACGCGCTGCTCGGTCGCCCTCGGGCTCACGGCCCTCCTCATCGCCGGGTGCGGCAGCGCCGGCGACACCGGCGGCCCCGACGACGGCCTCACCACCGACGGTCGTAGCGACCGTGCCGCGAGCAGTGCCGGTGTCGTCACGACCGTCGACCCGCAGACGGGTCTGACGGTGCCGGCCGGCCGGACCCGCTTCTTCAGCGCGGGCTCGCCGTGGAACACCCGCGTCGACGACGACCAGGTCGACCCCGGCTCCGAGACGCTGCTCGAGCGGGCGAAGGACCGCATCGGTGTCGTCGAGACGGCCGGCTCGGACCAGATCGAGACCGAGTTCCGCACCATCGAGGACGGCATCTACATCAACACCGAGTCCTGGACGGTCCCGGTGGTCGCGGGCGGGGTCGAGACCGACGTGGTCTGCCGTCAGGCGCAGTGCGGTGACGGCGACGACACCTTGGTGTTGCAGATCCCGGACGACGTCGACCCCGACCCCCGCTACGACGGGTGGTTCACCATCTTCGACCTCGAGGAGGGCCTCGCCTACGACCTGTGGCGCGCCCGGCGAGAGGCCGACCAGAGCATCTCCTACCACTTCATGCGCACCTGGGACCTCGAGGACCGAGGCTTCCTGGAGCCGCAGGAGGTCAGTGCTCGCGGCTCGGGGCTCCCGCTCTTCGCGGGACTGATCCGGCCCGAGGAGCTGGCGAACGGCCTCATCGACCACGCGCTGGCGATCAGTGTTCCCGGCCCCGCCCCTGGCATCTTCGTGCGCCCGGCCTCGTCGACCGACGGCAACGGTCGGCCGGGGTCGATCCCGGAGGGGGCGCGGATCCGGCTCCGGGCCGACTACGTGCCCAGCCCTCCCCGTGACCCGGTGACCGGGGAGCTGATCAGGCTCGACCGCCGTCAGCGGATCACGCGCGACGCGATCGTGGTCGCCCTGCGCACCTACGGCGCCATCGTGGTCGACCGGGCCGCGGTCCCGACGCTGTACGCCCAGCGCGACGTCACCTCGGGACTGCTGGACGGCCACGAGCTGCAGAGCCTCCAGCTGACGGACTTCGAGGTCGTCGAGCTCGGCACGCGCTACTCCTACCCACCCGGCGCCGGCACCGATGAGTCGGGTCGGATCACGCGAGGCCAGGCCGGCTCGCCGAGCACCCCGGCGATCGCCGTCGGTCAGGACGACAACGAGGAGGACCGGTGAGGCACACCCACCACCCCGCACTGGGGCTGCTCGCGCTGGCTGTCGCCGGCGCACTCACCCTCTCCGCGTGCTCGATCGCGGAGGTGGCACCGCAGGCGACCGATGCCGCCGCGAGCCCCACCCAGGCACCCCGCAGCCAGGCCGACGCCCAGAAGGCCGTCGCGCAGCGCCACGCGGACCTGCCCCGCCCGACCGCCGGTCTGGTCGAGGTCGACGGCACGACCGGAGACTCACTGACTGGCACTGCCTACCGGAGCTACCGCTCGAGCGGCGGGACGACCAACCTGAGCCTGTCCGACAACGGTGAGGACTCGGCGTACGCCGCGCTCTGCGCCGGCGAGATCGACCTGGTCGACTCCACCAGGGAGATCAGTCGCGAGGAGTGGGAGGCCTGCCGTCGCGTCGGCCTCGACGTCGTCCAGCTCGCCGTCGCAGCCGACGCGGTCGTGCTGGCGATCAGGTCCGAGACCGACATCGGCGGCGACTGCCTGTCCACCGACCAGGTCCGTGAGGTCTTCCGGGCGGGCTCACCTCTCATCAACTGGTCCCAGCTGGGCTTCGACGACGAGCGTCTCGAGGTCGGGGGCCCGGGAGCCGGGGACAGCTCGTTCACCTTCTTCGGTCGGCACGTGCTCGAGTCACCGACCCCTGGCATCACCAACGTCCGCTCCGACTACAAGGGCTTCTCGGGTGACACCCTGACCCGGCGCTTCGTCGTCGGCGACCCCCGGGACGAGCGGGTCGCGGCGTCCTTCGGCTTCCGCGAGGACAAGCGCAACCAGCTCAAGGAGAGCCTCGAGGGCTGGTGGCAGGCCTGGGAGGACGCCGAGGCCGAGGTCCAGGAGGCCCTGGGCGAACGTCGCAAGGGCATCCTCGACAACCGTCCGGAGACCGACAGGGCCCGCGACGAGGCCCGGGTCCAGGCCGCCTACGAGCAGCGTTCGAGTGTCATCGACGCGCGCAACGCCGCCAAGGTGCGCTACGACCGCGCCCAGGAGCGCTACCTCCGGACCCGCGATGCCTTCGAGCGGACTGAGGCCGTGCGCGGCAACCTCGGCTTCTTCCGGTTCAGCTACTACGAGTTCTTCGAGGACCAGCTGCGTCCCTTCGAGATCACGTTGCCGACGGGGGAGCGCAACTGCATCTTCCCCTCCCAGCGCACCATCGCGAGTGGGGAGTACCCCCTCGCCCGTCGGTTGCTGCTCACGACCACCACGAGGTCACTCGAACGCGACGAGGTGGCCAGCTTCCTCCGCTCCTACCTGCGTAGCGCCGGTTCCATCGCCGAGGACCAACGACTGATGCCGGTCCCGGCCGCCACCATCCGCGAGCAGGTCACGTGGCTCGACGGCGCCGCGGCGCCGGTGCTCTACACCCCGGATGCCCAGTCCGAGCTCGTCGCGGGCGAGCAACCCGCGGAGCCGGCCGAGAAGCCGGTCAGGTGACCAGCCGGTTCAGGGCACCGACGCTCGCAGTCTCCGGCGTGGCTCTTGCCCTCCTCGCCCACCTCGGGACGGTCGCGACGCCGGCGTTCGCAGACGAGGGGTCCGGCAGTGCGGTCACGGTCCGCACGCAGGGGCGAGCGGCGGAGGAGGTCCGGGTGCAGCGGATCACCGTCGAGTGGCACGGCGACCGCAAGAAGCGCGACTACGTCGAGACCGCCGCCGTGCCCGGCATCGGAACCCTCGCGGTCGTCTGCAAGCCCTGGGACACCAAGGTCAAGCTCGTGGTCGACGAGCGCGACCACGAGACCCAGATGTGGCTGCAGAAGTACGAGGTGAAGAACGACCACGACGTCGTCGCGGTCAAGACCCCCCGCGTCTACCGGTGGTCGCACGCCCACGCCAGCGGCGAGGGTGGCACCGGACGGGCGGCGCACGAGGGACTCAACCAGAGCGGCGACATCGAGAACTACGCCAAGGGCTCGATGAACGGCGTCATCAGCCAGCGACCCGGCCGCAACGCCTCCGGGGGCGCGTTCTCCCCACGACCGGTGACGACCCTGGAACTCACCTGGTACTGGAACGGCTTCCGGCACCCCATGGCCTACCGCTACTGCAAGGTCGATGCCACCCTGCGGACCCACCAGGATTCCCGGATGGGCATCACCTGGCACGGAGACGCCGATGCCGCCGGCCGCGACCAGCAGGCGACCCCGCTGCCCGGGATCGGAGTCCTCAACCTGACCTGTTCGAGCCGGGCGCCACGGCGCGCGCAGGCTCGTCCTGACCCCTGACCAGGTGCCTGGGCCCGGGACCTCCTTGTACCTCGAGACCGTCGAGGGTGAGGGGTGGGTCGACCACCAGGTCGAGGGCACCACCGTGCCCTTCGACTTCGCCACCGGCTCCTACTCGAGCGTCCCGCTGCCTGAGAACGGGACCTTCCGCCTGTTCTGGAAGAGCCCTGAGCTCGAGCGGACCTACCTGTTCTCGAGCTACCACATCGCCAACAACCCGGACCCCGCGTTGAACCTGTGCGAGGTCTCGGGGGGAGTCGCCTAGGTCCACCTAGCCCGCGGTGAGCGCCTGCCGGACGAGCGGGTGGACCGGAACGGCGCCGCTCTCGATGTCGGCCACCGCGACCCAGGCCACGGCGTCGGCGGTGCCGTCCTGCTCACCGAGCACCGGCTCACCATCCACGGGCACGGTGGCCGCGTAGACGATCTGCACCGAGTGCACCTGCTCGTCGCGGCCCGAGGGACCCGCGCCGCGTACCGCCTCGTCGGCGACCACGAGCAGCTCGACCCGGCCGGCAGTCGAGCCCGCACTCCTCACGCATCTCGCGCACCAGCCCCGCCGTCGGCGACTCCCCGGCCTCCAACCCGCCCCCGGGCAGGGTCCAGAGCCCGGTGTGGAAGCCCCGGGGCGACACTCGGGTCAGCAGCACGGTGTCGACCCGACGGACCAGGGCGTAGGCGGCGACCCGGCGCAACGGGAAGGGCCGGTAGTCGGTGAGCGCCTGGCGCACGAGCGCGGTGGTCGGCGTACGCCGCTCGAGGACGTCGCTGAGCCTCACCCAGGCCGAGGCGACGGTCGAGCCGTCCACCTCCAGCACTCGTGGCTCGTCCGCGTCGAGCGGCACCCAGCCCTCGAAGACGATGCGGATGGCGTGGGTGTCGGCGGTCGGGGTCCTGGGCACCGCGCGGGTGGTGCTGGGAGTAGACGTGGGCGGTCTCGGAGATCGTGACGTCGAGCCCGGTCTCCTCACGGACCTCGCGGACCACGGCGAGGCGCGGGTCCTCGGCGTGCTCGATCCGCCCGCCGGGGAGCGTCCAGAGCTCCTCGCGAGAGACGCGGGGGGCCAGTCGGCTGAGCAGCACCTTGTCACCGCGGAGGACGACGGCGTACGCCGCGACGCGCTGCACCCGCCGCCCGGAGGCGGGGCTCACGAGGGGCCCCAGGTCGGGACCACCGCTGATCGGGGCATGTCGTCCAGAGCGTACGACTCCTGCCGCCCGAGTGCGTGTCCGCCGAGGTGGGCCGGGTACCAACGCGCGCGTTCTCCCGGCCGCGGCCGGTGCTCGGGCAGCCGCTGCAGCGCCTCCACGCCCTGGAAGAGCTCCTCACCGAGACCTCGCGTCGTGAGGGTCAGGTCCGCGTCGGGAGGAACGACCCGCGGCGGACCGAACCGCACGTCCACGAGGCGCCCGCGCGTCAGGTCCGGCTTGGGCAGGGTCTCGAGGGCATCGCGCTTCTGGGCCCAGATGCGCTGGCTGCCCCAGATCGTCACCGGCACCACCGGCGCCCCGCTCTCACGGGCCAGGGCGGCCGCGCCCGGCATCATGGCCCGCACGACGTAGGCGGCCGAGATGCCCGCCTCCGGGAAGACGCACACCGCCTCGCCCTCGCCGAGCAGCCGGCGTGCCGCCAGGTAGGCAGCCGCCGGAGCGTCACGGTCCACCGGGATGTGACGCATCGCGGTCATCGCCCGCCCGGCGACGGGGTTCGACCAGATGTCGTGGCGGCACATGAACCGCACGTAGCGGCGCTGCTCCAACAGCGCTCGGCCGATGAAGAGGAAGTCGGGGAACGAGACATGGTTGGCGACGAGCAGGACCGGTCCTTCCGGTGGCACGTGGTGGGCGCCCACCACCCTGGTCGTGAGGTCCAGGCCACGCAGCAGCGTGTTGCCGAGGGCGATCACCGCCCGGTAGGTCGTCTCCATGGGGTCTCAGGCGAACGGCGGTCGATGGTCGCGCGCCAAGGAGCGTCGACCCGCCCAGCGCCACACCCGCGCTGCCCTGTCCCGGTCCTCGTCGGTGACCAGGTTGCCCATCCACCTCAGCGCCAGGGTCATCAGCCAGTCCGAACGCATCCCGGCCGGACCCAGCGTGGTCAGCACATGGGGGACCGTGACCAGACCGGCCAGGCGCCGGGCGATCGAGAACGCCTCGCCGTACTCCTCGCGCAGTACGGCCGGCCACGTCCGTCGCCAGGTCGTCCTCGGACTGCATGACGTCCACGACGACGCGGCCGGTCTCGAGGCCGTAGTCGATCCCCTCACCGTTGAGCGGGTTCACGCACCCGGCGGCGTCGCCGATGAGCGCCCAGTTGGGGCCGGCGACGCCGGAGACGGCACCGCCCATCGGGAGCAGCGCGGAGGTCGGCATCTGCAGCGGTCTCCGACAACCCGAACCCCTCGCGCCGCTGGTCGGCGTAGAACCCCATCAGCGGTCTTGATCGCCAGGTCGGCCGGCCTCTTGAGCGGTCGCGAGCGTGCCGACGCCGAGGTTGACCCGCCCATCGCCGAGCGGGAAGATCCAGCCGTAGCCGGACAGGATCTCGCCGTCCTCGCCGCGCAGCTCGAGGTGCGAGCTGATCCAGGGGTCGTCGGCGTGCCGTCGACTCGACGTAGCACCGGCCGGCGACTCCGTAGACGGTCTCGCGGTGCCACTCACGGCCGAGCAGCTTGCCCAGCGGGGAGCGCACGCCGTCGGCGACGACGAGCCGCCGGCAGCCGATCTCGACCAGCTCGCCGTCCCGCTTGAACACGACCGCCGTGACCCGCTCGCCGTCACGTCGGACGTCGACCGCACGGGCTCCGTCGACGGCGGCGGCTCCGGCCTTGATCGCGAGCGTGCGCAGGTGGTCGTCGAGCTCGGTCCGGGCCACGGCACTCCCCCACTCCGGCAGAGCGCCGCCCGGCCAGGGGAGGAACAGCGTCTGACCGAAGCCGTGCGCCCGTAGTCCCTGGTTGACCGTGTGGGCTCGCAGCCAGTCCTCGAGCCCGAGCCGCTGCAGCTCGTGAACCGCACGCGGGCGTGAGCCCGTCGCCGCACGTCTTGTCCCGCGGGAAGACCGCGGCGTCGGCGAGCACCACGTCGAGCCCGGCCCGGGCCGCCCACGCGGCCGCCGCGGACCCCGCCGGCCCCGCCCCGACGACGAGGACGTCGGTCTGCTCGGGCAGGTGGGCGCTCACCCCTCGATTCTCTCAGCCAGCACCACATCGCCCCTCTTCCGCCCGGCCCTCCGGCTGCGACACCGCAGCTCGACGACGCTTCTCGTCCAGGTCGTGGGCATCGCACGGGATCTCGACGCCAGAAGGCCCTCCCGAGTGTCTCGGGAGGGCCTTCTGTCGCTCGACCTGGTTCCTTGATCAGAGCCAGGTGCTGACGCCACCTAGTTCTGATACGAACCAAAGTCGAAGTCGTCGAGAGCGACGGCCTGGCCTCCGGTCGCGCCGAACTCGTAGTCGTAGGAGTCGTAGCCGGTGACGGAGTACGCCGCCGCGCGGGCCTCCTCGGTGGGCTCCACCCGGATGTTGCGGTAGCGCTCGAGGCCGGTGCCCGCCGGGATCAGCTTGCCGATGATCACGTTCTCCTTCAGACCGCGCAGCGAGTCCGACCGACCGTGGATGGCCGCGTCGGTCAGCACTCGGGTGGTCTCCTGGAACGAGGCCGCCGAGAGCCACGACTCGGTCGCGAGCGAGGCCTTGGTGATCCCCATGAGGACGGGACGACCCGACGCGGGCTTGCCGCTCTCGGAGACGACCCGACGGTTCTCCTCCTCGAAGATCACCCGGTCCACCAGGTCCGAGGGCAGCAGGTTGGTCTCGCCCGACTCGATCACCGTGATCCGGCGCAGCATCTGCCGCACGATGATCTCGATGTGCTTGTCGTGGATCGACACACCCTGCGAGCGGTAGACCGCCTGCACCTCGTCGACCAGGTGCTCCTGCGCCTTGCGGATGCCGAGGATGCGCAGGACGTCGTGCGGGTCGGGCGTGCCGACGGTCATCTGCTGACCGACCTCGACATGGTCGCCGTCGGCGACCAGCAGGCGCGAGCGCTTGCTGACGGGGTACTCCTGGACCTCCGAGCCGTCGTCGGGGGTCACCAGGACCTTGCGGGCCTTGTCGGACTCCTCGATCTCCACGCGACCGGCGGCCTCCGAGATCGGCGAGCGGCCCTTGGGCGAACGCGCCTCGAAGAGCTCGACCACGCGGGGCAGACCCTGCGTGATGTCGTCGGCCGAGGCCACGCCACCGGTGTGGAAGGTCCGCATCGTCAGCTGCGTGCCGGGCTCACCGATCGACTGGGCGGCGATGATGCCCACCGCCTCGCCGATGTCGACGAGCTTGCCGGTCGCCAGGGACCGTCCGTAGCACTTCGCGCAGGTTCCGGTCCGGGCGTCACAGGTCAGCACGGAGCGGACCTTGACCTCCTCGATGCCGGCCGCGACGAGCTCGCCGATCTTGATGTCGCCCAGGTCCTCGCCGGAGCCGACCAGCGTCTCGCCGGACTCGGGGTGGGTGACCTCGACGGCCGAGGTCGCGGGCGTAGGCCGCGGTCTCGGCGTTGTCGTCCTTGCGCACCACCCCGTTCGCCTCGTCACGCGACAGCCGATCCGCTTGCGGCAGGCCGCGCTCGGTGCCGCAGTCGTCCTCACGGATGATGACGTCCTGCGACACGTCGACGAGACGACGCGTCAGGTACCCGGAGTCGGCCGTCCGCAGGGCGGTGTCGGCCAGACCCTTGCGGGCGCCGTGGGTCGAGATGAAGTACTCGAGCACCGAGAGGCCCTCGCGGAAGTTGGCCTTGATCGGCCGCGGGATGATGTCGCCCTTCGGGTTGGCCACCAGACCACGCATGGCCGCAACCTGACGGATCTGCATCATGTTCCCGGACGCACCTGAGTCGACCATCATGTAGATCGGGTTGGCCCGGTCGAAGGTTGCCTCCATCGCCTTCGCGACGTCGTTGGAGGCCTGGGTCCAGATCTCGATGAGCTCCTGACGACGCTCCTCGTCGGTCACCAGACCGCGCTCGAACTGCTGCTGCACCTTGGCCGCCTGCTCCTCGAACTTGCCGAGGATCTGGGCCTTCTCGGGCGGGGTCACCACGTCATCGATCGAGACGGTGACGCCGGACCGGGTGGCCCAGTGGAAGCCGGTGTCCTTGAGCGCGTCCAGCGACGCGGCGACCTCGACCTTGGTGTAGCGCTCGGCGAGGTCGTTGACGATCGCGCCGAGGGCCTTCTTGCCCACCTCGTAGTTCACGTACGGGTAGTCGGCCGGCAGGGTGTCGTTGAACAGAGCCCGGCCCAGCGTGGTGTCGAGGGTCAGGGACTGACCCTCCTCCCAGTCGTCGCCGAGGTCCATCTCGAGGGGCGGCACGATGTCGTCGAAGCGGATCCGGACCCGGCTCTGGACCGAGATCTCGCCCTTGTCGAAGGCCATGATCGCCTCGGCCGGCGAGGAGAAGGCCCGGCCCTCTCCGCGGTTGTCGTCGCGGTCGGTGGTGAGGAAGAACAGGCCGATGATCATGTCCTGGGTCGGCATGGTCACCGGGCGGCCGTCGGACGGCTTGAGGATGTTGTTGGTCGAGAGCATCAGGATCCGGGCCTCGGCCTGGGCCTCGGCCGACAGCGGCAGGTGCACCGCCATCTGGTCGCCGTCGAAGTCCGCGTTGAACGCGGTGCACACGAGCGGGTGGATCTGGATGGCCTTGCCCTCGATCAGCTGGGGCTCGAAGGCCTGGATGCCGAGACGGTGCAGGGTTGGTGCCCGGTTGAGCAGCACCGGGTGCTCGGTGATGACCTCCTCGAGCACGTCCCACACGACCGGACGCGCGCGCTCGACCATCCGCTTGGCGGACTTGATGTTCTGCGCGTGCGAGAGGTCGACCAGCCGCTTCATCACGAAGGGCTTGAAGAGCTCCAGGGCCATCTGCTTGGGCAGACCGCACTGGTGCAGCTTGAGCTGCGGACCGGAGACGATCACCGAACGGCCGGAGTAGTCGACCCGCTTGCCGAGCAGGTTCTGGCGGAAGCGGCCCTGCTTGCCCTTGAGCATGTCCGAGAGCGACTTCAGCGGACGGTTGCCCGGACCGGTCACCGGACGGCCACGACGGCCGTTGTCGAACAGCGAGTCGACGGCTTCCTGCAGCATCCGCTTCTCGTTGTTGACGATGATCTCCGGCGCGCCGAGGTCCAGCAGCCGCTTGAGGCGATTGTTGCGGTTGATGACGCGGCGGTAGAGGTCGTTGAGGTCGGAGGTCGCGAACCGCCCACCGTCGAGCTGCACCATCGGGCGCAGGTCCGGCGGGATGACCGGAACAGCGTCGAGCACCATGCCCTGCGGCTTGTTGCCGGTCTTGCGGAACGCGTCGACGACCTTGAGCCGCTTCAGAGCGCGGACCTTACGCTGCCCCTTGCCCGTGGCGATGGTCTCGCGCAGGGAGTCGACCTCGGCCTCGATGTCGAAGCTCTCGAGGCGCTTCTGGATCGCCGTGGCGCCCATGTGGCCCTCGAAGTACTTGCCGAACCAGTTCTTCATCTCGCGGTAGAGCAGCTCATCACCCATCAGGTCCTGGACCTGCAGGGACTTGAAGGTGTTCCACACCTCGTCGAGGCGGGCGATCTCGGCCTCGCCGCGACGACGGATCTGGGTCTTCTCCCGCTCCGAGCCGTCGCGGACCTTGCGCTTGGCGTCGGCCTTGGCGCCCTCGGCCTCCAGGGCCGCGAGGTCCTCCTCCTCCTTCTTCGACCGCTCGTCGAGGAGGTTGGTCATCCGCTTCTCGAGGCGCTCGCGCTCGAGCCCGACCTTGCCCTCGAGCGAGGACAGGTCGCGGTGCCGGGCGTCCTCGTCGACCGCGGTGATCATGTAGGCAGCGAAGTAGATGACCTTCTCCAGGTCCTTCGGCGCCAGGTCGAGCAGGTAGCCGAGCCGGCTCGGCACACCCTTGAAGTACCAGATGTGGGTGACCGGGGCGGCGAGCTCGATGTGGCCCATCCGCTCACGACGCACCTTGGAGCGGGTCACCTCGACGCCGCAGCGCTCGCAGATGATCCCCTTGAAGCGCACGCGCTTGTACTTGCCGCAGTAGCACTCCCAGTCCCGGGTGGGACCGAAGATCTTCTCGCAGAAGAGGCCGTCACGCTCGGGCTTGAGCGTGCGGTAGTTGATGGTCTCCGGCTTCTTGACCTCGCCGTGGCTCCAGGTGCGGATGTCGTCCGCGGTGGCCAGGCCGATCTTGAGCTGATCGAAGAAGTTCACGTCGAGCACGATGGCTGTTGTCCTTCGTTAGTTGCTGGATCACAAAGACTGTGGGACTGATTCCGGCGGTCGCAACCGCAGGGATCGGGGGTCCCCACGAAGTTTTCGAGCGAAGCAACGAAAACTTCGTGGGGTGATCAGACTTCTTCGACGCTGGACGGCTCACGACGGGACAGGTCGATGCCGAGCTCCTCGGCGGCGCGGAAGACGTCCTCCTCCGCGTCGCGCAGCTCGATCTGCGTCCCGTCCTGGCTCAGCACCTCGACGTTGAGGCAGAGCGACTGCATCTCCTTGACGAGCACCTTGAACGACTCGGGGATGCCGGAGTCGGGGATGTTCTCGCCCTTGACGATCGCCTCGTAGACCTTGACGCGCCCGGGGACGTCGTCGGACTTGATCGTCAGCAGCTCCTGCAGCGCGTAGGCGGCGCCGTAGGCCTCCATCGCCCAGACCTCCATCTCGCCGAACCGCTGACCGCCGAACTGGGCCTTACCGCCCAGGGGCTGCTGCGTGATCATCGAGTAGGGGCCGGTGCTGCGCGCGTGGATCTTGTCGTCCACGAGGTGGTGGAGCTTGAGGATGTACATGTAGCCCACCGCGACCGGCTCCGGGAACGGCTCGCCGGAGCGGCCGTCGAAGAGGTCGGCCTTGCCGGTCGCGTCGATCATCCGGACGCCGTCGCGGTTGGGGTGCGTGGCACCCAGCAGACCCGTGATCTCGTCCTCGCGCGCACCGTCGAAGACCGGCGTGGCCAGCTTGGTGCCCGGCGCCGCCTTGTCGGCGTGGATCTTGATGAGCCGCTGCTTCCAGCCGTCGGCGACCACCGGCCGAGGCGTCGTCGGACAGCTCGAGGTCCCAGCCCTGCTTGGCCAGCCAGCCCAGGTGCAGCTCGAGGATCTGGCCGATGTTCATCCGTCGCGGCACACCCAGGGGGTTGAGCACGACGTCGACCGGGGTGCCGTCCTCCATGAACGGCATGTCCTCGATCGGCAGGATCTTCGCGATGACGCCCTTGTTGCCGTGGCGGCCGGCGAGCTTGTCACCCACCGAGATCTTCCGCTTCTGGGCGACGTAGACACGCACCAGCTGGTTGACGCCCGGAGGCAGCTCGTCGCCTTCCTCCCGGTCGAAGACCCGGACCCCGATGACGGTGCCGGACTCGCCGTGGGGGACCTTCATCGAGGTGTCGCGGACCTCGCGCGCCTTCTCACCGAAGATCGCACGGAGCAGGCGCTCCTCGGGGGTGAGCTCGGTCTCGCCCTTCGGCGTCACCTTCCCGACGAGGATGTCCCCGGTGGTGACCTCGGCGCCGATGCGGATGATGCCGCGCTCGTCGAGGTCGGCCAGCATCTCCTCGGAGACGTTGGGGATGTCGCGGGTGATCTCCTCGGGACCGAGCTTGGTGTCGCGGGCGTCGACCTCGTGCTCCTCGATGTGGATCGAGGTGAGGACGTCCTCCTGGACCAGTCGCTGGCTGAGGATGATCGCGTCCTCGTAGTTGTGGCCCTGCCACGGCATGAACGCGACGAGCAGGTTGGTGCCCAACGCGATCTCGGCCTGGTCGGTGCACGGGCCGTCCGCGATCGGGGTGCCGTCCTCGACCCGGTCGCCCTCGGCCACCAGCGGACGCTGGTTGATGCAGGTGCCCTGGTTGGAGCGGCGGAACTTCGCCAGCTTGTACGTCGTGGTCGATGCCGTCGTCGTTGGTCGACTCGATGACGTCGGCGGAGACCTCCTTGACGACCCCGGCCTTGGTCGCCAGCACCACGTCGCCGGCGTCGACCGCAGCGCGGTACTCCATGCCGGTGCCCACGAGGGGGGAGTCGCTGACGATGAGCGGGACGGCCTGACGCTGCATGTTGGCGCCCATCAGCGCACGGTTGGCGTCGTCGTGCTCGAGGAACGGGATCAGCGCGGTGGCGACCGAGACCATCTGGCGCGGTGAGACGTCCATGTAGTCGACGTCACCGGCCAGGACCTCGGAGACCTCACCGTGCTTCTGGCGGACCAGCACCCGCTCCTCGACGAACTTGCCCTTGTCGTCGATGGGCGCGTTCGCCTGCGCGATGACGAAGCGGTCCTCGTCGTCCGCGGTCAGGTAGTGCACCTCGTCGGTGACCTTGCCCTTGATCACCTTGCGGTAAGGGGTCTCGACGAAGCCGAACGGGTTGATCCGTCCGTAGGACGCCAGCGAGCCGATCAGACCGATGTTGGGACCCTCAGGGGTCTCGATCGGGCACATGCGGCCGTAGTGCGAGGGGTGGACGTCGCGGACCTCCATGCCGGCACGGTCGCGGGAGAGACCACCGGGACCCAGCGCGTTGAGGCGACGCTTGTGGGTCAGGCCCGGCGATCGGGTTCGTCTGGTCCATGAACTGGCTCAGCTGCGAGGTGCCGAAGAACTCCTTCAGCGCCGCGACCACGGGACGGATGTTGATCAGGGACTGCGGCGTGATGGCCTCGACGTCCTGGGTCGTCATCCGCTCGCGGACCACGCGCTCCATGCGGGCCAGGCCCGTGCGGAGCTGGTTCTGGATCAGCTCGCCCGACCGTGCGCATCCGGCGGTTGCCGAAGTGGTCGATGTCGTCGGCGGAGATGTCGAGGGTGCCCTGCGGGGTCTCGAGCTGGGTCTGCTCGGCGTGCAGCGCCACGATGTAGGTGATCGCGGCGACGATGTCGGCGATGGTCAGCGTCTGCTGGTCGAAGGCCGCCGAGCAGGCCGAGCTTCTTGTTGATCTTGTAGCGACCGACCTTGGCCAGGTCGTAGCGCTTGGGGTTGAAGTAGTAGTTCTTCAACAGCGTCAGCGCGGCCTCGCGAGTGGGCGGTTCGCCGGGACGCAGCTTGCGGTAGATGTCGAGCAGCGCGTCGTCGGGACCCTGGGTGTTGTCCTTCTCCTCGGTGAGCTGGATCGACTCGTACTGACGCAGGACGGTCATGACCGCCTCGTAGTCGTAGGCCTCACCGGTGTCCTCGGCCACGGCCTGCAGTGCCTTGAGCAGGACGGTGACGTTCTGCTTGCGCTTGCGGTCGAGGCGGACGCCGACCATGTCGCGCTTGTCGATCTCGAACTCCAGCCAGGCGCCTCGCGAGGGGATCAGCTTGGTGGTGTAGATGTCCTTGTCGGAGGTCTTGTCGGCGGTGCGCTCGAAGTAGACACCCGGGCTGCGGACCAGCTGGGAGACCACGACGCGCTCGGTGCCGTTGATGACGAAGGTCCCCTTCGGGGTCATCAGCGGGAAGTCGC
Organism: uncultured Actinomycetota bacterium; assembly: GCA_963767915.1. Classification (GTDB taxonomy): domain Bacteria; phylum Actinomycetota; class Actinomycetes; order Propionibacteriales; family Nocardioidaceae; genus Nocardioides. The sequence continues at coordinate 26,958 of CAVYFR010000006.1, forward strand.
CCATGAAGACGGTCTGACCCTTGATCTCACCGGTGTCGTTGTTGGTGAACTCGGCCGAGACGTAGAGCGGGGCGGAGTAGGTGAAGTCCTTCTCCTTGCACTCGTCGACGGAGTACTTCGGGTCGTAGAAGACCGGGTTCTCGAACGAGAGCGACATCGTCTCGGAGAAGTCCTCGATCGGTGAGATCTCCTCGAAGATCTCGGTCAGCCCGGACTTGGGGCTGACGTCCTCCCCGGCGTCGACGCGGGCCTGGACCTGCGCCTCCCAGGCCTCGTTGCCGATCAGCCAGTCGAAGCTGTCGGTCTGGAGGGAGAGGAGCTGAGGAACCTCGAGAGGCTCGGTGATCTTCGCGAACGAGATGCGCTTGCTGTGCGTGGAGAGAGGAGTTACCAGAGGTGCTGCGCGCGGCCAAGAGGCTGTCCTTCGGAGGAACGCGGGTGAGAGTCGCCGGACCACCACTCCATCAGCCACCGGGCAGGCAGACGGGCATTTGAGGGCAGGCGCAAAGCGCCACGTTACACAACTCGCGGGCGCGTTTCAATCTGTGCAGGCGCCAGAGCGACGAGCGTTGCGACGATGATGGACGGATCGGGGCGCCCAGGTCAAGCATTTCGGCCGTGTCCGCCCCGGTCTGCGGTGATGAGGAAACCGTGGGTGGTCGAACGGCCCACGGCCGACGAAGGAGATCCGCCCTCAGCCGCACTGACCGCGGGGGTGGTGACCAGGCAGTCGACCAGCCACTCGCCGTCGACCCGCTGCATCTGCACGGTCACCTGATCTCGGGAGATGACCGGTTCGGTGTCGCGCTTGTTGGTCGTCGGCCGGTTGACGAAGACATAGATGTCGGCACGCTCCGTGCCGGGGCGGACGATCCCGCTGCCCACGACCTCGGCCGTCACGACGGTCTCGGTCTCGGGGCGCGTTCTGGGTGAGGATCGGGAACAGCTTGTCGTACTCCGGCCGGAAGTCCGCGGTCAGCACGGCATCGGCCGCGGCCTTGTCCTCCTCCAGCGTCCGGTAGTCGTAGGAGAGGAGCGGGACGATGGCCCGCTCGGCGGCGGCCTGGGCGGCGCTCGTGGCCTCCTCGATCGACTCCTCCGAGGGCCGATCGCGCCACAGCACCGCGGTGAGGACCAGCGAGGCGACCGCGACGACGGCGACCGCGGCGAGCACCCACCCCGGGATCCCCCCGGTGCGCAGCGGAGCCGGCTCACCTGTGGGGGCCGCGGGCGCGGCAAGCGCGCTCGGGGAGGCAGCAGTCGGCGGGACGTCGTCGACCGGGTCCGGCTCGTCCCGGGTCAGCTCGGCGTCGTGCAGCGCCCGTCGGTCCGGGTCCAGCAGCACCTCAGCGGCCTGGTTGAGCCGGCGGAAGCGTCGGTCGTCGGGATCGAGGTCGGCGATCTGTTCGCGCCAGGCCGCGCGGATCCGGTCGGGGTTGGCGTCCTCGTCGACCCCGAGCACGTCGTACCAGCTGGGGGTCACTGCTCCACCCCCACCGGCTCGAAGTCGTCGACCAGCCATTCGCCCTCGATCTCGACCAGCCGCACCACGACCCGGAAGGGGGCAGGCTCGTCGTCGACGCGGTCCCCGTCGGGGTCCTTCGCCGGCTGCACGGGGTAGGAGTTGGTGAACGAACCGCCCACCAAGACCTCGGCCGAGTCGCTGTCGATCGAAGAGACACCGACACCGAAGACCTCGGCGGTGCGGGCCAGACCGACCTGCGAGACCGTCTGCTCGGCCAAGGTGACCGACTCGGTGAACGATGCCGAGAACTTAGGCGTGATCACCGCCTCGACCAGCTCACGGTAGTCCGGCATGGTGCCGTCCGCGGTGAGCAGGTCCGGGCCGTAGGTGTTGACGCGCAGCATGAACTGCCGCGCCTGCGCCATCACCGCCTCGCGCTCGGTCTGCAGCGCTTCTGCTCCGCCGTCGTCCCCACGCTGGGCCAAAAGCCACACCGAGGTGCCGAGCGAGGAGAACAACAGGAGGACCAGGACGCCGAGGACGGCGGCCTTGACCAGGCCCGAGCGGCTCGAGCGGCTCGAGGGAGCCGCATCGTTCGCGGAAGAGTCGGTGCTCGTCCGTCCGGCTGCTACATCAGCGGCTGGAGGAACAACCACTTCCACGACTCCTCTCCCAGGGTCGGCGGGGCCACGCTGCCCGTGGGCCGGAGCGCGGGTCGATCTCGTCGCCCCAGGTGAGCTCACCGGTGTCGGGGTCATACGACGCGATCACCGGCGGCCGGAAGGCCTCCCGCGCACCGGAGCCCTGGGGCTTGTGCTGAGAGCCGCGCGGGTTGGACATCGCCGCGGGCTCGGTGCAGCGGGCGTCCTCGTTCATCGCGACGTAGCCACCCTGGCCCGGCGTGCGGGTGTTCGTGCCCTGGTAACCCCTCGTGCAGACGGGCGCCTCCTCGATGATCAGACCGAAGTGGGCGTCGTAGAGCCCGGTGTCCGGGGACTTCGAGACCACCGTGAAACCACCCTCGACCACGTAGGGGTAGATCACGAGCACCTGCTCGATGCCGTCGAGGTGCTTGACGATGATCTCGCCGGTGGTGACCAGGTTGTTGACGAGGTCGGCGAGCTCGACGTCGTTGTCCTCGATGAAGGTGCGCAGCTGGGTGGCGGTGCCCGAGCCGGTGTCGATGAGTCGACGCAGGTCCGCATCGGACCCGGCCAGGCTCCCACTGAACAAGGAGAGCTCCCGGGCGAAGGTCCGGATCGCGCTCTCGGACGCGATCTGGCCGTTGAGCACGGTGTTGCTGTCACGGATCAGGGCCGCGGTGACGTCGAAGTTCTCGTTCGCGGTCTCGATGAAGGAGTTCCCGGTGTCGATGATCCGCTGCAGGTTCTCCCCGGTGCCACCGAAGGCGTCGCCGAGCTCGTAGACCGAGGTCCGCAGCGCGTCCTGGTCGACGGAGTTCACGGTCTCGGAGAGGTTGCCCAGCAGGGTCTCGGTCGCGATCGGGGTCCGGGTGTCCTCCTGGGCGATCTCCGACCCGCCCTTGAGGTAGGGCTCCTCGTTCGAGTTCGGCTGGAGCTCGACGTACTGCTCGCCGACGGCCGATCGGTTGCCGACGACAGCGATCGTGTCGGCCGGGATGGCGTCGTAGCCGTTCTCGATCTCGAGATAGACGTCGACGCCCTCGTCGGTGAGCTCGAGCTTGTCCACCTGACCCACACCGACGCCGCGGTAGGTCACCTCACCGCCGGCGAAGATGCCGCCGGACTCCGGGAAGTGCGCCACGACGGTGTAGCTGTCGTCGATGAAGAAGCGGTCCAGCTGGGCGTACCTGGCGCCGACGAAGCTGACGCCGACGACCGTGATGAGGACGAAGACCAGGAGCTGGACCTTGGTACGACGGGTGATCACGGCTTCTCCCCTCCGGCCGGCAGGACCATCGGTGGGACCAGCAGGCTGACCAGCGCGGGGTCGAAGACGGCGGAGAGCTGGGCCATCGAGGGTCCGTAGCCGGGTCCGCTGGGCAGCGTCGCACCGAATCCGGGCCGACCCAAAACGTCACCGAGGACGCCACCGAGCCCCGGGAGGCCGGGCACCGGCAGGTCCGGGACCGGCAGACCACCGGCTCCGTTGCCACCGCCGCCGCCGCCACCGCCGGGGCACAGGCCCGGGATCGGAACGATCTCGCAGGCTGCGTCCTGGACGACCTCGGGCAGGTCCGCGCAGAACTCCGGGCTGGGGTCCTGCAGACACTGGTTGATCGCGTCGACCGCGCTCTCACACAGCTCGCCGAGCGGCGGGATGGGCCCTTCGTCGGGGATCTGCTCCAGCTCGATGCACGGGATGTTGGGAACGCCGGGCGGGTCCGGCAGCCCGTCGGTGAGGTCGATGTCGAGGGTGATCGACAGGTTCGTGTAGTCACCCATCTGGAGGGTGCGGGCCACCTGTGGGTCGCGACCCACGACCTCGTCGACGAAGGGATAGGTCAAGAAGACGTGGAAGGCGTCGACGAAGTCGTCCCCGGAGTTGGCCAGCTCGGTGAGCACCGGCTGGAGCTGCCGGATCGAGTCGATGGTGACGTCTTTGGACTCCTTGATCACGCGGACGCCGACGTCGCCGAGCTCGTTGAGCGCCTGCAGCATCGCCACGAGGTCCTCGCGCTGGGAGTCCAAGGAGTCCAGGGCGCTGGGCAGCTCGTCGAGGGCGGCGTCGATCGTCGGGAGCTGGGCGTCGACCTCGATCGCGAGCTGGTTGAGCGACTCGATCGCGGCGATGATGTCCTGCTTGTTGTCGTCGAGCTGGCTGACGAAGATCCGGATCTGGTTGAGGACCGACTTGGCCGAGTCCTCACGCCCCTCCAGGGCCTCGTTGACCTCGGAGGCGATCGTCTTGAGCTGGGCCACGCCGCCGCCGTTGAGGAGCAGGCTCAGCGCGCCGAGCACCTCCTCGACCTCGGGGTTGCGGCCACTGCGCTCCAGCGGGATGGTGTCACCGTCGCCGAGCAGCTCATCGCTCGAACCGGTGGGCGGGGGTCCGAGGGAGACGAACTTCTCCCCCAACAGACTGGTCTGGCGGAGCTCGGCCACGGCGTTGTCGGGGAGCCGGGTGTCGCGACGCACCTCGAGGGTCACGGTCGCGGTGTAGCCGTCGAGCTCGATGTCGGTCACCTTGCCGACGCTCACGTCGTTGACCTTCACCGTCGACTGCGGGACGAGGTCGAGGACGTCGGTGAACTGGACCGTGATCTCCAAGGGGTCCTCGCCGACGTCTGTGCCACCGGGCAGCGGGGCCTGGTAGACGTCGAACTCGCAGCCGCTCAGCACGAAGCTGCCGAGGAGGACCGCGAGGAGGACTCGCAACCGCGCGGTCATCGGGACACCTCCACGAGTCCGCCGAGGGTGAGGTCGAAGGTCTGGCCGTAGGAGGTGCCGGTCCCCGCCCCGAAGGGGGCGTTGCGCGGGAAGGCTCCGTCGATCAGGTCGCAGAGAGCACCGGTCGGATCGGTGTTCTCGACGGCGGCGCAGAGGAACGTGCCGGGGTCGTTCTCCAGCTGGCCTACGAGCTCGCCCACGTTGGCGGTGGTGTCCAACGTCCCCGCCTCGGGGTTGAAGGTGAGCGCGAGGTTGTTGAGCGCCAACGGGGCCGTCGCCAACGTCTCGTCGAGGGCCACCCGCTGCCTGACCAGCACCTTCGCGAGGCGGTTGAGGCCACGGATGTTGTTGCCCAACGCCTCGCGGTTGTCGCGGACGAACTCACCCACGTCGGTCAGCGCGAAGGAGAGGTTGCGCAGGGCCGCCGACAGCTCCTCGCGCTCGCCGGAGAGCAGCGTCGAGACCTGGGCGAGGGAGTCGTTGAAGGAGCGGACGGTGCGATCGTTCTCAGCGAGGGTGGAGATGAAGTTCTCGAGCTCCGCGGCCGACCCGAAGAGCTCCTCCTTGTTGTTCTCCAGCGTCTCGCTCAGCCTGCTGAAGTCCTCGATCGTCTGCTTGAACTGGGCACCCTCCCCGGCGAAGTTCTCCGCCGTCACCTCGATCAGGTCGCTGAGCGCGCCGTTGGCGTTGGCGCCGTTGGGTCCCAGCGCCCGGTTGAAGCGGTCGAGGCTGCTGTAGATCTGGTCGAGCTCGAGCGGGACCGAGGTACGTCCAGCGTCGAGCACGGTGTTGTCGTCGAGCGGCTCGCCCCCGGTGAAGGCCGGCGTGATCTGCACGTAGCGGTCACCGACGATCGACGGAGCGATGATGACCGCCTCGGCGTCCTGCGGGAGCCTGACCTCGGAGTCGTAGCTCATCACGACCTTCACCGCGGTGCCCTCGGGAGAGACGGTGTCGACGGTCCCGACCGGGACGCCGAGGACCCGGACCTCGCTGCCCTCGTACAACGAGACCGTCCGGGGGAAGTACGCGGTCAGGGTCTTCTCGCCCTGTCCGCCCCCGAACAGCGTGAGAGCGGCCACGACCACCACGACGAGCGCGATCACCGGTGCCACGAACTTCTGGGCCGTCTCCATCAGCGCACCCCTGTGATGGGTGGGATGTTCTGGATGTAGGTGTCGAACCACGGTCCGTTGCCGAGGGTGTTGGCGAAGACCCGGTAGAACGGCGCCATCAGCCGCAGGCTGTTGTCGATGTTCTCCTCGTTCTTGTTCAAGATGTCGAGCACGCCCTTGAGCTCGGCCAGGGCGGGTCCGAGGTCGGCGCGGCTGTCGCGGACCAGGGCACTCAGCTCCTTGGAGAGGGTGCTCGTGGAGACGAGCAGGTTGTGGACCGCATCGCGCCGGGCCACCAACGCCCGGAAGAGGACGTCGGAGTCCTCCATCAGCCCGATGATGTCCTGGTCGCGCTCGTCGAGCACCTCCGAGACGTCCTCGAGGCTGTTGAGCAGGTTGTTGATCTGGCCGTCACGCGCCGCGATGTTGGAGGAGAGCGCCGAGACACCGTCGAGCGCCGCTCGGAACTCGTCCGGGGTGTCGCGGGTCAGGTCGGCCAGCGTCGTCAACGACTGGGCGAGCTGGTCGGTGTCGATCTCCGCGGAGGTCTCCGCCAGGCCCGAGAAGGCCTCGACGACGTCGAAGGGGGAGGTGGTGCGTTCGACGGGGATCACGTCGTCCTCGTCGAGCTGGCCCTCGCCCTGCGGGGTGAGCGAGAGGTACATCGCGCCGAGCAGGGTCTTGACCTTGATGGCGGCCCCGGTCTGGTCGCCGAACTGCGAGTCGGTCTTGACCCGGAACGTCACCATCACCTGGTCACCGTCGAGCTCGATCTCCTCGACCTTGCCGACCCGCACCCCGGCGATGCGCACCTCGTCGTTGAGCTTGAGCCCACCAGCCTCGGAGAAGGCGGCTTGGTAGGTGTCACCGCCACCGATCAGGGGCAGGTCCTGGGCTCGGAACGCCGTCAGGATGAGGAGCGCGATCGCGGCCAGGCTGGCTGCGCCGATGATGACGGGGTTGCGCTCGCGGAAGGGTTTCATCGGGGCCCCCACGGGGTGAGGTGAGAACACGTCATCCGAGATCACACCGTTCGGTCGCGGTCTGGTAGGCCACCGGCACCGTCAGGCCACCGGGAAGACGGATCTTCCCGGCGAACTCGCAGAGGTAGAAGTTGAACCACGAGCCGTAGATGGCGGTGCGACCGACCTTGTTCAGCTTGATCGGCAGCACCTGGAGGGCCCGGTCGAGCTCGGCCCGGTTCTCGTTGACGTTGCCGGCGAAGCGGCGCAGCTGCTTGATGTCCTCGACCAGGTCGGGCCGCAGTCCCTTGACCAGCCCGGCGGTCTGCACCGACAACTGGGAGATCTGGTCGAGGGAGTCGAGGATCGCCTCGCGGTCGTCCTTGAGCCCGCCGATGAAGCCGCGGAAGCTGGTGATCAGCTCGGTCAGCTGGTCATCACGGTCGGCGATGTCGTCGAGGACGGAGTCGAGGTTGGTCAGCAGCGACCCGATGATCTCGTCGCGAGCGGCCAGGGTGCTGGTGACGGACGCGGTGCTCGCCAGGAGCCCTTCGAGCGTGCCGCCCTCACCCTGGAACACCTGGACGATCTCGTAGGACAGCTTGTTGATGTCGTCGGGCGAGAGCGCGGCGAACAGCGGCTTGAAGCCGTTGAAGAGCACCGTGAGGTCCAGGGCGGGCGAGGTCCGGGCGACCGGGATGGTCGAGCCCTCCTCGAGCTCGGCGGAGGAATCGCCGATCTCCTGGGTCAGCGAGATGTAGCGCTGCCCCACGAGGTTGCGGAAGCGGATCGTGGCGAAGGTCGCCTCGTTCATCGGCGTGTTTTCGGCGACGTCGAAGGTGACCAGGGCACGTGTCTGGTCCACGATCTCGATTCCCTGGACGCTGCCGACCTTCACGCCTGCGACCCGGACGTCGTCGCCCTTGACGACGCCGGTGGCGTCGACGAACTCGGCCTTGAACTCCTTGGTCCCACCAAAAGAGATGTTGCCGATGATGACGACCAGGACGCTGGTCGCGAGCGTGGTGACGACCACGAAGATGACGAGCTTGACGAGGTCGCTTGCGGTGCGGGTGTCGAGGCGTGCCATCAGCGTAAGGTCACCTCCGCCCCACGGGCCATGGGCGCGATCAGCAGCGCGCCGAGGTCGGGAACGTCGTCCGGCGTCATGCCGAGTCCGGGGGCGAGCAGCTGGTTGAGCAGGGCGGACTCCTGGGGGCTGCCCGCGAAGCCCATGCCGTCGCGGAAGAGGTAGGACGGCGCCACCCGGGACGTGCCCTTGCCGGTGGGCTCGTCGACGCCGTCGTTGAAGTCGGGCTGGTGCCGCGAGGGGTTCTCCTGCGACCACGGCGGGTTGGGCAGGTGCAGGCAGTTGGGCCCACGGTCCTCGCCGTACCTCGGCCGGTCGTTGGGGTTGTAGGCGCGCGGCTGGTTGGGCAGCGTCTCGACGACGATGTGAAGGGTGAAGTTGCGGAACGCCTCGGCCTGCAGCTCGCCGGCGTTGACGATGCCCCCGGTCAGGCACGGGAACTCGGTGGAGTACTTGGCCAGGACGCGCAGCTGCTTCGCGCTCACCTCCCCGAGGCGGGTGAGGTTGTCGCCGTTCTGGCGCAGGAACGCCTCAAAGGTGCCGGAGAACGAGGCCACGTCGTTGAACAGGGCGTTGAGCTTCGTTTCGCGGTCCTCCAACGTCGTCGTCGTCGTGATGGTGTTCTCGAGGATGGTCGCGACCTCGGGCAGCACGTCGGAGTAGATGTCGGAGACCTCTGCGGTCAGACGCAGGTCCTCGACGAGGTCGGGGATGAGCGGATTCATCCGCTTGAGGTAGCTGTCGACCGTCTCGAGGTTCTCCCCGAGCTGGTCACCACGTCCCTCGAGAGCTGTCGACAGCGCGTTGAGGGTCATGTTGAGCTCGGCCGGCTGGACGGCCCGGAGCAGGGGGTAGAGGTCGGCGAGGACCTTTTCGACCTCGATCGCGACGACGGTCGGCTCGATCGTGTCGCCGACCTCGATCGCCTCGGACGCCGGCGAGTCGGGGATCACGAGGCTGACGTACTTCTCGCCGAACAACGTCTTGGGCAGGATCGATCCGGTGACGTCGGCCGGGATCAGCGACCGCTTGTCGGGAAAGATCCCGAGCGTCAGCTCGGCTCCTTCGGCGTTGGTGTCGAAGTCGAGCACCTCCCCCACGATGACCCCGCGGATCTTCACGTCGGCGCGAGCGGGCAGCTGGAGGCCGATCTTGGAGGTCTGCAGCTTCACCTCGTCGTACTCGGTGAACTGCTTGGTGAAGATGGCGTAGGTGAGGTAGACGCCCCCGACGAGCATCGCCAGGAACACGATGCCGAGCATCTTGAAGGCGTGCGGGAGGTGGAAGCCCTTGCTCATGAGCTCACCCCGCCAGTCTCACGGTCGTGTTGGCGCCCCAGATCGCCATGGACAGGAACAGGTCGATCACGTTGATCGCGACGATGCTCGTCCGCACCGCGCGACCCACCGCCACGCCCACCCCCGCGGGTCCGCCGGAGGCGTTGTAGCCGTGGTAGCAGTGGATGAGGATGACGACGACGGCGAAGACCAGCACCTTGCCGAAGGACCACAGGACGTCGCCGGGCGGGAGGAAGGCGTTGAAGTAGTGGTCGTAGGTCCCGGTGCTCTGACCGAAGAACTGGGTGACGGTCAGCCGAGTCGCGAGGTAGGACGAGAGGAGGCCCACGACGTAGAGGGGGATGATCGCGATCAGACCGCCGATGATGCGGGTGGTGACCAGGAAGGGCAGTGACGGGATCGCCATCACCTCGAGGGCGTCGATCTCCTCAGAGATCCGCATGGCGCCCAGCTGGGCGGTGAACCCACAGCCGACGGTCGCCGCCAGACCGATCGCGGCGACCAGGGGCGCGATCTCCCGGGTGTTGAAGTAGGCCGAGACGAACCCCGAGAACGCCGCGGTCCCGAGCTGGTTGAGGGCGGCGTACCCCTGAAGGCCGACGTTGGTGCCGGTGAAGAACGTGAGGGCGGTGATCACCCCGACCGTGCCACCGATGACCGCGAGCGAGCCCGAGCCCAGGGTCACCTCGGCGAGGATCCGCAGGATCTCCTTCTTGTAGCGACGCAGGGTGCGGGGGGTCCACGCGATCGCGCGCAGGTAGAAGGACAGCTGCTCGCCGACGTCGTCGAGCATCCCGAGGGGCCGTTCGTAGACGGTCTTGAGGTTCGCCATCGCCTCAGCCCGTCTTCGGTGGGATCAGCTGGAAGTAGATGGCACTCATGACGACGTTGACCACGAAGAGGAGCAGGAAGGTGATGACCACCGACTCGTTGACGGCGTCGCCGACTCCCTTGGGTCCGCCCTTGGCGTTCATGCCCTTGTAGCAGGCCACGATCGCCGCGATCATGCCGAAGACCAGGGCCTTGATCAGGCCCTGCCAGACGTCCGCCAGTTGGGCCAAGGCTGTGAAGCTCGCCAAATAGGACCCTGGTGTGCCGTCTTGCAACATCACGTTGAAGACGTAGCCGCCGGCGACCCCGACCACGCTGACGAGCCCGTTGAGGAACACCGCGACGAACATGCAGGCGAGCACCCGGGGCACGACCAGGCGCTGGATGGGGTCGATCCCCAGCACCATCATCGCGTCGAGCTCCTCGCGGATCTTGCGCGCTCCGAGGTCAGCGGCGATCGCCGACCCACCGGCGCCGGCGATGAGCAGTGCGGTCGCGATCGGGCCGGCCTCGCGGACGATGGCGAGCACCGCCGCCGAGCCGGTGAAGGACTGCGCACCGAACTGCTTGATCAGCCCGCCGACCTGGAGAGCGATGACCGCGCCGAACGGGATGGCGACCAGGGCGGTGGGGATGATCGTCACCGAAGCGATGAACCACGCCTGCTGGAGGAACTCCCGCAGCTGGAAGGGTCGCCTGAACAGCTGCCGGGCCACGTCGAGACCGAAGGCGAACAGGTTGCCCGCGGTCCCGATGGGGGAGAGGACGCGGGCGGCGGTGGAGGATGCCATGGGTCGCGGTCAGCCACCCGTCGCCATGGACATGTTCTCCTCGAAGGACCCGGGAGGGGGGGTGACGTCGTTGTCTCGACACCAGGCGCCGGGCTCGCGCTGACTGCGTCGGGGGATGCCGTTGGAGGGCTCGAGCTGCATCGGGATCGGCGGCAGGGGCGGCATGTCCTCGTCCTTCTCGGCCGCGAGCTCGTCGGCGTCCTTCTCCTCCGACATGCCGATCGGACCGATCTTCTGGGCGTTGAGGAACTGGCGGACGACCGGCTCCTCGGAGGAGAGCAGCATCTCGCGCGGTCCGAACATCGCGAGGTGCCGGTGGTAGAGCAGACCGATGTTGTCGGGCACGGTGCGCGCGGTGTTGATGTCGTGGGTGACGATGAGGAACGTCGCGTCGATCTGGGCGTTGAGGTCGACGATCAGCTGGTTGAGGAACGCCGTGCGCACCGGGTCGAGACCGGAGTCCGGCTCGTCGAAGAGCACGATCTCGGGGTCGAGCACCAGCGCGCGGGCCAGACCGGCGCGCTTGCGCATGCCGCCGGAGATCTCACCGGGCAGCTTGTCCTCGGCGCCGATCAGGCCGACGAGGTCCATCTTCTCCATGACGATGTCGCGGACCTCGGACTCGGACTTCTTGGTGTGCTCGCGCAGCGGGAACGCGACGTTGTCGTAGAGGTTCATCGAGCCGAACATCGCGCCGTCCTGGAACAGCACGCCGAAGAGCTTGCGGATCTCGTAGAGCTCCTTCTCCGAGCAGGAGGCGATGTCGGTGCCCTCGATGATGACCGAGCCCTTGTCGGGCTTGAGCAGACCGATGATGGTCTTGAGGAGCACCGACTTGCCGGTGCCGGACGGGCCGAGCATCACCGAGACCTCGCCGGCCGGGACCGTCAGGGTGACGTCGCCCCAGATCAGGCTCTTGCCGAAGGACTTCGACAAGTCCTCGATCTTGATCTCCACACCCATGTGTTCCCTCTCGACCGACTGACCAGTAACAACGGGGTTACCGGGCGAGGTTACGTGACAGGTGTGTGCCCCGTCACGGATGCCGCCGCAGCCGAAACCAGCTCGTGACCAGACCACTTCTCGCCGTCTACCTGCGAAAACGCCGGGAGGCGACCACCCCGTCCGGGGTGGCCGCCTCACGCTCTGGTGGAGCAGCGGTCCAGCGAGGTCACTTGACGGTGACGGTGGCTCCGGCGCCCTCGAGGGCCTCCTTGGCCTTGTCGGCCGTGGCCTTGTCGACCTTCTCGACGACCGGCTTCGGCGCGGCCTCGACCAGCTCCTTGGCCTCCTTCAGACCCAGGGAGGTCAGGGCGCGCACCTCCTTGATGACGTTGATCTTCTTCTCGCCGGCGGCCTCGAGGATGACGTCGAACTCGTCCTGCTCGGCGGCCTCGTCACCACCGCCGGCGGCGGCGCCACCGGCGGCAGGGGCGGCGGCCACGGCCACGGGGGCCGCAGCGGTGACGCCGAAGGTGTCCTCGAACTGCTTCACGAACTCGGACAGCTCGATCAGCGTCATCTCCTTGAACGCGTCGAGCAGCTCGTCGGTGCTGAGCTTCGCCATGGTGGCGCTTCCTTCCGTTGTTGACTGTGGTCGGGGTGGTTGGGTCGGTCAGGGGGTCTGCTCGCCCCCGTCGCTGCCTTCGTTCCTCGGCAGCGGGGGTCGCTGGGTCTTCGCCGGTCTCGTCGTCGGCTTCGCCGTCGACGTCGGCTTCCTCGGGAGCGGCCTCGGGGGCGTCCGCGGCATCAGCCGCCGGCGCGCCAGCACCACCTGCGAGGATCGAGGGGTCCTGCTCGGCCTTCGCCTGGAGCGCACCGGCGAGCCGGGCGGCCTGGGCGATCGGGGCGTTGAGCAGGTAGACGGCCTGGCTCAGCGAGGCGAGCATCGCGCCCGCCAGCTTGCCCAGGAGCACCTCGCGCGACTCGAGATCGGCCAGCTTGGCGATCTCCTTCGCGTCGAGGGTGTTGCCGTCGAGGACGCCACCCTTGATGACCAGGGTGGGGTTGGCCTTGGCAAAGTCACGCAGACCCTTGGCCGCCTCGACCACGTCGCCGTTGATGAAGGCGATCGCGGTCGGTCCGGTCAACAGGTCGTCGAAACCGTCGATCCCCACCTCTTTGGCGGCGATCTTGGTCAGCGTGTTCTTGACCACGGCGTAGCTGGCGTTCGCACCGAGGGAGCGGCGTAGGTCCTGCAGCTCCTTGACGGTGAGTCCGCGGTACTCGGTCAGCACAGCACCGGACGCGGCGTTGAAGGACTCAACGATCTCCGCGACGGCGGCCTGCTTGTCTGCCCGCGCCATCGGTCTCCTCTCTACGGGAGACCGCCGATCCGTCCTCGAGATGACGAACGCCCCGAGCACAGTGCTCAGGGCGGGACCTCGGGGGCTCTGCTCTTCACACCTGCGCTGGCCGTCCGTCCCTCTCGGGCGGATCCTTCGGCCGTGCTGCGTTGCGACACGACGACCGGCGGTCTCTGGTTCGCGGGGAACAGTACGCCGTCGCCCCCGTCCACCAAATCCCGCTGACCCGTCACTTGTATGCGACGGGTCACCGCGGAAATGACGCTGACCCGTCACTTCTATGCGCGGGTCAGCGTGGGGCTGTGGATCTGTCGGCACCGCGGGACAGGGCGCGACGGGCGCACGATCAGGCGTTGGCGTCGCCTTCTTCGGTGACGTTCTTGGTGCGGTTGGGGTCGACCTGGACGCCGGGGCCCATGGTCGTGGAGACCGTGACCTTCCTGATGTAGCGGCCCTTGGAGCTGGCCGGCTTGAGCCGGAGCACCTCCTCGAGCGCCGCGGCGTAGTTCTCGGCGAGCTGGGCCTCGGTGAAGGAGGCCTTGCCGATGATGAAGTGCAGGTTGGAGTGGCGGTCGACGCGGAACTCGATCTTGCCGCCCTTGATGTCGGTGACGGCCTTGGCCGGGTCGGGGGTGACGGTGCCGGTCTTCGGGTTCGGCATCAGGCCACGGGGACCGAGCACGCGGCCGAGGCGGCCGACCTTGCCCATCATGTCGGGGGTCGCGACGACGGCGTCGAACTCGAGCCAGCCGCCGTTGACCTTCTCGATCAGCTCGTCGCCACCGACGATGTCGGCGCCGGCCTCACGGGCGGCCTCGGCCTTGTCGCCGTTGGCGAACACCAGGACGCGGGCGGTCTTGCCGGTGCCGTGCGGGCAGGTTGACGGTGCCGCGCACCATCTGGTCGGCCTTGCGGGGGTCGACCCCGAGGCGCATGACGACGTCGACGGTCTCGTCGAACTTCTTCTTGCTGCGAGGTCTTGGCGATCTTGATCGCCGTCAGCGGGGCGTAGAGCTCGTCCTTGTCGAACGTGCTCCGCCGCCGCGCGGTAGGTCTTGCTGCGCTGCATGTGTCTCTCTTCTCGTCATGGCCGGGGGTCTCGTCTGGCTCGACCCTGGAAGAGGGTGTGGTCTGCGCGGACCAGCGCGGCCCTGCCACGGGGTGTTACTCGGTGGTGACGCCCATCGAGCGGGCGGTGCCCTCCACGATCTTCATCGCGGCGTCGATGTCGTTGGCGTTGAGGTCGGGCAGCTTGGTCTGGGCGATCTCGCGCACCTGGTCCTTGGTCAGCTTGCCGACCTTCTCCTTGTGCGGGACGCCCGAGCCCTTGCGCCAGCCCGGCGGCCTTCTTGATCAGCTCGGCGGCCGGCGGGGTCTTGGTGATGAACGTGAACGAGCGGTCCTCGTAGATGGTGATCTCGACGGGGATGACGTTGCCGCGCATGGACTCGGTCTGGGCGTTGTAGGCCTTGCAGAAGTCCATGATGTTGACGCCGTGCGGGACCGAGGGCGGTACCGACCGGCGGGGCCGGAGTCGCGGCACCGGCCTGGAGCTGCACCTTGACCAGGGCAGCGATCTTCTTCTTGGGAGGCATTGCTCTCTTCTCTTCTCTCTCGTGGTCATGACGAGCGCCTCGGTACGGCGCCCTGCCACCGGGTGTTGCAGCGTGCTGCGTGCTTCAGACCTTCTGGATCTGGCTGAAGCTGAGCTCGACCGGGGTCTCCCGGCCGAAGATCTCGACCAGCGCCTTGACGCGCTGGGACTCCGGGTTGATCTCGGTGATCGTCGCGTGCAGCGTGGCGAACGGGCCGTCGACGACCATGACCGAGTCCTGGACGTCGAAGTCGGCGACCTCGACGGGCTTCTTGGCGGCGGTGCGAGCCGGGGGCGGCGGTGCCGGCGGCGACGCGCCTCGGCCTCGGCGCGGGCCACGACGGCGGGGGCCAGCATGTTCTCGACCTCGGTCATGCTCAGCGGCACCGGCTGGTGGCTGTGGCCGACGAAGCCGGTGACCGACGGGGTGTGGCGCACGGCGGCCCACGACTCGTCGGTGAGGTCCATGCGGACCAGGACGTAGCCGGGCAGGACGGTGCGCTTGACCATCTTGCGCTGGCCGTTCTTGATCTCGGCGACCTCCTCGGTGGGGACCACGATCTCGTGGATGTAGTCCTCCATGTTCAGGGAGATGATGCGGTTCTCGAGGTTCGACTTCACCCGGTTCTCCATGCCGGAGTAGGTGTGCACGACGAACCAGTCACCGGGCTTGGCCCACAGCTCGCGGCGGAACTCCTCGAGCGGGTCGGCGTCGGCGGCGTCCTCGTCGTCGGCTCGCTGTCCTCGCTCACGGCGTCCTCGGCGTCGGCGCTCGTCGGTCGGCCTCGAGCCTCGGCGCGCAGCGTCGTCGGCGGCCTCGTCGCCGCGTCGAGGAGGTCCTCGGCGGCGGCCTCGGTTCTCCGAGAGCGGCGTCGGCGAGGTGGTCGTCGACGTCGGCCGGGTCGTCGTCGGTGACCTCGTCGTCGAGCTCCTCGCCCTCGGCGGTGCCCTCGACGGCCTCGACGAGGGTCGTCGTCGGTCGTCCTCGGCCGTCGGCGGCCGTCGAGGCCCCGGTCCTCAGCTCGGGGTCGCCGGCGACCTCGTCGGCTCCGGTGGGCTCGAGGCGACTCGTCGGTGGCGTCCTCGGAGGACTCCTCGGCCTCGGTGGCTCGTCGTACTGCTCCGACACGTGTGCTCCATCACGTAGCTGCTGGGGTGCGCGGTCAGGCCCGAGCGGCCCTGGGGGTGCGCCGGTCAGGCGCTCGGCTGGCCGTCGAAGATCTCGAACGCCAGCTTGCCGAAGCCCGAGGTCGAGCAGCGAGACGATCGCCATCATGATGAGCACGAAGACCATCACCACGATGAAGTAGGTGACCAGCTGCTCGCGGGTCGGGTAGACGACCTTGCGGAGCTCGGCCACGACCTGCCGGTAGAAGGTCGGCAGGCTGGTGCGCTTCTCGCGACTCCCGCTCTCGCGCGGTCCGCGGACCGCCTTGCTGTCCGTCACGCTCGCTCGCCTTCGTCTTCTCGTTGGTCTAGAACTGTCGTTGCTGTGGTCGCCTTGCAGGGCACGAGGGACTTGAACCCCCAACCTTCGGTTTTGGAGACCGATGCTCTGCCAGTTGAGCTAGTGCCCTCCGGTGGTCCCCGACCGCGCGCCAGGGCATGGCAAAGCCTGTGGGAAACCACCAAACGGGAGTCTACGGGGCATCCGCCCGAACCAGGGCTCGAACTCGGCCGGCTCGCCGGTCTGGAACGATGGACTCCGTGACCTCGCCGAGCCTTCGAACGCACGCCCCTGGCCGAACGTTCCCCCGAGGAGCTCGCCGCAGTTCCTCGCCGAGCGAGCGGGCGGCGTACGACGAGCTGGTGGCGGCCGGGCTGAAGCTGGACCTGACCCGCGGCAAGCCCGCCGCGGCCCAGCTCGACCTCTCCGACGGGCTGCTGGACCTGCCGCGAGGGCACGATCGACCAGGCCGGCGTCGACACCCGCAACTACGGCGGGCTCGAGGGCATCGCCGAGCTGCGCGCGATGTTCGCCGACCTGCTGTGGGTCGAGCCCGAGCAGGTCGTCGCCGGCGGCAACTCCAGCCTGGTGATGATGCGCGAGGTGCTGACCGACCTGTGGCTCAAGGGCGGCGTCGACAGCGAGCGGCCGTGGGGCCAGGAGGAGAAGGTCCGGTTCATCTGCCCGGTGCCCGGGCTACGACCGGCACTTCACGCTGCTGGAGTGGTTCGGCATCGAGATGGTGACCGTGCCGATGAACGACGACGGCCCGGACCCCGACGCCGTGGCCGAGCTGGCCGGCAAGGACCCGAGCATCAAGGGCATGTGGGTGGTGCCGACCTACGCCAACCCGAGCGGCTCGATCGTCAGCCAGGAGGTCGCCGAGCGGCTGGCGTCGATGACCACCGCGGCGCCCGACTTCAAGATCCTCTGGGACAACGCCTACGCGTTCCACCACCTGACCGAGGCCGAGGCCAAGAGCGCCGACATCCTGTCGCTCGCCTCGGCCGCCGGCCACCCGCACCGGCCGGTCATGTTCGCCTCGACCTCCAAGATCACCTACGCCGGCGCCGGCGTGGCGTTCCTGGCCGGCTCGGTCGAGACCGTGAAGTGGTACGCCGGCCACCTCGGCAAGGGCGCGATCGGCCCCGACAAGCTCAACCAGCTGCGGCACGCGCAGTTCTTCGGCTCCGCCGCAGGGCGTGCGCGACCACATGGTGAAGCACCGCGAGATCATCGCGCCGAAGTTCGCGTCGGTGCTGCGACGTGCTCGACGAGCGAGCTCGGCGGGCTCGGCATCGCGACCTGGACCGAGCCGACGCGGCGGCTACTTCATCAGCCTCGACGTGCTCGACGGCACCGCCGCCCGGGTGATCGAGCTGGCCAAGGGGCCGGGGTCGCGCTGACGCCGGCCGGCTCGTCGTTCCCCTACGGCCGACGACCCGCACGACCGCAACATCCGGCTGGCGCCGACCTTCCCGCAGCCCGCCGAGGTCGAGCCGGCGACCCGGGCGGTCGCGACCTGCGCCCGGCTGGCCGCGGCGGAGAAGCTGGTTGGCTGAGTGAGCCAGCGCCCGCTCCGCAGAGCTGCCCGAAGGCGCACCTGCACCTGCACTTCACGGGCTCGATGCGGCACGCCACGCTGCTCGAGCTCGCCGAGCGCGACGGCATCCGGCTGCCCGACCAGCTGGTCTCGGAGTGGCCGCCGCAGCTGTCGCGCGGCCGACGAGAAGGGCTGGTTCCGCTTCCAGCGGCTCTACGACGTGGCCCGGTCGGTGCTGCGCACCGAGGCCGACGTACGCCGGCTGGTGCTCGAGGCCGCCGAGGACGACGTCCGCGACGGCGGCCGCTGGCTGGAGATCCAGGTCGACCCGAGCGGGTACGCCGCCCGCTTCGGCGGGATCACCGCCTTCACCGACCTGGTCCTCGACGCGGTGGCCGCGGCCGCGCCGCGCAGACCGGGCTCGGCGATGGCGGTCGTGATCGCCGCCAACCGCACCCGGCACCCGCTCGACGCCGCGCACGCTGGCCCGGCTGGCCGCGCAGTACGCCGGCCGCGGCGTGGTCGGCTTCGGGCTCTCCAACGACGAGCGGCGCGGCTCGACCGCCGACTTCGCGGGCGCCTTCCCGATCGCCGAGCGGGCCGGGCTGCGGCTGGTCCCGCACGGCGGCGAGCTGCGCGGGCCCGAGCACATCGCGCACCTGCCTCGACGCGCTGCACGCCGCAGCGGCTCGGCCACGGCGTCCGCGCCGCCGAGGACCCCGCGCTGCTCGGAGCGGATCGTCGACGTCCGGCGTCGCGCTCGAGGTCTGCCCGGTCTCCAACGTCGCGCTCGGCGTCTACTCCGACCTCACCTCGGTGCCGCTGCCGACGCTGCTCGAGGCCGGCGCCACCGTCGCGCTCGGCGCCGACGACCCGCTGCTGTTCGGCTCCCGCCTGCGCGGGCCAGTACGCCACGATGCGGGCCGCCCACGACCTCACCGACGACCAGCTCGCCGAGCTGGCCCGGATGTCGGTCCGCGCCTCCCGGCCCCCGACGACGTGCGGCCGCGGCTGCTGGCCGGCGATCGACGCCTGGCTGGCGCCATGATCACCACATGAGCCTGGAGCAGCCGGGTCGGACGAGCCGCCGAGGAGACGACGCCGTTCACGCACCGGCCCTACGGCGAGGACGACGACGACGGCGACAACCCCTACGTCTCGCCGTCCGGGCCCGCGGCCCAGCCGTCGGGTCCCGGCTACGTACCAGCCGCCGGCCGCTGCCGCCGCCGTACTCCGTCCTCCGCGACCGCCGCCGCCCTACGGCTACCGCCGGCCGGCCACCCGCGGGCACGCCGCTACCCCGGCCAGGCCTCGCACAAGGGGGCGACGACCGCGCTGGTGCTCGGCATCGTCGCCGCTCGTCTCGTCGCTGCTGACCTTCGTTCTGCTGCGTCACCCTGCCCGGGCATCCTCGGCGCGCCGGTCGCGATCGTGGCCGGGATCCGCGCCCGAAGCGGGACATCGACGCCCGCACCCGGCAGCCTACGGCAACCGCAGCGCCGCCGTGACCGGCATGATGCTCGGCATCGTCGGCACCGTCCTCGGAGTCGTGGTGATCGTGGCGGTGGCGCTCTTCTTCGGCTGGGTCTACAGCTACGACAGCTACGCGGCGCCGGCTCCCTAGACCCGGTCGCTCAGAGCTCGCAGCCGACCAGCACCGGCTCGTTGACCAGCCGGATGCCGTGCGCGGCGCTCGACGCCGTCGCGGACCTCGCGGGCCAGGGCCAGCAGCTGCTCGGTGGTGGCGCCACCGCGGTTGGTGAGCGCGAGCGTGTGCTTGGTGGACAGGCGCGACCCGGTCGGTGCCGTAGCCCTTGTCGAAGCCGGCGTGCTCGATCAGCCAGGCGGCGCTGGTCTTGACCCGGCCGTCGGGCTGGGGCCACGCCGGGGCGCCCTCGGGAACGAGCTCGGGGTCGACCACGGGGTTGGTGAAGAACGAGCCCGCGCTCCAGGTGTCGTGGTCGGCGGGGTCGAGGACCATGCCCTTGCCGCGGCGCAGCTCGAGGACGGCCGCGCGGACGTCGGCCAGCGGCGCACGGGTGCCCACGCTCGACGCCGAGGGTGCGGGCCAGCTCGGCGTACTGCACGGGCGCCACCGAGGTCGCCCTGGCGGAGCTGGAAGGTGACGTCGAGGACGACGTGTCGACCCGGGTCGGCCTTGAACCGCGAGGTGCGGTAGCCGAAGCCGCAGTCGGCGTTGGCGAAGGTGCGCACGCCGTGCAGCATGCGGTCCCAGACCCGCACCGAGGCGATGGTCTGGGCGACCTCCTGGCCGTAGGCGCCGACGTTCTGGATCGGGGTCGCGCCGACCGAGCCGGGGATGCCGGCGAGCGCCTCGACGCCGACCCAGCCGCGCTCGACGGCCGTCGCGACGCAGCTCGTCCCACGACTCCCCGGCCGCGACCGTGACGAGCACGCCGCCGCACGTCGGGTCGTCGCCGTCGTCGGGGCGCACGCCGCGCGAGGCGATCTCGACCACCGGTGCCGGCGAAGCCCTCGTCGGCGACGACCAGGTTGCTGCCGCCGCCGAGGACGAGGACGGGCCGTCGGACGGTCGTCCAGGGCGGTCGACGAGCTCCGCCTCGGTCGCTGACCCGCACCCAGTCCGCGGCCGGGCCGCCGAGCCGGAGCGTGGTGTGACCTCGCGAGCAGCTCAGGCACGCACGACCGCCCGCGGGCATGCCGAGCACCTTCTGGCCGCCGCAGGTGACCTCAGCGCGATCGTGGCCAGGCCGTCGTCCACGGCCTTGACGGTGCCCCCGATCTCGATCGTCGGTGCCGCTCTCGCGGGCACCACGACCGGGTTCGGTGAACTTGCCGCCGAGCCCCACCACCTCGGCGCCGCCGGTCCAGGTCCTCGACCGCACGGGCGACGAGCGCCATCGTGTACATGCCGTGCGCGATGACGCCGGGCAGGCCCGACGGCGAGGGCGACCTCCTCGTCCTGGTGGATCGGGTTGTGGTCGCCGCTGGCCGCGGCGTAGCGCACCAGGTCGGCGCGGGTGACGTCGTAGACGTGGTCGGGAGGCTGTCTCCGGACTTCACAGCGCCGCCCGGTGGACGAGGGTGGCCGTGGTGGAGCAGACGAGCGCGCCGTCGGCGTCGGTGATCTCGCTCGTCGTGCCGATGATGTCGTTGCCGCCGATCTGGCGCAGGCTCGCGACGCTGAGGGTCGCGGTGAGCACGTCGCCGGGCACGACCGGCCGCTCGTAGGCGAACCGCTGCTCGCCGTGCACGATCCGCGCACAGCTCGACCTGCTCGGCCTCGAGGAAGGCGTTCATCGCCTCGAAGGCCAGCACGATCGGGAACGTGGCCGGCGCCGGCCCGCCGTCCTACGAGCCGCCGGTGGCCTCGGCGAAGTCGCGCAGCCGCTCCTCGGTCACGTCGAAGGGTCGCGTGGGCGGGAAGGCGCGGCCGACGAGCGACGGGTCGACGGGCATGCCTCCACGCTAGTGCCGAGGCGCGTCGGCCTCGGTCGGAAAAGCAGCTGACCCGTCGCATACATGCGACGGGTCAGCGGGCCTCGAGAAGGATCAGCGGGTCTCGCGGTGCGGCTGGTGCTTGCGGCAGCGCGGGCAGAACTTGGCCAGCTCGAGCCGGTCGGGGTCGTTGCGCCGGTTCTTCTTGGTGATGTAGTTGCGCTCCTTGCACTCGGTGCACGCGAGCGTGATCTTGGGGCGAACGTCGGAGCTCTTGCTGGCCACGATGATTCCTTAGGTTGCTGTTTCGGTCCCGGGGGTCTCGTCGAGCTCGACCACCGTTGGTGCGGTAGCGGGGGCGGGACTCGAACCCGCGACACCACGATTATGAGCCGTGTGCTCTAACCACCTGAGCTACCCCGCCAGAGAGCCCCTTTACGGAATCGAACCGTAGACCTTCTCCTTACCATGGAGACGCTCTGCCGACTGAGCTAAAGGGGCAACGTCGGAGAACGATACACACGCGCATCGTGCCCGGAGAAATCGCCTCGAACCCGTGGATTCAGGCGTCGATCCGCGCGAACGGAGCGGCCTCCTCGAGCTCGTAGGCCAGCTCGAGCAAGGTGGCTTCCCGGCCGGCACCGGCCCCGAACATCATGCCCAGCGGTACGCCGCCGGCCGTCGCGGCCAACGGCAGCGAGACGGCCGGGTCGCCGGTGCCGTTCTGCCACGGCGTGAACGCCACCCACTCGAGGATCTTGGCCATCAGCTCCTCGTGGTCGCCCTCGGGTCGGAGGTGACCGACGCGGGGGGTCTCCGCGGCCAGCGTGGGGGCCAGCGTCACGTCGTACTGCTCGTAGTAGGCGGCGCTGAGCCGGGTGGAGCGACGCAGCCTGCGGATCGCACCGGGCAGCCGGTGCAGCCGGCGCGCGGCGTGGGTCGCCAGGCCATGGGTGAGCGGGTCGAGACGGCTCGCGTCCCAGCTCCGGCCGTGGGCCCGGCGACCGTTGCGGACGAGGAAGAGGGAGAGCGAGGACCAGTAGAGGAGGAAGTCGTCGCCGAAGCCCTCCGGCAACGGCGGTGGGGCCTCCTCGACGCTGTGGCCGAGCTCCTCCAGGAGGCGTGCGGTCCTCCAGGTCAGGTCGGCCACCTCGGACGTGACCCTCTGGCCACCGGCGTCGACCACCACGCCGACGCGCAGCCGCTTGCGTCCGGGGCGGGTGATGTCGCCGATCGGCGGCAGGTGGAGGGCGCGATAGACCTTCTCGGCCTCGCGCAGGAAGGCAGCCGTGTCACGCACCGACCGGGTGAGCACGCCGTCACTGACGATCCGCACCGGCTGCCCGCGGATCAGCCGGTCCTGGGCCAGCCGGTCACGCGTGGGCTTGAGACCGACGAGGCCGTTCACCGACGCCGGGATCCGGATCGACCCGCCACCGTCGTTGGCATGAGCGATCGGCACCACCCCCGCGGCGACGACCGCCGCTGACCCGGCCGAGGAGGCCCCCGCCACGCGCTCGGTGTCCCACGGGCATCGGACGGCACCGAGGCGGGGGTGCTCGGCCGCCGGGGAGAACCCGAACTCGGAGAGCTGGGTCTTCCCCAGCGGGACCAGGCCCGTGGCGAGGTACATGCGTGCGAAGTCACCGTCGCGACGGGCCGGGCGAGCGGCCCACGCGTCGGCCCCCTGCTGCGTGGGCATGCCGGCGACGTCGACGTTGTCCTTGAGGAAGGTCGGGACGCCTGCGAAGTATCCGCCGCGCAGGTGCCCGGCCGCCGCCCGGGCGCGGTCGTAGGCGGCGAAGCACACGGCGTTGAGGTCGCCGTCGACCTTCTCGGACCGGGCGATGGCCGCGTCGATGACCTCCGGGCCGCTGACCTCACCGGCGTGGAGTGCCCGGACCAGGCCTACTGCGTCATGACGGCCCAGGGCGTCGTCGGAGAAGGCGTGGACCCGGGTCATGGGTGCGGAGCGTACTGAAGGGTCGTCCTCACAGGAGGACGGCCACGACGAGGGGGAAGAGCAGGCTGACCCCCAACGCCGACAGCCCCATCGACAATCCCGAGAGCGCCCCTTCGGTCTCGCTCTCGCGCAGCATCCGGGAGGTGCCGATGCCATGCGAGACCGCGCCGACCGCCAGGCCTCGGGCGCGAGGCTCACGGACGCGCAGGAGGTCGAGTGTCGTCGGACCCGCGACGGCCCCGAGGATCCCGGCGGCGATGGCGAGCACGGCCGCCACGGGTGCGACACCGCCGGCCGTCTCCGCGACCGCAATCGCGACCGGGGTGGTGGCGGTCCTGGGGCCGAGGGTGCGGGCCAGTAGGTCGTCTCCGCCGAGGACCGAGACGAGCAGGACCGCACTCACGAGCGAGACGAGCGTCCCCGCCACGATCGCGACCAGCAACGGGCGCACGTAGCCCGTGAGCAGGCGGGCCTGCCGGTGCAGCGGGACCGCCAGCGCGACAGTGGCCGGTCCGAGCAGGAAGGTGATCACGAAGGCGCCGTCGGCGTAGGTCGCGTAGTCGATGTCGAGCAGCGTGATGGCCGCACCGACCAGGCCGATGGCGACCACGACGGGCTGGGCGAGCGAGTGCCCACCTGTGCGGTCCTGGAGCTCCCTCCCGACGCGGTAGGCCGCGAGCGTCAGCAGCAGGAGGAAGAGCGGCGAGGCGCGGACCCAGTCCCACGTGTCGTTCACCGGGTCGTCCGCGGCGCCAGGAGCTGGGCCGTCCACCCGACCACCGCCAGCCCGAGCAGCCAGGACCCGACGAGGGCCACGGCGATCGGCAGCGCGTCCTCGCGCAGGGTCGAGGCGTAGGCGACGACCCCGACCCCGGCCGGGACGAAGAACAGCTGGAGATGCCGCAGCAGACCGTCGCCGGCGCGTACGACGGTCGCGCGGGTGGTGTCGTGGCCGCGGTGACGGCGTACCTCCAGCAGGAGGAAGAGGATCAGCATCCCGACCACCGGACCGGGGACAGGCGCTCCGGTCAGGCGGACCAGGACCTCACCGACGAGCTGGCAGCCCAGGAGCCAGGTCAGACCCGTGATCACGCGCGCCTGCGGTGGCAGCCGACCAGGTGCGGGTCGAAGATCCCGAGCGCCTCCATGAGGGCGAACATGGTCGTCGGCCCCACGAACGCGAAGCCGTGCCTCTTCAGCGCCTTCGAGAGGGCGACCGACTCCGGTGACATGGTGGTCATCTCCTCGGTGGTCGCCGGGGCCGGGAGCGACCCGGGGCGGAAGGCGAGGACGAACGCCTCGAGGCCACCGTCGCCGCGCAGCGCGACCGTGGCGCGGGCGTTCACGATCGTCGCCTCGATCTTGCGCCGGTTGCGGACGATCCGCGGCTCGGCCAGGAGCCGGTCGACGTCGGCCTGGTCGAACGACGCTACCGCGTCGGCCTCGAAACCGGAGAAGACCTCGCGGAAAGCCGGGCGCTTCGTCAGGATCGTCGACCACGACAGACCGGACTGGAAGGCCTCGAGGGTCAACCGTTCGAAGTAGGCGGGCTCGCCGTGCACGGGGACCCCCCACTCGAGGTCGTGGTAGTCGCGCATCGGGCTGGGTGTCGCGCCGGCCCAGGGGCAGCGGTCGCGCCCGTCGTCACCCTTCAGCGGACCCACGGTCAGGAACGGTACTCAGGGTTCTCGTAGTCGAAGCGAGCGCCCGCGTCCCACTGCGTGCGGCTGTTGCCGAAGCCGGGCACCCCACCGGCCTCCTTGAGCAGCTGCGCGAGGTGCATGAGGTTCCAGGTCATGAACGTGGTGTTGCGGTTGGTGAAGTCGTTCTCGGGACCGCCGCTGCCCTCGTCGAGGTACGACGGTCCGGGGCCGGCCTCGCCGATCCAGCCGGCGTCGGCGTTCGGCGGGATCGTGTAGCCGATGTGCAGCCAGGCTGTAGAGGACGTTCTGGGCACAGTGCTTGATGCCGTCCTCGTTGCCGGTGATCAGGCACCCCGCCACGCGGCCGTAGAAGAGGTACTGCCCCTTGTCGTTGAGCTCGCCGCTGAGGGCGTAGAGCCGTTCGATGACCTGCTTGGTGACGCTGGAGTTGTCGCCGAGCCAGATCGGTCCCGCCACCACCAGGATGTCGCTGGCGAGGATGCCGGGATACAGATCGGGCCACTCGTCGCTCTCCCACCCGTGCTCGCGCATGTCCGGGTAGACCCCGGTCGCGATGTCGTGGTCGATGGGCCGGATCACGTCGACCACCACCCCGTGCTTGCGCATGATGTCGGCGCTGGCCTGCACCAGCCCCTCGGTGTGGCTGGGCTCGGGGCTCTTCTTGAGCGTGCAGTTGAGGAAGGTGGCCTTGAGGCCGGAGAAGTCGTGGGTCGGGTCGTGGTTCGGGTCGTCGCTCATCCGCCCACCCTCACGGTGCCGCCGCGACACCACAACCTCGGCGACCTGACGAAACGATGACAGAGCGGCGGCGGTCGACTGTGACGAACCGAGCACCAGCCGGTCGCACGGATCGTGTCGGGCCAGGTCTGGTCCGACCAGATGGCGACGCCGCGCCGATCACCGCCGCTCCTTGAGCCGCACGCTGCGGCAGTTCTGGCGCGGGGATGGGCGAGAGCTCGTTGCCGACGGGTACGCCGAAACGGCCGTCGTCGTAGCCCCGCTCGAGCTGGGTCTGCCAGGCGTCGCGGTGGGCGACGACGTCGTCGTGGGTGCGGCCGACGAAGTTCCACCACATGACGATCGCCTCGCCGAACGGCGGACCACCGAGCAACAGGACACGGGCTCCGTCGGCGCCGGCGACCAGGGAGAGCGAGTCCGATCCGGGCGGGACGTAGGCGAGGTCGTGGGAGCCGGTCGTCACGCCGCAGACGACGATCGTCGCCGGTGTCGACGAGCACGCCGTGCTCGAAGGTCGGGTCGACGTCGAGCTGGACCTCGGCGCCGGGTCGGAGAACGAGCTCGGCACCGAGCAGCGGGGTGTGCGTCGCCACCGGGGACGTGTGGCCGAGCAACGATCCCAGGAAGACGCGGCCCTCGACGCCGTCGGTGCGGAAGGGCTCCGGTGCGAAGTGCTCGAAGGTCGGCTCGCTGTCGAGGGCGCTCTCGGGCAGCGCAACCCACAGCTGAGCGCCGTGCAACGTGGTCGTGCGGGGCGTGGAGACCTCGGAGTGGCTGATCCCCCGCCCGGCTGTCATCAGGTTCAGCTCGCCGGGGCGCACGAAGGCGTGGTGACCGGCGCTGTCCCGGTGCTCGATCTCGCCGGTGAACAGCCAGCTGACCGTCTGCAGGCCGGTGTGCGGGTGCGGTGCCACGGACATGCCACCGGACTCCGACACGGCGTCGGGGCCGTAGTGGTCGACGAAGCACCACGCCCCGATGAGCGACCGGCTCCGCTGCGGCAGGGTCCGGCGTACGGTCATGGCCCGCAGGCCGCCCAACGGCACCTCGCGTGGGGTCAGCACCTCGACCCCGGCGGCGGGTGAGGGTGCGCACGTGACCTCGTCGGGACGTCGTTCGGTGTTGCTCACGAGAGCTGCTCGGGGTGGGTGCTGCGCTTGTCACCCGACCCGCGCGGTCCCACCGCCCCCTCCGCGGCCGGCTCCCCCACCGGCCGGACCAGCCGCACCACGACCGACTTCGAGGTCGGGGTGTTGCTGCCCTCGGCCGTCGAGTCGAGCGGGACCAGCGGGTTCGTCTCCGGGTAGTACGCCGCCGCGCACCCGCGGGGCTGGTCGTAGGCGACCACCCGGAACGCCTCCGCGCGTCGCTCGTCGACACCGTCGCGCCAGGTGCTGACCAGGTCGACCACGTCGCCCTCGGCGAGGCCGAGGTGGTCGATGTCGTCGGGGTGGACGAAGACGACGCGGCGGCCGCCGGAGATGCCGCGGTAGCGGTCGTCGAGGCCGTAGATCGTGGTGTTGAACTGGTCGTGGCAGCGCAGGGTCTGCAGCAGCAGGTGCCCCTCCGGCACCTCGAGCGACCTCGACCGGGCTGACGGAGAAAACCGCGGCGCCGGCGTCGGTCGGGAAGGTGCGCGAGTCGCGCGGCGGGTGCGGCAGCACGAAGCCGCCCGGCCGGTCGACCTTCTCGTCGTAGGCCGCGCAGCCCGGCACCACCGCCGCGATGCTGCGCCGGATCACGCCGTAGTCGGAGCGGAACGCCGCCCACGGAAGGTCTGCCCCGGGTCGGGCCGGTCGGGCCCCCGAACGTCGCCTCGGCGAGCGCGCAGACGATGTCGACCTCGGAGCGCAGGTGCGGCGACGCCGGGCCGAGCGGCCCCTTCGAGGCGTGCACCGCCGACATCGAGTCCTCGACCGTGACCCGCTGCTCGCGCCCGCCCGTGCGGTCGCTCTCGGTCCGGCCGAGCGTCGGCAGGATCAGCGCCTCGGCGCCCGTGACGACGTGGGACCGGTTGAGCTTCGTGGAGACCTGCACGGTCAGGTCGGCGCGCCGCATCGCCTCCTCGGTCACCGCGGTGTCGGGAGCGGCCGAGACGAAGTTGCCGCCCAGCCCGACGAAGACCCGGGCCCGCCCGTCGCGCAGCGCCCGGATCGAGCTCGACGGTGTCGAAGCCGTGCTTGCGCGGCGGCTCGAAGCCGAACTCGTCGCGCAGCGCGTCGAGGAAGTGCGCCGGGGCCGCTCCCAGATGCCCATCGTCCGGTCGCCCTGGACGTTGGAGTGCCCGCGGACCGGGCACAGGCCGGCGCCGGGCTTGCCGATGTTGCCCTGCGAGCAGGGCGAGGTTGACGATCTCCTTGATCGTCGCGACCGCGTTGCGGTGCTGGGTGATCCCCATCGCCCAGCAGAGGACCGTCGCGTCGGAGTCGCGCACCATCCGCGCGGCCTCCTCGATGCTGGACGCGGGACAGGCCGGTCGCCCGTTCGACGACCTCGCGGTCCAGGGCGGCCAGGTGCTCGGCGTACGCCTCGAAGCCGTGGGTGTGACGCGACGACGAAGTCGCGATCGACCGCGCCCCACGCGACGAGCAGCGCCGCGAGGGCCTGGAACAGCGCGAGGTCACCGTTGACGCGCACCGGCAGGTGCAGGTCGGCGAGGCCGGTGCCGGCGCCCGACCACGCCGCGCGGCGTCTGCGGGTTCTTGAAGCGCACCAGCCCGGCCTCGCGCAGCGGGTTGATCGCGATGATGCGCGCGCCGTTGTCCTTCGCGGTCTCCAGCGCGCTGAGCATCCGCGGATGGTTGGTGCCCGGGTTCTGGCCGATCACGAGGATCAGCTGCGCCTGGTGCACGTCCTCGAGCGACACCGAGCCCTTGCCGATGCCGATGGTCTCGGCGAGGGCGACCGAGGTGGACTCGTGGCACATGTTCGAGCAGTCGGGCAGGTTGTTGGTGCCGAAGGCGCGCACGAAGAGCTGGTAGAGGAACGCGGCCTCGTTGGAGGTCTTGCCGGAGGTGTAGAAGATCGCCTGGTCGGGGTCGCTCGAGGCCCTGGAGGTGTCGAGCGATGAGCCCGAAGGCGTCGTCCCAGGAGATCGGCTCGTAGTGGCTCGCGCCCGCTCGGCGCACCATCGGCTCGGTGATCCGGCCCTGCTGGCCGAGCCAGAACTCGCTGCGCGTCTCGAGGTCGGCCGAGCGAGTGCCGGGCGAAGAACTCCGCGGTCCAGCAGGCGTCGCGTGGCCTCCTCGGCCACGGCCTTGGCGCCGTTCTCGCAGAACTCCGCGGTGTGCCGGTGCTCCGGGTCGGGGTCGGGCCAGGCGCAGCCCTGGCAGTCGAACCCGTCGACCTGGTTGAGCCGCGCCAGGGTCCGGGCCGACCGGGTGATGCCCATCTGCTCGACGGCCCGCTTGAGGGCCACCGCGACGCCCGTGGTCCCTGCTGCTGCGTCCTTGCCGTGACCGACCTCGAGATCGGCCTCGTCGATGTCGGCGCGAGGTGCGCGACGGTGCATGGGACCCATCTTGCTCACACCTGTTCGGGTGAGCCCCTGAGCACTAGGTTGCTTGCCGACCGGCGGCGTACGCCGGCACGTGGTCCAACAGGAGTCGCGATGTCCGAGAACGTTCCCCCGCCACCGCCCGAGCAGCCGGCCCAGCCGGTTCCTCCGGCCACACCTGCCCAGCCGGGCCCGCCGCCGCCTCAGCCTCATCAGGGCATGACGCCTGCCGCCCCCGGCGTACCCCGTCCCGGTGAGCTGCTCGACCGTTTCCTCGCGCGGCTGATCGACGGCATCATCCTCGGCATCGTCTACGGCATCTTCGTCGCGATCTTCGGAGCGATCCTCATCCAGGACGCCACCTACAACGCCCAGACCGGCGAATTCGACGACGGCAGCGTCGTGCTGTTCTACATCGTCCTCGGCGTCTTCCTCACGGTCCTCTACCTCGGCTACTTCGCCTTCCTCGAGTCCGCCGGGGCGCGACGCTGGGCAAGCAGGCTGCATGAAGCTCAAGGTCGTCGGACCCGACGGAGCCAGCAACCCGACGATGGAGCAGGCCGTGCGCCGCAACATCTGGATCGCGTTCGGCTCGTTGGGCATCGTCGTTCCCGTGGTGGGCACGATCCTCGGCGGCCTCGCCGTCGATCGTGCGCCGTCGATCATGATCGCGGTCGGCATCAACGGCGACACCGGCCAAGCGGCAGGGCTGGCACGACAAGTTCGCCGGCGGCACCCAGGTCCTCAAGATCGGCTGATCCGCCTCCGCTGACCCGTCGCATAGAAGTGACGGGTCAGCGTGGGTCCACCCGCTGACCCGTCGCATGTATGCGACGGGTCACGTGACAGGGTCAGGAGTTGCTGAAGACGGCCGGGTCGTCGCCGCCACCGTCAGGGCCCGCGGCCCGGCCCAGGTCCAGGCGTACGCCGGGTCCTCGACGGCCAGGCCACCCTCGCCCAGCTCGAGCGGGGCGAAGGTGTCGACCATGACCGCCGACTCCTCGAAGTACTCCGCGCCGAGCGAGGCCTCGATGGCCGCCGGCTGCGGGCCGTGGGCGTGGCCGCCCGGGTGCAGCGAGATCGAGCCGAGCCCGATGCCGGAGCCCTTGCGCGCCTCGTAGTCGCCGCCGACGTAGAACATGACCTCGTCGCTGTCGACGTTGGAGTGGTAGTAGGGCACGGGGACGGCGAGCGGGTGGTAGTCGACCTTGCGCGGCAGGAAGTTGCACACCACGAAGTTGCGGCCCTCGAACACCTGGTGCACCGGAGGCGGCTGGTGGACCTTGCCGGTGATCGGCATGTAGTCGTCGACGTTGAACGTGTAGGGGTAGAGGCAGCCGTCCCACCCGACCACGTCGAAGGGGTGCGTCGCGTAGGTCATCCGGGTGCCCGACGACCGCTCCACCGGCCCGGTGCTTGACCAGCACCTCCACGTCGCTGCGCCGCGTGGGTCTCGACGAGCTCGGCCAGCGAGTGCGGACCGTGCAGGTCGCGCTCGCTGTACGGCGCGTGCTCGAGCAGCTGGCCGTACTTCGACAGGTAGCGCTTCGGCGGCGCGACGTGGCTGTTGGCCTCGATGGCGTAGAGCTGGCTCGGCTCGGACGGCACCCAGCGGTGCGTCAACGCGCGCGGCACGAGCACGTAGTCGCCGGTCCGGTAGGCCAGCACTCCGAGTGCGGTCTCCACGGTCCCGGCGCCGGACTCGACGTAGACGCACTCGTCGCCGATCGCGTTGCGGTAGAGCGGAGAAGGGGCGCTGCCCGTGACGACGTAGGCGATCCGGACGTCGTTGTTGCCGAGCACCAGCCGGCGACCCTCCGACCGGGCACGGGTCGGTCGTCAGGTCGTGCAGCCGCAGGTGGCGCGGCCGGAGCGGGTGGTTCGGCGTACGTGTCTGGCCCGCGAGCTCCCAGACCTCGCTCGCGACGATCGCCGACGGCACGCCCACGTGGTAGAGCAGCGAGGAGTCCGAGGAGAAGCCCTCCTCGCCCATCAGCTCCTCGTAGTAGAGCCTGCCCTCGGCGTCACGGTGCTGGGTGTGCCGCTTCGGCGGGACCTCGCCCACCGACCTGTAGTGCGCCATGTCGCATTACGTTAGTCCGGTGCCACTCGATGATGCGTGGGTCGGACTCGTCGACGACGCCGCGATCTTCCCGCCCGGCGACGTGCCGCTCCGCGATGCGGCCGCGCCAGCACGTCGCGCGGCGGCACGAGTCGTACGGCGACCTGGTCGGCCCGCTCGTCGTCCGCGACACCGACCTGCCGCTAGCTGCGCGGCAGCCGCGGCGCGCGCTGTCGGTCGTCGTCACCGGCGGCGCCGGGCAGGTGCCCGCTCCGGCCGGGCTCGCGCGCAGGCTCGGCCTCACGCTGGCCGCACTCGAGGTGCCCCTGCCGCGACCTCGACGACCTGGCCGGCAACGCGCGTCGGGTCGTCGCCGCGGTCGACGCGGCGCGCGAGGACGGCGTGCTCGACCACGAGGTCCCGGTCCACGTCGAGCTCCCCTCGCATCGGCCGCGTCCCCGGCTGGCTGGCCGCCGCCGACGAGGTGGCCGGCGGCCGAGCTCCGGCTGAAGTTCCGCACCGGCGGCCTCGAGCCGAAGGCATCCCCACGGCGGAGGTGCTGGCCAGCTGGATCGACGCGGCCCTCGACCGGGAGACGTCGTTCAAGTGCACGGCCGGGCTGCACCACGCAGTCCGGCACACCTCGTGGAGGGCTTCGAGCAGCACGGGTTCCTCAACGTCCTGGTCGCGACCCGGCTCGCCTTCGACGGCGCGGCCGCCGACGAGGTCTCGTCGGTCCTGGAGGAGCGCGACGAGCGCGTCCTCCTCGAGCGGGCGCCGCGGCCTCGACCTGGCCGGTGCCCGGCGCTGGTTCCCTCGTTCGGCTCCTGCAGCATCTCGGACCCGCTCGACGACCTGGTCGAGCTCGGCCTGCTGCCGCTGGAGGTCTCATGAGCGACGGCTTCGGCATCGACCACCTGCCGTACGGCGTCTTCTCCGTCGCCGGCGGTGAACGCCGGGTCGGCGTGCGCTTCGAGCGACGGCGTCGTCGACCTGCACGCCGTGACCGGGCGTCCGGAGTTCGCCGACCGCCTCGCTCAACGCCTTCCTGGCCCTGGGCCCCGAGGTCTGGCGGCAGACGCGCGAGGAGGTGATCGGCGCTGGTCGAGGGCGGCGTCGAGACCGTCCCGGTGGCCGACGTGGCGTTGCACCTGCCCATCGAGGTCGCCGACTACGTCGACTTCTATGCCTCGCTCGACCACGCCACCAACGTCGGGAAGATGTTCCGTCCCGACGGAGACGCCCTGACCCCCAACTGGCGCCACCTGCCGATCGGCTACCACGGCCGGGCCGGCACGGTGGTGCCGAGCGGTACGCCGGTGGTGCGGCCGTGCGGCCAACGGGTCTCGACAAGCTCGACCACCGGGCCTCCGGAGCCCACCGTCGGTGCGTCACGGAGGCTCGACATCGAGGCCGAGCTCGGGTTCGTCGTCGGTGCCCCGTCCCCGCTCGGCGAGCCGGTGCCCTACGCCGGGTTCGCGGACCACGTCTTCGGCGTGCTGGGCCTCAACGACTGGTCCGCTCGCGACATCCAGGCCTGGGAGTACGTCCCCCTCGGACCGTTCCTCGGCAAGTCCTTCGCCACGTCGGTCGCGCACTGGGTCACCCCGCTCGCGGCCCTCGACGCCGCCTGGGTCGACCTCCCCGGCCAGGACCCACGGCCCCTGGACTACCTCGACCCCGACCACGCGCGCGGGCTCGACATCGACGTGGAGGTCGAGCTCAACGGCGAGGTCGTCAGCCGACCGCCGTACCGGACGATGTACTGGGGCCCGGGTCAGATGCTGGCCCATCTGACCGTCAACGGCGCCTCGCTGCGCACCGGCGACCTCTTCGCCTCCGGCACCATCAGCGGCCCCGAGCGCCGACCAGCGCGGCTCGCTGCTCGAGCTGAGTTGGGGCGGCAAGGAGCCGTTCGTGGTGGCCGGTGAGGAACGTTCGTTCCTCGAGGACGGCGACACCGTGACGCTGCGCTACTCGGCCCCCGGGACGGCGGGCGGCCGGATCACGCTCGGTGAGGTGACCGGGCGGGTCGAGCCGGCCAGGCAGTAGGTTCCGCCCATGGGCCTGTTCACCCCGGTCGCGATCAGGATCGGCGCCATCTCCTGGATGCCGAAGCTGCTGCCGCAGATCGTGTTCGTGGACAAGCGCCTGCAACGGGTCACCCGCGGGCGGGTCAGCGTCCTCGACATCGCCGGCCTGCCCAACCTCGCTCTCACCGTGCCAGGACGCAAGAGCGGGGTCCCCCGCACGACCCCCCTGCTCTGCGTCCCGCACGACGACGGTTGGTTGATCGCCGGCTCCTACTTCGGCGGGCCGAAGATGCCGTTGTGGGTCAACAACCTGCGGGCGACCCAGCGCGCCGAGATCAGCTTCGACGGGCGCACGCAGCGGGTCGCGTGGCGCGAGGTCGAGGGTGAGGAACGCGCGCGCATGTGGCAGGTCATGCTGCTGACCTGGCCCAACTTCGCCAGGTACGAAGAGCGCACCGACCGGCTGATCCCGGTCTTCTACCTCACCCCGGCCGCGTGATGGCCGACGCCGGTGTCGACGTCGTCCAGTTCGGCCAGCACCCGGCGCCCTCCCACACCGTCGCCCACCTCAGCGACGTCCACCTCCTGGCGCGCGAGGCCCGGCAGTACGGCGTGGTCCGGCCCGAGGACGGGCTGGTGCTCGCGCTCGAGCGGCTCACGCGGCTCGACCCGGCGCCGCAGGCCCTGGTCTTCACCGGCGACCTCGCCGACAAGGCCGAGCCCGAGGCCTACGCGCGGTTGCGCGAGCTGGTCGAGCCGGCCGCCGACTCGCTAGGGGCCGAGGTGGTCTGGGTCATGGGCAACCACGACGAGCGCGAGCCCTACTCGCGCGGGCTGTTCGGCACCGCGTCGGACGAGCCGCAGGACCGGGTCCACGACGTCGAAGGGCTCCGGATCGTGGCGCTCGACACCTCGGTGCCCGGACTACCACCACGGCGAGATCTCCGAGGACCAGCTCACCTGGCTGGCCGACGTGCTCGCGACGCCGGCTCCTCACGGCACCATCCTCGCGATGCACCACCCGCCGATCCCGCTGCCGATGCTGCGCGCCGCCGAGATCATCGAGCTGCTCGACCAGGACCGGCTGGCCGAGGTGGTCCGGGGCACCGACGTACGATCCGTCATCGGCGGGCACTTCCACTTCTCGACCTACTCCACCTTCGCCGGCATCCCGGTCTCGGTGGCCTCTGCCTCCTGCTACACCACCGACCCGGCTCCGCTGTCGCGCTTCGTCTCCGGCGTCGACGCGCACCAGTCGTTGACGATGATGCACGTCTACGACGACCGGATCGTGCAGACGATCGTCCCGCTGTCCGTCGCGCCCGAGATCAGCGGCTACCCCGCCGACGTGGTCGCCCAGGTCGAGGCGCTCTCGCCCGAGGAGCGGCGTGAGCTGCTCTCCCGCAAGGACTCACCGTTCAACACCGGCGAGCTGAGCATCTGAGGACGTCCGGGCGTGAAGAGTTTCGTCGGCCGACCGACATAACTCGACCTCGGACGACGCGATCTCGTCGTCCAAGCACGGGTTTCGTCGGCTGGCCGACAAAACTCGATCGCTCCCGGCGCCGCGAGGGTCAGCACGCACCGACGCCCCGGGCCTCGAGAGGCGCCGGGGCGTCTGCGTCCCTGGTGGCAGGTGAAGGATTCGAACCTTCGAAGGCAAAGCCGACGGATTTACAGTCCGCTCCCATTGGCCGCTCGGGCAACCTGCCAGGGGGGTGTCAACGGGCCGTTTGGCGGCCCGACGACGAGACGGAACAATACCGCAGCGAGAGCCCCCGCCCCGAACCCAGCCTCCGGCCCGACCCGGAAGCAGAAGGAGTCCCCCGTGGCCGACTCGTCCTTCGACATCGTCAGCAAGATCGACCGCCAGGAGGTCGACAACGCCCTGGGCCAGACGGCCCGCGAGATCGCCACCCGGTTCGACTTCAAGGGCACCGGTGCGACCATCGAGTGGCAGGGCGAGCACGCGATCGAGATCTCCGCCTCCGCCGACGACCGCGCCAGCGCCGTACTCGACGTCTTCAAGGACAAGCTGATCAAGCGCCAGCAGAGCCTGAAGATCCTCGACGCCTCCGAGCCGCGCCAGTCCGGGCAGCAGTCGAAGATCGGCATCGCGCTCAAGGAGGGCATCACCTCCGAGGACGCCAAGAAGATCACCAAGCTCATCCGCGACGAGGGGCCCAAGGGCGTCAAGGCCCAGATCCAGGGCGACGAGCTGCGCGTGTCGTCGAAGAAGCGCGACGACCTGCAGGCGGTGCAGGCGCTGGTCAAGCAGCAGGACTACGACTTCGCGGTGCAGTTCACCAACTACCGCTGACATGCCCAGCCTCCGCCCGGCCGCGAGCGTCGAGATCGACGCCCCTCTCGAGACCGTGTGGGCGGTCATGCTCGACACCGACTCGTACGCCGAGTGGAACCCGTTCGTCGTACGCGTCGAGACGGCGCAGCCGCCGGCGGCCGGAAACCCGATCACGCTGCACGTGCGCTGGGCCAGCGGCCGGGGCTCCCGCTCGCCGGAGCGGATCAGCGCACTCGAGCCGCCCCAGGGCGATGAGGCCGGTGCGCGGACGGCGCTGATGTCCTACGTCTTCGAGGGGTGGCCCGCGAAGCTCGGCCTGGTCCGCGGCGTCCGGCACCAACGCCTCACCCAGCGCCCGGGCGGACCCACGACCTACGACACGGTCGAGGAGTTCTCCGGCCCCCTCGTGCGCCTCGCCGGTCCGGACCGGGTGGCCGACGGGTTCCGCCGGCATGCCGAGGCGCTCAAGCTCGAGGCCGAGCGCCGCACGAGGGCCACCTCGGGCTAGCCCGGCGCTGTGGTGTGCCTCACCCATCCGCCCTGAGAGATCGGTCCGGTTCGCCGGGGCGGCGGACTATCGTGTGAGCCGCGTCACGCGGGACCAACCCCACAGAACTGGAACGTGTTCTAGTTTGCATCTAGCATGGCGAGGAGCCGACGGGGCTCGACCGCACAGGGAGTAGACAGGTGTCCAAGCAGGTCAAGCAGCTGGACCGGGTGATCATCCGCTTCGCGGGTGACTCAGGCGACGGCATGCAGCTCACCGGCGACCGCTTCACCCAGGAGTCGGCCGCGTTCGGCAACGACCTGGTCACCCTGCCGAACTTCCCCGCCGAGATCCGCGCGCCACAGGGCACGCTCCCGGGCGTCTCGTCCTTCCAGGTGCACTTCGCCGACCACGACATCCTCACCGCCGGCGATGCTCCCGACGTCCTCGTGGCGATGAACCCGGCCGCCCTCAAGGCCAACATCGGTGACCTGCCCAAGGGCGCGACGATCATCGTCGACACCCACGACTTCACCTCGCGCAACCTCGCCAAGGCGGGCTACGACGCCGACCCGCTCGCCTCCCTCGGTGACGCCGGGTCGGCCATGGGCGAGTTCGCCGTGCACCCGGTCGACCTGACCGGGATGACCGTCGAGGCGGTCAAGGAGTTCGGGCTCTCGCGCAAGGACGCCGCGCGGGCGAAGAACATGTTCGCACTCGGGCTGCTCTCCTGGATGTACGGACGGCCGACCGAGTCGACGACCGCGTTCCTGCAGAAGCGCTTCGCCAAGGTCGCCGACATCCGCGACGCCAACATCGCGGCCTTCAAGGCCGGGTGGAACTTCGGCGAGACGACCGAGACCTTCGTCGTCTCCTACGAGATCAAGCCCGCCCCCATGGCGCCGGGCACCTACCGCAACATCACGGGCAACCTGGCGCTCTCCTACGGCCTGGTCGCCGGTGGGGTGCAGTCGGGGCTGCCGGTCTTCCTGGGGTCCTATCCGATCACCCCGGCCTCCGACATCCTCCACGAGCTCAGCAAGCACAAGGCCTTCGGTGTCACGACCCTGCAGGCCGAGGACGAGATCGCCGGCGTCGGTGCGGCCATCGGCGCCTCCTTCGCCGGCTCGCTCGGTGTCACGACCACCTCCGGACCCGGCATCGCTCTCAAGTCCGAGGCGATCGGCCTGGCCGTCATGACCGAGCTCCCCCTCGTCGTCATCGACGTCCAGCGCGGCGGCCCCTCCACCGGCCTGCCCACCAAGACCGAGCAGGCCGACCTCCTGCAGGCGATGTTCGGACGCAACGGCGAGGCCCCGGTGCCCATCGTCGCGCCGCAGTCGCCAGGCGACTGCTTCGACGCCGCCCTCGATGCTGTACGGATCGCCGTCACCTACCGGACGCCGGTGATGCTGCTCTCCGACGGTTACCTCGCCAATGGCTCCGAGCCGTGGCGCATCCCCGAGACTGCCGATCTCCCGACGATCGATCCCGCCTTCGCCACCGAGACCAACCACGGCGAGGGCGACGACGCGGAGTTCTGGCCCTACCTGCGCGACCCCGAGACGCTGGCCCGTCCCTGGGCGATCCCCGGCACCGCGGGCCTCGAGCACCGCATCGGCGGTCTCGAGAAGGGCGAGGGTCACGGCAACATCTCCTACGACCCGGCCAACCACGACTTCATGGTCCGCACCCGCGCCGCGAAGGTCGAGCGGATCGCCGACTCCCTGCCGCCGCTCGTGGTCGACGACCCCAGCGGCAAGGCCAAGGTCCTCGTCATCGGATGGGGCTCGACCTACGGACCGATCGGCGCCGGCGTACGACGGGTCCGCAAGGCCGGCCACCACGTCGCTCAGGTACACCTGCGCCACCTGAACCCGTTCCCCAAGGACCTCGGCGAGATCCTGCGCCGCTACGACAAGGTGCTCGTGCCGGAGATGAACCTCGGCCAGCTCTCGCTGCTGCTCCGCGGCCGCTTCCTCGTCGACGCCATCGGCTACAACCACGTGCGGGGTCTCCCGCTCAAGGCGGCCGAGCTCGCCGAGGCGATCGGCGGCCTGGTGGCGCAGGCCGAGGGCATTGAGGTCGACCTCACCCCGGTCCCAACGAGCTCGACCCACGATGCGGAGGTTCTGTCATGACTGCGACCGAGCTGCCGTTCCCCGGCCTGCGCTCCGGCGTCGAGCTCGTGCCGACCAAGGACGAGCCGCAGACGGCCAAGGAGTACACCTCCGACCAGGAGGTGCGCTGGTGCCCGGGCTGCGGCGACTACGCCGTGCTCAAGGCGGTCCAGGGCTTCCTGCCGCAGCTGGGCCTGCGTCGGGAGAACATCGTGTTCGTCTCGGGCATCGGGTGCTCTTCCCGCTTCCCCTACTACCTCGACACCTACGGGATGCACTCGATCCACGGCCGCGCACCCTCGATCGCGACCGGCATCGCCACGGCGCGCGAGGACCTCTCGGTGTGGGTCGTCACCGGCGACGGCGACGCGCTCTCGATCGGTGGCAACCACCTGATCCACGCGCTGCGGCGCAACGTCAACATGACGATCCTGCTCTTCAACAACCGGATCTACGGCCTCACCAAGGGCCAGTACTCCCCTACCTCAGAGACCGGCAAGGTCACCAAGTCGACCCCGATGGGCTCACTGGACCACCCGTTCAACCCGGTGTCCCTCGCCCTCGGCGCCGAGGGGTCGTTCGTGGCCCGCACGATCGACTCCGACCGCAAGCACCTGACCGCGGTCCTGTCGGCGGCCGCTGCGCACCGCGGCACCTCGTTGGTCGAGATCTACCAGAACTGCCCCATCTTCAACGACGGCGCGTTCGACGCGATCAAGTCCCCCGACACCCGCGACGACGCGATCATCCCGCTGGCGCACGGCGAGCCGATCCGCTTCGGGGTCGACGGGGCCAAGGGACTCATCCGCGACAGCGAGACCGGTGGGGTGAAGGTCGCCGCGGTCGCCGACGTGGGTGAGGACGCGATCCTGGTCCACGACGCGCACAACTCCGACCCGACGATGGCCTTCGCGATCTCGCGGCTCACCGACGCCGGCTACCTCAACCAGTCACCGATCGGCATCTTCCGCCAGGTCGAGCGTCCGACGTACGACGACCAGGCCCGCGGCCAGATCGCCGATGCGTCCTCGGCCGCCCCCGGCGAGCCGGTCGACCGCCTCGCCGCCCTCATCGGCGGCGGCGACACCTGGACGGTCGTCTAGCTGCTCCGGTGGTTGATGCCGCTCCACTGGTTAATGCCGCTCCGCTGGTTGAGGAGGGCGGCCTGCCGCCCGACTCGAAACCCCGCGAGGGTCTCGACAAGCTCGACCACCGGTTGGTTGATGCCGCTCCGGGGGTTGAGGAGGGCGGCCTGCCGCCCGTCTCGAAACCCGGCGAGGGTCTCGACAAGCTCGACCACCGAGGACCACCTCGACCAACGGTACGGGCTCGACCACAGATGGCGTTCGGTGGCTGAAGGTGCGCGATCAGCAGTCGGCGCGGGAGCAGGCGAGGTAGACGTCCGTGCGAGCGGTGCGGTAGGTCGTGCCGCCGGGCAGGTAGCCCTTGTAGGACCAGGTGGGCTCCGCGGAGTCCGGGAAGTCGACGCGCACGCGGAAGCGGCCGTCCTCATCGGTGCGCACCTTGGCGTAGCGCTTCCACGCGCACCCCTCCGCGCAGAGCCTGACCTTGAAGATGACGGTCTTGCCCGCGCCGTCGGGGGTGGCCCGGCCCACGATGTAGTGGGCGTTGCCCTGCTGGACCGCACGGTCAGCGAGATCGCGCTCGAGCTTCGGCTCCGCCGAGGCCGAGGTGCCCCCGGACAGGGCCACGAGGAGAACGAGGATGAGGACGGCGACGGGGCGGCGCGGCATGGACGCATGCTCCCCCGACAGCGTCCGGAGGGAAAGTCCTCACTAGGATCACCTGGTGTCGGAGGGACGTCGAGGACTCACGCTCGGCGCCGCTGCCTACGTCATGTGGGGTGGCTTCCCGCTCTATTGGCCGCTCCTCGAGCCGGCCGGCGCCGTCGAGATCCTGGCCCACCGGATCGTGTGGTCCGCGCTCACGATGGGCCTGCTCGTGCTGGTGCTCGGTCGGATGCCCGAGGTCCGCGCCATCGTCGCCGACCGGCGGGCGCTGCGGATCTTGACGCTGGCGGCTGTCGTCATCAGCTTCAACTGGGCGACCTACATCTACGGCGTCAACAGCGGGCGGGTGGTTGAGACCTCGCTGGGCTATTTCATCAACCCGCTGGTCACGGTGCTCATGGGCGTCATCCTCCTCGGTGAGCGACTCCGGGCGCTGCAGTGGGGCGCACTCGGGGTCGCCGCGGCCGCGGTCGGTGTCCTCACCTGGGACTACGGCCGGCCGCCCTGGGTGGCGCTGGTGCTGGCCTTCTCCTTCGGGGTATACGGCCTGGCCAAGAAGACAGCCAACGTCGGTGCGGTCGAGAGCCTCACCATCGAGACCGCCCTCCTCGCTCCGCTGGCGCTGGCCTATGTCGTCTGGCTGAGCCTGACCGGGACGGCCGAGTTCGGCGCCAACGGCGCCGGTCACGCGCTGCTGATCGCCTCCACCGGCATCATCACCGCGATCCCCCTGCTGTGTTTCGGCGGCGCTGCGACTCGACTGTCGCTGACGACGCTCGGTCTGCTGCAGTACCTCGCGCCGGTATTGCAGTTCGCCATCGGCGTGGCGGTCTACGGCGAGGCCATGCCGCCCGCCCGCTGGGTCGGGTTCGTCCTGGTCTGGTCGGCGCTCGCGGTCTTCACCTTTGAGGCCATCTCGAACCGTCGCCGTCAGCTGCGGCTCACCGTCGCCGCGTCGGTCACCGCCTGAGCGGCGTCACTTGGATCGGGTGGCGACCACGTCGGCGAAGGCCTCCAGCGCCGCACGGACCGGGCCGTCGGGCAAGGCGTCGAGCAGGGCCTTGGCCTCCTCGGCGCGCCCGATGACGTAGGCCCGGGCGTCGTCCATGGCCGGGTGCTTGCGCAGCAGGTCCAGCGCCTCGGCGTGCAGGTCGTCGTCGGAGAGGTCCGCGTCGAGGAGCTCGAGGAGGCGTGCGTCGGCCGGGTCGGACGACGCGCGACACGCTGCCCGGGCCATCATCGTGGGCAGGGTCGGGACCCCCTCCCGCAGGTCGGTGCCCGACGTCTTGCCGGACACCGGGGCGTCGGAGGCGACGTCGAGGATGTCGTCGGAGAGCTGGAAGGCGGTGCCGACGATCTCGCCGTACGCCGTCAGC
This sequence comes from uncultured Actinomycetota bacterium, assembly GCA_963767915.1. GTDB lineage: Bacteria > Actinomycetota > Actinomycetes > Propionibacteriales > Nocardioidaceae > Nocardioides. The sequence continues at coordinate 68,183 of CAVYFR010000006.1, forward strand.
GCCTCCTCCACGGCCGGTGTGGCCCCCCCGAAACGGGCGCCGTAGCGCGCCGAGGTGGCGATCAGCGAGCCCGTCTTGCCTGCGACGACGTCGAGGTAGTGCTGCACCGGGTCGTCCTCGGGGCCGGGCTGGACAGTCTCGAGGATCTGTCCCTCCACGAGCCGGGTGAAGGTCTCGGCCTGGATCCGGACGGCGTCGGCCCCCAGTCGGGCCGTCAGCTCGGAGGACTTCGCGAACAGGAAGTCGCCGGTCAGGATCGCGACGTGGTTGTCCCACCGGGCGTTGGCGGAGTCGGCGCCGCGCCGCAGGTCCGCCTCGTCCATCACGTCGTCGTGGTAGAGCGAACCGACGTGGGTGATCTCGACGACGCAGGCAGCCGTGACGACCTCGTCGGCGTCCGGCCGCTGGCCCGTCTCAGCCGCCAACAGGACGAGGAACGGGCGGAAGCGCTTGCCACCGGCCTGGAGCAGGTGGCTCGCCGCCTCGGTCACGTAGGGCGTCCGCGAGACCACGTGCTGGGCCAGGGCCGCCTCGACGAGCTCCATCCGTGTGCTCAGCCGTGCGGCCAGCCCCTCGTCGACGACGGGCAGCGCGAGGCCGCCCGCATCCGTGCTCACCGGATGAAGTCACCCGCACCGGCGGCGAGGTCGAGCACCGGCCCGGGGACGACGCCCAGTGCGAGCGTGGCGAGCGCGCACACACCGACCGTCCCGTAGGTGAGGACCGACGACCGGGCCGCCGGCCCGGCGCCCTCCGGCGCCGGGGTGAAGAACATCAACAGCATGTAGCGGATGTAGAAGTAGATCGCGATGATGCTGGCCGCGATCGCCACCAGCACGACGGGCCAGGCGCCCGCAGACATCGCGACGGTGAAGACCGCCCACTTGCCGACGAAGCCCGCGGTCAGCGGGATCCCGGCCATCGAGAGCAGGAAGAGGGAGAAGAGGCCGGCCAGGACCGGAGCCCGCCGGCCCAGGCCTGCCCACCCGGGGAAGTCGTTGGCCTCACCGGAGGTGTCACGGACCAGGGAGACCACCGCGAAGGCGCCGAGCGTGGCGAAGCCATAGGTGGTCAGGTAGAACAGCACGGCCTGCAGGGAGGTCACCTGGCCCTCGGAGAGCTCCGAGGCGCCCTGGACCCCGAGCACCCCGGTGAGCAGGAAGCCGGTGTGCGCGATGGAGGAGTAGGCCAGCATCCGCTTCACGTCGGTCTGCACGACGGCCAGCACAGCACCGAGGACCATCGTGATGATCGCGACGACCCAGAGCATCGGCTGCCAGGTCCAGCGGTCCGCAGCCGAAGCCGACGTAGAGCAGCCGGAGCAGGGCGCCGAAGGCCGCCACCTTGGTGGCCGCCGACATGAACGCGGTCACCGCGGTCGGAGCGCCCTGGTAGACGTCCGGCGTCCAGGAGTGGAACGGCACGGCGCCGACCTTGAAGAGCAGGCCGACGGCCATCATCCCGAGACCGATCAGCAGCAGGGACTGGTTCTCGGAGTCGTTGCGGATCGCCTCGTTGATCTGGGCCAGCTGCATCGAGCCGGCGAAGCCGTAGGTCAGGGCGATGCCGTAGAGGAAGAACCCCGAGGAGAAGGCGCCGAGGAGGAAGTACTTGAGAGCGGCCTCCTGGCTGAGCAGCCGCCGGCGCCGCGCCAGGCCGCAGAGCAGGTAGAGCGGAAGCGAGAGGACCTCGAGCGCCACGAACATCGTCAGCAGGTCACCGGCGGTCGGGAAGAGCATCATGCCGACCACGGCGAACATCAGCAGCGGGTAGACCTCGGTGTGGTCCAGTCCCTTGGTGGAGGCCTCGCGCTCGGCCTCGGTGCCGGGCAGCGCGGCCGCCTGGCCGGCGAAGCCCGAGACCCCGCCCTCGAGCCGACGCTCGGCGAACAGCGCGACGCCGCCCAGCGCGAAGACCAGCACGAGGCCCCACAGGTAGACCGAGGGTCCGTCGACCACCAGGGTGCCCTCGGCGCCGACCAGCCCGCGGGCGGCACCATCGCCGACCTTCTCGAGGTCCATCCCGATCAGCACCGTGCCGACAAGAGCCGTCACCAGGCCGCCCCCGGCCAGCAGCGTCTGGGCGAGGTAGCGGCGCTCCCGGGGCAGGAAGGCCTCGACGAGGACGCCGGCGCAGGCGACACCGAAGACGACCAGGATCGGCCAGAGCTCGGCGTACTCGATGGTGGGCTTGGAGAACTCCATCAGTCCGAACCTCCCTCGGCCGCAGGAACGACGGGGGGCAGGTCGCTGACTCCGGCCTGTTGCATGAGGTCCTCGACGAACGGGTTGCTCACGTCGAGCAACGGCATGGGATAGAAGCCGAACAGCACCAGGGCGAGGATGAGCGGCGCGACTGCCCCGAGCTCGCGGCGGCCGATGTCGGGGGTCCCCTCGACGTCGGCGGGCGTGGGCCCGGTCATGGTGCGCTGGTAGAGCCACAGGACGTAGATCGGCGCGAGCACGATGCCGAGGACGGCGACCGCGCCGAGGTACCACGCGTAGTCGAAGGCCGACAGCAGCACCAGGAACTCCGAGACGAAGGGGCTCAGGCCCGGGAGCCCCAAGGTGGCCAGTCCGGCCACGAGGAACAGCCCGGCGAGGACCGGTGTCGCTTTCTCGAGCCCGGCCATCTGGCTGATCAGGGTCGTGCCTCGGCGGTTGATGAAGTAGCCGGCGATGAGGAACAGCGCGGCCGTGGCGATGCCGTGGTTGACCATGTAGAGGATCGCGCCGGAGCCGCCCTGGGTGCTGAACGCGAAGACTCCGATGACGATGAACCCGAAGTGGCTCAGCGAGGTCAGGCCGATCAGCCGCAAAATGTCGTCCTGCCCGATCGCCACCAGGGCGCCGTAGATGATCGAGATCGCGGCGAGGACCATGACGACCGGGGTCGCCCAGTCCGACGCCTCGGGGAAGAGCCCCAGGCAGAAGCGCAGCATCCCGAAGGTGCCGATCTTGTCGAGCACACACACGAGCAGCACGCTCGTCCCGGGAGTCGCCTTCTCGGTCGTGTCGGCCAGCCAGGTGTGCACGGGGAAGAGCGGGGCCTTGATCGCGAAGGCGATGAAGAAGCCGACGAAGAGCCATCGACCGGCCTCGGTCTCGATGTCGAGCGCCGCCAGGTCCGAGAGCAGGTAGGACGGCTGGCCGGCCTGCGACGACACGACGTAGAGACCGATCACCGATCCCAGGAGGATCAGGCCACCGGCGAGCTGGAACATGAGGAACTTCAGCGCGGCGCCACTGCGACCCTCGCGGCCGAAACCACCGATGAGGAAGTACGCCGGGATCAGCGTCGCCTCGAAGACGACGTAGAAGAGGAACACGTCGGTCGCGCAGAAGACCGCGAGCGAGAACGCCTCGAGGGCCAGCACCCAGGCGACGTAGGCCCGGGGGTTCTCGTGCCCCTCGGTCCAGCCGGCCACGAGGACGATCGGGACCAGCACGACGGTGAGCAGGACCATCAACAGACCCAGCCCGTCGAGACCGAGGGCGTAGTGGACGCCGAAGGCCTCGATCCAGTCGATAGGTCTCGGTGAGCTGCATGCCCCCGTCGAGGGAGTACTGCGTTGCTGCGGCCACGCCGACGCCGAGCGTCGCAACGGCGACCGCGAGCCCGCCCAGGCGGGCGAGGGTCTGCGGGAGCAGGGCGACGACCAGGGCGCCGAGGAGCGGCAGCAGGATCAGGACGGACAGCATCATGTGAGGTTCACCGCCAGGAGCGCGAGGACCACCAGGAGCACGCCGCCCATCACCGAGAGCGCGTAGGTGCGGGCGAACCCGGTCTGGGCCCGGCGGAGCTGGGCTCCGATGCCCTTGACGGCGGCGCCGGTGCCCGTGAACGTGCCGTCGACCACGGACCGGTCCGTGACCAGGAGGCCACCGACCAGGCGTCGACCCGGCTGGACCACGAGGCCCTCGTTGATGGCGTCGCCGTAGAGGTCGGCTCGGGCCGCGCGGGTGGCGAAGGAGACGTCCTCCGGCGCGCTGAGCGGAACCTCGCGCTTGCCCACGAGGAACCAGGCCACCGCCACACCGATGGCGACGACCGCGACGGTGAGCAGCGTGATCACGATGACCGGCAGCGGCGGCTCGTGGTGGGCCTCCTCACCCACGACCGGCGCCAGCCACGTGACGACCCAGTCGCCGAGCAGCAGCACCCCGCCCAGCACCGACAGCGCGGCGAGCACGATGAGCGGGACCGTCATGACGGCAGGTGACTCGTGCGGGTGCACCTCCTCCTTCCACCGTCGCGAGGTGAAGAAGGTGAGCAGCATGAGCCGCGTCATGTAGAAGGCGGTGACGCCGGCGCCGAGCAGCGCCGCGAGGCCCGCGAAGAGGTTCTCGGTCAGCGCGACCTCGATGATCTTGTCCTTGGACCAGAACCCCGAGAAGCCGGGGAAGCCGATGATCGCCAGGTATCCCATGGCGAAGGTCAGGAAGGTGACCGGCATCGCGTGCCTGATGGCGCCGTAGCGCCGCATGTCGACATCGTCGTTCATGCCGTGCATGACGGATCCGGCGCCGAGGAACATGTTGGCCTTGAAGAACCCATGCGTGAGCAGGTGGAAAATCGCGAAGGCATAGCCGGCCACCCCGAGACCGGCCCCCAGCATCATGTAGCCGATCTGGCTCATCGTCGATCCGGCCAGGGCCTTCTTGATGTCGTCCTTGGCGCACCCGATGACCGCACCCCACAGCAGCGTGACCGCGGCGACGACCACCACCCCGGTCTGGGCGACCGGGGCGAGCTCGAAGACGAAGTTGGAGCGGACGATCAGGTAGACCCCGGCGGTCACCATGGTCGCCGCGTGGATGAGGGCCGAGACGGGGGTAGGTCCTTCCATGGCGTCGAGCAGCCAGGCCTGCAGCGGCACCTGTGCGGACTTGCCGCAGGCGCCCAGGAGCAGGAGGAACCCGAGCACGGTCAGCGTCGTCTCGCTGGCCTCGGAGGTGTTGGCGCTGATGACCGAGAAGCTGGTCGAGCCGAAGGTGATGAAGAACAAGAAGATCGCCAGCGACATGCCCATGTCACCGACACGGTTGATGACGAAGGCCTTCTTCGCCGCAGCGGCTGCGGTGGGCTTGTGCTGCCAGAAGCCGATCAGGAGGTACGACGCCAGGCCGACGCCCTCCCAGCCGAGGAAGAGCCCGACGTAGTTCTCGGCCAGCACCAGCAGCAGCATCGCGGCGACGAAGAGGTTCAGGTAGCCGAAGAAGCGCCGACGGCGGGGGTCGTGGGCCATGTAGCCGATGGAGTAGACGTGGATGAGCGATCCCACGCCGGTGATGAGGAGGAGGAAGAGGACCGAGAGGGGGTCGAGCAGGAGGTCCATGCCCACGTCGAGCCCGCCGACCTCGATCCAGTCCCACAGGTGCTGGCTGACCTGACGGTCCTCCTCCGCCCGGCCGGTCAGGTCGAGGAACATCAGCAGGCTGATGACGAACGACCCGATCGGAAGGGCGGTGCCGAGCAGGTGGCCCCACCTCTCCCCGGCCTTGCCGAGGAGCGGGCCGCCGGCCAGCAGGACCACGGCGCCCAGCAGGGGCAGGCCGATCACGAGCCACAGGAGGCTGTAGATCCCGTCGGCGGCGGTCGGATCGACGACCGGGATCGCCACCTCTTCAAGTCTCACCAATGCACTCAGTCCTAGTACTTCAACAGGCTCGCGTCGTCGACCGAGGCCGAGCGCCGGGTCCGGAAGATGGTCATGATGATCGCGAGGCCGACCACGACCTCAGCCGCGGCCACGACCATGACGAAGAAGGCCGCGATCTGGCCGTCGAGATTGCCGTGCTGCTTGGCGAAGGCGACCAGTGCGAGGTTGCAGGCGTTGAGCATCAGCTCGACGCACATGAACACCACGATGGCGTTGCGCCGGGTGAGCACCCCGACGCAGCCGATCGTGAACAGGATCGCTGAGAGGATCACGTACTCCTCGGTCACGCGTGTTCACCTCCCGACACGTCCTCCTCGGTGTGAGCGGGGGTGCCGGCCTTGCCGGAGGTCTCGGGTGTGGCACCGGGGTCGACCCCGAGCTGACGCTGGACCTCCTCGATGTCGTCGGCGAGGGCCGGGGCCGAGCGCACGGTCCCGCGCGCAGCCAGCACCCGGGACACCGACGCCTCCGAGGTGCTGCCGTCGGGCAGCAGCGCTGGGGTGTCGACCGCGTTGTGGCGGGCGAAGACCCCCGGCGTCGGCAGCGGTCCGGGGTGCAGACCGTGGTCGGCGTAGTCGCGGATCCGCTGGGCCGCGCGCTCGGCCTGGCCGGGGCGGGGCGTCAACCGCTCACGGTGGGCCAGGACCATCGCGCCGACCGCTGCGGTGATGAGCAGTGCGCTGGTGGTCTCGAACGCGAAGACGTAGCGGGAGAACAAGATGTTGGCCAGCGACTCGATGTTGCCGCCGGCGTTGGCCTCCTCGAGCCCGACCACGGTGCCCAGAGAGATCTGGCCGAGCCCGACCACGAGGAGGGTGCCGAGGAGCAGCCCGAGGACGGCCGCCATCGCCCGCTGACCCTTGAGCGTCTCGACGATCGAGTCGGAGGCGTCGACTCCGACGAGCATCAGGACGAAGAGGAACAGCATGAGGATCGCGCCGGTGTAGACGATGATCTGCACGGCGAAGAGGAACGGCGCCTCGAGGACGGCGTAGAGGATGGCCAGGCTGATCATGACCACCGCCAGCAGCAGGGCGGCGTGCACGGCCTTGCGCACGAAGAGGAGGCCGAGCGCGGCCAGCACCATGACCGGGGCGAGGACCCAGAACGCGATCACCGGTCACCGCCCGGGACCGTCGGGCTCGGGTCGGGCTGCGGGGCCGCGGGGGGCGGGGCGGCGAAGGTGCCCCGGTAGTAGGCCCCTTCGTCGTCGCCGAGCATCATCGGGTGGGGCGGCTGCTCCATGCCCGGAAGCAGCGGCGCCAACAGGTCGCTCTTCTCGTAGATCAGGTCGGCCCGGTTGTCGTCGGCCAGCTCGTACTCGTTGGTCATCGTGAGCGCGCGCGTCGGACAGGCCTCGATGCAGAGCCCGCACAGGATGCAGCGCAGGTAGTTGATCTGGTAGACGCGGCCGTAGCGCTCACCGGGGCTGAACCGTTCGTCCTCGGTGTTGGAAGCACCCTCGACGTAGATCGCATCGGCCGGGCAGGCCCACGCACACAGCTCGCACCCGATGCACTTCTCCAGCCCGTCGGGCCACCGGTTGAGCTGGTGCCGCCCGTGGAAGCGGGGGGCGGTGGGCTGCTTCTCGAACGGGTACTGCTCGGTGACGACCTTCTTGAACATCGTCCGGAACGTGACACCGAAGCCGGCCACCGGGTCCCAGAACTGCTCCTTGAGCGTGGGCATGTCAGGCGTCACCTTCTCGGGTCGCGTGCGGCGCGGAGGTCGATCCGCTCACCGTCGAGCCGCTCTCGAACGTGAGGGGCACGGCGGCGCCCCGCACCGGACCGCCCGCCGGCATCGCCGGGGTCGGGAAGCCACCGGGGCGTGGCTCGGTCGTCCACGGCGGCGCCGAGGTCTCCTCGTCGTCCTCGGCGGCACCGAAGAAGAAGAGCAGCAGGAACAGCACGGTGAGGACGCCGATGCCGATCAGGAGGTACTGGCGCTCGATGCCGCCCTCGAGCGAGATCGACCGGATGGTGCCGACCGCGACGATCCACAGCAGCGAGATGGGGATCAGCCGCTTCCAGCCGAAGGCCATGAACTGGTCATAGCGCAGCCGTGGCAGGGAACCGCGCAGCCAGATGAACAAGAAGATGAAGAACAAGACCTTGCCGAAGAACCACAGCACCGGCCAGTAGCCCTCGTTGGCCCCCGCCCAGACCTCGTCGATCCAGAACGGCGCCTTCCACCCACCCAGGAAGAGCGTGGTGGCCAGGGCCGAGACGGTGGCCATGTTGATGTACTCGGCGAGGAAGAACAGGGCGAACTTCAGCGAGGAGTACTCGGTGTGGAAGCCGCCCACGAGCTCGCCCTCGGCCTCGGGGAGGTCGAACGGCGCCCGGTTGGTCTCACCGACCATCGAGATCAGGTAGATGACGAACGACGGCACCAGGATCAGGCCGAACCACAGTTCGTCCTGGGCGCTCGACGATCTCGGAGGTCGACATCGAGCCGGCGTAGAGGAAGACCGCGACGAGCGCCAGGCCCATCGCGACCTCGTAGGAGATCATCTGGGCGCTCGAGCGCAGCCCGCCGAGCAGGGAGTACGTCGACCCGCTCGACCAGCCGCCCAGGACGATCCCGTAGATCCCGATCGAGGCGATGGCCATCACGAAGAGGACCGCCACGGGCATGTCGGTCAGCTGGAGCGGCGTCACCGTGTCGGTGAAGGGGATCTCCACCACCGGGCCGAAGGGGATGACGCTGAAGGTGACGAAGGCCGGCACAGCGGCCAGGACCGGCGCGAGCAGGAAGACGACCTTGTCGGCCGACTTCGGCACCAGGTCCTCCTTCAGCGCGAGCTTGACCCCGTCGGCCAGGGACTGGAGCAGACCGAAGGGACCGTGCACGTTGGGACCGATGCGGTGCTGCATCCGGGCAACGACCTTGCGCTCCCACCAGATGTTGAACAGCGTGAGCAGGACGAGGATCAAGAAGATCAGCAGCGGTCTTGATCACGATGACCCACCACGGGTCCTGGCCGAAGGCCGAGAGGTCGTCGGCCTCCATCGGGAGGATCAGGGCGGTCAGCGCGCTCACGAGGCTGCTCCCTTCACGGTGACCCGGCTGCCGGGTGAGGCGAGGTCGGCCAGGACGCCGCGGCCGACGGAGTTGGCCGGCACCCAGACGACCCCGTCGGCGATGTCGTCGACCGGCTCGGCCGGCAGCGTGAGTGAGCCCCGGTCACCGGTGAGCGTGACGGTCGGACCCACGGCGTCGAAGACGGTGCGGGAGACGCGAGCAACCGCGGGTCGGGCGGTGGCGCGCAGGTGCTCGTCGCCGTCCTGCATCGAGCCGAGGTCGATCATCTGCTTCCAGGTGGCGAGGACCAGGCCTTGGGTCGAGGCGGTCTCGGACGTTGCGGGGGTTTCGGGGCCGCTCGTTCCTTGCGGCACCTCGACCAACGACCCGTCCCATGGTCCGAGCTGCTCCATCTCACGGCGCACCTCGGGCACCGTGCGGAAGCCCAGGGGCGTGCCGAGCTCCTCCGCGATACCGGCCAGGATCCGCAGGTCCGGCAGTGAGGCGGGGTTGACGAGCACCTGGTCGAAGGGGCGCGGGCGTCCCTCCCACGTGACGAACGTCCCCGCCTTGTCGGTGACGGGAGCGACCGGGAGGACGACGTCGGCCCGCCGGGTCACCTCGGTCTCCCGCAGCTCGAGGGAGACCACGAACGACGCGCGCTCCAGGGCCGCGCGGGTGGCGGCCGGGTCGGCGGTGTCGTCGGGGTCGATCCCACCGACGAGCAGTCCGCCCAGCTCGCCCGCGAGGACCGCCGCCACGATCTGGTCGGCGTCACGTCCGGGGGCGTCGGGGAGCGACTCGATCCCCCAGGACGCGGCGGTGTCGACCCGGGCCTGGGCATCGCCCACAGGCCGGCCTCCCGGCAGGAGCGTGGGGAGGCAGCCGGCCTCCACCGCACCACGGTCACCGGCGCGACGGGGCACCCACGCGAGCCGAGCGCCGTGGGTGCCGCCCAGGCGGGCGGCAGCGGCCAGGGCGCCGGGGGCCAGGGCGAGGCGCTCACCGAGCAGCAGCACGGCGCGGGCGTCGACGCCCTCCAGGGCATCGATCGCCGCCGCCTCCTCCCCGGGGACACAGGGGACCAGCTCGGCGCCTAGCTTGACCGACCCGCGCGAGCGGAACGGAGCCACCGTCACGATCCGGGCGCCCCGCTGGGCGGCCTTGCGCAGCCTCAAGAAGATGGTGCCGGCCTCGTCCTCCGGCTCGAGCCCGGCCAGCACGACCACCGACGCCGTCTCGAGGTCGGCGTATGAGACCTCACGGGAGAGGACGACGTGGGTGGTGAGGAAGTCGGTCTCCTCGGCCGAGAGGGGCCGCGAACGGAAGTCGACGTCGTGGGTGCCGAGCGCCACCCGGGCGAACTTGGCGTAGGCGTAGGCGTCCTCGGCCGTCAGGCGCCCGCCGGGCAGGACCCCGCACTCGCCGGCCGCACGCAGCCCGCGAGCAGCGACGGCGAAGGCCTCGGGCCACGACGCGGGACGCAGGCTGCCGTCCTCGTCGCGGACCTGCGGGTAGGTGATCCGGTCGGCGGTGTGGGCGTAGGTGAAGCCGAAGCGGTCCTTGTCGGTGATCCACTCCTCGTTGACCTCGGGGTCGTTGCCCGCGAGGCGACGCATCACCTTGCCGCGCCGGTGGTCGACCCGGATGGCCGAACCGCACGCGTCGTGCTCGGCGACCGAGGGGTGGGAGACCAGGTCGAAGGGCCGCGACCGGAAGCGGTACGACGCGGACGTGAGGGCGCCGACCGGGCAGATCTGGATCGTGTTGCCCGCGAAGTAGGACTCGAACGGTTCCTTCTCGTAGATGCCGACCTGCTGGAGCGCGCCGCGCTCGATGAGCGCGATGAACGGGTCCCCGGCGATCTCCTCGGAGAAGCGCGTGCAGCGCGCACACAGCACGCAGCGCTCCCGGTCGAGGAGCACCTGCGCGGAGATGTTGATGGGCTTGGGGTAGGTGCGCTTGATCCCACCACTCACCGCGCCGGAGGAGAAGCGGGACTCCCCCCGACCGTTGCTCATGGCCTGGTTCTGCAGCGGGCACTCGCCGCCCTTGTCGCAGACGGGACAGTCGAGCGGGTGATTGATGAGCAGGAACTCCATGACGCCCTGCTGAGCCTTGTCGGCCACGTCGCTGGTGGCCTGGGTGTTGACGACCATGCCGTCGGCGACCGGGAGGGTGCACGAGGCCTGGGGCTTGGGGAAGCCCCGGCCGTTGCCGGCGTCGGGGACCTCGACCAGGCACTGCCGGCAGGCACCGACGGGTGCGAGCAGCGGGTGGTCGCAGAAGCGCGGGATCTGCACACCGACCTGCTCAGCGGCCCGGATGACCAGGGTCTCCGGCGGGACGCTGACCTGGATGCCGTCGATGGTGACGGTGACCAGGTCCTCGGTCGTCGCGGCTGCGCCACCGGCACCCGGGGAGCTCGTGATGCTCATGCGCCCACCAGCTCGTCGGCGAACACGGTCGAGGCGGCGGGGTCGAAGGGGCAGCCGCCGTGGGAGAGGTGGTCGAGGTACTCCTGGCGGAAGTACTCGATCGAGCTGGTGATGGGGCTCGTCGCGCCGTCACCGAGCGCGCAGAAGGACCGGCCCAGGATGTTGTCGCACTGGTCGAGCAGCAGGTCGAGGTCGGCCTCGCTGCCCTCTCCGCGCTCCAACGCGGCCAGGGTCTGCACCAGCCACCAGGTCCCCTCGCGGCACGGCGTGCACTTGCCGCAGGACTCGTGCTTGTAGAACTCCGTCCAGCGCAGCACCGCGCGCACCACGCAGGTGGTCTCGTCGAAGAGCTGGAGGGCCCGGGTGCCGAGCATCGAGCCGGCCTCCCCGATCGCCTCGAAGTCGAGGGGTACGTCGAGGTGCTCGGCGGTCAGCAGGGGCGTGCTCGAGCCCCCGGGCGTCCAGAACTTGAGCTCGTGGCCCGCGCGCATGCCGCCGGCGAGGTCGATGAGCTGACGCAGGGTGATGCCCAACGGGGCTTCGTACTGCCCGGGCTTGGCGACGTGCCCGGAGAGGCTGAAGATGCCGTAGCCCTTGGACTTCTCGGTGCCCATGGAAGCGAACCAGTCGGCACCGTTGGCCACGATGCTCGGCACCGAGGCGATCGACTCGACGTTGTTGATGACGGTCGGGCTGGCGTAGAGACCGGCGACCGCGGGGAAGGGGGGTCGCAGTCGGGGCTGGCCGCGGCGACCTTCGAGCCCCTCGAGGAGTGCGGTCTCCTCACCGCAGATGTAGGCGCCGGCGCCGGTGTGCACCACGATGTCGAGGTCGTAGCCCGATCCGTGGATGTCGCTGCCCAGGTGACCTGCGGCGTAGGCCTCGGCCACGGCGGCCTGGACGCGCCGCACCACGTGGAGCACCTCTCCGCGGATGTAGATGAACGCCTGGTGAGCGCGGATCGCGTAGGAGCTGATGATCACGCCCTCCACGAGCACGTGGGGGTTGCCCATCATCAGCGGGATGTCCTTGCAGGTGCCCGGCTCGGACTCGTCCGCGTTGACCACGAGGTACTTCGGCTTGGGGTTGTCCTGGGGGATGAAGGACCACTTCATCCCCGTGGGGAAGCCCGCCCCGCCTCGCCCGCGCAGGCCGGAGTCCTTGACCGCCTCGATGATCTCCTCGGGCGACATCGTCAGCGCCTTCTTCAGCGCGTCGTAGCCGCCCTTGTCGGCGTACGCCGGCAGGGTCCAGCCCCGCTCGACGTCCCACATGTCGGTGAGGACCGGGGTCAGCGTGCCCATCTCACCAGCGGTCTCACTGGCCATCCTGGGCCACCTCCTGCTCGGTCTCGGTCTCGGCCCGGCCGGTGTCGGCCTGCTCGACCGCCTCGGTCTTGGTCTCCGCCGTCGCGCTCGTGTCTCCCGAGGCTCGAGGCGACGGTGCCGTCCAGCCCCGTTCGCGCGCGATCGAGAGCCCGACCAGGCTGGCGTGCCCCGCGCCCGGGCCCTCGTCCACGCGGCCGTCGGGGAAGCCGGCCAGCACCCGCTCGGCCTCGCGCCAGGTGCAGATCCGAGGCCCGCGGGTCGAGGTGACCTCCGCGCCCGATCGCAGGTCGTCGACGAGCCGGGTCGCCGACGCGGGGGTCATGTCGTCCATGAACTCCCAGTTGACCGTCATCACCGGGGCGTAGTCGCAGGCGGCGTTGCACTCGATGTGCTCGAGGGTGATGCTGCCGTCAGCGGTGGTCTCGTCGTTGCCGACCTCGAGGTGCTCCTTGAGCCGCTCGAAGATGACGTCGCCGCCCATGACGGCGCACAACGTGTTGGTGCAGACGCCGACCAGGTAGTCACCGACGGGCTTGCGCTTGTACATCGTGTAGAAGGTCGCCACGCCGCTCACCTCGGCCGCGGTGAGGTCGAGGATCTCGGCACACAGCTCGATCCCCTCCGGGGTGACCCGGCCCTCGACCGACTGGACGAGGTGGAGCATCGGCAGCAGGCCCGAGCGCTTCTCCGGGTAGCGGGCGGCGATCTCCTCGAGCTCGCCGCGGACCGTGGCGTCGAGTGCCATCAGCGGTCGACACCTCCCATGACCGGGTCGATGGAGGCGATCGCAACGATGACGTCGGCCACCTGTCCGCCCTCGCTCATCACGCTGGTCGCCTGCAGGTTGGTGAAGGACGGGTCCCGGAAGTGCGCACGGAAGGGACGCGTCCCCCCGTCGGAGACGACGTGGGCACCGAGCTCGCCACGGGGGGACTCGATCGGCACGTACGCCTGCCCGGCCGGCACCCGGAAGCCCTCGGTGACCAGCTTGAAGTGGTGGATCAGGGCCTCCATCGACTCGCCCATGATGTGGCGGATGTGGTCGAGGCTGTTGCCCATCCCGTCGCTGCCGATCGCGAGCTGGCTGGGCCAGGCGATCTTCTTGTCCGCCACCATGATCGGCGCGCCCTCGAGGTCGGCGAGCCGGTCCGCGGCCTGCTCGACGATCCGCAGCGACTCCCACATCTCGGCCAGCCGGATGCGGAACCGCCCGTAGGAGTCGCAGGTGTCCCAGGTCTGGACGTCGAAGTCGTAGGTCTCGTAGCCGCAGTACGGCTGGGTCTTGCGCAGGTCCCACGGGTAGCCGGTGCTGCGCAGCACCGGACCCGTGAGGCCCAGAGCCATGCAGCCCTCGAGGTCGAGGTGACCCACGCCCTCGAGCCGCGCCTTGAAGATGGGGTTGGCGTTGCAGAGTGCGGCGTACTCCGGGAGGCGCTTCCGCATCAGGGCCACGAACGCCCTGATCTCGTCGAGCGCACCCGGCGGCAGGTCCTGGGCGACGCCACCGGGGCGGATGAAGGCGTGGTTCATCCGCAGACCCGTGATGAGCTCGAAGAGGTCGAGCACCAGCTCACGCTCGCGGAACCCGATCGTCATCACGGTCAGCGCGCCGATCTCCATGCCGCCCGTGGCGATGCAGACCAGGTGGCTGGAGATCCGGTTGAGCTCCATCAGGAGCACCCGCATCACGTCGGCCTTCTCGGGGATGTCGTCCTCGATGTCGAGCAGTCGTTCGACGCCCAGGGCGTAGGTGGCCTCGTTGAAGAACGGGCTGAGGTAGTCCATGCGGGTGCAGAACGTCGTGCCCTGCACCCAGGAGCGGTACTCCATGTTCTTCTCGATGCCGGTGTGGAGGTAGCCGATGCCGCAGCGGGCCTCGGTGACGAGCTCGCCCTCGAGCTCGAGGATCAGCCGGAGCACCCCATGGGTGGAGGGGTGCTGGGGACCCATGTTGACGACGACGCGCTCCTCGCCGTCGTCGGCGAGTCCCTCGACGACCTGGTCCCAGTCCTGCCCGGTGACGGTGAAGACCTTGCCCTCGGTCGTCTCGGTGTTGCCGGCGTAGACGTCCTGGCTCATGCCGGTGACCTCACGTGTAGGACCTCCGCTGGTCGGGGGGCGGGATGCTGCCGCCCTTGTACTCCACGGGGATGCCGCCCAGCGGGTAGTCCTTGCGCTGCGGGTGGCCGGGCCAGTCGTCGGGCATGAGGATCCGGGTCAGGGACGGGTGGTCGTCGAAGACGATCCCGAACATGTCGTAGGTCTCGCGCTCGTGCCAGTCGTTGGTGGGGTAGATGCCCACGATCGAGGGGAGGTGCGGGTCCGCATCGGAAACGCTCACCTCGACCCGCAGGCGCCGGTTGAAGCTCATCGAGAGGAAGTGGTAGACCGCGTGCAGCTCCCGGCCGGTGTCGCCGGGGTAGTGGACACCGCTGACACCGGCACACAGCTCGAAGCGGCACGCCGGGTCGTCGCGGAGCTGCTGGACGACGCGGAGGAGGTCCTCGCGGCGCACGTGGAGGGTCAGCTCCCCACGGTGCACCACCACGGTGCCCTCGGCGAGCTCGAGGGCGTCGGCCACCTCGTCGTACCACCCGCCGTAGGGGCGCTGGGCCGGCCCGGGGAGGACGACGGGCGCGACGAGACCGTCGTAGCCGCTGGTATCGCCGGTCCCGCTGGGGCCGAACATCCCTCGCCGCATGCCGACCGTGCCGACCTCGTTGGGTCGGGACGGGACGTTCTCAGGGGACTGGTCGACCGCGGGCTGCTCGGGACCCTTGGGCTCCGGCAGCACGTCCTGCTGGTCCTCGCTCATCGGCGCCTCACCGCAGGAGGCCGCGCATGTCGGAGGTCGGCAGAGCGGTGAGCGCGGCGTTCTCGAGCTCGGTGATCTGGGCCTGTCGGTTGGCGCCGAGCTTGGTCGCCTGCACCTGGTCGTGGAGCTTGAGGATCGCGTCGATCAGCATCTCGGGACGGGGCGGGCAGCCGGGGAGGTACATGTCGACCGGGACGACGTGGTCGACCCCTTGGACGATCGCGTAGTTGTTGAACATGCCGCCGCTGCTGGCGCAGACGCCCATCGCGAGGACCCACTTGGGCTCGGCCATCTGGTCGTAGATCTGGCGCAGGACGGGGGCCATCTTCTGGCTGACCCGGCCGGCCACGATCATCAGGTCCGCCTGGCGCGGGCTGGCCCGGAAGACCTCCATGCCGAAACGCGCGAGGTCGTACTTCGGGCCACCACTGGTCATCATCTCGATGGCGCAGCAGGCCAAGCCGAAGGTCGCGGGCCAGAAGCTGGCCTTGCGCATGTAGCCGGCGACGCCCTCGACGGTCGTCAGCAGGACGCCACTCGGCAGCTTCTCCTCCAGACCCATCACACACCTCCTGCTGAGAGTCGCGAGGCGCTGTGCATGCCAAGGCCGACGAGGGAAGGCGACCTTGGTGCGTAGCGCAGCGGAGCGGTCGTCGACCGAGGAGAACGCAGGCAGGTGCAGTGCATCGCGGTTCTCAGTCCCATTCGAGGCCGCCTCTGCGCCATACATATGCGTAGGCGACGAAGATCGTGGCGATGAAGATCACCATCTCGACGAGCCCGAAGAACGCCAGCGCGTCGAAGTGCACGGCCCACGGGTAGAGGAAGACGATCTCGATGTCGAAGATGATGAAGAGCATCGCGGTGATGTAGTACTTCACCGGGAAGCGGCCGCCGCCTACGGGTTGCGGGGTGGGCTCGATGCCGCACTCGTAGGAGTCGAGCTTCGCGCGGTTGTAGCGCTTGGGCCCGACGAACGCGCTCATGGCGACCGATCCGGCCGCGAACAGCGTGGCCAGCAGGGTGAGGGCAAGTACCGGGATGTAGAGCTCCATGGTCTCCCCTTCCGTACGGTCCTACGTGTTGTCGCGGGATGGCTCTTGTGACTTTGTGAACAGAATCACGAGAGGCCCGCGGCTCATCTTGCCACTCGACCCGAAGCCTGGCGAGCCGGGGGGCCGAGGGCTCGACACCGGGGCTGACCTGGGCATTTAGCGCACATCTGAGTGTCCGAAATCCCCGGCTTCCCTGCTCAGGCCGTGGCGCGGTGGAGGGTCACGGTGCCGCCGGTGAGATTGCGCCACCGGACCTCCGACCAGCCGGCCTCGGCGATGCGCGCCGCGAGGGTCGCCTGGTCGGGCCAGGCCCGGATCGACTCGGCGAGGTAGACGTAGGCGTCCGGGGATGACGAGACCGCCCTGGCCACCGAGGGCAGGGCACGCATGAGGTACTCGGTGTAGACCGTGCGGAAGGGGGCCCAGGTCGGGTGGCTGAACTCGCAGACGACCAGGCGGCCGCCGGGGCGGGTCACCCTCCGCATCTCCCGGAGCCCGGCCAGCGGGTCGACGATGTTGCGCAGCCCGAAGGAGATCGTCACGGCGTCGAAGGTCTCGGCCGCGAACGGGAGGCGGGTGCCGTCGCCCGCGGTGAAGGGCAGCGCCGGGAGGTTGCGCTTGCCGACCGTGAGCATTCCCAGGGAGAAGTCGCAGGGGACGACGAAGGCGCCGCGATCGGCGATCGGCTCGCTCGAGGTGCCCGTCCCCGCGGCGAGGTCGAGGACCCTGTCGCCGTACAACGGGTCGAGGGCCTCGACGAGCAGGCGACGCCAGCGCCGGTCCTGGCCCAGCGAGAGGACATCGTTGGTCACGTCGTAGCGCCGGGCGACCGCGTCGAACATCCGCTGAACCTCAGAGGGCTGCTTGTCGAGCTCGGCGCGGACCACGGCCTCAGCGTAGGCAGGAGGCGGGCGGGTGGGTGCGGGGGTCTCGACAGGCTCGACCACCGAGGACGGCACCGGCGACCGCTTGACCACCTGGGTCTCGACAAGCTCGACCACCGGTGACCGCTCGACCAACGGCGACTGCTCGACCAACGGCGCGGCGGCAACCTTTTGATCCCCGGCTGCGTCACCTTGGTGTCAGCGTCTCGACTTCCCCCGAAGGTGCCTTCCCCATGCGTGCTCTGCTCCGTTCGTTGCGCCGCATCCTCGCGCGTCTCGTGATCGCGGTGGTGGTTGCCGCCCTGCTCTCCTCGATCGCCTACGGCGTCGGGTGGGCCACCCGGCCCGACGGTGGCCAGGTGTCCGTCGACGACCCGACGCGCCCCCAGGCCGCACCGGTCGCGCCGGCGGCCGCTCCGGCAACGCCGTTCGCAGTGCAGGGCCCCGGACCCTCCGTGGACAAACCCTTCTCCCCCTCGCCGGACGAGGTGCTGTTCGGCCGGGGTGACCGGGGTCCGAAGGTGCGGGCCCTTCAGGCCCGACTGGTCCAGCTGGACTGGCTCTTCTCCGATCTCACCGGGCACTACGACGCCTCCACCGTCGAGGCGGTCCGTGGCTTCCAGGCCAAGCGCGGCTTCCCCGTCAGCGGCGACCTCGACCGACGTACGTGGCGACGCCTGCTGTCGATGTCGAGGGTGCCGTCCGCTGCCGAGCTCCGCGGGGTGACCGGCAACGTCCCGGGCCCCCTCGACCCCCGTTGCCGGACCGGCCGGGTGATCTGCGCGGACAAGACCTCGCAGACCCTGCGGTGGGTCGTCGACGGCGAGGTGGTCAAGACCGTCGACACCCGCTTCGGCGGTCCCGGACTGGAGACCCGCGAGGGCGAGTTCGAGGTCTACTTCAAGAACCAGGACCACTTCTCGCGGCTCTACGAGGTGTCGATGCCGTTCGCGATGTTCTTCTCCGGCGGCCAGGCGGTGCACTACTCCTCGGACTTCGCGGCCGTGGGCTACGCCGGCTCGTCCCACGGATGCGTCAACATCCGCGACTACGAGGCGGTCGCGTGGCTCTTCGACCAGGTGCAGGTGGGCGACAAGGTCGTCGTCTACTGGTCGTGAGCCGCTCCCGGTCGCTGAGTACTCTCGAAGGGTGACCACCGGTGCGGCGCCACTCGTCGCCCGCACGGTCCCGCTCGACCTCGACGCCGCCACCGCCCTGGTCGACCTCCTGCCGCTCGGCGACGTCGTCACCTGGCTCCGCCACGGCGAGGGCCTCGTCGGCTGGGGCAGGGCCGCCGAGGTGCGGACGGCCGGCCCGACGCGCTTCGGCGACGCGGACAAGTGGTGGCGCGAGACGATGGCGCTGGCGCAGGTGCGCGACGAGGTGGGCGAGCCCGGCACCGGTCCGGTGTGCTTCGGCAGCTTCGGCTTCGCCGACGAGCCCGGCGACTCGACGCTCGTGGTGCCCGAGCTGGTGGTCGGTCGCCGCGGCGACCGGGCGTGGGTGACGACGGTCGGGGCCCATGACCTGAGACCCCCGACGATCGCCCCCGCTGACGCTCCCCCGGCTCCGCTCGGCGTGCTGTTCGCCGACGGCGCGGTCGACGGCGAGCAGTGGATGGGCGTCGTCGCCGACGCCGTACGTCGGATCGGCTCGGGCGACCTCGACAAGGTCGTCCTCGCTCGTGACCTGGTGGCCACCGCCGAAGGCCCGATCGACGTGCGGTGGCCGCTGCGCCGGCTCGTCGAGGGCTACCCCATGTGCTGGACCTTCCACGTCGACGGCATGTTGGGTGCGACCCCGGAGATGCTCGTCCGACGCGAGCGCGGCCTGGTCACCTCGCGGGTGCTGGCCGGGACGATCCGGCGCACGGGTGACGACTCGCGCGATCTGGCGCTGGCCGCGACCCTGGCGCGGTCGTCGAAGGACCTCGAGGAGCACGAGTACGCCGTCCGCTCCGTTGCCGACGCCCTCGAACCGCACTGCTCGTCGATGAACGTGCCCGAGGCGCCGTTCGTGCTGCACCTGCCCAACGTGATGCACCTGGCCACCGACGTGGCCGGGGTCGTTCACGACGCCGAGTCGGTGTCGTCGCTTGCGCTCGCGTCATCGCTGCACCCTTCGGCGGCCGTCGGCGGCACGCCCACAGGGGCCGCGCTCGAGCTCATCGCAACGATCGAGGGCATGGACCGAGGCCGCTGGGCCGGCCCGGTCGGCTGGATGGACGCAGTTGGTGACGGCGAGTGGGGCATCGCGCTCCGCTCGGCCGTGCTGTCGGGATCCACCGTCCGCCTCATCGCCGGCTGTGGCATCGTCGCCGACTCCGACCCCGAGGCCGAGCTCGCCGAGACGCAGGCCAAGTTCGTCCCGGTGCGCGACGCGCTGGGCGGGGCCTGAGCGGCGGGTTTCCCCGGATATCCGGGGAAACCTGACGTTCCCGGGCGAAGTTTCGGGCAGGAACGTCAGGTATTGCCCAGGAACCCTGGTCGAAGCGGCTCAGAGGTCCTCGCCGTCGGCGCGGCGCACGTAGTCGAGGCCGTCCTCGCCGAGGAAGCGGCCGAAGAGCGAGTCGGCGACGCCGAGCCCGAGTCCGGAGAAGACGCGGTCGTGGATGGCCAGGTTGCGGGCAGCGCCGACCGCCCGCGCGAACTCGACCCCGTCGGCGACCCTCATCCACGGCGCACAGACTGGGGCCAGCAGGACGTCGACCGCTTCGCCGGGCAGGGTGAGGGCGTCGCCGGGGTGGTAGACCGTCGCGTCGCCGAGGCGCAGGACGTAGCCACAGTTGGAGATCCGGGCCAGCTCGGGGTGGATCTCGGCGTGCAGCTCCCCCACCCCGCGCACGGCGATCCCGGCAGCCTTGAACGACGACCCCGGCTCGACCACGGTGAGCCGCTCGGCCACGTCGGGCGCCTCGTCGCGGATGAGCCGGCCGACCGCCTCGACGGCGAAGACGGGGGCATCGGTACGACGTAGGTGGTCGGCCAGGTAGTGGTCGGGGTGCTCGTGGGTGATGAGGACGGCGTCGACGGCGTCGACCGCGTCCGGTTCGGTGAACGAGCCGGGGTCGAGGACGATCGTGGTGTCGTCGTACTCGATGCGCACGCAGGCGTGCCCCAGCTTGGTGATACGCATCGAGGGCATGCCAGCAACCTACGTCCCTACGATGCGGCCATGCCCCTGCCCGACGGTGTGACACTGAGGCGCGCGACCCCCGAGGACGCCGAGGCCTTGACGCACCTGCACCTCGACTGCTGGGACGACGCGTACGCCGGGCTGATCGACGCCACGATCCTCCAGAGACGCCGGACCGACCTCGGGCAGCGGGTCGTGACCTGGCGGGACTGGCTCACCGACGGCGAGGTGGTGCACCTGGCCGAGCTCACCGAGGACGGTCGGACCGGGCTGGTCGGCTTCTCCGGCGCAGGCACCGGGCGCGACGACGACGTCGACATCGACCTCGAGCTGCGCGTGCTCTACGTGCGCGCAGCCTGGTGGGGGACAGGGATCGGCTACGCACTGCTCCACGAGGCCATCAGCGACCGCGCGACCTTCTTGTGGGTGCTGGCCGACAACGAGCGCGGGCTCCGCTTCTACGAGCGCCAGGGCTTTCGGCTCGACGGCACCGAGGACCTGCACGACGAGGGTCGGCACGTGCGGATGCTCCGCGCCGGCACATGAGCACCCCATGACGTGGGACCTCGGCGACCCGGCCTTCGACGTCACCTCCGAGGCCGTCCACCGCGCCCGCGACGAAAGCTGGTACGTCGAGACGACCTGGGGCTGGGCCGTCCTGAGGCACGCGGAGGCCGCTGAGCTGCTGCGCGACCGGCGGTTCCGCCAAGGCAACGCGAGGTGGCCCGAGCAGAACGGAATCCACTCCGGCCTGTTCGCGGGCTGGTGGGGCGAGACGTTGCTGTCGCTGGAGGGCGACGACCACGCGCGGATCCGCCGGCTGATGGTGCCGGCGTTCCGCAACCGGACGATCGCAGCGATGCAGCCGCAGTTCTCGGCGCTGGCCGAGGAGCTCGTCGGCGCGTTCGCCACCCGGGGCGAGGTGGAGCTCATCTCGGAGTTCGCGGAGCCCTACGCCGCGCGGATCATCTGCGCCCTGCTGGGGCTGCCCGACGAGAGCTGGCAGCAGGTGGCGCACTGGGCCGACGACCTCGGCGCCTCATTCTCGGTCGACGTCGCCCGGCAGGTGCCCCGGATCGAGGCGGCGATCGAGGGACTGACCGCGTACCTCGACGAGGTCGTCGCCGAGAGGCGGGTCTCGACAAGCTCGACCAACGGGGGGCGCTCGACCAACGGGGGGCGCTCGACCAACGGGGTGCGCTCGACCAACGGGGGGCGCTCGACCAACGGGGGGCGCTCGACCGACGCCACGAGCTCGGCCAACAGATCCGACGACCTGGTCACCACGCTGGTGCGGGCCGAGCAGCTGAATGACCGGGAGCTGTCGGTGGCGCTGGTGTTCCTGGCCTTCGCGGGGATGGAGACCACCCGCAACCAGATCGGGCTCGCGGTGCAGACGCTGCTGAAGCACCCCGACCAGTGGCGGCTGCTCGGCGAGCGGCCCGAGCTGGGGGCGCAGGCGGTCGAGGAGGTGATGCGGGTCAACCCGACCGTGACCTGGGTGACCCGCGAGGCGCTCGAGGACGTCGACTTCCACGGGCTACGCATCCCGGCCGGCGGCATCGTGCAGACGCTCACGCACGCGGCCGGCACGGACCCCGCGGCGATGGCCGACCCGGCGTTCGACATCGCTGCGCCGCCGACGAGCCGACCGCCGCACCTCGGGTTCGGCGCCGGGATCCACCACTGCCTGGGGCACTTCGTGGCCCGCACCGACATGGCGGTGGCGCTGCCGCTGCTGGCGCGGCGACTGCGCGACGCCGTGCCGGACGGACCAGGCGAGTGGCTGCCGGTCTCGGGCAACACCGGAGCCGTGCGCTTCCCGATCCGGTTCACCCCCGAGCCACACTGATGGCGGCCGACGACCTCAGGCGGTGAGGTGGTGCACGTAGCACCACCGCCAGTCCTCCCCCGGTTCGGCCGACTGCATGACCGGGTGAGTGGTGTCGTGGAAGTGGGCGGTCGCGTGGCGGCCCGGCGAGGAGTCGCAGCAGCCGACGTGACCGCACTCGCGGCACTCGCGCAGCGCCACCCAACGGGCACCCTCGTCGCGGCACCGCTGACAGACCGGCTCGGGTGCGGTCTCGGTCGCGGGGTGGGCGTCTAGGTGGTCGCACACCTCGCCCGGGCGGCCGGGCGCGCTGACGCCGATGAGCTCCTCGCGCTCCTCGGTGGCCCGGTCGAGCATCGACTCCTCGATGTCGAGCATCGCCAGCACCTCGGCCACCACCTCGGAGGCGACGGTGCCGGCCGAGCGGATCTCGAGCACGCGGCGGCGCTCGGCGTCGATCATCGCCAGCCGGACCCGGGCGTAGAGCTCGCTCGGGGTCTCCTGGCCCGAGGTCGTGCCCAGCCGCTCCCAGGCGGAGAAGTTGCGCTGGTCGATGCGCTGCCGGATCAGGTCGACCGCCCCGTGCGCGTCGTCGTACTCCTCCTGCTCGAGCTGCTCGTACGCCGCCTTGCTGGCCTGCTGCAGCAGGGTCGCCCGGGCCAGCGCGTCGTCCATCGGGTCGGGGGGCTGGACGCGCAGGCGCCGCGCGAGCCGCGGCAGGGTCAGGCCCTGGGCGAACAGGGTGCCGGCCACCACCGTGAACGCGATGAGCAACAACACCTCCCGGTGCTCGGTGCCCTCTTCGATGAGGAACGCCGCCGCGAGCGTGACGACGCCGCGCATGCCGGCCCAGCCGAGGACGACGGTGTCCTGCCAGGACGGGGTGTGGTCGCCGCCGGTGGTGCGGCGCTTGCCCACGAGGGAGTAGCGGGTGGCGAAGACCCAGACCATCCGCAGCACGATCACTGCGGCCAGGGTGGCCAGGCACACGGCCACGATCCGGCTGGTGGTCAGGTCGCTCTCGCGGACGTCCTCGATGAGCCAGTCGGCCTGCAGGCCGATGAGCAGGAAGACGGCGTTCTCCAGCAGGTAGGCGATGCTGCGCCAGTTGACCCGCTCGGCGATCCGCGACTGAGCGGTCTGGATGATCGGTGCCCTGTGACCCAGGAGCAGGCCGGCCACCACGACCGCGATGACGCCGCTGGCGTGGATCTCCTCGGCCACCACGAAGGCCCCGAAGGGCACCACCAGCGAGATCGACACGTCGAGCATCGGGTCGGCGATCCGCTGACGCACCTGCGCGACCACGAAGAACACCGCCAGCCCGATCACGACGCCACCCCCGGCCGCGATG
The DNA here is from genome assembly GCA_963767915.1 of uncultured Actinomycetota bacterium. Lineage (GTDB taxonomy): Bacteria > Actinomycetota > Actinomycetes > Propionibacteriales > Nocardioidaceae > Nocardioides. The sequence continues at coordinate 91,712 of CAVYFR010000006.1, forward strand.
AGGAACTCCTCCCCGACCTCGACCGCCGTGACCCCGACGGTCCCGGCGAGGAGTGCCGTGCGTAGTGCGGTGAGGGCCGTCGCGTCGTTGAGCAGCGACTCGCCCTCGAGGATCGTCACGATCCGTCGCGGCAGACCGATGCGACGGCCGATCGCGGTGGCGGCGACGGCGTCCGGCGGGGCGACGACGGCGCCGATCGCGAAGCACGCCGGCCAGCCGATGCCGGGGATCAGCGCGTGGACGACGACCGCGACGCCGGCGGTGGTGAACACGATCAAGCCGATCGAGAGCAGCAGGATCGGCCGGCGGTTGGCGTTGAAGTCGACCAGCGAGGTGCGGATCGCGGTCGCGTAGAGCAACGGCGGCAGCAGCCCGAGCAGCACCACCTCGGCCTCGAGCCGCACCTCCGGCACGCCGGGGACGTACGACGCCGCCACGCCCGCCACGATCAGCGCCAGCGGCGGCGGGAAGTCGACGCGTTCCGACAGCCCCGTCACCACCAGCACGCCGACGGTCAGGACGACGAGGAACAGGGCGATGTCCACGGGGGACATCATGGCGGTCAGCCGGTGAGCGGCACCTCCGACTGGATGTAGGCGACCTCCTGAGCCTTATCGATGCACGGGGCCAGCCCGGTACTCGGCTCCGGGGTGCTGTAGCCGCCGCCGGCCCGCAGGGTCTCGCCGTCCAGGGCCACGAGATCACCCTCGGCGTCGAAGACGGCGAAGCGGTCGAAGGTGGTGCGCACGGCGGTGAAGCCCTTCGGCCAGACGATGCCGTAGCCCTCCCCGAGCTCGAGGCAGTCGCCCTCGATGACGAGGGTGCCGGTGATCAGGGCCAGGTCGGCAGGATCCCCCGGCTCCCAGTCGCTCGTGGGAAGCGGCGCAGGTGTGCCGGACGTCGGCGTGGCCACCGTGATCTCCGACTGCACGAGGAAGACGTCCCCCTGCTCGGGCGCGCAGGGACTGCCGGTCCGGGGACCGACCGGCACGCTCCCTCCGCCGCTCTCGAGATAGTCGCCCTCCTCGGCGACCACCGCACCGGTCTCGTCGAGCAGTACGGCGCGACCGGCCCGCTCCTCGGCCCGGAAGCCGAAGGGCCACACCGTTGGTCCGCCCACAGCGAGGCAGCCTGTTTCGTCGCTCGTGAGGCGTCCTGACAGTCCGGCCTCCATGGCACCGCCTGTCGCAGGCTCCTCGGCGGTGGCGAGCGGGAGCGAGGTGCCGGTCGGCGGGTCGCTGGCCACGGGGCCCGCGCCGCTGTCCCCGAGCTGCGACACGACCACCCCGCCGGTGACGACCAGGACCGCTGCGGCAGCGAGCAGCGGGAGCCGCGAGCGCCGTCGCCGCGCAAGGTCCACCGGCACCGGCCCGACGTCGTGGCGCGACGCCGACTCCTCCAGCAGCTCGCGCAGGCGTTCCTCGCTCATCCGGCTCCTCCTCGTTGCAGCTCGACCAGGTGCGGGTCGTCCTCGAGTGCTCGCAGAGCACGAGAGGCTCTGCTCTTCACGGTGCCGACAGCGATGCCGAGGGCGTCGGCCGTCTGCTGCTCGCTCAGGTCGGCGTAGTAGCGCAGCACCACCACCTGGCGCTGCTCCACGCCCAACCGCGCGAGGGCCTGCCGCACGGCGTCCCGCGACCCGAGCGCGTCCCCCTCGTCTGGGCCCGGCGACTCCGGGAGCTCCGCCGTCGGGCGCTCGCCCCACCAGCGGCGGCGCCGCGAGTCGATGTGGGCGTTGACCAGCATCCGGTGGACGTAGGCGTCGGCGTCGCCGGCTCGCTGCACCCGATCCCAGGAGTGGTAGCACCGGGTCAGCACCTGCTGGACGAGGTCCTCGGCGGCGTGTGGGTCGGCACCGAGGAGCCCGGCCGAGCGCACCAGCCGAGGCCAGCGCGCGGCGGCGTACTCCTCGAACCCCTGGTCACGCGTCGCCTCCACACCCACCTGACGAGGATGCCCTGCCGCGAGGTTCCCGTCTCGGTGGCAACCTGGCGCGGTGACGTTCGTGCTCATTCCCAGCCCGCTGCTGGGTCCGGCGACCTGGCTGCCGGTGGCGGCCTGTCTCGAGCAGGAGGGGTACGACGCCGTCGTCGCCGAGGTGCCGGCGGTCACCTGGCGGCCGGCGGAGGTGCTGGCGGTGCTGGTCGGGATCGTGGAGCGGATACGCGGGGCCGTGCTGGTCCCGCACAGCAACGCCGGTCTCTACGCGCCCGCCCTGGCCGACAAGGTCGGTGTCGAGACGATCGTCTTCGTCGACGCCGCCCTGCCGACCGCAGCTCCCACACCCCTGGCCCCGCCCGCGTTCCTCGACCACCTGCGCGGCCTCGCCGACGCCGACGGCGTGCTGCCGCCGTGGACGCGGTGGTGGGGCGACGTCGACCATCTCTTCCCCGATGAGGGGACCCGACACGCGGTCGAGGCCGAGCAGCGGCGGCTGCCGCTCGGCTACTTCACCAGCACCCTCCCGGTGCCGGCCGGCTGGGAGCGGCGCCGCTGTGCCTACCTGGCCTTCGGCAACACCTACGCGACCGAGCTGGCGTCGGCCATCGAGGGAGGCTGGCCGACGGAGGTCCTCGACGGCGAGCACCTCCACCAGCTCGTCGATCCATCAGAGGTGGCCACCGCGCTCGTGCGGCTCAGCCGGCGCTGAGGGAGCGGATGCGCTCGTCGAGGTCGCGCCGGTCGTCGCGGCGTACGCGCACCTCGACCACCTCGATCCCGCCGTGGGGGGCGGTCAGCGCGTGCTCGAGCTCGGCGACGCTGTCGACCCGCCAGTGCGGGGTCCGGGTGGCTGCGCACAGGGCCGCGAGGTCGACGCCGTGCGGGGTGCCGAAGAGCCGCTCGTAGGCCGCGGCGTGCTCCGGTGCCCCCTGTTCGAGGGTGGCGAAGATCGAGCCGCCGTCGTCGTTGACCACCACGACGGTCAGGTCCGGGCGTGGCTCGTCCGGGCCGAGCACCAGCCCGTTGGCGTCGTGCAGGAAGGTCACGTCACCCATGAGCGCGATCGCGCGCGAGGAGTCGCGCCGGCCCAGCGCGGCGCCGACCGCGGTCGAGACGGTGCCGTCGATCCCGGACAGCCCGCGGTTGGCGATCACCTTGCGTCGACGGCCGACGGGATAGGCCGTGGCCATCAGGTCGAGGTCGCGGATCGGGCTGGAGGCCCCCACCACGAGGAGCCCACCGTCCGGCACCGATCGGCTGACAGCACCGACCACGTCGTACGGCGTCAGCCCGGCCTCGGCCGCCAGCAGGGCGTCGAGCCGGCGGCCGACCTCGGCGTCAGCGGTCCGCCACGCGTCGAGCCAGGCCGGGTCGTCGGCCGCGGCGGTGGGGTGCGCGACGTAGGACGTCACCGGGTGGGGCGGGGCCGACCAGACCCCCCGACCGGGCACGACGAGCACCTCGACGTCGGCTCGCGCGAGCAGCCGCTGGACCGGCCTCGACAGCGTGGGGTGGCCGTAGACCACCACCCGCTCGACCTGGCCGCCCAGGTCGGTGTCGAGCAGGAGGCGGTAGCACCGCAGGGCGTGGGTCCCGGTGCGGGCGCCGCTGGTCGGCTCGGCCAGCAGCGGCCACCCCGCCTGCTCGGCCAGCTGCCGCGCCCGCGGTCCCGCGTCGTCGCCGGCCACCACCACCGTTCGCGGTCCGAGAGGTACGTCGATTGGTCCCCAACCACGTCGATCATCGGCGTGTCGCGGCGGTTCGTGACCAATCGGTGGGGGTTTGCCGGAGGGGACGAGGGGGTCGTCGAGCTGCAGGTTGAGGTGGGTCGGCCCGGCGGCGGCGAGGGCCGGCGCTGCTGGGTCGGTCAGCTCCGCCAGGTCGTGGGTCGGCACCAGCGGACCGAAGATGCCGACCTGGTCGGTGGTCTGGTTGGCGCTGGTGCCGCGCAGGCGCGCTGGCCGGTCGGCAGTGACGACGACGAGGGGTACGCCGGCGTGGGCGGCCTCGAGGACGGCCGGGTGCAGGTTGGCCACCGCCGTGCCCGACGTGCACATGACAGCAGTGCGGGCGCCGACCTTGGTCAGCCCCAGCGCGAGGAACCCGGCGGTCCGCTCGTCGATCCGGGTGTGCAGCCGCACCGACCCGCCGGCAGCCAGGTCGAGCGCCGCATAGGACAGCGGGGCGTTGCGCGAGCCCGGCGAGAGCACCAGCTCGGTGACACCCTCGGCCACCAGGCGCGTGAGCACCTCGCGCGCCAACCCGGTCGCGTCAGCCACCGTCCACCTCCTCCAGCCGAGCAGTCCACCACTTGATGCGGTCGTCGGCGGCAGCGACCAGCGAGGGGTCGACCTGGGGCACCCGCACCGGCAGGACACCATCGACCGGCAGCAGGGGGTCGACCACCACGTCGCTCTCCAGCAGCTGCACCGTCGCCAGGCCACACGCGTAGGGCAGCTCGGGCAGCGCCGCCGCCAGCGCCACCCCGGCCGCGATCCCGACGGAGGTCTCCAGCGCCGACGACACGACGACCGGCAGCCCGATGTCCTCCGCGATCCGGAGGCACGCGCGGACCCCGCCGAGCGGTTGGACCTTGAGCACCGCAATGTCGGCCGCCTCGAGGTCGCGCACCCGGTAGGGGTCGGCCGCGCGGCGGATCGACTCGTCGGCGGCGATGGGCACGTCGACGGCGCGCCGCACCCGCGCCAGGTCCTCGACGCCGGCCGTCGGCTGTTCGACGTACTCCAGGCCACCCGCCGCCCGGTCGAGCGCGCGGATCGCGGCCACCGCCTCCTCCACCGACCAGGCGCCGTTGGCGTCGACCCGGATCCGTCCCGAGGGTCCCAGCGCCGAGCGAACGGCTTCCACGCGCTCCTCGTCGTCGGCGAGCGTCTGGCCCGGCTCGGCGACCTTGACCTTGGCGGTGGTGCAGCCGCCGCGGGCCACGATCGCCGTGGCATCCTCGGGGCCGCAGGCCGGCACGGTGACGTTGACGGGTACGCCGGCTCGCACCGGCGCCGGCCAGTCCCCGGCAGCCGCCTCGCGGGCACAGGCCAGCCAGGGTCGGGCGACCTCGGCGTCGTACTCGAGGAACGGGCTCCACTCCCCCCAGCCGACCGTGCCCCGCAGCAGCACGCCCTCGCGCACGGTGATGCCGCGGAAGCGGGTGCGCAGGGGGAGCGAGAAGACCCTCACGCCAGGCCCCGCAGGATCTCGCGGTCGGGCTTGCCGTTCGGCAGCAGCGGCAGCTCGTCGAGCACCACGACCTGGCGGGGCGCCCACGCGCGTGGGTGGACCTCGGCGACCCAGCCGCGGACCGTCCCCTCGTCGATCCGGCCCACGACGAAGGCCACCACCCGGCGGCCCCACTCCTCGTCATCGATGCCCAGCACCTCGGCCGCGGTCACCCCGGGGTGCTCGCGCAGCCGTCGAGCGACGGCGGTGGCCGGGACGTTGACCCCGCCGCTGACCACCACGTCGTCGAGCCGACCGAGCACCTGCAACCGACCGTCGTCGAGCCTGCCGACGTCGGAGGTGAGGAACCACCCGTCGACCAGCACGTCCGCGGTGGCGGCCGGGTCGCCGGCATACCCCTCGAAGAGCATCGGTCCGCGCAGCCGGATCCGGTCGTCGTCGACGTCGACCTCCACGCCGTCGAGCGGCACGCCGTCATAGACGCAGCCCCCGGCGGTCTCGGCGGACCCGTAGGTCGCCACCGTGCGGATCCCCGCTGCGGCCGCTCGATCGCGCAGCCCGGGATCGACCGGCCCGCCGCCCAGCAGGACCGTGTGCGCCCGGCGCAAGGCCTCGACGTCGTCGGGGCGGTCCAGCATGCGCAGCAGCTGGGTCGGCACCAGGGAGGTGAACCACGGTTCGTCGGTCGAGCTTGTCTCGTTGGCCGAGCTTGTGTCGTTGGTCGAGCTTGTGTCGTTGGTCGAGCTTGTGTCGTTGGTCGAGCTTGTCGAGACCCAGCTCGTCACCGGTTCGAGCCCGGCCACCAGCGAGCGCACGATGACCTGGATCCCGGCCACGTAGGTCGGCGGCAGGGCCAGCACCCAGCGGCCCGACACGCCGAGCCGGCGCTCGGTCATCTCCACCGAGGCGAGCACGGCCTCGCGGGTCAGGACGACCCGCTTCGGGACGCCCGTCGAGCCGGAGGTGGCGACGACCAGCCGGACGTGGGCGGGGCCGTCCAGCCAGGTGCGCAGGACGGCGACGACCTCATCCACCTCGCCCCGGGGCTCGACGTAGTCCACGAGGCGCAACCTAGTCCGGGGCCTCGGAGCCCTCGCCGAGGTGACCGGCCACCGCACTGCTTGAATCCCGGGGTGGCAACCCCCCAGCAGTGGCTCGCCGGCGCCCGGCCGCGCACGCTGCCGGCGGCGGTCGCCCCGGTGCTCGCGGGCACAGGCGTGGCGGCGTACGCCGACGGCGCGATCTGGTGGAAGGCGCTGCTCGCGTTGGCGGTCAGCCTCGCGCTCCAGGTCGCGGTCAACTACGCCAACGACTACTCCGACGGGATCCGCGGCACCGACGCAGTGCGGGTCGGCCCGATGCGGCTCGTGGGGTCGGGTGCTGCGCACCCGACGGCGGTCAAGCGCGCCGCCTTCCTGGCCTTCGGGGTCGCCGCAGCGGCGGGACTGGTGCTCGCGGCGACGACGGCCTGGTGGCTGGTCGCGGTCGGCGTGGTGTCGGTGGCGGCGGCCTGGTCCTACACCGGCGGCGACAAGCCCTACGGCTACCTCGGACTCGGCGAGGTCATGGTCTTCGTGTTCTTCGGCCTGGTCGCGGTGGTCGGGACGACCTACGTCCAGCTCGAGGCTTTCGTCGCCCCCGCGTCGTACGCCGGCGTCGGCATCGGTGCGCTCGCCTGCGCCCTGCTGGTCGTCAACAACCTGCGCGACATCCCGACCGACACCGGGGCGGGCAAGCGCACGCTCGCGGTGCGTCTCGGCGACGCCCGCACGCGGAGGCTCTATGCCGCGCTGGTGCTGGTCGCCGCCACCGCCGTCGTCGCCGTGGCGGCCACGACGACGTGGTGGGCGCTGCTCGGACTCGGGTTCGTGGTGGTGGTGGTCCCGGCGCTGCGCACCGTGCTGGGTGGTGCCACCGGCCCCGCCCTCATCCCGGTCCTCCAGCAGACCGGGCTCGCCGAGCTGGCCTGGGCGGTCCTCGTCGTGGCTCCGCTGTACGCGTCCTGACCCTGGTTTCGAGACGGGCGCCAGGGCGCCCTCCTCAACCAACGACACCGACAACCTGACGGCGGTTGAGGCGCGAGCGGAGCGAGCCTCGAAACCCGGTGCTCCATGCCCTCCTCAACCAACGACACCGACAACCTGACGGCGGTTGAGGCGCGAGCGGAGCGAGCCTCGAAACCCGGTGCTCCACGCCCTCCTCAACCAACGACACCGACAACCTGACGGCGGTTGAGGCGCGAGCGGAGCGAGCCTCGACACCCGGTGCTCCACGCCCTCCTCAACCAACGACACCGACAACCTGACGGCGGTTGAGGCGCGAGCGGAGCGAGCCTCGACACCCGGTGCTCCACGCCCTCCTCAACCAACGACACCGACAACCTGACGGCGGTTGAGGCGCGAGCGGAGCGAGCCTCGAAACCGCTACTCCGCGTCCTCCCTGGACCGCTGCGCCTCGAGGCGCTCGGCGGCGCGCTGAGCGCGGGCGTCGACCCGTTGCGCGAAGGCCTCGCGCTGGCGGTTGAGGATGTAGAAGGAGCCGATGCCGCTGACGATGAAGGCGATGAGGAACACCCAGAAGAGCGGGACGGAGTCGGCGACCGCGGCCCAGATCCCGTAGACGATGCCGAGGCTCCCGACGAGGAGCACCAGCCGCAGGGCGGTGTAGACGGCGAACTCCTTCACGAGGTCCAGCGTAGGACCTCACCGGGCGCCGCCTACCCTGGAGGCGTGCTGAAGTTCCTGCTCGTCGTCGCGTTGATCGCGGTGGTCACCTACCTGGTGGTGCGGACCTTCCAGCAGCGCGGTGCGCTCCCGAAGCCGACACCTCGGCGCAAGCCGCATCCGCCGCGGGTGATCGGTCCCGACGACGACCCCGACTTCCTGCGCGACCTCGACCGCAAGCGCCGCCATCCCGAGGACCCCGAGACCCCGAAGGGCTAGTGGGTTTCGAGGCTCGTCGCTGCGCTCCTCGCACCTCAACCACCGTCAGCATCCGGTCGCTGCGCTCCTCGCACCTCAACCACCGTCAGCGCCCGGTCGCTGCGCTCCTCGCACCTCAACCACCGTCAGCGCCCGGTCGCTGCGCTCCTCGCACCTCAACCACCAAACTGGCTCTCGCTGCGCTCCTGACACCTCAACCACCGAACCAGCTCTCGCTGCGCTCCTCGCACCTCAACCACCGTCAGCGCCCGGTCGCTGCGCTCCTCGCACCTCAACCACCGTCAGCGCCCGGTCGCTGCGCTCCTCGCACCGGCAGCACGGCAGCACCGGCAGCACCGGCAGCACCGGCACCCAGGTCAGCGGAAGAACGCCGGCAGCAGGACGAGCTCGGCATAGGAGTGCTGGCTCGTGGAGCTGAAGAAGTTGATGCCGATGAAGTTGAACCAGAGCGTCAGCAGGCCGGCGATGGCGAGCAGGGCGGCGTTGCGGCCCTTCCACCCCGCGGTCGCGCGGGCGTGCAGGTAGGCGGCGTACACGACCCACGTGATGAACGCCCAGACCTCCTTGGGGTCCCAGTTCCAGTACGACGACCACGCCTCGTGGGCCCAGATCGGGCCGGTGATGAGCACCGCGAAGGTCCACACCGGGAAGCCGAAGGCGTGGATGCGGTAGGCCACCCGGTCCAGCACCGCCGGTGTCGGCACCCGGCCCATCAGACCCGTCGTGGCCTCGGGGTAGCGGGACCGCACGAGGTAGGCGACCGACGCGATGCCGCCGAGGGTGAAGGCTCCGGTCGAGATGATCGCGGAGACCACGTGGATGACTAGCCACGGTGAGTTCAACGCCTCCATGAGCGGCGCGACCTCGTCGTAGAGCCAGATGACAGCGACCATCAGGGTCGTCACGACGAAGCCGACGACGAACGGCGCCATCCACGCCAGGTCGAGCCGTCGGCGCAGCAGCAGGTACATGGTCGCGACGACGAACGTGCCGGCGAGCGTGAACTCGTACATGTTGCCCCAGGGCACGCGGTTCGGGTCTGCGGCCATTCCGCGTCCGACGAGCGCCACGAGGTGGACGCCAGCGGCGATGCCGGTCAGCAGCACGCCGAGGCGGCCGAAGAGCGCCACCCGGTGCGCGGGGTCGTACGACGACTCGGTCGTTGCCGGCCCCGCACCGACCGGGCCGGCCCCGATCGCCACAGGAACCCGCTCCCGGGCGGGCTCGCGCAGGGCGGCCCACTCCACGAGGTGCGAGAGCAGGGCGAGGAAGTAGACGACGCCGCAGACCGCGACGGCCTGGTTGCTCAACGTCTCCCACGCGGTGTCGGTCACGACTCACTCCCCCTCGGCTGTTGCAGCTCGGCGACCAGCTCGTCGATCACGGCCGCGACGTCACCGCCGCCGGACCGGTCGAGGGCGGCGACCTCGACCAGTGTGCCCTGCGCACCGTCGGCCGCCGGGGTCACCCGGACCCACACCCGACGGGGCCGGATGAACAGCGACCCGAGCAGGCCCAGCAGAGCCAGCACCACGCCGGCCAGCGCGATCTCCTTGCCGGGGGTCTGGCTGATCTGGATGCGGGTCCAGGGCTCCAGCCCCTCGAACGTCACCGACCCCAGACCGTCGGGCAGCTCCACGGTCTCGCCGATCGAGAGGTCGAGCCGCAGCGGACGCCCGTCGGGACCGAGCACCTCCTCGGTGCCGGCCTTGTCGAGGACGTAGACCGACTGGGAGCCGCCGCTCTCCATGCCGAGGTCGCCGGTGTGGACGAGCAGCGAGAGCAGCGGGTTCCGGTCGTCGCCGATCACGTTGACGGGCTGGCCCTCGAGGTTGACGAAGGTCGGGTAGAGCAGGCCCTCGAGCGCGACCTGGGCAGGCCGGGCGTCGGGCGCCTTGACGACGCCGAAGGACAGCAACGACTGGTCCTGGGGCAAGAAGACCACGGGCCCGCTCTTGGCGACGTCGCCCTGGCCGTCGCGGATCGTGACCACGGGCGCGTAGCCGTGACCGATGAGGAACAGGTCGGTGTCGCCGATCGTGAGCGGGTGGTTGACCCGCAGGTCGTAGGTCTCCTCGTCCGACCCCGGCGCCTCGCGGTAGGAGACCGCGGCACTGAAGCCTTGGGCCATCCCCTGCCGCGGCCCGCTCTCGAGCCACTCGACGTCGAAGTCCTCGACGGTGAAGACGAACGGGTCGAGCTGTTCGGGGGTGAAGACGCGACCCGGCACGAAGTCGTCGTACTGCGTGAGCTGGTTGGCGAAGCCCGTGCCCTGGACCAGGATCACGCCGCCGCGGTAGCCGAAGAGACCGCCGAGCGCGAAGCCGACCAGCACCACGACGACCGAGACGTGGAAGACCAGGTTGCCGGCCTCGCGCAGGTAGCCCCGCTCCGCCGCGACCGTTCCGTCGCCCGTGTCGACCCGGTAGCGCTGCGCGCGCAGCACCTGCGTCGCCCGGACCAGGACGTCCTCGCCGGCGTCGCTCGAGGTGTACGACGCATGGTCGGGCATCCGGGTCAGGTGCCGGGGCGCCGACGCGGGACGGGCGCGCACAGCCCGCCAGTAGACGAGGCTGCGCGGGATGATGCAGCCCACCAGCGAGACCATGAGCAGCAGGTAGATCGCGGAGAACCAGGCCGACTCGTAGACCGCGAACAGTCCGAGCCTGTCGTAGATCGGGGTCAGCTCGGGGTGCGCCTCCTGCCACCGGGAGGTGCGCAGGGCGTCGACCCCCTCCTGCGGGACGACCGAGCCGGGTACGGCGGCCAGGGCGAGCAGCAGGAGCAGGACCAGCGCCGTGCGCATCGAGGTCAGCTGGCGCCACGACCACCGTCCGAGCTCGCGGACGGTCAGTTCGCCGGGCCGGCGTTCGACCGGGGGCAGCCGGTCGCTCACGGTGCGTTCATCTGCCTCACACCGAGGTGGTCGTGGACGAGACGACGTTGACCTGGACCCAGGTGACCGCGGTGTCCCACCAGCCGGTGACCAGCAGCACCCCGACGACGACCAGCATCAACCCGCCGGCACGCATGACGGCGGTCTGGTGGCGGCGTACGAACGCGAAGGCGCCGAGGGCCCGGCGGTAGAACAGCCCCGCCAGCACGAAGGGCAGACCGAGGCCGAAGGCGTAGAACGCGGAGAGGATGGCACCGCGGGAGGCCGTGGCCTCGTTGAGCGACAGCGAGGTGATGGCTGCGAGGGTCGGGCCGATGCACGGGGTCCATCCGAGGCCGAAGAGGAAGCCGAGCACCGGGGCCGCGGCCAGCCCGACCGCGGGGACCCGGTGGACGCGTACGTCGCGCTGCAGCCACGGCACCACCCCCGCGAAGACCAGCCCCAGCAGAATCGTCAGTGCCCCGAGCACGACGGTGATCTCGCGGCGGGAGGTGACCAGCCAGGCGCCCAAGGCACCCGAGAGGGTCCCGAGCGCGACGAAGACCACGGTGAAGCCGAGGACGAACAGCACCGACCCCAGCAGCATCCGTCCACGGCCAGCGCTTTTCACACCGGACGCGGTGTCGGCCAGGTCGATCCCCGAGAGACCCGTCGCGTAGGAGAGGTAGCCCGGCAGCAGCGGGATCACGCAGGGGGAGAAGAAGGAGACCAGTCCCGCGAGCAGCGCCACCGGCACCGCCAGCACCAGCGACCCGGCCAGCGCCTGCTCTTGGAACCAGTCACCCATCGGACTCCTGAGCGGCGTCCTCCACGAGCTCGACGAGGGTGTGCTGGGAGGGCAGCCGGCCGATGATGCTGGAGGCGACCCGACCCTCGGCGTCGAGGACGACGAAGGCCGGCACGCTGTTGGGGCTCAGCGTGCCGGAGAAGGCGAGCAGCTCCTCGCCCGAAGGTGCGTAGAGCGAGGGGAACGGGACCGCGAAGGTCCGCTCGTAGGCGAGCGCGTCGTCGACCGAGGGGTCCCGCACGTCGATCCCGACGAAGCCGGCCACGTCGTCGAGCTCCTCGGCCGTCTCGGTGACGAGCTCGGCCTCCGCCCGGCACTCGGTGCACCACGAGCCCCACACCACGACGACCACCGGGTCGCCGCGGAGGTCGGCGAGGTCGAACGGCTCACCCTCGAGGTCCTCGCCGGTCAGGGTGACGGCGTCTCCCCGCTCGGCTGCCGCCACCTGGTTGACGACACCGTCGCCGCTGACGTAGCCCTTCTCGCCGGTGCCCTCGACCGACGTACAGGCCGTGAGGAGCACCCACGAGCAGAGCGCGACCGCGAGGGACCTCACGAGGCCGGCTTGTTGTCTTCGGGCGCGTTGCCGGCGGAGAACGGCGCCGACCTGTCGCCCAGCGGGATCAGGTCGCCGGCCGGCTCGCTGTAGCTCACCTGGGTGAGGCGCTCACCCACGAAGTGGAAGGACGTGAGCGAGCAGAGCGTGCACTGGCGACGGCGCGGGTCGTGCAGGAAGGACCGCTTCTCGGCTGCGAGCCGCGTGGTCCAGATCGGCAGCTGGTGGGAGACCAGCACCGCCTCATGTCCGGTCGCTGCGATGCGCGCGTCGTGCACCGCCGACATCATCCGGGCCACGATGTCCTTGTAGGGCTCCCCCCACGAGGGTCGGAAGGGGTTCCACAGGTGACGCCACGACGAGGGACGCTTGAGTGCACCGTCGCCCACACCGAAGCGCTTGCCCTCGAAGACGTTGGTCGACTCGATGATCCGCTCGTCGGTGAGGATCTCCAGCCCACGTGCCGCGGCCAGGGGAGCGGCCGTCTGCTGGGCCCGCTCGAGCGGAGAGCTGCGCAGGTGGACGATGTCCCGCTCGCCGACGACCTCGCCGACGCGCTCGGCCATGCGGACGCCGAGGTCGGAGAGGTGGAAGCCGTCGCGGCGCCCGTAGAGGATGCCCTCGGGGTTGTGGACCTCGCCGTGGCGGAGCAGGTGGACGATCGTGTCGGGGGTCGCGGTCATCGGTTGGTCTCCTGGGAGGCGGCGGCCGCGCGGGCGGCGTGGGGCAGGGCGTCGAGCACGTGGTGGACGGCACGCTCGTCGTGGGCGGAGGACACGAACCACGCCTCGTAGGCCGAGGGCGGGAGGTAGACGCCGCGATCGAGCATGGCGTGGAAGAAGGCGGCGTACGCCGTGACGTCGCTGGCCGAGGCGTCCTCGAAGTCCCGGACGGCGGCGCGGTCGGTGAGGAAGACCGAGAACATCGTCCCGGCCGACTGCACCACGTGGGGGACACCGGCGGCGCGCAGCGCCTGAGCGGCGGCCTGCTTGATCTGCTCGCCCGCGACCGTGATCCGGTCATAGACCTCGTCGGTCGCCAGGCGGAGGGTGGCCAGGCCGGCCGTGGTGGCGATCGGGTTACCCGAGAGCGTGCCCGCCTGGTAGACCGGCCCCTCCGGGGCGAGCATGGCCATGACGTCGGCGCGGCCACCGAACGCCGCGGCCGGGAACCCGCCCCCCATGACCTTGCCGAAGGTCACCAGGTCGGGTCGCCAACCCTCGACGGCCCCGTCGAGGCCCCAGTGGCCCTGGCGGCTCGCCCGGAAGCCCGTCATCACCTCGTCGCTGACGAACAACGCCCCGTGCCGCGCGCAGGTCTCGGAGAGGAAGGCGTTGAAGCCCGGCTCGGGCGGCACCACGCCCATGTTGCCGGGCGCCGCCTCGGTCACGAGGCAGGCGACCCGGTCGCCGAGCTCGGCGAAGACCTTCTCGACCGCGGCCCGGTCGTTGTAGGGCAGCACGACGGTGAGCGCCGTGGCGGACTCGGGCACCCCCGGCGTGCCGGGGACGCCGAGGGTGGCCAGCCCCGATCCGGCCGAGGCGAGCAGGGCGTCGACGTGACCGTGGTAGCACCCGGCGAACTTCACGACGACGTCACGGCCGGTGAACCCTCGGGCCAGACGGATCGCCGACATCGTGGCCTCGGTGCCCGAGGAGACGAACCGGACCCGGTCGACGGGAGCGCGGGTCAGGATCTCCTCGGCCAGCTCGACCTCGGGGACGGTCGGAGCGCCGTACGACGTGCCGCGGGCGACGGCCGCCTGCACAGCGGTCTGGACCTCCGGGTGCGCATGGCCGAGCAGCATCGGGCCCCAGGAGCAGATGAGGTCGACGTACTCGCGACCGTCGACGTCGGTGAGCCAGGCGCCGGAGGCGGAGCGGATGAAACGGGGTGTCCCCCCCACCGCGGTGAAGGCCCGCACGGGGCTGTTGACACCACCGGGGGTCACCGCCCGCGCTCGGTCGAACCACGCCTGCGAGGCGGGCGCGGGCCCCGGGGGCGGGGTATCGGGCGAGCTCATCGCCTCCATTGTCGCCGACGGGGTGAAGCGTCACGAAAGGGGTGCGAACCGGCCACCGAGGCGGCAGACTAGAACACGTTTCAGCGTCACGTTCGGGGGGAAGACCCGTCTGAACTGCAGAAACTGTCCGATCGGACGAGACGCAGTTTTACCCCGGGCCCGTAACTTGGCTGTCACACAGTTCGTTGGAGGCCTACCACAGCACCGGGAGGGGTGCGGTGTACACGTCGTAGGAATGAGGGACATGAGCAAGAAACGATCCGGGCGCCTCCAGCGGGCCTCGGCCCTGGTGCCCCTGGCCGCCCTGTCGGTGGCCTGGACCGCCAGCATCGCCGGCGTCGGCTCCTCGGCGGTCGTGAGCGCCTCCTCGGTCGAGGACTCTCTCCCGAGCGGCACGTCGGTCCCGGCCGAGGCGATCGAGGCGCCGGCGAGCGTGTCGACACCTGACGACTCCTACCAGGGCAACGCCCAGCAGATCGTGGCGAGCTCCTCCACCAACGGCATCCCGACCGCGGCTCTGACGGCCTACCAGCGCGCCGAGACGGTGATCAACGCCGCGGACACGTCCTGCAACCTCAGCTGGCAGCTGGTCGCAGCCATCGGCCGGGTCGAGTCAGACCACGGTCGCTACGGCGGCAACACCCTGACCGAGGAGGGCGTCGCCACCCCCGGCATCTACGGCATCGCGCTCAACGGCAAGAACGACACCGCGGTGATCCGCGACACCGACGCCGGACAGTTCGACAACGACGCGGTCTTCGACCGGGCCATCGGTCCGATGCAGTTCATCCCCTCGACGTGGTCGGTCGTCGGCGTGGACGCCGACGGGGACGGCGCACGCAACCCGCAGGACATCGACGACGCGGCGCTCGCCACCGCGGTCTACCTCTGCTCGGGCAAGGACGACCTGTCGACGCTGACCGGGCAGCGCAGCTCGGTCTACCGCTACAACCACTCCGAGTCCTACGTCGACCTGGTCCTCTCGATCATGGACGCCTACCTCGCCGGCGACTACATGTCGATGCCCAACGGCACCGCCGCGGCCGGCTACTTCTTCCCGGACCCCGACTTCGACCCGGCTCCCGCCGGCGGCGGCAAGGATGAAGGGCCCCAGAGCCTCGAGGGTGGCGGCACCGACCCGGTCGAGGATCAGGGACCGACCGCGCCTCCGGCCCCCGCGCCCGAGGAGCCGGACACCGACGGTGGCGACGACGGCGGTCCGGTCCCGAACCTGCCGCTCCCGACCCCCAACCTGCCGCTCGACCCGAGCCTGCCGCCGCTCCCGAGCACCGGCGTGGACCCGGTCGACGGCGTCCTCACGCTCGCCGAGGCGATCGTCCAGTGCACCCTCGACGGGTTCATCGACAACCCCGGGGACACCGAGGACGACTTCGACCAGTGCGTCGCGGAGTACACCACCAAGGACGACTGAGGACCCCTCCTCTCGCTGACCCGTCACTTACAAGTGACGGGTCAGCGCATTTCCCGGTGACCCGTCGCATACATGTGACGGGTCAGCGCATCTCCCGGTGACCCGTCGCATACATGTGACGGGTCAGTGCAGGAGTCGGGCGGCGGCGGCCGCCCAGTAGGTGAGGACGACGTCGGCGCCGGCGCGACGGATCGAGACGAGGGTCTCGAGGATCGCGGCGTCGCGGTCGATCCAGCCTCGCTCGGCGGCGACGGCGAGCATGGCGTACTCCCCCGAGACGTTGTACGCCGCCACCGGGACCTCGACGGCCTCGCGGACCGCGCGCACCACGTCGAGGTAGGCCAGGGCCGGCTTGACCATCACGATGTCGGCGCCCTGCTCGACGTCGAGCCGAGCCTCCCGCACCCCTTCGCGGGCGTTGGCGGCGTCCTGCTGGTAGGTGCGCCGGTCACCCTCCAGGGAGCTGTCGACCGCCTCCCGGAAGGGACCGAAGAAGGCCGAGGCGTACTTCGTGGAGTAGGCCAGGATGCCGACGTCGGTGTGCCCGGCGCCGTCGAGGGCCGATCGGATCGCGCCGACCTGGCCGTCCATCATGCCGCTGGGTCCGACCAGGTGGACCCCGGCCCTCGCCTGGGCGAGCGCCATCTCGGCGTAGACCTCGAGGGTGGCGTCGTTGTCGACCCGGCCCCGGTCGTCGAGGACCCCACAATGGCCGTGGTCGGTGAACTCGTCGAGGCACAGGTCGGCCATCACCACGAGGTCCTCGCCCACCTCGGCCACCGCGTCGGCGATCGCGACGTTGAGGATCCCGTCGGCCCGCAGCCCGGCGGTGCCGGTCGCGTCCTTGGTCGCCGGGATGCCGAAGAGCATCACTCCGCCGAGCCCCAGCGAGGCCGCCTCGGCGACCGCTGCGGGCAGCGTGGCGCGCGTGTGCTGGACGACGTCGGGCATCGACGAGATGGGAACGGGCTCGTCGATCCCCTCACGGACGAAGAGGGGCAACACGAGCTGGCGCGGCTCCACCGCGGTCTCGGCCACCATCCGGCGCAGCGCCGCGGTGCTGCGCAGCCGCCGCGGCCGGACGATGATCGGGTCCTGGTTCATGGCCCTCGGGACGAGCGCGGGTGCGCCTGCCTCAGCCTCCCCGCTCGACGCGGACCTTGGACCGTCGCGTGGCCGCCTTGCGCTCCGAGGGCCGGGTCACCGGGTCGCCGGCTTCCAGCATCGCGATGCGGCGGGCGGCACCGAAGTCGGCCAGCGCGTCGACGAGATCCTCGACATCGGGTCGCGGCGCGAGGACGTCGACCCGCAGTCCGTGCTCCTCGGCCGTCTTGGCCGTCGCCGGGCCGATCACCGCGATGATCGTCGAGGGGTGCGGCTTGCCGGCGATGCCGACCAGGTTGCGCACCGTCGAGGACGAGGTGAACACGACGGCGTCGAAACGTCCGCTCTTGATGGCGTCGCGGGTCGCTGCCGGCGGGGGCGTCGCACGCACCGTGCGGTAGGCCGTCACGTCGTCGACCTCCCAGCCCAGGTCGATCAGGCCGGCGACGAGGTTCTCGGTGGCGATGTCGGCGCGCGGCAGGAACACGCGGTTGATCGGGTCGAGGACGTCGTCGTACTCCGGCCAGTCGGCCAGCAGCCCGGCCGCGGACTGCTCACCGCTGGGCACCAGGTCGGCCCGCAGCCCCCACGCCGCGATGGCCGCGGCGGTCTTGTCACCGACCGCGGCGATCTTGAGGCCGGAGAACGCCCGCGCGTCCAGGCCGTACTCCTCGAACTTCTCCCGCACGGCCTTGACCGCGTTGACCGAGGTGAACGCGATCCACTCGTAGCGACCCTCGACCAGACCGCGCACGGCCTTGTCCATCTGGAGGGGGTTGCGCGGCGGCTCCACGGAGATCGTCGGCACCTCCTCGGGCACGCCCCCGTAGCCGCGCAGCCGCGCGGAGAGCGCGCCGGCCTGGTCCTTGGTGCGTGGCACCAGGACCCGCCAACCGAAGAGCGGCTTGGTCTCGAACCACGACAGCTGCTCGCGCAGGTCGACGACCTCACCGACCACGGTGATCGCGGGCGGGCTCATCCGGGCGGCCCGGGCGTCGGCGGCCACGTGCTCGAGCGTGGAGGTGATGGTGGTCTGGCTCGTGGTGGTGCCGACGCGGGTCATCGCCACCGGCGTCTCCGGGGAGCGGCCCGCGGCGACGAGCTGCCGGGAGATCTCGCCGATCTGCCCCACGGCGGAGAGCAGCACGAGGGTGCCGGACCCGGCGTAGCGGCTCCAGTCGACCGGCTTGTCGCCACAGGTGACGACGGTGACCTCGCGGCGGTCCTTGGTGGTCAGCGGGATGCCGGCGTACGCCGGGACCGCAGCCACCGACGAGACGCCCGGGACGATCTCGAAGCGGAACCCGGCCTTGGCGACCGCTTGCGCCTCCTCGGGGCCCGAGGCGTAGAGGAAGGGGTCGCCCGCCATCAGACGGACCACGCGCAGCCCGCGCTTGGCGTGCTTGACCACGACCTTGGCCCGGGCCGCGTGGGTCAGGGGCTGGCCGTCCTCACCGAAGCCGCCGTCGACGAGGTCCGGTCCGAGCGTCACGGCAGGTTCCTCGCTGGTCTCGGCGCGCACCTCGCCCGCATCGTGGCCCTCGGGCTCGATCGGCTCGGGGAGGCCGAGCAGGCTGCGCACCAGCGTCGCGTGCTCGGGGACCTCGGTGACGACCACATCGGCACGTTGGATGAGGTCGACGGCTCGTACGGTGAGCAGCTCGGGGTCTCCGGGACCACTGCCGACGAACGACACCCAGCCGCGCGTGGTCGCCTGGCGTCGTCCTTCGGTCGTCTTGCCTCGCGTCATGCGTTCTGCACCTTCGTCTCGTGACCTGTTGTCGTGGCTGGGTGGGGGTCGAGCTGTCCTGCTCCGTCGGCCAGCATCAGCTCGGCCAGGCGGGTGCCGACGCCGGCGGCGTCGGCCGGGTCGCCCGATGCGGACATGCGCACCGTGAGCTCCCCGTCGGGTGAGAGCGCCACGGCTCGCACCCAGATCTCGTTGCCGTCATCGCCCTCGACGACCTCGGCGAGCGCCCCCACGGGGGCCGAGCAGCCGCCCTCGAGGGTGGCCAGCAGCGCCCGCTCGGCGTCGACCGCGGCGCGGGAATGGGCGTCCTCGAGCCGGCCGAGCTCAGCAGCGAGCTCGTCGCCGCTGCGGCACTCGACGGCCAGGGCGCCCTGGCCGGGAGCGGGCAGCATCTGCAGCGGGTCGAGCACCTCGCTCGCCTCGTCGACGCGACCGATCCGCGCCAGGCCGGCGCGGGCGAGCACGACGGCGTCGTACTCCCCCGAGGAGACCTTGGCCAGACGGGTGTCGATGTTGCCGCGGATCCCCTCGACCTCTAGGCCGAGGCCCAGCGCGTGCAGCTGGGCCCGGCGCCGGGGCGACCCGGTGCCGACGCGGCTCCCGACGGGCAGCTCGCCCAGCGTCAGGTTGTCGCGAGCCACGACGACGTCGCGCGGGTCCTCACGAGGAGGTACGGCGGCCAGCGTGATGCCCGCGGCAGGGCCGGTCGGCAGGTCCTTCAGCGAGTGCACGGCGACATCGACCCGGCCGTCGAGCAGGGCGTCGCGCAGCGCCCCGACGAAGACCCCGGTGCCTGCGCTGGTCTCCAGGGGCGCGCCGGACTCCTGGGTGCGGTCGCCCTCGGTGGTGATCTCCACCAGCTCGGTGTGCCGGCCGAGCTGCTCCCGGATGAGGTCGGCAACCAGCCCGGCCTGGGTGGTGGCGAGCAGCGACCGACGCGTGCCGACCCGGATGGCGGCGCTCATGCCAGACCCTCCGGGCGCGTCACGGCCTCGACCGCCTCGGGGTCGAGGGCGAAGAGCTCTGCGAGGGCTGCGGCGTAGGAGACCGCCCCCTGCTCGTCGGCCAGCTGCCTGACCCGGACGGTGGGCTCGTGCAGCAGCTTGTCGGCGACGCGGCGTACGGCGCGCAGCACCTCGTCACGCTCGGCCGGGCCGAGGTCGGGCAGCCGGGCGTCGAGCCGGCTCATCTCGGCATCAACCACGGAGGTCGCCATCGAGCGGAGCGCGACGACGGTCGGGGTGACGCTGGCCTGGCGACGGGCCGAGAGGAAGGCCGCGACCTCCTGGGTGACGATCGCCCTGACCTGCTCGACCTCCCGACCGACCTCGGACCGGTGGAGTGTCTCGGCCAGCTGGGCCAGGTCGACCAGGTCGACGCCCGGCAGCCCGGCCACCTCGGGGTCGACGTCGTGGGGCAGGGCGACGTCGATGATGGCCAGCGGGGTCTCATCCGGATGACGCAGCCCGGCGCGGGCCGTGGCCACCATCTCGCGGGTGATGAGCAGCCCGGCGGCACCCGTGCACGCGATGACGACGTCGGTCTCGGCGAGGCGTGCGGGCAGCTCGCCCAGGGGCGCGACCTCGGCGCCGTACTCCGCAGCCAGCCGGTCGGCCCGTCCCGCGGTGCGGTTGACCACCGTGATCCTCGCGGCGCCCAGCCGGGCGACCGTCGCGGTGGCGAGACCGGCCATGGTCCCGGCGCCGACGACGAGGACCCGCTTGCCGCCGATCGCGCCGACGAACTCGCCCGAGCGGTCGAGCGCTGCGCTCACCAGGGACGGGGCGACGCGGTCGATGTCGGTCTCGGCGCGGGAGCGCTTGCCGACCCGCAGCGCCTGCTGGAACAGCAGGTTGAGGGCGGGGCCGACGGTCCCCAGCTCCTGACCGACCCGCAGCGCCTCGCGCGTCTGGCCGAGGATCTGCGCCTCGCCGACCGCCATCGAGTCCAGGCCGGCGGCGACGTGGAAGAGGTGCGAGACGGCGCCGTCGTCGTAGTGGACGTAGAGGTGCGGCAGCATCTCCTCGCTGGC
Organism: uncultured Actinomycetota bacterium; assembly: GCA_963767915.1. Classification (GTDB taxonomy): domain Bacteria; phylum Actinomycetota; class Actinomycetes; order Propionibacteriales; family Nocardioidaceae; genus Nocardioides. The sequence continues at coordinate 112,370 of CAVYFR010000006.1, forward strand.
GAGGCCGGCCCGCTCGACCAGCAACCGGGACAGGTCCTCGACGCTGCCGTGGAAGCGGTCCACCTCGGAGTAGACCTCGATGCGGTTGCACGTGGCGACGACGGTCGCCTCGACGACGTGCTCGCACGCGGCGGCGTCGCCCACGAGCTTGGCCACCCCGTCGGACTCGGCGAGCTGGCCGGCCACCCGCTCGAGGAGCGCGACCGGTGCGGAGTTGTGGGACACACCCACGACCAGGACGCTCATGCCGGCCCGCTCATGCGGTCTGCGCCTTGCGCTGCTCGTGGTAGGCCAGGATCTGCAGCTCGATGGAGAGATCCACCTTGCGCACGTCGACCCCCGCCGGGACGGTGAGGACGGTCGGGGCGAAGTTGAGGATGCTGCTGATGCCGCAGGCCACCATCCGGTCCGCGACGTCCTGGGCGGCTAGCGCGGGGGTGGCGATCACGCCGATCGCCACCGGCTGCTCGGCCACGATCTGCTCGAGGTGGTCGAAGGGGCGGACGTCGACCCCGGCGACGACCTCGTCGTGGCGTTCGGGATCAGCGTCGAGCAGGGCGACGACGTGGAAGCCGCGGCTGCGGAAGCCGGAGTAGTTGGCCAGGGCGTGCCCGAGGTTGCCGATGCCGACGATCACGACCGGCCAGTCCTGGGTGACCCCGATCTCGCGGGCGATCTGGTAGCGCAGGTAGTCGACGTCGTAGCCGACACCGCGGGTGCCGTAGCTGCCGAGGTAGGAGAGGTCCTTGCGGAGCTTGGCGCTGTTGACGCCCGCGGCCGCCGCGAGGTCCTCGCTCGAGCACGTGCGGGTGCCCGCCTCGGCCAACGTCGTCAGCGCCCGCAGGTAGACCGGCAGGCGGGCGACGGTGGCTTCCGGGATGTCCCGGGAGCTCTCGGTGGTGCTACGTGCCGTCACGTGGATCCGCTTCCTAGCCGCCGGGCCCGGAGCTCGTGATCGGCGGCGTCGATCACTGTAGGAGTTTGTGAACGCGAGAACAAAACGAGCGGAGGCCCCTCCCGCCTCGGCGCCTACCACAGGTGAGATACGCCACCTGCGGGAGGTCGGGAGGTTCCCCGGAGATCCGGGGAAACCGGACGTTCCGGCCCGAAACTTCGCCGTGGAAGCGCAGGTATCACCCAGGAACCCTCGGCGTACGACGTCAGGTCAGGGCGGCGCGCAGCCGGACCGGGTCCACCCGCCAGAAGTCGTGCTGCCGCCCGTCGACGAAGGTGACAGGGACCTCCTCGGTGAACCGTTGCTGCAGGACGGGGTCGGTGTCGATGTCGACCTCCTCGTAGGACTCGCCGAGCTCGCCGCAGACCTCCCCGATCACGCGTCGGGCCTCTTCGCACAGGTGGCAGCCGGTGCGGGTGTAGAGGGTGACGCGCGAGGTCATCGCAGCCTCACTCCAGCAGGCCCAGAGCCCGGCGCCGCTCGATCCCCCGCAGCCGCCCCTTCTGCACCTTGCCGGTCACGGTGAGGGGCAGCTCGGCAACCACCTCGACCCGGCTCGGCTGCTTGAAGCGCGCCAACCGGTGCTCGCAGTGCTCACGGACGACCTGGGCGAGCCCGTCGGCATCCGCACCGTTGCTCGGTACGACGTAGGCGACGACGGCCTCGCCGGTCAGCTCGTCCTCGACCCCGATCACGGCGACCTCTTCGAGCGCGGGCAGCTCGCGGATCACCTCCTCGACCTCGACGGGGTAGACGTTGAAGCCGGAGACGATGACCAGCTCCTTGCGCCGGTCGACGAGGAAGAGGTCACCCGAGCCGTCCAGGAACCCCACGTCGCCGGTCGACCACCAGCCATCGCCGTCGGGACCGTCGGCGCCGTCGGGCCAATAGCCGGAGAACAGGTTCGCGCCGCGGATCTGGATCTCCCCGGGGTCGTCGGCCTCCCCGCCTGCCAGCGGCACCCCGGAGTCGTCGACCAGGCGTACGTCGATGCCGGCCAGGGGTGCACCGACCGAGCCGTTCTGCAGCCGCGCGGACACGAGCGTGCTGGTGACCACCGGCGAGGCCTCGGTCAGCCCGTAGCCCTGGTGGATCGGGATGCCGGTGCGTCCGGTGAACTCCTCGATCACCTCCGCCGAGAGCGGCGCCGACCCCGAGAGCATCAGCCGCACCGGCCCGAGCCTGTCCTGGAGGTGCTCGACCGAACGCCAGTAGGCGAACACCGGCGGCGCCACCGGCACGACGCTGCAGGCCATGTCGTCGATCAGGTCGAGGGTGCCCTGGGGGTCGAAGCGCTCCACCAGCACGAGCTTGGCGCGATGGTGGATGGCGACGCCCAGAACGGCGTTGAGACCGTAGACGTGGAAGAGGGGAAGCACCGCGAGCACGACGTCGTCGCCGTGGATCATCGGCGGCTCCACCTGCGCGACCTGGTCGATGTTGGCGAGGAGGGCCCGGTGGGTGAGCATCGCGGCGCGAGGACGGCCGGACGTCCCGCTGGTGTAGAGCAGCGCCGCGAGCTTCTCCGGGTCCGGCAGGGGCGGCACCGGCCGCCCCCGGTCGGCGCGCAGGTGGTCGTAGGACTGCTCGCCCTGGTGGGCTTCCGCGCCGATGACCACCAGCCGGGGCCCCTTGGCCAGGTCGGCGACGGCCGAGCGCACCTGGTCGACGGCGTCGGCATCGACGATCACCAAGCGGGCTCCGGAGTCCTCGATCATCCGGGCGATCTCGCCGGACCGGGACCCCGGGTTGATCGGCACGGCCACGGCCTGGGCACGCAGGACCGCCAGGTAGCTGGTGATGAACTCGATCCGGTTGCCCACCACGATCATCACCCGGTGCCCGGCGAGGATGCCGTGCGCACCCAGGCCGTTGGCCACTCGATCGACCTCGTCGTCGAGCTCGAACCAGGTGATGCTGCGCCCGGTGGCCTCGGCGACCGCCTGCTTCTCCGGGCTCTCGAGCGCCGCACGGGCCAGCAGCTGCGGTACGTCGGTCACGTCCTGCAGGCCGCTGGCAGAGGAGCCGGGCACAGCCATGGTGAGGATCCTGTCACAGCACGGCCCTCCGCAGCGGCGGCGTTAGTCTCCCCGCGTGAGCCCTCACGCGTCGGACCGGACCCCGCGCGACCTGCGGCGGCGTTCGACGCTGGCCGGCGAGGCGGCGGCCGCCATCGCCGAGGTCGAGTCGGCCCTGGTGACGCCGGCGGACCCGACCTCCGCGGCGTTCTTCGACGTGGACAACACCGTCATGCAGGGCGCCAGCATCTTCCACCTGGCCCGGGGTCTGCACCGGCGCCGGTTCTTCACCACCCGCGACATCCTCGGGGCGGCGTGGAAGCAGGCCTACTTCCGGGTCGTCGGCGTCGAGGACCCGGCGCACGTCGCTGAGACCCGGGCCTCGGCCCTGGCCTTCATCGCCGGCCACACCGTCGCTGAGCTTGAGGAGCTCGGTGAGGAGATCTTCGAGGAGGGGATGGCGCACCGGATCTGGCCCGGGACCCGCGCCCTCGCGCAGCTGCACCTCGACCAGGGGCAGCGGGTCTGGCTCGTGACAGCGGCTCCGATCGAGATCGCGCAGATCATCGCCCGGCGACTCGGGCTCACCGGCGCCATGGGGACCGTCGCCGAACACGTCGACGGCGTCTACACCGGCGCGTTGGTGGGAGACCTGCTGCACGGCCCAGCCAAGGCCGAGGCGATCAAGGCGCTGGCCGCCCGTGAGAACCTCGACCTGGCGCGGTGCTCGGCGTACTCCGACTCCGTCAACGACCTCCCGATGCTGTCGCTGGTCGGCGACCCGTGCGCGATCAACCCCGACGCCAAGCTCCGCACCTACGCCCGGAACCAGGGATGGCGGGTGCGTGACTACCGCACCGGGCGCAAGGCCGCGCGCGCCGGGTTCCTGGCCGCCACCGCCGCCGGTGCGGCGGCTGGCGCGGTAGCTGCCGGTGCCGCTGTCCGGCGCCGGCACTGACGCGCGACTCCGGGGACTTGTCCGATAACCGACCGGTCGGTCGGTCCTCCCCGCCCGGTCCATACCATTGATCTGCGAAACGGTTCCCAGCAGGCCCGATGACACGTAGGATCGGGGGTGCAGCTCGGGGGGAGTTGCCAACGGGAGGGACACCGCCGTATGTCGTGCGCTCGACGCAGCACGCCACAGGGACTCGACGCCCTGCGCGAGGCCCTTGCGCTCCTGCTCCTGCCCCAGCCTCTTCTGGCCGGCGCCGCCGAGACTCCCGGTCTGCTCCTCACCGAGGCCCTGGCCGACGACGGTTTCCGGGCCGGCCCCTCGGTCGGCGGTCCCGACGGCTTCGGCGACGCGGCCCTGGCGACCTCCTCGGAGGAGTCCGAGGCCGACCGCACCCGGCTCATCGCCCTCGTGGAGTTGGCGCGCACCGGCGACTCCGAGGCCTTCGGACTGCTCTACGACCACTACCAGACCTCGGTCTACCGCTTCCTCTTCTACCGCACGCGCTCATCGGCACTGGCCGAGGACCTCACCTCGGAGACGTTCTTCCGGGCGCTGCGGAGCATGACCAACTTCCGGTGGCAGGGCAAGGACTTCGGCGCCTGGTTGATGACCATCGCGCGCAACCTCGCGACCGACCACTTCAAGGCCGGCCGCACCCGCCTCGAGCTCGTCACCGAGGACATGGGCCAGCACGACGACACCACCGAGGGGCCTGAAGCCGCCGTTCTGGCGGGCATCACCAACGACCTGCTGCTGAGCGCGATGACCGAGCTGCCCGACGAGCAGCGTGACTGCCTCGTCATGCGGTTCCTCCAAGGGATGAGCATCGCCGAGACCGCCTCGGTCCTCGGGCGGAGCGACGGTGCGGTCAAGCAGCTGCAGCTGCGGGGCGTGCGCAACCTCGCCAAGCTCATGCCCGAGGGGATGCGCGGATGAGCCGCGGCTCCGCTTCCCTGGCTCGGGCCGCGATGCGGCGCCGTCCCTCGGAGGTGTCCTGCGTCACCGAAGTCGTCGAGGAAAGCCCCGTAACCTGCCGCGCTCCGCGCTCGTTGGGCGCAGTGAAAGAGACATTCGGCACGGCAGGACGGAAGCGATGACCACCGCGTTCACGGCACGACGACGTGCCGAGGAGTTCAACTCCCTGGTCGAGGGTGCCTCGACCAGTGACGCGCGGTACGCCGACCTGCTGGAGCTGGTCGGATCGTTGCGCGCCGAGAGCCCGGTGGCGGCTCGCCCGGCGTTCGTGGGCAGCCTTCGCGAGCAGCTGATGGCCGAGGCCGACGTCGCGCTCGCTGCCGCTCCTCACGGCGATCGACTCCGCGTCGCACCGCGTCGCACCCCCCGCGAACGCCGTCTCGCGGTCGCCATCGGAGGGGTGGCCATCCTCGGCGCCACGACGTCGATGGCCGTAGCTGCCCAGAGCGCACTTCCGGGCGACACGCTCTACCCCCTCAAGCGTGCGCTCGAGAACGCCGAGACCGGCCTCCACTTCGACGAGACCGACAAGGGCGAGACCATGCTCGCCAACGCGTCCGGCCGCCTCGAGGAGTTCGAGACCCTGAGCCTCGAGCTCGACGGCACTCGCGACGACCAGATCGCGCCGACCCTGCAGGCCTTCGCGGACCAGGCGGCCCAGGCCGCCGAGGAGATCATCGAGAACGGCAGCGACGAGAGCATCGCCGAGCTGCGGACCTTCACCGAGGAGAGCCTGGCGTTGCTCGCCGGCCTCGCCGACCAGATCCCTCGAGAGGCCCGGCCGGCGTTCATCGAGGCTGCCCAGGTGCTCGCCCAGATCGACGCTCGGGCTGCGCAAGCCTGTCCGTCCTGCCCGGGTCGGCTCCCGCAGATCCCGCCGTTCGCCGACACCGGCATCGAGGACCTGATCAGGCTGATCGACGCGCCCTTTACCAAGACCCGCGCCGGGTCGGCCGCCTCCCCGGCGCGAGGCGAGACGAGCGCTTCGGGCAAGGGCAGCACGTCGGGCGAGCACGACGGCAGCGAGAAGGCCGAGGCGCCGATGGCGTCGCCGGAGGCGCCGCAGGCGCCCGAGCAGCCCGAGGGACCCGACGGGCACGTGATCGCGGCTCCGCCGGAGGACGGCGGCGGCGAGGGCGGCGACGGAAGCGCCGGTCAGGACGAGGACCCTCTCGGTGACCTGGTCGAGAACGCGACCAACGGGTCGAGCACCCCCACCGTGGCTCCGGGCGACGTCGGCGATGCCGTCGACGACGCCACCGATCCGCTCATCCCCTGAGGCAGAGCACTCCTCGATCTCCGGACGGGCCCGCGCAACCCGCCGCCGCCCCGCATGGGCCCCGCGAGAGGCGCTGCTACTTGAAGACCGACTCACGCTGCATGAGCAACGTGTACAGCGTCTGCTGGATCGTCTCCCGGACCTGGTCGGTCACGTCGAAGACGAGCATCGGGTCGTCGGCTGCCGACTGGTCGTAGTCGTCGGTGCGGATGGGCTCACCGAACTCCAGGAGCCACTTCGAGGGCAGCGGGACCAGCCCCAGAGGGCCGAGGAGCGGGAAGAACGGCGTCACCGGGAGATAGGGCACTCCCAGCAGCCGCGCGAGCCCGGGCATGTTGCCCACCAAGGGATAGATCTCCTCAGCACCCACGACCGAAAGCGGGATGATCGGGACGCCCGTGCGCAGCGCCGCGGACACGAACCCCCCGCGGCCGAACCGCTGCAGCTTGTAGCGCTCGGAGTACGGCTTGCCGATTCCCTTGAACCCCTCGGGCCAGACCCCGACGAGCTCACCACTGCGCAGCATCCGTTCGGCGTCCTCGGTGCACGCCAGCGTGGCCCCGCCCTTGCGGGCCAGGGCGCTGACGATGGGCATCCGGAAAACCAGGTCGGCGCCGAGGGGTCGGAGCTGGCGGCCGGTGTGATCGTGGATCGCCACCATCGTCATCAGCCCGTCGACCGGGATGGTGCCCGAATGGTTGGAGACCACCAACGCGCCGCCGACCGAGGGGATGTTGTCGACACCGCGCACCTCGACGCGGAACCACTTCTCGGCGATCGGACGCAGCGTCGCCAGGAAGAAGCGCTCGGTGATCTCCTGGTCGAAGCCGTACTCGTCCACGACGTACTCACCGTTGAGCCGGCGACGTAGGAAGGCCAGGAGACGCGCGAGCTGCGGCTCCCACTGGTCGCCGAACACCTCGCGAGCGCCGTGCTGCATCGCGGCCAGCCACTGCCCGGGTGCGACGTCCCCGAACTCGCCGCGATCCCTGACCGTCGTCGACGCCTGGGCCGGCGGATCGGCCGGTGCGGCCACTCGGGGCGCCCTCTTCGCGCGAGGTGGCGGAGGGGGTGATGCCACGGACGGCGCGACCGGCTCGACGGGAGCCTCGGTGGAGGCAGCCGCTCGGGGTCGAGCAGCCTTCTTCGTGGTCGGCGTCCTGGCCAGTCCCCGTGCCGCCGAGGACGGCGCCTGACCCGTGCCCCGCCCGGGCCGGCCGCGGGTCCCGATCGGGATGATCTCGGCGTCACCCATGCGCGCCAGCACCTCCCAGGGCAGCGGCACCGGGGCGGGCGGTCAGCTGCTGCTCAACGGCGGCCAGGACCCGGTCGGAACGACCTCCGGTCGGCGGGAGGTGGGAGCTGAAGTCGGCGAAGGCCTCCTCGGTCGTGAAGGCCGGCTCGAAGCCCAGCACCTCCCGCATCCGGGTCGTGTCGACCCCTCGACCGTAGGTGAGGAAGGAGAGCTGCTCGGGGGAGAAGTCGGCGACCCGTCCGCGTCGCAACGTCGAACCGACGCTGCCGACCATGAAACCCGGCATGGGCACGGTCGGGCGCTGCATCCGGCGCACCGCCTGCGACAGCATGATCAGGCCGTCGCCTGCGACGTTGAAGACGCCCGAGACATCGGCCGCGACGCTGTGTCGCAGGACGTCGATGAGGTCCTGCTGGTGCAGGAACTGCAGGCGTGGGTCGAAGCCGAGGACCGTGGGGATCACCGGCAGGCGGAAGTACGACGTGATCGGGCTACTGATCGCCGGCCCGATGACGTTGGCGGCGCGCAACATCGTCACGCGGACATCGCCACGTCGGCGCGCGAACCCGCGGACGTAGCCCTCGATCTCGGCAACGTCCTTGGCGTAGCCGGCGCGGGGGCGCGCCGCGGCTCCATGTCCTCGGTGAACATGGCCGGGTCGCGGTTACTCGCGCCGTAGACCGTCGTCGTGGACTTGACCACGAGGTGCCGCACGCTGGGGGCCTTCTGGCACGCAGCGAGCAGCTGCATGGTCCCGATGACGTTGAGCTCCTTCATCGTGTTGCGACCCGCCGGCGCTGCCGGGGGTGGCGATGACGCTCATGTGGACGACGGTGTCGACGTCCTCTTTGGCGATGATCTTCGCGATGACGGGGTTGCGGATGTCGGCGCGCTGGAAGGACACGTCGCCGATGTCGCCGCGCGGAGGGACGACGTCGACGCCGACCACGCGGTCGACGCCGGGATCGGCTGCGACGGCGCGCGCGAACTTGCGACCGAGGTCGCGAGAGACACCGGTGACGAGGACGACCTTGCCGCGCAGCCAGTCAGCCCGAGGATGAGTCGCTGGCTACTTGCCGAGCTTGCGACGCTGGACGCGCGTCTTCTTCAGCAGCTTGCGGTGCTTCTTCTTCGCCATGCGCTTGCGCCGCTTCTTGATGACTGAGCCCACGAAAGTCCTCTCGACCGTTGCGTCCCCAGGTCGGAAGTGCCCGCAGGACCGGGACAGCCTAGCCGTGGCTCGGAGCAGGCCGAAACGGCGGGCCCCTCGAGTGAACGGGCCGACGGGCTGCTGGGAGTCGAGCCCGAGCCGGTCAGCCGGCGGTGTAGAAGCTCTTGCGCAGGTACTCGTCGACGTCCTCTTCGCGGATGCGGAAGGAGCGGCCGACCTGGACCGCGGGCAGCTCGCCGTTGTGGACGAGGCGGTAGACGGTCATCTTCGAGACCCGCATGCGGACGGCGACCTCGGCGACGGTCATGAAGGTGGAGTCCGGCCTGGATTCAGACATAGCAGGCACCGATCTTTCTGTGCGCTCGCCACCGGCTTCCCCGCCGGTGATCGCACGAACGCGTCGGGGCGAGGATAGGGCCTCCTGTGACTCCTGGGGAAGGGCTGGACTGGAGTCGCTGGTGGTGCCTCGGCGTGTCCCCTTGACGCGGGCCGCTCAGAGCCCTCCTCAGGGCATCGGGTCTAGACCATGCAGGGGGAAGACGCCGGTGCGGGTCCGTGGACCTCCCGGTCCAGCCACGTCTCGGGGTCGTAGCCCTCGCTCCAGTCGCGGAAGGAGGGCGCCCGTCCGTCGGTCATCGTGCCCGGAGCCTTCCGCCCGAGGCTCGCGACGTGCTCGCGCCAGGCCTCCGGCGTGGCTGTCGCCGGATCGAGGGGACGTCCCCCGACGATCGCCAGCAGGTGGCTCCAGGCGCGGGGCACGACGTCGACGATGGCGTACCCCCCTCCGCCGGTCGCGACCCACCGCCCGCCAGCGGCCTCGTGGGCCAGGTCGTGCAGCGCGAGGTACGCCGCGCGCTGCCCGTCGACGCTCAGCATCAGGTGGGCCAGCGGGTCGGCTGCGTGGGAGTCGCACCCGTGCTGAGTGACGAGGACGTCGGGCCGGAACGCGCGCACCAGCGGGGGCACGACCGCGTGGAACGCGCGCAACCAGCCCGGGTCGCCGGTGCCGGGCGGAAGGGGGACGTTGACGGCGTACCCCTCGGCCTCGGCGCCACCGACGTCGTCGGCGAAGCCGGTGCCGGGAAAGAGCATCTGTCCGGTCTCGTGCAGGGAGATCGTGAGCACCCTGGGGTCGTCCCAGAAGATCGCCTCGACCCCGTCGCCGTGGTGGACGTCGACGTCGACGTAGGCCACTTCGCTCGGCGCCCTGGTCGAGCAGCCACTGGATGCCGATGGCGACGTCGTTGTAGATGCAGAAGCCCGATGCGCGGTCGCGCATCGCGTGGTGGAGGCCGCCGGTGATGTTCGCCGAGTGCACCGACTCACCGCTCCACACCTGCCGAAAGGCCTCGAGGGTCGCGCCGACGACGTGGGCGGCCGCGGTGTGCATGTGGGCGAAGACGGGGTTGTCGTCGGTGCCGAGCCCGCGCAGCTCCTCCGGCTCCACCCGCACGCCCGCCCGCTCGACCGCCTCGATGAACGCCGGATCGTGGACGGTGGCGATCTGGTCGAGGTCGGCCATGGGCGCTCCGACGAGCCGGAGTCGCGTCGACCCCGGTGATGCCGAGGTCGGCGGCGAGGCGCATGGTCAGGTCGACGCGCACCGGCGACATCGGGTGGCTGGCGCCGAAGTCGTAGTCGGTCAGGCTCGAGTCGAAGACCACCGTCGCCGGCCCCGGGCACCCGAGCGTCGACCATGTCCTCGACCCTACTGACACCCGGGTTTCGAGACGGGCGCCAGAGCGCCCTCCTCAACCACCGAGGGCCACGTCGGGGCGCCCTCCTCAACCAGCGGTCAGCGCCAGGGCGCCCTGCTCAACCAGCGGGCGGCGGGAGGGCGTGGCGGCACCGGGGCATCTCGTCTTCGCCACCGGGGACCGCGCCATGCGCGGACTCCCTGGAGGATGGGGGGATGGCGGCCACGCAGAAGGAGGCACCCCGGGGGTGGCGGCCGGGCTGTGGGGTCGGATCGAGGTGCGGGCAGCGGTGCTCTACGTGGCTATCCGGGTCGTGAGCGAGGTGCTGCTGGTGGTCGCGGCCCGCGAGCAGGTGTGGTTCCCCGGTGTCACGGGTCCGAGCCCCGACGACGTCGACCTGGCCATGTCGTGGGACGCGCAGTGGTACCAACGGATCGCAGCCGACGGCTATCCCGAGGAGCTGCCCGTCGGTGAGGACGGCCGCGTCCAGCAGAACCCCTGGGCCTTCTACCCGGTCTTCCCGTTCCTCTGCCGGGGCGTGATGGCCCTGACGGGCCTGGGGTTCGCGTCGGTCGCACCCGCCCTCGCCCTCGCCGCGGGAATCGGTGCCGCCGTTCTGATGGCCAAGCTCTTCGCGAGGTCGGTCCCGGCCGGCCCGGCCCTGGGCGCGGTGGCGGTCTGGGCGGCGATGCCCGCGGCACCGGTGCTGCAGCTGGCCTACACGGAGTCGTGGGCGATGCTGCTGCTGACGACTTACCTCGTGCTGGTCTTCGACCGCAGGTGGTGGTGGGCCGGCGCCGTGGCCCTCGTGCTCGGCCTGACCCGGCCGATCGCGCTGCCGCTGTCGGTGGTCGTGCTGGTCGCCGTCGTGGTGCGCTGGCGCGCACGGCGTACGACGCCATTGGGCCGTCGTGAGCAGGTGGCGATCCTCGGCAGCGGTCGCGGCCACCGGGGCCTCCGGCCTGCTGTGGGCCGGGATCGCGTGGTGGCGCACCGGCATCCGGTCGGCCTACCCCGAGACGATGACCGCGTGGCGCGGGGCCGCCGAGATCCAGCTTCTGGCAGCCGTGGGTGGACGTCGCGAGGTACGCCGCGGAGTACGAGGAGCGGGGTTCGTGCTGCCGGTCGTCGCGCTCGGCTTGGCGGTGCTCGTGTCGCTCGCCGCGCTCCTGCCGCGCGTCGCATCGGGGATCGACGTCCGCCTGCGGGTGTGGGCAGCCGCGTACGCCGTCTATCTCGTCGCGGTGGTCGACGGCAACACGTCGGTGTTCCGCTACCTGGTGCCGCTCTTCCCGCTCGCGCTGGTGCTGGTCGGCGCCGATCGCGAGTAGCTGGCCGGTGGCGGACGGCATGTCTGGGTGGCCTCGGGTTCGTCGGCCAGGCGTACTGGATCTGGTGGCTCGTGCTCTTCGAGCCACCGTCGGACTACCCGCCGTGATCCGTGACATGTTCGGCCCGTGCTGACGTCGTACTCGAACACCTGGTGGGCCGCCTGACGGCGGACCCTCCCTGAAGCACACCCTTCACACGGCCGCCCACGGGCGGCCGTCGTCGTTGGTCGAGCGTGTCGAGACCCCGTGGGCTCTCACCCCAGGAGCACCCCATGTACCGCACCCTCTCCCTGCTGACCCCGTCCGGCCGACTCACGCTCGGCAACCTGTCGGCGCGCTCGAGCCGATGCGTCAGGCGCAGTGGAACGGATGCGTTCTTCGGCGTCTCCGACCTGCACGCGATGACGATCCCGCATGACGCCCGACTGCTGCGCGATCGCACGCGAGAGCTGGCGACGCTGCTGCTGGCCGTCGGCCTCGACCGGCTCGACGCTCTTCGTCCAGAGCCGGGTCCCGACGCACACGTCGCTGGCCTACCTGCTCGAGTGCGTGGCCACCACCGGCGAGCTCGGGACGCATGATCCAGTTCAAGGAGAAGCGCACGGCCTCGACGCGGTGCTCGCTGTTCACCTACCCGGTGCTGATGGCCGCCGACATCCTGCTCTACCGGCCGGCCCACGTGCCCGTGGGTGACGACCAGCGCCAGCACGTCGAGCTGACCCGCGACCTGGCGCTTCGCTTCAACGCCACCTACGGCGAGGTCTTCACCGTGCCGGAGCTGTCCGTGCCGCCGAGGGCGGCGAGGGTCATGGACCTCACCGACCCCACCCGCAAGATGAGCAAGTCCGCCGACGCGGCGGGTTCGGTCTTCCTGCTCGACCCGCCAGACGTCGTACGCCGCAAGGTCGCCCGCGCCGTCACTGACAGCGAGATCGGCGCTGGGGCCGTCCGAGCCGACCGGTCGGCGAAACCCGGTGTCACCAACCTGGTGGAGATCCTGGTGGCCTGCGGCGGGTCCGCCGACGACATCACCACGTACGGCGCTCTCAAGGCAGCCGTCACCGAGGCGTGGTGGAGCGGCTGGCGCCGATCCGGGCGCGCTACGCCGAGCTCACCGCCGACCCGGCCTTCGTCGACCGGGTCTACGCCACCGGCGAGGAACGGTGTCGCGAGGTCACTGCACCGGTGCTCGCCGCCGCTCGAGCGGCGGTGGGCTTGTGAGCCAGCCCGGGCTCACGGAGTCCAGACCCAGGCCTCGTCGACCGGGCCGTAGTCGTCCCGGCCGCCTGCACCGCCCACCACGACGACGCCGCCGTCGATGATCACCGAGCCGATGCTGTCGCGGTAGTCGTCCAGGCCCGGGTCGGGCAGCGCAGTGAACGACCCGTCGCGGTCGTCGTAGAGGTGGCCCCAGGCCGCTACCAGCGCACCGGATGCGGCGTTGACCGACCAGGCGTGGTCGCCGGCGGCTCCGGGGACCTCCAGACGCCGTCCACTCTCCTGAGTCGGGCTCGTAGCGGCCGCCGGCGGGTACGTCGTCGTACTCCTGGGGGTCGATCTCGACCAGCGCCTCTCCTGTCCAGTGCCGGAACGGGTTGGCCTGCGGGACCGGCTGGGGTGGAGACCACTCCTGGCCGTCCCAGACCGTGATCGCGCCGTCCGCCGAGGACACCGCGATCCCGTTGCCGATGGCCACCGCCGTCACCGGCCGGAGGGGCGGGTCGGGGTAGGGCACCCACGCGCGTCCCAGGTCGTGGCGCACCACCCCTCGGCTCTCGGTCAGGGCCACGAACCCCGAGCCGTCGGCGGTCAGCGAGCCGGCGTCGAGGGTCGGCTCCGGCGGAGCGGGCAACCGCCGCCACGCGTCCTCGGCGACGTCGTAGGCCAGCCAGGTCCGCCCCTCGTCGGTCTGGACGACCAGCGTGCCGTCGACGAAGGTCGACCGGTCGTAGCCGGCCAGCGGCTGGGGTGCGTCGGCGATCGGGCGCCACCGCTCGTCGTCGACGTCGTACGCCGCTCCGGTCGTGATGATGCGGGACGGGTTGGCGCAGCCGGCGTTGGGCGGGCACGGGCGGGTGTCCCCACCGACGACCAGCACCTCCTCGCCGGTCCATGCCGTGATGGGGAGCGAGGTGGCGAACGGGAGGTCCGGCAGCCGCGCCCACCCTCCGGACGCAGTCTCACCGTCGTCGCCGCACGCTCCGAGCGCGAGGGGCACGACGAGCAGGCCGAGAAAGGACCTCATGGTGCTCCGACGCGAGCCGGAGCGGAAGCGTTCCGCCTCGTCGACGTCAGTTCCCTCGGCGAGCTCCCGCGACCGGTCGCGGGCGGCCTCCATGGCGGCGAGGAACGCGGCGCGGACCTTGTGGATCTCCAGCTCACGCAGGGCTGAGGCGGTGGTGCCGCCGGGAGAGGTGACCTGCTCGCGCAGGACGGTCGGGTGGGTGCCGGTCTCGCGCAGCATCTTGGCGGAGCCGACCAGGGTCTGGATGACGAGCTCGGTGGCCGTGGTCCGTGGCAGGCCGAGGTGCACGCCGGCCTCGATCATCGACTCGACCACGAAGAAGATGTACGCCGGTCCGGAGCCGCTGATCGCCGTGACGGCGTCCTGCTGGCGCTCCGGGATCCGCACGACGCGACCGACCGAGCCCATGAGCGCCTCGGCCTCGGCGAGGTGCTCCTCGTCGCAGTGCGAGCCCGGCGAGATCGCTGCCATGCCCTCGTCGACCAGGGCCGGGGTGTTGGGCATGACCCGCACGACGGCGACGCCCGCGGGCACGCGCGACTCGATGAAGGCGGTCGTGATCCCGGCGGCCAGCGAGACGATCAGCTGTCCGGCCCGCAGCGACGGGGCGATCTCGTCGAGCAGGTCGGCCATGTCCTGCGGCTTGACCACGATCGCGACGGTGTCGGCCTTCGCGGCCGCCTCGACGTTGGAGACGACGGCGACGCCGTACCTCTCCTCGAGCTCGGCAGCGCGCTCGGGACGCTTCTCCCCGACCAGCAGGTTGTCGACGCGGCGGCCGGCTCGGACCAGGCCCGAGAGCAGGGTCTCGCCCATGACGCCGGCGCCGAGGATGGCGGTCTGGGCCATGGGAGGTACCTCCTACTTCTTGGAGATGAGTGAGCGCAGGAAGAATGTCAGGTTCTGCGGGCGCTCGGCGAGCCTTCTCATGAGGTAGCCGTACCACTGGCCGCCGTAGGGCACGTAGACGCGCACCGTCTCCCCGGCGGCGGCGAGACGCTTCTGCTCCTCGGGTCGGATGCCGTAGAGCATCTGGAACTCATAGGTCCCCTGGGCCCGGCCGAACCGGGAGGCCAGCGACGCCGCGATCTCGATCATCCGGGGGTCGTGGGTCGCGATCATCGGATAGCCCTGACCGCCGAGCAGCACCTTCAGGCAGCGGACGTAGGACCTGTCGACGTCGACGCGGTCGCTGAACGCGACCGACTCGGGCTCGTTGTAGGCGCCCTTGCACAGGCGCACCCGCGAGCCCTCGTAGGCCAGCTGCCGGCAGTCCGCCTCGGTGCGGTGGAGGTAGGCCTGGAGCACCGCGCCGGTCTCGGGGAAGTCCTTGCGCAGGTCGCGCAGGATCTCCAGCGTCGAGTCGGTGGTGGTGTGGTCCTCCATGTCGAGGGTGACCGTGGTGCCCGCGTTGCGCGCTGCTCGGCAGATCGTGCGCGCGTTCTCGAGGGCCAGCTTCTCGCCGATGTCGGGGATGGCCTGACCCACCGCTGACAGCTTGACGGAGACCTCCGCGTGCCGGGTGAGCCCACGGGAGCCGAGGTCCTTGAGGAGCTCGACGTACGCCGCCACGGTCGCGTCGGCCTGCTCGGCGTCCAGGGTGTCCTCGCCCAGGAAGTCGAGCGTCACCTCGAGACCCTGGTCGACCAGCTCCTGGGTGGCCCGGGCCGCCGCCTCGGTCGTCTCGCCGGGCACGTGGCGACGCACGATCCCGGCCGAGACCGGCATCGAGCCGACCAGCCGCTGGACCGCCGCACTGCGCGACAGCAGGAGGAGGGGTTCGCGGAGCAACGCCATCTCGCCAGGTTACGCCGAGCGTCCGAGGCGCCCGATCAGCCCGGGCGACCCTCGCGTGCTCGCGAGCGAAGGCCAGGGACTCGCGCAGGTCGTCCTCCCGCTCCTCCCGCGTCGTGCACCTCCGGGTGTTGATCTCGACCACGATCTCGCCGGCGAAGCCGATGCTCGCGAGGTGGCGCAGGAAGTCGTCCGCCCGCATCGCGCCCCGACCGGGGACCAGGTGCTCGTCCTTGGCCGACCCGCTCCCGTCGGTGAGGTGGACGTGGCGCAGCCGGTCACCTAGACGCTCGGCCATCTCGATGACGTCGGAGCCGGCGATCGCTGCGTGGGAGAGGTCGATGGTGGTGTTGGCGTAGGTCTCGGCCGACGGGTCCCAGCCGGGGAGGTACATCTCCATGCCGCGACGCGAGGAGGCCCGCCACGGGTACATGTTCTCGACGGCGAACGCGATGCCCGTGGACTCCTCGAGCGCGGCGATGCCGTTGACGAAGTTGGCGGCGTAGTCGCGCTGCCAGCGGAACGGCGGGTGCACGACGACCACCTCGGCGCCGACCTCGCGTGCCATCTCCGCCGAGCGTTCGAGCTTGCCCCAGGGGTCGGTCCCCCAGACCCGTTGGGTGAAGAGCAGGCAGGGTGCGTGCACGGCACTGATCGGGAGCTCGTGGTGCTCGGAGAGCTGCTTGACCGCGGAGGTCTGCTGGCTCAGCGCGTCGATGCCGACCATCACCTCGACCGTGTCGTAGCCGAGGTCGGCCGCGTACGCGAAGGCGTGGGCCGACGACTCGGGATAGACCGAGGCCGTCGAGAGTCCGATGCGGGGCTGGCTCATGCTCGCGTCATCTGCTCACTCGTCCCGCACGCTGATCGTGTCGATGCGCTCGAGGATCACGCCCTCGCGCAGCGCCCACGGGCAGATCTCGAGCGACGTCGAGGTCGAAGATGTCCATGCAGGCCTCGGCCACCAGCGCGCCGGGCACGATCTGGTGGGTGCGGCTCGGCGAGACGCCGGGCAGCTCGGCGAGCTCCTCGTCGGACATCGCCACCAGCTTGGGGATCCACTCACGCAGGTCGGTGAGCGGCAGGGTGCGTGGCACCAGGGCTCCGTCGCGCGGAGGGGGCGGCGCCACAGATCCGGGCCAGCGACCGGAAGGTCTTGGACGTGGCGGCCGCACGGTGCGGAGGGCCCGCGCGCAGCAGGTTGCCCGCGTCGCGGGCGATGTCGGCCCGGATCTCCTTGCGCAGGCCGCGAGCCTGCTCTCGTCGACGGATCGTCGACCACCAGCGTCGCGCCAGCCGCGCAGCACCGAGCGGCAGCGACCAGGCCACGTCGGGCCGCTCGTCGCTGCCGGCTGCGATCTCGAGCGAGCCGCCGCCGATGTCGAAGACGGCGAGCCGTCCGGCCGACCAGCCGAACCACCGACGTACGGCCAGGAAGGTCAGGCGCGCCTCGTCCTCACCGGAGAGCACGGTGAGGTTGACGCCGGTGCGCTCGCGGACGTGGCGCAGCACCGCCTCGGAGTTGGTGGCCTCGCGCACCGCGGACGTGGCGAAGGACAGCAGGTCCTCGCAGCCCTTCTCCTCTGCGACGACGAGCGCTTCGGCGGTGAAGGACGTCAGCTCGTCGATGCCGGTGGTGCGACGGCACCGTCGGTCGTCGAGGTGCTCGGCCAGGCGCAGCGGCTGCTTGTAGGAGTAGGCCGGCAGCGGGGCGGCGCCGTCGTGGGCGTCGACGACCAGGAGGTGTCCGGTGTTGGACCCGATGTCGAGCACGCCCAAGCGCATGGCACCCACGCTACTCGGGGGGTGAACCGTCCGGGCGGCGCGAGTTTCGTCGGCCGACCGACGAAACTCGGCCTTGGACGACAAGACTGCGTCGTCCCGGGCCGAGTTTCGGGGCGCGCTCGGACCGCACGTAGGGTTGCGGCCATGCCCGAGGTCGACCTGGTCTTCCCGCGCGCGTTCGTGGAGTTCGTCAACCCGGCCGACGAGTCCGAGGTGATGCGCTGCGACCTGACCTGGCTCACGTCGAGCTACATGTGCATCTTCGGCCAGGGCTGCCCGGGCATCTACGACACCTCGCCCGACGTCGGCTGCTGCACGCTCGGCGCGCACTTCGCCGACAAGGACGACGAGCAGCGGGTGGCGGCGTACGTCGAGATGCTGACCCCGGACCAGTGGCAGCTCCACCCGGGCCGGCCAGGTCCGCACCGAGGACTGGGTCGAGAAGGACGACGAGGGCGAGCGGAAGACCGGGTCGTCGAGGTCGACGGCCAGCAGGCGTGCATCTTCCACAACCGCCCCGACTTCCGCACCGCCGACGGGCAGAGCGGCGCCGGCTGCGCGCTGCACGGGCTGGCCGCTGCAGCGCGGCCAGAACCCCTTCGAGACCAAGCCCGACGTGTGCTGGCAGCTGCCCATCCGACGCACGTTCCGCGACGTCGAGCGCACCGACGGAACGACCTACACCGAGGTGACGATCGGCGAGTACGACCGCCGCGGCTGGGGCCCCGGCGGCCACGACCTGGACTGGTACTGCTCGGGCAACACCGAGGCCCACGTCGCCGTCGAGCCCGTCTTCGTCACCCACGAGCCCGAGCTGACCGAGCTGATGGGCAGGGCGGCGTACGACGAGCTGGTGCGGCACTGCGAGGCCCACGTGCGGTCGCGGTCGGCGCTGGCGCTGCACCCCGCCGACCCTCGCTGAGGCCGTTCTCTCGACGTCGAGACACCTCGACCCCCGGGTGATGGTGCTGCGCGTCACTCCCGCAGAATGCTCGGCATGCGCCTCGACCACCTGTCGTACGCCGCAGGGCCCGATGGCCTGGTCGGCACCGCGACAGCGGATCGGTGACCTGCTCGGCACCGCAGTTCGTGACGGCGGCGTCCACCCCCGCTTCGGCACCCGCAACATGATCCTGCCGATGGCCGACGACACCTACCTCGAGATCGTCGAGGTGCTCGACCACCCCGCCTCCGACAAGGCGCCCTTCGGCCAGGCCGTCCGCGCCCGCTCGGCGCTCGGCGGCGGCTGGCTCGGCTGGGTCGTCGCTGTCGACGACATCACCCCGGTCGAGGAGCGGCTCGGTCGCGCCTCGGCCACCGGCAGCCGGCACCGCCCCGACGGCACCGAGCTGGTCTGGCAGCAGATCGGCGTCAACGGCCTGATCGCCGACCCGCAGCTGCCGTTCTTCATCGAGTGGGACTCCCCAGCGACCTCCACCCCAGCTCCGGTGCCGACGGCCGCATCTCCCTTGCGTGCCTGGAGATCGCCGGCGACCCGCAGCGGGTCAGCGAGTGGCTCGGCGAGACCGTCGAGGCCCCGCTCGAGGACGTCAAGGTCGAATGGGTCGCCCCCCACGGGACCCCCGGCATCATCGCCGCCAAGGTCCAGACCCCGGCCGGGCTCGTCCGCATCTGAAGGAGCAGGGGGACGCGCGGGACGCGCGGCGCCCGTGGCGAACCAGGTCGAGCGAGCCCCACGAGCGAGGTACGAGGTCGTGACGGGTGAGCCGAGACCCGGTGGGCGAAGCCGTCACCTGATCTCCGGCACGATCCCGAGCCCCAACATCTGGCGGCACACCGCGACCTACGAGGTCGAGAATCGCGCCCTCGACCCGCACGGTCGACTCGACGCCGCCCTGCTCGCGGCCGTCCGCTGGGAGGGCGCCGACGTGCTCGACGTGGGTTGCGGGTCCGGGTTCCACCTGCCGCTCTTCGCCTCCCGTTCGCGCAGCATCGTGGGTGTGGAGCCGCACGAGGGTCTCGTGGGCCTGGCCCGCCGGCGTACGCGTGGTCTCGACAACGTCACGGTGATCGCGGGCACGGCTCAGTCGCTCCCGCTGCCCGCGTCGTCGGTCGACATCGCGCACGCGCGCTCGGCCTACTTCTTCGGTCCCGGCTGCGAGCCGGGGCTGCGCGAGCTCGACCGGGTCGTGCGACGCGGCGGTGTGGCGCTGGTGATCGACAACGACGGGTCGCGCTCGACGTGGGGAGCGTGGTTCCGGCGCGCCTACCCCCACCTGCCCGCGCCGGTCGAGGTCGAGCGGTTCTGGTCGCGCCACGGATGGACGCGTACGCCGGTCGACATGGGCGCCTCCTTCGCCTCGCGCGAGGACCTCGAGGCCGTCGTACGCATCGAGCTGCCGGGGCCGGTGGCCGCGACGGTGCTCGCCGAGCACGCGGGCACCGAGGTCGACTACGCGGTCAACCTCTGGACGAAGAGCTTCTAGCTGGTGCCGCGCAGCGCGAGCGACGGCGTGAGGAGCACGCCGGCGGCGGTGCTCGGCGGGTGACCGAGCAGGCCCTCGAGGGCCTTGACGATCTCGACGGCCACCTGCTCGAGCGGCTGGCGCACCGAGGTGAGCCCCGGGTGCACGACCTGCGCGACCTGGGAGTCGTCGAAGCCGACCACCGCCACGTCGTGACCAGGAGTCAGACCCCGCTCCCCCAGGGTGTGCAGCACGCCCATCGCCAAGGTGTCGGAGGCGCAGACGAACGCCGAGGGGTGCGCCTCGTCGAGCAGCACGGCCGCTGCCTCGCGGCCGCTGTCGACGGTGTCCTCGACGCGCGAGGCCAGGCCGGAGGTGGCGAGCCCGCGGGAGCGCAGGGCCCGCGCCCAGCCCGCCCGACGGTCCTCACCGATCCACGAGTCCTTGCGCCACCCGATCCAGGCCACCCGGGTGTGGCCCTGGTCGAGCAGGTGGGAGGTCGCGAGGTCGGCGCCGGCCGCGCCGTCGACGTCGACCCAGGGGTGCCGGGCCCCGGGGTCGTCCCACGGCCGGCCGAAGGAGACGAACGGCGCACGCCGCTCACGGAGCCAGGCCGCCTGGGGGTTGCCGAGGTAGGTGTCGGTGACGACGAAGGCGTCGACAGCGGTGGAGCGGAGGAGCTCGTCGTACCCGTCGAGCGGGTCCAGGGGATCCCCCGCGAACAGCAGCACGTGGTAGCCCGCCTCGCGTGAGGTCTCCACCAGCGAGTGGACGAACCGGTCCATCGTGGCGTTGGCGGTGCCCTCCTGGGCCGGGTTCATCGGGAGGCCGATCAGGTGGCTCGAGCGGGTGCGCAGGTTGCGGGCGGCGCGGTTGGGCTTGTAGCCGAGCTCGGCGATGGCCTCCTGCACCCGCACGAGGGTGTCGGGACGCAGCAGCTCGGGGTTGTTGACGGCGTTGGACACCGTCTGTCGCGAGACGCCCGCGAGCTCGGCCACGTCGGCCAGGGTCGGCGGCACCAGCGAGACCCGCCCCAGCATCCGCTCCACTGCGCCACCTCCGTCCCTGGAACGATCCAATCGACCGCTTGTCCACAGCATAAGGGGCGCGCAGGGTGGCGTACGCCGGTTGTCGGCGCGGTCGCCTAGCGTCACCCTCATGGCCAAGTCCGCCCCTCGCCCCCCCCGTCCGGCCCACCGCTGCACGGAGTGCGGCTGGGAGAGTTCGAAGTGGGTGGGGCGCTGCGGTGAGTGCCAGGCCTGGGGCTCGGTCGTGGAGGCCTCCGCACCGACGCTGCGCGCCTCCGCCGGACCGGTCTCGGCCCCGGCCGTCCCGATCGGGCTGGTGCGTGCCGACGAGTCCACCTCGCGCAGCAGCGGGGTCGATGAGCTCGACCGGGTGCTCGGCGGCGGTCTCGTGCCGGGTGCGGCCATCCTGCTCGCCGGTGAGCCCGGCGTCGGCAAGAGCACCCTGCTGCTGGAGGTGGCGGCGCAGACCGCCAAGTCCCGCCGCCGCACGCTCTACGTCTCCGGTGAGGAGTCGGCCTCGCAGGTCCGGATGCGCGCCGACCGCACCTCGGCGGTCCACGACGAGCTGTTCCTCGCCGCCGAGACCGACCTGAGCGCGGTGCTCACCCACATCGAGGAGGTGCGCCCCGAGCTGCTCGTCGTCGACTCCATCCAGACCATCGGCGCCAGTGGTGTGGAGGGCGTCCCCGGTGGGGTCACCCAGGTGAAGGAGGTCGCGGCCGCGCTCGTGCGCGTGGCCAAGACGCGCAACATCACCGTCATCATCGTCGGCCACGTGACCAAGGACGGCTCGATCGCCGGCCCTCGGGTGCTCGAGCACGTCGTCGACGTGGTGCTGCACTTCGAGGGGGACCGCAACTCCCGGTTCCGGATGGTGCGCGCGATGAAGAACCGTTTCGGTCCCGTCGACGAGGTCGGGTGCTTCGACCTCTCCTCCCAGGGGATCGTGGCGGTCACCGACCCCACCGGACTGTTCGTCGAGGACCACCACGGTCAGGTGTCGGGGACCTGCGTGGCGGTGACGATGGAGGGTCGCCGGCCCCTGCTGGCCGAGGTCCAGGCGCTGGTCACACCCTCCGCGTTGGAGCGTCCCCGCCGTACGACGTCGGGGCTGGAGTCCTCGCGGGTGGCCATGGTCCTCGCCGTCCTGCAGCAGCACTGCGGCATCCGGCTCCACGCCCACGACGTCTTCGCCTCGACGGTCGGCGGCGCGCGCCTGCACGACCCGGCCAGTGACCTTCCGGTCGCGGTCGCGCTGGCCACGGCGACGTACTCCACGCTGCCGCCACCCCGGGTCGTCGCCTTCGGCGAGATCGGGCTGGCCGGCGAGCTGCGCCGCGTCCGCGACCAGCCGCAGCGGCTCGCCGAGGCCGCGCGGCTCGGCTTCTCGATGGCGGTGGTGCCGCGCGAGCGCGGGGACCGGTCGATGCGGGGGGCCGACCGTGACCTCGTCGTCGACGGGATGCGCGTCCTGGCGGTGCCCGACGTGCGCACCGCGCTGCGGGTGCTCGACGTCGACGGTGCGGCCAAGCGCCGAGCGCCGGGACTCGAGGCCGTCGGCGACTGAGCGTCGTCAACGGTGAGACCGCTGCAAGGGCACTAGAGTTCACGCGTGGCGGACCGGACCGACGAGCAGCTGCGCCTGCGCGCCACCCTGGCCGAGATCGCACCCGGCACCGCGCTGCGCGACGGGCTCGAGCGCATCCTGCGAGGGCGCACCGGCGCGTTGATCGTGCTCGGTCACGACCGGCTGGTCGACTCCATCTCCACCGGCGGCTTCACCCTCGACGTGCCCTTCACGGCCACCGGGCTCCGCGAGCTGGCCAAGATGGACGGCGGCATCATCGTCGACAAGGAGGTCACCCGGATCCTCCGCGCTGCAGTCCACCTGATGCCCGACCACACGATCCCCTCCGAGGAGACCGGCACGCGGCACCGCACCGCCGAGCGGGTGGCCAAGCAGACCGGCTTCCCCGTCATTTCGGTCTCGCAGTCGATGCAGATCATCGCGGCCTACGTCGGGGAGACCCGGCACGTCCTGGAGGGATCGAGCCAGATCCTCTCCCGGGCCAACCAGGCCCTGGCGACGCTGGAGCGCTACAAGCTCCGGCTCGACGAGGTCTCCAGCACCCTGTCCGCGCTGGAGATCGAGGACCTCGTCACGGTCCGCGACGTCGCGGTCGTCGCCCAGCGTCTCGAGATGGTCACCCGGATCGCTCGCGAGATCGAGGGCTACGTGCTCGAGCTCGGCACCGACGGCCGTCTGCTGTCCCTGCAGCTGGAGGAGCTGGTCACCGGGGTCGACACCGAGCGCGAGCTGGTGATCCGTGACTACCTGCCGTCGGGCCGGCGTACGAAACGACCCGAGGACGTCCTGGCCCGGCTCGACGCCCTGTCGGCGACCGAGCTCGTCGACCCGGCCTCAGCGGCCCGGGTGCTAGGCCTCGGGAGTAGCGAGCACCTCGACGGAGCCGTCGCCCCCCGCGGCTACCGCCTGCTGGCCAAGGTCCCGCGACTCCCTGTCCCCGTGGTCGACCGGTTGGTCGCCCACTTCGGAACCCTGCAGAAGCTGCTGTCGGCCGGGATCGACGACCTGCAGGCCGTCGACGGCGTCGGCGAGCTCCGCGCCCGCTCGGTCCGTGAGGGGCTCTCCCGCCTCGCCGAGTCGACGATCCTGGAGAGGTATGTGTAGCACTGCTGAGCTTGCGAAGCAGTGCTGATGGTGGTCGAGCGAGCGGCGCGGGTGAGCCCGCGAACCCGCGACCCGCGTGTCGAGACCCGGCGAGCTGAGAAGCAGCCTCAGCGGCGCGTGATGGTGGTCGAGCGAGCGGCGCGGGTGAGCTTGCGAACCCGCGACCCGCGTGTTGAGACCCGGCGAGCTGAGAAGCCAGCCTCAGCGGCGCGTGATGGTGGTCGAGCGAGCGGCGCGGGTGAGCCCGCGAACCCGCGACCCGCGTGTCGAGACCCGGTGAGCTGAGACCTAGCGGTCCTCTCTGACGAAAACGTCGTTATCCACAGTGGATAACGACCGTTCCGTCAGGGACTATCGCTGACGCCGCGGTTTCTCCGGCTTCGGCTCGTCGGGTTCCTGGGCGCCGTCGGGCTTCGCCTTGCCACCGTCCGGCTTGGCCTTGCCGCCGTCCGGTTCACCCTGCCCGCTCCTACCCTTGTCCCTGCCTGTGCCCTTGCCCTTGCCCTTGCCCTGCTCGGGCTCGGCGGTGACCGTCTCGGTCACGACCTTGGCCTTGGGCTCGTCGAGCTCGAACTGGACGTTGGAGGGTTCGCCACCGAGGGCGGCGGCGACGACGTGGTAGAACCCCGGCAGCGCCCACTCGGTGAAGCCGCTACACCGGGGGTCGGACCGTTTGGCGTTCCAGACGACGTCGATCGTGGAGGTGACGTCGCGCCGGACGGTGACCTCCTGCGCGGCGATCGCACCGGGGCACTCCCGGCTGGACCAGATGTCGTCGTCCCCCGAGGTGACCTTGAGCGCCACGTGCGCCGGCGAGACCCGCCAGGTGCACGCCTCGACCGACAGGGTGCGGAGCTGGAGGACGATGGCGACGTCGCGGCCGGCCACCGCGTCCTCGACCGACGGGGTGACCGCGATGTCGCCGTCGACGCAGTAGCCCTCAGGGATGGCGAGCGGCGGCATGGTCTCGGTGGGCTGGTCCTCAGGGTCCTTGTCCGTCGGGTCGTCGCGCCGGCTCTCGGCCTTCTTCACCTTGGGCTTCTTGATCTCCCGCACGCCCGGAGGCGCGGTCGGCTCGGCCGCAACGCGAGCGGCCTGGCCCTCCCCTGATACTTCGCCACCGCCGCCGACTCCCCTGACGACGGTGAACACCAGGAGCACGGCCGACCCCAGGACGAGCGCACGACGTCGCCAGTACACCCCGGCGGGCAGGGATCCCCGCGTGAGCGACATAGTCCGACGCTAACCAGCCGACCGGCCCGGACCGCGGTGCCACACCGGGGAGAATGACCGACGATGAGCGAGCCAGGGTCCCTCCACGCGCCGATCCTGCGTTGGTACGACGAGCACGCTCGCGACCTGCCGTGGCGACGGCCGGAGGTCAGCGCCTGGTCGGTGCTGGTCTCCGAGCTCATGCTGCAACAGACCCCGGTCGCGCGGGTCCTGCCCGTCCACGAGCAATGGCTCGCGCGCTGGCCCACTCCCGCGGCGCTGGCCGCCGAGTCCAGCGGCGAAGCGGTGCGCGCCTGGGGTCGCCTCGGCTACCCACGTCGGGCGCTGCGGCTGCACGCAGCGGCGCTCGCCATCGTCGAGAGGTACGCCGGCGAGGTGCCCTCGTCCTACGACGACCTGCTCAGCCTGCCCGGTGTGGGCGACTACACCGCGGCGGCCGTGGCGAGCTTCGCCTTCGGCCAGCGCCACGTCGTGCTCGACACCAACGTGCGGCGGGTGCTCGCGCGCGCGATCGGCGCCGGGGAGTTCCCGAGCGCCGCCGTGACCAGGGCCGAGCGCGACCTCGCCACGGCGCTGCTTCCCGACGACGAGGCCACGGCCGCCACGTGGGCAGTCGCGGTCATGGAGCTCGGTGCCCTCGTGTGCACCGCGGCCCGGCCGCGCTGCACCGCCTGCCCCGTGCAGGACCAGTGCGCGTGGCGGCTGGCCGGCCATCCGGCCTACGACGGGCCGCCGCGCAAGGCCCAGACCTGGGCCGGGACCGACCGTCAGTGTCGTGGCCGCCTGCTCGCCGTGCTGCGCGAGAGTGACGGCCCCGTGGGCCCCAGCGCGCTCGAGGGTGCTTGGGCAGCCGCGGAGCAGCGTGAGCGCTGCCTGCAGAGCCTCCTGGCCGACGGCCTGGTGGTCCGCGCGACCGAGGAGACCTACGGCCTGCCCTGAACCACCAGGACGCGACGAGGCAGGGTGTCGTCCGGCCGGCCCTGCGGCCACGCCATCACCACGTCGTCGGACCCGGGACCAGCCACCGGAGGCGTCTCGCCCTCTCCGCGCATCTCGGTCACGTCGAGAAGGCGGCCGGCCGCGAGGTCGTAGACGTAGCCGAACCACGCCACGTAGCGGTCACTGACCGACTGCACCTCGACGTCACCGCCGAGGTCGACCGCGTCGGTGAGCACGCCGTCCTGCACGAGGAACGTCAGCGCCTTGCCGGAGCAGGACATACCGATCGCGACCGTGCTCCCCTCGCCGAGCAGCGAGCCTCGAGGCACGCAGTCCTCCGGCAACGCGACCTGGGCCGAGCGCACCTCCAGCACGAACCCGTCCCCGGCTCTGAGGAGCTGCGCGACTCCCTCGTCGAGGACGACGGTGCCGATCCGGGACCCGTGGGCGCGCAGTCGGTCGGGGCGGTCCAGCGGCGCCGACCAGTACCTCGTGGGCTGCTCCTGCCCGCTCGGCCTGGGGTCGTACCACCAACCCCGACCGCGGGGGTCGGCGCCGACGAAGGTGACGGGGACGCCACCGACCTCGGGCGGGTCGTAGGTCCGGACGCGACCCGAGCCGACGTCGTAGGCGATGACCGCGCGACGAGGACCGGAGAAGTACACGACGTCCCCGACCAGGTCTCGAGGGAAGGCGTACGTCGAGTCGACGCCGGTCGAGGCAGCACGTCCGGTCCTGGCGTCGAGCACCACCCAGTCCTCGCGCTGGACCAGGAGCCGACCGTCGGGCAGCACCCCGAACACGCCGCGGGCGTCGGGGCCGGTCACCTCGGCGAGCCGGGTGTAGTCACGACCCGCGACGGGTGTGACCGCATCGAGGACGTCGACGTACCTGACGTCCCCCTCCGGAGGCCGCGATGTCTCCGGTCCCGCGTCACACGCCGAGAGGGCGAGCGCGCTGACCACCAGCGCGCCCGCCCACCGCATGAGCGGTCGAGACCTCAGTCGGTCTCGGTCTTCGGGATGTCGCGGGGCCCGCCACCCTCGTCGAGGCCCTCGAGCGGTTCGGCCACCGCGCCCTCGACGCTGACGGTCTCCAGCGGCGGGAGGTCCGGCAGCTCGGCCATCTTCTGTCCGGCGAAGGTGAAGGTCGCGGTCGGACCCTCACCCTCGACGTCGACGAGCACGATCTGGCCCGGACCGACTTCGCCGTACAACATCTTCTCGGCGAGGATGTCCTCGATCTCGCGCTGGACCGTGCGGCGCAGAGGTCGGGCGCCCAGCACGGGGTCGAAGCCGCGCTCGGCGAGCAGGTTCTTCGCGTTCTGGGTCAGCTCGATCCGCATGTCGCGGTCGCGCATCCGCAGCTCCACCGACGCGATCATGTTGTCGACCATGTGGACGATCTGCTCGCGGCTCAGCGGCGGGAAGACGATGATCTCGTCGACACGGTTGAGGAACTCGGGGCGGAAGTGCTGCTTGAGCTCCTCCTGGACCTTGCTCTTCATCCGCTCGTAGGAGCCGGCGTCACCGGACTGCTGGAAGCCGAGGTTGATCCCCTTGGCGATGTCGCGGGTGCCGAGGTTGGTGGTCATGATGATGACGGTGTTCTTGAAGTCGACGACCCGCCCCTGCGAGTCGGTCAGGCGACCCTCCTCGAGGATCTGCAGCAGGCTGTTGAAGATGTCGGGGTGCGCCTTCTCGACCTCGTCGAAGAGCACGACGGAGAAGGGTTTGCGCCGCACCTTCTCGGTGAGCTGGCCGCCCTCCTCGTAGCCGACGTAGCCCGGAGGCGAGCCGAAGAGCCGCGAGACGGTGTGCTTCTCGCTGAACTCGGACATGTCGAGCTGGATGAGCGCGTCCTCGTCACCGAAGAGGAACTCCGCGAGCGTCTTGGACAGCCAGGTCTTGCCGACGCCGGAGGGCCCGGCGAAGATGAACGACCCGCCGGGACGCTTGGGGTCCTTCAGACCCGCACGCGTACGCCGGATCGCGCGGGAGAGCGCCTTGACGGCCTCGTCCTGCCCGAT
The DNA here is from genome assembly GCA_963767915.1 of uncultured Actinomycetota bacterium. GTDB lineage: Bacteria > Actinomycetota > Actinomycetes > Propionibacteriales > Nocardioidaceae > Nocardioides. The sequence continues at coordinate 140,180 of CAVYFR010000006.1, forward strand.
GACGCGCTTGTGCAGCTCGTCCTCCATCTTGAGCAGCCGGCTCGACTCCTCCTCCGACAGCTTCACGATCGGGATGCCGGTGGCGACCGCCAGGACCTCGGCGATCAGCTCCTCGTCGACCTCGGCGACCTCGTCCATGTCGCCCGCGCGCCACTGCTTCTCGCGCTCGGACTTCTTGACGATCAGCTGCTTCTCCTCGTCGCGCAACCGCGCGGCGGCCTCGAAGTCCTGACCGTCGATCGCGGCCTCCTTGCGCTGGCGGACCTCGGCGATCTTGTCGTCGTACTCACGCAGGTCGGCAGGCGCCGTCATCCGCCGGATCCGCAGCCGCGAGCCCGCCTCGTCGATGAGGTCGATGGCCTTGTCGGGCAGGAAGCGGTCGGAGATGTAGCGGTCGGCCAGCGTCGCGGCCGAGACCAGCGCCTCGTCGGTGATGGTCACCCGGTGGTGGGCCTCGTAGCGGTCGCGCAGGCCCTTGAGCATCTCGATGGTGTGCGCGATCGAGGGCTCGGCGACCTGGATCGGCTGGAAGCGGCGCTCCAGCGCGGCGTCCTTCTCGAGGTACTTGCGGTACTCGTCGAGGGTCGTCGCACCGATCGTCTGCAGCTCGCCCGCGGGCCAGCATCGGCTTGAGGATGCTGGCGGCGTCGATGGCGCCCTCGGCCGCACCGGCGCCGACGAGGGTGTGGATCTCGTCGATGAACAGCACGATGTCGCCGCGGGTGCGAATCTCCTTGAGCACCTTCTTCAGGCGCTCCTCGAAGTCACCGCGGTAGCGGCTGCCGGCGACCAGCGCACCGAGGTCGAGGGTGTAGATCTGCTTGTCCTTGAGCGTCTCGGGCACGTTGCCCTTGACGATGTCCTGGGCCAGGCCCTCGACGATCGTCGTCTTGCCGACGCCGGGCTCGCCGATGAGGACCGGGTTGTTCTTCGTACGCCGGGAGAGGATCTGCATGACCCGCTCGATCTCCTGCTCGCGCCCGATGACCGGGTCGAGCTTGCCCTCACGGGCGTCCTGGGTGAGGTTGCGACCGAACTGGTCGAGCACCAGCGAGCTCGACGGCGCGTCGCCGCCGGCGCCCTGGGCGGCCGCGGCCGCCGTGGACTCCTTGCCCTGGAAGCCCGAAAGCAGCTGGATGACCTGCTGGCGCACGCGGTTGAGGTCGGCGCCGAGCTTCTGCAGCACCTGGGCGGCAACGCCCTCGCCCTCGCGGATCAGCCCGAGGAGGATGTGCTCGGTCCCGATGTAGGAGTGGCCGAGCTGCAGCGCCTCGCGCAGGGACAGCTCGAGGACCTTCTTCGCGCGCGGGGTGAAGGGGATGTGGCCGCTCGGGGCCTGCTGGCCCTGGCCGATGATCTCCTCGACCTGGGCGCGCACGGCCTCGAGCGAGATGTCGAGGCTCTCCAGCGCCTTGGCCGCGACGCCCTCGCCCTCGTGGATCAGGCCGAGCAGGATGTGCTCGGTGCCGATGTAGTTGTGGGAGAGCATGCGGGCCTCTTCCTGGGCCAGCACCACCACTCGCCGGGCACGGTCGGTGAACCGCTCGAACATGCGTCGCTCCTCTGCTCCGCGAGACCTCTGTCGAGGTATCTCAACCTCGTCTCCACCCTAGACGTTCCCGCCTGAGCCCCCTCCGGCGTACGCCGTCAGCGAAATCCGCTGACCCGTCGCATAGAAGTGACGGGTCACCTTCGGAAACGACGCTGACCCGTCACTTGTATGTGACGGGTCAGCGGTCGGCTCGATCAGTGGGCGGCTTCGAACGCCTCGCGTACGTCGGCGGGGATGCGGCCGCGGTCAGGGACCGAGTGGCCGTTGGAGCGGGCCCAGTCCCGGATCTCGCGGGCGCTCGGCCCCATGGTGCTGGCGGTCGACCGGCGGCCCCGGCGGGATCCCGAGCCCGATCCGGCCTTGCGACCGTGCCCGATGTAGGTCGACATCGCGTCGCGCAGCGCGGCGGCGTTCTTGTCGTTGAGGTCGATCTCATAAGACGTGCCGTCGAGTCCGAAGGACACGGTCTCGGTCGCCTCGCTCCCATCGAGGTCGTCCTCGAGAACCACATGGATCTTCTGCGCCATAACTATTGCCCCCTCCTGGCACCGGGGATATCAGATCAACCCGGTTCGATGGGGCACTGTTTATCAGGTATTGCGACGGAATACCAGTTCTAAACCCTGCAAGGTCAGCCACGGGCAATAGTCGGTGAAGCACGAGCACTCGTCCCACACCAAAGGGGCGAGATATCCGGTGGCGATTACGCGCACGTCGACCGGCTCCAATTCCAGCTCAGCGGTCATGCGAGCGACGATCCCCTCGACCTGGCTGGCAACGCCGAACACCATCCCCGACTGCAGCGCCTCCACAGTGTTCTTGGCGATCACGTTCCGTGGCCGGACCAGCTCCACCTGTCGCAGCTGGGCTCCCCGACGCCCGAGTGCCTCGAGCGAGATCTCGATCCCCGGTGCGATGGCACCCCCGACGTACTGACCCGCCGGGCTCACGACATCGAAAGTCGTGGCCGTCCCGCCGAAGTCGACGACGATAGCCGGGCCCCCGAATTGCGTGGCCGCGGCCAAGGCGTTGAGGATACGGTCCGAGCCCACTTCTCGCGGATTGTCGGTCAGCACCGGAATTCCGGTCCGGACGCCCGGCTCCACCACCACATGGGGCAGGTCCGAGAAATGGCGGTCGAGCATTTCGCGCCATGCGTGCAGGACCGCAGGAACCGTCGAGCAGACCGCGATTCCGGAGGCATCCGGCTCGCGCCCGAGCAACCCGCGCAGCAGCACCGACCACTCGTCGGCGGTACGCCGCTCGTCGGTCGCGATCCGCCAGTCGGCGTGGACTTCGCCGTCCTCGATGAGCCCCAGCACGGTGTGGGCGTTGCCGATGTCGGCGGCGAGCAGGGTCACGATGACAGATCCATGCCGATGTCGAAGACGTCGACGGAGTGGGTGAGCGCGCCGACCGAGATGAGGTCGACCCCGGTCGACGCGACCTCGCGGGCACGCTCGAGGGTGAGCCCTCCCGAGGCCTCGAGCGTCGCACGACCGGCCGTGATCCGGACCGCCTCGGCCATGGTCGCCGACGTCCATGTTGTCGAGCAGGATCTCCGAGCAGCCGACGGCGAGCAGCTCGCGCAGCTGGTCGAGGTCGGTCACCTCGACCTCGACCCGCAGGTCGGGATGCGCCGCGCGGACGCGCTCGTACGCGGGCACCACTCCCCCAGCGGCCAGCACGTGGTTGTCCTTCACCATCGCCCGGTCGGCCAGGCTGATCCGGTGGTTGAGACCACCACCGGCAGCGCACGGCGTACTTCTGCAGCGAGCGGTAGGTCGGCAGCGTCTTGCGCGTGTCGAGCACGCGCGCGCTGGTCCCGCGCCAGCGCCTCGACCCAGGCGGCGGTGGCAGTGGCGACGCCGGAGAGGTGGCAGGCGAAGTTGAGGGCGACCCGCTCGGCCGTGAGCAGGCCACGCACCGGCCCGGCCACCCGCATCACCACGTCACCGGCTGCGACCCGAGTCACCCTCGGCGAGGCGGTCGGCGATCTCGACGGACGTGCCCATCACCTCGTGGAAGACCAGCGCCGCGACGTGGAGCCCGGCGACGACGCCGGCCTCGCGCGCGGCGAAGTCGGCGATCCCGTGGGCGTCGGACTCGGATCGTGGCGACGGCTCGTGACGTCGCTGCCCGGCCCGTCGGGCAGGTCCTCGGCGAGCGAGCGGACGATCATCGACGCGCACCTGCACCGGGTCGAGCCCGACAGTCGACCAGCTCGGCCAGCAGCGCTTCGGTCACGCGAGCAGCTCCGTCCGTGGCGGGAGCAGGCACGAAGCCGAGAGCCAGCGCGCCGTCGTCCATGGTCACGTCGAGGTGACCGGCCCAGCGCTCGTCGTCACGGGCCGGGAAGTCGTCGCGCCAGTGCGAGCCGCGGGTCTCCTCACGCAGCTCGGCGGCCGCGGCCAGGGCGGCACTGATGGTCACGAGGTTCGTCGTCTCCCAGGCCTCGACGCCCACGACCTCGGCCGGCGTGCTCGCGAGCTTGTCGAGCAGGACGCCCGCCTCGGCCAGGCCGGCCGCGTTGCGGAGCACCCCGGCGCGGGCGGTCATCACGTCCTGCAGCTCCCGTCGTACGCCGTCGCTGACCAGCCCGGCCGTACGTCCGGTCCGGCGCCGGCTCGGACCAGGGCCGCAGCTCGCCCGGCAGCACCTGCGGCGATCCGCCGCGAGAACACCAGTCCCTCGAGCAGGAGTTGGACGCCAGGCGGTTGGCGCCGTGGACGCCGGAGCAGGCGACCTCGCCGGTGGCGTAGAGGCCGGGGCAGGTCGGAGCGACCCCACAGGTCGGTGCGGACACCGCCGGACGCGTAGTGGCAGGCCGGCGCGACCGGGATCAGCTCGGTGACCGGGTCGACGCCGTGCGAGCGGGTGGTGGCCAGGATCGTCGGGAAGCGCCGCTCCCACATCTCGGCGCCGAGGTGACGGCCGTCGAGCCACAGGTGCGGGTGGCCGGTCTCGTGCATCCGGCGGGTGATCGCCTTGGCCACGACGTCGCGCGGGGCGAGGTCGCCGAGCGGGTGGACGCCGGCCATCACGCGCGCACCTTCGAAGTCGACGAGGAAGGCACCCTCGCCGCGCACCGCCTCCGAGATCAGCGGCTGCTGGCCGAGCGAGTCGGGGCCGAGGTACATGACGGTGGGGTGGAACTGCACGAACTCCAGGTCGCGCACGGTGGCGCCGGCCCGCAGAGCGAGAGCGGTGCCGTCGCCGGTCGCCACCGACGGGTTCGTGGTCTGGGAGAACACCTGGCCGAGGCCACCGCTGGCGAGCACCACGGCTCGGCAGAGCACGGCACCGACGCCGTCGCGCTGTCCCTCGCCCAGGACGTGCAGGGTCACGCCGGCCACACCGCCGTCCGCGTCGGGCAGCAGGTCGAGCGCGAGGGCGTGCTGGATCACCTCGATATCGGGGTCGGCGGCAACGGCCGCGATCAGCGCCCGCTGGATCTCGGCCCCGGTCGCGTCGCCACCGGCGTGCGCGATCCGGTCGCGGTGGTGGCCCCCCTCGCGCGTCAGTGAGAGGACACCGGCCGGGTCATGGTCGAAGTTGGTGCCCAGGGCGATCAGCTCGCGAACCGCTTCCGGGCCCTCGGTCACGAGGATGCGTACGGCGTCGACGTCGCACGCCCCGGCGCCGGCCACCAGCGTGTCCGCCTCGTGCTGGTCGGGGGTGTCACCCGGTCCGAGCGCGGCGGCGATGCCGCCCTGCGCCCACTGCGTGGAGCCGGCGGCGAGCACGTCCTTGGTCACCACGAGCACCGTGTCGACCGAGTCGCGCAGCCGCAGGGCTGCGGTCAGCCCCGCGATCCCGGAGCCGATGACCACGACGTCTGCGCGCGTGGTCCAGCCGGGCTCGGTCGCCGAGAGGCGGCCGGGGACCCGGCGGACAACAGTCATCACTGGAGACTAGTGACGTCGCCTCGCAGCAGCCCTGCGCCCCCGAAGGTCTCGGCGGGGTCGAAGCCGGTGGCCATGATCTTGTTGTCGGCGTCGACGAAGACCACGTGCGGCTTGAGCTCCTGGGCCTCGGCGGTGTCCATCTGGCCGTAGCCGATGAGGATCACGATGTCGCCGGGGTGGACCAGCCGGGCGGCCGCACCGTTGATGCCGATGACGCCGCTGCCGCGCTCGCCGGCGATCGTGTAGGTCTCGAGCCGGGCGCCGTTGGTGACGTCGACGATGTGCACCAGCTCGCCGGCCAGCAGGTCGGCTGCGTCGAGCAGGTCCTCGTCGACGGTGACCGAGCCGACGTAGTGCAGGTCGGCCTGGGTGACGGTCGCGCGGTGGATCTTGCTCTTCATCATCGTGCGGAGCATCAGCTGTCCCTCCAAGGTGAAGCGGCAGGTTGTCGATCAAGCGGGTGGTGCCGACCCGGGCGGCGATGAGGACCCGGCCTCGCGCCGGCGAGGGCGGCCGGTCCGAGGGCGGGGTCGGTGATCTCGAGGTAGTCGAGGTCGACGCCGTCGGATCGTCCGCAGCTCGTCGCGGGCCGCGTCGAGGGCTGCGTCGACGCCGTGCGCCGAGGCCTGCTGCGCCGCTCGCAGGGTGCGGCTGAGCGTGACGGCCTGCTGCCGCTGCTCGTCGTCGAGGAAACGGTTGCGGCTCGACAGGGCCAGCCCGTCCGGCTCGCGCTCGGTCTCGGCGCCGACGATCTCGACGCCGAGGCACAGGTCGCTGACCATGCGTCGGATCAGCACCAGCTGCTGGTAGTCCTTCTCGCCGAAGACTGCGATGTCGGGCCGGACCAGACCGAAGAGCTTGGCGACGACGGTCAGCACGCCACGGAAGTGGCCCGGGCGGGTGCGGCCCTCGAGCACGTCGCCGAGCGGGCCGGGGTCGACGCTGACTCTCTCGTTGGTCGAGCTTGTCGAGACCCCCTGCGGGTAGACCTCGGCGACGGTCGGCACGAACACCACGTCGACCCCCTCGCGCTCGCAGAGCTTCAGGTCGTCGTCGAGGGTGCGCGGGTAGCGGTCGAGGTCCTCGCCGGCGCCGAACTGCAGCGGGTTGACGAAGATCGAGACGACGACCGGACCGTCGGTCGATGCGCGGGCGGTGCGCATCAGGCTGGCGTGGCCCTCGTGCAGCGCACCCATGGTCGGCACGAGGACCCGCGCCCGGGAGCCAGCGCGGCGGCCAGCTCGGCGCGGGTGCGGACGACGACGGGGGTCACTCGGCAAGTCCGTTGGTCGAGCTTGTCGAGACCTCGGCTCAACCACCGGAGGGGCGGCCTCGTCGAGCAGCTGCTTGATCTTGAGCGCGCGGATCGGCTGCACGCGACCGTCGGTGACGACACGGCCCAGGGTGGCCCGGGCCAGGGCGAGGTAGGACGGCAGCGTCTGCGGCGCGTTGGCCTCGAGGTCGGCCAGGTGCAGGCGCACGGTCTCGGCGTCGCCGCGCACGATCGGGCCGGTGAGGGCGGCGTCGCCGTCGGCGAGCGCGTTGTCGAGCGCTGCGGTGAGCAGCGGGCGCAGCGTGCCGGCCGGGTCCTCGGAGCCGGCGGCGCGCAGCATCTCCATCGCCTCGGTCACCAGGGTGACCAGGTGGTTGGCACCGTGGGCCAGACCCGCGTGATAGAGCGTGCGCATCTCCTCGGGCACCCACATCGGGCTGCCACCGAGGTCGGCGACGAGGGCCTCGGCGAAGGCCCGCTCCTCCGGTCCGGCGGTGAGGCCGAAGACGCAGCCAGCGAGCCGGTCGAGGTCGACCGAGGTGCCGGTGAAGGTCATCGCCGGGTGGACGGCGACGGTGCGGGCACCGAGCGCGGCGGCCGGTGCGAGCACCTCGAGACCGTGGCGACCGGAGGTGTGCACGACGTACCTGACCCTCGTGCAGGGCGCCGCTCGCCGCCAGCACCCCGACGACGTTGGCCAGCATGTCGTCGGGCACGGTCAGCAGGAGCAGGTCGCAGGTGCGGGCGACGGCGCTGGGCTTGTCCATCGGGACGCCCGGAAGCAGCTCAGCCGCGCGGCGACGCGAGGCGTCGGACTCACCGGCGGCGGCCACGATGATCATGGCCGGCCCGATGCAGGGCAGCGGCCAGGACGGCGCCGACGCGACCCGCGCCGACGACGCCCACCCGACGTGGCGTCATCTGTCGAACCTTTCGTTCCCGTCCCTCCGACCACCTGCGGGTGCAGGCCGGTGTGGGTACCGGACTAGCTGTTCAACGACGACGGTACCCAGATGTTCCGCGCGGGGGTACCGCCGCCGGTGTGACCTAGACCGCAGCGCCGGCCGTCGCCGGGAGGCGCATGGCCAGACGGCCGCCGAGGTGGATGCCCTCGACCTCGCCGTCGGGGGTGCGGGTGAAGTAGCCGCGCATGCCCTTGCCGGGGCCTTCAGGAACGACGTACTGGTCCGGCTGGCCCGCGATCATCCCCAGCGGGATCGGCTGCTCCTGCTCGGCGGGGTCCTGGCCGGCCTCGACCAGCATGGCCAGGCCTTCCGGCTTCAGCTCGATCTGCGCGACCAGGACGCCGTCACCGGCGGTGATGTGGACGGTGACGGCGACGGTGTCGTAGGAGCCGACGTACGCCGCGATCTCGTCGTCGGACAGGGCAGCGACCTCCGGCTCCTCCGCGACCACGCCGAGGCAGGTCTCCAGAGCCCACGCGGTGAGCTCATCGTTGAGCTGCGGGACCGTTCGGACCGCAGTTGCTCATCGAGATCACCGCGAAGTCGTGCTCCGGCACCATGACGAACGACGAGTGCTGGCCGTGGGTGGTGCCGCCGTGAGCCACGGTGACGACGCCGCCGACGACGCGCAGGAACCACGAGATGCCGATCGCGTCACCCAGCGCGCCGGCCGGGATCTGCACGCTCGGCTCCTGCATCCGCTTGAGCGACTCGGTGCTGAGCAGCGGCGAACCGTCGCCGAGGTGGAACTTCGCCCACTTGATCTGGTCACGCGGCGGTGGCCGTGGCGGTGCTGCCGGCCGGGCGCGCTGCTGCGCGGCATGAAGAGCGGCCGGGCGACCCGTGGCTGATCGTCCTTGTCGAGCTCGTGGCCCACGACGAAGCGACGGGTGACGACCTGGGCCTGGGTGTAGTAGGTCTGGGCGAGCCCGAGCGGCTTGAGGACCAGCTCGACCATCGCCTTCTCGTAGGGCAGTCCGGTGACGTTCTCGATGACCTTGCCCGCCACGTTGAGCGCGGCGTTGTTGTACGAGACCGTCGCACCGAGCGGGGTGACCTGGTCCTTGGTGGCGAGCAGCTCGACGTAGCGGTCGAGGAAGTCCTCGCCGTCGCCGGTGTCGTCGAGGACGTCCCCGTCCCATCCGGCGGTGTGGTTGAGCAGCTGCAGGACGGTCACCCGGCCGGCGACGTCCTCGTCCTTGAGCCGCAGCGCCGGCACGTAGTCGCGGACGGGCGCGTCGAGCCGGAGCCGGCCCTGCTCGGCGAGCACCATGATCGCGGTGGCGGTGAAGGTCTTCCCGGTCGAGCCGAACTGGAAGAAGGTGTTCTCGTCGACCGGCAGCGGGTTCTCGACGCTGGTGACGCCGGCGTAGCCGTAGTGCTCCTCGCCGCCCACGAGCAGCCCCGCGGCGACGCCGGGCACCCCGTGCTTGTCGGCGAGCTCGGCCACCTTGGCCTGGAAGGTCTCGTGGTCCATGTCGTGGTGCCTCTCACGCGGTGATGGGTAGGCGACCGTCGCGCGGTCACCGCCTGATCGTGGCCTGGTCCGCGACCGGCGGCGTCGTCGTCGCCACCAACGATCCAGGGCGGATGTCGTGGTTCTCGCCGACTGACGCACGGTCAGGGTTGGTCCGCTGAGCCGGGCCTCAGCGTCGGCCGACCCCCGCGAGCGGACGGGTCAACGACCGGCCGGTCAGGCTGAGGGCGACGAGGAACGCCAGGGGCAGGAACACGACACCGCGGTAGGTGTACCAGGGGTTGTTGAGCAGCGAGTACGGCGCCGCCGCGAGCGGTGCGTTCTCCGCCACCGTGGGGGCGGGCTCCTCGGCGGTCGGAGGTTCCTCGACGGCGCGAGGCGGCTCGGGGGTCACGATCGGGCCGCCGAGGGGCGGACCGCCGATCGGGCCGGTACCGCCGCCGGGCTGGGTGTCGACCGGCTCCTCGGGCACCTCCGGGGTCTCGGAGGCAGCGGGGGCGTAGGTCAGGAGCGAGCCGGCGCCGCGGCCACGCTCGACGTCCGAGCCGTTGACCGAGACGTGCCACACCGCCAAGGGGCCGAGGTCGTCGGCCGGGAGGAGCGCGACCCCGTAGTTGGGAGCACCCGCCTTCCACTGCTGGATGAAGGGACCGAGGTCGACGGCGAACGCGTTGTCCTCCTCGCGCAGGCGCGCCTTGGCGGTCGCCGCCTCGCAGTCCACCTCCGGCGCGCCGGAGAGGCGGCCCCGGTCGCCGTCGGTGACCTCGCTGGTGGTCAGGCACGCGACGAACCTGGCCGTCTCGATGCTGCGGTTGCCCGAGTTGGGCTCCTCGTTGAGCGGCAGCAGGAGCACTCCGCCCAGGAGGTCGGCACCGTCGGGCAGCAGGGTGAGGTCGGGGACGATGAACGCTGTGGCGGTCCGGCGGCCTGCGGTGGCCTCGACGTGGAGGGTGCCGACCGGATAGAGGGCCGCACCGACCGACGGCACCTCGGGGAGGGGGGCCGGCGCCTCGGAACAGGGGATCGGCAGCGGGATCGGCAGCGGCCCAGGTGACTCGCAGATCGCACTCGGGTCGGGCAGCTCGGGCTGCCCGTCGACGAGCTCGGGCTTGGCGTACCAGGCCTCGGCGAGGCTGTCGACCTCGATGGACCTCGTCTCCTCCGGCGCCTGGGCTCGACCGGGCGAGGGCCAGACGCCGAGGACCACGAGCCCGCCGGCGACCGCGAGACGTACGGCGACCGAGGTGCGTCGTCTCACGGGGTGCTGCCCTGATGTCGCTGGGCGACCGCCCACCGCACGACGACGGCGAGCTCATCCAGGACGTCGGCGAGCTCCTGGTCGGCCATGGCCTCGTCGCGTCGGTTGCCGAGGACCGAGGCGAAGACCGCACCGGTGACGAGGAGCCCGAGCGCGCCGAAGCCGCCGGAGATCACGTACGGGAGCTGCAAGGAGACGTAGAACTGATCGTTCGCCCCGAGTCCGGACAGGACGAGGATCGCGACCCCGGCCATCACGAGCAGACCGGAGAAGACGGCGCCGACGAAGACCGGGTTGCGCACGAACCGCGCCGCGTCGAGCGCCCAGCGCAGGGTGTCGGCGTCGAGCTCGTCGACCTGACGCTGCAGGTCGCGCTGGAGGGAGCCCGGCCCGGTGCTGGTCACGAACCGTCCCGGCGACCGGTCGACCCGCTGGTCCCGGCCGGCTCGACGACCTCACGCAGCTCCTCGAGCAGCGTCCGCATCAGGGAGAGCTGGTGGCGGCGCTCGATCCGGTCCTGACGGCGCACCGCCATGTCGACGACGGCGATGCCGACCACGATCATCCCGAGACCGGTCATCGCGCCGGAGACGACGTAGGGCATCTGGCGGCCGACGTCGAGGGTGGCGGCGACCTTGACCCAGCTGAAGAAGATGAGGCCGAAGCCCAGCGCGGCGACGACCAGACCGCCCCACACGCCCGCGGAGGCGTTCGACGTCAGCCGCGACACGGCCAGGGACCGGCGGGACGGCCTCGGGGCCTCGGGCTCCGGAGTCGCGGCGGTGGCATCGCCCGCGGACGCGGGGCCCTCGGCCCGCGCGACGGCGTCGCGGCTGATGACCGTCGTGGGGTGCTCGCTCATGACTCTCCCGGGGTGGACTGCTGGACCAACGACCGTGCCCGGACCAGGTGACGCATGATCCGGCCTGTCGCCATCCTCCGCCAAGCGGCTGCTCGCGGTCTTGGGAGCCCGCGACGATTGCACGCAGGGGTTTCGTCGTGGCTGACGACGATGCTGCGTCGCTGCGGGCCCTCAGACCCCCCGACGCAGGCGTCGGCCCGGACGTGCCTCGAGGACCGAGCCGTCGCGGACCACGACCTCCCCGTTGACGAGCACGTGCCGCACCCCCTCGGCGTACGCGTGGCTGTCCATGAAGTCGGCCCGGTCGATGACCGTGTCGGGGTCCAGCACGACGACGTCGGCGAAGGAGCCGGGCGTCAGCCGACCGCGCCCGACCAGGCCGACCTCGTCGGCCGGCAGCGAGGTCATCCGGCGGACCGCGTCGGCGAACGTGGCGACCTGGCGCTCGCGGACGTAGTGGCCCAGGAAGCGGGCGAACGTGCCGTAGGTCCGCGGGTGGGTCTCGTCCTCGGTGAACGGCGCGACCGCGCTGTGGGCCGCCGCGTCGGAGCCGATGCTCACCCAGGGCTGGGAGAGGCCGAGCTCGATGTTGTCCTCGCTGATGATGAAGTACGCCGTCCCGGAGCCCGGCGAGCGGCTGACGACCTCGAGCAGAGCCTCGGCGGGGTCATCGATGCCGAGTGCGGCTCCGACCTCGGTGAGTCGCTTGCCCTTGGCCGGCGTCCCGTCCTCGAGGTCGGCGAGGAAGAGCACGCCCTCACCGGCACCGGCGGCCAGGAAGAGGTTCTCGAAGTCGTCGCTGTGCTCGCGGATCGCCGCCGCCATCTCGCGGCGCTGGCCCGGGTCGGCGAGGCGGGTGAGCAGCGCCTGCGGACCGCCGTCGTGGAAGCGCGGCGGGATCGAAGCCGCCAGTGCCGTGCCTCCGGCGGTGTAGGGGTACATGTTGGCGCCGACCCGCTGCCCGGCGTCTCGCGCGGTCTGGATCCGGTCGATGGCCTGCTGCATCTTGGCCCAGTTGTGCTTTCCGGCCGCCTTCAGGTGGTAGACCTCCGTGCGGCAGCCGGCACGGCGACCGATGTCGAGGAGCTCGTCGAGACACTCCAGGAACTGGTCGCCCTCGCTGCGCATGTGCGAGATGTAGGTGCCGCCGTACTCCCCCACCGGGCCGCACACCGCCGCCAGCTCGTCGGTCGTGGCGTAGTTGCCCGGCGGGTAGATCAGGGCGGTGCCGATCCCGAGGGCGCCGTCCTGCATCTCCTCGCGCATCAGTGCGACCAGCCGGTCGAGCTCCTGGGCCGTCAGGGGCCGGTCGTCGAAGGCGGCGCCGAGGACGCGCAGGTTGTGACCGCCGACGAAGCTCGCGACGTTGGGCGCCACCCCGAGTTTCTCGAGGTGGTCGAGACCCTCGGCGAGGTGGTCGAAGACCAGGCGTACGCCGCCCTCCTCGCTGCCACCCGCCAGGGCGCCCACCATCGTCGCCACGTCGTCGTTGCCGGGACCGAGCGAGAACGCCTCGCCGAACACCTCGGTCGTCACGCCTTGGAGCAGGTCGGACGCGCCCGACCCGTCGCGCTGCAGCGACTCCCAGGCGTGGCTGAGCATGTTGACGAAGCCCGGCACGACAGCCAGCCCGTCGGCGTCGACAACCTCCGCGCCCGGCGCGTCGGGCAGGTCCGGGGGCCCACCTGCACGACCCGGTCGCCCTCGATGCCCACGTCGGCCCGGACCCCCTCGGCGCCCGACCCGTCGTAGACCACTCCGCCCCGCACGATCCTCGTCAACGCCATGTCCCGACCCTGTCCGTCCTGACCCGCACCGGCGTCGTCGGCGCCGACAACGACGGGGCGCCCGCGTGGTTGAGCCCACCGCACCAACACGCCCGGCCCGTGGTGGAGGAGCGATCGCGCGCATGCCGCCTCGACGCCGCATCGCTGACCGAACGCCTGCAGAACCTCATCGACAAGTACGACGTCCCGTCGACCTCGGTCGCGGTCCTCGTCGACGGAGAGGTGGTCACCGCCGCCGCCGGTGCGTCAACCGCGAGACCGGCGTCGGAGACCAGCACCGACGCGGTCTTACCAGATCGGCTCGATCACGAAGGTCTACACCACCGTCGCTGGTCGCTGCGCCTGGTCGAGCGCGGCGTGCTCGACCTCGACGAGCCGGTGGTCGACCTACCTGCCCGAGCTCCGCCTGAGCGACCCGACGACGCAGGCCGGCGTCACGCTGCGCCACCTGCTCACGCACTCCAGCGGCGTCGACGGCGACCACTTCCTCGACACCGGCCGCGGCGACGACACGTTGGAGAAGTACGTCGCCTCGTGCGCCGACCTGCCCCAGCAGTTCCCGCTCGGCGAGAGCCACTCCTACTGCAACGCCGGCTTCGTGATCGTCGGCCGGGTGCTGGAGAAGGTGACCGGCAAGGTCTGGGACGAGGTGCTGCGCGACGAGCTCGTCGGCCCCCTCGGTCTCCAGCACACCATGGACGCTGCCCGAGGAGGTCCTGCGCTACCGCGCCGCCTGCGGTCATGTCGGTGAGCCCGGCTCGATGACGATCACCCCGCAGTGGGGCATCCCGCGCTCCTCCGGCCCGGCCGGGCTGATCAACGCGACGGCCCGGCCGACGTGCTGCGGCTTCGCGAAGGCGGTCATGGAGGAGGGTCGGACCAGCGACGGCACGGCGTGGTTGAGCCCGGAGACGATCACGGCCGCTCTCGAGCCGCAGGTCGCCGTACCCAACCCCCACACGCTGGGCGCCAGCTGGCGGTCTGGGCTGGATCCTCTACAACTCGACCGACGGCCGCACCGTCTTCGGCCACGACGGTGCCACGCTCGGTCAAGGCGCGTGCCTGCGCATCGTCCCCGACTCGGGGGTCATCGTCGTCGTGTGCTCCAACGGCGGCGGGATGGGCGACCTCCACGACACGCTGCTGCGCGAGCTCCTCTCGGAGACCGCCGGTCTGGAGCTCAAGCCGCAGCTCCTGCCGGTCGACGGCGCCAGCGGTGGTGACCGCTCGCGCCAGGCCGGGACCTACGTCCGCCCGTCGTCGACCATGGAGTTCGTCGAGCACGGCGAGGCCGGCCTGCAGCTCACGATCACGAACACCTCCGAGCTCGCCGAGGTGATGGGCGCCAAGCCGATCACCATCGACCTGCTCCCTGTCGAGGAGAGCACCTACGTCGCGCAGCTGCCGGGCGCGGAGGGGTGGACGTCGTTCGTGTTCTACGAGATCGCCGGGCGCCCCTACGTGCACTTCGGCGCGCGGTGCGCCGGCCGCTCGGCCTGACGCCGTCGTTGTAACACGCTGTTTGCGGACCTTCCACGCCGTTGCAGCGGTGAGCCATCCCGGGTTCTGTCCACTCCCTCGATGCAGGGAGTGATGATGACTGGTCGGCCGATGGTTCCGCCTGGGAAGAGCAAGTTCAGTCCGCAGCTACGCGCGCGTGCGGTGCGGCTGGTGCGGGAGAACACCGAGAGCTTCGGTGGGGAGGCCCAGGCCGCCCGGCATGTCGCGGCCCAGTCGGGGGTGACGGTTGGGACGCTTCGTCGGTGGGTCCGTGAGGCCCGTGCCGATGCGGGCGAGGTGGTGCCGTACATGGACTGGAAAGACCGTCGGATCGCTGAGCTGGAGCGGGAGAACGTCGAACTGTCCACGACGGTCGAGGTGCTCAAGGCCGCGACGACTTTCTTCGCGCGGGAGTGCGACCCGCGCCCAGCACCGTTGAGCTCTGCGGATTCATCGATGAGTACCGAGACCGGTTCGGGGTCGCACCGATCTGCCGGGCGCTGAGCAGCGCCGGGATCACGATCGCCTCCAACACCTACTACACCCGACGCAGACGGGGGATCTCCAAGCGTGAGCTGTGGGACTCCACGATCACCGAGGTCCTCGCCGGCTACTACGAACCCGACGACCACCGGCGGCGTCCGGAGTCGCTGTACGGCAGCGTGAAGATGTGGGCGCACCTGAACCGGGAGGGAATCCCGGTCGCCAAGTGCACCGTGGAGCGGCTGATGCGGCTCAACGGCTGGGCGGGGGTGACCCGGCGAGCACGACCGCGGACCACGATCAGCGACCCCGACGCCCTCGAGCAGCGGCGGCCACCTGACCTGGTCGACCGGAAGTTCAGCGTTACCGCGCCAGACCTGTTGTGGGTCGCGGACTTCACCTACGTCGCCAAGCTCAGCGGCCGCTGGTGCTACACCGCGTTCACCATCGATGCCTTCGCCGACACCATCGTGGGCTGGCAAGTCGCCCACTCAGCGACCGCAGCCTTCGTCGAGGCCAGCTTCGCGGACGCAGTCGCATTCCGAGTCCGCCAGGAGCGGGTGCCCACAGCCGGAGTGATCCACCACTCCGACGCCGGCACCCAGTACACCGCGCTCAGATTCGCAGGCCAACTCGCCGAAGCCGACTTCCGGCCCTCGATCGGATCAGTCGGCGACGCCTACGACAACGCCCTTGCCGAAACCATCATCGGGCTCTACAAGACCGAGTGCACCCGCCCCGGATCACCCTTCAACCGCGAGGGCTTCGCCACCATCGGCGACGTCGAGACCGCCACCGCCGACTGGGTCGACTGGTTCAACAACCACCGGCTCCTCCACCGCCTCAACCGCCGACCACCCGCAGAAGCCGAAGCCGAGCACTACGCTCAACACCACGCCGCCCACCCGGTCGGCCGCACATGACCGGGAGTGGACAAAACCCGGGACGATTCACGGGTGTCCAGAGCGGTGGACGGCGTGTTACATGCAGCGCGGCGGCTCAGCGCACGGTGACGGCGGGGACGACCTCGCGCAGGAAGCGCTCGGCGGTGCGGGTGGTGGTGCCGGCGTCGAGCGGCATGATCACGACGTGCCGCGCCCCGGCGTCGACGAAGGCCTGGACTTGGGGTACGACGCTCTCGGGATCGCCGACGAAGTGCTCGGCGGCCAGCTGGTCGTAGGCCTCGGGCGGCGCACCCTGGGCCGCCATGAGGCCGCGCAGCGCGTCGCCGCCGGAGAGGTCGGCGAGCCGGAAGGCTGACGTCTCGATCCGCCGACCGACCCTGGCGCAGGCCTCGTCCAGCACCCCGCTGAGGCGCACGAACTCGGCCAACGGCTGGTTGAAGTTGGCCACGTCGGCGTACCGGGCGGCGACCTCGAGCCCGCGGGGACCGTGCGTGCCGGTCCAGATGTCGGGCCGCACCTCGGGCCGCGGCGAGCACACCGCCCCGCGCAGCCGCACGTGCTCGCCCGACTTGTCCACACGCTCCCCGTCGAGGAGCCGGCGCACCGCCTCGAGGGTCTCGGCGAAGGCCTGGAAGCGTTCGCGCGGCGCCGGGAAATCGATCCCGAACGCCTCGAACTCCGGCTCGTCCCAGCCGCCGCCGAGCCCGAGGATCAGCCGGCCGCCGGAGACCGCGTCGAGCGTGGCGACCTGCTTGGCGAGCAGCCCGGCGTTGCGGTAGAGCGCGCACGTGACCAGCTGCCCCAGCCGGATCCGGTTCGTGACCTGCGAGAGCGCGGCGAGCAACGTGTAGCCCTCGAAGAGGAAGCCGGACCGGTCCTCGCCCGGACCGAGCAGGTGGTCGCCCACCCACAGGTGGTCATAGCCGAGGTCGTCGACGGCCTGCGCGTAGTCGCGTGTGGCCGCCCAGGCCTCGACCGGCGTACGGCCCTCGAGCTCGCCGGCGGCTCCGTGCGGGACGAAGCAGCCCCAGGTCAGCGCCATGGGTCGATCGTGCTGCACCCGGGGTGCGTCGTGCCTGTCACCCTCGGACAATGAACACGTCGTGGTGTCATCTGCGCCGACGATGTGACGCCGCCGCTCCGACGAGCAGGATGAGGTCGTGAGCTCCGAGCACCTGGACTGGCGCACCCTGCACGCCGACGCCGTCGTCGCCGACACCCACAACGACCTCCTCATGTGCGTGCGGGCCCGCCCGGTCGCCCAGTGGGGGTCGTTCTTCCGCGAGCGGTGGTTGCCCCAGCTGGTCGAGGGGGGCGTCGACCTGCAGGTGCTCCCGGTCTTCGTCGACGACGAGTTCCGGCCGGAGGGGGCGCTGCGCCAGACCTTGAAGATGGTCGAGTGCGCCCACCGGCTCGCCGAGGACAACGCCGACGCGGTCGCGCTGTGCCTCGACGGTGAGGACATCGACGCGGCCCTGGCCTCCGACCGGATCGCTCTGGTCCTGGCGCTCGAGAGCGCCCCAGGCGTCGACGCCGACGTCGAGCTCCTGCAGACCCTCTTCCGCCTCGGGGTCCGCGTCGCCTCGCTCGCGCACTTCGGTCGTACGCCGATGGCCGACGGCAGTGCGGAGGACGCCACCGGCAGCCGGCTGACCCGTGCCGGCGTCGAGGCGCTGGCGCTGATGGAGCAGCTCGGCATGGTCTACGACCTGAGCCACCTCGGCGCCACCGGGGTGGGCCACGTGCTCGAGCTGGCGACCCGGCCGGTGATGGCCACCCACTCCTCGGCCCGCGCCCTGCGCGACCACCACCGCAACCTCCGCGACGAGCACGTCAAGGGGGTCGCGGCCCTCGGCGGCGTGGTCTGCGTGAACTTCTTCGCGCCGTTCCTGCACGAGAGCGACTTCACGATCGACCGGCTGCTCGACCACGTCGAGCACCTCGTCGGCGTCGCCGGGGTCGAGCACGTCGGGCTCGGACCCGACTTCGTCAAGGAGGTCATCGACGAGCTGACCCCGCCGTGCTGCGAGGGGCAGCTGTCCAGCGCCGCCGGAGTGCCCACCGACGCCTACATCCCCGGGTTGGAGGGCCCCGGTGGGCTGCCCCTGGTGACCGAGGCGATGGTGGCGCGGGGGTGGGAGGAGACCGACGTGCGTGCCGTCCTCGGCGAGAACGTGCGCCGCCTCTTCGCCGCCGAGCTGGGACGGTCCCGGTGAACCCGGTGAACCCGGCGCCCGACGAGCTCGACCGGATGCTGGAGGACCTCGAGGAGCTCGTCACCTGCGAGTCCCCGTCCTCGGACCTGCCCTCGGTGGCCCGCAGCGGCATCGTGGTGGGTGACGTCGGGGCCCGGTCGCTCGGCGTCCAGCCGGAGATCATCACGATCGAGGGGCGCACCCACCTGCGCTGGCGCTTCGGCGCGGGCGACCGGGCCCTCCTTCTCGGGCACCACGACACCGTGCACCCGCTGGGCACCGTGGACGAGCACCCGTTCCGCGTCGAGGACGGCACGGCGTACGGGCCGGGGTGCTTCGACATGAAGGCGGGCCTGGTGCAGATGTTCCACGCGGTCGCGGCGCTGCCCGACCGCGACGGGCTCACCCTCCTCGTCACCGGGGACGAGGAGGTCGGCTCCCCGACCTCCCGCACCCTGATCGAGCAGGAGGCGCGGCACGCCGGCATCGCCCTGGTGCTCGAGGCCAGCGCCGACGGCGGAGCACTCAAGACCGCCCGCAAGGGCGTCAGTCTCTACGAGGTCGTCGTGACCGGCCGCGCGGCGCACGCCGGGCTCGAGCCGCACTCAGGCGTCAACACCACCGTCGCGGTCGCCGAGGTCGTGCTGGCCCTGGCCGCCCTCGACGAGGGCCCCGGCTCCAACACGGTCACCCCGACCCTGCTCGCCAGCGGGGTCGCCGGCAACACGGTCCCCGCTCATGCCTCCCTTCGCGTCGACGTCCGCTCGCTGACCGCCGCAGACCAGGCGCGACTCGACCGCGCGGTGCTCGCGGTGTCTACGACGGTGCCCGGCGCCCGGGTCGAGGTCAGGTGCCTGGCCGAGCGACCACCGATGGATCCGCGCTCCTGCGAGGCTCTGCTGGCGCTGGCGCAGGAGGTGGCCGCCGAGCGCGGCCTCGCCCCACTGACCCATGTCCACGTCGGCGGAGGCTCGGACGGCAACCTCGCCGCCGGCGTGGGCGCCCTGGTGCTCGACGGACTCGGCGCTGTGGGGGGCGGTGCCCACGCGCCGGGCGAGCACGTCGTCGTCGCAGCCATGCCCGAGCGCACCCGGCTCCTGACCGGTGTGCTCGAACGACTCGTGGCCAGCCCCGGGCGTTGGTCGCAGCGGACCGAGGACGGTGCCCGGATCGGTGTCGATCGACGATGAAGCCCCACCCGTCGCCCGCCACGCTGGGCCCCATGACCGACCTCGCGAGCGTGCCCGGGGGCGCGCCGCCGGCCACGGGCCACCGCACAGGTGGCGTCAGCGTCCGCGAGCTCCACTCGATGGGGGAGCTCGAGCGGGTCGACCGGCTGCTGCTGTCGATCTGGAGCTCGGAGGACCAGCAGCCCCCCGTCTCGGCCCACATGCTGCGCGCGCTGTCGCACTCCGGCGCCTACGTCGCTGGCGCCTTCGACGACGACGGCGACCTCGTCGGCGCATGCGTGGGGTTCTTCGGCCCTCCGCAGGACCGCTCCCTGCACTCCCACATCGCCGGCGTCGCCCCGCGAGCACAGGGACGCAATGTCGGGTTCCTCCTGAAGTCCCACCAGCACGGGTGGGCGCGCGCCCTCGGGGTGCGCGAGGTGACCTGGACCTTCGACCCCTTGGTGCGCCGCAACGCCTACTTCAACCTCGCCAAGCTCGGCGCCCTGCCGACGGCGTACCTCCCCGACTTCTACGGCGAGATGGTCGACGGCATCAACGCGGGGCAGGGCTCCGACCGCCTGTACCTCGCCTGGGACACGACCGCTCCCGTCTCGCCCCGCCTCGTCACCGATGTGGAGGGCGCGACGGCGGTGCTGACCGTCTCGACCCGACCAGCGGCCCGTGGTCACCGACGCAGGGAGCGCCGCCAGGCTGCTCGTCGGTGTCCCCGAGGACATCGAAGGGCTGCGCGGCCGTCGACCCTGAGCTCGGTCGGAGCTGGCGGGCAGCCCTGCGCGAGGTGCTCGGCGGTCTGCTCGCCGACGGCGCCGCGGTGACCGGCTTCACGCGCGACGGGTGCAGTACGTCGTGACGAGGAGCAAGCGGTGAAGCTCACCGGTGTCGAGCTGGTCCGGGTGGCGATGCCCCTGGTGTCGCCGTTCCGCACCTCCTTCGGCACCCAGACCGCGCGCGACGTGCTGCTGGTGCGCGTCACGACCGACGACGCCGAGGGCTGGGGCGAGTGCGTGGCGATGCGGCGACCCGCTCTACTCACCGGAGTACGTCGACGGCGCCGCCGACGTGATCGAGCGCTTCCTCGTGCCGCGACTGCTGGCCGCCGGCCGAGCTGACCGCGGAGACGGTGGCCGAGCGTGCTGGCGCCGGTGCGGGGCCACCGGATGGCCAAGGCCGCCGTCGAGATGGCGGTCCTCGACGCCGCAGCTCGTCGCGGCGCAGGGACGTCCTTCGGCCGCTACCTCGGCGCGGTGCACGAGCGGGTGCCGGCGGGCGTCTCGGTCGGCATCATGGACTCGGTCCCGCAGCTGCTCGACGCGGTGGACGGCTACCTCGCCGAGGGCTACCTGCGGATCAAGCTCAAGATCGAGCCCGGCTGGGACGTCGAGCCGGTGCGCGCCGTGCGCGAGCGCTTCGGCGACGTGCCGCTCCAGGTCGACGCCAACACGGCCTACACCCTGGCCGACGCCGCCCACCTGCGTCGGCTCGACGACTTCGACCTGCTGCTCATCGAGCAGCCGCTCGCCGAGGAGGACATCCGCCAGCACGGCGAGCTGGCCCGGCTGATCCGCACCCCGGTCTGCCTCGACGAGTCGATCGTCTCCGCTCGAGGCAGCCGCCGACGCGATCGCCCTGCGCGCGCGCGCCAGATCATCAACATCAAGCCGGGACGGGTCGGCGGCTACCTCGAGGCCCGCCGGATCCACGACCTGTGCCGCGCCAACGGCATCGCCGTGTGGTGCGGCGGGATGCTCGAGACCGGGCTCGGCCGGGCGCGCCAACATCGCGCTCGCCGGCGCTGCCCGGCTTCACCCTGCCCGGTGACATCTCGGCGTCCGACCGCTTCTACGCCACCGACATCACCGAGCCGTTCGTGCTCGACGACGGTCACCAGGTGGTGCCCGACGGGGTCCCGGCATCGGCGGGCGGCCGGTGCCGGCCGCGCTCGAGGAGCTGGCCACCGACCGCCGGTGGATCGCCTCCTGACCCACCCACGTCTGGGACCCTTGGGCTCGTGACCATGGCCTCCGCACGCGCAACGCTCGGCCGCGTCATCGACGACCTGGGCGAGACCCTGCTCGAGACGCTCGCCGGGCACGGTCCAGCACGGCCGACAGGTCTCCAGCGTGCTCATCCACGACCCGCTCGATCCGGTCAGCCCCGCCCCGGACACCCTCGTGCTGGGGGTCGGCGTCAGCGACGCCGCGGACATCGCCGAGCTGCTGCGCGATCGCCGGTACGGCGGCCCTGCGTGGTGCGGCTGCCCGTCGCGGTGCGACGACCGACCTGCGCGCCGCGGCCGAGGACTCGCGTGCCGTCCTGCTCGGGTTGACCCGAGGCGCCTCCTGGGCCCAGGTCGCCGCGCTGCTGCGGTCGATGCTGCGCGGTCGACGACGTGGGTGGCGACGAGGCCGACAGCCTGGCCGGACTGCCGGCCGGTGACCTCTTCTCGGTCGCCAACGCGATCGCCGCACTCATCGACGCGCCCGTCACCATCGAGGACCGCAGCTCGCGGGTGCTCGCCTTCTCCGGCGACCAGGACGAGGCCGACACCGGGCGGATCGCGACCATCCTCGGCCGGCAGGTGCCCGAGCACTTCCGCCGGGCGCTCGAGGAGCGCGGCGTCTTCCGGGAGCTCTACGCCGAGCGACCGGCCGATCTTCCTCGAGGCGATCCCCGGCACCGAGCTCGCCCGGGCCGCGGTTCGCGTGCGGGCAGGGGACGAGATCCTCGGCTCGATCTGGGCGGCGGTGCCCGGCCCGCTCTCACCCGAGCGGCTCCAGGCCCTCACCGACGCGAGCAAGCTCGTGGCCCTCCACCTCCTGCGTGCCCGGGCCGGTGCCGACGTCGAGCGGCGGCTCCGCTCGGACCTGGTCGCCACCGTCCTCGAGGGCGGGACCGGGGCCGGCGAGGCTGCGTCGCGTCTCGGCATCGGCGCCGCACCCTTGTGCGTGCTGGCGCTGGCCGCGCGGCACGACGACACCGACCCCTACGCACCGTCGGCGGAGGCCGAGTTCCAGCGGGTCTCCGCGGCCTTCGCGATGCACCTGACGGCCGTCCACCCCAAGAGCGCGGTGGCCCCGGTCGGCGGCGTGGTCTACGGCCTGCTGCCGATCGCCGGATCCGACGAGTCCGCCTCTCGTGCGCACGCCATCGCGGCCGAGTTCCTCGACCGCCTCGGAGGACGGTCCGACGTCGTGGTCGGCATCGGTCGCGTCGTCACCGACCGCACCGCACTGCCGCGCTCACGCCACGACGCGGACCGCGCACTGCGCGTGCTCCGCGACGGGTCCACCTCGCTGCGCGTGGCCCTGAGCACCGACGTGCACGTGGAGGCGCTGCTGCTGGAGCTCGGGGACCTCATGGAGCGCGACGGCAGCGCGGTCACCGGCCCAGTCGCGAGGCTCACCGCCTACGACGCGAGCCATCGCGGAAACATGGTCGAGACCCTGCGCGCCTGGCTCGACGCCTTCGGCGACGTCAACGCAGCGGCGGCCTCGGTGCACGTGCACCCCAACACCTTCCGCTACCGGCTGCGCCGCCTCGCCGAGGTCGGTGGGATCGACCTCACCGACCCGGACGCCCGGTTTGCAGCGATGCTCCAGCTCCGGCTGCGGGGACCCTCCCGGGACTGACGCGCGGGTGAGCGGTCAGGGGAGGCTGTAGCTCCGGGTGTAGCGCTGGCAGCGGCACGAGCTGTCCCACACGGCGTCGTAGGCGGCCCGGGCGGTGTCGTGGTGCCTGGCGTCGATGATCGTCGGGCCGACCAGGGGGCTGGTGTAGCTGGTCCCCAGCCGGTTGAGCGCGTCGAGGGCAGCGGACAGCGAGAGCTCGCGCAGCGGGCGCAGGGCCTGGACCGTGACGAACGCCTGGTCACAGGCGCCGTACATCAGCCCCTCCTCGTTGGTCGAGGTCGGCTCGGCTCCGGTCTTGTCCTTGATGATCTTCAGGCATCGGGCGCTCTCGGAGTTGCGGTACTTCGCGTAGGCGTTGCGCGGCAGGTCGAGGTTCGGCAGCCAGTTCATGCCGACCGCCCCACCCAGGTTGTCGTTGTCGGCGAGACCCTGGTCGCTCATCACCTGCAGGCCCGACCCGGACCCGATGCCCCAGCGCGGGTAGTAGTTCTGGTTGTCGGAGGACTTGGCGAAGAAGATCGCGATGACCGCGCTGGGGTCGAGCATCACCACGTGGGTCACCCGCGAGGCGCTGAACCGCAGCACCGCGTTGTTGACGTCGGCGGCGGTGCCCCCCGCCTCGGCCGTGGTCCGGCCCAGACGGACGTAGATCGCGTCGGAGTCGGCGACCGGGTGCCCGGCCTTCTCCAGGGCGGCGAGCATGACGTCGGCACCCGCACGAAAGGTCGGGTCGTCGTAGGTCAGCAGCCCCAACTTGGTGCCGGCCGGGATGTCGGCGCGCGGGCTCCAGTCGTCGTAGTAGCCGTTGCGACCGAAGGCCCCCGCCATGCCCGTCGCGATCCGCTCGATGCTGAACGTGCTCAGCGAGAAGGTGTTGGGGTATCTCGAGAAGTAGCCGGCGTCGGGGCCGATGATCGTCCCGGACCCGAGCACCAGGGCGCCTGCCTTGAGCGCGCACTGGTCGAACACGTCGGAGACGCCGCCGCCCCAGACGATGGCGACGTCGTTGTCCTCGAAGAACTGGGCGCAGGCCGCCTGGTCCTGGCTGGCGGGCGACTGCGGGCTCGTGGCGTCGTAGGAGGCGAAGACGGCCTTGAGCTTCTTGCCCGCGATCCCGCCGGTCTCGTTGACGTAGTCGACCATGGCCTGGCCCCGCGCCTTGCCGTCGCCCTGGGTGATACCGGCCGCGCCGATCGCAGCATTGCCTCCGGCCTCGGCGTAGGTGATGCCGACCTCGATGATCCCGCCCTCGACGTCGTCGAGCCCGCCCTCCTCGGGGCCGTTCGGCGCCGGGGTGCCGCTCGGCGTGCTGCCGCTCGGCGTCGAGCCTCCCGGGCCGGTCCCCCCTCCGCCGGTCGGTCCGGTCCCCACGCCACCAGCGTCGGGGAGGATCGGGTTGCCCTCCTCGTCGACGGGGATCGGGTTGCCCTCGGCGTCGACCAGGTTGCCCTCCTCGTCGACGAACGCACCCGGAGGCGCCAACGCCGCACCCTGGAGCGAGGTGTCCTCGGTCTGCACGGTGCTCCCGCAGGCGGTCACGAGGCTCACCGCCAAGGTGGCGACGAGCAGCTTCGTCGAACGGTGGTGCGGCTTCCGCATCGGGGGCTCCCGTGATGACTCGAGTGGTGATCCTCGTCCAGATTCCCTCGGTGCCGAGGGCCGCGACTAGGTGCTGCGCTACGAGGTCAACGACGCAGGGTGGTGCTCGGTCACGAGATCAGGGCAGATGCCACCGGCCTCATCCGACGCCGTCGGGACCCGAGGCCGGTGACCGTCAGACCCGCGTGGGTTCCGCCGGCGCCGCCACGGGCTCCACGGGGCGACCCCCGGAACGCTCGATGGCGTCGACGTTGCCGCCGAGGTAGGCCTCGGCCACGAGGGGGTCGGCCATCACGTGGGCCGGCGTGCCCTCGCAGATCACCCGGCCGTCGGCCATCGCGATGATCCGGTCGCTGATGCCCATGATCAGGGGCATGTCGTGCTCGATGATGAGCAGGGTCAGCCCCAGGTCACGCTTGAGCCCGTCGAGCAGCAACCCGAGCGCCTCGGTCTCGCGCTGGGCGATGCCCGAGGACGGTTCGTCGAGGAGGAGGAACTCCGGCTGCAGGGCGACCAGGCAGGCGATCTCGGTGATCCGCCGGGTGCCGGTCGACAGCTCGCGGGTCTGCTTGTCGCGATAGCGGTCCAGCCCCATGTCGGCGATCAGCTCGCGCGCCTCGGCTCGCTTGCGGCGTTCGCCGAACGTCAGGCCGGCGGTCGACACCAGGAACGACGTGGGCTGGGCGCGCTCGAGCGCGAGCATCACGCACTCGGTGACGGTCATCGTCGGGAAGAGGTCTGCCGCCTGGAAGGACCTGATCAGCCCGAGCCGGGCCCGGGAGTCAGGCCCCAGTGCGGTGACGTCGCGGTCGCGGAAACGGACGATGCCGGCGTCTGCCCTCGTGAAGCCACCGAGCAGCTCGAAGGTCGTGGTCTTGCCCGCACCGTTGGGTCCGATCAGCCCCACGGTCTCCCCCTGGCGTGCGGTCAGCGACACGTTGCGCACCGCATGCACCCCACCGAACGACTTCGCCAGACCGGCCGCCTCGAGCATCACCGGTCCGATCGGGACCGGGG
Organism: uncultured Actinomycetota bacterium; assembly: GCA_963767915.1. GTDB lineage: Bacteria > Actinomycetota > Actinomycetes > Propionibacteriales > Nocardioidaceae > Nocardioides. The sequence continues at coordinate 165,783 of CAVYFR010000006.1, forward strand.
CCCGTTCACCCGCGGCCAGCATCGAGGTGATCATCGGACGTGACGTCGCGAGCCCGCTGCTCCTCGCGGCGCCGTCCGCGATCCTGTCCTCGTTGGCGTAGGCCTCCTCATAGTCGACGCCGTGCGCCCTGGCGATCCGGCGGATGAGCTGGTCGCGCACCTTGGCCACCACCGAGGCCAGACCGCCGGGGAGGTAGAGGATCAGCAAGAGCTGACCGAAGTACGTCGCCGCCAAGCCCAGGGAGCCGAGCGGCAGGAAGATCGGCAGCCCCACCACCAGCATCGCCCCCAGGAAGGGGCCCGAGAGCACCGCGACGCCCCCAATCACGGTCATCACCGCGACGTCGATGCTCGACTTGGTCGGGAAGGCGCTCGCCGAGAGGCTGCTCAGCGAGTGGCCGTAGACCGCGCCGCCGATACCGGCGAGCAGGCCGGCCACCAGGTAGCCCTGCACCTTGACCAGGTTGGCGCGCACGGTGAAGGCCCGCGCGTTGTCCTCATTGTCCCGGACCGCGATGAGCAGTCGGCCGAAGCCGGAACGTCGGATGTTGTGGGCCAGGAGCAGTGCGACCAGGGCCAGCGCGAGCGCGAAGTAGTAGTAGGAGCGTCCGGTGTCGAGCACCTGGCCGCCGGGCAGGATCGGGCGACCGGGGTCGACTCCCGCACCCAGGATCTTCTCGAGGGCGAACGTAGGGACCACCAGCGCGAAGGACAGGGTCGTCACCGTGAGCATCAGGCCGCGCACCCGGATGGCCGGCAGCCCGAGCACCACGGACACCAGTCCGGCGCTGAGCCCGCCGTAGAGCACGGCGAGAGGGAAGTTCCCGGTCCGGCTCGACACGTAGTAGGACACGACCGCCCCCACGGCGCCGACCGCGAACTGGCCCAGCGTGAGCTGCCCGGCCAGACCGGTCAGGATCACCACCGACAGACCGATGATGGTGAACCCCATGATCGTCGACCAGCCGGATGGAGTTGGTGTTGGAGATGAAGAACGGCAGCGCCACGGCGATGGCCACGGTGAGGGCCACCGTGAACGTGCCCAGGTGGCGCACCAGCCAGATCCGGCGCAGGGCGTCAGGGACAGGCGGCAAGCGACTCGACCGAGGCCCACGAACCCTTGTCCTCGTCGCGTCCACCACGCTGTCGTTGCAGGAGCAGGGCGACCAGGATGATGACGAACACCGAGACCTCGACCAGGCCGCCCTGCGGGTAGTTCCAGATCAGGCACTGCTCGATGACGCCCGAGCGCGATCCCGGCACCGAGCGCGACCGGGATCGACGTCATCCGGGCGATGCACCGCCCCGGCCAGCGCGCGCAGCAGGAGCGCGGGCCCGAACGCGTCGCCGGCGGTGAAGCCCAGCGTCGGCTGGGTCAGGATCGCCGAGAACGCCGAGAGGGCCGCCGGCGATCGCCCAGGCGAGCCCGGACATCCGCCTGGAGAAGATGCCGGCCATCCGCGCGGCCTCGGGGTTGGCCGCGGCCGCTCGCATCGCCAGGCCGTACTTGCTGCATCCGGAGGAACAACGCGATGGCGATGCACGACGAGCGGCGAGAGGATGAGCATCGCGGCGTACGCCGGGGTCACGACCAGCGCGCCGACGTTGAAGGTCGGCATGCCGGCGGGCAGCGGGTAGGTCGTCCCCGCGGCGGCCGTGGAGTTGATGACCAGGGCGAAGACGAGCAGGAACTGACCGACCCCGAGCGTGGCGACGATGCTCATCAGCTTGGGGGCGTTGCGCAGCCGGCGTACGACGGTCGCCTCGGTGCCGTAGCCGACGGCCGCGGTCACCGCCAGGGCGACGGCGAAGGCCAGCCAGTACGGAAGGCCCCACTTGACGGCGGCCACCCCGAAGAAGGCCGCCCCGAACGCGCCGATCTGACCGTGCGCGAAGTTGATGATCTTGTTGGTGCGGTAGATGAGGACCAGCCCGACCGACAGCAGGCCGTAGGTCATGCCGATGATCACGCCGAGCAGGTGACGACGGGCAGCGGCGTCTCGAGGCGCAGGTCGGTGAGGGCCCGCAGCACCTCGAGCAGCACGAGCAGCCCCGCCGCCGCCGCGGCCCCGACGGCGAGGGCGACGATCGTGACCGATCGGCAGCAGCCGGTACCGCGCCGCGGGTCGTCGTCGTCGTGATGGTCCGTGGACTCCGCGGGAACCTCGTGGAGGGTGCTCACGGCTGCCGTCCTGGGACCCGGCGCCCGCGAGGAACACGGCGCGCAGCAGGTCGTCGCGGCCGAGGAGGTCCTTGGCGCGGCCGTCGAACTTCATCTCGCCCTTCTCCATGAAGTAGGCGTGGTCGACGAGGTTGAGCGCGATGTTGACGCTCTGCTCGACCAGGACCACCGCGGTCCCCTCGGCGTTGATCCGCTTCACCATCTCCAGCAGCTGGCCGACGATCACGGGAGCCAGGCCCAGGCTGAGCTCGTCGATGACCAGCAGTCGCGGCTGGAGGATCAGCGCCTTGGACAGCCCCAGCATCTGCTGCTCGCCGCCGGAGAGCTGGGCGGCGAGGCTGTTGCGTCGCTCGCCCAGCCGAGGGAAGACCTCGAGGCACTCGTCGACCTTGCGCTCGAACGCACGCCGCCCACCGGGAGCCGTGTAGCCGAAGGATCGGAGGTTCTCCACGACCGTCATCGGCCCGAAGACCGCTTTGCCGCCGGGGATCTGGGTGATGCCGAGGCTGCACCCGTCGTTCGGCGTCGAGGTAGGTGATCTCCTGGCCACGGAAACGCACGGTGCCCTTGCTGGGCAGGCCGACGCCGCTCACGACCTTGAGCAGGGTCGACTTCCCGGCGCCGTTGACGCCGAGCAGGGCCACCATCTCGCCCTCGTCGACGGTGAAGTCGACGTCGAAGAGCACCTGGAGCTGGCCGTAGGAGAAGTCGACGCCCCGGCAGGCGAGCATCGGCAGACGGGTCGCCGGAGGCCTCGATCCGGCGGATCTCCTCGTCCTCGAGCACCTGCGTCGATCATCCGGTCGAGGTCGTCGTCGATGAAGCGACCCGCGCTGGCGATGACCGCGGAGCCGACGGCTCCGACGAGCACGAACGAGACGATCGAGCCGACCGTGCCGTACTCCGCCTGCACCGAGCCGAGCAGCAGTGCCCCGGCGACGGCGCCGATGGCGGTGAAGATGCCGAACAGGCCGCCCGCGTGCGGGCGCATCGTCGCCGGGATGACCGACATGATGCCGATGATCAGGGCCGGACCGATGATGCCGAGCGCGGCTGCGGAGACCCCGAAGGCCACCACCATCGCCCAGAAGCTCGGGACCAGCCCACCGACCCCGATGGCGCGATGGCCACGGCCAGCGCCACTCCGGTGGTCCGGAGGATCTGCGGCGGGTCCTCGCGGAACATCCGCTCCCCGCGGCCGCCGTAGACGACGAGCGCGACGACCGACACCGCGGCCTGGTAGGCGAGGAAGATCGCGCGCTGGTCGGCCTCCAGCTGCCATCGGGACTCGAGGAAGAAGGCCAGGAACACGCTCAGCGGCGCGGCCAGGACGCCGATCACGGCGAACCCGGCCAGCAGACGGCGTACGGTCGGGATGAGCAGCAGCCGGCGGCAGATCTCCCAGAAGCCCAGGGCCACGGCGTCCTCGTCGAGCCCGTCGTGGTCGCCGTGCTTGTCGTGGACCGCCCGGCGGAGCTGCTCGGTGTCCCACTGGCCGTAGCCGGGGTCCTTCAGACCGAGCGCGACCAGCGTCGAAGCCGTGGCGATCACGCCCAGCGCGATGAACACACCACGCCAGGTCAGGTCGAACGACGCCGGTGAGGAGCGCGACGAGGAGCGGTGAGATCACCTCGCCGGCCCGGTTGATCGCGGTGTAGGCGCTGACGACGCGCACGCGGGTGCTCGGGTGGTAGGAGTCCATGAGCAGCGGTGCGTGCAACGCCGCGACGCTGCCGGTCGAGAGGCCGTCGGCCGACGAGGATGAGGATCAGGCCGAGCAGCGAGGTGACCAGACCCGTGTAGAGGGTCAGGACCGCCCAGCCGATCGCGGTGACCAGGCACAGCAACGCCCGACGGGCGCGGCGCTGGCTGAGCCAGGCCATCGGGAGGGGCGAGACGGCGACCGCGATGCCCTTGATCGCAGCGACGCCGGCGATGGCGCCGAAGGAGATGCCGAGGGAGCGCGCGATGTCGGGGCTGAGCACGGCGAAGGCGTAGCCCTGGAAGGAGTCGGTGATGGTGCAGCACGCCGAGGGCGAAGAGCGGGTAGACGCCGGTGTCGTACTCCCGCAGCCGCGAGCGCAGCCTGCCGGTGTCGCTGTCGCCGGTCACGCCCAGCGTGGCCCGGGCCTGGTCTCGCAGCTCGGCCTTGGTGGTGGCGACCTCGTCGAGGGCTCGGTCCAGTTCGTGGGCGGCACCGGTGCCGGGGTCGGTCGTGGTCATCCCACGGTCACCAGGTTGCGCATCTTGAACTGGCGGTACCACGCGTACTCGCCGATCCGGCGCCCCTCGGCGTCGAGCAGGATGACGGTCGCCTGGTGGAGCTGGACCTCCTCCTTCGACGCCAGGGGCGGGACGTTGCCCAGCGTCAGGCTGGTCTTCCTCGTCGGGTAGACGCCCTTGGCGTTGAGGTAGACCCGGTTGGGGCAACGCGGGTCCGCCTCGCACTGGGGGTCGTCCTTGCCCACTGCCTCGAGGGTCTCGCCGGGCTCGACCGGCGCCTGGTCGATGAACACCACGAAGCTGCCGGAGTCCTCGGTGACCGGCGCGTCTTCGTCCTTCTCGAGGACCTCGAAGTCCTCCATCGTCCAGCTCAGCGTGAACGGCGTCTCGACCTGCTCGTAGTCCTCCGGCTCGGTGAAGCTCAGCCGGTCGTCCTGGACGAAGAGGAGCCCGTCGTAGTCCGCGCAGCCCGCGGTCACCAGGGCAGCGACGAACGCCGAGACGAGGCCGAGTCGCTGCCGGTGCCGCACCCCCGAACTCTAGGAGCCCGACGTCACGTCAGGGTTGTGACCGGACACCAAAGCACCCCCCGCCCCCTGTCCCGAGCGACCACTCGTGGGCGACCGCTGGTCGAGGCGTCCGTACGGGAGGAGCGCGTCAGCGCCGTCTCGAGACCTACCCCAGCCCGACCTGGAGCGGCCGCGGCGCGCGCGGCAGCCAGTCGTGGGTCACGTGGTCGACGATGTGGACGCCGGGCGGTGCGTGGATCTCGTGCACGCCGGGGAGGACGGTGGCTTCCAGCAGGGCGTTGAAAACCTCCCACTCGCGGCGCTTGCGCTTGTTGCGCCAGCTCGTGGCGAACGACGAGGGATCGGTCCAGTGCGCGAACTCGTCGCCGTCGAGGTACTTCAGCTCGACGCACAGCCCGTGCGGCAGCCCGATCGAACGGCACCGCTCCGGCGTCGTGCGGATCTCCCACTCGAAGGCCTTGGTGTAGACGAAGTCCGGCCCGATGGGGAAGCCCCACTCCTCGGCGTTGCGCAGTCCCAGGTCGAGGTAGCCGTGCGCGTCACCGTCGAGGTAGAGCCCGTGGCGAGGCACCCGGATGATCGACTGCACGTCGCCGACCTGCCAGCCGAGGTCGGCCATCGACGCCTCCCCCTCGGTGGTGAGGACCATGTCGCCGTCCCACTTCCACGAGTAGCGGGTCCTCACCTGCGCGAAGCACCAGTTGTAGAAGTAGGACAGCGAGTGCACCGACAGCTCGTGCTGGGCGAGGTGCTCGGCGCCGGCGCGCGCCACGTCGAAGGGGTAGGACGCCACCGTCAGCTTGTCGGGGCGCCCGTGCTCGGCGGCCGCGGCGACCGCCACCTCGGGGGTGCCGTCGGTGGAGCCGTTGTCGACCAGGAGCACGGAGTCGCAGGCGCGCAGCAGCGGCGGCAGCACGAAGGGCAGCGAGGGCGCCTCGTTCTTGACCCGCAACACCACCGTCGTGCCGGGGCGTAGGCCCCCGGGCCGCGTCCACGGCCAGGTGATGTCGAAGTCCGTGTGGCCCTCGAGGTTGCGGATGCCGCCGGGCCCGGAGTGGGCGGTCATCGGGAGCGGCCGACCGCCTTGCGCAGCCCGCGCCGCAGGCTCGGCGGGATGGCAGCCCGGACGCCGTGCGGGATCTTGTCGACCCCGCTGGTCGAGCTCGCCGACCCCGGGCGGTTCCCGCTGGTCGAGCCGGCCGAGACCCCCTTCGCCTTGCCGGCCTTCTTCGTCTGCTGCTCGGCCGCGACCACCGAGGACCGCGAGATCGCCTCGGCCTCGGCGTAGAGGTCGACGTAGCGCCTCGCGGAGCTGGTCGAGCGCGGTGTGCACCTCGGGGGTGTCTCCGCCGGGCTCTGCGAGCTTGTTGAGCTCGGTCCAGGTGTCGGCGACCAGCTCGTGGAGCCGCGGCGGCAGGGCGAGGTCGTCGAGGCTCTGGCTCATCCGGCGCAGGGACGGGTCGACGAAGCGGTGCCCGTCGCGGATGGCCTCGCTCTTGGCGTGCAGCACGTGCTGGAGCTGCAGGGTCTCGCCCACGTGCATCGTCGCCCGGGTCCAGTCGTCGAGCAGGTCGCCGTAGCGGACGAAGACCCGTCCGCCCTCGACACCCGACTCGCGGGTGCCGCGCTCGGTGTGAAGCAGCATGTTGAGCCAGGAGGCCGCGAGGTGGGCCGAGCCGAGCCGGTTGGCGTAGTAGGTCTGCTTGCTCCCCACCACCTCCGCCGGCGGGCGCAGCATCGTGGCGAAGACGGGCCTGGCGCCGGTGCGGATGGCCGCCACCCGCCACAGCGCGAGGAACCAGCTCAACCGCGGGTCCTTCACGACGAGCTCGGGGTTGCCGGAGCCTGCCGTGAAGTGCCCCTCGAGCCACTCCGCGGTGGCGATCCGCTCCGGCTCGCGGGTGCAGATCCGCCCCGTCTCGAACCACGCCTCGGGCCGCGAGTCGCTCACCTGGACGCACGGCCTCCTTCAGGAGCCGGTCGTGGTGGTCGACGACCCAGCGCGGCTCGGCGAAGCCCTTGGGGTTGGTCGCGTCGGCCTCGACCTCCGGCTGCGGCACGTGCAGACCGAGGATCTTCATCAGCCCGGCCATGGTGCTGGTGCCGCTGCGACCGGCCCCGGCCACGAACAGCACCGTGCGTGGGTAGGCGCTGGCGTCGGGCTGGTCCACGGTCGGTGAGCCTAACGGGCACTAGCGTCTGCGGGGTGAGGGTGAGGCGACGCGGTCGACCGACGGTGGGCGTGGTGGTGCCGGCCTACGACGTCGCGGCCTACCTACCCGAGTGCCTGGACTCGATCCTGGCCCAGCGGCATCGCGAGCTCGACGTGGTCGTGGTCGACGACGGCTCACCCGACCAGTCCGGCGAGATCGCCGAGGCGTACGCCGCTCGTGACTCGCGGGTGCGGGTGGTGCACACCGGCAACAGGGGCCTGGGCGCGGCGCGCAACGAGGGGCTGCGCCACGTGCGTGGCGTCTACCTGGCCTTCGCCGACTCCGACGACGTGGTGCCGCCGACGGCGTACTCGTCGATGGTGGCGGCCCTCGAACGCTCCGGCTCCGACCTGGCCGTCGGGTCGGTCGAGCTGCTCGAGCCCTCGGGCCCGCGGGAACCACCCTGGTTGCGCCGGCTGCACCAGCCGGCGCGCACCGGCATCCGGGTCGCTGAGCACCCGGGGATCCTCGGCGACGTCTTCGCGTGGAACAAGATGTTCCGGCGGTCCTTCTGGGACACCTCCGGTCTGATGTGGCCCGAGGGTGTGCGCTACGAGGACCAGCCGACCACGACGGCCGCCTACCTCGCCGGCCGCTTCGACGTCCTGAGCCAGGTGGTCTACGGCTGGCGGATCCGCGACGACGGCTCCTCGATCACCCAGCAGCGGGCCAGCCTCGCCGATCTCGAGGACCGGCTGCGCCACCAAGCGGATGACACTCACTGCGGTTGAGGCCTCACCCGACGCCGCCGCGATCCGCCCGGTCCTGCTCGACGGGTGCTCGCCGGCGACATGTGGCGCTACTTCGTGCTGATCCCCGACTGCGACGACGGCTGGTGGGCGCTGCTGGTGGCCGGCGTCCGCGAGCTGTGGCGGCGAGCGCTCGCTGACCGACAGCGCGCCTGCCACCCGCGCACCGGTTGACCGGCTGGCTGGTCGGGCAGGACCGCCGTGACGACGCCGCGCTGGTGATGACGTACGTCGCCACGCTGGACGGCGCGCGGCTGCCCCGGGCCGCGACGCCGCTCGGGTTAAGAATCGACGTGCCGGGACTCGATCTGCGCACCGTCGCGCCTGCTGCGCTGACAGTCCGCGAGGGCGAGTAGGAGCACTCCTCCAGGAGTACGTCTGCCGGACGCCTCGACCGTGCTGTAGGGGAGTGCAGTTTACTGTTGCCGTCCTGTTGCGGCCCCTCACGGATCGAGCATCCATGATCGAGTTCCAGTCGGTGACCAAGCGATTTCCCGATGGCACGGTGGCGGTGGCGGACTTCAGCTTCGTTCTCGACTCGCACAAGACCACTGTCTTCGTCGGCTCCTCGGGGTGCGGCAAGACCACCTTGCTGCGCATGATCAACCGGATGGTCGAGCCCACGTCGGGCCAGATCCTCATCGACGGCGTCGACATCTCGGGTCAGGACAAGGTCAAGCTGCGCCGCAGCATCGGCTACGTGCTGCAGGCCTCAGGGCTGCTCCCCCACCGCAAGGTCGTCGACAACGTCGCGACGGTTCCGGTGCTCAACGGGGTCCCCCGGTCCCAGGCCCGCACCGAGGCGCTGGAGCTCCTCGACAAGGTGGGGCTCGACCGCTCGCTGGCCAAGCGCTACCCCCGCCAGCTGTCCGGCGGCCAGCAGCAGCGGGTGGGGGTCGCGCGTGCCTTGGCCAGCGATCCCAACATCTTGTTGATGGACGAGCCTTTCGGCGCCGTGGACCCGATCGTGCGGGCGGACCTGCAGGCCGAGCTCAACCGACTCCAGCGCGAGCTCGGCAAGACCATCGTGTTCGTCACCCACGACATCGACGAGGCGTTCCTGCTCGCCGACCAGGTGGTGATCTTCCGCGAGGGCGGCCGGATCGCCCAGGCCGGCACCCCCGCCGAGATCCTGGCCGAGCCGGCCGACGAGTTCGTGGCCAGCTTCATCGGCGCCGACAAGGGCAAGCGGCAGCTGCGCCTGCAGCAACGCGAGGGCGACGGCGGCCTGACCTTGGTGGTCGACGGCGAGGGTCGCCCCATCGGGGTGCTGGGCGAAGACGTCACTCCGTCGGGCGCCGAGGCCCCGACATGAACTGGACACGCAACAACCTCGACCTGATCCTCGAACTGACCCTGAACCACGTGCGACTGGCCATCATCCCGATCGTCGTGAGCTTCCTGCTCTCGATCCCGCTCGGATGGCTCGCAAACCGAAACCGAGTGCTGCGGACCATCGTGATCAGTGTCGGCAGCCTGCTCTACACGATCCCGTCGCTGCCCCTCTTCGTGATCCTGCCCTTCGATCATCCCGACCGGTGTCCTCGACGACACCAACCTCGTGGTCGCCCTGACCATCTACGGCGTCGCGATCATGGCGCGCTCCGCGGCAGACGCCCTGGCCTCGGTGGACGAGGTGACCATCGACGCGTCGACCGCCGTCGGTTACTCCCCCACGGCCCGCTTCTTCCGGGTGCGGCTCCCCCTGGCCGGTCCGGTGCTGCTCGCCGGCATCCGGGTCGTGTCGGTCAGCACCATCGCGCTGGTGTCGGTGGGCGTCATCATCGGTTCGAGCAACCTCGGCTATCTCTTCCAGAACGGCAAACAACGCGGGATCCTCGAGGAGGTCGTGGTCGGCATCGTGATCAGCCTCCTGTTGGCGCTGATCTTCGACGTGATCATCGTGCTGATCGGGCGGCTACTGCTGCCGTGGAACACCACGAATCGCGGAGCGCCTCGTCAGCAGATCTCGGTCCCCGGTCGCGAGGCTCAGCTCGCCTCCGCGCTCGCCGCTGCGAAAGGAAGTCCCTGATGGACCTCTTGCGCAGCGCCCTGCGCTGGATCTTCGACTCCGCCCACTGGCAGGCGGGATCCCAGAGTCCCTTGCCGATCCAGGACCGGCTGCTGGAACACCTGGCCTACACCGGAATCTCGATGCTGGTCGCCACGCTGCTGGCACTGCCGCTGGGCTTCTACATCGGGCACAGTGGGCGCGGTCGACAGTTCGTGATCATGTTCACCGGCTCGATGCGCGCCCTGCCGACGCTCGGCTTGCTGTACTTCCTGCTGATGGTCTTCGGCTACTGGCTCTCCTTCGACACCGCGCCGATCGTGGGGGCGACCATCGCCTTCGTCGTCCTGGCCATTCCCTCGATCCTGGCCGGTGCCTACTCCGGTCTCGAGTCGGTCGACCGGGCCACCATCGACGCGGCCCGCGCCAACGGCATGACCGAGTGGCAGATCCTGGTCCGGGTGGAGATCCCGCTCGGGTTGCCCTTGATCGTCGGCGGCGTCCGGGCCGCCGCGCTGCAGGTGATCGCCACGGTGACCATCGCGTCGTACGCCGGCCTGGGCGGTCTGGGACGCATCATCACCAGCGGCATCGGCTTCAACGACTACGATCGGATCCTGGGTGGTGCACTCCTCGTCACCGCCCTTGCGCTGCTCGTCGACGGGCTGTTCGCCCTCGCCCAACGGGCCACCGCCACCCAGGGACTCACAGACCACCGCCCCGCGGCACGTCGCCGCACCTCAAGTCGGTCACCACGGCCGCGCGCGCGTGAGAACGCGTGAGACGAAGGGAAACAACGAGATGCCCACCAACCCCCGCCTCCCCAGGATCGGCGCGGCCGCACTCACGGTCGGTCTGCTCGCTGGCCTCACGGCCTGCGGGTCGGACGACCCGACCTCCCCGAACACCTCCGGCGACGATGACGGTGGTGGTGGCGAGACCATCATCGTCGGGTCTTTCGCGTTCCCCGAGAGCGAGATCCTCGGCGAGATCTACGCCCAAGCGCTGGAAGCCGATGGCCTCGAGGTCGAGACCAAGTTCAACATCGGCCCGCGCCAGCAGACCATTCCGGCACTCCAGGACGGGTCCATCAACCTGATCCCGGAGTACAACGGCAACCTCCTGGCCTACTACGACCCGGAGTACACCGAGCGCACCACCGAGGAGGTCGACGCCGCGCTGGTCGACGCCGTCGCTGCGGACGACCTGCAGGTGCTCGACTCGGCCGAAGCCGAGGACAAGGACGCCTACGTCGTCACCCGGGAGACCGCCGAGGCCAACGACCTCACCTCCATCGGTGACCTGGCCAACCTGGTGCCGTTCGCGCTGGGCGCCAACCCCCAGTTCGGCGAGCTCGGCTACGGCATCCCTGGACTGGAGAGCGTCTACGGCGTCTCCGCCTCTGACGTCGAGTTCGTGCCGATCGAGGACTTCGGCGGCCCCGACACGGTCAAGGCACTGGTCGACGACTCGGTGCAGGTGGCCGACATCTACACGACGTCGCCGGCTCTGGTGGAGGAGGACCTCGTCGTGCTCGAGGACCCCGAGGCGATGATCTCCTCGCAGAACATCGTTCCGCTGATCTCCAGCGACGTGTTCTCCGACGAGCTCGCGGCGACTCTGAACGCCATCTCCGCCGAGCTCACCACCGAGGACCTGATCGAGCTGCGGGACCGCGTCGAGGGTGACGAGAAGGCCTCAGCCGCCACCGCTGCCGAGGAATGGCTCGAGGAGAAGGGTCTGATCTGACGCTGATCTGACGCTGACCTGCCGCACCGCCCGCTGACCCACCGCTGGCCCGTCCGTGAACCACGGGCGGGTCAGCGTCTTCGTGACCCGGGTCAGGCGTGCTTGCGGAGCAGGGCGGCGTTCTTGGCGACGACGGCCTGCCACTCGGCGGCGATGACGTCTAGCTCCTGCTCGAGCTCGGCCACCCGGACGATGGCTCGTGCTGCGCGGTCCTCGGCGTCGGCTGCGCGCCGCCGCTCGGTCGCGGCCACTGCTGCGGCCTCGGCGCGAGCGGCTGACAGATCACGGTCCAGGCTCGCGACCAGCTCCTCGTAGCGCTCGAGGCGCTCGCGCGTCGCGTCGGCGAAGACCGACTGCTCCCGGACGCGTGTCTCGGTGAGCCTGCGGTAGTCGCCGGCCAGCCTGGCCCGGTCGCGGCTGGCCTCACGGCGCGAATCGACGAGCTCGTCATGGGTGATCCGGGTGGCTGCCACCCCCATCAACACCGATGCCGCACCCGCAGCGCTGAGCAGGACGGCGGTCCCGGCCAGGGAGGCGAGAGTGACCAGGATCGCGGAGGTGGCGAGCAACGCCGCGGCGACCGAGAGCCGCGAGCTGCGCTGACGTCGCCTGGAGGTCATGGGGCCACGCTAGTCCTCGCCCCCGCCCGGACGGACGCGACACGCACGCTCGAGGAACAGCCCGGCGACGACGATCGCGAGCCCGGCCGCAGCCGCGACGACGGAGCGGACGATCCGCTCGTCGGCCAGCTCGGCCTCGACACCGACCCAGCTGGCGGCGTACCCGAGGTAGCCGGCCCCGGCCAGGGCTCCGACGTAGGCACAGGCCCGGGCGAGCACCAGTCGGTTGACCGCCTCGTGCGCCTGCAGGCGCCCCCGCCGGTCCGTCACGGCGCGGCGCGTGGCCCAGGCGGTGAGGCCGAGGATCAGGGCGACCAGCCACAGCGCCGTCGGCTGGAGCCAGGTGACGATCGGGGCGGTGCCGTCCATCCGCACGGCCACCGGGTGCAGGAGCCAGCCGCCGGCGAACCCGACCACGGCCCACGCGGCCAGAGTTGCTGGCGAGGTGGGCCGCAGGCTGCCCGTGGGCTCCTCGCTCACACCGACCTCCCGTCAGCCTCGCGCCGGGACAAGGGTGCGGGTCAGCCCACCTCGAGCGACAGGTCGTCGCGCAGGGTGAGGCCGTCGGTCCCGAGCTGGGCCAGGAGCTCGGAGATGGGGCCATGGTCCGGCAACTCCGCGTCGGGCTCGAGGTCGAACCACGGCTTGAGCACGAACGGGCGCTGATCGGCACGGGGGTGGGGCAGCCGTAGGCCCTCGGTGTCGCTGCGGCGATCTCCGACGACGATGAGATCGACGTCGAGGGTGCGGGAGGCGTTGACCTCACTGCGCTCACGGTCGAAGGCGTCCTCGATCGCGAGCGCACGGTCCATCAGCCGGTGTGCGGCCAGGGTGGTGTCGATGAGGACGACAGCGTTGAGGAAGCGCTCCGCGTCGGGCGGGCAGTCGACGGGCTCGGTCTCGTAGACGGGTGAGACGCCGGTGACCCACACGTCCGGAGTGTCGGCGAGGGCCTCGACCGCCCCCTGCATGCTGGCCAGCCGATCGCCCAGGTTGGACCCCAACGCGAGGACGGCGCGCCGGATCGGCCGCATCTCGCCGGTCAGAGTGTCCGCGTCGACGATGTGCGGGTTGGGGGTCTCAGTCACGAATCGGCCCTTCGGTGTCGGGTCGGTGTCGGGTCACGGTCAGGGTCACGTCTGCGAACGACGCTTCGATGGGGGCATCCGGCTTGTGAACGGTGACCCGCGCCCAGTGAACACGGCCGTCCATGAGGCAGACATCCGCGATCCGTTGAGCCAGAGTCTCGATCAGGTCGACCGGATCGTGCTCGACGGCGGCCGACACCTTGCCCACGAGACTCCCGTAGTCGACGGTGTCGTGCAAGTCGTCGGAGGCCGCCGCGGGAGCGGTGTCGAGGCCCAGGGAGAGATCGATCACGAAACGCTGGCCGTCGCGGCGCTCGTGGTCGAGGACCCCGTGGTGCCCCCAGCATTCGATGCCGAGGACCGAGAGCTCGTCAGCCATGCTCCACCGCCTGCCCACTCCTCTCCCTCATCGTCTCCCACACCGTGCGGGCGTCGACGGCGGAGCGTACGTCGTGGGTGCGGACCCCCCACACCCCGCGCTGGGCCAGGAGCGCGGTCAACGCCGTTCCCGCCGCCTCGCGCTGGTCCACCGGCCGCGGCGTGCCGTCGGGCGCGGCGAGCAGGGCGCCCAGGAAGGCCTTCCGGCTCGCCCCCACGAGCAGAGGGAAGCCCAGCCCCTCGAGCTCGTCGAGCCCGCGCAACAGCTCCCAGTTGTGGGCCGCCGTCTTGGCGAAGCCCAGTCCGGGGTCCAGCACGATCCGGTCCGCGTCGATGCCCGCTGCACGCATGGCCACGACCCGGTGGGCGAGCTCGCGGGCGACCATCCCGACGACCCCGCCCTCGGCGTCATAGGTGGCGAGGTCCTGCATCCGGTCGCTGTGCCCGCGCCAGTGCATCGCGATGTAGGTCGCCTCGGAGCTCGCGACCACGTCGAGCACGGCCGGGTCGGCGAGACCTCCGCTCACGTCGTTGACGATCCGGGCACCGGCGGCCAGCGCGGCGGCCGCGACCTCCGCGCGCATGGTGTCGACCGAGACGACGACGCCCTCGGCGGCCAGCGCCGCGACCACCGGGAGGACGCGGTCGAGCTCCTCGGCCACGAGCGGTCGGGTCGCACCCGGTCGGGTGGACTCGCCCCCGACGTCGACGACGTCGGCACCCTCGGCCACCAGGGTCCGCCCGTGCGCGATCGCGGCCGGGGCGTCGGCGTACCGCCCGCCGTCGGAGAACGAGTCCGGGGTGACGTTGAGGACCCCCATCACCAGCACGGGCGCAACCTACGCCCTACGGGACCACGCTCGGCGCCGGCTCCGGAACCGGCCCGAAGTCCTCCTCGCAGCTCGACCCGCTGCACTCGACCAGCAGGCTGCCGCGCCGCTGCAGCTCGGTGACGACCTCGGCGTACGCCGAGTTGTTGGCCACGTTGACCAGCTGGAAGGGATCGGTCCGGCGGTCGTAGAGCTCGCGCTTGCCGGTCTTGGCCCACACGAGATAGGTGTAGCGGTCGGTGCGGACGCCTCGGTACCACCAGCCCAGCCCGGCCTCGTCGGCCCCCTTCGGACCGGCCTGGACGAGCAGGGTGCGATCGCGGCGCTGCGCCTCGCCCTTCAGCCAGGGCAGCAACGAGGTGCCGTCGAGCTCCAGGTCGGGGCTGGCGCCGGCCAGCTCGGCGAAGGTGGGGGCGAGGTCGATCATGGCGACCGTCTGGTCACGGAAGACGCCGGGCGGGGCGCCGGGGCCGCGCATCAGCAGGGGCACCCGCAGCGACTCCTCGTAGGCGAGCACCTTTCCGCTGGCCGTGTGCTCACCGAAGAGGTACCCGTTGTCAGAGGTGAAGACGATCAGCGTCTCGTCGAGCTCACCGCTGCGCTCGAGCGCCGCAACGATGCTCTCGACGGCGTCGTCGACGCTGGCCAGGGCCCGGACCCGCTCGACGTAGAGCCGCTGCTGCTGCGCGGCGTCGACCGGACCGCGCTTGGTGACCACCCACGGCTTGTCGCGGAGGTCGGGCTCGTTGAACGACGGGCTGGAGAGGAACGGCGCCCGCACGTCGCCGAAGCGGTCGGCGTACTTCGCGGCCGGTCGCGGCGGCTCCGGGCAGACGCCCTCCTCCTCGGTGGTGCGACACACGCTGTGCGGAGCGACGTACGAGGACCACAGGAAGAACGGCTCGTCCTCGGCCGCCAGCTCCTCGACGATCTCGGTGCTCTGGTCCGCGACGTAGGTCGTGTGGTAGCCCGGCGGCTGGACGAGCTGACCGCGGTCGAGCTGGGTGTAGCCGCGGTACTGGTAGACCTGCTTGACCGTCGGGTTCCACACGTCCCAACCGGGCTCGGTGCCCGCTCCGGGGCTGTAGAGGTTGAGGTACTTGCCGACGAACGCCGTGCGGTAGCCCGCGTCCTGCAGCCACACCGGGAGGGCCGACTCGGGCGTGAAGCGGGTGTAGCCCCCGTAGGGGCCAGAGTTCCCGCGTACGCCGTTGTTCTGGGCGTACTGACCGGTCAGGAGCTGTGCGCGCGACGGACAGCACAGCGGGTGCGGGGCGACGAAGTTGTTGAACGTGACCCCGCGGTCCCCCAGCAGCGCCCGGGTCTTCGGGAGCCAGCGCATCTCCTCGAGGGTCTGGTCGTCGGTGGAGATCAGGACGATGTTGGGCCGGAAGCCCAGCACCGGCTCCGGTTCACCGGCCTGGTCGACGGTCCCGACCCCCCACACTCCGGCGGCGAGGACGAGCGCGGCCACCACCGGACCGAACAGGGCGAACAGACGACGGGGGACCACTGGCTCACGCCCCCCGGCGATGGATGAGCGCCATCGCCTCGGCGCGGGTCGCCGGGTCGGTGAGGAGCCGGCCGCGGACGGCGGAGGTGACCGTGCGCGCCCCCGCCTTCTTCACCCCCCGCATGGTCATGCACAGGTGCTCGGCCTCGAGGACCACGATGACGCCGCGGGCCTCGAGGATCCTCACGAGCGCGTCGGCGATCTGGGTGGTCAGCCGCTCCTGGACCTGCGGTCGCTTGGCGTAGACGTCGACCAGCCGCGCCAGCTTCGACAGGCCGGTGATCTTGCCGCTCGTCGCCGGGATGTAGCCGACGTGGGCCACGCCGGTGAAGGGCACGAGGTGGTGCTCGCACATCGACCACAGCTCGATGTCACGCACCAGCACCATCTCGTCGTGGCCGATGTCGAAGGTGGTGGTGAGCACGTCCTCAGGGGTCATCCGCAGTCCCGAGGTCATCTCTGCGTAGGCCCGAGCCACCCGGGCCGGCGTCTCGCGCAGACCTTCGCGTTCCGGGTCCTCGCCGATCGCGGCCAGGAGCTCGCGTACGGCGGCCTCGGCTCGCGGCTGGTCGAAGTCGGGCACCTCGGCCGGCACCACGACCGGCTGCCCGATCGGGTCGGTCATGGGTTCCTCACGCCCCCGGAGCGGGGGGTGTCGGGGGGGTGCCACCGCCGGCCGGCGGCACTCCGGGGCCGTGGACGTCGCCACCGGCACCAGGGGGGGTCAGCACGGCACCGGCGTCGGACGGCTCGCTGGCGTGGCCGTTGGCCGCGGCCCGGTCGCGGATCTCCTGCGGGATCTCGATCGGGGGGATCGAGGAGGGGTTGCGGTCCGGGGAGCCGGTCCAGGCGGGTCGCGCGGGTCGCAGGCGCAGCGGGACGAACACCTCGGCGACCTCGGCCTTGTCGAGGGTCTCCTTGTCGAGGAGCGCCAGGACCAGGCTGTCGAGGACGTCGCGGTTCTCCTCCAGGATGTCGAAGGCCTCCTGGTGCGCCGAGGCCAGCAGCTTCTTGGTCTCCTCGTCGACGATCGCGGCCACGTCCTCGGAGTAGTTGCGCGAGTGGCCGAGGTCTCGACCTAGGAACGGCTCGGCGTTGTTGTCGCCCAGCTTGATGGCTCCGAGGCGCTCGGTCATGCCGTACTGCGTGACCATCGCGCGCGCCAGAGCGGTGGCCTTCTCGATGTCGTTGCCTGCCCCCGTGGTGGGGTCGTGGAAGACCATCTCCTCCGCCGCCCGCCCCCCGAGCATGTAGGCGAGCTGGTCGAGCATCTCCGAACGCGTCTGGGAGTACTTGTCCTCGTCGGGCAGGACCATCGTGTAGCCCAGGGCGCGTCCGCGGGGAAGGATCGTGATCTTGTGCACCGGGTCGGTGCCGGGCAGCGCCGCAGCCACGAGGGCGTGTCCGCCCTCGTGGTAGGCCGTGATGAGCTTCTCCTTCTCGCTCATCAGCCGCGAGCTGCGCTGCGGGCCCGCGATGACCCGGTCGATCGCCTCGTCGAGGGACTCGTTGGTGATCATCTTCTGGTTCTGCCGCGCGGTGAGCAGGGCCGCCTCGTTGAGGACGTTGGCCAGGTCGGCGCCGGTGAAGCCCGGCGTACGACGGGCGATCGAGCGCAGGTCGATGTCCTCGGCCATGGGCTTGCCGCGCGAGTGCACCTGCAGGATCCGCTCGCGTCCGGCCAGGTCGGGTGCGTCGACGCCGATCTGCCGGTCGAAACGGCCCGGCCGCAGCAGGGCGGGGTCCAGGACGTCGGGACGGTTGGTCGCGGCGATGAGGATGACCCCGCCGCGGACGTCGAAGCCGTCCATCTCCACCAGCAGCTGGTTGAGCGTCTGCTCGCGCTCGTCGTGACCGCCGCCCATGCCGGCGCCGCGATGACGTCCGACGGCGTCGATCTCGTCGATGAAGACGATGGCGGGGGCGTTCTCCTTGGCCTGTTCGAAGAGGTCTCGGACCCGGGAGGCACCGACACCGACGAACATCTCCACGAAGTCCGAGCCGGAGATCGAGTAGAAGGGCACGCCCGCCTCACCGGCCACGGCGCGGGCGAGCAGGGTCTTGCCGGTGCCGGGGGGGCCGTAGAGGAGGACTCCCTTGGGGATCTTGGCCCCGACGGCCTGGAACTTCGCCGGCTCCTGGAGGAACTCCTTGATCTCGCCGAGCTCCTCGATGGCCTCGTTGCAGCCGGCGACGTCGGCGAACGTCGTCTTGGGCATGTCCTTGGAGATGAGCTTGGCCTTGGACTTGGCGAACTGCATGACGCCGCGACCACCGCCGCCCTGGACCTGGTTCATCAAGAAGATGAACAGCAGCACGATCAGGGCGAAGGGCAGCAGGGTGGCGAGGATCGAGCCCAGGAGGCTCGGCTGGGGGTTCTCGGAGTTGGACTCCTCGATGGTCCCCTTCTCCATCTCGACCGCGACGGCGAGCAGGATGCCCTGCTGCTGGCCCAGCACGTAGGAGGAGGTGACCTGGTCACCGCTCCCGCGCACCCCCTCGTCGAGGGTGGCCTGGATCTGCTGGTCCCCGTCGATGAAGGTGATCTCCTTGACGTCGCCGTCGGCGATGTACTGCTCCATCTCCGAGGTCGGGACCTCGTCGTACCCCCCACCGGGCGTGAGGAAGTTCAGGGCGATCAGCACGCCGAGCACGGCGATGGCGATCCAGACCCACGGACCCTTGAAGATGCGCTTCACTGAGCTGCTTCAGCCTTCTCTCTACCGGCCCGCCCACCGAGCGGAGGTGGGCGTGGCTGAGGTGACGACGTTACCTGCCGCCGACAATCGGCCATTGTCTCAGCCGTGGCCCGCGTTCCCCACATCGCCCGAGGACCGCGACCGGCGACCGGCGCCGCTCAGGTGTAGACGTGGGGGGCGAGCGTGCCGATGTCGCGCAGGTTGCGGTAGCGCTCGCGGTAGTCGAGCCCGTAGCCGACGACGAACTCGTTGGGGATGTCCCATCCGACGTAGCGCACGTCCACCGGCATCTGCAGCGCCTCGGGCTTGCGCAGCAGCGTGCAGATCTCCACCGACGCGGGCCGGCGCGAGGACATGTTGCGGGTGAGCCAGGAGAGCGTGAGGCCGGTGTCGATGATCTCGTCGACGATGATCACGTGACGACCGGAGATGTCGGTGTCGAGGTCCTTCAGGATCCGGACCACGCCGCTGGACTTGGTGCCCGACCCGTAGGACGAGACCGCCATCCAGTCCATCTCCACGTGCCGCGAGAAGGCTCGCGCCATGTCGGCCATCACCATCACCGCACCCCGCAGGATGCCGACGATGAGGAGGTCCTTGCCCTCGTAGTCGCGCTCGATCTCGGCGGCGAGCTCGGCCACCCGCTCCTGGATCTGGGCCTCGGTGAACAGCACGTTGACGAGGTCGCTCTCCACATGGGCCGCATCCACACGGCGAGGCTAGTCGCTCGTGGGTGCCCGCCGTTCAGACGGTGCGTCGGAAGCCGAGCACACCACCGGACACGAAGGCCGTCACGTGGCCGGGGAGCTGCACCACGCCACGGGTCCGGCCGCCGACGAGGTCGGCGAGGGCGAGCACGTGGACGCGGAACAGCTCCGAGCCGGGAGCGCCCGCGGCGAGGGCGGCCGCGCGCAGTACGCGGGTGACCAGGGCCTCGTGGGCACCCGCCAGGGGCGTGAGGTCGAGGCCGGCGGGCGTGGTCGCCGCGGCGCCGAGCCGGGCCGCCAGCTCGTCGAGCGCCTCCATGTCCGGGCGGAGGCCTTCGGCGGTGCGGGCCAGTGCCTCGGCCACTCCGGGGCCGAGCTCGCTCTCGAGCACCGGCAGTACGACGTGGCGGATCCGGGCGCGGGTGAAGCGCGGGTCGGCGTTGTGCGGGTCGACCCAGAAGGCGATGCCCTCGGCCCGACAGGCCTCCTCGGTCTGGGCCCGGGTGACGGTGAGCAACGGACGCCGGAAGGCGTCGAAGGCCGGCCGCATCCCCGCGACCGAACGACCGCCCGACCCACGGGTCAGGCCCAGCAGGACCGTCTCGGCCTGGTCGTCGAGGGTGTGGCCCAGCAGGACGACGCCCGCCTCGACACGGGCGGCCACCTCCTCGAGGACGGCGTACCTCGCCTCGCGGGCGGCCGCTTCGATCCCCCGTCCGCCCGGGTCGACGGTGACACGCACGCTGACGGTCTCGTCGCACCCGAGCACGGCCATCTGCGCGACCACCCGCTCGGCGTGCCCGGCCGATCCGTCCTGCAGGCCGTGGTCGACGGTGACGCCCGCGAGGCGGCGGTGGGGCTGACGGGTCTCCGCAACCGCCGCGGCCAGCAGCGCCAGCGAGTCGGCGCCGCCGGAGCAGGCGACGAGGACCGTGCCGTCAGCGACCTCGGCGAGCGTGCGTCGTACGGCGGACCGGACGGTCGCCACCGGTGAGGTCACCCGAGGACCCGTGCCACCCAGGCCTCGTGGTCGGCGATCTCGGCCTTGCTGGGCAGGTTCTCGGGAGCCGCGAAGACGGCGTTGAACTCCTCCATCCCGACCTTGTCGACCACGCCGCGCACGAAGCGGGCGCCGTCGCGGTACTGCGCCATCTTCGCGTCGAGCCCGAGCAGTCGACGCAGCAGCCGGTCGAGCCCCCCGGCACCCTTGCGACGCTTGTCGAACCTGCCGCGGATGTCCTTGACGCTGGGGATGACCTCGGGGCCCACGCCGTCCATGACGACGTCGGCGTGCCCCTCGAGGAGCGACATGACCCCGGTGACCCGGTCCATGATCTCGCGCTGCTCGGGCGAGCTCATCAGGTCGATGAGCGAACCGCCCTTCGCGCCCCTGATCGCCTCGGTCAGCCGCGAGAGGCCGTCCTCGAGGACGTTGCTGTCCTCCATCGAGCCGGCCAGGGCCTGCACCTGGGCATGGATGTGGTCTCGCATCCACGGCACCGCGGTGAACTGGACCCGGTGGGTCTCCTCGTGCAGGCACACCCAGAGCCGGAAGTCGTGCGGGTCGGCCTCGAGCTCTCGCTCGACGTGCACGATGTTGGGGGCCACGAGGAGCAGGCGCCCGTGGGGCTCGAAGAACGGGTCGAACTGTCCGAGCACCTTGCCGGCCAGGAAGCCGAGCAGCCCGCCGACCTCGGCCCCCGTGACCCTGGACCCGACCGCGAGGGCCAGCCCGGTGGGTGGCTTCTTGCGGGTCAGGGAGTCGACGATCGGCTGCAGGACGACGGAGAACGCGTCGGCGTTGGCGCGGACCCAGCCTGGACGGTCGACGACCAGCACCGGGGCTGCGTCGTCGACGGCGGCCGGGACGACCAGCCCGGTGAAGTCGCGGACCAGCCCGGTCGAGCGGCGGGCGCCCTCGCGCAGCTCGGTGACCACCTCGGCGGCCTCGTCGCGGGTCACCGTGGGGCCCTCACCGGCGATGCGCGAACCCACCGCCACCGCGAGGTCCCAGTCGACCATGGACACCGGACCGCGGGCTTCGCTCACCACCACAACCTAGCGACCGCAGGCACACGCCCCGAGCGCCGCAGCGGCCCGGTCCAGGGCGTCGGGCGCGGTCAGCTTGTCGGCGCGGGCGACGCGGTCGGCCATGAGGACGAAGACCATCGGCGTGCCGTCTCGCCCCAGCGCGATGCCGGCCAACGAGGTGACACCGGTGAGCGTCCCGGTCTTGGCCCGCACCCGCCCCCGGGCGCGGTCGTCCCCGGTGTCGAAGCGCAGCGCCAGCGACCCGGTGAAGCCGGCGACGGGCAGCCCGGTGAGGACCGGGCGAAGTTCGGGCCGCGCGGGGTCGGCGGCCAGCCGCAGGAGCTCGACCAGCACGCCAGGCTCGAGGACGTTCGCGCGCGAGAGCCCGCTGCCGTCGTGGAGCACCGAGTCCCCCAGGTCGACCCCGGCCTCCTCGAGGAGACGTACGACGCCACGCCGGCCGCCCCCGAAGGAGCCGTCGGCCGTGGTGGCCAGCCCCACGTGTCGCAACAGCACCTCGGACGCCTCGTTGTCGCTCACCTCGAGCACCCGCTCCACCACCACGTCGAGCGGCGCCCCCTCGACCTCGGCCATGAGCCGGGCCGCCGGATCGGCCTCCCGCTCCTGCGCGATCCCGTCCACCTTGACGCCCTCGCGGGCCAGCGCGCCGGCGAAGGCCCCGGCGGCGACCAGCGCGGGGTCGGGCACCCGCTCGAAGCTGAGGGGCACCCGACCCTGGTCGACCCACAGCGGGGAGATCGGCGAGACGATGTCGTCCGGGAGGTAGTCGGGCTCCCAGCTGGGACTGGCCTCAGGGCCGGAGAACAGGCTGGTGTCATAGGTGAGTCGCACGCGGCGGGTCCCCTGCGCGCGCAACGCCCTCGCCGTCTCGGCGGCCAGGGTCTCGAGGTCGGCGCGCGGAGGGAAGGGTGGCGAGGTGTCGTCGGGCGTCGGCGCCCACGGCTCCAGCTCGAGATAGGGGTCCCCTCCGCCCACCAGCGTGAGCCGACGGCCCTCGAGGACCGCGCGGGTCGCGAACCGGTGGTCGGGCCCGAGGGCGAGCAGGGCCGCGGCGCCGGTGACGAGCTTGGTGAGCGAGGCCGGCACCCCCCGATCAGCCCCGGCGGTGAAGACGGGCGGCCCCGGTTCCAGGGGAGCGACCACGGCGAGCACCCGCGGCCCGAGGAGGGGGTCGTCGAGCAGAGGCGCCAGCGCCCGTCGTACGCGTCGCGGGTCCAGCTCACCCTCGTCCGCGGGCCGGGCCAGGGCCTCCGGGGAAGTGACCTCGGGCAGGTCCAGCCCCGGGGGCGGGGGGACCTCGGCGGGCTCGGTCACGGGGTCAGCAGTCGGACTCTCCTCGTCCCTCGCGGGGTCGACCCAGTCGGGGACCCAGTCGGGGACCCAGTCGTAGCGCCAGGCCAGACCCCCACCGACGAGGGAGAGGACCAACAGGAGGCCGAGCACGCGCCGCACCGCCCCCACCTCCTCCGCCGCGGGGCCCTGGCTGCGCCCGCGCGCCCATTGTGCGCGAGGATGGGCCGGCTGCCGTGACGAAGGGGTGGGTAGGTGCTGGAGTTCGACGTGCTCGTGGAGATCCCCAAGGGCGAGCGCAACAAGTACGAGGTCGACCACGAGAGTGGACGGATGCGGCTGGACCGCACCCTGTTCACCTCCACGCAGTACCCCGCCGACTACGGCTACATCGAGAACACCCTCGGCCTGGACGGGGACCCGCTCGACGCCCTGGTGCTGCTGCTCGCGCGCCACGTTCCCCGGCTGCCTCATCCGGTGCCGGGCGATCGGCATGTTCCGGATGACCGACGAGGCGGGCGGCGACGACAAGGTCCTGTGCGTCCCCTCGACCGATCCGCGCCAGGAGCACCTGCGCGACATCTTCCACCTGCCGAAGTTCGACCGGCTGGAGATCCAGCACTTCTTCGAGGTCTACAAGGACCTCGAGCCCGGCAAGTCCGTCGAGGGTGCCGACTGGGTCGGGCGCACCGAGGCCGAGGCCGAGGTCCGCGCCTCCTTCCAGCGCTTCACCGACACCCCCGCCCACGACCCCGCGCACTGACCCCAGGAGCACCAGCCGCGTCCGCGGCGGGTAGTCCCTGGTCGAATGGTCGTCC
This sequence comes from uncultured Actinomycetota bacterium, assembly GCA_963767915.1. Classification (GTDB taxonomy): domain Bacteria; phylum Actinomycetota; class Actinomycetes; order Propionibacteriales; family Nocardioidaceae; genus Nocardioides. Next base: position 189,435 of record CAVYFR010000006.1, read on the forward strand.
GCAAACGTTTTCCCACAGCCATTCGGCCAGGGACTACCGCGATCGCACCCCGCGGAAGTAGGCCATGGCGCCGGAGCGGGTGAGGGTGACGACGGGGACGCCCCTGGCGGCCAGCCACTGGCGTACGTCGGCGCCGGTGCAGCCGGGTCCGAGGATGCGGGCGGCCCGGCCCACCCGGCGTACGGGCTCGTAGCGCAGGCCGTTGTCGTTGAGCAGCGCGCTGCCGCTGAGGACCCCACCGGGTCGCAGCACCCGCGTCATCTCGACGACCGCTCGCGCCGGGTCGGGGAAACAGTGCAGCCCGGTGAGGCTGAGCACGAGGTCGAAGGAGTCGTCCGGGAACGGGAGGTCCTCCACGTCGGCGACCCGGGTCGTGACCTGGTCGGCGACACCTCGGCGCTCGGCGGCCGCCACGGTGCGCGCGAGCATGGCCGGCGCGATGTCGGCGGCGACGTAGTCCAGCCCCTGGCCGGGGTCGAGGCCGCGCAGCGCCACCCCACCCCCGCAGGGGATGTCGAGCACCCGCGCTCCTCTCGGCAGGGTCCGGAGCTCGTCGGCGGCCTCGTAGAGCAGCCGCAGGTCGCTCTGGATCGCCCCACCGCCACAGAGCGCCGCCCGCCCGAGGATGCTCAACGGTCCAGTCGTAGACCGGCGCCCACAACGGGTCCTCGGACCAGCGACCCAGGAGCTTCATGGCTGGCTGGGCATCACAGCTAGCCGACCAGGTCGGGCGAGCGCAGCATCTCGGGAGGTACGTCGAAGCCGGCGACGAGGTCGGCGGCGATCGGCCGGATCTTGCGGCACAGCGAGGAGATCTCGCGGCTGATCGCCTTGGAGCGCTGGGAGGAGAGCCGGCCGTGCTCGATGAACCAGGCGCGGTCGGCCTCGATCGTCGACAGCGCGTGCAGGTCGCAGAGCAGGTTGAGAGCGACCTTGAGGTCACCGTCGGGCAGGGCCCGGGTCTTCTCCACGAACGCCTCGAGGACCAGCCGCTCGGTGTGGGCGCGCGCTGCTGCGATCACGTGGTCCTGGACCATCGAGAACACCGTGCCCGGGTTCATCTTGTTGTCGATGCCCCGCTTGAGTCGGCGCGCGACGCCACCGATCATGTGCTCCTCGCGGAAGCGGAGCATGGCCAGCTGGTACTCCGGGTCGAGCAGCCCCGCCTCCTGATCCCAGCCCTCCGCGCCTCCGGGCAGCACGTCCTTGATCCGCTCGAGCAGCTTGTGCACGTTGGTCTTCTCCAGCACCGTCTCCACGCGCCAGGTTGGCGACGAAGCGCACCATGCCGAACTGGTCGAGATCCTCGAAGTCGCTGGCGTAGTCGGTGAGCAGCCCCTTCGCCACGAGCTGCAGCAGCACGTGGTTGTCGCCCTCGAAGGTGGTGAAGACGTCGGTGTCGGCCTTGAGCGCGGCGAACCGGTTCACACTGAGGTAGCCCGCGCCACCGCAGGCCTCGCGGCACTCCTGGATGGTGCGGGTGGCGTGCCAGGTGCCGAGCAGCCTTGGTGCCGGCGGCTCGCGACTCGAGCTCCCGCTGGGCGTGCTCGAGCGCGGAGCGGCCGATCGAGACGTCGTCGAGCTGGGTGGAGACGACCTCCTGGGCGAAGTGCAGCGCGTAGGTGCGAGCGAGCAGCGGGAAGAGCCGGCGCTGGTGCAGGCCGTAGTCGAGCAGCAGCTGCTCCTCACCCTCCGTGGTGGCCTCGAACTGCCGACGACGGAGGGCGTAGGTGATCGCAATCGTCGAGCGCCACCTTGGCGGCGTTGATGCCCGCGCCACCGACGCAGACGCGACCCTGCACCAGGGTGCCGAGCATCGTGAAGAAGCGCTTGTTGGGGTTCTCGATCTCGCTCTCGTAGACCCCGGCCGGGGTCACGTTGGCGAAGCGGTTGAGCAGTGCCGTGCGCGGCACCCGCACCGCGTCGAACCAGATCCGGCCGTTGTCGACGCCGTTGAGGCCCATCTTGAGACCGTCGTCCTCGATCGGTGACGCCGTCGACCACCTTGCCGCTTGCTGCGGATCGGTACGACGAACGCGTGCACGCCCTCGCTGGCCTGCCGGCGATCTCGAGCTGCGCGAAGACGACGGCCAGCTCGCCGTGCGACGGCGGCGTTGCCGATGTAGTCCTTCCACGCGTCCGGCCGGGTCGAGGAGATGACGAACTCCTCGGTGGCGACGTCGTAGGTCGCGACGGTGCCGATCGCCTGGACGTTGGAGCCGTGCCCGGTCTCGGTCATGGCGAAGCAGCCCATCACCTGGCCGGTGACAGGTCGGCGAGGTAGGCGTCGTGGTGGTCCTTGGTGCCGAGCTGCAGGATCGCGCCACCGAAGAGGCCGAACTGCACGCCCACCTTGACCAGCACCGACAGGTCGCCGAACGCGAGGGTCTCGAAGGCCGCGATCGAGGCGCCGATGTCACCGCCGCCGCCGTACTCCTCCGGGAAGCCCATCCCGGTCTGGCCGGTCGCCGCCATCTCGACCACGATGTCGCGCACCCGGTCGCGATAGTCCGCGACGTCCATGGTCTCGGCCTCCTCGAGGACCGAGGCGTACTCGACGAGGTTGGCGCGGACCAGGTTCACGCACCGCGGCGTACTTCCCGTCGAGCAGCTCGGTCAGCGCGTCGACGTCGACGGCTGGCTGGACATAGACCGTCGGTCAGGCTCGGTCGTCTCGCTCAGGGCGACAGTGTCGCTGGCCATGTGGCGAGGCTAGTCGCGCGTCGACCGGGACCGCAGACGTGGTGGTGGTCGGATGCGACTGGAGACTGCGTCTGTCGAACTTCTGACCGCTCGCCAGACCACCGACGTAGAAGGCCACGAAGGCGATCAGGACGCCGGCGAGGTCGTCGGCGACGTAGTGCCAGCCGAAGTAGAGGGTGGCGACGATCGTGAGACCGAAGTTGACCCACCCGATCCATTTGCAGGGTCCTCGACTGCAGGGTGAACTGGATCATGAGCGCGAGCAGCAGCGTGATCGCGCAGTGCAGGCTGGCGAACCCGGCGACCGACTGCACGGCGCCGTCGAGCCCGCCTATTCGAACACCGGCCCTGACCTCCTGCAGGGTGTTCATCAGGTCGGTGGTCGGCGTGTTGGCGAGGTCCTGGTAGTAGGAGGCGTACTCGAAGCCCGGTCCGAGTGTGGGCAGCAGGTAGTAGGAGAGCGTGCCCAGCGTCCAGGCGATGCCTTGCGACGTGACGAACCAGTAGCCGTAGGACAGGTTGCGCGACCAGACCAGCCACATGGTGACGGTCAGCGGCACCATCGGCAGGAACCACAGGTAGATGTAGGACAGGACGTGCGCCGTGACGACTGGTACCGAAGATCGTGTGCAGCACGTCGGAGGGGTCGTTGCCGAAGAACAGCACGCGGTCGAGCAGGTGCAGCTCCCGGTCGTAGTCGAGGGCCCGGCTTGAGTCGCCGGGAGCAGACCGCACGAAGGGCAGGTACGACTTGAGGTTGCGGTAGCTGACGTAGACGACGTAGAAGCAGACGATGCCGACACTCACCAGCAGCAGCCGCTCCTTGCCCCAGTGCGAGCGTAACCGCTCTCGAGATGATCGGCCGCATGGCGAGGGCCGCATCCGGGAGAGCCACAGCGTCCGCGGCAGCAGGTCGAGCGTCAGGGCGCCGAGCAGAGCAGCGGCAGGCGCAGCCAGGACGGCCCGAGGAACGCGCTCTCGGGATCGAGCAGCTTCTTGTCGTAGGCGATCGAGACGATGACCGCCAGCGCCCCCATGACGACGGCGTTGCCCACGAGCAGGACGTAGGCGCGGCGGTACACCCGGGCGATTCTAGGGACGCCTGTCCCCGAGGACTGCCACGCGGGAAGGTCGAGACGCAACCGCAACGCGGTCCCCCGGACCGGCGTGCGGTCGAGGCCGGCGACGGCGTCCAGCTCGCCGACGCCATCGACCTCGACGACGAGCCGTACCTGGTCGGGGTCGACGCGCGCCGAGACGACGGTGCCCGCGAGCGGCCGTCCGGGTCGGCCGCAGCGCGGAGCGACGCAGCGCCAGACCTCCTGCCGTCGCCACCCAGACCGGCGGCGCTTCCCACGCGCTCGGCGCTCCCGGTGAGCACTCGGGCGTAGCCGAGGAACACGGCGGTCTCGGCGTCGGCCGGGGCCCGCCACACGTCGGCGATCGCCCCCTGCTGGACGACCTGACCGTCGCGCATCACCGCGAGCCGGTCGGCGACGGCGAAGGCCTCCTCGTGGTCGTGGGTGACCATGAGCGCGGTCGCGCCCGCCGCGGTGATGATCCGGCGCAGCTCGGTGGCCAGACGTTCGCGCAGTCCGGCGTCGAGGGCGGAGAGCGGCTCGTCGAGCAGCAGCAGCCGCGGCTCGGAGGCGAGTGCACGGGCCAGCGCGACCCGTTGCCGCTCGCCTCCGGAGAACGTGGCGGGCAGGCGGTCGGCATACCCCTCGAGGCCGACGAGCGTCGAGCAGCTCTGCGACCCGCTCGTGCGGTGAGGAGCGCGACGCAGACGCAGGGAGTAGCCGACGTTGCGCGCGACGGTGAGGTGGTCGAAGAGCTGGCCGTCCTGGAAGAGCAGGGCGAACCCCCTGCGGTGGGTGGGGATGCGCGGCCTGGTCCGCGCCGCTGCCAGGTGATCGATGCCGGCGGCCGGCTCGAGTCCGGCGACCGCTCGGAGCAGCGTCGACTTGCCGCAGCCGGACGGGCCGAGGACGGCGAGCACCTGGCCCTCCGGCAGCGTCCAGGCTGACCCGGTCGACCGCGAGGTGCTCGTCGTAGGAGACCGACACGTCGGCGAGACGCAGTCCGTCGTGGGCCATCAGAAGGCACCGACGGAGCGGACGCGGAGCCGTTCGACGGCGAGGATGACAAGGGCGGTGGTGGCGGCGAGGACGACTGAGGCCGCCAGGGCCTCGCCGTAGCTGTCCGGACCCGGGACGGCTGATCAGTCGATAGATCACGACCGGCATCGTGGGCTGCTCGGTCGCGCGCCAGGAACGACGTGGCGCCGAACTCGCCGAGCGAGACCGCGAACGCGAAGCCGGCGGCGGCGAGCACCGGCCTCCGGCGACCGGGAGGTCGACGGTCAGCACGGCGCGCAGCGGGCCGGCGCCCAGGGACGCAGCGGCCTGGCGCCGACGGTCGTCGATGCCGTCGAGCACCGGCACCAGCGTGCGGACGACGAGCGGGCAGCGCCACCAGCGCCTGGGCGATCGGCACCAGCAGCGGTGAGTCGCGCAGGTCGAGCGGGCGGCTCGTCGAGCGCCACCAGGAAGCCGAAGCCGAGGGTGGCCGCGGAGACACCGAGCGGCAGCATGAAGAGACCGTCGAGCGTGGAACGGACCCGCCTCTGTACCGGGGTACGCGAGCGCCGGGTGACCGTGACGGCGACGAGCAGGCCGAGGGTCAGCGAGATCCACGTCGCGTCGACCGCCGTACGCAAGGAGGTGAGGAGGGCGCCGTCGAGCTCGAGGGCCCGGTAGTGGGTCAGCCCCCAGCTGCCCTCGGTCCGCAGCGAGCCGACCACCAGCGCCGCGACGGGTGCCGCCACGAAGCACAACAGCGCGACGGTTATGGCCAACTGCGGCAGGTCGGCGAGGCGCGGGCGCCGGTCGCGCCGCTCCACCCTCGCGACCGTCGGGTCCGCGGTGGCCCGCAGTCGGGCAGCGACGCCGAGCAGCGCCACGACCGCGGCGAGCTGCACGAGCGAGAGTGCCGCCGCTCCACGCAGGTCGAGCAGGTCGGTGGTGAGCAGGTAGATCTCGGTCTCGACGCTGGCGTAGCGCACCCCACCGAGGACGAGGACGACCCCGAAGCTCGTGGCGCAGAAGAGGAAGACCACGCTCGCCGCAGACACGATCGCCGGCCGCAGGGCCGGGAGGGTGACGGTCCGGAAGGCCTGGGCCGGACTGGCGCCGAGGGCACGGGCCGCCTCGACCGGCCGTGGGTCCAGGCCCTCCCATGCGGCGCCGACGGCGCGGATGACCACGGCGAGGTTGAAGAAGACCAGGCCGAGGACGATCGCCACCGGGCTGCCGTCCAGTCCCAGCCACCCGAGCGGACCGCCCTCCCCGAGCAGCTCGCGGAAGGCGATGCCCACGACGACCGTGGGGAGGACGAACGGCACCAACAGCAGGGCGCGCAGCGTCCGGCGGAGCGGGACGTCCAGCCGGTGAAGGACGTAGGCGGCCGGCAGCCCCAGCAGCACGGCCAGCACCGTGGCGGTGCCGGCCGACCAGACCGTGAACCACACGACCTCCCCCGTGCGGTCACGCCCGAGCACCTCGAGGACGCCACCGGGGTCGAAGCCACCGTCGGGCCAGAGTCCGAGCTGCAGCATCGCCCCCACCGGCAGCACGAAGAACACGCCCAGGACGACGACCGGGAGGAGCGCGAGGGCGGCCGTGCCGGTGGTGCCCCGGAGGGCCGTCACGGGGTGCTCATCGGGGTGCTCATCGGCTCGTCAGGTCGCGCCACTGCGTCAGCCACGCGTCGCGGTTCGCCTCGATCTCGGCGGGGTCGACCGTGTAGGGGTCCGTCGGCTGCTCGGCGTACGCCGCCCAGTCGGGGGGCAGCGCGACGCCCTCGACGACGGGGAAGACGTACATCGCCTCGGGCAGCGCCGCCTGCACGTCCTCACCGAGCAGGAACTCGACGAGCTCGCGCCCACCGTCGGGGTTGTCGGCGCCGGCAAGCACACCGGCGTACTCGACCTGCTGGAAGCAGCCGTCGAGCAGCGCGCTCGTCGTGGTCTGACCGTTGCTGACCGTGAACGCGGGTGAGGAATCGTAGGACAGGACGATCGGGCGGTCGCCGTCGCCTCCGCCGCCGGTGAAGTCGGTGAAGTAGGCGTCCGACCACCCGGCGACCACCCGGGTGCCGTTGTCCATCAGGTCGGTCCAGTAGTCCGGCCACTCCTCGCCGAAGCGCGCGACGGTGGCGAGGAGGAAGGCCAGGCCCGGCGAGCTGGTCGTCGCGGCGGGGACGACGAGGAGGTCCTCATAGGCCGGGTCGATGAGGTCCTCGAGCGTGCTCGGGGGCTCGAGGTCGTTGTCGGCGAACCACGCGTCGTCGACGTTGACGCACACGTTGCCGTTGTCGATCGGCACCAGGGCTCCGTCGTCGTCGCCGGGCAGGACGTAGTCCTCCGCGCCGGCGGGGAGCTCGATCTCGGCGGGCGCGAACACCCCCTCGTCGAGCGCTCGGCCGGCGAAGGTGTTGTCCACCCCGAAGGCCACGTCGCCGCTGGGGTTGTCGGCGGTGAGCACCAGCTTGTTGGTGAGGGTGCCCGCGTCGCCCGCGGCCCGGATGACCAGGTCGAACCCGCTGTCCTGCTCGAACTCGCGCACCAGCCGCTTCGGCAGCGAGAACGACTCGTGGGTCACGAGCACCACCTCGGTCGGCGTACCGCCCTCGTCGCGCTCGCGGTCCCCCTCACCCTCACCGCCCACGAGGCTGCACGAGGTGGTGAGGGTGGAGAGGGAGGTGAGCAGGCAGGCCGCTCCGGCCGCCCGGACCAACGCGTTCCTCATCGGACTCCCTTCGCCGGTGCTAACCGGAGCAGGTTCGGAGGGTCTGCGGTGGTCCCGCACTCTCAGCCCGTCGGGCTCCCCTGTCTGTGCCCTCCACCCTACGCGCCCCGGGGGAGCGGTGAGCTGTACTGGGTTTCGGCGGGGAGCGGTGAGCTGTACAGGGTTCCGGCCGGGGAGCGGTGAGCTGTACAGGCTTCCGGGCTCAGATCTCCTGTACAGGTCACCGCCACCCGGCATCGACGTACGCCGACCGCCGGATGTCCACAGCCCTGGCTGGGGCGTGCCCCTCCACCACGCCGGCCACGACCTCGGCCGTGCTGAGCGCACGTGATCTGGGGTCAGGGGATGCGAGAGATCCCAGCAGTCCTCCGGAACGGTCCGTTCACCCGGCAGCAGGCCCAGGCGGCGCGGGTCAGCCGCGGCATGTTCGACGGCCAGCGCTTCGTCCGCGTCCTGCCCAACGTGTGGCGGCTGCGCGACCACGTCATGACCGAGGAGGACTGGGTCATGGCTGCCGCGCTCGCCCTCCCCGACGACGCCCGCCCGACCGGGATCACCCTGATCCAGAGACTCGGCCTCGACTACGGGCCGCGCCGTCCGATCCGCTTCGTCGTGGCCCGGGACCTGCACCTGGATCTGGAGGGGATCTTCCTGCACCGCACCGTCCGGATGCCGCCGCTCGGGCCCTTCGGCGTCAACGCCGCTGCGGCCTTCATTTCCTACTGCTCCCTGACGCGCGTCGTGGACGCGATCAAGGTCGGGGACTGGCTCCTCCGCAACGGGCACATGACCCTGACCGAGCTCCACGACCTGGCGTGGGGACAGCTCTGGCGGGCCGGGGCGGCCGAAGCGCTCTGGCTGCTCGAGCACCTCGACGGCAGCGCGTGGTCGCTCAAGGAGTCCGAGCTGCGCTCAGTGCTCGCCTTCGCCGGCCTGCCCCGGCCCCTCGTCAACGTCGACCTCGGCCTCGACCCCGTGCGCGCGGTCGTCGGCGACCTGTGGTTCCGGGACCTCGGCGTGCTCGTCGAGTACCAGGGCCGCCACCACCAGGAGGACCGCGGTCAGTACCACTCCGACATCGACCGCTTCGCACTCGTACGCCGCCACCGGGTCCGCTACGTCGAGGTCACCCACGAGCTCCTGAGCCAACCGCGCGCCGCCGTCGCTCGGGTCCACGCTGAGCTCGTGGCCGCCGGCTACGACGGACCCCCGCCTGTGTTCGGAGAGCGGTGGCGTCAGCTGTTCTCCTCGGTCGCCCTGGCCGTCGGTCCGCGCGACTGGGCGGCGGTGAGCTAGACGGGGAAGTGGCGCCGACTCTCCTGTCCAGGTCACCGCCACCCCGGCACAACCCTGTCCAGGTCACCGCCACCCCGGCACAACCCTGTCCAGGTCACCGCCACCCCGGCACAACCCTGTACAGCCCACCGCCGCCCCGCCAGCACCTGCGCGCCTACCCTGGGCCGATGCCGAGCGTGCGTCACCAGCTGATGGCGTGGGCCTTGCCGCGACTGAGGAAGTCACGCGACCTCGACAGCCGTGAGGCGGAGCGGGCGCGGCTCGAGCGCTGGCACTCCACGCTGGCCCCCCGTCTCCCGACGCGCGCGGTGCCGGGCTTCGACCGACGGTGGTCGGTCGAGGTCGAGGTCGAGGCCGACGGAGAGGGCGGCGAGCCGACGTACGTCCTGACCCGCCGCGGGCGTACGCCGAGCGCGACGGTCTTCTACGTCCACGGCGGCGGCTTCGTGAGCCCCGCGGATGCCTTCCACGTCCGCTACGCCACACGCTTGGCCGAGCACCTGGACGCTCAGCTCGTGCTGCCGACCTATCCGCTCACCCCGGAGCACACCTGGCGCGACTCACACGAGCGGCTGGCCGACCGCCTGGCGAAGGCGGCCACAGCACCCGGACGCCTCGTGCTGGCCGGCGACTCGGCCGGTGGCAACATCGCGCTCGCGCTGGCCCTGACGCTGCGTGATCGCGGCGGACCGCAGCCGGACCGGATCGTCCTGCACGCACCCTGGGTCGACCTCACGACGAGCACGCCCGAGACCGAGGCCCTCGACGACGTCGACCCGTGGTTGTTCCTCGGCAAGCTGCGCGCCTACGCCGAGTGGTGGGCGGGCTCGGCCGACGACCTGGGCCGGCCCGAGGTCTCGCCTGCGCTCGCCGATCTGACCGGTCTGCCACCGACTCTCATGTTCTGCGGCACCCGCGACCTGCTCAACCCCGGCTGCCGCCTGCTGGTCCGACGGGCGCGGGAGGCCCGCTGGGACCTGACCTACGTCGAGGAGCCGGGCCTGCTGCACGTCTACCCGCTCCTGCCGGGCCTCCCCGAGGCCGCCCGCGCGTGGCGCCAGGCCCGGGACTTCCTGCGATGAGCGTGCAGGTGTCCGGGTTCGACGACCTCGACGCCCGGACGGCGTACGACGTGTGGCGGCTGCGGCAGGACGTGTTCGTCGTGGAGCAGGCCTGCCCGCTATCCCGATCTCGACGGGCGCGACGCCGACGCCACGACCCGGCACCTCGTGCTGCGGGCCGAGGGCGAGGACGGACCGGGCCTGGCCGGCTACCTCCGGATCCTCGAGGAGGGTGACCACCTGCGGATCGGACGGGTGGTCGTCTCGCCGAGGTGGCGCGGCCACGGGTTGGCCGACGTCCTCATGGTCGCCGCGCTGCACGAGACCGGGGATCGCGTAGTGCGGCTCGACGCTCAGGAGCCGCTGGCCGCGTGGTACGCGATCCCACGGCTTCGAGCCGACCGGACCAGCCTTCCTCGAGGACGGCATCCCCCACGTGCCGATGAGCCGCGGCTAGCGCTGCTCCGGCTCGACGGCGACGGCGTAGACCACGCCGTCGGAGCGCTCGTCGCACGCGGCCTGCCCCCGGGCGACCAGCAGGTCGAGGTGCGCCTTGGTCTCCATCGCGGCCATCCCACGGCTGAAGGCGTCCAGATCGTCGTAGGCGTGCTCGTGCCGGGTCCAGCCGAGGTGGCCCGCGACGTCGTGGGCGGTCGCCGGCCCGGCTGCCAGGACGGCCAGGCTGGCCTCGAGACGTACGTCGTGGTGGGCGAGCAGCTCGTCGACCCGGAGGTGCGAGGAAGGGGCCACCGGCCCGTGCGCCGGCAGGACGGTGAGGTCGGGCAGCGCGCGCACCTTGGTCAGCGACGCGAGGAACTTGCCGAGCGGCTGGTCGGTCGGGCGGCACCGTGAAGCCGATGCTGGGAGTGATCGTCGGCAGCACGTGATCACCGGAGAACAGAAGCCCGGCCGCCTCCTCGGCGTAGACATAGTGACCCGGTGTGTGGCCCGGCGTGTGCACCGCTCGCACGCTCCGATCACCGACCGCGATGTCCAGGTCACCCTCGAGCCAGGTCGTGGGTAGGGCCCAGATCGCCATCTCCTCGTCGCTGGGGCGACCCCCGGCCATCCAGATCTCCGCGATCTCCTGTGCGCCGGCGGAGACCAGGACGTCGACGAAGGGGTTGCTCGTGCAGCTCCTCGGTGTTGTTGAGGAGCTCGAGGGCCGGCCGTTCGCCCTCGCCCAGCGCGATGTCGGCGCCGACCTCATGGCCCAGCACGCTCGCCATCGTGAAATGGTCGCGGTGCACGTGGGTGACCAGGAAGCGCCGGATGTCACCGAAGCCGTAGCCCACGTCCTTCAGACAGCGCTCGAGCAGCTCGCGTGCGAGCGGGATCGCCCAGCCGCCGTCGATCAGCACCAGCCCGTCCGGCGCCTCGATGACGTAGATGTTGACCGCCTTGAGCCCGTCCATCGGCAGGGGCAGCGGGATCCGGTGGATGCCCTCGGCCACGCGCCACGCGCCCTCGGCGCTCCAGTGCTCGCCGGAGTCGGGTGAGACGGCGTACGCCGTCGGGGTTCCGCTCATCGGTGGCCCACCGTCACCACAAGCCGGCTCACAGGTCGGGGAAGCCGAGGTCGAGGGTCGGCTGCTGGATGCCGCCGTCGATCTCGATCAGCTTGCCGGTGACGTACTGCCCGGCCTTCGACGAGCAGGTAGAGGACGCCCGGCGGCGATGTCCTCCGGCTCGCCCACCCGACCCAGCGGGGTCTTGCGACTCCAGCTGGTTCATCATCGAGGGCTCGCCGGCGACGAACTCCAGGGCGCTGGTCATGATCGAGCCGACGTAGATGCCGTTGACGCGGATCCGCGGCGCGAGGTCCTGGGCGGCCATCTTGGTCCAGTGGGCCAGCGCGGCCTTGGCGGTGCCGTAGGCGACGAAGCCGCGGTCAGCGGTGCGGCCCATCATCGAGGAGATCGTGACCACCGACTTCTGGGCGCCCTGCCCGACGGCAGCTCCGGGTGCTGCAGCATCAACGGCACCGCGGCGCCGGGTGAGCGCGTGCGCGGTGCTGACGTTGAAGCTGAACGACTCCTCGAGGAAGCGCGGGCTGGTCTTGAGGAACTCCTTGGGGAAGGTGCCGCCCACGTTGTTGACCACGACGTCGAGCCGGCCGAGCTCGTCGTAGGCCGTCTGTGCCAGGCCCGGCGACGGCGTCGAGGTCGCTGAGGTCGGCAGGTACGACGACGCAGCGGCGACCGGTCGCGCTCGACCTTGGCCGCGACCTCCTCGAGCTGCTCGGCCGTGCGCGCGGAGATCAGGACGTCGGCACCGGCCTCGGCGAGCGCGACCGCCGTACCGGCGCCCAGGCCGCGGCCGGCGCCGGTGACGATCGCGACGTGGCCGGGATCGAGAAGCGGTCGAGGATGCTCATGAGGTGGCCGTCACCAGCCCGCGCCCGGTCACCAGCGGCAGGTCGATGGCGGTGACGATGCCGGGCTCGGCGGCGACGACGGCCGGCAGCGCGTTGATGATCCGCTGGGCGGTGGTGATCATGCCGCTGACGTTGTGGTCGCCGTGCTCGCCGTGGTGGGTGAAGTCGACCTGCATCATCGGCTCGCCGGTGATCTTCACGCGGTAGCAGCCGTCGGTCCCGGCAGGCGGGTTCTCCCAGTCGGGGTCGGACTCGGCGTCGGTGCGGGTGATGTGCTCGAGCACGACGCGGGGGACGCCGTCGACGGTGCCGATCAGCTGGAAGCGGACCGCGCCCATCGTGCCGGCCGCGACGTCACCGGAGACCGAGGGTGTGTCGCGCTCGGCCTCGCGACGCTCGACCTCCTCGACCAGCGGCTCGTCGAGGGTGACGCCGAGCCCGGCTGCGATCTGGCGGACCACGGAGCCCCACGCCATGGTGAGGATCCCGGGGTGCCAGAGCATTCCCAGCTCGTCCATCGGCTTGCCGAAGCCGAACAGGTCGCCCATGACGACGGGCTGGTAGTAGGTGGAGTAGTCGCAGATCTCCATCACGCGCACCTCGTCGATGCGCTGGGAGAGGCTCGTCATCACCAGCGGCAGGACGTCGTTGGCGAACCCGGGGTCGATGCCGTTGACGTGCAGGCTCGCGTTGCCGCGGCGGCAGGCCTCCTCGATGCGGTCGATGAACTCCGGCGGCAGGATCTTGTCGGGGAACTGCAGCAGCACCGGTCCGCTGCTCGTCACGTTGATCCCGGCCTCGACGAAGGAGATCAGGTCCTCGATGCACTCGAAGACCCGGTCGTCGGCCATCGCGGTGTGGACGATCGCGTCGGGCTTCAGCGCGATCAGCGCGTCGCGGTCGGTGGTGGCCTTGACCCCGAGCTCGCGGCCGAGCTCGGCGAGGATCCCGACGTCCTTGCCGTCCTTGTCGGGGTTGGACACCCACACCCCCACCAGCTCGAGGTCGGGGTGCGCGTCGATGCCCGCGATCGCGTGCCGCCCGATGGTCCCGGTCGACCAGACGACGACCTTGAGCTTCCTGTCGGGGATCACCTGGGACATCTCACTCTTTCCGTTTGTCGAGGAACGCGCGCAGCGCGTGTCCCTCGGTTGTTGAGGAACGCGCGCAGCGCGTGTCCCCCGGTTGTTGAGGAACGCGCGCAGCGCGTGTCTCGAAACATAGAACAGGTTCTAGTTTTGCGGAAGTCGTCGGCATGCAACACGCCGTCTGGGGCACTGCCACGCCGTTGCAGCGGCGTACCAGGTCGGCAGACAGCGTGTTACATGCGAAACGAAGCGCGCGGCCTACTCGCCGACGGCGACGGGGCAGCGGGTGCCGGAGTAGATCGTGGGCATGCAGCGGTTGCAGTGGATGCAGATCCCGGACTGCCGGCGGCCGGAGGCGAGGACGTCGACGAGGTCGGGCTCGCGAAGGAGGGCGCGCCCCATCGCGACGAAGTCGAAGCCGGCGGCCATCGCGCGCTCCATCGTGTCGAGGCGGTTGATGCCGCCGAGCAGCATGAGCGGCATCGTCAGGGCGGACCGGAACTCCATGGCCTTGTCCCAGAAGTAGGCCTCGGTGAAGTCGTAGTGCTTCATGAAGCCTTTGCCCATCGGGGTCCTCATGCCGAGCCGCACCGGCAGCGGCATGGCCGCGGCGAACTCCTCGACAGGGGTGTCGCCGCGGAAGAGGTACATCGGGTTCATCAGCGAGGAGCCACCGCTGAGCTGCAGCGCGTCGAGGTGGCCGTCGGCCTCGAGCAGCTGCGCCAGCTCGACCCCCGCCGACGTCGTCACGCCGCCCTTGAAGCCGTCGGAGACCGAGACCTTGGCCGTGCACCGCGGCCTGCGAGCCGACCTCGTCGCGTACGGCGCGGGCGACCTGGCGCGCCAGCCTGGCCCGGTTCTCCAGCGGTCCGCCCCAGCGGTCCTTGCGCCGGTTGAGCCCGGGCGCGAGGAAGGAGGAGATGAGGTAGGAGTGCGCCATGTGCAGCTCGAGCACGTCGAAGCCGGCCCGCACGAGCGTCGCGGCGGTGGCGACGTAGGCCCGGGTGATCCGGGTCAGGTCCTTCTCGGACGCCGAGCCGATCATCTGCATCGACAGCGGGCTCGGCATCCGGCTGGCCGCCAGGGCTCGTACGCCGTTGGAGCGGCCGTTCGCGACCGGTCCCGCGTGGCCCACCTGACCGGCGATGGAGGCGCCGGTCGCGTGCATCGCGTCCGCCATCCGGGCCAGCCCGGCCAGCGTGTCCTCCCCCACCACGATCTGCTCGCGGTGCGTGCGTCCCTCGGGTGCGACGGCGAGGTAGGCCACGGTCGTCAGCCCGACACCCCCGCGCGTGACGGCGAGGTGGTAGTCGATGAGCTCGTCGGTGACCTGCCCGTGCGGTGCGCGCCCCTCGAAGGTCGCCGCCTTGACCGTCCGGTTGCGCACCGTGATCGGACCGAGCTGCGCAGGAGCGAAGACGTCAGGAGTCACACGCGAGACCGTAGTCCGTGGAGTGCCGCGGCCCTGCCATCATCGCCCGATGACCGCCGGGCTCGTAGCGAGGCTGCGACGGGCCGGGTGCGTCTTCGCGGAGGAGGAGGCGGCGGTCCTGGCGGGCACGGCCGACGGCGAGGCGCTGGAAGGTCTGGTCCGCCGCCGTGAGGCCGGCGAGCCGCTGGAGTACGTCGTGGGCTGGGCCGACTTCGCGGGCATCCGTGTGGTGGTCGCACCGGGGGTCTTCGTCCCGCGTCGCCGCAGCGAGCTGCTCGTGCGCCTCGCCGCGTCGGTCCTCGTGCGAGGTGACGTCGTCGTCGACCTAGGGTGCGGTACGGGCGCTCTCGCCGCAGCGGTGGCTGCCCGGGTCGAGGGACTCGAGGTGCACGCCGTCGACGTGGACCCCGATGCGGTCGTCTGCGCGCGCCGGAACCTCCCGGGCGCGCACGTCGTCGAGGGCGACCTCTACCGCCCGCTCCCCCCGTCGCTGCGGGGACGGGTCGCACTCGTGCTCGCCAACGCGCCCTACGTCCCGAGCGACAGGGTGTCGCTGCTGCCGGCCGAGGCGCGCGACCACGAACGTCGGACGGCCCTCGACGGCGGACCCGACGGCCTCGACGTCGTACGCCGGGTGGTGGGGGAGGCCCCCACCTGGCTGCGCCCGGGGGGACGGCTGCTCGTGGAGACCTCGGCCCGACAGGCCGGCGCCGTGTGCTCGCTCATGGGTGAGGCGGGGCTGGCTCCGGTCCCCCGCCGGGCCGAGGACGTCGACGGGTGCGCGGTCCACGGACGGCGGACGGAGCCGACCGGCCACCGCGGAGCCGAGCACGTGGTCTAGACGCAGGCCCCGCCAGGTTTGGGGCCTGGATGCGCGGGGGTACAAGCGGGACGTCGGCGGTCCTGTGGCGCACGACGCGGGATCTCGTGGGGGGCTCCTGCAGTCGGCTGGGACCGCCGAACCAATTTCGGCACCACAGGACAGGCACGTCAGGTACGTCAGGCAGGTCAGACGACGGTCGAGGTCACCGGGACCGTGTGCAGGAAGCCACCGACCCGGACCTGCACGAAGAAGCGGTAGCGGCCCGCCTGCTCGAACTCGGTGTGCATCGTCAGCCGGGTCCCGTCGGTCCGGATCTCCGGTTCGCCGAAGGGGTGCACGTGGACGACGGCACCGGTGTCGACGTGGATCCCCGTGACGTGGGCCGCGGCACCGAGGTAGCTCTCCAGGGAGAGCGGCTCGCCGCCAGGCGTGCTGACGACGACCGACATCTGTTGGTCGGGTCCGGCCTCCAGCTCAGGGTCCAGGGCCACCGCGACCATCCCGTCGTCGGCCGTCGGCTCCTCCTCGACCCCGACCGGGGCCCAGCGACCGTCGAGCAGCCCGGCTCCGCCCAGGAGGTAGCGCTGGCCGTCGGAGGCGTCAGGCGTGAACTCCGCGATGACCCGGTAGGAACCCGGCTCGGGCAGGTTGACGCGCGCTGACCAGGTGCCGTCGGGCGACAAAGTCGGATGGACGTGACGGAAGCCCTGGAGGTCGGCCCGGACGACGTAGAGGTGAAGCAGCTTGGTCTGCTCCTCGACGTAGTCGGTGACGGGCTCACCCCGGGGGTCGAGGATGCGGAAGCTCAGCCCCCCGGGCTCCCCGGCCTGCGCCGGGAGCGTGAGGTCGCTGAGCGAGTAGCCGCCGGCGGTCGGCCGGGTCCCGTCCCCCTCGACGGTGCTGTGACCCTGGCCGGGCGCGTGGGTGTGGTCGGCACCTCCGACCGGCGGGGCCACCGTCACCCGCCCGGGGTCGGGCTCCGCGGGCTCGTCTCCACCGGAGCCGCTGCACCCGGACGAGCCGAGAGCCAGCACGCCGGCCAGCAGCAGCCGAAGCAGGTGGGTGAGCACGACCTCGAGTGTGTCAACCCGGCGGTGAGGTCGCGTGGGAGCATCGGCACGTGTCCGAGCCGGCAGCCTCCCCGCCGCGTCGCGGCCGGCCGGGCTACGACCAGGAGACGGTGCTGCGGCGAGCGGTCGGGCTCTTCAACCGGCAGGGCTACGACGCCACCAGCGTCAGCGACCTCGCGCGCGAGCTGGGCCTGAGCAAGTCCGCGATCTACCACCACGTCCCCGGCAAGGAGGCCCTGCTCTCCGCAGCGCTCGACGAGGCCCTCGACGGTCTCTCCGCGGCCGTCGACCGCTCGCTGGCGGGGTCGGGCAGCGCCAGGGACCGGCTGCGGGCAGCCGTCGAGGAGTCGGTGCGGATCCTGGTGCGCCACCTCCCCGCGGTGACCCTGCTCCTGCGCGTGCGCGGCAACAGCGAGGTCGAGTCGGCTGCCCTCCAGCGGCGGCGGGTCGTCGACGACAAGCTCACCGCGCTGGTGCGCGCCGCCGTCGCCGAGGGCGGCCTGCGCGAGGACCTCCCGCCCGAGCTGGTCAGCCGGCTGCTGTTCGGGACGGTCAACTCACTCGTCGAGTGGTATGACCCGGCGGGGCCGGTCGACGCGGACGCGCTGGCTGGCGCGGTCAGTGCCCTGCTCTTCGAGGGCCTGGACCGCTAGGGCACTCAGGCGTCGAAGTCGACCCGCACGCTGTCGGTCACCGGCCGCGCCTGGCAGGTGAGGACGAACCCCCGCTCCACGTCGTCCTCGTCGAGGGCGTAGTTGCGCCGCATCTCGACCTCACCCTCGACCACGCGAGCCCGACACGTCCCGCACACCCCGCCCTTGCAGGCGAAGGGGAGGTCGGCGCGGACCGTGGCCGCACCGTCGAGGACGGTCTCCCCCTTCGGGACCCGAGAGGTGGTCGTGCGCCCGTCGAGGACGACCGTCACCTCGCTGGCCGCGCCTTCGGCCACGACCTCGTGCCGCTGGATCGCGGGTGGCGGCTCGTCGACGTAGAAGAGCTCCGCGTGCACCTTCGCGCGCGGGACCCCGAGCTCGTCGAGCACGAGGCGGGCGTCGGCGACCAGACCGAAGGGGCCGCACAGCCACACGTGGTCGAGCGATCCCACCGGCACGAGCGCGCCGAGCAGGCGCCGCAGCCGGTCGGCGTCGAGGCGACCGGAGAAGAGCTCGACGTCGCGGGGCTCTCGTGACAGCACGTGGACCAGGTCGAGGCGCGGGCCGTAGGTGTTCTTGAGGTCGGCGAGCTCCTCGGCGAACATCACCGTGTCGGTGCGCCGGTTGCCGTAGACCAGCGTCACGCGTGAGTCGGAACCAGCCAGGACCGAGGCGACGATCGACAGCATCGGGGTGATCCCGGAGCCGGCCGCGATGCACAGGTGACGTGCCGAGGTGGCCGGATCGGCGCGGAAGGCACCCGAGGGCGGCTGGGCCTCGACGGTGTCGCCGGGTCGCAGGTGGTGGACCATCCAGGTGGAGAAGAACCCGTCGGGGACCTCACGCACCCCCACCCGTGGACGCGCCCCGACCGGGGCGCAGATGGAGTAGGAGCGCCGCTCCTCGCGTCCGTCGACCGAGCGTCGCAGGGTCAGCCACTGCCCGGCCTCGAAGGCGAACTCCTCGCGCAGCTCCTCGGGGACCTCGAAGGTCACGGCGACGGCGTCGTCGGTCAGCCGCTCGACCTCGGCGACCGTGAGGGTGTGGAACATCAGATCTCTTTGACGTGGTCGAACGGCTCGAGACAGGCCACGCAGCGGTACATCGCCTTGCAGGCCGTCGCGCCGAACTCGGAGACCAGCTCCACGTCGGCCGACGAGCACCGCGGGCAGGTCAGCCGGCGGCGCGTCGGCGCCAGCTGGAGGGCCACGGGGCCCTCATGACGCGGGGCCGCGCCCGGCGCCGAGATGCCGTGGTCGCGCAGCGCCTGTCGCCCGCGCTCGGTGATCCAGTCGCTCGACCAGGCCGGGCTGAGGCTCACCCGGACCGACACGTCGGCGAAGCCGTGCTCACCCAACCGTCGTACGACGTCGTCGCGCATGGTCGCCATCGCCGGGCAGCCGGAGTAGGTCGGGGTGATCGTGACGAGCACCGAGTCGCCCTCGACCTCGACGTCACGCAGCACCCCCAGGTCGGCCAGCGTGAGCATGGGCATCTCGGGGTCGCGCACCTCGGCGGCGACGGCGTACGCCGTCGTGGCGGTGGCCGCGGTCATCACCACAGGCCCATCGGGTGGGCCCGGGCCACGCTCTGCATCTCGGCGAGCATGCGGGACAGCGCCTCGGTGTGTCCGCCCGGTGCGAGCTGGACGACCTCGGGCCGCTCGACGCCGCTGACGGAGAAGACCTGCTCGAGCACGACGTCGACGTCGGCACCGACGTCGTAGAAGCCGGCGAGCTCGTCGCGGAGTGGCCAGAGCGACGTCAGCCCCTCGACCAGCCGGCGTCGCGACTCCTCGGTGCCGCGAGCCAGGGTCAGGAACCAGCGTCCGGCGTAGTCGCGGTGGTAGGCCAGCTCCTTGACCCCCTTGGCGGCGATCGCCGCCAGCACCGGGTCGGCGTGCCCGACCAGCCGTTCGAAGGCAGCCAGGCGAGCGCAGGCGAACATCAGCAGTCGGGCGATCGTGTGGCCGAAGTCGCCGTTGGGCACCTCGGCGAGCCGACCGTTGCGGAACTGCCCCGCGTCGCGGAAGAACGCCAGGGCGTCCTCGGGCGGGACCGGCGAGCCGTCCGGCAGTCCGGGCACGAGTCCGGGATCGGCTGCAGCGGCCCGGGCGAGCAGCAACCGAGCCTGACCCAGCAGGTCCAGGGCGATGTTGGCCAGCGCGATGTCGTCCTCGAGGTCCGGGGCCCGGCTGCACCACTCGGTGAGTCGGTGGGAGTAGACCAGCGCGTCGTCGCCGAGGGCGAGGCAGTACGCCGCCAGCTCGACCGCGTCGAGCCCGTCCGGGACCGTGGTGTCCAGGCCGGCCAACGGATCCTCGAAGTCAGTACCGAACGCCCACCCTGCGGAGTCCTCGAGCAGACCGTCGTAGACGTTGTCGTCGTGGCTCACGGCTAGATGTGCGGGACGTCGTCGGGGATGGAGTAGAAGGTCGGGTGCCGGTAGACCTTGTCCCCGGCGGGCGCGAAGAGCGGGTCCTTCTCGTCGGGGCTCGAGGCCGCGATCGCGTCGGCACGGACCGCCCAGATGCTGACGCCCTCGTTGCGCCGGGTGTAGACGTCGCGGGCATGGAGCAGGGCCATCTGGTCGTCGGGGGCGTGCAGCGAGCCGACGTGGACGTGGTTGAGGCCCCGCTTGCCGCGGACGAAGATCTCGTAGAGCGGCCACTCGGCCTCGACGGGTCGGGTGGTCATCGGTTGTTCTCCGCGAAGGCGAGCGCAGCCTCGCGGACCCAGGCACCGTCCTCGTGTGCCTGCCGGCGATGGGCGATCCGCTGGGCGTTGCACGGGCCGGCGCCCTTGACCACGAGGGCGAACTCCTCCCAGTCGGGCTGACCGAAGTCGTGGTGTCCGCGCTCCTCGTTCCAGCGCAGGTCCGGGTCGGGCAGCGTGACGCCCAGTGCTTCGGCCTGCGGCACGCTCATGTCGACGAACTTCTGACGAAGCTCGTCGTTGGTGTCGCGCTTGATCCCCCACGCCATCGACTGGGCGGTGTTGGGCGATTCGGCGTCGGGCGGGCCGAACATCATCAGCGCGGGCCACCAGAAGCGGTCGACGGACTCCTGCACCATCGCGCGTTGCTCCTCGGTGCCGCGCATCATCGTCATCAGCAGCTCAAAGCCCTGCCGCTGGTGGAAGGACTCCTCCTTGCAGATGCGGATCATGGCCCGGCCGTAGGGCCCGTAGGACGTGCGGCACAGCGGCACCTGGTTGCAGATCGCGGCTCCGTCGACGAGCCAGCCGATAGTTCCGACGTCGGCGTAGGAGAGCGTCGGGTAGTTGAAGATCGAGGAGTACTTCTGCTGACCGTTGATCAGCTTGAGGGTGAGGTCCTGACGGGAGACGCCCAGGGTCTCGCAGGCTGAGTAGAGGTAGAGGCCGTGGCCGGCCTCGTCTTGGACCTTGGCGAGCAGGATGGCCTTGCGACGCAGGCTGGGTGCCCGGGTGAGCCAGTTGCCCTCGGGCTGCATACCGATGATCTCCGAGTGCGCGTGCTGGGCGATCTGACGGACCAGGGTCGCGCGGTACTTCTCCGGCATCTGGTCGCGCGGCTCGATCCGGTCGTGCCGGGCGATGGTCGCCTCGAAGCCCTCGAACCCCGTGTCGGGATCGGCTTGCACCTCGGTCATCGTGCCTCCCGAATTACTGAACGCTCGGTCAGTAACGATGGTGCCACGACCCGGGCGCTTTGGCCACCCCGAGTCCCCGCCTGTCGAGAGCTCGGGCCGGGGATCCTCCCACCACGGGCGGACCCCCGGGCTCCGGACTAGCGCTCCGTCGCCGCCCTGGTCCGACCCAGACGACTGCTGAAGTAGGCGCCGAGGCCGACCATGCTGATCGTCAGGGCCAGGTGCAGCCAGTTGTCGGCATCGTTGAGCGGGAGGAAGTTGGCGTCGCTGTTCGGCTCGACGACGAGACCGTAGATCCAGACGACGCCGTAGATCAGCCCACCGACCAGGAGGTAGGCCGCCGACCCTCGGGCCGACCGGGCCATGGCGAACCCCACGACCCCGAAGGCCAGGTGCACCAGGTTGTGCAGGACCGACACCTGGAACACCCCGAAGAGCTCGGCCTCGGACATGTGGCCTGCGAACTCCAGGTCGTCGAAGTTGGTCGTCACACCGGGGATGAAGCCGGCCACCCCCACCAGGGTGAAGACGGCAGCGAAGACGAGGGCCACCGTCCGGGCCAACCGGGCGGTGTCACCGTCAGTGGTCGTGCTCTCCGTGTAGCTCATCGAAACTCCTCTCACGTCCTGGTCGGACGACCAGGACCACACCGGTTCCCCCGATCGCGGACGCGGCATTCACACCGCGGCGGATGAACCGGTCGAGGGTCCTGCGTCACCGCACCCGAAGCTCGAGCAGCGTGACCGAGCGCGCCGGGTAGGTCATGGACAGGCGGCCCCGCCCGTCCGGCTTGACGGCTCCGATCGCCTTGATCGGTCCCCCGGCGTAGCGAAAGGCCTTCCCCGAGACGACCTTGCCGTCGTCGAGCTTCAGGCGCGCCTCGTAGCGGGCGGTCGACTTGTTGATGACGACCGCGGTGACGACCCCCCGTTTGCCCCGCCGGGCGGCGTGGATCTCGAGGTGCCGCCCGTCGGTGCTCTGGCTGGGCACGGACAGCGTGCCGAACCGACTGCCCTTGCCGTCGTAGTCGCGGTAGATCAGGAAGGCCTGCTCGGGCACGGGAGCCGAGGGCTGGGCCCAGAACGTGGCCAGGTCCAGGCCGTGCTTGCCGAAGAGGCCCAGGACGTCGGCCTGGATGACGTTCTGCAGTCGCAGGTCGTCGGTGATGCCGAGCCCGAGGTTGTACTCGGTCAGCGACAGCTTGGTCCCGCCGTAGTTGCGCCACATCCACTCCCGCATCCGGGGCAGGAGCCGGATCGGGGTGTCGATGTAGGACGGGTCGACGAACGAGGGGTCCCACAGCGCTCGGGTCACGTCGGTGGGGAGCTCGTAGTCGGCGCCCTCGTCGTAGCCGACCGGGTAGTAGTGCAGGTCGAAGTAGTCGAGCAGGCGCGTGCCGGTCTCCTCCTCCAGGCGCTGGTACTGGCCGAGGAACCAGGCCATGGCGTCCTGGCCACCGTGAGCCGCCCGGTCGGGGCGGTCCTCGGAGCAGGAGGCGTTCACGTCTCCCGCGGGGGTGTCCAAGGAGGAGCAGAAGTAGTTGATCCAGCCCCACTCCGACGGTCCGAGGGTCAAGGCGGAGTGGTCCGCGTCCTTGACGACCTCGGCCAGGACGCTGGTGCGCTCCAGGAGCTCGTCGTAGCCCACGCCACCGTTCTGGAAGCCGCGGTGGGTCTCGAACCACAGGCCCGGCTCGTTGCCCAGCGCGAAGATCTCGACGCCGCCCGCAGCTGCGGTGCCGTGGCGTTCGACGAGCGACTCGACCCAGCCCCGGACGAAGTCAGGCCCTGCGGGCCGACCGGCGAGCGTGGGGTCCGGCGGCGGGTCGGTGACCGGAGCGCCATTCCGCTCACCGTTGCCGCACCGCGGCGCCGGGTGGAACGGGTCGTAGTCGTCCTGCCCGGGGTAGATCGTGTTCGGGAACGTGCAGTTGCCCTGGTTGTCGTAGGAGGCGTTGTTGGCCACCCAGCCCATGGCGGGCAGGCTGATGATCGTCTTGGCACCGATCCCTCGATCCCGCTCGACCAGCTCGTCCGGCCGGCTGTAGTCCCGGCCGGTAGTGCAGTAGTCGAAACGCTCGATCCAGCAGTCCGGGAAGTTCTCGAAGTAGAAGTTCGCACCCTGGTTGGCACTGTTGAGTTGCCAGTTGTAGGTCTCGACGTTGTCGCCGCCGAAGCGGTCGACGGGCAGGTCGATCCGGCGGGCCAGCGCGAGGTGCTCGGTCCCCGCGAAGTTGAGGCCGTAGATGTCCTCGCTGATCGCGGAGCTACCGGTCAGCGTGACCGCCATCGAGAGGCGAGCGGTCCGTGGTGCGCGGCGTTGCGGCGAGTGGCCCGGCCCCGCACGTGGCACCGTCAGCGGCATGGTCGCGGAGCGACCCACGTCTCCGGTCGGGCCGGCTTGAGGCCGCGACCCCGCGGCCGACTGGCCCGCAGCCACGAGGGCGCAGACGCCCAACGTGACCGTGGCCACGATCGCCACCGCAGCCCTCGACCGCCACCCACCACCGTGCCGTGTCGTCGGTCCTGTCCTCATTGCCATCGGAGACCTCCATGGTTCGTTCCGGGGCGTGCGGTGGGGCCTCGTTGTCCCACGCTCGGATCGCGCCGGACAAGACTGGTCCAGACGTCACCCGGATCCGAGGAGTGTGGGTGCCGTCACTCGCATGACGCTGTCACGAGCTGCAACGAGGACCGCTGAGCGTGGCCGCGTGGTCTCGGACCACGCCCGGGCAGCCGCTCTTCCGCGCGACACGGTCGCCATGTGACGCGCATGACGTTGCACCACCCCCTCGGGAGTCCCACACTCAGGTCAGCCCCTCACCGGGCCCCCTCCCTGAGAATCGAGATCGTCATGCTCCGTCGCCTCCGCCCCCTGGCCGTGGTCCTGGCCGTCCTCGGCGCCGTCGTCGTCCCCGTCGCGACCGCCGGTCCGGCCGCGGCGGCCGTCGCCACCACCTGCGCCGAGCCGTCGGTCTCCGGCTCGGTGGGCCACGACTACTTCAGCCCCCCCACCCGCTACGACAGCTCGACGGTGCGGCTGCGCATCACTGCGACGGGGCGCACCACGGCCAACTGCTCTAACCCGGTCCAGGGTCGCTACCTGTGGAAGGTCAAGGTCGAGAGCAACGCGACCGAGACGCAGTACCTCACCTCGGGCGATCAGAGCTGGGACGGTACGGCCACCACGTTCCCCTTCAGCTCGGCCTCCTTCACCGCACCCAAGGGTTCAGGCGTGATGCGGCTGACGATCACGACCTACAAGTCCTACGCCGGACAGCGCTACGCCATCGAATCCAGCGCCACGCGCACCTACCGCATCGACGTGCCCGGCGACTACAACACCGAGAACGCCGAAGAGGTGCCGGAGTACTGCCCGGCGCCCGTCAAGCCGCTGGGCTACACCAAGTGGGGTGGCTGCGAGGCCTAAACCATCCTGATTCACGGGCTGCGCCCCCTACGGTCTTCAGCCGTGAGGGGGCGCAGCGCTTTCAGCAAGCGCCAGCAGATCCAGCGCTTCTTCGGCGTTACCCTCTGCCGCACCCAGCGCCACGGCCTCTCGGGCGTCGAGGATTGCGCCTGCCACGTCACCCAGCTT
Organism: uncultured Actinomycetota bacterium; assembly: GCA_963767915.1. GTDB lineage: Bacteria > Actinomycetota > Actinomycetes > Propionibacteriales > Nocardioidaceae > Nocardioides. The sequence continues at coordinate 213,974 of CAVYFR010000006.1, forward strand.
CAGGCGAGCTGACCCTCGGGTGTGTAGAGCTCCGGATTGCAGGGTCGGCAGTTCGGCCGATCTAGCAATGAAAAGGGCCTCCTCGGCCATCCGGATCGCCTCGTAATGACGCTCGGACAGGTACAGCGAGAAAGCAAGGTTGTTGCGGGTGGTGGCACGTCCGTTCGGCTGCCGGAGCCGGTCGCTCGCGATGACCGCCTCCGCGCCCCGCGCGATGGCCGTCTCGATGTCACCCGTGATGCCAGCGACCATGGAGAGGAACGACAGGCACGCCGCGGTCTCCTCGGCCGCGCCCCCGCGCCGGGCGAGCTCGAGCCCAGCCGTCAGGGTCCGCTCAGCGGCCTCCAGGTCCCCGGACGCACCCTCGACCTCCCCCAGGGTCCGCAGAGCTCGCGCGGCCGTGGCCAGCTCCCCGTGCTCGACGAGGACGTCGTGCGCGGCCGCGATGACCGTGCGGGCGTCGTCGGCCCGGCCTGTCTCACCCCAGCAGTAGCCCCGCAGGATGTCGTGTCGCGCCGCATCGACCGCGGACGCCGGAGCGGAGAGCGACTCGACGGCCTGGTCGAAGTCGCCGCGGGCCGCGAGGGCCCAGCCGCGCTCCTCACTGAGTCGGGCCGCGACGGAGGGTTCGAGAGCGCCTGAGGCCAGCACCTCGTCAGCCAGCCGGACGGCCTCGTCGTACTGACCGAGCCGCCGCAGGCACCCGACCCGGCCCCGCTGGGCCTCCGGTCCTGCGCCCGCTCCGGCGGCGGAGGCGAAGGCCTCCTCGGCTTCCTCGTAGCGGCCCATGACCTCCAGGAGCTCTCCGAGGAGGGTCAAGCGGCGGGGCAGGGACTCGCGTTGCGCAGCGGTCGCCTCGTCGGTGGCGCTGACCTCCACCTCGCGCCGCAGATGGAGGACGGCCTCGTCGTGCGCGCGGCGGACAAGTGCGTCGTCGACTGCCCGCGCAAGGGCGTCGACGGCGCGCGGCCCGGCCCCACCGAGGTAGAGGTGCCGGGCGAGGTAGCCGCACCGCTCGTCCACCGCCACGCGGTCGGCGCACGCGGCGGCGGCCAGGTGGTAGCTGCGCCGCCGGGCGCGGGTGATCCGCAGGTACGCCGTGCTCGGGACCACCGCGTGGACGAAGCCGTTGCCATCGATGAGGCGTCGCTCACGCAGGGCCTCGAGGGCCACCGGGACCTCGGCGTGCGGGAGCGCGAGCTGCGCGGCCACCGCCACCACGCCCTGTTCGTCGACGGGCTCGCCGAGCACGGCCGCGATGGTCAGTGTCCGTTCCTCGGCGGTGGTCAGGGCGTCGATGCGGGCTCCGACCAACCCCTCGAGGGAGTCGGGGACGAGGTCGAGAGCGGCATCGAGGTCGTGCCCGTGCGCGTCGATGACTCCCCCCTCGACGAGGCGGACGAGACCGCGCTCGAGCAGGGTGTGCGCAAGCTCCGCGACGTACAACGGGTTGCCACCGCTGCGCCGGGTCAGGTCTTGTACGAGGACCTCGGGCGGCTCCCCACCGAGCAGCTCGGTGGCGATGGCGCTGACCTGCCGTTCCTCCAGTGGCGGCAGGGTCACCATCTGCACCGGGGTCGTGGTGGGCACCTCGGCGCGGCTCGTCGCGAGGAGGAGGACCTCCTCGTCGTGGAGCAGGTGGGCCAGGTCGTCGAAGAGGTCGAGCGAGGCGGGGTCGGCCCAGTGCAGGTCCTCGACCACGGCGACCACCGGCGCAGCCCGGCGCAGCGCCTCGGCCACGTCGGTGGCGACCAGATCACGGCGTGCGTCGTGGCTCAAGGCTGCGAGAGGCCCGTCGAGTCCCTCGCCGCGCAGGATCCGCAGGCCGTCGAGGTCGGCGTGACCCGTCCGCCCTGACAGCTCGAACAGAGCGGCGGCCCACGGCCGGTAGGAGCGAGTGGAGTCGTGCTGGGCGCAGCCGCCCTCGAGCCATTCCCAGGTCGAGACGCGGCGAGCCTCCTGGAGGAGGCGGCTCTTGCCCGCGCCCGCTTCGGCGACCAGGACGACGACGCGATCACCCTCGGGCCGCTGCGCATCAGCGAGCGCCGCGAGCTCGGCCTCACGCCCGACCAGGCTGGCCACGACGTCACGCCGCTGCACCGCACGGGTGTGCTCGCCGAGCAGCAGCCAGGCCGGGAGCGGGGTCGAGCGGCCCTTGACCGTGAGACCGCCGAGGTCCTTGAACTCGAACGCCGTGCGAGCCAGGCGGTAGGTCGTCTCGCCGACGACGCACCCTCCTGGAGGGGCGTTCGACTGCAGCCGCTGCGCCATGTTCACCGAGTTGCCGAGCACGTTGTAGTCGGTCTTGATGTCGCCGGCCACCAGCCTGGCCATCACCGCACCGGTGTCGATGCCGATGCGCAGCGACAAGGACGCACCCTCCGGGGGGACCGAGGCCAGCAGCGCAGGGAACTCCTCGAGCATCTCCTGCGCACACCGCACGGCGCGTTCCGCGTCGTCCTCGTGTGCCACCGGCGCTCCGAAGTAGGCGAGGAGCGCGTCGCCGGCGAAGGAGCCGACATAACCCTCACCACGCTTCACGATCCGCACCAGCCCCGCGAGGATGGGGTCGACGATCGCCGCCAGGGTCTCCGGATCCAGCGTCCCGGCCAAGGGGGTGAAGCCGGACAGGTCCGCGAAGATCGCCGACACCAGGCGGCGTTCCTCGGGCATCCGGCCGCCCTCGGCCATGAGCCGGTCGCGCAGCTGGTCACCGACCAGCGCGCGCATGACCTCCTCGGCCTCGCGGCCGGCCGGGGCGCCGGCTCGCGGCTCGCCGCAGTAGCCGCAGAACCCATGTGCCGCGGGCCACTCGGCCTGACAGGACCGACATCGCCACGCGGCCCCGGGCGGAGCCACGACCAACGTCTATGCGTCCGTGTCGAGGTGCTCGCGTGCGGTGGCGCGCATCGCCGTGCCGAACGCCGGCACCTCCTCGACCAGCTTCTCCAGTGCCTCATTGGTGAAGTGGATGACCTCGAGCTCGGTCAGCGAGACGGCGCTGGCGGTGCGGAGCCGGTGCTCCAGGACGCCCACCTCCCCCAGGACGTCACCTGGTCCGATCTGGGCGATCTCCTGACCCTTCTTGCGGATCGAGACCGTGCCCGCGACGAGGACGTAGGCCTTGTCGGCCGGGGTCGTCTCCGACATCAGCGACCAGTTGGCCGGCAGGTGGACGTGGGTGCCCAGCTTGCCGACCGTCTTCAGCTCGGCGTCGCTCAGGTCGGCGAAGCGGGACAGCTGGCGCAGCTCGGTGACCTGGCTCTTGTCGCGACGTGACATCGGGCATCCCCATCTGCTCGGCGCCGTCCGACGGGCAGCGCGATGTGCTCACCCTAGGGTTCTGCTCACCGCACGGCCATGGTCCACGCGGGTCACGGAGCCGCCTGTCGGAATCGAACCGACGACCTATTCATTACGAGTGAATCGCTCTACCGACTGAGCTAAGGCGGCGTGCTGCCCGGGGAGGAGGAGCTCCGGCGGGCAACCCGCGGAAAGGTTAACGGAGGCCCGCGGGCCGCAGCCACACGGTGCCGACCCGCTCAGCACTCCGTGCCGTCGTCCGGCACCGTCCCCTCGACCAGGTAGGCCTCGACGGCGACGTCGATGCACTCGTTGGAGGAGTTGTAGGCCGTGTGCCCGTCGCCGTCGCGGCTCAGTAGGACACCGGACTCGAGCTGCTCGGCGAGCGCCACCGACCACTCGTAGGGAGTCGCCGGGTCGCGCGTGGTCCCGACCACCAGGATCGGGGCGGCGCCCTCGGCCCGGATGTCGAGGGGCTCCTCGGTGGAGGTGACCTGGATGTCGCGGCAGCCTGCGAGGCCCCAGGCGAACACCTCGCCGAACGTCGGGGAGACCTCGAGGAGCTCGGGGATCTGGTCAGGGACCTCCTCGATCGAGATGGCGTAGGGGTCGTCGAGGCAGTTGATGGCGTAGATGGCCTCGGTGCTGTTGTCGAGGTACTCCCCGCCCTCACGGGATGCGTAGGCGTCGGCGAGGAGGAGCAGCACACTGCCGTCGCCGTCCAGGGCCAGGGTCAGCGCCTCGGTGAGCAGGTACCAGTAGTCGCGGTTGTAGAGGGGAGTGATGACGCCGTAGAAGGCGCGTCCCACGGTCAGTTCGCGGTCGGACCCGGTCGCCAGCGGCTCGTCGTCGATCTGCTCGAGCAGGCCCTCGATCGTGGCGAGCCCCTCGTCGACCGAGTCGCCGAGGACGCAGTCGCCGGACTCGACGCAGTCCTCGACGTACGCCGACAACGCGCACCTCGAACCCACCGGCCTGGCCGAGCGTGAGCTCGCGCGACGGACAGGCTGACGTCGACAGCGCCGTCGAGGACGAAGCGACCGACCCGGTCAGGGAACAGCTCGGCGTAGGTCGCCCCGAGCTTGGTGCCGTAGGACGCGCCGAAGTAGGTCAGCGTCTCCTCGCGCAGAGCCGAGCGGAGTACGTCCATGTCACGCGCGGTCTCGACCGTCGTGACGTGGCCGATGAGCGGACCGGTGTTGTCCACGCAGCCGGCGAAGAAGTCCCCGACCAGGGCCTCGAACTCTTCGGCCTCGCCGGGGTCGTCGGGCGCCGGGTCGTAGGCCAGGAAGGCGTCGAGGTCGTCGTCGGACAAGCAGTCCACCGGGCTGGAGTCACCGGTGCCGCGCGGGTCGAAGCCGACGATGTCGAAGACGTCGGTCAGGGGAGCCCGGAAGACCGAGCCGCTCCGCTCGGCGTAGTCGGTGCCCGGCGCGCCCGGTCCGCCCGGGTTCACGACCATGGTCCCGACCTTGCCCTGCTGATCGGTGGCCGGCACCCGGTTGACGGCGACCTGGATCGTCTCGCCGGTCGGGTCGCCGTAGTCGACGGGGACCGTGAGCTCGGCGCACTCGTAGATCCCGCAGCGCTCCCACGCGAGCTCCTGGGCGTAGTAGTCGGCGAGCGCGGGGGTGGGCGCCTCGGTGACGCTCGGGTCGACCGGCCCGGTGGACGGGGCCACGGTCGGCGGCGGCGACGAGCCGGTGTCCTCGTCTCCAGAGGTCAGCGCGCCGAAGAGGGTCGCGGCGGCGCCCAGGACGAGCGCGGCGACGACGGCGATGACGACAAGGCGCATCGTGGTCGGCTTCACCGGCTGCTCCCCTGCGGGCTCGACTGCGGGACCTTCAGTGACACCATCATCGACTCCAGTGCCAAGGCGACCGGGACGTTGAACTCGAGCATCTGCTCGCGTGCCTCGAAGATCCACCCGATCCGCCGGAGGTTGAGCTCGGGGGTCGAGGTCGCGGCGACCTGCCTGACGTCTCCCCGGATCTCCTCGTTGACGAGCGCGATCGGCGCCCCGGTGGCCAGCGCGATCGCATCGCGGTAGACCGAGACGAGGTCCATCAGTCCACGGTCGACGACGTCGAGGTGTCGTCGCTTGGCCCGGGTCTTCTGGCTCCTGTCGAGCGCGCCCAGGGCCGGGGCGTACTCCCGAGGCCGGCGCCCCCGCTCGACCACGCCGTAGGACTCGTCGAGGTCGGCCTTCTCCCGCGCGTCGAGGTCACCGGTGATCAGGTCGGCCTCCTCCTTGGCGACCTCAGCGAGGTTCGCCGCCGCCTGCATGCACGCACCGAGGGAGGTGAGCCGAGCCGGCAGGCCGACGATCTCGCGGCGCCGGTTGCGGGTCCCCTCGTCGCGCGCGAGGCGCGCGTGCTCGACCGATGTGGCCCTGGCTGGCGCGCGCGGCGTACGCCGCCAACGAGTCGGGCACCCCTTCGGTGCGCACCAGGAAGTCGGCGACCTCGGCGGTCGTCGGCGTGCTGAGCGTGACCAGGCGGCAGCGCGACCGGATCGTCGGCAACAGGTCCTCGACGGTGGGCGCGCACAGCATCCAGACGGTACGGGCGTTGGGCTCCTCGATGGCCTTGAGCAGAGCCGCACAGGCCTGGTCGGTGAGCCGGTCGGCGTCCTCGACGACGAAGATCTGCCACCGTCCCCCGGCGGGGCTCAGGGCGGCCCGTCGCACCAGGTCACGCACCTCGTCGACGCCGATCGACAGCTTCTCGGTGCGCACCCGCGACACGTCCGCGTGCGAGCCGGCCCCCACCGTCCGGCACGAGTGGCACTCCCCGCAACCGCGGCGTGCGCCGTCCTGCTCGCACTGGAGGGCGGCGGCGAAGGCGATCGCCGCGTTGGACCGACCCGAACCGGGCGGTCCGACGAACTGCCAGGCGTGGCTCATCCCGTGCCCACCGGCCGCTGTCCGCAGCGTCTCGATGACGTGCTTCTGACCGACCAGGTCCTCCCAGACGGTGCTCACGGCCGCTTCGCCCGACCGAGGAGGGGCTCCACCCGCGTGCGTACGTCGGCCGCGAGCCGGTCGACGTCGTGGCGCGCGTCGAGCACGAGGTAGTGGTCCAGGATCAGCCGCCGCCATCTCCAAAAAGGCGGCCCGCACCCGCTCGTGGAACTCCAGCCCTTCGCCCTCGATCCGGTCGCGCTCCTCGAAGCGGTCCAGCCCGGCCGTCGGTTCGAGGTCGAGCAGCACGGTCAGGTGCGGTCGCAGGTCGAGGGTCGCCCAGCGTGCCACCGCCTCGACCTCGCCGTGGGTCAGGGCTCGGCCCGCACCCTGGTAGGCCAGGGTCGAGTCGACGTAGCGGTCGGTGATGACGACCTCGCCCCGCTCGAGCGCGGGCACGACGACGGTGTCGACGTGCTCGGACTTGTCGGCGGCGTAGAGCAGTACCTCGGTGCGGTGCGAGAGCTCGCCGGTCTCGGGGCTCAGCACGATGCGTCGCAGCTGACGCCCCACCTCGGTGTCGCCGGGCTCGAAGGTGCGGGTGACGGCGTACCCCTCCCCCTCGAGCCACTCGGCCAACAACCGCGACTGCGTGGACTTCCCTGCTCCTTCGCCGCCCTCGAAGCAGACGAACACCCCGGCGGGGGCATAGGAGGGTGGGGTCTGCACGCGACGAACCTACGAGGTGGCAGCGACACGGTGCGCGCCCGGTGCGCGCCCGGTGCAAGACTCGGGCGCCATGACGACCGCCCGCACCGTCCCGGTCACCACCGAGATGGACGGCACCGAGCTCGACGCCGAGGACGCCTGGCACATCGCGCGCCGACACGGGCTGAAGCGGGTGGCCGTCGACTCCTTCGTGCGCTTCCGCTACGGCGACGGTTTCAGCAGCAGCCGAGCCCTGGCCCTGCAGTCCAGCCTGGCCGTGGTCCCGTTCCTGCTGGCGTTGACCGGGCTGACCGCCGACCTCGACCGGGAACGGCTGGCGCAGGTCGTCGCGCTGACCCTCGACCGGGTCGCTCCGGGCGGGGGTGACGACGCGCTGTCGTCTGCGGTCGTCGGTGGGGAGAGCAGTGAGGAGGCCGGCGAGGTCGCGCTCACCCTCGGGCTGCTGCTGTCGCTGGTGTCGATGACCAGCGCGATGGCGCAGGTCGAGCGCGGCACCAACCGGATCTACGGCATCCGGCGGGACCGGCCGATGCTGGCGAAGTACGGCCGCGCGGCGGTCCTGACCGCGGTGCTGGCGGTGCCGGTGGGCGCGGGTTTCCTCCTCCTGGTCGCCGGTGGCGCGTTCGCCGACGCGATGGTCGAGGTCTACGGCTGGTCCTCGAGCACCGAGCGGACCTGGCACCTGGTCCGCTGGCCCCTGGGCACCGCTCTGCTCGTGGTGGCCATCGCCGTCCTGCTCGACCACGCCCCACGTCGGCGCCAGCCCGCCCTGTCGTGGCTCGCCCTCGGGTCGACGACCGCCGTGGTGCTCAGCATGGTCGCCGCCGCCGGCCTCGCGACGTACGTGCAGCTCAGCGGGTCCTTCGGCAGCACCTACGGCCCCCTGGCGGGGATCGTCGCGCTCCTGCTGTGGTCACTGGCCTCCTCGGTCGCGCTGTTCCTCGGCGCAGCCGTCTGTGCCCAGCTCGAGGCCTACCGGGCCGGCGAGGAGGATCCGGCGTACGACGACCCCGGCCGCCCCCACGGACACACCGTGCCGGACGGTTCCCACTGACCCCCTGAGATGAGCCGGGTCAGGACTTCTTGGCCGCGGCCTTCGTCCCTGACTTCTTCGCCGACTTCTTGGCCGACTTCTTCGCCGCGCTCTTCTTCGCCGACTTCTTGGCGCCCTTCTTCGCGGTCTTCTTGGCCGGACCGCGCTCGCGGCGCTCGGCCAGCAGCTCGGCCGCCCGCTCGAGGGTGATCCCCTCGACGGTGTCGTCCTTGCGGAGCGTGGCGTTGTACTCGCCGTCGGTGACGTATTCGCCGAAGCGGCCCGACTTCACGACCACCGGCTGTCCCGAGACCGGGTCCGGGCCGAGCTCCTTGAGCGGCGGAGCGGCCGCGGCCCGTCCCCGCTGCTTGGGCTGGGCGTAGATCCTCAGCGACTCCTCCAGCCCGATCGTGAGCAGCTGGTCCTCCGAGGTCAGGGACCGGGAGTCCGTGCCCTTCTTCAGATAGGGCCCGTAACGCCCGTTCTGAGCCGTGATCTCCTCGCCGTCCTCGGCCACGCCGACCACCCGCGGGAGGGACAGCAGCTTGAGGGCGTCCTCGAGCGTGACCGTGTCGAGCGACATCGACGTGAACAGTGAACCGGTGCGCGGCTTGGCGGACTTGGGTGCGTCCTCGGGCAGGACCTCGGTGACATAGGGACCGAATCGGCCGTTCTTGGCCACCACCGCCAGCCCCGTCTCCGGGTGGACCCCCAGCTGGATCTCCTCCCCGGCCGGGTTGGCGAAGAGCTCCTTGGCCTTCTCCGTCGTCAGCTCATCGGGAGGCAGGTCGTCGGGCACGTTGGCGCGGCGTCCGGTGGGGTTGCCGTCGTCGTCGGGTCCTTCGAGGTAGGGGCCGTAGCGACCCACCCTCAGGTTGATGCCGAGCTCGGGGTCCCCGATGGGGAAGGTCGCCAGCTCCCGCGCGTCGATGTCGCCGAGCCCGGTCACGAGCGGATGCAGACCCTCGACGGTCTCGGAGCCGTAGTAGAACTCCGTCAGCTCGCTGACCCGGTCCTTGCGTCCGCCCGCGATGTCGTCGAGGACGTCCTCCATGTCGGCGGTGAACTCATAGGACACCAACCGCTCGAAGTGCTCGGTCAACAGCCGCACCACCGAGAAGGCCAGCCACGCGGGCACCAGCGCGGTGCCCTTCTTGTAGACGTAGCCGCGGTTGAGGATCGTGCCGATGATCGAGGCGTAGGTCGAGGGCCGACCGATCTCGCGCTCCTCGAGCTCCTTGATCAGGGTCGCCTCGGTGTAGCGCGCGGGCGGCTTGGTCTCGTGCCCGGACGCCGACAGCGAGGCGGCCGAGACCGCATCGCCCTGCGCCAGCGCCGGGAGCCGGGTCTCGGCGTCGTCCTTGGCCGCGCCCTCGTCGGTGCCCTCGACGTAGGCCTTGAGGAAGCCGTGGAAGGTGATGACCCGACCGCTCGCGGAGAACACGCAGTCCTCGCTCGGCCCCCCGGCGGAGCTCTGTGCGGCGCCGCCGATCCGGATCGTCACCGACTGCCCGACGGCGTCCTTCATCTGCGAGGCGACGGTGCGCATCCAGATCAGCTCGTAGAGCCGGAACTGCTCGCCGGTGAGCCCGGTCTGGGCGGGCGTGCGGAAGCTGTCACCGGCGGGCCGGATGGCCTCGTGCGCCTCCTGGGCGTTCTTGACCTTGGAGGCGTAGACGCGGGGGGCGTCGGGGAGGTACTCCGCGCCGTACAGCTCACGCACCTGCGAGCGGGCCGCGCCGACCGCGGACGCGGACAGCGTGGTGGAGTCGGTGCGCATGTAGGTGATGAAGCCGTTCTCGTAGAGCCGCTGCGCCACCGACATCGTCACCGACGCCGACATGCCGAGTTTGCGGCTGGCCTCCTGCTGCAGCGTGGTCGTCCGGAACGGTGCGTACGGCGAACGCCGGTAGGGCTTGGACTCCACGGAGCGGACGTCGTAGGTCGAGTCCGCCAGGGCCGAGGTCAGCGACTCGGCGCGGGCCCGGTCGAGGTGGACCACGTCGGCACCGGCCTTGAGCTGTCCGTCCTGGCCGAAGTGCGATCCCTGCGCGACCCGGGTGCCATCGACGGAGTAGAGCTTGGCCGGGAACATGCGCTGCTCGTGGGTCGAGCCGGCATCGAAGGTCCCCTCGATGTCCCAGTAAGAGGCCATCCGGAAGGCCATCCGCTCGCGCTCGCGGTCGACGACCAGTCGGGTGGCGACCGACTGGACGCGGCCCGCGGACAGCCCCGACATGACCTTCTTCCACAGCACGGGGCTGACCTCGTAGCCGTAGAGGCGGTCGAGGATGCGCCGAGCCTCCTGGGCCTCGACGAGGTCGTCGTTGATCTCGCGCGGGCTCTCGACCGCCGCGAGGATGGCGGGCTTGGTGATCTCGTGGAACACCATCCGGTGCACGGGGATGTTCTTGGGCTTGAGCTCGTCGAGGAGGTGCCAGGCGATCGCCTCCCCCTCGCGGTCCTCGTCGGTGGCGAGGTAGAGCGCGTCGGCGTCCTTGAGGAGGCTCTTGAGCTTGGAGATGTGCGACTTCTTGTCGCGCGGGACGACGTAGTACGGGGTGAAGCCGTTCTCCACGTCGACGGCGAGCCGGCCCCAGGGCTTGTCCTTGATCGAGGCAGGCGTGTCGGCCGCGTTGTTGGGCAGGTCGCGGATGTGTCCGATGGAGGACTCCACGACGTACCCGTCGCCGAGGTACCCGCCGATGGTGCGGGCCTTCGCCGGCGACTCGACGATCACCAACTTGTGTGCCACGGGGCGCACGGTAGCGCGTGCCCCCGCAGGGACCCGGCATCGATCTCGCCCGACCGCTGTCGTGGAGGCGGTCGTCACACGTCTCGCTGGACGTCCGACGTGGCCTCGCCTCAGCTCTTGGTGCCGACCAGGAAACCCTCGTCGACCAGTTCTCGGACCACCGGCAGGTACGACGCCCGGGTCTCCACCGGGTCGAGGTCGAGCAGGTGGGCGACCGCGTCCAGGATCTGCCCGACGCTGAGCTGACCGTCGCACGCGCCCACCAGTGCCGCGACCACGGTGTCGGCCTGCCGGGCCCGGCGGAAGCCGCGCTGCTGGCGCAGCACGATCACCTCCGGGTCCTCGCCCCCGACCGGGCCGGTGGCCTCCTGCCGGACGTCCTCGCGTAGCCGCACGCGCTCCTCCGGACCGACTCGCACGTCGAGCGCCTCGGCCCAGGCTGCGATGGCCGGCGCGATCGGTTGCTCGAGCTCGTAGGGCCAGTCCAGGAACGTGTGTCGACCGGAGCCGCCTGCTCGGACGTTGATCCAGCCGAAGGCGATCGCTTCGATGCCGTGCTCCTCGAACCACGCCAACCAGGTGTCGTAGCGCGCGCGGTAGTCCTGGGCGCCGTGCTGTCCCGCGTCCTTGAGCCACAGCTCGACGTACGTCGGCGGGTCGACGACCTCGCGTCGGACGACCAGCGCGTCGCAGGTGTCGAGGAGCCAACCGGCGAGCCGCTCCTCCCAGGTCTGGTCGCGGGGGACCACCCAGTTGGCCAGCACCTGGCACCAACCGCCGTCGACGAGGTGGGCGGGAGCCCAGCGAACGATGTCCTCGACGACCCTGTCCCCGGGGAGCCCCGAGTCGCGGTAGACCAGTCGTTCCCCAGTCGCCGGAGAGATGACGAAGGGTGGGTTGGTGGCGATGAGGTCGAACCGTTGGCCCTCTACCGGGGCGAAATAGGAGCCCTCCCGCACCTCGATCCGGTCCTCTAGCGCGTTGAGCCTGGCGTTGAACCTGGCCACGCGCAGGGCGCGCTCGTTGACGTCGGTGGCCACCACTCGGTGGCAGTGGCGCGCCAGGTGCAGCGCCTGAACACCACACCCGGTCCCGAGGTCCAGCGCCGAGCCCACCTCGTCCCGCAGCGTCAGCTGCGCCAGCGACGTCGACGCCGAGCTCACGCCGAGGACGTGGTCCGCGCCGACCCGGTGTGGGCCTCCGTCCAGCCCAGGGGTCAGGTCGCTCACCACCCACAGATCGAGGTCCTCCTCGGCGTAGGGCCGGACGTCGAGTCGGGCCGCCACCTCGCCTCCGCCCCGCTCGAGCAGGCCAGCCGCTGCCATCGGGTCGACGAGCCGCGGCAGGGCCGCCTCGGCCTCGTCGAGGCCCACGGGTGACTGGAGGAGGAACAGCCGGACCAGGATCTCGAGGGGCGAACCCCCAGCGGTACGGCGGAGTCCGGGCGTGGTCTCGTTCCGCCCCAGGGCGGCGTGGGCCGCCGGGCCGAGCAGCGCTGCCACTGCGTCGTAGGTGTAACCCGCCGCCTGGAGCGCCTGCCGCAACTGCGGGGCGAGGTCGTCCCCGATCCCCGGCGTCACCGGTGCAGCGTACGAGGCATGACTCGAACGGGTGGTGCGGATGGCCCGGACGGACCATGCAGGCGTGCTCCCGCGGTGGGTGTGGAGCCACGGCCCCTGGTCGACAGTGGGAGGAAGGGGAGGCGTGGCTGATGCTGCGTCCGTCGCGCTGTGCACGACTGGGGAGTGGAGCATGAGGACGCATCGACGCACCATGGGAGCGATCACCGCCGTACTGGTCGGGTGGGGGGCGGTTGCATCGATCGCACCGGGGGCCGCGGCCGCGCCGAGCACGGCCAGCGCTGGAACCTCGGCCGCGGAGGCCCCCTCGGTCATCGAGCTGGTCCCGCTGACCCTCCCGGAGCTGATGGGGGTCGGTGAGGTCGGCTCGCTCCTGAGCGTGACGCCGCCGACCTGGAACCTCCCTGCCGTGGAGACCACCGTCGTCTGGCTGCGCGACAACGTGGCGGTCCCCGGCTCGGAGGGCGCGTGGACCTACGAGCTCACCGAGGCCGACGCCGGGACTGCGGTCGCAGCGCAGGTGACGGGCACGGTTCTCGGGCTCGCTGCCCCCGTCGTCCTCCTCACCCACGCCCTCGGCGTCCCGGTGCCAGGGACCGAGGCGGCCACGCCGTCGGCGACGGTGCCTCCGAAGATCCTCACCTCACCCGAGCCGAAGGTCGGCAACCAGCTGACCGGCACCGCACCCACCTGGGACACCGACGGTGTCGTCGACACCTTCCAATGGCTGCGCAACAACCTCCCCATCCCGGGAGCCACCGGCACGACGTACGCGCTCGTCGCGGACGACCTCGGCAAGCAGGTCAGTCTCAAGGTCACCGGCACCAAGGACGGTTCCGCCGGAACGGCCACGAGCGCTCCTGTCCTCGCGCCGGATCGGCGACGCGCCGGTCGCCGGCGTCGCGCCGTCCATCTCCGGTGAGACCGAACCGGGGGGCCTGATCACCGCAGACCCCGGCACCTGGGGCGGTCGACCGCGCGCCGTCTTCGCCTACCAGTGGTACCGCAACGGGGCGGCCATCGCCGGCGCGACCAACTCGACGTACGTCGTGCAGGCATCCGACGCCGGGCGCCGACTCGCCCTCGCCGTGACCGCCTCCCGTCCCGGCTACACCCAGGGTCTCGGCATCAGCAACGAGCTGAAGATGGCCCGGCTCGCGACCGCCACCGAGGGCACGCTGGTGAAGAAGCGGGTCGCCAAGGGTCGCGCCGCCCTGATGCAGCTGACCGTCGCCGCCACCGGGGTGAGCCCTGCCGGGAAGGTCGCGGTCTACCGCGGCAAGAAGCCGCTGCAGACCTACGCCGTCCGGGGCGCTGACAACGGTGTGCGCACCGTGAAGCTTCCGAAGCTCGCCGTCGGCAAGCACCGGCTGACCGCGTACTTCGTCGGCTCCAGGACCCTGGCGCCCTCGCTCGGAAAGACCGTCGTGCTCACCGTCGTCAAGCCGGGCGCCACGACGTAGCCCGCGCCCGCACACCGCGCACGCGCGCACCACTGACCGGGGTCGGTCCGGAGCTGAGCAACCTCGCAGAGGGAGAGTTCCGGACCGGCCCCTTCGGGCGTCCCACGCCGGCGGTGGTCGAGCCTGCACCGGTGGTCGAGCCTGCACCCGGTGGTCGAGCTTGCACCCGGTGGTCGAGCTTGTCGAGACCCATCCCGCCGATGGTCGAGCTTGTCGAGACCCCACGCCCCGATGGTCGAGCCTGCACCGGTGGTCGAGCCTGTCGAGACCCCGGTGGTCGAGCTCCTCGATGGTCGAGCCTGTCGAGACCCCACGCCCTGTCGGTCGAGCCTGCCCCGTTGGTCGAGCCTGTCGAGACCCGCGCCCTGTCGGTCGAGCCTGCCCCGGTGGTCGAGCTTGTCGAGACCCCACGCCCCGTTGGTCGAGCTTGTCGAGGCACCCGGAAATGCGCCGACCCGCCGCGGTCGAGACCGTGGCGGGTCGGCGGTGGAGCAGGGTGCTACTGGGTGGGCGGCTCGAACTGACGCGTCGAGTCCCCCGGGGGGTGGCCGGAGCAGCCGGGTCGACCGGGGCGGCGGGGGCCGCCGGGGTGCTGACCGGAGTTGCCGGTGCGGCGGGCGTCGCCGTCGGGGCCGCGGTGGTCGGCGGCGCCGGGGTGCCGGCGTCATCTCCCAAGGTGGCCTCGCGCTGCTTCGACATGATGACGGCACCCACGATGATCGCCGTCGCGACCAGCGCGATCACGATCCGCAGGACGTCGTTCTCGTCCTTGCCGACGCTCATGGAGACCACAGCGCTCGCGATCAGCAGCGAGACCAGGTTCATGACCTTGATCAGCGGGTTGATGGCAGGTCCCGCGGTGTCCTTGAACGGGTCGCCGACGGTGTCGCCGATCACGGTCGCGGCATGGGCCTCGGAGCCCTTGCCGCCGTGGTTGCCGTCCTCGACGAGCTTCTTGGCGTTGTCCCAGGCGCCGCCCGAGTTGGCCAGGAAGACAGCCATCAACGTGCCGGTGCCGATCGCGCCGGCCAGGAATCCGGCCAGGGCGGTGACACCGAGGCCGAAGCCGACCGCGATCGGTGCCAGGACGGCGAGGATGCCCGGCGTGATCAGCTCGCGCAGCGAGTCCTTGGTGACGATGTCGACGACCTTGCCGTACTCCGGACGGCCGGTGCCCTCCATGATCCCGGGGATCTCGCGGAACTGGCGGCGCACCTCGTAGACGACGGCGCCGGCGGCCCGGGCCACGGCGTTGATCGCGAGCCCGGAGAACATGAACACCACCGAGGCGCCGAGGAGCACGCCGACGAGCACGGCCGGGTTGAACACGAAGAAGTCCGAGAGCAGGAACTCGTCCACGTTCGGCTCGGCCTCGACCAGCGCCTCGAACGCGGACGTCGCGTAGGAGCCGAACAGGGCGGTGGCGGCGAGCACGGCAGTGGCGATCGCGATGCCCTTGGTGATCGCCTTGGTGGTGTTGCCCACCGCGTCGAGCTCGGTGAGGATCTGCGCCCCCTCGGGGCTGACGTCCCCGGACATCTCAGCGATGCCCTGGGCGTTGTCGGACACGGGACCGAAGGTGTCCATGGCCACGATCACACCGACGGTGGTGAGGAGGCCACAGCCGGCGAGCGCCACGGCGAACAGCGACACCGTCAGCGAGGCGCCACCCAGGAGGAACGCGCCGAACACGGCGGAGCCGATGACCAGCGTGGTGTAGACGGCAGACTCGAAGCCGACCGAGAGACCGGAGAGGATCACGGTGGCCGCACCGGTCAGGGAGGTCTTGCCGACGTCCTTGACCGGCTTGTACTCGGTGCCGGTGAAGTAGCCGGTCAGCGCCAGGATGCCGGCGGACATGACGATGCCGATGACCACCGCGATCGAGGCGATGAGGGCGGGGTTGCCCTCGGCGGCGCCACCGAGGCTCTCGTCGAGGAGGTTCCCGGTGATGCCGTCGAGCTCGCTGAAGCTGGTCGGGAGGTAGATGAACGACAGCACGACCGACGCGACCGCGGCGATGGCGGCGGAGATGTAGAACGACTTGTTGATCGTCGTCAGGCCGTTCTCGCCGACCTTGGGCTGGGTCAGGTAGACGCCCGCGACCGCGGTCAGCGCACCGATGGCCGGGATCAGCAGCGGGTAGACCAGGCCCTTGTCGCCGAACGCCTGGGACCCGAGGATCAGCGCGGCGACGAGCGTGACGGCGTAGGACTCGAAGAGGTCGGCCGCCATACCGGCACAGTCACCGACGTTGTCACCGACGTTGTCGGCGATCGTCGCGGCGTTGCGCGGGTCGTCCTCGGGGATGTTGTTCTCGACCTTCCCGACCAGGTCGGCACCGACGTCGGCGGCCTTGGTGAAGATGCCGCCGCCGACACGCATGAACATGGCGAGCAGCGCAGCGCCGAAGCCGAAGCCCTCGAGGACCTCGGGGGCATCGGACTTGAAGAAGAGGACGACGAGGCTCGCGCCCGAGCAGGCCCAGGCCGACGGTGAGCATCCCGACCATGGCGCCGGTGCGCAGGCCGATGGTCATGGCGGGCTCGCGGCCGCCGACCTCGTTGGCCTTGGCAGCCACGCGGAGGTTGGCCCGGACCGCGAGGTTCATGCCGAGGTAGCCGACGGCGCCGGAGAAGCCGGCCCCCACCAGGAAGAACACCGAGCGGAAGATCCGCACGCTCGTCTCGTCGGCGGGGAGCGCCAGCAGGGCGAAGAACGCCACCGCCGCGAAGATCGCCAGGGTACGGAACTGCCGCTGCAGGTAGGCGTTCGCGCCCTCCTGCACCGCCTGGGCGATGTTCTTCATGTTGTCGGTGCCTTCACCAGCGGCAAGGACCTCCTGGCGGAACATCGCCGCCATCGCGAGCGCGCCGAGCGCGATCAGGGCGACGACGATGACCAGGACGAGGTTGCCGCCGGAGACGTCCACGACAGCGGGATGAATCCCGGTCATGTGATGCCTCCTGCAGAGTCTTCGAGGGCGAGCCACAGCCTCGCAAGAAGAGGCGCGGGAGGTGGCTCAGGTCACGGAACGAGCCGGAGTCTACGCAGACCGGAACCCATGACCGCACATCGGTGCGGCCCCCTGAGGGGGGTGAAACGACGAGCGGGCCGGGGCCCTCAGCTGCTGCCGGCGAGCGCGGCGTCGGCGGAGTCGTGGATGACGAAGACCTTGGCCAGTCCGGTGATCCGGAAGATCTTGAGGAGGCGGTCCTGGGTGCAGACCAGCTGCAGCGACCCATCGTGGGCGCGGACCTTCTTCAGGCCACCGACGAGCACGCCGAGGCCGGTGGAGTCGAGGAACTCGACGGACTCCATGTCGACGACGAGGTCATAGACCCCGGACGCGACGAGCTCGGTGATCTTGTCGCGGAGCTTGGGCGCGGTGTAGACGTCGATCTCGCCACCGACCGCGATCACGGTGGTGCCGTCGACGTCCCGCGTCTCCAGCGTCAGGTCCACATGTTCTCCCAGAAGCCACGTCGTCTGTGTGTCCCGTGTCGGCTCGGTTTCCGGCGCGGGGCCGCGGCGCAACGTCCCGACGCCCGGCAGGGATATGTAACCACGCCAGTGTCGGCGCGCACACGTTGGTGACCTCGAGCGCCCCGTCGCCGCCAGGTTCAGCCTCGGCCTCGACTCACGGGCGCCGCAGGCGCGGTCCAGTCGGCGCGCTTTGCGAGAATCGCTCGGTGACCCAGCTGCTCGACCAGCGCGCACCAGACGTCTCGGGGCCTGGCCGGCGACTCTCGGCCGGGCACGTCCGCGAGGGCCGGCTCACCCACCTCGAGGTCCTGCCGCCGCCGCTCGCGATCGAGGCGACTGGCCGGGGTGGGCTTCGCCCGAGGTGGTCGCGGCGTTCGCGCTGCGCGGCGTCCGCCGTCCGTGGCGGCACCAGGTCCTCGCAGCGGACGCGGCTCACCGCGGCGAGCACGTCGTGCTGTCGACCGGCACCGCATCCGGCAAGTCGCTGGCCTACCAGCTGCCCGCACTGACGGCGATCCGCAACGCCCGCGGCGCGCGGGCCCAGCGGGGCGCGACGGTCCTCTACCTCGCGCCCACCAAGGCCTTCGCGCACGACCAGCTCGCCTCGCTGCTCGACCTCGGTCTCGACGTCCGCCTGGCGACCCACGACGGGGACAGCATCCGCGAGGAGAGGGAGTGGTCGCGCGACCACGCGGAGTACGTCCTCACCAATCCCGACATGCTGCACCGGTCGCTGCTCGGCGACCACGCGCGATGGTCGCGCTTCCTCGGCACGCTCACCTACGTGGTCGTCGACGAGTGCCACCACTATCGCGGGGTCTTCGGCGCCCACGTCTCCCACGTCCTGCGGCGCCTTCGTCGGGTGTGTGCCGCACACGGGGCGAGCCCGACCTTCGTCCTTGCGTCTGCGACGGTGGCCGCGCCCGAGGCGGCAGCCGCCCGCCTGACCGGGCTCGCCGTGCGGCCGGTGAGCGAGGACACCTCGCCACGCGGACAGGTCTCGCATCGCGTTGTGGGAGCCCCCCCTGACGTCGTTCGTCGGGGAGCACGGCGCCCCCGTCCGCCGCGCCGCCACCTCCGAGACCGCGGACCTCCTCGCCGACCTGGTCGTGGAGCAGGTGCGCACGTTGGCGTTCGTCCGATCCCGGCGCGGGGCCGAGCACGTGGCGCTCGCCGCAGCCGAGCTGCTCGCCGAGGTCGATCCCGCCACTCGCCCGGCTCGTGGCCTCCTATCGCGGTGGCTACCTGCCCGAGGAACGACGCGCCATCGAGGCCGATCTGCGCTCCGGGCGGCTGGTCGGGCTCGCCGCCACCACCGCGCTCGAGCTCGGCATCGACGTGGCCGGGCTCGATGCGGTGCTCGATGGCGGGGTTCCCGGGGACGCGCGCCGCGTTCTGGCAGCAGGTCGGTCGAGCGGGCAGAGGCGCGCAGGACACCCTCGGCGTGCTCGTCGCCCGCGACGACCCCCTCGACACCTACCTGGTCCACCACCCCGAGGCGCTGCTCGGCCGTCCGGTCGAGGCCACCGTCTTCGATCCGGACAACCCCCACGTGCTGGGTCCCCACCTGTGCGCCGCCGCCCAGGAGCTGCCCCTCGTCGAGGGGGACCTCGATCTCTTCGGCGCCGGGGCCCGGGCGGTCCTCGAGACCCTCGTGCGCGAAGGCCTGCTGCGGCGGCGGCCGCGCGGGTGGTACTGGACCGCCCGCCACCGCGCCAGCGACCTGGCCGACATCCGCTCCATCGGAGGCTCCCCGGTCCAGCTGGTCGAGTCCGGCACGGGCCGGGTGGTGGGCACCGTCGACGCCGGCCGGACACACAGCACCGCCCACCCCGGCGCCGTCTACGTCCACCGAGGCGAGTCCTGGCTGGTGGACTCCCTCGACCTCGAGCTCGGCGTGGCCACCATGTCTGCCGGTGACCCGGGCTACTCCACCTCCGCCCGCGAGGTCGCCGACATCCGCATCGTCGAGGAGCTCGCTCACCGGGACTGGGGGTCGTGTCGGCTGTCCTTCGGTCAGGTCGATGTCTCCCAGCAGGTCGTCTCCTTCGTCAAACGGCGTACGCCCAGCGGTGAGGTGCTCGGGGAGGAGCCGCTCGACCTTCCCTCGCGCACCCTGCGCACGACCTCGGTCTGGTGGACGGTGCCGCGACGACCTGCTCGCAGGGCTGGGCGACGTCGACCTCGCCGGGGCCGCCCATGCCGCCGAGCACTGCGCCATCGGGCTGCTGCCCCTCTTCGCGACCTGCGACCGCTGGGACATCGGCGGGGTGTCCACCGCCCGGCACGCCGACACCCGTCAGCTCACCGTGTTCGTCCACGACGGGCACCCGGGTGGGGCGGGGTTCGCCGAGCGCGGGTTCGAGACCGCGCCGGACTGGCTGCGCGCGACGCGCGAGACGATCGTGGCCTGTGAGCTGCGAGGACGGGTGTCCCTCCTGCATCCAGTCGCCCAAGTGCGGCAACCAGAACTCGCCGTTGGACAAGGCAGGGCGCTGCCGCTCTGCTGGGCGCGCTGTTGGCGGGGAGCCCTGACGAGTAGCCTCCGGGCATGTTCATCCTCGGACTCGATCCTCATCCTGCTCGGAGCGCTCGCCATCGTCGCGGCGATCGGCACCGTCGAGGGATCCGAGGTCGAGCTCCTCGGCACCGACATCGGCGCCACGGCCCTCTTCTTCGCGGGCCTCGCGGCCGGCGTCGCCATCCTCTGGGGTTGGTCGCTCGCCAAGTACGGGGTCAAGGCCTGCCCTGCGTCGCCGCCGGGAGAACAAGAGCTCACCGAGCTGTCGGAGAAGCTGGACCGCGTCGAGGCCGAGCGGCGCAACGACCCCGACGACGAGGACCGGGACAGCCCTCAGCACCGACTGTGAGCCATCACACCAGTCGGCCTCAGCCGCGGGTCCGGCGCGCGACCTGCGCGGTGAGGTCGGCGGTCTGACCCAGCCACCGAGGTCCGGAACGACGATCGGCGACCAGCGATCGCGCCCCGCCACGTGCACAGGTGTGCGAGCCGCGCGCCGTTGGCCGCGGCCACCGCTGCACTGCGCCGAGCAGGGGTCCGTCGCCAGCGGCGACCGCGTGCGGCCCCCGCGATAGCCGATAGGTCGGCCGCGGACTGGGCCATCCGGTGAGCCTTGACGGTCGCCGCCACCACGCCCAGGGCCGCCCCGAGCACGAGCAGCAGCGACAGGCACGAGACGGCGAAGAGGGTGACCGAGCCGCGCTCGTCCCGGAACGCACGACGGATCATGGAGGTGCCTCCTCGTCGGCTGCGGTCGCGGTCGACTCGACCTCGACGCCCGGCACGAACGTGAACAGGCCCCCGGGTCCGTGCACGTGGGCGCTGGCGGTCGCGGTGACCAAGCCGTCCGCTCGACCCACGCTCACCTGGCCGCCCTCAGGAGCCACGCGCCGGCCGAGCGACACCGCCGCCGCGTCGCTGTCACCGCGCGCCGCTGAGCGGGCAGTCTCCCGAGCTGCGTCGACGACGCGGAGCTGGGCGGCACCGACCGAGAGCAGCCAGACCAGTCCGATGGTGACCGCGACCAGGATCGGCAGGACGAGTGCGAGCTCTGCCGTGGCGGCACCGCGCTCGTTCCGGGCGGCTGCGCTCACCCGATGCCGAGCAAGCCGAGGACGTGGTCGAACAGCGTCTTCAGCAGCTGGTCGCCGAAGCCGCCGGTCAGCAGCTTGTAGAGGAGTCCGGCCAAGCCGGCTCCGGCGGCCGTGCCGACGGCGTACTCCGCGGTGGTGATGCCGGCCTCGTTCGTGGGCGCGGCTGCGCGGCCGGGTCGGGAGGACGATGGTGCTCAACAGCATCGGTGACTCCTCTCTCGTTCCGGGCCACCCGATGTGGCCCTTGCCGACCGAGGTTCGCCCGTCGGCCGACCTTGGCGAACGGGCTGACGACGCTCTGGGGATGCCCCGCTGTCGGCGGGCGTCGGTGGACGCCTGGTGGTCACGGGCGGGCTCACCACGCGAGGCCGTCGACTCAGCCCCGCGACCAGCGGGACGATCCCCATCAGCACGAACGCCGGGAGCAGGCACAGACCCAACGGAACCGCGGCCTTCACGCCGACAGCCCGGGCGCGGTCCTGCACGTCGCCGCGACGGCGTTCGGCCAGCTCGTGCCCGAGTCGACCCGACGTTGGTGGTCACCGACGATCGCCGTGTGGTGCGACCTCGCCAGCACCCGGCCGAGCGGCGCCAACGGTCCACCGGCCAGGCTCGCCCAGACCTGACCTGGGTCCGCCCCCAGACCCAGGCGGGCCGCCACGCCGTCGAGGAGCTCAGCGGCGGGGCCCGGAAGGGCTCGAGCGACGAGCCTGGCTGCTTCGGCCGGTGCCGCGCCGTTGCGCAGGGCGGCCTCGAGGAGCAGCACCACGTGAGGCAGGTCGCGACCGACCGCCTCCCGCCGGATGCGGACATCGAGCGGGTTCGACGCGGCCCAGGGCAGACCAGGCCGCGACAGCAGCGCCCACCCCCAGCACCGGCCCGGCCGGCCCTCCGACCAGCAGCGCCGCCCCGGTCCCCGCGAGGGCGGCTGCAGGCAGTCGATGTCGGACCAGGATGCCGCGACCCGGATCGACGACGACCCCGGCCACCCCGTCCACCCTGGGCAGGCGCGGGCGCGGCTCCGGCGCCAACGCCGCCGCCACGACGGCGCACACGATCGCCAGCCACGGCGTCATCGGTCCTGCGCCACTCCACGCGCGATGGCCTCGATCCAGGCGAGGCCGGCGAGGCCGAAGGCCAGCCCTGCGGCCAGGCAGGCCAGGCCGATCGGGTGGCCGAGGAGGAACGCGAACGGGTCACCGCCGGCTCCTGAGCCCATGAGGAGTGCCAGGCCGGGCAGCCCGGCGACGAGCCGGGCCGTCGCGCGTGCCGAGGCCAGCTCCCCGTCGACGATGCGTCGGGTGGCGTGATCACCGCGCAGCTGCGCCGCGACCCGGTCGACCGCCTCGGCGAGCCCCTTCCCCGTGCGGTGGGCGACCTCCCATGCCGCCGCCACGACCCGGAGCTCGGAGGCGCCGTCGAGCGCGGCAGCCTCCCGAAGGGTCGCCGGGACGTCGGACCCGATTCGGTGGGCCTCGGCGACCGGCGCCCAGACCGGCCAGTCGGCGGCGCACCGCTCGAGGGCTGCACCTGGCGGTTGACCGGCTGCCAGCTCGGCGGCGAGCTGCTCACACGAGGCCAGCACCGCCTCGGAACGCTCCGAGGCGGCCCTGCGCCGGCGGCGGGCCCGGACCAGGACCAGCACCGCCGCAGCGGTGAGGACGACGATGATCGCGAGTGGGCCGCCGACCAGAAGTCCCGTGACCACCGCGGCACCGGTGAACGGCCCGAGCCGGGTGCGCGGCGCTGGCACCGGCAGCCGGGGTGGTCCGGGCACCAGCACCAGCACGGCCGAGCCGGCCGCGAGCGCCGCCGCCACCACGGGTCCGAGCAGGGCGAGCGAGCCGTTCATCGCCGTCCCCGCACCGCCACACGGGTCTCCAGCGCCTCCGCGGGCGGGTGGCGGGTCACCTCGCCCGCCCGGTCGACCGAGACCGCGACAGCCATCTCGACCATCCCCGTCGGCGTCTGCCTGGGCACGGCCACCTCGGCGACCCGCCGTCGTCCGTCGGCGGTCCGCTCGAGGTGGACGAACGACGTCGACTGCGGACGCGAGCTGGCTGTGGGCCGCGGCCCGACCCAGCCCCGCCGGCCCCGCCAAGGCCTCGACGCGCGCCGGGACGTCGAGCGTCGAGTTGGCGTGGAGGGTGCCGCAGCCACCCTCGTGCCCGGTGTTGAGGGCAGCCAGCAGGTCGGTCACCTCGGCACCTCGGACCTCGCCCACGACCAACCGGTCGGGACGCATCCGCAGGGCCTGGCGCACCAAGGTGCGCAGGTCGACCTCCCCCGCACCCTCGATGTTGGGCGGCCGCGCCTCGAGACCCACGACGTGGGAATGCCGGGGCCGCAGCTCACTGGCGTCCTCGACGACCACGATCCGCTCCTCGGGCGGCACCAGGCCCAGCAGCGCGGCCAGCAACGTGGTCTTCCCCGAGCCGGTGCCGCCGCTGACCAGGAACGCCAGACGGGCATCGACGACCGCCCGCAGGAGGGGCGCGACGGCGGCCGCGACCGTCCCGCGTTCGACCAGCGTCTCGAACGACAGACCTCCCGCACGGGGTACCCGCAGGGAGATCGCGGTCCCTGGCCTGGCCAAGGGGGCCAGCACCGCGTGGAAGCGGGTGCCGTCGGCCAACCTGAGATCGACGTACGGCGTCGCGTCGTCGAGCCGGCGTCCGCCCACCCCCGCGAGCCGCTGGGCGAGACGACGCACGGCCTCGTCGTCCGCGAACCCGACGTCGGTGAGCTCGAGCCCGTCTCCGCGATCGACGTAGACCGCGGCCGGGCCGTTCACGAGCACGTCGGTCACCCCCGGCAGTCGCAGGAGCGGCTCGAGCGGCCCGGCGCCGACCACGTCGCGCCGCAACGTCTCGAAGACGCTCAGCACGGTTGCGTCGCCGACCGGGCGACCGGAGTCGCGCAGGGCTGCGGCCACCCGCATCGGGCTGAGCTCGCCCGGGGTGCGCGCAAGCCGCTCCCTGACCGCCTCGACGACGGGGTCCGGCCCGACCTCGTGAGGACGCGTGCTCATGCCGCCGCGCCCATCACCGAGACGCGGGCCAGGATCTCCTCCGCGGCCCGCCCGAGCTGGGTGCGCTCGCTGCGGACGGGCCCGAGCCCCAGGTCGATCGCCTCGGCGAGGCGCCGCTGGTGCGGGCATGGAGACCAGCACCGGGACCCCCACGGCGCGCGCCACCTCGTCGGGATGCAATCCGTGGCCCCGCACGACCGCCCGCACCTGCCCCAGCCCTGCGAAGCGGCCGACGAGCCGGGCGGCCGACGCGACCCCCGCAACGGTCGGCAAGACGACCACCAGCACCAGGTCGCAACGGGAGACCACCTCGTCGATCACCGGGTCGACCGCTCGCGGGAGATCGACCACGACGAGGTCGTGCCCGCGTCGCGCGGCGGAGAGCGCCTCGCGCATGGCGAAGGCCTGGAGCTGACCCTGCGATCCGGCGTACCACGACAGCACCCCCAGGCCGCCGCGTCGGGGCAGGGCCTCGCGCAGCGACTTCGCGCCGAGCCGTCCGGTCGTCGGCACAGCGCGTCCCATCGGAAGCCCTCGTGGCCGTCGAGTCCGAGCACCCTGTCGACGCCCGGCCCCAGGGGGTCGGCGTCGACGACGACGGCCGTGCCGGTCCGGGCAGCCAGCTGACCGAGGGCACACGCCAAGGTCGTCGCGCCGGCACCGCCCGAGCCACCCATGACGCCGACGACGAGCCCGCGCACGGGGCGCGCGTCTCCCAGGTCGGTGAGGATCTCGGTGACCCAGGCACCCGAACGCGGGAGCTCCGCGACGTTCTCCGCTCCCACGGCCAGCGCGGACCGGAAGAGGTCGTCGGCGACCGGGCCCCACGACACGACGTGCACGCCGGCCCGGCGTGGCGGGCGCCAGGGCACCGAGCTCCGCCGCCACGTCGGCACCCACCAGCACCGAGGCGGCGCCTCGCCACGAGCGCAGGGCCCCCGGAGCGTCGTGGGCGACCTCGGGGGTGGCCCCGGAGGCCGCAGCCAGCCGGACCAGCTCCTCCAGCAGGGCGTCGTCGCGGGAGACGAACAGCGGTTGCGGCGGGGTCGACGACATACCGGCAACCTCCCCGGCGCGGAGCCGTCCGGCACCCCGAGTCTTCGCACGGGACGGGGCCCCGAGCCTCCTGCTGTGCACATCTCTGTCGGCCCCGCCACGACCCGCGACACCGGTCTGCGAGTCGGCGGCCGCCCTACGATGGCCCCATGGCGCCCACCGCGGCCTTCTTCGACCTCGACAAGACGATCATCGCGAAGTCGAGCACTCTGGCCTTCAGCAAGCCGTTCCAGGCCGGCGGGCTCATCTCGCGTCGAGCGGTGCTGCGGTCGGCCTACGCCCAGTTCGTCTACCTCGTGGGCGGCGCCGACCACGACCAGATGGAGAAGCTGCGGGCGTTCATGTCGCAGCTGTGCGCCGGCTGGGACGTCGCCACCGTGCGCGAGATCGTCGCCGAGACGCTGCACCACGTGGTCGACCCGATCGTCTACGACGAGGCGGTGTCGTCGATCGAGGAGCACCGGCTCGCCGGTCGCGACGTCGTCATCGTCTCGACGTCGGGCTCGGAGGTGGTCGAGCCGATCGGCGAGATGCTCGGGGCCGACCTGGTCGTGGCGAGCCGGCTCGAGATCGTGGACGGCAAATACACCGGCGAGATCGCCTACTACGCGTACGCCGAGGAGAAGGCGCGCGCGATCCTGGAGCTCGCCGAGGAGCGCGGCTACGACCTCTCCCGCAGCTTCGCCTACAGCGACTCGATCACCGACGCCCCGATGCTCGAGGCGGTCGGCCACGCTCACGCCGTCAACCCCGACAAGGAGCTCCGCAAGCTGGCAGCCGCCAAGGGCTGGCCCGTGTTGGTCTTCACCAAACCGGTTGCCCTGCGCAGCCGGCTGCCCGGCCGCCAGGCCGACCCTGGCCGCCCTGGCCGTCGGCGGCGCGTGGCCGCCGGTGGTGTGTGGTGGGCCAGCGCGCGGAGACGACGGCTCGGCGCCTAGTCCGACGGGCCTGCTCCGGGCCTGCTCCGGACATGCAGGTGGCACCCGAGCTCACGAGGATCTCGAGTGCCACCGCTGACACGTGCTGCCGTCGGCTACCAAGCGTGCATCAACCAACTGCTGCCCCGGGAGATCCCGGTGGCTCGCGCCCTGTCGGAAGGGAGATCGCCGCGTGGGTACCTGGCGCACGTGCTGCCTGTGGAGTTGTCCGGTTCCCTGTCTACGCCTGTCGTGCCAGGTCTTCAACCCTTGACTTCTGCGCGGCCTTGGGCGTCGTGCAACGGGCTCGCCTCCGCGCCCGCGGCGTACGCCTCGGCGGCGTAGAGCACCCACGCGTGGACACCGGCGGCACCTCCGTCGGCGTAGGCCCGCAGGTTCGACTCGTACGCCGGCCGCAGACGCAGGTGCCCGGCCTCGGGGACCACCAGCGACTTCTCGTCGACGCCCCGCGCGACCAGGACCAGGCGCTCGACCGCTCGAGCCACGATCCCGTTGTGGGAGGCGAACGGCGCGGCCGCCATCAGCTCGGCGTGCACGAGGGCGGCGACGAGCAAAGCGGGTGCGGTCGTCGCCTGGGTCAGGACCACGGCGACGTCGCGCAGGCGAGCAGCACTATCCGGATCGCGGGGACGACCCAACCGGTCGGGTCCGACCGAGCCGGCGGCCGCCAGCGCGTGCAGCCGCGCCAGCGCCTGCAGGGGGGACCGCACCAGCACCGGCACCAGACCCAGCAGCTCGGTGGAGACCCGAAGCGCGTCCTGCGCGACGCCGTCGCCGGAGTCCGCCCGCACCTCCTCCATCGAGGACGCCGACCCCTCCAGCACCGCGCTCGCCTGCGCTCCCCGCAGCAACGACTCGGCCGTCAGGTCGGGGCTGGTCCGTCGCAGCCCCCGGTCGCGCAGGAGCACGTCGATCCCGTCGCGGGCAGCGGCGTAGGCACTCGGCACACCCTCGAGCGACACCAGGCGCGACAACGGGTCCTGGGGCACCCGGCGAGCGTAGATTGGCCGCGATGAGTGAGCCGTCCCCGCCCCCCGCCCGTTCCTTCGGGAGTGTCGCCGACGCCTACGACCGGGGGCGACCGTCCTACCCCCGGGAGGCGGCGGCCTTCCTCACCGGCCCCGAGCCGCTCACGGTCCTCGAGCTCGGCGCCGGCACGGGCAAGCTCACCGAGCAGCTGCTGGCCCTGGGCCACGACGTCCACGCCACCGAGCCGGACCCCGCGATGCTCGCGGTCCTCCGGGAGCGCCTGCCCGAGGTGCGCACGTCCCAGACCGGCGCCGAGGAGATCCCCGCCTCCGACCGTGCCTTTGACGTCGTGGTCGCGGCGCAGTGCTTCCACTGGTTCGACGCCGAGCGAGCCCTGCCCGAGATCGCCCGGGTGCTCAAACCCGGGGGGCACCTCTCGTTGGTCTGGAACCTGCGCGACGAACGCATCCCGTGGGTACGCCGTCTCGGTGCCCTCATCGGCAACCAGGACGCGGTCGGCTTCACCGACCCGGGGCCGGTCGTCGCAGGGAGCGGACTGTTCGAGGAGGCCCAGCAAACGACGTACAAGCAGTGGCAGGTCGTCGACCGCACCTCCATCCGCGACCTCGTCCTCTCCCGCTCCAACATCGCCCTGCTCGAGGAGCCCCGGCGCGAGGCCACCCTCGCCGCCGTGACGGCGTTCTACGACGACTACGGGCGAGGCATGGACGGCATGCAGCTCCCCTACAACGTCGAGTGCTACCGGGCTCGGCTGCGGGGTCATGTCGAGGACGCACCCCTCGACATCGAGCGCGAGGACGGCGACGAGACCAAGGAGCGTCGAGCGGTCAGCGACGACAGCGGCTTCCTGCTCATCGACTTCCGGTAGGGCTCGTCGGCGCCCGTCACGATCCCGACCCCGGCTCGTTGAGCCACCATGAAGCTGCTCACGTCCCTGGCCGGCCTCGGAGCCACCGTGGTCACGGCCGCGCTCCTCGTGGCACCCACTCCCAGGTTCACTCCCGCCGCGGACGCGGCACCCGTCGCGGGGTGCGTGTCCGGACCCGCGGCACAGGCCGCCGTCCGGTTGTACGGCGCCGGCAGCTCCGTGCGTTCGCACGACCGGGTCGAGGGCCTCGACACCGCCCTCGTGCTCGAGCCATTGATCCATCCCGGGGTCCGCCACCGGATGATCGCCGCCGACGGCCGCTGGTGCGACGCGACGACCGGACTCAACTCCGCCTGGGAGCTCCTCGGCCGGGACCTGAGCGCGAGCCGCGCGATCGTGCGGGCCTACACACGGCTGGCCGCGGCGCCGTACTTCGACCAGGTCGACGTCCGCTCGGCCACCGGGACGCCCGCGGGCCTGTGGACCGTCCGCACGCACGCCCTCACCAACGGCGTCGACGCGACGTGGGTGGTGGCGACCGACGCCGAGGGAGTCCGCACGGCCAGGTGGGTGGCCACCGGGTTCGCCAAGAAGCCCTTCACCGCCCAGTGGGAGGGACTGACGGCCCTTCCCGAGGCCACGGAGACCTACACCCGGCTCACCACGGGCCTCCTGCGGGAGGAGCGCGGCCTGCCCACCGCAGCGAGCGCGGCGAGCGCCGCGCTGGACGACTCCCCGTCTTTGAGCTCCCAGACCTTCGCCGACGGCTTCACGATCACCGTGGCCGTCGGCGACACCCACGTGGGGGTGGACCCAGGGGTCGACACCGGGATCCAGCAGGCCGACATCGTGCGCGAGACCATGTCGGCGGCCAGGATCAACTACCGCGACTTCCTGGCCTGGGGGTTGAAGAAGAACTGGGAGACGATCCCCCCGCTCGATGGCGACACCGGCTACATCGCGATCAACGACGCGCTGTCGGCGTACTGCCTGGCCTGCGTGTTCAACTCCAGCGACTTCAACGTCCACATGCTCTCGGAGGCGCGGCTGGCCCTCGCTGCCCTCGGCTACGACGGCTACTCCGACGCCAAGGCCGCCTGGGACCTGATCATCGGCCACGAGATGTTCCACAACTTCCAGAACGGCCACAGCAACCCCGGCACGCCGGGTGAGAACCTCTTCTCCGGCCGGTTCACCAGCACCGCCTACTCCGAAGGGACCGCCCGCTTCCAGGAGTCGCTGCACGACTACGCATCGGTGGGCTACGCGCCAGGGACCCTGGCCACCGCGACCGACGCCAACGGCTGCAACGGCTTCGACGACGGGGGGCCGATGGACACCGCCATGGCGCGCGGACCCTTCGACGTCGCCCTCACCTACAACGCCTGCTACTTCTGGGGGCCGTGGTACGTCACCAACGGCAAGGCCGCTCTGCTGCGGCTCATCACCAAGGCGATGCCTGCCCACGCTGCCGAGGACGGGTACGCCGAGATCGCGCCCGCGGTCGTGGCCGCGGCGCGCCGACCCCTCGGTGTCCAGCTCGCCGAGTTCGCCGCCGCCTCCATCACCGGTCACGGTCGCGCCTGGGAGACCTGGTCGGGCAAGAAGCGCTACGACTGGAACCGCTACTTCGACTACTGGGAGCCGGCCAGGCTCAAGCCCGGCGGCGCCACCGAGGTCTTGCTCGGTGCCGCCGGGATCATGGCCCGTCGGGTCACCGACCCGCTCCGGGTCAGCCTGGGAGGCGACCGGGCCGCCGAGCTCTACGTCGTGACCGACCGACGCAACGGGGCGCGGATCACTGTCGTGCCGTCGGGCCGGGTCGTGGTCCGGCCCGCCGGCGACCGGACGTACGTCGTGGTGGTCCGGCCGGCTGACGGCGAGCGGCAGGTCACCCTGGCCGCGCGGCGGCCCTGACGCGTCCGACCCGGCACGATGGCCTCGTGACGACGGGAGCCGGGCGGGGAGCGACGCGGTTCGCAGGAGTCGGCCGGGTCGCCGTGGCCGTGGCCGTCCTGGTCACGTGCTCCTCGTGCGCGGCCGAGAACCCCTCGGTGGAGCCCTCGGCCGTCGCATCGAGCACCTCCTCCGGGACAGCAGCACCCTCGCCCCTGCCGTGCGTCCCGGGCGCTGAGCCCTTCACGGGTCCGGCGGCCGAGGAGCTGGGAGCGGACCGGGTGATGGCGGCGTACTGCTCCGTGGCGGACTTCGTGCTCGACCACGCCTTCACCTCGTTGGCCCTGCCGGGGGGCGGGGGCAGCACGGCCGACTACGCCTTCGTCCGGGAGCACCTGAGTCCGAGCGGTCGCCACCGCTGGGACGCGGCGGTGCGCAGGTTTCTCGAGTCGGGCGACCAGCGGGCTGCTGCTGTCATCGACGCGCTGACGCTGCACGCCTTCGGCTCCGCCCCGGCGGGCTTCGAGATCCCGACCGAGGGGCCCTACGCCTACGGGACCGAGGTGGGGCCGGCCGAGGCGGTGGTGCGTCGGGGAGGGCTGACGATTGGCATCGAGGTCAGCACCGAGCTGGTGCTGGAGGAACGCGGTGACGACAGCGGTCGACACTCCCTGCTGGCCCTGGACCGGACGCTGGCGGTCCGCCTGGTCCCGGCTCCCGACGACTCCGACCGATGGCTGGTCGACCGCTGGCGGGGCACGACCGCGACGGGGAAGGTGCGCCTGGCGACCGGCGGCTGAGGGGTGACCTGGGCCCGGTCGGAGGTCTAGCGTGAGCGCCATCACTCCCTCTCGGAAGGTGGTCCCCATGTCGTCCCCCGAGCCCGATCCCGGTGAGCTGGCCGCACGTCATGACCCGCGCTACCAACAGCTGCACGCCTCCGACGACTTCGAGGAGCTGAGGCGCCGCTACCGCAGGTTCGCCTTCCCCGCGACCGTGGCCTTCTTGACCTGGTACCTGCTCTACGTGGTCATGTCGAACTGGGCGGGCGACTTCATGGGCACCGAGGTCGTCGGCAACATCAACGTCGCCCTGGTCTTCGGCCTGTTGCAGTTCCTCACCACGTTCCTCATCGCCTGGCTCTACGCGAGGTACATGAACCGCCACGTCGACCCGCTCGCCCGCAAGCTCGAGAGCGAGTTCACCTCCGCCGGGTCGACGCGCGAGGGAGGTGCCCGATGAGCTCGGACACCCTGACGGCGATCCTGTTCCTCGCTGTTGTCGCCGTCACCGTCGGCATCACGTTCTGGGCCAGCCGCCAGACGGCTGGCACTGCGGACTTCTACGCCGGCGGACGCTCGTTCAGCGGCTTCCAGAACGGGATGGCGATCTCCGGGGACTACATGTCGGCCGCGTCGTTCCTCGGCATCTCCGGCGCGATCGCGCTCTACGGCTACGACGGTTTCCTCTACTCCATCGGGTTCCTCGTGGCGTGGCTGGTGGCCCTGCTCCTCGTGGCCGAGCTGCTGCGCAACTCCGGTCGTTACACCATGGC
The DNA here is from genome assembly GCA_963767915.1 of uncultured Actinomycetota bacterium. GTDB lineage: Bacteria > Actinomycetota > Actinomycetes > Propionibacteriales > Nocardioidaceae > Nocardioides. The sequence continues at coordinate 245,174 of CAVYFR010000006.1, forward strand.
CGACCAGCTGGCTTACCGCATGAGGCAGCGCCCGGTCCGCACCGCGGCGGCGACCTCGACGGTCGTGGTCTCGATCTTCTACCTCCTGGCGCAGATGGTCGGGGCCGGAGCGCTGGTCGCGCTCCTGCTGGGTGTCACCTCCGAGACGCTCAAGGCGCTCACGATCGTGGCCGTCGGACTGCTGATGGTCTTCTACGTCACCGTCGGCGGGATGAAGGGGACCACCTGGGTCCAGATCGTCAAGGCCGTCCTGCTCATGAGCGGCACCGTGCTGATCACGGTCCTTGTCCTGGCGGAGTTCGACTTCAACCTCTCCGACCTCCTGGGCGCGGCTGCATCCAACACCGGTAAGGGCGAGGCCTTCCTCGAGCCCGGCCTGCGCTACGGCACCGACTTCACCTCCCGGATCGACTTCTTGTCCCTCGGCCTCGCGCTCGTCCTGGGCACGGCCGGACTGCCGCACATCCTGATCCGCTTCTACACCGTGCCGACCGCCAAGGACTCGCGGACCTCGGTGCTCTGGGCGATCGGGCTGATCGGCGCGTTCTACCTGATGACCCTGGCTCTGGGGTTCGGCGCGGCAGCGCTGCTGGAGACCGGCCCGGAGAGCGCGGTCGCGACCTCGGGCGGCAACCTGGCCTCCCCGTTGCTCGCCGAGGCCGTCGGTGGCGGCGACGGGTCCACGGGCGGGGCCGTGCTGCTCGCCCTCATCTCGGCCGTCGCGTTCGCGACGATCCTCGCGGTGGTGGCGGGCCTGACGCTGACCTCGGCGTCCTCGGTGGCCCACGACCTCTACGCGACCGTGTGGAAGAAGGGCCAGGCCTCGGAGAAGGACGAGGTCAAGGTCGCCCGCATCGCTGCGTTCGTCATCGGCGGTGTCGCCATCGCGTTGGCGATCCCGGCGCAGAAGCTCAACATCGCCTTCCTCGTGGCGTTGGCCTTCGCGGTGGCCGCGTCGGCGAACCTGCCCTCGCTGCTCTACAACCTCTTCTGGCGGCGGTTCAACACCCGAGGCGCGGTGTGGGCGATCTACGGCGGGCTCATCTCCTGCGTGGGCCTGGTCCTCTTCTCCCCGGTCGTCTCGGGGTCGGAGACCGCGCTGTTCACCGACAGCGACTGGTCGGTCTTCCCGCTGAGCAACCCGGGCATCATCTCGATCCCGTTCGGGTTCCTCATGGGGTGGCTGGGCACCATCACCTCACGGGAGGCCGAGGCGGAGGACCGCTTCACCGAGCTCGAGGTGCGTGCCTTCACCGGCGCCGGTGCCGAGCAGGCCGTCCGCCACTGAGGAGCCGTCCGATCACCGAGGGTCGCCGCCCGTCAGCCATCGACCTAGGGTGGCGAGCGGCGACCTTTCCCCGTCCCGAGGAGACACGTTGAGCGACCAGACCCTCTCGAACCTGCTCAAGGAGGACCGGCGCTTCGAGCCGCCGGCGGACCTCGCTGCCGAGGCCAACCTCACCGACGGGGCCTACGCCCGGGCCGACGCCGACCGCGAGGGCTTCTGGGCCGAACAGGCCGAGCGGCTCTCGTGGGCGCAGCGCTGGGACCGGGTCCTCGACTGGGACGACCCGCCGTTCGCGAAGTGGTACGTCGGCGGCCGCCTCAATGCGGCGTACAACTGCGTGGACCGGCACGTAGAGGACGGTCGGGGCGACAAGGTCGCCTTCCACTGGGTCGGTGAACCGGCCGACGACACCCGGACCATCACCTACTCCGAGCTCCAGGACCTCGTCTGCCAGGCGGCCAACGCCCTGACCGACCTGGGGGTGGCCGCAGGGGATCGGGTGGCGATCTACATGCCGATGATCCCCGAGGCCGTCGTGACGATGCTCGCGTGCGCCCGGATCGGCGCTCCGCACACCGTCGTCTTCGGCGGCTTCTCCTCCGACGCCCTCGCCTCACGCCTGGTCGACTGCGAGGCCAAGGTGGTCGTCACCGCCGACGGTGGACACCGACGCGGGGCCCCGTCGGCGCTGAAGCCCGCGGTCGACGAGGCCCGGGCCAAGACGTCGAGCAAGGGGTTCGAGGTCGAGAAGGTCCTCGTCGTACGCCGGACCGGCCAGGACGTCGAGTGGGACGACGAGGTCGACGTGTGGTGGCACGAGAGCGTGGAGCGGGCTTCCACCGAGCACGCCTACGAGGCCTTCGACAGCGAGCACCCGCTCTACGTCATGTACACCTCCGGCACGACGGGGAAGCCCAAGGGGATCCTGCACACCACCGGCGGCTACCTCGTCGGCTGCGCCTACACCCACTGGGCGGTCTTCGACCTCAAGCCCGACGACGTCTACTGGTGCACCGCGGACATCGGCTGGGTCACCGGCCACAGCTACATCGTCTACGGACCGCTCGCCAACGGCGTGACCCAGGTTCTCTACGAAGGCACGCCGGACAGCCCCGAGCGAGGCAGGTGGTGGCAGATCATCGAGGACCACCGCGTCACGATCTTCTACACCGCCCCCACCGCGATCCGCTCGTTCATGAAGCAGGGCAAGGAGATCCCCGACCTGCGGGACATGAGCTCGCTGCGCATCCTCGGGTCGGTGGGCGAGCCGATCAACCCCGAGGCCTACGTCTGGTACCGCCACGTGATCGGTGGGGACCGCACCCCCGTCGTCGACACCTGGTGGCAGACCGAGACCGGCGCCATCATGATCAGCCCGCTCCCGGGCGTCACCCACGCCAAGCCGGGTTCGGCGATGATCGCCATCCCAGGAGTCTCCGCCGACGTGGTCACCGAGGAGGGCGAGTCGGTGCCGAGCGGCTCCGGTGGTTACCTGGTGCTCACCGAGCCGTGGCCCTCGATGCTGCGCACGATCTGGGGCGACGACGAGCGGTTCGTCGAGACGTACTGGAAGAAGTACGAGAAGCAGGGCTACTACTTCGCCGGGGACGGGGCCAAGAAGGACTCCGACGGCGACCTGTGGGTGCTGGGCCGTGTCGACGACGTGATGAACGTGTCAGGACACCGCCTGTCGACGACCGAGATCGAGTCGGCTCTCGTCTCTCACCCGAAGGTGGCCGAGGCCGCCGTCGTGGGCGCCAAGGACGAGGACACCGGCCAGGCCGTCTGCGCCTTCGTCATCTTGCGCGACGAGGCCGGCGACGGAGGGAAGGACATCGTCGAGGAGCTGCGCAACCACGTGCGCAAGGAGATCGGTGCCATCGCCAAGCCGCGACAGGTGATGATCGTCCCCGAGCTGCCCAAGACGCGGTCCGGCAAGATCATGCGTCGCCTGCTACGCGACGTGGCCGAGAACCGTGAGGTCGGTGACGTGACGACCCTCGCCGACTCCTCGGTGATGGACCTGATCTCGAACGGCATCGAGTCCGGCAGGTCCGAGGACTGAGGCGCGCCGGCGGAGGCCTCCGCCGGACGCCGTCCTCCGGCTCGGTGTCACCTCCGGTCGAGGTGCTCCACCAGTCGCGGGAGGCCCCACTCGAGCGGGGTGTCGAAGTAGGGCCAGTTGTGTACGCCCCCCTGACGGATCCGAGCGCGGTACTTCACGCCCGCGTCGGTGAGCGCCTTGAGGAAGAACCGGTGGGTCTGCCACATCAGCTGCTCGGTGTAGCCGGTGTGCAGCGGGTCCCCGGTCTCGGACGTGGTGCTCGAGGAGCCGGTGCCGGCGGCGATCAGGATCTTGGTGCCCGCCAGGGCGGGCGCGTTGAAGCTGGGGTTGTGCGCGTCCCAGGTGGCGTCGTCGAGCACCGGGTTGCCCCAGACGCGACGCAGGTCCGGCGGGCTCAGACCGATCAGGCTGCCGTACTCCGGAGGCAGGATGTTGCCGCGCATCGCGTTCGTGTCACTCAGACCGGAGATGCTGAGGATCCCGTCGATGAAGCCCGGGTGACGGGCCGCGTAGTTGTAGGCACCGAGCGACCCCATGGACGCACCGACGGCGCCGTTGACCCCCGTGGTCCGGAACCTCCGGTCCACCCAGGCGGGCAGGACCCCGGTGTGGAAGGTCTCCCAGGTCCACGAGCCGTCGACCCAGTCGGAGAACATCCCGGCGTCCTCGCCGATGCCGCCCTCGGGCATCACGAAGATCGCGTCCATCGTGCGGGTGATCTCGGTGAGCTCGGTCGCGACGCTCCACCGGATGTAGGGGCTGCGCGCGCCGTTGTAGAGGTAGACGACCGGGAACCGTTTCCGCGTGCGGTGCTTGTAGCGCCTCGGCAGCAGCACCCGGACCACCGAGCTGGTGACCTTGACGTCGTCGGAGACGGGCACGGTGTAGTCGTGACAGCGGCTGGGCGGGCAGGCCGCCTTGTTGTCCTCGTCAGGAGGGTCGGTCACCGGGACGTAGCCGGTGTCGGTGGAGGGGATCGCCATGATCTCGGCGTAGACGCGGTTGGCCTGCCGCGGGTCCGCCGGGTCGCTCCGGAACACGGAAAAGACCTCAGGGGTGCCGACGGGTTCCTTGGCCACCGCACCCGGCCCGAGGCCGGCCCCGACCGACAGAACGACCAGCCCCGCCAGCCCGACTCGCATCCCTCTCATGACGGACCAACGATGTCACACGCCCCCAGTGACGGGGTGCGTACTGGGAAGACCCGCATCAGGGCGTGACATGAAAACGGTCGCGGTGACCGAGCAGGGCCGCACCGGCGAGGGCGGCGAGGACCGACCCGGCGAGCACGGCCGCCTTTGCGGCGTCCCGCTGGTCCCCGGCGAAGGTCAGGTCCGAGACGAGGAGCGAGACGGTGAAGCCCACCCCGGCCAGGACGGCGACCCCGGCCACGTCGCGGTGGTCGATGCTGTCGTGCAGAGCCGACCCGGTGAAGCGTGTGAGCAGCCAGGTCCCACCCAGGATGCCCAACGGCTTTCCCAGGACGAGTCCGAGGACGATCCCGAGGACGACGGGGTCGACGAGCAGGGCGACGCCACCGTCGAGCGCGACGCCGGCGGACATCAGCGCGAAGAACGGGACGGCGAGACCGGCCGAGATCGGCGATATCCGGTGCTCTAGTCGCTCGGCCGGGCTGTCCTGCTCCTCCGGGTCCGGTCGGACCCTGGTCAGCAGTCCCAGCACGACGCCGGCGACCGTGGCGTGGATCCCGCTCTCGTGCACTGCCCACCAGGCGACCAGCGCCAGTGGGAGGTAGACCAGCGGGGAGGCGACCCGTGCGCGCTGCGCCAGCGCCCAGCCCGCAAACCCTACGACCGCCACCAGCACCGGCACCCAGGCCAGGGAGTCGGTGAAGAACACAGCGATGATGATGATGACGACCAGGTCGTCGACCACTGCCATGGTCAACAAGAACGCGCGCAACGAGGTCGGCAGGTTCGACCCCACCACAGCGAGCACGGCGAGGGCGAAGGCGATGTCGGTAGCGGCCGGGATGGCCCATCCCGCCAGGTCGCCGTCCCCCACGCTGTTGACGACGAGGTAGACGAGCGCTGGGACCAGCACCCCGCACAGAGCGGCCACCACCGGGACGGCCGCGTCGGCCGGGCGGCGCAGCGAGCCGACCACGAACTCCCGCTTCAGCTCCAGGCCCGCGACGAAGAAGAAGATCGCGAGAGCGCCGTCCGCGGCCCAGTGCTCGAGGTCGAGGGGGCCGAGCTGGAAGTGACGCATGGAGTCGTAGGCGTCGCTCACCGACGAGTTCGCCCACACCACGGCGACGGCACCCGCCAGCAGGGCCAGACCTCCACCCACCGTCTCGCGCCGGAAGAGGTCGCCGAGGAACGTGTCCTCGCGACCGCCGAGGTCACCGAAGATCGTGCGGGGAGCGGGCGTCACGTGGAGGTCTCCGGTCGTCGAAGGCGTACGCCGCCGAGGTCACCGGCAGCGTGCCGACCAGACTTCCCGGCGCACCGGGGTCGATCCTAGCCAGTGGGGTGTGGGTAGGGTCGGCGTATGGCGAGTGACCAGGGCCGGACCCCCTCGGCCGACGACCCGACGATCGGCCGTCTCGTCGCCGAGGCGAGCCGTGATCTCTCCGCTCTGGTTTCCAAGGAGATCGAGCTCGCGAAGTCCGAGCTCAAGGTGAGCATCCGGGCCGGCGGCATCGGTGCCGGCCTCTTCGCGGCGGCCGGATTCGTCGCCGTCCTCGCCGTCATCATGCTCTCGGTCGCCCTCGCCTACCTCATCCACTGGAACGGCGACGGCCTCGCGCTGCACTGGGCCTTCCTGATCGTCACCGGGTTCTACCTCGTGGTCACCGCGTTGCTCGTCGTCGTCGGCATCAAGAAGGTCAAGCAGGTCGGTCCGCCCGAGAAGGCCATTGCCCAGGGCAAGGAGATCCCCCGGGCGCTGAAGGGCCGGAGCTGACCTCCCTGCGTCACCCCCACCCTGACCCGTCACTTCTATGCGACGGGTCAGCGTGCATACCCCCACCGCACGCAGGTCCAGGACGGTGACCCGTCACTTCTATGCGACGGGTCAGCGTGCACACCCCCCGCCGCACGCAGGTCCAGGACGGTGACCCGTCACTTCTATGCGACGGGTCAGGGTGCACACCCCCCGCCGCACGCAGGTCCAGGACGGTGACCCGTCACTTCTATGCGACGGGTCAGCGTGCACACCCCCCGCCGCACGCAGGTCCAGGACGGTGACCCGTCACTTCTATGCGACGGGTCAGCGTGCAGAGGTCGGTGCAGGGTGGTGACCACTGTCCCCGACGTCAGCGTTCGGCTCACTGGGTCTCGACACGCCGGTCGCGACCTCGCAGGCTCGGTCGCGCGGCTTGCTCGACCACCAACGATCTCCGCGACCTCGTGCCTCGGTCGCAGAGATCACCCCGCGCAGTCGCCGGTCGAGACCTCGTCGGTGTTCTGCCGACCGAAGCCGGCGGCGTCGGAGACCTGGTCGGTGGTCAGGGCGTACCCGGTGTCCTTGTCGGTGACCGACGCGGCGAAGACCACGCCGAGGACGTCGCCACGTGAGCTGAGGATCGGCCCTCCCGAGTTGCCCGGGCGGACCAGTCCGCGCAGCGAGAAGACCTCGCGGATCACCGTCCCCTCCCCGTAGATGTCGGGGGAGCGCAGCCGCTGCTCGGACCGGATCCTGCCGGGCTGGACGTCGTAGGGTCCGTCCTCGGGGTAGCCGAGGATCGCCACACCGTCCTCGGGGCGGCCCGAGCCGTCCAGGGCCAGCACCGGGGCCCCACCGTCGTCGAGGGCCAGGACGGCGATGTCGAGGTCGGGGTTGTAGTAGACGGTCACGGCCGGGACGGACGAGCCGTCGAGCTCGACCTCGGGGTCGTCCACTCCCGCCACCACGTGGGCGTTGGTCATCAGCCTGTCGTCGGCGTAGAGGAACCCGCTGCCCTCGACCCCACGACCGCAGTCGTTGGTGCCCCGGATCTTCAGCACGCTCGGTGCTGCGGCCTCGACGTCGGGGTCGGTCAGCAACCGGCGTGGGCCGGGCCCGACCTCCACGATGCGTTCGGGGGCGAAGGGCTCTAGGTAGCGGGGGAAGAAGCTGGTGCCGACCACGTTGTTGAACGCCTGCAGCACCCCCTGGGCCGCACGGGGCAGGACCTGGTCGACCTTGGCCAGGACGCTCGAGTCGCGCACCAAGGGAGTGACCCCTCCGATGCTCGTGCCCGAGACGGCGACGCCCAGCGCCCACGCGACGAGGAGCACCGCAGCGGCCGAGAGGGCGGCCCCACCTGCAGCGTCGAGCGCCCGGACCGGCTGCCAGGTGATCCGGTCACGGAGGCGGGCGCCGGCGAACTGCAGCACGGCCTGCCCGAGGGAGGCCGCGAGGATCACGATGAACAGGGCCCCCAGCGACACCGTCAACGACGGGGCGGCGTCACCCAGGGCGATCGGCGCCAGCCAGATCCCGAGCAGCCCTCCGAACAGCAGCCCGGAGGTGGCGAAGGCACCGGTGACGAAACCTTGCCAGTAGCCGGAGAGTGCGTAGGCCAGCACCAGCACGACGAGCAGCCAGTCGAGGAGGTTCACCGGCCACGACCTCCCCGGAACCTCGTGTTCGGCTCGAAGTCAGCACGGGTCGGCTCACTGACGAGCATGTAGCTGGGCAGGTCGCGGAGGGGCGGGTCCCCGATGTCGCCGGTCCAGCCCAGGAAGTCGAAGAGCCGCGAGATGATCCCGGCGGTGAAGCCCCAGAGGATGACGTCCTTGGCCTCGCCGATGAGGTAGCCGGGCCCTACCCACCCCGTGGGGTGCCGGACCGCGACCCGGTGCGTCGTGTCGGTGAGCTCGGCGAGCGGCACGCGGTAGACCTCGTGCACCTCGTCGGGCGACATCACCTGCACCGGGGAGGGCTCACGCCACCAGGCGAGCACGGGCGTGACCGCGAAGTTGCTGGGTGGCAGCCACAGCTCGGGCAGCTCGGCGAAGACGTCGACACCGGCCGGGTCGAGCCCGGTCTCCTCCTCGGCCTCCCGAAGCGCCGCGGTCACCGCGGACTCCCCCGGGTCGATCGACCCGCCGGGGAAGGACACCTGACCGGGGTGGGAACGCATGTGGTGGGCGCGCTCGGTGAGGAGCAGGTCGGGGCCGGCCGGGCCCTCCCCGAAGAGCATGAGCACGGCACCCCGTCGTGGGTCGCTGTCCTCGGGCGGCATGAAGCGGGTCAGCTCGTGGACGGTGATCGACCGAGCGCCCTGCTCCACCGGACGCAGCCACTCCGGCAGTGCGCTCGAGGGGCTGCTCGAGGGGGTGCTCGAGGAGTCGTTCACAGCGTCACGTCCAGGTGCTGCTCGGCCAGGTCCTCGAGCTCGGTCAGTGACTCGACCTCCACGAACTCCACGTGGACGACGGCGCCCTCCTCGTCGACGAACGCCACGAAGGGGAGAGCGCGGACGACCGGGAAGGGCGGAGTCGCGCTCAGCTCGCCGGCTACATCGTTGAGCAGCGGGAACTCCACTCCGGTCGAGGCCACCAGCTCGGCGGCTGCATCGCGCTGCGGGTCCTGGAAGTCGACACCGAGAACGTCGACCGTGGCGCCGTGCCGCTCGTAGAAGTCCTGGTAGATCGGCAGCTCGCGGGCACACGGGTCGCACCAGGACGCGAACAGGTTGACCACCAGGGGGCCCCGGAGCGTCGTCAGGTCGGTCCGGCCGTCCCCCGAGAAGGCCGGCAGGGTCACGTCGGGCAGGGTGCTGGTCGTCTCTGGGTCGCGGTCCCATGCGAGACCCACCACGACCGTGGCGACCAGCACCGCGACCGCCACCACCACCGCGACGAGCCCCCGCTTCACGCCCGGCCCTCGGTCCGCAGGAGCTTCGTCGCCACGGCGGGATCGGTGGGCCCTTCACCGTACGACGGGCACCACCGCGCGACCGGGCACGCCCCGCACGCAGGGGTGCGGGCATGACAGCACCGCCGGCCGTGCCAGATGAGGTGGTGGCTCAGCAAGGTCCAGTCGCGCTTGGGGAAGAGCCGCCCGACGGCGAGCTCGACCTTGACCGGGTCCGTCTCCTCGGTCCACCCGAGTCGACGGGCGAGCCGGCCTACGTGGGTGTCGACGGTGATCCCAGGCACCCCGAAGGCGTTCCCGAGCACCACGTTGGCGGTCTTGCGACCCACGCCGGGCAGGGTGACCAGCTCGACGAGCCGGGCCGGCACCTCGCCGTCGTACCGCTCGACGAGCGCCGCGCTGAGCTTGAGCAACGACTCGGTCTTGGCCCGGAAGAACCCCAGGGGGCCGAGGATCCGCTCGAGCTCGCCGCGATCCGCGGCCGCCATGGCCCGGGGGTCGGGGTAGGCGGCGAAGAGGGCCGGTCGCACGGCGTTGACCCGCTTGTCCGTGGTCTGGGCCGAGAGGACCGTGACCACCAGCAGCTGGAACGGACCGTCGAAGTCGAGCTCGCAGCGGGCGTCCGGGTAGGCCAGGGCGAGCTCCCGGTCGACCTTGCGCGCCCGCCGGACCAGGCTGGTCGAGCTCTCACTCGACGAGGTCGGGGCCGGCACGCGGGCCAGCCTAGGGTGCTGTCCCCTCCCCCGGCGTCGGGGCGTCCTCCGCCGGCAGCACCTTGCCGAGCAGGTCGAAGATGCTCACCGCACCCAGCAGGGGCGCTCCCTTGCCCTTCCCGTCGAGGACGGCGACCAGGGGCGATCGATGGGCGGCCATCATCGCGGCGATCTCCAGCACCGTGTCGTCGTCGTTGGCGACGGGAAGCGGGGGTCGCTCCTTGGGGACCAGCTCGGAGACCACATGATCGGCGAGCTTGCTGCAGATCGAGTCGGAGAACTCCTCGTCGAGGACCCGTGCCAGCGCCGGGTCCTCCTGGACGTAGGTCGGGATCATGACGCGCAGGACCTGCGAGCCGGGCAGCACCGCGATGGGGTGCTGCTCGTCGTCGACGACGATCAGGCCGGGCCGGTTGTGCTCGGTCAGCAACCGCGCAGCGGTGAGCCCGTCGGTGTCCATGCGGACCGTCGGATAGGGGACGGCCAGGTCGCGAGCCTTCACAGCCGCGAGGGTAGCCCTCCACCCGGCGGCCACTAGGGTGGAGCCCGGTGTGCCGGGAAGTCTGGTCGGCGTCGTTGTCGTCGACCGCCCGATCGGAGCCCTGTGGAAGCCGTCCTCGCCATCGCCGTCTTCGTCGGCGCCTACGTCTTCCTGGTCGCGGACCGGATCCACCGGACCAAGGTGGTGCTCGCCGGAGCCGCCCTCGTCCTGCTGCTGCACGTCAGCGACGCCGAGGCCGCGTTCTTCAGCGAGGACAGCGGGATCGAGTGGAACGTCATCTTCCTGCTCCTCGGGATGATGATCATCGTCTCGGTGCTCCGGCAGACCGGCGTCTTCGAGTACATCGCGATCTGGTGCGCGAAGCGGTCCCGGGGCCGTCCCTACCGACTCATGGTGATGCTCTGCTCGCTGACGGCGGTGGCCTCGGCGGTGCTCGACAACGTCACGACCGTGCTCCTCATCGCGCCGGTGACCTTCTTGGTCTGCGAGCGTCTCGGGCTGCGGCCGGTGCCGTTCCTCATCGCCGAGGTCATGGCCTCGAACATCGGTGGCGCCGCGACCCTGGTCGGCGACCCGCCCAACATCATCATCGCCAGCCGAGCCGACCTCACCTTCAACGACTTCCTCGTCAACATGGCCCCCTGGGTCGTGGTGCTCATGGGTGTCTTCCTCCTGATGTGCCGGATCCTGTTCCGTTCCGCTTTCGTCTACGACCCGGAGCGGGCTCAGTCGGTCATGGCGCTCGACGAGCGCGAGGCGATCAAGGACAAGCGACTGCTGGTCATCTCGCTGGTCGTCCTGACCGCGGTCGTGACGGCCTTCGTGCTCCACCCGGTGCTGCACTACGAACCCTCGGTCGTCGCGTTGCTGGGCGCGGGTGCGCTCATCGCGTTCACCAGGATCGAGACCGAGCAGGCTCTCGAGGACGTGGAGTGGCCGACGCTCGCCTTCTTCGCCGGCCTGTTCATCATGGTGGGCGGGCTGGTCGAGACCGGCGTCATCGAGGACCTCTCCGAGGCGATGACCGAGGCCACCGCAGGCCGTGAGGGTCTGACCGCCATGCTCCTGCTCGGGGGGTCCGCGGTGCTCTCGGCGATCGTCGACAACATCCCGTACGTCGCGACCATGGCCCCCGTCGTGGTGGGGCTGGTCGAGGCGAGCCCTGCGAGCAGCGACGCCTACTGGTGGTCGTTGGCCTTCGGCGCCGATCTGGGGGGCAACGCCACCGCGATCGGGGCGTCGGCCAACGTGGTCATGCTGGGCCTGGCCGAACGGGCCGGGCACCGGATCGGCTTCTGGGAGTTCACCAAGTACGGGCTGGTCGTCACCGTGGTGACGGTAAGCCTGACCGTGCCGTACATCTGGCTGCGCTACGTCTGATCGGGTCAGCCGTCGGCCGCGATAGGTGCAACAATGCGGCGACACGGATCGCACGTGACCCGCTCAGGAGCCCTCGGGAGGAGGCGTCGTGGACAACGACGTACTGCGTCTGGCCCCGCTGTTCAGCGCCCTCGACGACGAGGCGGCCACCGCGTTGCGCTCCTCCATGACCGACTCCCGGCTCCGCCGCGGTGACGTCCTCTTCCGCGAGGGGGACTCCGGCGACAAGCTCTACATCGTCCTCGAGGGCAAGGTGAAGCTCGGCCGGACCTCGGTCGACGGTCGTGAGAACCTCCTCGCCATCCTCGGCCCCGGTCAGATGTTCGGCGAGCTCTCGCTGTTCGACCCGGGCCCACGATCAGCGACCGTCACGTGCGTCACGGACGCCAGCTTCGGCTCGCTGAGCCACGAGGATCTGCTGCGCTGGCTGGAGGGACGCCCGGTGGTGGCCCGGGGTCTCCTGGCCCAGCTGGCCGGCCGCCTGCGCAAGGCCAACGACGTCGTCGCCGACCTGGTCTTCTCCGATGTGCCCGGGCGGGTCGCCAAGGCGCTGCTGGACCTGGCCGACCGGTTCGGACGCACGGCCGACGACGGCGTCCACGTCCACCACGATCTCACCCAGGAAGAGCTCGCACAGCTCGTGGGCGCCTCGCGCGAGACGGTCAACAAGGCCCTCGCCGACTTCGCCTCCCGCGGATGGCTGCGCCTCGAGCCGAGGTCCGTGGTGATCATGGACGTCGAGCGGCTCGGCCGCCGAGCGCGCTGACGGTGCCGCATACCCGCTGTGGGGGGTGAGTGGTGAGGCGGTCAGTTCAGCAGGTCGAGTGACAGGTCCGCCCGGGCGACGTAGACGTCGTGGGTGGAGGTCGGGTTGTTGCGCATCTGCCCCGACAGATAGGTCTTCCAGGAGCCGTCGACCCGACTGGGGACGGGCCGGGCCCGGTTCATCGAGAAGAAGACGTAGTCGAGCTTGAGGGGCCGTTGGCCGGGCTGCCAGTGGGTCGACTGACCCCACCGGCACCTGTCCGGCTCGAAGCGGCAACGGATCCGCCCACCCGTGTGCGCGCCACCGGGCTTCTGGGGGTAGCTCCCGTTCTGGTCGGCCTCGTAGAACAGGCCTGTGCGGTTGTTGAGCTTGCCGGTGCGGGTCAGGCGATAGAGCTTGCTCATCGGCGGCCGCCACGGCGCCGAGTTGAAGTCGCCGCCGAGCACCACGGCGGTGCGGTCGTTGACGATCGGGCTGCGGAGCAGGTCACGGATGGCGTCTGTCTGCGCCAGGCGCGAGCCACCGGCCTGCTCGGCGCGTCTGGCCCCCGCACGCAGGTGGGTGGAGCACGCACGGACCGCATCCGGGGCGTAGGTCATCAGCGCCGAGGACGCGACCTGCACGTCGGCGCAGAGGATGCCGTAGCGCCGGGGCCCGCCGGGGGCGGGGTCCGGCAGGGTGGTGCGCCGCACCCGCGAGAGCAGGTGCGGGGAGGCGACGACCAGACCCTTGGTCTGGAGGCGTGGCCGGCCGGCCGCACACCCGTGCCGGGTCGAGGTGGCGAAGAAGACGAAGTGGTCGTGCACGGCCTGGCCCGGGAGGAGCCACTCGCGGCGCGACTCGACGATCCTGTCGAACTGGCGCCGGCACACCTCCTGAAGCAGCACCACGTCCGGGCCGGTGCGCGAGATCGCCCGGCGTACGGCGGACGTCGTCGACCGGACGCTGTCGTCACGGTGCATGCCGTCGAGGTTGGCCTGGACCACCCCCAGCCGATGGGTCCCCCGGAGCCCCTCAGGACCCGAGACCACGGCCTCGGAGGGGCCGGCGGGCGCGCCCAGGACCCCCAGGACGGCCGACAGGAGGAGGACGAACGCCAGCATCTCGAGAGAACGGACCCGTGCCAGCACGGGGGAAGGGTGCCAGACCAACAGCCCTCGTGGGGCCGAAACGCGTGAGTCAGCGTCTTCCGAGGAAGGCGAGCTGCGCGCGGACCGACAGCTCCGCCGCCCCCCACAACGCTTCGTCGACGTCCTGGTAGACGATCTCCACGACCTGGCGAGGAAGGAGCTCGTCCTCGCCGGACGCAGGTGTGGGCTCCACCCCCAACCGCCCAAGTGCGTCCTCGACCTGGGCCAGCCGTTCGCGACGGTGCACCGCGTAGTGGTCGAGCACGGCCCCGGCGTCGTCGAGCACAGGCCCGTGGGCAGGCCAGACCGCATCGACCTCGCCGGCGTGGACCAGCGCTCTCATGCGTGCGAGCGAGTCGAAGTAGGAGCCCAGCTGCCCGTCGGGATGGGCCACCACCGTCGTGCCCCGCCCGAGGACCATGTCGCCGCTGAGCAGCGCGCGCTCGGCCGGCAGCACGAACGAGACCGAGTCGGCCGTGTGACCGGGGGTCAGCACCGCCCGCAACCGCAGCCCACCGACGTCGATCTCCTCGTCGTCGGCGAGCGGGTCTCCGTCGACGCAGTACGCCGGGTCCACGGCGCGGACCGCGCACCCCTTGCGCTCCGCCAGGTCACGCGCGACCTCGGAGTGGTCGTAGTGGTGGTGGGTGAGCAGGACCAGACCGACATCGCCGGACTGTTCCTCGACGGTGTCGAGGTGCCCGTCCTCGATCGGACCAGGATCGACGACGACGGCGCGCGACGAGCCCGGCTCGCGCAGCACCCAGGTGTTGGTGCCGTCGAGCGTCATCAGACCGGGGTTGGGCGCGAGCAGGCAGGTCCCGCGCTCGCCGAAGCTGCCACCGGACCAGGCGGGCTCACTCACGGGCGCACCCGCGCCGCGACCAGGGGGCGCAGCCGGTCGGGCATCGACAGCGTGAAGCCGTCGCCGAGCGGCTCGACCGACGGGGTGAACATGTCGACGGTCCGGTCGGCGGTCGCCGCCAGGACCTCCGCGGGGGAGTCGTACCCGCCGATCTCGAGGCAGGTGAGATAGGTCGGGGGCAGCATCGCGAGCTCGCCGGCGTCGGCCCGATCGGCAGCGACCCGGGCAGGGAGCCAGGTGACCGACGAGGACTCCGAGGACACGTCACGGGTCCGCTGCCCCTCGGGCAGCAACGCGACGAAGAACCAGGTCCGGTAGCGCTTCGGCTCGAAGACCGGCGTCAGCCAGCCGTCCCAGGTGCCGAGCAGATCGGTGCGCAGCACGAGTCCGCGGGTGGTGAGGAAGTCGGTCATGGCCAGCGACCGGGTCTCCAGGGCGACCCGGTCGGCCTCCCAGTCCTCGCCGGTCGTGTCGGCGACGACCTCGTCCGCAGAAGGTCCGGCCAGGAGCACACCGGACTCCTCGAAGGTCTCACGGACCGCGGCGCAGACGAGGGCCCGCGCCAGGTCCTCCTCGACGCCGAGGCGGGCGGCCCACTGGGCCACCGTGGGGCCGGCCCAGAGTGCCTCGTCGACGCCCGTGTCGTGGTCGCGCGGGTCCACTCCTCCGCCCGGGAAGACGCAGAAGCCGCCCGCGAACTCCATCGAGACGTGCCGCCGCAGTAGGTAGACGGAGGGGCCGGTGCCCGCAGGGTCGGCGGGGCGGAGCAGCACGACGGTCGCGGCGTTGCGCGGCTCGACGGCCTCGCGGGTGCCGTCGGCGTACTCCCGGGCCACCTCGACCAGGTGCTCGGGCAGCGGCACCGGGGGGAGCGGGATCTTCACCGTCCCCTCACCGCACCTCGACGGTCAGCTCGACCTCGACCGGCGCGTCGAGGGGGAGCGACGCGACTCCCACCGCGGACCGGGCGTGGATGCCGGCGTCGCCGTAGACGTCGCCCAACAGCTCAGAGACGCCGTTGGCCACCTGGGGCTGACCGGTGAACTCCGGCGTCGAGGCCACGAACACCACGACCTTGACGACGCGGAGGACCCGGGAGAGCTCGCCGAGCTCCGCGCGGACAGCGGCCAGTGCGTTGAGCGCGCACTGTCGGGCGCAGTCGTAGGCCTCCTCCGGGGTGACCTCCGACCCGACCTTGCCGGTGGTCATCAGCTCCCCCGAGCGCATCGGGAGCTGTCCGGAGGTGAAGACGTGGGAGCCCGACCGGACAGCCGGAACGTACGCCGCGACCGGCTTGGCCACCTCGGGGACGGCGAGACCGAGCTCGGTCAGGCGCTCCTCCGGGGTCGGCACGCCTCAGCCCTCGACCGGACGCTTGAAGTAGCCGACCAGGTTCTCCGGGTTCATCCCCGGCGCGATCTGCACGAGCTCCCACCCGTCGGAGCCGAAGTTGTCCAGGATCTGCTTGGCGGCATGCGTGAGGATCGGCGCGGTCAGGTACTCCCACTTGGTCATGGCTCGCACGCTACTCGGGGCGTGCCCGTTGGGGCGCAGGCGTCTCCCCCCGCGCGAGCATCGCCACGGCTCGGCTGATCCGCCGAGCGCGGGTCTCCTCCCGCTTGGCCGTGAGCACCGGGTGGATGATCGAGTAGCGGTTGGTCCGGGTGAGGACGTCCCACCAGGCCTGTGCGACCGGCTCGGCGGCGATCGCGTCTAGGAGGTCCTGGGGTGGCTCGGTCGTGGCCGGCCCGGCGTACGCCGCTTCCCAGCGGCCGTCGGCCTTCGCCGCCTCGACCGCGGCCCGTCCGGCTGCTCGCATCCGCCGCTGCCGCTCCAGCTGCGCCACGAGCTCGACGTTGCGTTGCGACCACATGCTCCTCGGCCGGCGCGGGGTGAGGCGGACGGTGTAGGTGCCCTCGTCGCGCTTGCCGGCCTGCCCGTCGATCCAGCCCTGGCAGAGCGCCTCCTCGACCGCCTGCTCCCAGGTCAGCGTCGTGTCCGTGCCGCCCTTCTTGGTCAGCACCAGGAGCACCCCGGGCGATGTCGAACCGTGCTCGGCCAGCCAGGCCCGCAGCCCGGCCGCGTCGGCGACCAGCAGCTCCGGCAGCGGCGCCCCCTGGGTGGCCATGCCCTCACCCTAGGCTGGGCCGATGGATCGCAACGAGGCCGCAGAGGACCGCCGCAAGCAGGACGGGAGGGGCGTCTTCGAGAAGTTCGTCGAGGTGGTCCAACACGTCGTGAGCCGGCCTCCGTTCTTCACCGTGATCGTGCTCGCCCTCGTCCTGTGGGCAGCGAGCTATCCGCTGTGGAGCAGCAGCACGAAGTGGGAGCTGGCCCTGCACACGGGATCGGCCATCCTCTCCCTCCTCCTTCTCGTGCTCCTCGAGAACGCGGGGCGTCGCTCGGAGGAGGCCTCCCAGGAGAAGCTCAACGTCCTGGCCGAGGCTCTCTCCGACCTGATGAGCTCGCGTGCTGCCGACGATCCCGGTCTGCAGGAGTCGGTCGACAAGCTCCGGCAGGCCGTGGGGCTCGAGGAGCGCCACTGACGACCTGCCTCCCTGCGGCTCGCAGCCTCAGCGCACGACGTCGTAGATCGTGTGGACGGCGTACGCCGAGTGGTGGACCGAGGTGATGCGCAGATCGAGGTCCACCTCGAAGCCCTCGAAGAGTCGCTTGCCTCCGCCGAGGACGACCGGCGCCACCGAGACAGCCAACCGGTCGACCAGCCCGGCGGCGAGGGCCTGACGTATGACGTCGGCACCGCCACTCACCGCGACGCTCCGTTCACCCGCCGCGGTCCGAGCAGCGGAGACGGCCTCGACGACGCCGTCGACGAACACGAACCCGCTGGAGGGGTCCGGCAGGCCCTCTAAGCGATGCGTCACCACGAACAACGGCCCCTCGAAGGGGTTGGTCCCGCCCCAGGCCCCTGCAGCGTCGTACATCCCACGTCCGCAGACGCCGGCCCCGAGCTCGGCCACCACGCCGTCGTAGAAGGCCCGGTCCTCGGCAGTCATGTCCGCCCCCGGGTCGCGGGCCGAGTCGTAGGTCCACGGACCGCCCATCACCCAGTAGTGCAGCCGTTCCCCTCCACGTCCCAGGCCCTGACCCGGACGGTCGTCGGGCCCGACAACGTAGCCGTCGACGGAGGTCGTGATCGTCGCAATGACCCTGCTCATGCCAGCTCAGACCCTTCGGTGCATGCGTTCTCATCGGGCCATCGCTCTGACCCATCGGTGGTCGAGCGCGTCAGGCAGGAAGAAGAGTGGGTTCGGTCTTCTCCTGGACCTCGGCCTCGGTGACGCCGGGGGCGAGCTCGACCAGGCGGAGACCGCCCTCCTCGACGTCGATGACGCAGAGGTCGGTGATGATCCGCTGCACGACGCCGCGGCCGGTGTAGGGCAGGGAGCACTCCTCGACGATCTTGTAGCTCCCGTCCTTGGCCACGTGCTCCATCAGGACGATGACGCGCTTCGCGCCATGGACGAGGTCCATCGCCCCGCCCATCCCCTTGACCATCTTGCCGGGGATCATCCAGTTGGCGATGTCGCCCGCCTTCGAGACCTGCATGGCACCGAGGATCGCGGCGTCGATCTTGCCGCCGCGGATCATGCCGAACGAGGTCGCGGAGTCGAAGAAGGACGCCCCGCGTCGGATCGTCACCGTCTCCTTGCCCGCGTTGATCAGGTCGGGGTCCTCCTCCCCCTCCCACGGGTAGGCGCCGACCCCGAGGATCCCGTTCTCCGACTGCAGCACGAGCTCGACGTCGTCGCCGACGTAGTTGGGCACGAGTGTCGGCAGGCCGATGCCGAGGTTGACGTAGGAGCCATCGCCGAGCTCCGAGGCGGCGCGGGCTGCCATCTGCTCGCGTGACCAGCTCATGCGAAACCTCCGAGGGCGTGGTGCGGCTCGTCCGTGGTCGGGCGTGGTCGCACGGTGGTGCGCTCGATCCGCTTGTCGGCGGCCTGTTCGGGGGTGAGCGCCACGACGCGCTGCACGAAGACCCCGGGCGTGTGCACGTGGTTGGGCTCGAGCTCACCGGGCTCGACCAGCTCCTCGACCTCGGCGATCGTGACCCGGCCACACATCGCGGCGAGCGGGTTGAAGTTGCGGGCGGAGTCGCGGTAGACGAGGTTGCCGTGCCGGTCACCCTTCCAGGCCCGCACGAGCCCGAAGTCGGCGACGATCGCGTGCTCGAGGACGAACTCCTTCGGCCCGTCGGCTGTCTCGAAGACCTGGGTCTGCTTCGGTGGTGAGGCGACCACGACGTTCCCCGCGTCGTCGTACCTCCACGGCAGGCCGCCGTCCGCCACCTGCGTCCCGACGCCGGTCGCGGTGAAGAACGCCGGGATCCCCGATCCTCCTGCGCGCATGCGCTCGGCCAGGGTGCCCTGCGGGGTCAGCTCGACCTCGAGCTCGCCGGAGAGGTACTGACGTGCGAACTCCTTGTTCTCACCGACGTACGACGACACCATCCGCCTCAACCGCTTCGCGCCCAGCAGCCGGCCCAGGCCCCAGTCGTCGACGCCGCAGTTGTTCGACACCGCCTCGAGCTCGTAGACACCCGCGTCGAGCAACGCCCCGATGAGCACCGACGGGATCCCGCACAGGCCGAAGCCGCCCACGGCCAACGTCGAGCCCGGCGCGATGTCGGCCACAGCGTCCGCAGCGCTCGCCACCACCTTGTCCATGGCGCGTGCACGTTAGTCCTACGCTGGCCGACGTGACGTCGTCGGATTGGCCGAACGTCGCCCTCCACGTCGTCAGCGGCAAGGGCGGCACCGGCAAGTCGACCGTCGCTGCCGCCCTCGCTCTGCGCTCTCGCCTCGGAGGGCCGCAACGTCCTGCTGTGCGAGGTCGAGGGCCGCCAGGGCATCGCTCGCATGTTCGACGTCGACCCGTTGCCCTTCGAGGAGCGCCGGATCGCGACCGGCCTGCCGAGCAGCGGGCGGTCGGGCGCCCGGCCGGGCACGGTGCTACGCCCTGCACATCGACCCGGAGGCAGCGCTGCTGGAGTACCTCGCGCTCTACTACAAGCTCGGTCGGGCCGGGCGGGCGCTGGACCGCTTCGGCGTGATCGAGTTCGCGACCACGATCGCCCCCGGGGTGCGCGACGTGCTTCTGACCGGCAAGGTCTTCGAGGCGGTGCAGCGCAACAGCCGCAACAAGGGCGCCCGGCGCTACGACGCCGTCGTCCTCGACGCTCCTCCGACCGGCCGGATCACCCAGTTCCTCAACGTCAGCAACGAGCTGGCCGGGCTGGCCAAGGTCGGTCCGATCCGGTCACAGTCCGACACGATGATGACCCTCTTCCGGTCACCACGCACCGCGGTGCACCTGGTGACCGTGCTCGAGGAGATGCCGGTGCAGGAGACCGGCGACGGGATCGCCGAGCTGACCGCGGCCGGTCTCCCAGTCGGAGGCGTCGTCGTCAACCTGGTGCGTCCGCGTGACCTCTCGCCCGCAGACCTCGAGTCGGCCCTGGCGGGTCGGCTCGACGCCGACGCGGTCGCGACCCAGCTCGAGAGTGCCGGGGTCGACGTCGTCCCCGGTCTGGTCGACGGGCTGCTGGCCGAGGCCCACGACCACGCCGTGCGCCGTTCGCTCGAGGACTCGCAGCGGGCCCTGGTCCGCGACCTCGGGCGGCCGACGTACGAGCTGCCCCGGCTGGCCGGCGGGGTCGACCTGGGCGCGCTCTACGAGCTGGCGACGCTCCTGCGCGAGCAGGGTCTGGCATGAGCAGGAGCCGGACTCGCGTGGGCCCTCGACCTCGACCGACCGTGCCCCGACCCTCGACATCGACGGGCTGCTCGATGACCGCGAGGTCGGGATCATCGTCTGCTGCGGGTCCGGTGGCGTCGGCAAGACCACGACGTCGGCAGCGCTGGCCCTGCGGGCCGCCGAACGTGGGCGCAGGGTCGTCGTCCTCACGATCGATCCGGCGCGCCGGTTGGCGCAGGCCATGGGCGTCGGCTCGCTCGACAACACCCCGCGGCCCGTCGCGGCCGTCGACACCGCCGCCGGGGGGAGCCTCGACGCGATGATGCTCGACATGAAGCGCACCTTCGACGAGGTGGTCGAGAGCCAGGCCACCCCGGAGAAGGCCCAACAGATCCTGGAGAACCCCTTCTACATCGCGCTGTCGAGCTCGTTCGCCGGCACCCAGGAGTACATGGCGATGGAGAAGCTCGGCCAGATCCACGCCGACGCGCGCGCCGAGAACACCTACGACCTGATCGTGGTGGACACTCCGCCCTCGCGCTCGGCGCTGGACTTCCTCGACGCACCCGGAGCGACTCAGCAGCTTCCTCGACGGGCGGTTCGTGCGCCTGATGCTCGCCCCGGCCCGGGGCCCGGCGAAGCTGATGACCGCAGGGTTCTCGCTCATCACCAACGCGTTGACCAAGATCCTCGGTGGCCAGGTGCTCAGGGACCTGCAGACCTTCGTGGCCGCACTCGACACGGTCTTCGGTGGCTTCCGGCAGCGCGCCCAACGGACCTACGCGCTCCTTCAGGCTGACGGCACCGCGTTCTTGGTGGTCGCTGCCCCGGAGCCGGACGCACTGCGGGAGGCGGCCTACTTCGTCGAGCGGCTCAGCGAGGACGGCATGCCGCTGGCAGGCCTGGTGGTCAACCGTGCCAGCCCCGCCCCGCTGGGCGACCTTTCGGCTGACGAGGCAATGGCGGCGGCCGAGCGGCTCCGGCGTACGCCGGCAGCAGGGCTCACCGCGGGCCTGCTCCGCCTGCACGCCGACCAGGCGCGCCTGGTCGAGCGGGAGGCCGGACTACGCGACCGGTTCGCAGCGGCACACCCCCAGGTGGCCACCACCGTCGTCCCCGGCGCTCGCCACCGACGTCCACGACCTCGAGGGTCTGCGCCGCGTGGGCGAGCTGCTGGCCGACTGAGCCGTCCGCCGGTCGAGGAGCTCGCGCACCGAGCGTCTCGAGACCCCTCCGCCGGTCGAGGAGCTCGCGCAGCGAGCATCTCGAGACCCCGGAACGGTCAACTCACCGGGTTTCGAGACGGCGCTCCGCGCCTCCTCAACCAACGAGGGGCACGGCGCTTCGCGCCTCCTCAACCAAGGACAGACCGGCGCTCCGCGCCTCCTCGACCACCG
Source organism: uncultured Actinomycetota bacterium (assembly GCA_963767915.1). GTDB lineage: Bacteria > Actinomycetota > Actinomycetes > Propionibacteriales > Nocardioidaceae > Nocardioides. The sequence continues at coordinate 266,830 of CAVYFR010000006.1, forward strand.
ACTGAATCGGTGGTCGAGCCGACTGAGCCGCGCAGCGGCTCGGCGTGTCGAGACCTAGGCGTCGACCTTGAGCGGCGAACCCGACTGCTGCCGGGCGCTCTCGAGCACGGCGCGCCACGAGGCATTCGGCCGACGACGCAGCAGCGCTCGGCGCTCCCGCTCGGTCATGCCCCCCCACACACCCCACTCGATCTGGTTGTCGAGCGCCTCCGCGAGGCACTCGGTGCGCACGGGGCATCCCGCGCACAGCTGCTTGGCCTTGTTCTGCTCGGCTCCACGCACGAACAGTTGATCCGGCTGCGTCGCCCTACAGGCAGCGCGCGGTGTCCAGTCCTCAACCCACATGATGAGTTCCCCAGTTTCCGAGTCAGGTGGCGCGTCCCCATGACGCCCGACCTCGGGTGTCTCCCCTGGGAAGAAGTAAAGGCCACACCAACTGGTTTAGACAGATCCATTCGGCCCAGGGGGCATAGTCCGATATGACTAGTCCCACCGTGCTGATGTCCCTGGGGGGACCATCCGGCACGTACCATCGTGACCATGTCACGCCCGCGCTCCGAGCGTCCCGCCGCGCTGCGCGCCGCCTCGTACCTGGCCGCCATGGTCGCGGTGGCCGCGGTCCTCGGGGTCGTCGTGGCGGGACTGGCGTTGCCGTTCGTCGGCGTGGTGGGGTTCACCGCCGACAGCGCTGCCGAGACGCTCGACCAGCTGCCCACCGAGCTCGAGGCCGACGCCCTGCCGCAGAAGACGCGCATCCTCGACGGTGACGGCGACGTCCTCGCCACCATCTACGACGAGAACCGGGTCAACGTCGAGATCACGCAGGTCTCGCGGGTGATGCTCAAGGCGATCGTCGCCATCGAGGACTACCGCTTCTTCGAGCACGGAGCCCTCGACGTCAAGGGCACGCTCCGCGCCCTCATCACGAACCAGGCCAACAGCGGCGTCGTCCAAGGCGGATCGACCATCACCCAGCAGATGGTCAAGTTGACGTTGCTCCAACAGGCCGACACGCGCGCGGAGATGAAGGCCGCGACCGAGCAGACCATTCGCCCGCAAGCTGCGCGAGCTGAGGTATGCGATCGCGGTCGAGGAGCGCTACGACAAGCAGTGGATCCTCGAGCGCTACCTCAACATCGCCTACTTCGGCGACGGCGCCTACGGCGTGCAGGCCGCGGCCCGGCACTACTTCAACGTCAATGCCCGTGACCTCAACCTCAACCAGGCCGCGATCCTCGCGGGACTGGTGAAGAACCCCACGGCGTACGACCCGACCAATGCACCCGACCGCACGCAGGAGCGTCGCGACATCGTCCTGGACCGCATGGCTCAGCTCAGCGTCATCAGCCGTGAGAAGGCGGAGCGGACCAAGGCCAAGGACCTCCAGCTCAACGTCCGCAGGACCCAGAACGGGTGCGTGTTCTCCCGAGCACCGTTCTTCTGCGACTACGTCCTGAGCTACCTGATGAAGGACCCCTCGCTCGGCAAGAACGCCGCCGAGCGCAAGGACCGCATCTACTCGGGCGGTCTCACGATCCAGACGACGATCGACCTGCGCATGCAGGACGCCGCCGACCGCTCGGTCGCCGCCCACGTCTACAAGGAGAACCAGGCGATCGGGGCCCTGGCGATGGTCGAGCCGCGCACCGGCGAGGTCAAGGCGATTGCCCAGTCACGACCGATGGGGCGCAAGAAGAAGCAGGGTTTCACCTACCTCAACTACGTCGTGCCCTCGGAGTACGGCGACTCCAACGGCTTCCAGGCCGGCTCGACCTTCAAGGCCTTCGTGCTGGCGGCAGCGATCAACCAGGACATCCCGCTCGACGAGTCCATCCAGTCCCCGCAGCAGGTCTTCCTCGACATGGACACCTTCGAGGTGTGCAACGGCGACTACTTCTTGAGCAGCGACGTCTGGGACCCCCAGAACTCAACCGGCTTCGGCAGCTACAACCTCTACACGGGCACCCGGCTGTCGGTGAACACGTTCTACGCCCAGCTCGAGCAGCGCACCGGTCTGTGCGAGCCCTACAACCTCGCCAGGGCGATGGGCATCCGATTGACAGATCGCAACACCGAGATGGTCCCCTCCTTCACTTTGGGCGTCGCCGACGTGAGCCCGCTGGAGATGGCCGAGGCGTACGCGACCTTCGCCGGCCGTGGTCTGCACTGCGACGCGCGCCCGGTGACCTCGATCCAGGACTCCGAGGGGCGCACTCTCAAGGAGTACGGGCCCAGCTGCCAACAGGTCATCCCCAGCCCGGTCGCCGATGCCATCAACGACGTCCTGCGCGGGGTCATCGAGGGTGGCTTCGCCTCTGCCCAGGCGCTCGAGCAGCCCGCCGCCGGCAAGACCGGCACCATCCAGGACAACAAGGCGGTGTGGTTCATCGGCTACACCCCGAATCTCGCCACCGCCTCGATGATCGCCGGGGCCAACATCGAGGGCCGTCCGATCACGCTCAACGGGCAGGTCATCGGGCCCTCCTTCGTCTCCGCCGCCTTCGGTTCGACGCTGGCCGGACCGATGTGGGGTGATGCGATGAAGGAGATCGACGACTACCTCGCCGACCAGGAGTTCCAGACCCCGTCGGGCACCGATGTCGTCGGGCTGCTCACCGGCGTGCCGTTCGTGCTGGGCCAGGACGTCGAAGGTGCCCGGGCCGCACTCGAGGGCGCCGGCTTCACGGTGGTGCTCGGTGGCCGCCAGGACTCGCCGTACCCGCGAGGCACCGTGGCTGCCACCAACCCCGCACCCGGCACCGAGCTCGGCGCCGGGGACCAGGTCGTACTGGTGGAGTCCACCGGCCGCAAGCCGCGCGAGGACAAGGGCAACAAGGCCCGCGGCCGCGGCCGCCGCTGACCACCTGGGTTTCGAGACGGCGCTGGCGCGCCTCCTCAACCACCGGGGAGCCCCGCTGCCGAGCGTGTCGAGACCGGTTTCGAGACGGCGTTGGCGCGCCTCCTCAACCACCGGGACACGGCGCTGACGCGCCTCCTCAACCACCGGAACACGGCGCTGACGCGCCTCCTCAACCAGCGAAGCGGCGAGCGGCCCGCCCTCAGCCGAGCTGGCGGCGTACCTCGGCGGCGACGGCGGCGCCGTCGGCCTTGCCCTTGACCTGCGGCGAGACGACGCCCATCACCTTGCCCATGGCCTTCATCCCCTCTCCGGCGGCGCCGACCTGCGCGATCGCAGCACTGACGATCCCGGCGACCTCCTCGTCGCTGAGCTGCTCGGGGAGGTAGTCGGCGAGGACCTCGGCCTCGGCGCGCTCCTTGGCCGCCATCTCCTCGCGTCCGCCGTCGGCGAAGGCAGTGGCGGCCTCCCGGCGCTTCTTGGCCTCGGTGGAGAGCACGCCGACGATGTCGTCGTCGGTGAGCTCCCGCGCCTCCTTGCCGGCAACCTCGGCGTTCGTGATCGCGGTCAGCACCATCCGGATGGTCGAGGAGCGGACCTCGTCACGCGCCTTCATGGCGGTGGTCAGGTCGGCTCGCAGTCGGTCCTTGAGGGCGCTCATGGCGGCCATTGTGGCAGCCTGACCCGGTGCCTCTCCTCCCCGTTGCCGCCCGGTTGGCCGGGGCAGGGGCGGCCGCCGGCGCTGCGCTGACGGCGTACGCCGTGTGGGAGACGCGGCAGTACACGCTGAGGCGGGTGGAGGTTCCGCTGCTTCCGCCCGGCCAGCGACCGCTCAAGGTCCTGCACCTCAGCGACCTGCACCTGACGCCCCGCCAGACCCGCAAGCAGGAGTGGCTCGGCACCCTGGCTGCCCTGCGTCCCGACCTCGTCGTCGACACCGGCGACAACCTGGCCCACCCCGACGCGGTGCCGTTCGTCCGCGACAGCCTGGGCGCACTGCTCGACGTGCCCGGGGTCTTCGTGCACGGCTCCAACGACTACTTCTCCCCGACCCTGCGCAACCCGGTCCGCTACGTCCTGCCCGACAACGGCACGCGGCACACGAGCTCGCGGCAGCTCCCGTGGCGTGAGCTCTCGGCGAGCTTCGTGGACGCCGGCTGGCTCGACCTCACCAACCGCCGGGACCGGCTCACGGTCGGGGAGACCACCTTCGCCTTCGCCGGGGTGGACGATCCCCACCTGGGCTACGACCGCCTCGACCAGGTCGCAGGGCCCGCGGACCAGGAGACGGATGTCCGGCTCGGAGTGACGCACGCGCCGTACCTCCGGGTCCTCGACCAGTACGCCGCCGACGGGTACGACGCGATCCTCGCCGGTCACACCCACGGCGGCCAGGTGTGCCTGCCGACCTTGGCCGGAGGTGGCCGGGCCCTCACCACCAACTGCGACCTCGACGCTGCCCGCGCCAAGGGTCTGCACCGACACGGGGAGTCCTGGCTGCACGTCTCCGCCGGGCTGGGCACCAGCCCGTATGCCCAGATCCGGGTCGCCTGCCGACCTGAGGCGACGCTCCTCACCCTCCTGCCTCGCGCCTGACCGGTCGATTGCAGCGGCTTCCCGCTGCTCAGGTATGCTCCCGGCCTTGTGGGCTCAGCGTGATCGAGCCTGCGATCGGGCTGTGGCGCAGCTTGGTAGCGCGCCTCGTTCGGGACGAGGAGGCCGCAGGTTCAAATCCTGTCAGCCCGACCGATCCTCACAGAGTGCCGATGACGATGGGGCCACCACTGGCCTCATCGTCATGGCACCCTGCGTGCCAGACTCGTGGGCATGGGAGACGCGAACCTCGAACCGCCGACCCCGTTCTGGCGGCGGCGAAAGGACACCCCCGTCGAGGCGGGCTCGGAGCCGCTGATCGAGCCGGCCCGGGAGGCCCTCACCGTCCCGCAGGGCCGCGAGCCGACGCCCCTGCTCGCCGAGGAGGCACCCGTCACGCCGAAGGCACTGGCTCCCGAACCACCCGACCTGCACCGTGAGGGATCGGCCGGGACCCGTCATCGGGCCCTCCCGTGGGTGGTCGTCGGTCTCACGGGGGCCCTCGTCGGACTGCTGCTCGTCGGGCTCACCGTCGGTTCGCTCCGGGTCTGCGAGGGCGTCCAGGGGACGTCCTCGTGCGGGAGCGGTCCGGGCCTCGTGCTGTTGGTGGCCATCTTGGCGATCTCGGTCAGCGCGGGTGGACTGCTGCTCAAGCTCTGCGGTGTCGAGGACCCCGTCAGCACCAGCTTCCTGGCCGTCGGTCTGGTCGCGGTCCTTGTCCTGCTCTTCCTGCTCAGCTTCGTCGAGAGCTGGCAGATGGCCCTCGTCGTCCCGGCGCTCGGCGCGGCGATGTTCGCTCTCTCGCACTGGGTGACCACGGCGGTGGCGGCCGAGGTCGAGTAGGTCTCGAGCGCTCCCGTTGGTCGAGCTTGTCGAGACCGGTCAGCGCGTCGCCGCGACCAGCTCGGCGATCTGGACGGTGTTGAGCGCCGCGCCCTTGCGGAGGTTGTCGCCGGAGACGAACATCGCGAGACCGCGCTGGTCCGGGACACCCTCGTCCTGGCGCAGTCGACCGACGTAGGAGGGGTCCTTGCCAGCTGCCTGCAACGGCGTAGGGATCTCGGAGAGCTCGACACCCGGCGCGGTGGCGAGCAGCTCGCGCGCCCGCTCGACCGGGAGCGCGGAGGCGAACTCGGCGTTGATCGACAGGGAGTGCCCCGTGAAGACCGGCACCCGCACGCAGATCCCGGAGACCAGCAGGTCGGGGATCTCGAGGATCTTGCGCGACTCGTGTCGGAGCTTCTGCTCCTCGTCGGTCTCCTCGCGCCCGTCGTCGACGATCGTCCCGGCCAGCGGCAGGACGTTGTAGGCGATGGTCCGGGCGTACTTCACCGGCTCGGGGAAGGAGACCGCCTCCCCGTCGTAGGCCAGCTCGGTGGCCTTGTCACCTGCGGCCGCGACCTGGGCGGCGAGCTCCTGGACGCCTGCGACCCCGGAGCCGGAGACGGCTTGGTACGTCGAGACGACCAGCCGCCTCAGCCCGGCGGCGTCGTGCAAAGGCTTCAGCACCGGCATCGCGGCCATCGTCGTGCAGTTGGGGTTGGCGATGATCCGGCCACGTGCGGCTGCGATGGCGTGCGGGTTGACCTCCGAGCACACCAGCGGGATGTCGGGGTCGCGCCGGAAGGCCGAGGAGTTGTCGATCACGAGCACACCGGCATCGGCGAAGGCGGGCGCGAGGGCGCGCGAGGTCGTGGCACCCGCTGAGAAGAGCGCGATGTCGAGCCCGGACGGGTCCGCGGTCTCGGCGTCCTCGACGACCACCACACGACCCGCGAACGGCAGCACGGTCCCGGCCGAGCGAGCGGAGGCGAAGAAACGGACCCGGTCGACCGGGAAGCTCCGCTCCTCGAGGATCTGCCGCATGGCGACCCCCACTTGACCTGTGGCGCCGACGATGCCGAGGTTGATGCTCGTGCGGGCCATCAGCGACCACTCCCGCCGTAGACGACGGCCTCCACCTCGTCGGAGTCGAGGTCGAAGGCGGTGTGGGTCGCCTGGACGGCCGCGTCGACCTGACCCTCGTCGACGATGACGGAGATCCGGATCTCCGAGGTCGAGATCATCTCGATGTTGACCCCGGTAGCAGCCAGCGCACTGAAGAACCTGGCCGTGATGCCAGGGTGCGAGCGCATACCCGCCCCGATGAGCGAGACCTTCCCGATGCGGTCGTCGTAGAGCAGCTTGTCGTAGCCGACCTCGGCCTGGATCCGGGCGAGCGCGGCCATCGCGTTCTGACCGTCGGTGCGCGGCAGGGTGAAGGAGATGTCGGTGAGCCCGGTCGCCGCGGCCGAGACGTTCTGGACGACCATGTCGATGTTGATCTCGGCGGCTGCGAGCGCCTCGAAGATCCGAGCCGCCTCACCGACCTTGTCGGGGACGCCGACGACCGTGATCTTGGCCTCGCTGCGGTCGTGGGCGACGCCGGCGATGATCGCGGCCTCCATGGACTCCTCCTCGGTGCGTTCGACCACCCAGGTCCCCTCCAGCTTGGAGAAGGACGAGCGGACGTGGATCGGGATCTGGTAGCGGCGTGCGTACTCCACGCACCGCAGGTGCAGGATCTTCGCGCCCGACGCGGCGAGCTCGAGCATCTCCTCGGTGGAGACCCGCGTCAGCTTGCGCGCCGACGGCACGATGCGCGGGTCGGCGGTGAACACGCCGTCGACGTCGGTGTAGATCTCGCAGTAGGCCGCGCCCAACGCCGCAGCCAGCGCGACCGCGGTCGTGTCGGTGCCGCCGCGGCCGAGCGTGGTGATCTCCTTGGTGTCCTGGCTGACGCCTTGGAAGCCGGCCACGATCACGATGTGGCCCTCGGCGAGCGCCGAGGTGATCCGACCCGGCGTGACGTCGATGATCTTGGCCCGGCCGTGGACCGAGTCGGTGATCACGCCGGCCTGGGAGCCGGTGAAGGACCGGGCGGTGAAGCCGAGGTCGGAGATCGCCATCGCGACCAGGGCCATCGAGATCCGCTCACCCGCGGTGAGCAGCATGTCGAGCTCGCGGGCCGGCGGCAGCGGGCTCACGTCGTTGGCCAGGTCGAGCAGCTCGTCGGTGGAGTCGCCCATCGCGGACACGGCGACCACCACATCGTGGCCGGCACGCTTGGTCTCCACGATCCGGCGAGCGACCTCCTTGACGCGGCCGGCGTCGGCGAGGGAGCTGCCGCCGTACTTCTGCACGACAATGCCCATCGGGCTCAACTCCTCCGGGTCCTCGACGATCTGGTCGACGTGTCGATCCTACCGAGGCGGGAGGCTCAACCCCGGTCGCCGTCCACGCCCTCGAGGATCTCGTCGGCGACCTCGAGGATCTCGGCCTCGGCGGGGATCTCGACGTCGAGGCGGTCGTGAGCGACGACCGAGAGCAGCGCGTTGAGGGCGACTCCGGCGAGGTTGCCCCAGGAGGCGACGTAGGAGAACTGCCACCACCACAGGGCCTCGGAGACGTCGCCGAGTCGGAAGTGACGCAGACCGTTCTCGAGGTCGCTGGCGATGCTGGTCAGGTCGTCGGAGAGCTGGGACTCCAAGACATCGGGGACGTAGGGGTCGAAGACGTAGCTGTAGGTGTCGAGGTCGCCGAGCATTTCGGCCAACCGCATGCGCATCTCGTCCATCTCGGCCTCGGGGCCGACGTCGGGCTGGTACTCAGCGCGCGGCGTGAAGTCCTGCTGCGCGCCCAGGCGGGCTCCGGCGAGCAGCACCTGGCTGATCTCGAGGAGCAGCAACGAGATGGCTCGGCCCGCATCGCCCTCGACAGCGATCGCACGCAGCGAGATCAGGAAGCTCTCGACCTGGTCGGCGATCTGCTGGGCGAACTCGTCGGTGTCGGGGTCGGTCGGGTCGGCTCCCCGCCCCGGACCCGCCTCGGAGGTCTTGTCCGTCATTCGGCTGTCCGCCTTCCTACGAATGCCCTGCCCAGAGTGACCTCGTCGGCGTACTCCAGATCACCGCCCACCGGCAGTCCACTCGCCAAACGCGTGACGCGCAAGCCGAGGGGCCTCAGCTGCCGGGTGAGGTAGGTCGCGGTCGCCTCACCCTCGAGGTTGGGGTCGGTGGCCAAGATGACCTCGGTGATGGCGCCGTCGGCCAGGCGGACGAGCAGCTCGCGGATCCGCAGCTGGTCGGGTCCGACGCCGTCGATGGGGGAGATGGCGCCGCCCAGCACGTGGTAGCGCCCTCGGAACTCACGGGTCCGCTCGATGGCGACGACGTCCTTGTACTCCTCGACCACGCACAGCACGACAGGGTCGCGCCGCGGGTCGCGGCAGATCCGGCACTGCTCGTCCTCGGAGACGTTGAAGCAGGTGCTGCAGAAACGCACCTTGGCCTTGACCTCGATCAGGACGTCGGCCAACCGGCGTACGTCGGTCGGCTCGGCCTGGAGCAGGTGGAACGCGATGCGCTGCGCGCTCTTGGGGCCGACGCCCGGAAGCCGACCGAGCTCGTCGATGAGGTCCTGGACGACGCCTTCGTACACGCGAGGCCTAGGCCCCGGGCAGGCCGGGCAGGCCGCCGGCCAGCGGGCCCATCGCCTCGGCGGCCACCGCGTCGGCCTGCGCCTTGGCGTCGCGGTAGGCGGCGACGATCATGTCGCCGAGGTCGGACAGATCGTCGGCGTCGTTGCCGTCGAAGCCCCCCGCCTTGATCTCGACCCCGACCAGCTCACCGGTGCCGGTGAGCCGCACGGTCACCGCCCCACCGGCGACGGTGCCGTCGAGGACCGTCTCGCCGAGCCGCTGCTGGGCCGAGACGATCTGCTCCTGCATCTGCTGGGCCTGCTGCAGCAACGCGTTCATGTCGAAGCCGCCACCGCCGCTACCGCCGAGCGCATCGAAAGGGTTCTGGGTCATGGGTGCTTGATCTCCTCGATCATCTGGGCCCCGAGCTCACGCACGAGGAGGTCGGTGCCACTGGCGTCGTCGGCGTCCCGGTCGTCGAGCGCGGCGGCCGAGTCGGCCTCCGCACCGGGGTCGGGGCGTGGTTCCACGTTGTCGAGGGAGCGGGTCGCCTGCACCGCCTGACGCGCGGCGGCCGACGGGGAGGCCCGGTCCGTGGGCTGCTCGTCGGTGACCCAGGCCGGCGGAGCCCCAGGAGGAGCCAGGTCCTCGGGGTCGGAGGGACCCGTCGGTGCGGGTGCCGGAGCCGGGGTGGACGGAGGTGGGGGATCACCGGCCTGGGCGCCGGGGTCGACGATCGTCTCGATCCGCCAGTCGGAACCGACGACGTCGATGGCGGCCTGCCGGACGATCTCGCCGCTGTTGTTCTTGTCGAAGGAGTCGCGGGCGCCGACGTTGGCGAAGCCGATCGTGAGCGTGGTGGCGTCGACCGCGACGACCTGGGCGTCCTGCATCAGCAGCATCCAGGTGAGTCTGCGCATCAGCTTGGTGGCCTCGACGATGTCGGGCCACAGGCGGCGTACGTCGACGAGGCCCAGCGCCCCCGCATCGGTCGGTTCGGTTGACCCGGCCGGCGCGGCCGACACGGCCGGCACGCCTGCTCCGGAGGGGGCCGGAGCAGGCTCGGGCTCCGTCGGCGGAGGCGCGGCGGCCGGAGGCATGACCGCCGGGACGGGAGCCGGGGTGGGTGGCACCTGAGGTGGCGCGGCCGGCGCAGCCACGGCGACGGGAGCCGGGGTCGGTGCGGGTGGTGCCTCCTCGGTGACCGGCGCCGCGATGGAGGCCCGCTTCTCGAGACGGTCGAGCCGGGCCAGCACCCCGGCGGTGCTGTGGTCGGCCCCGGGCAGCAGCACGCGGGCGCAGATCAGCTCCAGCAGGAGACGAGGCGCCGTCGCGCCCCGCATCTCGGTGAGACCGGCGGCGACGAGGTCGGCCGCGCGGGTGAGCTCGGCCTGGCCGAAACGTGCGGCCTGCGCGATCAGCCGCTCACCCTGGTCGCCGGAGACATCGATGAGTCCGGTCACCGGCGCGTCCGGCACCGCGGCCACGATGACGAGGTCGCGCAGCCGGCGCAGGAGGTCCTCGGTGAAGCGGCGCGGGTCCTGACCGGTCTCGATCACCTTGTCGACGACCCCGAAGACCGTCGACCCGTCGCCGGCCGCGAAAGCCTCGACGACCTCGTCGAGCAGGGTGTCGGGGGTGTAGCCGAGCAGCCCGGAGGCCAGCTCGTAGGTCACCCCCGCCTCGCCGGCCCCGCCGAGCAGCTGGTCGAGCACCGAGAGGGTGTCGCGAGCCGAGCCTGCTCCGGCCCGCACCACGAGGGGCAGTGCCGCCGGTTCCATCCGGACGCCCTCGCGCTCGCACAGCTCGGAGAGGTAGGAGGAGAGCAGTCGCGGCGGGATCAGCCGGAACGGGTAGTGGTGGGTCCGCGAGCGGATGGTGGGGATCACCTTCTCCGGCTCGGTCGTCGCGAAGATGAAGCGCAGGTGTGGCGGGGGCTCCTCGACCAGTTTGAGCAGGGCGTTGAAGCCCTGCGTGGTCACCATGTGCGCCTCGTCGATGATGTAGACCTTGTAGGGGCTGTGCACCGGTGCGAAGAACGCCTTCTCGCGCAGGTCGCGAGCGTCGTCGACACCGCCGTGCGAGGCGGCGTCGATCTCGATCACGTCGATCGAGCCGGACCCGCCGCGAGCCAGAGCGAGACAGCTGTCGCACTCCCCGCACGGGTCGGCCACGGGCGCCTGCGCACAGTTGAGCGTGCGGGCGAGGATCCTGGCCGACGTGGTCTTGCCGCAGCCCCGAGGGCCGGAGAACAGATAGGCGTGGTTGACCCGGTTGCCAGCGAGCGCGGCGCGCAGGGGAGTCGTCACGTGGTCCTGGCCGATGACCTCACCGAAGGTCTCGGGCCGGTAGCGCCGGTAGAGCGCCAGGGGGGGTGCGGGTGACTCCACCCCCGAACCCTAACCACCGCCCTCGACACCCGGTAGGAGTGCGAGCTGGACCTGAGGTCGGTCTCTCCTGCGCTGATCCACCGACGTGACCGCCGCTACGCTCGCGAGATGCGACGTCCCGGGCTCCGGTTCGATGATCCGGTACTCGAGGAAGAGTTCCTGGCGACGGACAGTCGCGATGCCTTGCCCGCGGTTCGCGTGGGGTTGACCGCAGGGCTCGGCCTCACCGTGGCCTTCATAGCCATCCATGCCCTGGTGGCCACGCGCCGCCTCTTCTGGGCCGAGGCCGTCCACGCAGCTCACATGGCGGCCGTCCTGGGGTTGCTGTGGTGCACCAACCGACCGTGGTGGTTGCCCTTCCAGCGCGATGCCATGACCGTCGCCGTCGTGGTCACGGTCTGGACCTGGTCGGCGATGTCGGTGATCGCCGATTTTCCGAGCTTGTACATGACGTTGGCTGTCCCGATGGCGATGGTCTGGCTCACCGCGCTCTTCCGGGTGGGTCTCCTCAGGACAGCGATCGGTTCCGCGCTCATGGTCCCGGCGCTGGTCTGGAGCCTGACTGCCCAGGAGGCCAGCACCGACGTCTGGGTCCTGAACTTCGCGTTCCTCGCGAACTTCTACTCCCTCGCGCTCCTGACGGCCTACCTGCTGGAGAGCGGCGCACGTCGGGCGTTCCTCCAACGACGCCTCATCCGCCGGTTCGCCCCGCCGTCGGTCGCCAGCGCGATCGAGACCGGCAACGCCGCGACCATCGAGGCACCGCAACGTCGCAGGGTGACGGTGCTGTTCTCCGACGTGGTCGGGTTCACCACCACGGCCGACTCCTTGGACCCGGAGTCCCTGGCGCAGATCGTCCAGGAGTATTTGGCCACGATGGCCGACATCGTCGAGCGCCATGGCGGCACGCTCAACGAGTTCGCCGGCGACGGCGTGATGGCTCTCTTCGGCGCGCCCCGCGAAAGCTCTCCCGAGGATCAGGTACGTGCAGCCGTCGCCGCTGCCAGTGAGATCCAGACCAGCATGCCCCTGCTGAACCAGCAATGGTTCAAGGTCGGCCTGGACCACGAGCTCCGCACCCGGGTCGGGATCAACACCGGCGTCCTCTCCGTCGGCACCTTCGGCTCCGACGGCCGCGCCACCTACACCGGGATCGGACTCCAGACCAACATCGCCGCCCGCATCCAGGCCCTGTGTGATCCCGGCTCGATCCTGCTCTCCCAGGCCAGCTGGCACCTGATCAAGGACACGGTTCCCTGTGAGGAGCGCGGCGAAGCAGAGGTCAAGGGCGTCCACTTCCCGATCAAGCTGTACGCGCCGGCCCGGTCACCCCTCGCAGCAGAGCTCCTGCCCCAGCCGTAGTGCGCGACCAGCCCGATGCCACTGGTTTCGGCAGGGCGCCTGGTCTCGCAGGTCAGACCCGCAGAACGTGGCGGAGGATAGGGTGCCTGGGTTCACGACATAGGTCCCAGGTGATAGGTCGCTGGTGAGTCGCGACATAGGTCGCACTCCGCAGCAGGGTCGCGACCATGTCCAAGGCTCGCGTCGCTGTCCTCAAGGTCCTCAGCAAGCAACTCACCGTCACCCAGGCGGCCGCGGACTACGGCTACAGCCGACGACACCTCCAACGGCTGCTTGCCAGGTACCACGAAGCCGGGATCGACGCCGTCGACCCCAGGTCCCGACGACCACACTCGAACCCACAGGCCACGTCCTCAGCAGTCCGCGAGCGGATCCTCCAACTACGGCTGCAACTCACCGCCGACGGCCTGGACGCCGGCCCGGTCACCCTCGCCTGGCACCTCGAGCAAGACGGCCACCGGCCACCCTCGACCTCCACGATCCGCCGGATCCTGCACACCGCCGGACTCATCACACCCGAACCCAGGAAGCGCCCACGTTCCTCCTACCAGCGCTTCCTCGCCGCTCAGCCCAACGAGTGCTGGCAGTCCGACTTCACCCACTGGCGCCTAGCCGACGGCACCGACGTCGAGATCCTCAACTGGCTCGACGACCACTCCCGCTACCTGATCTCCTGCACCGCCCACACCCCAGTCACCGGCGACACCGTCGTCGAAACCTTCGTGACCGCCGGCAACCAGTACGGCCTGCCCGCCTCGACGTTGACCGACAACGGCCGCGTCTACACCGCCCGCCACGGCGGCGGAAAGAACGCCTTCGAGTACCTCCTGACCGCGCTACGCATCGTGCAGAAGAACGGCAGACCCAACCACCCCCAAACCCAGGGCAAGGTCTGTGAAGACTTACCCCTGGTGCTGCACCGGCCCGGCCTGACCCCGGCCAAGGTATGACCACGGTGTCCTGCGTTCGATTTGTCGACCGGAACCGGTGCAGCACCGCGAAGCGCACCGGCCAGACGGATCTGACCTGATAGGAGCTTGGTCTAGAAGCCCCGTCACAGACCTGTCGCCCGTCCGGCCGGTTCGCCTCATCCGTCAGAACAGACCTAACGGAGAGCGAGTCCAAGCATGACAACGACCCCTGCGACTGTCACCGTCATCGGCGGCGTCGACACCCACAAGCACACCCACTACGCAGCAGCGATCGATGACCAAGGTCGTCTGCTTGGCCATCAAGAGTTTCCCGCGAACGACGCCGGATACGCGTCCCTGCTGGCCTGGCTACTCAGCCACGGGAACCTCGTGGCGATCGGCGTTGAGAGCACCGGTTCGTTCGGGGCCACCCTGACCCGAGCGCTCACCAGGGCGGGACAACGAGTCATCGAAGTGAACCGACCCAACCGGATCGCCCGACGAATGGATGGCAAGTCTGATCGCCTCGATGCCGAGCAGATCGCCAGAGCGGTGCTGGGACAGACTGCGACTGCGGTCCCGAAGACAAAGTCTGGCGTCGTCGAGGTGATCCGGACCTTGCGGGTCACGCGGACCAGTGCGGTCAAGGCGCGCACGCAGGCGTTCAACACACTTTGGGGCGTGATGATCGGGGCTCCTTCGCCGCTGCGAGACGAACTGGTCGTGTTGACCAAACGGACCTTGGTCAACCGATGCCTCAGCCTGCGCCCAGAGACTGCCGACCTCATCACGCTGCGCGGGAACCAGGACCGCCTGCTCCTCGCCGGAGTGAAGACCTCACTGCGAGATCTGGCACGCCGCTGGAAGAGCCTGGATGAGGAGGTCAAGACGTTGAACCGGCAGATCAACGCGCTGGTGCGTTCGGCTGCCCCGGAGCTGCTCGAGCTTCATGGTGTCGGCGTCGAGATCGCCGGCCAGTTCCTAGTCACCGCCGGAGACAACAGTGACCGGATCCGCAATGAAGCTGCCTTCGCGAAGCTCTGCGGAGTCGCCCCTCAACCAGCGAGCAGCGGGCGGACTAGTGGACGTCACCGGCTTAGCCGCGGTGGAGACAGGGCGGCCAACAGCGCGCTTTACATCATCACGATCGTCCGAATGCGCCACCACCAGCCGACCCGTGACTACGTCGAACGACGTACAGCAGAGGGGCTCAGCAAGCGCGAAATCATCCGGTGCCTCAAGCGCTACATCGCCCGAGAGGTCTACGCCAACCTTCCGCGGCCCGAAGCGACCCGACCAGCCCTCGAAATCGCCGCTTGACGAACATAGGAGCATCGAACGCTTCCACCAGACCCAGAAACGCTGGCTGACCAAACAACCAACCGCCGCCACCCTGCCCGAGCTCCAAACCCAGCTCGACCGGCTCCGCGAGATCTACAACCACCAACGCCCCCACCGCGAGCTCGCCCGACGAACCCCGGCCACCGCCTACACCGCACTGCCCAAAGCCACCCCGGCCGACGACCCCAGCACAGGCCACTACCGACTGCGCTACGACCGCGTCGACACCTGGGGCAAGATCTCGATGCGCCGCGCCGGCCGCATGCACCACCTCGGTATCGGCCACGCCAACCAAGGCCGCAGAATCCTCGCCATCGCCGACGAGAACACCGTCACCGTCATCGACCTCAAGACCGGCGAGATCCTCTCCACACACGACATCGACCCCGCCAAGCACTACTGGCGCAACACACAAAGAGCCCCCGGCCGATGGCCGAGAGCTCAATGAGAGAGACCCATGACGCGACTCAGGTGAGACCTATGTCGCGACTCATCACATGGCGGAGGATAGGGGATTCGAACCCCTGAGGGCTATCAACCCAACCCGCTTTCCAAGCGAGCGCCATAGGCCACTAGGCGAATCCTCCGCGCAGGACCCTACCCAACGGCTCAGGCGGCAAGAAATCGCACCGGACCGCGGTGGCCCTGGCGTTGGTACGGCGAAGTGGGCTCACCTAGAGTGGGCCGCAACCCCCCGTGCGGCGTCACCTCGCCCAACTCCCCCAGGGCCGGAAGGCAGCAAGGGTAAGCGAGCTCTGGCGGGTGCATGGGGGGCCTTCGCGTCTCACGGGTCCGCAGCCCCGCCCGGAGCGATGCTGCTCAACGTCGCCGGGCCAGCACCGGCCGCAGCACCAGCGCGATCACCAGGAGACCGCCACCGACCAGGCCCCACCACACGGCGTCGCGCCGCGGCTCCGCGAGCGGGTCCGCCTCGAGAGGTGGCGGTTCGGCGCGGGGCGTCGCCTGCTCCACGTCGACGATCCCCGAGACGGTGCCGCCGATGTTCTCCACGGGCAGCGAGACCGCCTCGGCCGGCTGCACGAGACCGTCGCCGGTCAGCCGGGCGCCGCGTCCGGGGTCCGGGCCCACCACTCCGGTCGCGCTCTGCAGCAACCGCGAGACGATGTCGGCCTGCGGTTCGTCGGGGTGGGCCGACCGGACCAGCGCCGCGACACCAGCGACGACCCCGACGGCGTAGGTCGAGTCGACGTCGTCGGGCGTCAGCGCGCAGTAGCCGCCGTTGATGGAGAGCCCGATCCCGCCGACCGTCGGCGCCGCGAGGTCCACGTCGGAGTTCGGCAGGACGCTGGTGCGGATGTCGACCTCACCCTCGGTCCCGTCGGCGGTGGCGGTCACCGCGAGGACGTTCGGCTCCGGTGCTGCCGCCGGCCAGACCAACCCCCGAGCGTCCTCCCCGTTGGGGATGGGGTCCTCGCTCGTGCGGCCGAAGACCTCGAAGAGCGGTTCGAGCTCCGAGGTCGGGCGGTTGCCGGCCGCGGTGACGATCACGACGTCGCGGGCCGCGAGGCGTCGTAGGGCCCCCGTGACCTCGGCCGACTCCTCCGTCCACACGGGCACGGCGACGACCCCGATGCCGAGCTCGTCGACCCGAGCGGTCACGTGGTCGAGGCCTGCGGCCAGGGACTCGGCCGACAACGCGGACTGGTCCTCGGCCGGGTCGGCGAAGACGTCGTAGACCTGGACGTCGAAGATCCTCGCCGCCGGCGCGATGCCGGCGACACCCCCGTCGTCTTCGGGGCGTTCGTCGGCGGCGATCAGACCGGCCACCACCGAGCCGTGCTCGCTGGAGAGCTCCCGGGCCTGCTCGGAGAAGACGCGGCCCTCGACCTGGTCGAGGAACCGCGAGGAGGCGACGCCGGAGTCCACGACGGCGACGGTGACGCCCTCACCGGGCTCGCGCCCCAGTCGTCGCACGTAGCGGTGCGCGGCCTCGACGCTGAGCTGCGCGGCGACCGAGGAGAGCTGGTCGTTGACGGCCGTGGGGTCGTCGAGTCCGACTGACTCGCACGCGTCCTCCTCCGCGTGCGCAGGGGCGACACCTCCTCCAGCGAGGGCTCCCACCGCCAGTGCAGCGGCGGCGAGACCACGAGCGGTCATTCGGAGGCGCACGCGTTGACCTTCTGCTGGGTCGGCGGGCACAGCGCCGCGTCCACCGACAGCAGCACGCCCTGCTGGAAGAGGTCGAGCCAGCTCTGTGGCGCGACCGGCGCGCCGGCGACGTCGTAGCCGAGACGGGGGACGGCGATGACCGGTTCCACCTCGTAGGCCGTGGCCTTGGCGTCGATCACGTGCGGGGTGCCGAACGCCGGGTTGTCCCAGCCGCCCGAGAGCACGAAGGCCCCGCGGCCCGGGTCGACCGACTGGGTGCGCTCGACCCGGTCCAGCTCCTCGGCTCCGGCCCCCTCGGCGGGGTCGACGCCCAGAAGTGCGCGGGGCACCTCGCCGACCTCCATGACGAGTTGGACGCAGAGATCACCCTGCTCGGCCTCCAGGGTCGTCGTCGGCCAGCTCGCCGCCTCGAACGGGGACAGCTGGGTGGGCACCGTCGGCAACGAGTCGAGCCGAAGCTCCCTCGGAGGATCCCCACCGGGGAAGTCGATGTTCTCGTAGACGGCCAGGGAGAAGACGTCCAGACGAGCAGCCCCCCCGTCGAGGAGCACGTAGGACTCCTCGTCGACGGTGTAGTAGTCGCCGATGGCGGCGCCGCTCGGCAGCTCCTCGGCCGACGGCCCGTCGTACGGCGAGCCGAAACCCTCGATCCCGAAGGTCTCGAAGGCCAGCGGTCCGCCCGCGGGGAGCAGAGCCAGCCAGTCCTTCGGGACGCGCTCGGCCTCGACCCACGGAGGCAGGTCGAGGCCGGCGAGCAGGTTGTCACGACCCACGGTCCTGGGCAGGGCATAGGCATAGGCACGTTCGACGCCGGCCGTCGTGTCCTCAGCTGCGGCTACGACGTAGCGCGCCGACCCGACCCGCACCAGAAGACCGGTCTGCGCCGCGGCCGGCACGACGGGCGGGTCCTCGGCGAGGGTGACGGCGACCCCCCGCTCGTCGGCGGTGCAGGCGGTCCACCCTGACTGGAGCAGCTGCTCGGGCTCGGGCACCGTCTGGGGGGCGTTGGCGATGCCGATGTCCTCGCCGATGGTCTGGCCGTCGATGTCGTCCTGCGGGACGGTGCGGGGCTCGAGGTCCGGGCCGAGGATGAGCTGGGCGGAGGTGATGTTGGCGACCGGTCGCAGGACCACGTCGGCGTCCTCGGCGTCGACCGCCTCGTCGGGGTCCACGATGACGTAGGCGGCTCCCTTGTCCTTGGAGATGACCAGACCCGGGTCGGTCCAGTCCTCAGCCGTCTTGGGTTTGAGGAAGCCGACGACCGCGCCCCCTGCGACCAGGAGCACGCCGAGCGCGAGCCCGCCGACGATCGTGCGTCCGGGGCGGGCGGGCTCGACCTCACGACCCCCGGGGGCCCCCGACAAGAAGGCCGTGACCAGCCGGCGCCGGCTGAACGAGTAGGCCTCGACCAGGTCCTTCTTGGTCGCCATGGTCGACCCTCAGCCCGCGATCGCGTCGAAGACGCCGACGGCCAGCAGCAGCAGCGGCACCATGGCGAGCAGACAGATCGTCTCCAGGACGTCGCCCAGCCGGCCCCGGCGCACCGAGGGCGCCGCCGGGAGGAGGGTCGCCGCGAGCAGCACCCCACCCGAGGCGGCGAGCACCACCGCGATCGTGGGACGCCAGTCCTCGTGCAGCCACAGGCTCGCGACCGCGGTCGAGAACAGGCCGAGGATGCCCGATACGAGCCCGAGGAGCACCTCCGAACCGGTGCGGTACTGGCGGGTGCGCAGCATGACGACCAGGCTCGCGACGACCGCGAGCAGGACGCCGAAGAGCCCCAGGGAGACCGTCAGGGGCGCGATCAGCACGAGGAGGATGCCGACGGTCGCCGAGATCGCCAGCAGGATCTGGTGGGCCACCCGGGCGTCGGTGCCGACCCGCTCGGGGTCGATGTCGGCGGGGTCGGCCGTGATGTCGGCGACCGAGAAGAGCTGGTCGACACGGGTGCGCGTCGACCCGAGGGCCAGCCACGGAAAGACGCTGCCGAGGAGCACCACGACACTGAGGACCACCGTGAGCACGACGGCGGCGTCGAGCTCACCGGAGCTCAGCACGAGTCCCGCGGCGAGGAACACCGCACCCACGACGGCAGCCGGCAACATGAGAGGACGGCCCTCGGAGATGCCGAGCAGGCACACGAGGCCCGCGGCCAGGGCAGCGCCACCGGCTGCCGCGACCGGGAACCCGAACGGCTCCTCGGCACCGTGGGTCAGCATCAAGCCCGCGACGGCGGCGTAGGCCGCCCCGATCAGCCCGACCGTGACGGCTGCCTGTGGCTCGCCCTGGGCGCGGGAGAGGACCACCGCCCCCGCCACCAGGGCCGCTGCCACGGTGACGGCCGCGACGCCCGCCAGCAGCGACTCCCTCTGGACGAGCAGGGCGACGGCCCCCAACGCGAGCAGGAGACCGGCAGCGCTCAGCGCCGTGCGTCGACCGGAGGCCGGCTCCCAGGGGCTGAGGTCGCGCTCGACCACGTCGGTCATCGCCTCCACGACGTCGTCGTAGACCCGAGGAGGCTCCTCGTCGACACCGGCCGCGACGCTCAGCAGGCCACCGTCCTCGACGCCCTGCACCACCAGCCCGGAGTCGGGGGCCAGCCGGCGGCCTTCAGCTGTCACCACCGTGTAGCCGCCGTAGACGGTCGTGGCGTCCAACAGCCCGACGCTCCTCGCGAGCTCGGGCAGCAGCTCGGCGAGAGGGACGGCGCCGGGGAGGACCAGGTCGACGCGCCGGGTCCCGGACGCGACGGTCACCCGGACCAGCCCGGAAGCGGTCACGGGCGCCTGGCTCATCTGTGCTCCCTCTGACGAGCGGGGTGGACCCGGAGGCCCTCGGTCGGCTCGGATGCTAGTCCGGGGCCGGCAGAGGAGGAGGGCCGGTGCTCACGCACCGGCCCTCGTCAGGTCGTCAGGTTCCGACCGGCGGGTCAGCCGCCGAAGGCGGCCGCTCCGCGCAGGTCCGCCTGCCGGAAGTTGGCGTTGGCGTCGGTCACCGTCAGGGAGGTCTGCTGCAGCAGGTCCTTCATGTCAATGATGGCCTGGTCCCACGTGGCCTTGGCCTGGGTGTAGGCCTGCTGCTGCTGGCCGGACCACTGGCTGCGCAGGGGCTCGAGCTCACCCTCGAGCCGGTTGAGCCGGTCGTCGATGCGCTGCACCGTCTGCGCCAGGTCGGCAGCTGCCTGCTCGACACCGCCGTGGTTGACATGGATTCCGTCGAACATGGTCTTCGTCTCCTCGAGGTCTGGTCGTCGTCAGGGTCGTCAGGGGGGTCAGCTGAGCCGACCGGTCAGGTGGGTCATGTTGGAGGCCTGCTCGTCGTCGGTGCTGACGTTGAAGCGCTCGGTCTCGGTGAGCGAGGCCTCGAAGTCGTTGAGCGCGTTGACGATCACCTGCTGCTTCTGCGTCCAGGTCTGGTGCAGCGTGAAGAACGCCGTCGCCCCCTGCCCGCCCCACTGGCTGCGGGCGCCCTGGATCTGCCCGTCCAGCACGCTGGAGATGCGGTCGAAGTCCGCCCTGGCCTCGGCCACCATCGCGGCGGCCCGGGTGAGGGTCCCTTCACCTTGTCCGAACAAGTTCTGCGCCATGTCGCGTTCTCACTTTCGAGCGCCGGCACGTCGCCGCGCGTCGAGGGGGTTCTTGAGGTCTGCGGGTCCTGCTCTGATCGAGAACCGGACCTCGGATGGCTGTCGGGAAGTCCGGACACTCAACGACCTACCCGGGCCCGGTGCCGCTAAACCTCACCCCGTGAGTTCCCACAGGCTGCGGAAGATGCCGACCGCGACCACCACGGAGGCGATCGCGAAGGCGCCGGCCAGCCCCTCGCCCACCTCCGCCCGCCGCGACCACCAGGCCGAGCGCCACCCGCGGCCGGTCGCCACGGCGACGAGGACCACCAGCACGGCCAGGACGATCGCCGTGAGCCCGATGGCAACCGACACCTCGCCACCGAGGAGCCGGAGCAGCACGAAGGCCAGGACTCCCCAGCGACCAGATGCCTGCCAGCCGGAGCAGGGCGCGGGCCCCGACGTGGCGGTAGCTGCGTGCCGCGAACAGGAGCGCGGCCCCGCACAGACCCACGCAGCACCGAGCGCCCACGCGGTCGATCGGGAGCAGGGTCGTGGCCAGCAGCATGGGGGCGCTCACGACGGCGACGCCGGCGATGGCGGCCGCGGCGGCCGTGATGAGTCGACTGCCGCGGGCGGCGACGGCGGCGACGGCACGAGGGGGTACGACGATCCGCCCGCGGCGCCCGGGCGGACGCTCGCGGGCCGACCACGCGGTGACCGCGAGCCGTTCGAGGTCGATGAGGTAGTGGTCAGGGACGTCGACCGCGAGGCCGGGCACGAAGCGCGCCGCCAACGTGGCGGCGAGCAGGAGCACGGCCCAGGATGCCGGCCCAGGAAGGTCCAGCAGCGCGGCGAGGCCGGTGACGAGGAAGACCGTGCCGCCGGACAGGACCCAGACCCGCAGCGCCTCCTCCGACACCTCGTGCAGGGCGCGTCCGACGGCAGCCGCCACCGCGGCCACCAGGGCCGCCACCCCGACGTCGGTCGCGATCCGCTCGGGCACAGGCTCGTGGACCGCCACGAAGGCGGCCGCTCCTGCGAACACCGGTGCGGCGACCACTCGGTGGGCAGCGAGGCGACCGATGGGAAGCAGACCCACGAGGAGGCGGCCGTCGCCGAGGATGAGGACGGTCGCATCGCGCAGGTGGGAAGGCTCGGCGCGCGCGGCGAGTAGGGCCGCCAGCATCGCACCGGCCGCAGCGACGACAGAACCACAGCACCGTCAGCGACCCGGCGCGGGTGGCCGCGGATGAGCAGAGGCACCTGCTCGGCCGGGCAGAGCCGGGTGCGGCTGGTCGACGTCAGGGATCACGGCCACGATCACCGATCCGCTCGCCAGCGCCGGAGTCGGCGATGCGGCCCGTCGGGACGGAGCGGCACACCTCGGCCGTGTAGAGCAGCGGGAGGTCCGCGACCCCGACCTGGTCGGCGTACTCCCTGGCGACGTCGGCGACGGTCGCCTCCGCGGGTACGATGAGGTCGACGGACTCCCCACGGCCCGTGGACCGAGAGGGCGACGACGTCGTTCCCGTGGCGTGAGCCGACGGACCGACGAAGTCGATCATGGCTTCGCCCACGTCGACCTCCCATCACCCGGTTCCCGGCCGTCGGGTGCGCGCCGTCCCGACCGTCTCCGTCGTCCGCGAGAAGCCTGCTCCGCGCGGTGGCGTCACTCTAGGTCGTGCTTAGGATCGCCCCAGCGAGCCGGCGGGCCGGCACGGTCCGGGAAGAAAGGGACTGGGTGAGCGTGACCACGACGCTGCGCGGGACCCAAGCTCGACGAGCCAGAGATGCCGTCGGGACAGCTGCGTCTGCAGCCGCCCCCCCAGATCGAGCCCAACGAGGGCGCCGCCGGCGTGATGATGAACGCCATCCCGATGCTCGGCAGCCTCGGCTCGATCGTGCTCGTGGCGACCATGGGCCGGGCCGCCGGCGGCCGCGGCTTCATCGCAGCCGGCATGTTCCTGTTCGCGACCCTCGGTTTCATCGTCGTGCAGATCGATCGGCAGCGGAAGCAACGTGCGCAGCAGGTCACGGGCAGCCGCACCGAGTACCTCCGCTACCTCGCGACGGTCCGCAAGCTCGCCCGCGACGCCGCCGACCAGCAGCGTCGCGCCCTCACCTGGCACCACCCGCAGCCTTCGGCGCTTGCCCGCGCTCGCCGAGGAGCGTTCGCGCGTGTGGGAGCACGGCTCCAGCGACGCGCAGTTCCTGCAGGTCCGGTACGGCGTCTGCGCGCAGCCGCTGTCGCTCGAGCTGGTGCCGCCCGACAGCGCGCCCATCGACCAGGTGGACCCCGCTGCGGCGTCCGCACTGCACCGGCTGCTGGTCGTGCACCGGCTGCAGCCCGACCTACCCGCGTCGGTCGACCTGCGTGCCTTCGACCGGATCGAGCTGTGCGGGGACGACGAGGAGGCCCGCGCCATCGCCCGGGCGATGATGTGTTCCGGCGCCGCCTTCCACGCGCCCGAGCACCTCGTGATCGCCGTGCTCGCCTCGGACGACCACCTCGCCCACTGGGACTGGGTGAAGTGGCTCCCGCACGCCCAGAGCCAGCGCCAGTCCGACGCGGTCGGACCGATGCGGATGGTGTCGACGAACCTCAACGACCTGGCCAACCTGCTCCCGCCCGACCTCAGCGACCGGCCGAGGTTCGGCGCTGATGAGCGCCCGGCCACGCCGCACATCCTGCTCGTGGTCGACGGCGGCGTCCTCCCACCGGGCAACCACGTCATCCCGCCCGACGGACTGCACGGCGTCACGGTCCTCGACCTTCCGGCCCGCTGGGACGAGCTCGAGGACGCAAGCCGGCTGCGCATCCAGTTCGACCGCGACCTCGACCGCGGGAGCGACCCGGCGCTCGCGCCCGGTGCGGGCGATGCGTCTCCGCGAGGAGCCGATCCGGGCCAAGGCCGACCAGTGCGACCTCGCGACGGCCGAGGCGTTCGCGCGCCGGTTGACCCCGATGCACCTCGTGACCGCCGGTGTCGTCGAGTCCGGCGGCGAGATCACCGGCCCGAGCGACTTCATGGACCTGCTCGGCCTCGGCGACGTACGCCGCTACGACCCGGCCTCCGCGTGGCGGTGCGCCCCGCTCGCGACCGCCTGCGGGTGCCCATCGGGCTCGGGGAGGGCGCGTCGCCGGTGCACCTCGACATCAAGGAGTCCGCCCAGCAGGGCATGGGCCCGCACGGCCTGGTGATCGGCGCCACCGGCTCCGGCAAGTCGGAGTTCCTGCGCACGCTCGTGCTGGGCCTGGCGATGACCCACTCGCCCGAGCAGCTCAACATGGTGCTCGTCGACTTCAAGGGCGGCGCGACCTTCGCAGGCATGTCCGAGATGCCGCACGTCTCCGCAGTCATCACGAACCTGGCCGAGGAGCTCACCCTCGTCGACCGTATGCAGGATGCCCTGTCCGGCGAGATGGTGCGCCGCCAAGAGCTGCTGCGCGACGCCGGCAACTTCGCCTCGATCCGCGACTACGAGAAGGCACGGACGCTCGGCGAGGATCTCGAGCCGATGCCGTCGCTCTTCATCGTGGTCGACGAGTTCTCGGAGATGCTGTCGGCCAAACCGGAGTTCATCGACCTCTTCGTCGCCATCGGCCGTCTCGGCCGCTCGCTCGGCCTGCACCTGCTGCTCGCCTCGCAACGTCTCGAGGAGGGCCGCCTGCGCGGCCTCGAGTCACACCTGTCCTACCGGATCGGTCTGCGCACGTTCAGCGCGCAGGAGTCGCGCACGGTGCTGGGCGTCCCGGACGCCTACGAGCTCCCGGCCGATCCGGACTGGGCTACCTCAAGCCGGATCCGTCCTCGCTGGTGCGCTTCAAGGCGGCCTACGTCTCCGGGCACGCCGTCGGGTCGCGCTCGCGTCCGACGCGACGACGGCGGGCACGTCCAGGGGATCTTGCCGTTCACGATCGCCGAGGTGCAGGCCCTCGACGTGGCCGTCGACGTCGAGCCCGCAGCCGCCACCGGCCGCCGACGAGCCAGGACACCCTGCTCGACATCGCCGTCGACCACATGGAGGGCCACGGACCCGAGGCCCACCGGTGTGGCTTCCGCCGCTCGACCGTCCCGGACACCCTCGATGAGCTGATGGCCGACCTGACCGAGGATCCCGAGCTCGGGCTGGTGTCGCGCGCAGTGGCGCAGCCTCGGCGACTGACCATCCCGCTCGGCACCGTCGACCGGCCGCGCGAGCAACGCCGCGACACCCTCACGGTCAACCTCAGCGGCGCCTCCGGCCACGTGGCCGTCGTCGGCGGTCCTCGCAGCGGCAAGAGCACGATGCTGCGCACGATCGCCGCCAGCCTGGCGCTGACGACGACGCCGCAGGAGACCCAGATCTTCGTGCTCGACTTCGGAGGCGGCACGTTCGCGCCGCTGAGCGGGCTGGCGCACATCTCGGGTGTCGCGACGCGCTCCGAGCCCGACGTCGTACGCCGCGTGATCGCCGAGGTCGCCGGCGTCGTCGACCGGCGCGAGGCCTACTTCCGCGAGAACGGCATCGACTCGATCGAGACCTACCGCTCGCGACGAGCCGCTGGCCGCGCCGACGACGGGTACGGCGACGTGTTCCTCCTCATCGACGGCTGGAGCACCCTCCGCGCCGACTTCGACGATCTCGAGATCCAGATCCAGCAGATCGCCACCCGTGGCCTCACCTTCGGCCTGCACGTCGTCACGGGTGCCTCACGCTGGGCGGACTTCCGCGCCGCGATGCGCGACATGTTCGGCACCCGGCTCGAGCTGCGTCTCGGTGACGCGATGGACTCAGAGATCGACCGGAAGGTCGCCGCGCTGGTGCCGACCGGACGACCCGGACGCGGCCTGATCGCCGGGAAGCTGCACTTCCTCGCTGCACTGCCTCGGATCGACTCGGACAACAGCGCTGAGGACCTCGGCGACGGCGTCGACGACCTCATCGCCCGGGTCAACTCCGCTTGGACGGGTGCGGCCGGACCGAAGCTGCGCCTGCTGCCCGAGAAGGTCGAGCTCTCCGCCCTGCGGGAGATGGCCGGGGTCGTCGAGGGCGCGAAGCCCGAGGACACCGAGGACAAGCGGCTCGTGCTCGGCCTCAACGAGAAGGACCTGCAGCCGATCCAGCTCGACCTCGACGCCGAGCCGCACCTGCTCATGCTCGGCGACGGCCGCTCGGGCAAGAGCGCGATCCTGCGCACCCTCGCCCACGAGATCATGCGCACCCGGACGCCCAAGGAGGCCCAGCTCGTGGTGGTCGACTACCGCCGGTCGATGCTGGGCGAGGTGCCCGAGGAGTACCTGCTGCAACTACCTGACCTCTGCGGCTCAGGCGGGCCCGGCGCTGCAGGACCTCGCCACCTACCTCGGCAACCGGATCCCCGGACCCGACGTGACGCCGGAGCAGCTGCGCAACCGCGTCGTGGTGGACCGGCGCCGAGGTGTTCGTCCTGGTCGACGACTACGACCTGGTGGCCACGCAGCAGTCGTCACCGGTCGCGGTGCTCCAGCCGCTGATGGCGCAGGCGCGCGACGTCGGCCTCCACGTCGCTGTGGCCCGTCGGCTCGGGCGGCGCCTCGCGCGCCCTCTACGAGCCGATCATCCAGTCGCTCCGCGACCTGGCGATGCCGGGGCTGATGCTGTCCGGGCAACCCCGAGGAGGGCCCGCTGCTCGGCAACCTCAAGCCGCAGCGTCGCCTCCTCGGCCGAGGCCGGCTGGTCACTCGCGAGCGCGGCGTCGAGGTCGTCCAGGCCGGCTGGCTCGACCCCACGCTGTAGGTGCGCGGCCGCGACGAACGACCCGGGTCTCGACAAGCTCGACCACCGAAGTCCGCTCGACCACCGAAGGTCCGCCCGACCACCCGCCGTCGTCGGTCGAGGAAGCGCGCCAGCGCTGTCTCGAAACCGGGGTCTCGACAAGCCCGACCACCGAAGGACCGCTCGACCACCGAAGGTCCGCCCGACCACCCGCCGTCGTCGGTTGAGGAAGCGCGCCAGCGCTGTCTCGAAACCGGGGTCTCGACAAGCCCGACCACCGAAGGACCGCTCGACCACCGAAGGTCGGCCCGACCACCCGCCGTCGTTGGTGAGGAAGCGCGCCAGCGCTGTCTCGAACCGGGGTCTCGACAAGCCCGACCACCGAAGGACCGCTCGACCACCGAAGTTCGCTCGACCACCGCCGTCGGGCGAGGAAGCGCGCTAGCGCTGTCTCGAAACCGGGGTCTCGACAAGCTCGACCACCGAAGTCCGCCGTCCAACGAAGCGCTGCTCGACCACCGAAGGTCCGCCCGACCACCGAACGTCCGCTCGACCGGCGGGACTCGCTACTTGTGCGTGTGGACGCCGGGGCCAGTGACCTTGAAGGACGGCATGTCGTCGAGGTTGACGGTGGTCTCGAAGGTACGGCGGTAGCCGGTGTGCGCGATCCGCCACCCGTCCGGCGTGCGCACGTAGCGGTCCTCGTAGAACGCCGCGCCCTCGAGCATGAACCGGAAGGCATCGACGATCACCTTGTCGACGAGGTACCAGCCGCCCGGTGGCCGTGTCGCCATCGACGTGATCTCGGGGTGGTGGGCCTGGTGGAGGGTGATGAAGCCCTCGCCGAGGTTCTCGCTCATGTAGGCCACCAGCGAGTCGCTGTCGTCGAAGACCAGCCCGTTGTAGTCACCGGTCGCCTCGGGCATGAAGCAGGCCCCGAACTCGTCCCAGGCCTTGGTGTCCAGGCTCGGAGGTAGCGGTACTTCAGCTGGCAGATCTCGTCGACGTCGCTCACGCGCACCAAGGTAGAACACGTTCCAGTTCTTGACGAGATGTGGATGTAACCCGGCGTCAACCTGCCGGCGATCTGCTCCGGCCACGCTGGCGCCATGAACGCCGACCAGCGCCAACCCGATGACCTGCAGCCACCTCGGACGACCAGCTCGACCGCCTCCGCGTCCCAGCGCGCCGCCCTGAAGTCGCGCCACGCCGAGGCCCTGACCACGCTGATGGACAGGCGTAGCGACCTGCGCGGGGTGCACGCCCTGGCCGACCTCGTCGACGACTCGGTGACGTGGTCGGCCTGAGAGCAGACGAGCGGGTTCGGCGCGGTCGACTGGCCGCGGCGCCTAGGGGCGTCATCTCCGATGTGATCTTCAAGCGCGTCGGCGAGGGGCGTCCCTACCCCGCGCACGGACTGACGACGCGCGCCTGGGCCGACGTCCCCCCGCGGCAGGTGCGGCTCGACGAGCTGGTCACCACCAAGGACACGCTGCAGTTCGCGGCCCTCCTCGACGAGGACTCGACGTTCTACGGCGACCTGTTCGCCCACGTGGTGCAGTGGCGCGGGCGAGTACTACCTCGAGGACGGGCTCCACCGCGCTCTGCGCGCGGCCCTCCAGCAACGCAACGTCCTGCACGCCCGCGTGCACGCTGTGGCGGGCTGAGCATGGTCCCGCGCCTGCTCTCCAGCGCCCGGTCACTGCTCACGCTGGCGGTGCTCGCGCTCGTGCTCCTGGCCGGGGTGGCCTGGGGCTGGAACGCCGTCACCCAGCCGCTTCCCCGAGCAGCGCCGAGACCCCGCTGTGCATCGACGACCACGGTCGCCAAGCGGCACCAAGGTCTATCCCGACCAGGTCACCGTCAGCGTCCTGAACGCCGGCGGCCGCGAGGGGCTGGCCGGTCGCACCATGCAGCTCTTCGCTCGAGGAGGGCTTCGGCGAGGGCACCAGCGGCAACGCCCCTCGCGAGACCCGGGTCGCCACCGCCGAGATCTGGACCGACGAGCCCGCGCAACCCCGCGGTGCGCCTGGTCGTCGGCGCGCTTCCCTGACGTCGAGGTCGTCCGTCGCGACACGACCGCACCTGGGGTGACTGTCGTGGTCGGTGACCGCTTCGAGGACCTCGTGAAGGGCCGTCGCAAGCGTGGTCGCCCGCGAGGACACCGTCGATCTGCAGCCCGCCGGCTGCGTTGAGGCGTCCTCAGTCCTCCAGCCACTGGGCCAGGCGCCCGCGCGCACTGACCTCCCGCAGATCCGACTCCTCGGTCCGCTCGCGCGCCGACGCGGCGTGACCACGAGCAGGTCGTCGCCGTGGCGCAGGACCGTCCGCCGCTCCGGCACCAGCGTCTCCCCGTCCCGGACGACCAGCGACGACCGAGGCGCCGCTGCGGCAGCCGCAGCTCGCCCACCTCGACCCCGTGCAACCTCGAGACGGGACTGATCGTGACCTGCAGCAGGTCGGCGGCGATCCGCTCCAGCGGTGCGGCCTCGAGGTCGAGGTCGCGCGGCTCGGAGCGCCGGGCCACCCGCAGCACGCGTGCCACGAACGGGCAGTGAGGGCCCGGTCAGCAGCGTGTAGACCACGACCAGCACGAAGACGATGTCGAAGAGCCGGTCGGCGCGTCGGAACCCCCTGCGGACAGCGGGATGGTGGCCAGCACGATCGGGACGGCGCCGCGCAGCCCGGCGTAGGAGAGGAACGCCAGCTCGCGCCAGGGCAGCGGGTCGACCAGTGAGCTGAGCGCGACCGAGACCGGCCGGGCGACGAAGGTGAGGATCAGTCCGGCGACCACGGCGACGCCGATCGTCTCCCACGTGATGCGTCCGGGCGAGAGCAGCAGGCCGAGCATCACGAACAGGCCGATCTGGGCGAGCCAGGCGACCCCCTCGGCTGAAGGAGCGCGTGGCGGCCCGGTGCGGCAGGTCGGAGTTGCCGAGCACCAGCGCGGCGACGTAGACCGCCGCGAAGCCGCTGAGGTGAGCGGCCGAGGCCAGTCCGTAGCCGAGGAAGGCCAGGGTCAGGACCGCGAGCGGGTAGAGACCCGAGGACGGCAGTGCCACGCGGCGCATCAGCCATGCGCCGCCGAAGCCCACGGCCAGTCCGACCGCCACGCCGCCCACCAGCTCGAGCACGATGATGGCGACCATCCCCCAGACGCCGTACTCCGCCACCGCACCTGTCGAGATCAGCGTCACGAGCACGACGGTCGGGGCGTCGTTGAGCCCCGACTCGGCCTCGAGCGAGCCCACGAGGCGCGCGCGGCAGCGGCACCACGCGCAGCACCGAGAAGACCGCCGCTGCGTCGGTCGGCGAGGTCACGGCACCGAGCAGGACGGCGAGCTCCCACGGCAGTCCGAGCAGGTAGTGCGCACCGACGGCGACCACCCCGACCGAGACGCGACGCCGATGGTCGCCAGCGAGAACCCCAGCCGCATCGACGGCCTGGCCTCGCGCCAGTTCGTGGTCAGCCCACCTTCGGCCAGGATCACGGCGAGGGCCACGAAGCCCAGCGCGTGGGCGAGCTCGGCGTCCTCGAAGGGGATGCCCGACGCCTGACTCGCCGAGGGCGACCCCCATGAGCAGGTAGAGCAGCAGGCTCGGCAGGCCGGCCCGGCTGGAGATGCGGACGGCCAGGATCGCGAGCATCGTGACCGCCGAGCCCCAGAGCACGAAGGTGTCGAGCTGGTGGACGTCGAAGCTCATGTCCACCTCGGCGTCTGTCGGGGCGGCGGATGCGCAGTCTATCGGCGCCCCCGGTGACGGCACGTCGCGGCGAACTGGAACATGTTCTACATTTCGCACGGTGAGCTCCGACGGCACCGCGATCCCCGACGTCCTCCCGGTCTCGGCCCTGACCGAGGGGAGCGCCGACGCGCCGGCGTACGACGTGGTCGTCGTCGGCTTCGGCATCGCCGGTGGCTGCGCGGCCCTGGAGGCGGCGCGGGCCGGCGCGCGGGTGCTGCTGCTGGAGCGCGCCGCCGTGCACGGCGGTACGTCGAGCATGTCCGGTGGCCACTTCTACCTCGGCGGCGGCACGGCGGTGCAGCAGGCCACCGGCCACGAGGACTCGGCCGAGGAGATGTACGCCTACCTCGTGGCCGCGTCCAAGGAGCCGGAGCACGACAAGATCCGCGCCTACTGCGACGACTCGGTCGAGCACTTCGACTGGGTCGAGGCGCTGGGCTTCGAGTTCGAGCGCAGCTACTACCCCGAGAAGGCCGTCATCCAGCCCGGCACGCAGGGGTTGATGTTCACCGGCAACGAGAAGGTCTGGCCCTACGTCGAGAAGGCGAAGCCGGCGCCGCGCGGCCACAAGGTGCCGGTGCCCGGCGACACCGGAGGGCACCAAGATGGTGATGGACCTGCTGCGCGAGCGGGTCGAGGAGGCGGGGGTCGAGGTCCGCTACGAGACCGGGGCCACCAACCTGGTCCGCGACGAGGCGGGGGCCGTCGTCGGCGTCGCGTGGCGCTCGTTCGAAACGAGCGGGGCCGTGGCCGCCCCGGCTGTGGTCGTGGCCGCCGGCGGCTTCGTGATGAACCCCGACATGGTCGCCGAGCACACCCCGGCCCTGGGCTCGAAGCTGTTCACCCTCGGGTCGACGTACGACGACGGGCTCGGCATCCGCCTCGGCCAGTCGGTGGGCGCCGAGCTCAAGCACATGGACGAGCCGTTCATCACCGCGCCGGTCTACCCGCCGTCGATCCTGCTGACCGGCCTCATCGTCAACACGCGAGGGCGAGCGCTTCGTCGCCGAGGACAGCTACCACTCGCGGACCTCGCAGTTCGTGATGGAGCAGCCCGGCAGCGAGGCCTACCTCATCGTCGACAGCGAGCACGTGGAGCTGACGCAGCTACTCGATGCTGGTGCCGCTCATCGACGGCTACGAGACGGTCGACGAGCTGGAGGCGGCGCTCGGCCTTCCGGCCGGGTCGGTCGAGGCGACCCTGGACCGCTACAACGAGCACGCGGCCCGCGGCGAGGACCCCGACTTCCACAAGTCCGCGGACTTCCTCGCCCCGCAGACCGCCGCCCCGTGGGCCGCCTTCGACCTGCGCCTGGGCAAGGCGATGTACGCCGGCTTCACCCTCGGCGGCATGCGCACCACCGTCGACGGCGAGGTCCAGCGTCCCGACGGCTCGGTGATCCCCGGCCTGTACGCCGCCGGCGCCTGCGCCTCCAACATCGCCCAGGACGGCAAGGGCTACTGCTCCGGCACCCAGCTCGGCGAGGGGTCCTACTTCGGCCGCCGGGCGGGTGCTGCGGCGGCGCGGTTTCCCCGGATATCCGGGGAAACCTGACGTTCCTGGCCGAAACTTCACCCCGGAACGTCAGGAGTCACCGGATATCCGGGGATCCTCCACCAGCGCCGCGCCGTAGGGTCGGGGAGGTGAACCGCTTCCAGGTGGCGAGCCGGGCCGAACGTGCCGCCGTTCCACGTGATGGACCTGTTGGCGGCGGCCACGGAGCGGCAGCGGACGTACGGCGACGTGCTCAACCTGCTGGCCGGTCAGCCGAGCACGGGCGCGCCGGCACCGGTCAACGCCGAGGCGATCAGGCTGCTCGGCAGCGGCGACCCGTTCGGCTACACCCCGGCTCCGGGCATCCGCGAGCTGCGCGAGGCGATCGCGGGACACCACCGGCGTACGCACGGCATCGACGTCGACGCCGATCAGGTCGTCGTGACGACCGGCAGCAGCGGGGGCTTCCTGCTGGCGTTCCTGGCCGCGTTCGAGGTCGGCGACCGGGTCGCGATGGCCCGGCCGGGCTACCCGTGCTACCGCAACGTCCTCACCGCGCTGGGCTGCGAGGTCGTCGAGATCCCGACCGGTCCGGAGACCCGCTTCCAACCGACGGTCGAGCAGGTCACCGCGCTCGGGGACATCGCCGGACTGGTGGTCGCGAGCCCGGCCAACCCGACCGGCACGATGCTGTTGCCCGAGGAGCTCGCGCTCCTGGCGCGACACTGCGAGGACCGAGGGATCCAGCTGATCAGCGACGAGATCTACCACGGCATCGAGTACGCCCCGCTCGACGGCACCCCGCGCCTCGCGCGCAGCGCGTGGGAGACCAGCCGCGAGGCGGTCGTCTTCGCGAGCTTCTCGAAGTACTTCTCCATGACCGGCTGGCGGATCGGTTGGATGCTGGTGCCGGACCGGCTCGCCCGCGCGGTCGACGTCCTCACCGGCAACTTCACGATCTGCCCGCCGGTGATCGCCCAGCGCGCGTGCCTGGCGGCCTTCGACCAGGCGTCGTACGACGAGCTCGACGGCCACGTCCGCCGCTACGCCGGCAACCGCCGCCTCCTCCTCGACGGGCTCGCCCGGCTCGGCGTCACCCGGCTCGCGCCGGCCGACGGGGCGTTCTACGCCTACGCCGACGTCGGCCACCTCACCGACGACTCGATGTCCTTCGCCCGACAGCTGCTGGCGCGCACGGGGGTCGCCGTCGCCAGCGGCATCGACTTCGACACCGAGGAGGGTCAGCGCTTCCTGCGGTTCAGCTTCGCCGGGCCGGGCCGCGACATCGAGGAGGCCCTCGAACGGCTGGCGCCGGTGTTGAGTCAGGTGACCGCGTGAAGGACGACGAGGTCGCGCGCACAGCTGCCCGCGCCGGCATGGCCGCGGTGCGCGCCCACATCGGCGCCCCGCTCACGCACTTCAGCAAGGGCGATCTCGACTTCGCCACCGAGGCCGACCTGGCCGCGGAGTCCGCCATCCGTGCGGTCATCGAGGCCGAGCGACCAGACGACGCCTTCGTCGGTGAGGAGTCCGGCGGAGACCGCGCCGACGTCTCCGGCCGCACCTGGCTGGTCGACCCGCTCTGCGGGACCCTCAACTTCGCCTTCGGCCTCCCGCTCGCTGCGGTCAACGTCGCCCTGCGGTCGCCGCAGGGTGGGGTCGCCGCGGTGGCCGACCCCTTCGCCCAGGAGCTCTTCTGGACCGACGGCGACGGGGCGTGGCTGAGCGTCGGTGACACGACCGAGGCCCTCCGCCCCGACGCCGGGTCGGTGCTGGTCGACGTCTGGGCCCACCCTGCCTCGTGGGCGGCACGGGTCGTCGCCCATCCGGTGTTCGACGCTCACTTCCGGCACCGGAGCCTCTCCACCACCCTGGGCCTGACCTGGGTCGCGGCCGGACGCATGGCGGCCTACGTCGAGCAGGGCGATGTGCGCGACAGCGTCCACTTCGCCGCAGGGATCGCGGTGTGCCGGGGCGCGGGCGCGGTGGTGACCGCCCTCGACGGGTCCCCGCTGCACGAGAGCGGCGACGGCATCCTCGCGGCCGCCGACGCCGAGACCCACGAGCACCTGCTGCGCGTGGTGGCCGACGCGGGGCGCTGACCGGCGTACTCATGCAACACGCCGTCTGTGGCACTGCCACGCCGCTGCATCGGCGTGGAGGGCCGGCCAACAGCGTGTTACATGCGGCGGCGCGGCCTCACCAGGCGGAGGTGGGGGTCTCCCAGAGGGTGGCGGCGGACGTCCGGTTGGGGGCCGATGAGCCGGCGATCCCGAGACCGGCGACGAAGTCCTTGCGTACGACGCCGTTGCGCACCCGCTGCGGGTGGTCGCCGACCCGGATGCTGTCGGTGATCCGGCCGGTGCGGTAGGAGATCTTCGAGATCCGGTCGGTGCCGCTCCAGGAGATGTAGCAATGCCGGCCGTCGTAGCTCGGCGTGACCCAGTAGGGCTTGAGACCCCGCTTGAGCAGCGGGGTGTGCTTCGCACGTGCGGACGTCGACGAGCGTCGCGTAGTCCGACATCGTGCCGGCCACGCAGAGCTTGGTGCCGGCGGGGTTCATGGCGATCCCGTGGTGCGCCGAGTCGAGGAGGTAGAGCTCGCGCGGGGTCGACTTCACCAGGTCGGGCAGCCGCTTCACGTGCGTGATCTCACCGGACCTGCGGTCCAGCTCCACGAAGCCGTGGAAGAAGGAGAGCTGGAAGTAGACCTTGTCCTCGTCCGGCGAGAGCGTCATGGGGCGTACGGCGGTTGAGGTGTCCTCGAGCCCAGCGCCGGTCCAGCGCCTTGCGCAGGTTGTAGCGCCGGACCACCTCGAGGGTGCGCGCGTTGACGATCTGAAGCACCCGCTCGTCCTTGGTCGGGTCGAGCTCGGGCTGGTCGAGCGGGCTGTAGACCATGCCGATGCTGGCGTGGATGATGCGTTTTCCGTCGTCGATGTAGGTGCTCTCGTGCGGCGAGCCGCCGCTGGGGAACTGCCCGAGGTCCTTGCCGTCGGACATCCGGATCGCGTGCACGACGTTGCCGGTCGACGCGCTCACCACCACCGTCTTGCCGTCGGGCGAGATCGCCATGTGGTCCGAGCGGACGCCGGAGACCGGGAAGCGCCAGACGATCTCCTTGGTGTCCAGGCTGATCGCGACGACGTCGGCGAACGAGGGCCGCGAGATGATGACGAGCCTGCCGTCGTTCGAGGAGTACATGTCGTCGACGAACTGGTCGTTGCCCTCGCCGATCGCGGCCGCGGATCGCCAGGAAGTAGGCCAGCCGGTAGGGGTTGGTCGCGATCTCCTGCATCCGCGCCTCGTAGTCCGGCACCACGTCGAGGGTGCCGAGCCGCTCGAAGGTGTCGGGGTCGAGCACGTCGGCGGTGCCTTCCCAGTTGTTGCCGACGAAGACGACGCGGCGTACGTCGTCGTCGGCCGTGGGCACGGGCTCACGGGTCGAGTCACCAGCGGCGACGGGGCCGGTCGTCGTGAACGCCAGCGCCGTCCCGAGTAGTCCGGTCAGGGCTCCCACGGCCCAGCGACGTGTCTGCACACCCCGATCCTGCCTCCTGCCCGGTCATGGGTCGATCTCGCGGACCGGGCGGGGTCTCGACAAGCTCGACCACCGGAGGACCGTTCGACCACCGAAGGGCAACTCGACCATCGAAGGGCAACTCGACTACCGGAGGACCGCTCGACCACCGAAGGCAACGCGACCACCGACTACCGCGCGAGGTCGTGGACGAAATCGCCGAGCTGGGTCAGGTTGCGGCACTCGACCATCGGGACGATCTCGCCGTAGGGGCCGGCGGCGGAGTCGCCGGTGCCCCAGTGCCGACGGTGCTCGGGGTTGAGCCACCAGGCGTGCCGGGCGCGGCCGGCGAGGTCGCGCAGCACCTGCTCGTTCAGGTCGCTGTAGTTGGATCGGGCGTCACCCAGGATCAGCAGCGAGGACTTGGGGCCGAGGGCGTCGCCATGGCTCTCGGCGAACTTGGCGAAGGCGCGGCCGTAGTTCGTGCGGCCCCACATCGCCGCGTGGGCGGTGCTCGCGGCGAGGTCGATCATGACGTCGACGACGTCGGCGCCGGGCGTGAAGTGGTGGGTGACCTCGTGCACGTGGTCGATGAAGGTGAAGGCGCGGACCTTCTGGAACTGCTCGCGCAGGGCGAAGACGAGCAGCAGCGTGAACTGCGCGAAGTTGGCCACCGAGCCGCTGACGTCGCAGAGCACGACCAGCTCCGTGCGGTGCGGGCGCTTGGGGCGGTGGTGGGTCACCAACGGCACGCCGCCGGTCGACATCGAGGCCCGGACCGTACGCCGGAAGTCCAGCGGTCCACGTCGCCTCGCGTGGTGCTCCTTGGTCAGCCGGGTCGCGAGCCGGCGCGCGAGCGGGTAGATCTCGCGGCGCATCTCCTCCAGGTCGGCCTTGCGCGCCGCGGTGAAGTCGAGCCGGTCGATGCTGGGTCGCAGCGCGACCGCAGCCACGTGGTCGGCCCCCTTCTCCTCCGCGATCCGGCGGCGTGCGTCGGCCTCGACGCGTGCCGTGAACGCACCGATCCGGCGACCCGCCGCCCGCCCGCCCTCCTCCTCGGACCTTCCCTGGGCAAGCAGCGCGGCCACGATCCGGTCGGTCAGCTCGGTGGGCGAGACCCGCTGCAGCGCGGTGTAGGCCGACCAGCTCGACAGCCCCGGACCCCGGCCCGGCATGGCGCCGAAGCGTCCGACCATCTCCGCAGCGAGTCGCGCGAGGACCCGCTGGTCGTCATCGACCAGCGCCTCGAGCAGCTCCTCACGGAACGCGGTGAGCGCGTCGGCGCTGTCACGCACCGGCCCCGAGGAGTCGTCGTCGCGGTCTGCTGACACCGCCACCCACCATCGGCGGGAAGTAGAGGTCGAACAGCGCCTCGAAGGTCGGCCGTTGGGACTGCTTCTTCACCAGGGTCGCGGCATAGCCGTCGTGGACCACGACGCGGTCGTCCCATCCGAGGGCACCCAGCATCGCCACGGCGTCGAGGTCCTCGGCCAGCGACACCGACAGGCCCGCGCCGCGCAGGGCCTCGACGAAGGCGAGGTGCCGGTCGAGCAGCCCCGAGGTGGTCACGACCACCTCATCGGAGCCGCAGCTCCTTGACCGCCCGCTGGTGGTCGGAGGCGTGCTTGAGCACGACGCCGAGGGTGTCGTCGATCGCCTTGTCGTCCAGCTCGCGGATCTCGAGGGCGATCAGCGTGCGCGCCCAGTCGACCGACTCGGCGATCGAGGGCGCCTTCTTCAGCTCCAGCTCGCGCAGCCGGGCGACCGTCGCGACGAGCTGGTCGGCCACCCGCTCGTCGAGGTCGGGCACCTGCGAGGTGACGATCTCGCGCTCGCGCTCGGCGTCGGGGTAGTCGAGGTGCAGGTAGAGGCACCGCCGCTTGAGGGCCTCGGAGAGCTCGCGGCTGGCGTTGGAGGTGAGGACGACGAACGGGCGTCGAACGGCGGAGATGGTGCCCAGCTCGGGGATCGTCACCTGGAAGTCGGAGAGCACCTCGAGCAGCAGGCCCTCGACCTCGACGTCGGTCTTGTCGACCTCGTCGATGAGCAGCACCGTCGGCTCGTCCTGCCGGATCGCGGTCAGCAGCGGACGGGTCAGCAGGAACTCCTCGGTGAAGACGTCGTCGTGCGTCTCGGACCACGACTGGTCGTCGGAGGTCGCCTGGATGCGGAGCAGCTGCTTCTTGTAGTTCCACTCGTAGAGCGCGCGGGCCTCGTCGAGACCCTCGTAGCACTGCAGTCGCACGAGCGAGGCCCCGGTCGCGCGCGCCACCGCCTTGGCCAGCTCGGTCTTGCCGACCCCAGCCGGCCCTTCGACGAGGAGCGGCTTCTCGAGGGCGCCGGCGAGGTAGGCCGTCGTCGCCGTCGGGCCGTCGGCGAGGTAACCGGCCGCGGTGAGCCGGGTGGCGACGTCGGCGGGCGTGGCGAACCAGGTCGACATGAGGGCAGGCTACGGGGCATCAGGACCCGTGCCGGCCCTCCCCTGACCGGAAGCGTTCCACGTGCTCCACCATCTCCTCGCCCAGCACGGCGCAACCGCGGCGCAGCTCGTTTCCCATGGCGGCGGCCTCGTCGAGGCCGTCCTGCTCCAACACCGAGAGCCGGTCCGAGCGCAGGCAGCCTGCGGGAGCCCGGCCAGCTCGCGGGCGAGCGCCTCGGCCTGCTCGATCGGGCCGTCCCGGTCGGCACCACCCGGTCGACCAGCCCGATCCGGAGGGCCTCCCGAGCGTCCACCTCGCGGCCGGTGAGGATCAGGTCCATCGCCCGGCCGGCACCGACCAGCCGCGGCAGGCGGACCGTGCCACCGTCGATGAGCGGCACCCCCCAGCGACGGCAGAAGACCCCGAAGCAGGTGTCGTCTGCAGCGACCCGAAGGTCGCACCAGATCGCCAGCTCCAGCCCACCGGCGACGGCGTACCCCTCGACGGCGGCGATGACCGGCTTGCCGAGGCTCATCCGGGTCGGACCCATCGGCCCGTCCCCGTCGGTCTCGATCCGGTTGTCGAGGCGTTGCAGGTCGGCGCCGGCGCAGAACGTGCCGCCTGCTCCCCACAGCACTGCCACCGCTTGGGAGGCGTCGGCGTCGAAGGCCCGGAAGGCGTCGGCGAGCTGCTCCGCCGTGGTCCGGTCGACGGCGTTTCGCACCTCGGGGCGGTCGATCACGACCGTCGTCACTGGACCGTCGGTCTCGACCCGCACGCTCATCGGTCGATCATGACGTGCGCCGACGGCTCCCGACCTTCGGGTCGGGAGCCGTCGGACTGTCGAGGCGTCAGGGCCGCCCGTGGCGCAGGGTGTAGCTGCCGGAGCCCTGTAGGCGTAGACGACCCAGCGGTACTGCCCGACGGTGCCGTTGTAGGTGACGTTCTCCGTGGAGGTCGCACTCTCACCGGCGGCGACCTCGACCCAGCTCGACCCGTTGCACTTGTCGAGGTAGAGGTCGAAGTCGGTGCCACCGGGGCCGGTCAGGCACCCGGTGAGCTTGCCCGAGCCGGACATCGTGAAGCTGACCGCGGTCGACTCGGCGCCGCGAGGCCACGCTGCCGGTGACGGTCTCGTCGCAGTCGCCGCCGGTCGGCGGCGGCGTGGTGCCACCACCGGTGAGCGGCGAGTAGAGCAGCCGGTTGGGCGAGCCGGTGCCGGCGTTGGTGACCTTGCCGGTCGTGGCGGTGCTCGTGATGGCGTTGGCGACCGTGGCGGGCGAGGCCGACGGGTTGCCCTGCAGGTAGAGCGCCGCGACACCGGCGACGTGCGGTGAGGCCATCGACGTGCCGCGAGATGGTGTTGGTCGCGCGTGGTGGACGTGTACCAGGCCGAGGTGATGTTGCTGCCCGGGCGCGAAGATGTCGACGCAGGTGCCGTAGTTGGAGAACGACGAGCGGGCGTCGGTGTTGGTCGTCGACCCCGTGGTGATCGCGTTCGGCGGCCCGGGCCGGCGAGACGTTGCAGGCGTTCTGGTTCTCGTTGCCGGCGGCGACGACGACGGTCACGCCGCGCGCGACCATCCGGTTGACCGCGTCGTCGGTGGCCTGGGAGGCACCGCCACCCAGGCTCATGTTGGCGACCGAGGGGCCGCTGGCGTTGTTGGCCACCCAGTCCATGCCGGCGATGACCCCGGAGTTGGAGCCGGACCCGTTGCAGCCCAGCACGCGCACGGGGATCAGGGTGACGGCCTTGGCGACGCCGTACGTCGTGCCGCCGACGGTGCCGGCGACGTGGGTGCCGTGCCCGTTGCAGTCGGTGGTGCCGCGGCCGTCACTGATCGCGGTGTAGCCGGTGGCCGTGCGCCCGGTGAACTCCGCGTGCGAGGTGAGGATGCCGGTGTCGATGATGTAGGCATCGACCCCGGATCCGGTCGGGGTGTAGGTGTAGCTGGCGTTCAGCGGCAGGTCGCGCTGGTCGATCCGGTCCAGGCCCCAGGTGGGGTTGGGCTGGGTCGCCGACCACGCTGACGCGCTGGTCCTGCTCGACGTAGGCCACCGCCTGGTCCTCGCGGACCTCGCTGCAGCTGGTCGGCGGTGAGCCTGGCGACGAAGCCGCCCAGGGCGTCGAACTCCTTGACCCCCGTGGCGCCGTCGGCGCGCGCCCGGTCGGCCGCGCGATCGGTCATGCGGTCGGTCTGGCGGGCGGAGTCGCCCTTCTCCAGCACGACGATGTAGCGGCCCTCGATCGCGCTCGAGTCGGCGCCGGTCCGGAGCGGCGCCAGTCCGGGTTCTCCGGAGGCGACGGCGTGGGCGGTGGTGCTGGTGACGCCGGCTGTGAGGGTGAGGCCGGCGGCGAGCGCCGACCACCCAGGGCCAGGGCGCTGGTGCGGACAGTGCGGTTCAACGGGACTCCTCGAGAACGTCCACCGGTCCCACCCGGGCCACTCGGCCGGCCGGCTCGGGGAGCGTAGGACCGATCTCTGGCACCCGGGAACAGGTGGACGTGAAGTCAAGGGATAACCCTCACCCACCCCGACGGGTGGCGGTGACGGGGCGGGGCCTCAGGTGGTGGCCGTGAGCGCGAGCACGGCGACGTCGTCGTAGGACGTGCCACCCGAGAACTCGACCACGTCACGGACGAGCCCGTCGACGAGGACCTGCGCGTCGCAGCCCAGGGCGTCCACGCAGGCCACCAAGCGGTCCTCGCCGTAGAAGTCGTCGCCGCGACGTCCTTCGACGACGCCGTCGGTGTAGAGCAGCGAGACGTCGCCCCGGCTCGAGGCGGAAGGTCGGTGTCGTCGAAGACGGGCGTCGTCGACCACGCCGAGCAGGGGCCCGGCCGAACCCACGGGCTACGGCGGGCAGCCCGGCCCGGCAGAGCGAGCGGTGGCGGATGGCCCACCGAGACTCGACCTCGACCGACCAGCCGTCTCGGGAGCCCGGGTGAGCCGAAGCAGCACGCGCCGTGCAGAACCGGTCGGTCGGGTGCTGGTGCAGCACCTCGTCGAGGCCCGCGCAGCACCCGGCCCGGGCGCTCGCTCGCCGACGCACAGGGCGCGGATGGTGTGCCGCACGAGGGCGGTCACGATCGCCGCCTCGTAGCCCTTGCCGCAGACGTCACCGACGGTGACCACCCAGTCGTCGGTGCCGACCGAGAACACGTCGTAGAAGTCGCCGCCGACCTCGTTGCCCTGCGCCGGCGGGGTGGTACGCCGCCGCCAGCTCGCAGCCCCGGGATCTCGGGCGGGACCGGTGGGATCAGCGTCTGCTGGAGGGTCCGGGCCAGGGCGCGCGCCTCCTGCTCGGAGGCCTCGGCGCGCCGCGCTTGGCCTCGAGCAGCTCGCGCTCGTAGCTGCGCCGCTCGGTGGCGTCGAAGACGGCGATCCGGACCGCGCGCGGCCGGCCGTCCTCGCCGACGAGCCAGGGAGGCGTTGACCAGCACCGGGAGCGGACGTGCCGTCGGCTCGGACGAGGTCGAGGGCGACCTCGCTGATGTGGCCCGAGCATGAGGAGCGAGGGCCCGAAGTGGGTGTCGTGGTAGATCCGGCTGCCCACGGTCATGCAGCTCGGCGAACAGCATGTCGCCGACCAGCTCGGCGGCCGCGCGCTGCACGCAGGTCCGGAAGGTGGCGTTGGTCTTGACGATGAGGCCGTCGGGGGTGGTCGTGAGGAAGCCGCACGGTGCCGACTCGTAGAGCGCGACCGGGTCGTCGTGGACCAGGGCGTCCAGGAACGCGGCCCGGGCCCGGTCCGACTGGCCGCTGGGCTCGGTCAGAAGGTCACGTGACGCCGGTCGCCGCGAGCCGAGGAAGTCGCGGATCGCGGCGATCGGTGTCGTCGGGGGCGCTGAGGTGGGGGCAGTGGCCGGTCGCGTCGAGGAGCACCATGCGTGCGCCGGGGATCGCGTCGGCGACGTACTGGCCGACCTCGACCGGGGCGATCGCGTCCTCACGGCACTGGAGCACGAGGGTCGGGACGCTGACCCGGGGCAGGTCGTCGCGGCAGTCGCTGAGGAAGGTGACCCGCGCGAACTGGCGGGCGATGTCGGGGTGCATCCGGCAGAAGCTCGTCGGTGAGCTCGCTGCCCAGCGCGGGACGGTCGGGGTTGCCCATGATCACCGGCGCCATGGCAGTCGACCAGCCGAGGTAGTTGCTGTCCAGGGAGGTCAGCAGCCCCTCGATGTCGGCCTCGGAGAAGCCGCCGCGGTAGTCGCGTCCGTCGTCGATGTAGCGCGGCGAGGGGCCGATCATCACCAGGCCGGCGAACCGCTCGGGCTCGGCGACCACGGCGAGCACGCCCGTCATCGCCGAGACCGAGTGCCCGACGAGGATGACGTCGTCGAGGTCGAGCTCGCGGACCACCTCGAGGATGTCCTCGGCGTAGGCGTCGAGGGAGACGTAGCGCTCGGGGTCCCAGGCCGCCGGGTCGGCGTCGCCGGCGCCGACCAGGTCGAAGGTGACGACCCGGTGGTCGTCGGCGAACGCCGGAGCGACGAAGCGCCACATGTGCTGGTCGCAGCCGAACCCGTGCACGAACACCATCGGTCTGCCGTCAGCGGGTCCGCTCACCTGGACGTTCAGCTGATCAGCAGTGGCCATGGACAGCAGCGTAGCCACAGGTCGCCCCGCAGTGGGCTTCCTGCAGCGGGGACCGCAGGGGGCGGGACGCGAGAACGGCCTCGACCCGCGAGGAGGCAGGTCGAGGCCGAACGGTTGGCTGGCGGTGGCGGAGGGATTTGAACCCTCGGTGGGCTTGCACCCACAAACGCTTTCGAGGCGTTCTCCTTAGGCCGC
Organism: uncultured Actinomycetota bacterium; assembly: GCA_963767915.1. Classification (GTDB taxonomy): domain Bacteria; phylum Actinomycetota; class Actinomycetes; order Propionibacteriales; family Nocardioidaceae; genus Nocardioides. The sequence continues at coordinate 309,158 of CAVYFR010000006.1, forward strand.
TCGGACACGCCACCGCGCGGAAGGCTACCGGAGGGCCGTGGTCGGGCCCGAATCGACTTGGGTGGCCTCGACCCGTCGGGTCAGGACCGTCCGGCGTACTGGACCTGGAGGCCGAGCCACGCGCCCAGGGCCTCGATCTCGCCCTCCACCCGCTCGCCGACCTCGGGGGTGAACCCGGCGTCACGATGGACGGCGTCGACGAACAGCACGCCTGCGGCGCGGTCGGCCGTCGCGTCGAGCTTCCCGACGAGGCGGTCGTCGCACAGGACGGGGAGCGCGTAGTAGCCCCAGCGTCGTTTCGCGACGGGCTTGAACATCTCGAGGTGGTACTCGAAGCCGAAGAGCTCCTCGGTGCGCAGTCGGTCGACGACCAGACGGTCGAAGGGCGACAGCAGTGCCACCCGACCGGGGAACGCCTGCTCGTCGAGGTAGGCCGGGTCGACGCGCCACGTGCCCCTGGTCCCCTCGACCACGGCGGGTACGCCGCTCTCCCCCACGCCCCACGGCTCGATGGGGACCTGCGGGCGTTTCGCGCGGGCGATGCCGAGGGCCCGGAGCCGATGCTCGTCCAGCCTGCGGATCGCCTCCTCGGGGACGGCACCTCGGCGTCGGGGTAGACCCGCTCGGCGAGGTCCCAGAGCTTCTCGCGGCCCTGCTGACCGGCGACCGCGACCTCGCCGCGGGCCATCATCTGTCGGAGCAACATGCGCACGTTCTTGTCGTCGTTCCAACCGCTGGAGGCCCACGGCACCGCACAGGTGTCGGGCAGCTCGCTCAGCGGAAGGGGCCCGTCCCCCCGTAGCCGCTCGAGGACGTCGAGGCGGCAGGACTCGTTGGCCGCGACCCAGTCGACGAGTCCACGCTGCCACTCCTTCCACGGTTGCGCTCCCGGCCAGCGCGCCATCTCGGCCCGGTGCAGCGCCAGGTCCTCGGCCGGGCGGGCCATCCCGCCGTAGTCGACGAGCAGGTGGCGGTCGAGGGCGTCCTGGAGGTCGGCAGGCCGGTAGTCGCCCCCGATCCGGCTCCACAGCACGAGGTCGGCGCTGGGCGCGATGGGGGCGGTGGGGTCGAGCTGGACGACGCCCAGGTGGCGGGCCACCGTCATGACGTCGTCGGGCCGTTCGGCGCTCAGCAGCTGGGCGCGCACGGCGATGCGGCGCGCCTGGTCGCGCGACAGCTCGAAGGTCACGGCGCGGACCGCCGGCGCTCGAAGAACTCCTCGAGCAGGACGGTCGACTCGTCCGCGAGGACACCGGCGACCACCTCGGGTCGGTGGTTGAGGCGACGGTCGCGCACGACGTCCCACAGCGATCCGACCGCTCCGGCCTTCGGGTCGAAGGCCCCGAAGACGATCCGGTCGACCCGGGCGAGGACGGCCGCACCTGCGCACATCGTGCAGGGCTCGAGGGTCACGACCAGGGTGCAGCCCTCGAGGCGCCACCGGCCTCGGCCGGCCGCCGCTCCACGCAGCGCCACGACCTCCGCGTGACCGGTGGGGTCCCCCTCCGCCTCGCGGACGTTGCGGCCGCGCCCAATGACGGCGCCCGCCGCGTCGACGACGACCGCGCCGACCGGGACGTCGTCCGTCTCGAGAGCGAGCCGCGCCTCCGCGAGGGCAGCCAGCATGGGCTCGTCGTACGCCAAGGGTCAGGCCGAGGTGAGGCCGACGGCGTCGTCGAACTGCTCCCCGAAGCCGAGGCGGCGGGCGATCTCGGAGAGCGCCTCGTCGGGGTGGAGGTCGTCGTCGAGCAGGATGCCCAGGTCCATCGCCTGCACGCCCAGGTCGCCGAGCAGGTCGAGGTGTCCGGCCGGCGCCTGGTCGTCGTCGTCCTCGGGTTCGGGCAGACCGAGGAAGTCGACGGCCGAGCCGGCGAGCTCCCACTCGTCGGCGGCCGTGATGTCGGAGAGGAGCACCCGGGTCTGGCCTGCGAGCACCCGGATGATCAAAAAGAAGTCCTCGTCGACAGCGACCAGGCCCACCGTGCCTGCGTCGCCCGGGAACCGGCGCAGCGCCTGGGCGAGGGTGGGCACGTCGGCGAGGTGGTGGCGGGTCAGCTCCTCGACCTGCCACACACCGGCGTCGCGGAAGGCGGCCAGGGCGTAGTCGACCGCGTCGACCTGGCTCTCGACCGTCTTCATGACCTCAGCGTGGCACGACGGGGAGGAGGGGGCCAACCCGTTGCTCCTGTCGTCCCAGACTCCGCCCGCCTGGGCCGCACTAGGGTGCCGGGCATGCGCACCCACGTCGTGGACCATCCGCTCGTCGCCCACAAGCTGACCGTGCTGCGCGACGAGGCGACCGACTCCCCGACCTTCCGTCGGCTGGCCGACGAGCTCGTGACGCTGCTGGCCTACGAGGCGACCCGCGACGTGCGGGTCGACCCGCACGACATCGTCACGCCGGTGGGCCCGACCACCGGGGTGAAGCTGGCCTCGCCCAAGCCGCTGGTGGTGCCGATCCTGCGCGCCGGGCTGGGGATGCTCGACGGGATGATGCGCCTGCTGCCCGACCGCCGAGGTGGGTTTCCTCGGGATGGTGCGCAACGAGGAGACGCTGCAGGCCTCGACGTACGCCGAGCGGCTCCCCGACGATCTGTCCGGCCGGCAGTGCTACGTGCTCGACCCGATGCTCGCCACCGGCGGCACGCTGGCCGCCGCGATCCGCTTCCTCACCTCGCGCGGCGCCGACGACATCACGGCGATCTGCCTGCTCGCGGCGCCCGAGGGGTGCGAACGGCTCGAGACCTCGCTCGAGGGGCTCGACGTGCCGGTCACCGTGGTCACGGCCGCGATGGACGAGAGGCTCAACGACAAGGGCTACATCGTTCCCGGACTCGGCGACGCGGGCGATCGCCTCTACGGCGTGGTCGGCTGAGAGGGCTCGCTCCGGCTACCGGCCCGCAACGGCGAGCTCGGGTTCGGGCTCGGGTTCAGCCTCGATGCTCAGGGTCACCGGGTGCACCCGCTCCAGCTTCTCGCCCTCGACGTCGACCTCGGGCAGGAGCCGGTCGAGCCAGGCCGGCAGCCACCAGGCCCTCTCCCCCATCACGTCCATGACGGCGGGGATGAGGATCATCCGGACCACGAAGGCGTCCAGCACGATGGCGGCGGCCAACGAGAAGCCGAACATCTTGGTGACCGGGTCGGGCTCGAACATGAAGCCGGAGAACACCGCGATCATGATGACCGCCGCGGCCGCGACGACCCGGGCCGAGTTGCGGAAGCCGTCGACCACGGCGTCGCGGGTCGACATGCCGTGCACGTGCGCCTCCCGCATCCGGGTCACCAGGAAGACCTGGTAGTCCATCGCCAGGCCGAACACCACACCGACGATGAAGATCGGGGCCGAGCTCACGATGGGCTGGCTCTCGACGAGACCGAACGCCCCCTGCTGGAAGATCGCGACCGTCGCGCCGAGGGTCGCCAGCACCGAGAGCAGGAACCCGAGCGTGGCCGTCAGCGGCACCAGGATCGAGCGGAAGACCAGCACGAGCAGCAGGAACGCGAGCCCGACCACCAGCGCGAGGTAGATCGGCGTCGCTCGATCGAGCAGGTCGGACACGTCGGTCGTCACCGCGGTGAGCCCGGTGATCCCGATGTCGGTGCCGGTGGCGGCCTCGATGTCGGGCTCGGCCGCCCGGAGCGCTTCGAGCAGGTCGACGGTGCGCTGGTCGTCCGGCGAGTACGCCGGCACCAGCAGCACCTGGGCACCAGGCGGGGTGGCGCCCTCCTGCGGCGTACCGAGCAGCAGCGCCAGGTCGACGGCGCCGACGACGCCCTCCTGGTCCGCAGCCCACCGCGCGACGTCGGCGTACGCCTGCTCGCGCGCGGACTCCGGCAGGTCGCTGCCGTCGACGATCACCTGGAACGGCGCCTCCCGGCCGGGGCCGAAGGACTCGGCCAGCAGGTCGCTGGCCTGGCGCTGGGTGGTGCTCGCCGGCTTGGTGCTGTCGGTCGGGAAGGCGAGGTAGAGGTCCTTGAGCGGGATGGCGAGGGCCCCGAGCGCGACCACGGAGAGGACGATCACGGCGACCGGGCGGCGACCCACCAGTCGCGCCCAGCGGACGCCGTTGTTGAGCACAGCCCCCTCGGCGTCGCGCTTCGGGCGGTGGTGGCGCACCCGACCGCCGAAGGCCTTCGACTTCAGCAGGCCGAGGAGGGCGGGGACCAGGGTCAGAGCCACGAGGACGGCGACGAGCACGGTGCCCGCAGCCGCCAGCCCCATCGAGGTCAGGAACGGCAGCCCCACCACGGCGAGCGCGCACAGCGCGATGAGGACGGTCAGCCCGGCGAACACGACGGCGGACCCGGCCGTGCCGACGGCGATGCCGACGGCCTCCTCACGGTCGTCGGTGTGCTCGAGCTCGCTGCGGTAGCGCGCCAGGATGAACAATGAGTAGTCGATGCCGACCGCGATGCCGATCATGCTGGCCAGGACCGGTGCGGTGTTGCTGACGTCGGTCAGAGCGGTCATGGCGGTGACCCCCGCCAGGCCGAGCCCGACGCCGAACACGGCGGTGAGGATGGGGAGCCCGGCGCCCACCAGCGAACCGAAGGTCAAGACGAGCACCAGGATGGCGACCCCGATGCCGATGGCCTCGGCCACGCCCCCCGGCGGCTCGACCGCGGCCATGCCCTGGCCGTTGGCCTCCACGGTCAGGCCGTCACCACGGACGGCGTCCATTGCCTCCTCGATGGCGTCCTGGGTGCCCCGGTCGACCCCGTTCACGTTCTCGGCGTCGAGGATGAAGCTGATGACACCGACGCGGCCGTCCTCGGTGACGGGGGCGAACACCGCGGCCGGGCCGCCGAGCGGGGGGCCTGCCAGCGCGTTGACCGGGTTGATGGCGGCCTGGCTCTCGGGTGAGGCCAGGTCGTCCGGGATCTGGGGACCCTCCGCGAGGTCGGCGACCAGGGCGGTGATGCGGGCGGCGTACGTCGGGTCGTCGAGCCGCTGCCCCTCGGGGACGGCCACGACGACGTTGATGTTGGCGGTCTCCAGTGCCGCGCGGCTGCCGGGGAACAGCTCGGCCTGCAGCTCGGCGGCCTCGTTGGACTTCAGGCCCGGGATGTCGAGGTTGTCCGACGTCGAGGTCCCGAACGATGCGGCCAGGGCCCCGACAGTGACGAAGAGGACCAGCCAGGCGCCGAGGAAGATCGGCCAACGGCGGTACGCCGTGCGTCCCAGTCGGTACAGGTAGGTGGCCATGGTGGTGCTCCTCGGTGGTCGGACGTGCGGTGCGGGTCAGGCACCGAAGAGGGACCGCGCGGTGCGCAGCGCCTCGTCGAAGTGGAAGGTGATCGGTCGCTGGCGCGGGTCGTCGAGCCACTGCTGCATGGCCGAGTCGAAGAGGACGGCGAGCATGTTGACGGCGACGCGCGCGCGGAGCTGGGTGAAGGTGGGACCTTCGCGAGTGCCGATGTGGTCGACGATGTCGGTGCTGATCGCCTCGTAGCGGGCGTGGACCGCCGCCATCAGGCGCGGGTTGTCCAGCAGGATCCGACGCTGTCGCTCGATCAGCTCGCGGTCGACGACCTCGGTCTCGAACAGCGGCACGACGAGGCTCCGGAGGTCCAGGAGCAGGTCGTGGTCGGGTCCACCCGCGGTGAACTCGTCGACGTCGTCGTCGTCGAGCACCGGCCACTCGCCGAGCACGGCGTCGATCTTGCTCGGGAAGTAGTTGAAGAGCGTGCGCCGCGACACCCCGGCAGCCGCGGCCAGGTCGTCCATCGTGAAGCCGTCGAGGCCGTGCTCGATCGTGAGGCGCTGGGCGCAGAGCGTGATGGTGTCAGCAGTTCCGCTACGCCGCCGCGTTGCACTTTCGATCACATGGTGCAGTCTTGCACTCCATTGGCCGAGAGTGCAATTTGGTGGTGCGGCGGCGGCTACAGGGCCTTGACGGCGCTGAGCAGCTTGCCCATCGAGTCCTTGGCGTCACCGAAGAGCAGGACGGTCTTCTCGTCGAAGAGCAGCTCGTTCTCGATGCCCGCGAAGCCGGGGCGCATCGAGCGCTTCATGAAGATGATCTGCTTGGCCTCGTCGGCGTTGAGGATGGGCATGCCGTAGATCGGCGCTCCCGGCTCGGTCTTGGCCGCCGGGTTGACGACGTCGTTGGCGCCGACGATCAGGACGACGTCGGTGTCCTTGAAGTCGTCGTTGATCTCGTCCATCTCCTTGAGCTGCTCGTAGGGCACCTGAGCCTCGGCGAGCAGCACGTTCATGTGACCCGGCATCCGCCCGGCGACGGGGTGGATGGCGTAGTCGACCTCGCCACCGCGCTCGTTGAGGACGTCGACGAGCTCGCGCAGCGTGTGCTGGGCCTGCGCGACCGCAAGTCCGTAGCCCGGCACGATGATCACTCGCTCGGCGTAGTTGAGCATGATCGCGGCGTCCTCGGGGCTGGCGCTCCTGACCGGCCGGTCACTCGCCTCGCCGGCACCGAGGGTCGACCCGCCCTTGAGCGCCCCGAAGAGGATGTTGGCCACCGAACGACCCATGGCCCGCGCCATCAGCAGAGTCAGGAACGTGCCGCTCGCGCCGACCAGCGTGCCGGCGATGAGCAGCACGGTGTTCTGCAGGACGTAGCCCCCCGCCGCCACGGTCAGGCCGGTGAACGCGTTGAGCAGCGAGATCACGATCGGTACGTCGGCACCGCCGACGGGGAGCACCAGGAGCACACCCAGCAGGAGGCCCACCAGAGCGAGCACGATCCCGGCCCACACCACCGGCTCGGGGACCGTGATCCCGGAGAGCACGAGGGCGCCGACGAAGAGCCCGCCGAAGGCCAGCGGCAGACCCGGGAAGACGACGGGCCGCGAGGTCATGAGGTCCTGCAGCTTGGCGAAGGTGACGACCGAGCCGGAGAAGGAGATCGACCCCACCAGCGCCGTGAACGCGGTCGCGACCAGGAACGCCGTCGGGATCTCGGCGCCGTCGTCGGTGAGGTGCCGGAACTCCACGAGCTCGAGCAGCGCGACCAGCGCCGCCGCGCCGCCGCCGACCCCGTTGAAGAGCGCCACCATCTGCGGCATCTGGGTCATCTGGACCCGCTGGGCCCCGATGGCGCCGGCGACGCTGCCGAGCACGACGGCCCCGAGGATCAGCGGGACGTGGTCGAGGTCGTCCTTGTAGAAGAACGGCAACGCACAGGCGACGACCGCGGCGGCAGCTCCGATGAGGTTGCCGGTGCGCGCCGTCTTGGGTCCCGACAGCCCCTTGAGGGCGAGGATGAAGCTGACCCCGCAGGCGAGGTAGACCAGCTGGGCCCAGGTGGGGATCTCCATCAGGCGTCTCCCCGCTCGGGCTGGGCCTGTGCCGGCTTCCGCTTCTTCTGCGTGAACATCTGCAGCATCCGATCGGTGACCACGAACCCGCCGACCATGTTGATGGCGGCCAGCACCACCGCGACCAGGGCCACGGTGAGGGTGAGCGTGCTCTCGGCCTCACCGGCGACGAGGATCCCGCCCAGCAGGATGATGCCGTGGATGGCGTTGGCCCCCGACATCAAGGGCGTGTGCAGGGTCGAGGAGACCTTGCTGATCACCTCGATGCCGACGAAGACGCTCAGCACGAAGAAGGTGAGCCAGACGACGTCGTTGCTCACGGGGTGACCTCCTGGTCGCCGTCGCGACCGGGGCCCTCGATGGCCTCCCGGGTCGGGTCGTGGTGGATCCGGCCGTCGTGGGTCACGCAGGCACCGGTGACGATCTCGTCGTCGAAGTCAGGGGTGAAACCGGCGGACGCGCCGCTGTCGGCGTCCGCCTTGCTCACCATCAAGGAGACGATGTTGACGATGTTCTGGGCGTAGAGTTTCGAGGCCGGGCCGGGCATCTGGGCGGGGACGTTCTGTCCACCCCACACCTGGGCGTGGCCGATCCGGACCACCTCGCCCGCCACGGAGCCCTCGACGTTGCCGCCGCTCTCGGAGGCCAGGTCGACGACCACCGAGCCCGGCTGCATCTGCTCGACCATGGCGCGGGTCACGAGCATCGGCGCCTGTCGACCCGGCACGGCTGCGGTGGTGATGAGGGCGTCGGCGGCGGCGATGAACGGTGTCAGGAGCTCGCGTTGCCGGTCGGCGCGGTCCTCGGTCATCTCCCGGGCGTAGCCCCCGGAACCCTCGAGGGTCTCGAGGTCGAGCTCGATGGCCTTGGCCCCCATCGACCGGATCTCCTCGGCGGCGGCGGCGCGCACGTCGTACGCACGGACGACCGCTCCCAACCGCTTCGCGGTGGCGATGGCCTGGAGCCCCGCGACCCCGGCGCCGAGCACCACTACCTGGGCGGGCTGGACCGTGCCGGCCGCAGTCATGTTGAGCGGGAAGAAGCGGCGCAGCATGCCCGCGGCGACGACCGCGCAGCGGTAGCCGCTGACCAGCGCCTGTGACGACAGCGCGTCCATGGCCTGGGCTCGGGAGATGCGCGGCACCAGCTCCATCGCGAAGGAGGTGACCCCGCTGTCCCTCAGCTCGACGACCAGGTGCGGCTCGCTGCCCACCGGCAGGAAGGAGAAGGTGGCTGCCCCGCGCTTGAGCCGGCGCACCGACTCCACCGGCAGCGGACGCACCGACACCACGACGTCGGCGTCGTCGAGCGCGCCGGCATCGGTCACCGCCCCTGCCTCGGCGTACTCCTCGTCGGTGATCTGCGCGGCCCGACCCGCGTCGGGCTCGACCAGGACCTCGGCACCCAGCGCGGTGAGCTTGCCCACCAGCTCGGGCACCATCGCGACCCGGGTCTCCCCCTCCAGGGACTCCTTGGCTACGGCGATCTTCACGAGCGCGAACCTAGCGTGAACTCCTCGACGGTCTCGTAGCGCGGACGGCGAGCCATACCTTCCCCGAGGTGGGACGCGACGAGTCTGATGCGGTCGACCTCCCACTCGGGGCCGCGGTAGGCATCGAGGAGTCGCACCCAGTTGCTCACCTCGGCCGGGCGGCCGAGGCGGGCGACGGTGAGGTGGGGCCGGAAGCGCTGGCCGTCGACGGCGATGCCCGCGGGTCCGGCGGCGGCCCGGGCCCCGGTCGCCATCCGGTCGAGCTCGAGCCGCGCGTCGTCGGCGAGCTCCAGGCCGGCGTACAGCACCCGGGCTCGGCCGGCGTGTGGAAAGGCGCCCCCGCCGGCGATCCGCGTCGTGAACGGCGTACGACGTGAGGCCGCGAGGCCGAGCCGCTCGACGAGGTCGTCGAGGGCCCGGTCGGGGACCTCGGCGAGGAAGGCCAGCGTGAGGTGGATGTGCTCGGGCAGGGTCCAACGGAAGGCACCGGCCTCCCGGCGCGGCTCGAGGAACGCGTCGAGGTGGGCGACGACCTCGTCCGGCGGCACGACCGCGACGAAGGCCCTCATGTGGTGGGGGAGCCGGTGAACGCGAGCGCGCCACCGAGCCCGACCATCATCACGCCACCGCCGGCGCGCATCCGCGAGAGCCGCCGCGGCGAGCGACCGAACCAGTCCCGGGCGGTGCCGGCCGCCCACGCGTACGTCGCGTCGTTGACCAGGCCGACCACCAGTGCCACCAGCCCGAGCGCCAGCAGCTGACCGGAGACCGCGCCGCGGTCGCGGTCGACGAACTGAGGCAGCACCGCGGCCAGGAAGACCACGACCTTGGGGTTGCTGATGCCCACCACGAAACCCTCGCGCACGATCCGCCACCGGCCACGAGGCGACGCACCGACCAGCCCGGAGGCATCACCACGGTGCCGGAACGCCTGCACCCCGAGCCAGACGAGGTACGCCGCACCGACGAGCTTGACCGCGGTGAACAGCACGACCGACTCGGCCACCACTGCTCCCAGCCCGAAGGCCACCGCCAGCACGAGTGGCACGAAGCCGAGGGTGTTGCCCGCGACGGTGAGGAGGCCCGCCGTACGCCCCAGGGCGAGCGAGCGGCTGACGACGAACAGCACGCTCGGGCCAGGGATCACCGCGATCAGCAGCGCGGCCAGTGCGCAGGCCAGCAGCTGCTCGAGGGAGACCACGCCGTGATCCTCCCAGCGATCGCCTCCGGTGGCGCGGGGGTTTGTCGGCCAGGGGTTCGAGACAGGCGCTGACGCGCCTCCTCAGCCCGACGCCTCAGACCACCGGGAGCGCGAGCGTCTCGGATCCCCTTCCTCGCTACAGGCCGAGGTCGCGGCCGATGAGCATCTTCATGATCTCGTTGGAGCCGGCCCAGATCTTGGTCACGCGGGCGTCGCGCCAGGCGCGGGCAACGCGGTACTCGTTCATGTAGCCGTAGCCGCCGAAGAGCTGGACGCAGTGGTCGAGGACCTCGTTCTGCACCTGGGAGGTCCACCACTTGGCCTTGGCCGCGTCGACCGGGGTGAGCTGGCCGCGCGTGTGCTTGAGGATGCACTGGTCGACGAACGCCTGGGTGACCTCGACCTGGGTGACGAGCTCGGCGACGAGGAACTGGTTGGCCTGGAAGGACCCGATGGCCTGGCCGAAGGCCTTGCGCTCCTTCACGTACTCGAGCGTCTCGTCGAGGATCTGTGCGGCGTGGGCGAGGTTGGTGATGGCCGAGCCGAGCCGCTCCTGCGGCAGGAACTGCATCATCGAGATGAAGCCGGTATCGAGCTCGCCGATCAGGTCGTCGTTGCTGACCCGGAGGTCCTCGAAGGCCAGTTCGGCGGTGTCGGATTCGTCCTGGCCGACCTTGTCGAGCACCCGGCCGACCGAGAACCCGTCGAGGTCGGTGCGGACGCCGAACAGCGAGATCCCCTTGGCCTTCTTCTCCGGGCTGGTGCGGGCCGCGACCACGACCAGGTCGGCGCTGCCGCCGTTGGTGATGAAGGTCTTGGACCCGTTGATGACCCAGTCGTCGCCGTCGCGGACCGCGGTCGTCTTGAGCGCGGCCAGGTCGGAGCCGCCCCCGGGCTCGGTCATCCCGATGGCGGTGAGCAGGTCACCGCTGCAGAAGTCGGGCAGCCAGCGCTTCTTCTGCTCCTCGGTCGTCAGGTGGACGAGGTACGGCGCGACGATGTCGGCGTGGATGCCCACGCACGAGGGCAGCGTCATGTTGACCTTGGCGAGCTCCTCGGTGAGCACCGCGTTGAAGCGGTAGTCCTCCGCGCCCATCCCGCCGTACTCCTCGGGGACCTCGAGCCCGAGGAAGCCCTGCGCGCCCGCGGACTTCCAGAACTCGCGGGGCAGGACGTGGTTCTCGGCGTGCTCCTCGAGATGGGGCACGACCTCGCGGTCCAGGAACTCCTTGACCGAGGCACGGAAGGCCTCGTGGTCCTCGTCATAGATCTCACGCTGCATGACCCGATCCTACTCGCGGGTAATGGATACCTACTCGCCGATCCCGGCCTCACCAGGCCTGTGCTTTGATCGTTCCAATCCACGCTAGACCTCTTGAGGAGCCGCATGCAGACCTGGCCCGGCACGGCGTACCCGCTCGGCGCGACCTTCGACGGGAGCGGCACCAACTTCGCGCTCTTCAGCGAGGTGGCCGAGCGCGTCGAGCTCTGCCTCTTCGACGAGGACGGCACCGAGACCCGCGTCGAGGTCAACGAGGTCGACGCCCACGTGTGGCACTGCTACCTCCCGCGCGTGCAGCCCGGGCAGCGCTACGGCTACCGCGTCCACGGCCCGTGGGACCCCGCCAACGGCCTGCGCTGCAACCCGGCCAAGCTGCTGCTCGACCCCTACGCGAAGGCGACCGGCCGCGAGATCAGCTGGGACCAATCGCTCTTCGGCTACGACTTCGGCGACCCCGACTCGCGCAACGAAGACGACTCGGCCGCCCACACGACGTACGGCGTGGTCATCAACCCGTTCTTCGACTGGGAGGGCGATCGTCGCCTGGCGATCCCCTACAACGAGTCGGTGATCTACGAGGCCCACGTCAAGGGGCTCACCCAGCTGCACCCGGACGTCCCCGAGGAGCTGCGCGGGACCTACGCCGGCATCGCGCACCCGGCGGTCACCGCCCACCTCGAGCGGCTCGGCGTCACCGCGATCGAGCTGATGCCGGTCCACCAGTTCGTCCAGGACAGCACGCTGCTCGACAAGGGACTGCGCAACTACTGGGGCTACAACACCCTCGCGTTCCTGGCCCCGCACGAGGACTACGCCGCCTCCGCGCGCAACGCCGAGGTGCTCGGCCAGCAGGTCCAGGAGTTCAAGGCGATGGTCAAGTCGCTGCACATCGCCGGCATCGAGGTGATCCTCGACGTGGTCTACAACCACACCGCCGAGGGCAACCACCTCGGGCCGACCCTGAGCTTCAAGGGCATCGACAACCCGGCGTACTACCGGCTGGTCGAGGACGACCGGCGCTACTACATGGACTACACCGGCACCGGCAACACCCTCAACGTGCGGCACCCCCACTCGCTCCAGCTGATCATGGACTCGCTGCGCTACTGGGTGACCGAGATGCACGTCGACGGATTCCGCTTCGACCTCGCCTCGACCCTGGCCCGTGAGTTCTACGAGGTCGACCGGCTGGCGACCTTCTTCGAGCTCGTGCAGCAGGACCCGGTGGTCTCCCAGGTCAAGCTGATCGCCGAGCCCTGGGACGTCGGCCCCGGCGGCTACCAGGTGGGCGGCTTCCCTCCCCAGTGGACGGAGTGGAACGGCGCCTACCGCGACACGGTCCGCGACTTCTGGCGGGGCGAGCCCGCGATCGGCGACTTCGCCACGCGCGTCGCGGGCTCGGCCGATCTCTACGAGCACTCAGGCCGGCGGCCGTTCGCGAGCATCAACTTCGTCACCGCCCACGACGGCTTCACCCTGCGCGACCTCGTCTCCTACAACGAGAAGCACAACGAGGCCAACGGCGAGGACAACAACGACGGCGAGAGCCACAACCGCTCCTACAACCACGGGGTCGAGGGGCCCACCGACGACCCCGACATCCTGGCGGCGCGGGCCCGCGCCCAGCGCAACGTCCTCGCCACGCTCCTGCTCTCCCAGGGCGTCCCGATGCTGCTGCACGGCGACGAGATGGGTCGCACCCAGCACGGAAACAACAACACCTACGCCCAGGACTCCGAGATCAGCTGGGTCCACTGGGACGGCATGGACGAGCCACTCGTGGAGTTCACCGCTGCCCTCATCCGGCTGCGGCGGGCGCACCCGACCTTCCGCCGCAAGCGCTTCTTCACCGGATCGACCGTGCGGGTGCCCGACCCGACCCTGGGTCCCGACGGCGGCGAGCGGCTCAACGACATCGTCTGGCTGCATCCGGGCGGCTCCCCGATGGAGGACTGGGACAACAGCCCCCAGACCATCGGGATGTATCTCAACGGCCACGGCATCGCCGGACGCGACGAACGCGGCGAGCCGATCGTGGACGACCACTTCCTCATCTACTTCAACGCCGATGGCGACTGCGAGGTGACCCTGCCGCCCGAGGAGTACGCCGAGTCGTGGGACGTCGTCGTCAACACCGCCGGGGCCGCCGACGCCGCGGAGACCTGCCCGGCCGGCGGGACCTTCGCGATGGGCGAGAAGAGCGTGCTGGTGTTCCGTGAGCACACCGAGCCCGAGGTCGAGCCCGACCTGTCGGTCGCCGCGTCCGTGGCGGCCCAGGCGGGCCAGGTCTGAGGCCACCGATGACCTCTCGGGTCCCCACCTCGACGTACCGGTTGCAGATCACCGCCGACTTCGACCTGCATGCGGCCGCCAGGACGCTGCCTTACCTCCACGACCTCGGGGTCGACTGGGTCTACCTCTCCCCGGTCCTCGAGGCCGAGGCCGACTCGACCCACGGCTACGACGTCGTGGCCCACGACCGGGTGGACGCCTCGCGCGGCGGTCCGGAGGGTCTGGCCGCGGTGTCGGCCGAGGCGAGACGGCTCGGCATGGGGGTGCTCGTCGACATCGTGCCCAACCACATGGGGGTCGCGACACCGTCGGCCAACGCCTGGTGGTGGGACCTGCTCGTCTCGGGGCAGGAGTCCAGCTACGCCGAGGCGTTCGACGTCGACTGGGCGGCCGGCGACGGGCGGCTGCTGCTGCCGCTGGAGGGCGCCGACGTCGAGCTGCCCGAGTCCGAGGCCTACGAGCTGATCCACTGGACGCGGGCCGACTCCGAGCTCAACTACCGGCGGTTCTTCACCATCACCACGCTCGCCGGCATCCGGGTCGAGGTGCCGTGGGTCTTCGAGGTGTCGCACGCCGAGATCCGCCGGTGGTTCGACGACGGCTTGGTCGACGGCCTGCGGGTCGACCACCCCGACGGGCTGCGCGACCCCGGCGGCTACCTCGACGACCTCGCCCGGCTGACCAATTCGGCGTACGTCCTGGTCGAGAAGATCCTCGAGCCGGGCGAGGTGCTGTCGACCGCGTGGGCGACCGCCGGCACCACGGGATACGACGCCCTCGCCTTCGTCGACCGGGTGCTCACCGACCCCCGAGCGGCCCAGCTGCCGGGGAGCGAGGTCGACTTCCACGAGCTGACCCACGTGACCAAGCGCGCGGTGGCCGACGGCGCGCTGCAGGCCGAGGTGCGACGCATCGCCCGCGAAGCGGGTCGGGAAGACCCGACCACCCGCGACGCGGTCGCCGAGCTGCTCGCCTGCTTCCCGGTCTACCGGTCCTACCTGCCCGAGGGCCGCGAGCACCTCGACGCGGCCTTCGCCTCGGCGCGCGAGCACCGCCCGGACCTGGGAGCCGTGCTCGACGACCTGCTGCCGACACTGTCGGACCCGACCCAGCCCGCAGCGCTGCGCTTCCAGCAGACCAGCGGGATGGTGATGGCCAAGGGCGTCGAGGACTGCGCGTTCTACCGCTACGGCCCGCTCACCTCGCTCAACGAGGTCGGCGGCGACCCGAGCATCGCGTCGGTCTCGATCACGGACTTCCACGAGGCCATGACGGTGCGCCAGCGCGACTGGCCGCACGCGATGACCTGCACGACGACCCACGACACCAAGCGCAGCGAGGACGTGCGCGCGCGGATCGCCGTCCTCGCAGAGATCCCCGAGGTCTGGTCCTCCTCCCTGGCCCGCCTGCTGGAGCTCAAGCCCTTGCCGGACACCGCCTTCGCGTCGCTGTTGTGGCAGGCCGTCATCGGGGCCTGGAGCGACGACCCCGCGCTGCGCGACCGCCTGCACGCCTACGCCGAGAAGGCGATGCGCGAGGCGGGTGACCACACCACGTGGACCGAGCCCGACGAGACCTACGAGTCAGCCGTGCATGCGGCGGTGGACGCCGCCTTCGACGACCCGGAGGTGCGGGCGGTGCTCGACGATCTGCTGGCACACGTCGTCGAGCCGGGGTGGAGCAACGCGCTGTCGGCCAAGCTGCTGGCGCTGGCGATCCCGGGCGTCCCCGACGTCTACCAGGGCACCGAGCTGTGGGACCTCAGCCTCGTCGACCCCGACAACCGGAGGTGGGTCGACCTCGACCACCGCCGCGCCGTGCTCGACGGCACGGCGGGCGACCCGGCCGCCGCGAAGCTGCGGCTGGTGCACGAGGTGCTCACCGTGCGTCGGGACCGACCGGAGCTGTTCTCGGCGTACACGCCCGTCCGGGCGAGCGGCGAGGCGGCCGAGCACGTGGTCGCCTTCGACCGCGGCGGTGTGGTGGCCGTGGTGACCCGGCTGCCGATCGGGCTGGCCGCACGTGGCGGTTGGGGCGAGACGGTGCTGGAGCTGCCGGGCGGTCCACGGCGGGTCGCGGAGGTCCTGGGCGACTCGCCGGCCGCGCTGGTGGTGCTGGAGGAGGGGCGATGAGCCGCGGTCCCTTCGACGTGTGGGCGCCGAGGCCGTCGCGCCTGCGACTGTCGGTGGGCGATGCCATCGTCGAGATGACGCGGGACGACGGTGGCTGGTGGACGCCGACCGAGCCCGTGCCGGACCCGACGGAGGGAGACCTCGACTACGGCTACCTGATCGACGAGGAGGACGTGCCCCGACCCGACCCGAGGTCGCGCCGCCAGCCGGCGGGCGTCCACCACCGCTCGCGAACCCACGACCCCACCCGCTTCGAGTGGACCGACCAGGCCTGGACCGGTCGCCAGCTCGCCGGCGCGGTGATCTACGAGCTGCACGTGGGCACCTTCACTCCGGAGGGGACCCTCGACGCGGCGGCGGGTCGCCTCGACCATCTGCGGTCGATCGGCGTCGACTTCGTCGAGCTGATGCCGGTCAACGCGTTCAACGGCACGCACAACTGGGGCTACGACGGCGTGGCGTGGTTCGCGGTGCACGAGGGGTACGGCGGACCCGAGGCCTACCAGCGCTTCGTCGACGCCTGTCACGACGCCGGCCTCGGAGTCATCCAGGACGTCGTCTACAACCACCTCGGCCCCTCGGGCAACTACCTGCCGCTCTTCGGCCCCTACCTCAAGACCGGCAGCAACACCTGGGGCGACCTGGTGAACCTCGACGGGGAAGGCTCGAGGGAGGTGCGCCGACTCATCCTCGACAACGTCAGGATGTGGCTGGCCGACTACCACGTCGACGGTCTCCGGCTCGACGCCGTGCACGCGCTCGAGGACTCCTCCGACCTGCACCTGCTGGAGGAGATGGCGGTCGAGGTCGCCGCGTTGTCAGCGCACCTCGGCCGACCACTGACGCTGATCGCGGAGTCCGACCTCAACGACGCCAGGCTGGTGACGCCGCGGGAGGCGGGTGGCTACGGGCTCGACGGCCAGTGGAGCGACGACTTCCACCACGCGGTCCACGTCGCTCTGACGCGGGAGACCGCCGGCTACTACGCCGACTTCGAGCCGCTGGGTGCGCTCGCCAAGGTGCTGGAGCGCGGCTTCTTCCACGACGGCACCTTCTCCTCCTTCCGCGGGCGCGACCACGGCGTCGCGATCGACACGGCCACGATGCCCACCTGGCGACTGGTCGTGTGCAGCCAGAACCACGACCAGATCGGCAACCGGGCGCGCGGCGACCGGGTGACCGAGGTGCTCGACGAGGACCAGCTGGTGTGTGCCGCACTGCTCACGATGTGCGGGCCCTTCACGCCGATGCTGTTCATGGGCGAGGAGTGGGCCGCCTCGACGCCGTTCCAGTTCTTCACCTCCCACCCCGAGCCCGAGCTGGGCACGGCGACCGCGGAGGGCCGCATCGCCGAGTTCGCGAAGATGGGCTGGGACCCCGCCGAGGTGCCGGACCCGCAGGACCCGGCGACCTTCGAGCGGTCGCGGCTGGACTGGTCGGAGCTCGAGGGCGGCCGGCACGCGCGGGTGCTGGCGGCGTACCACCGGCTGGCCGGGCTGCGCCGCGCTCACCCCGAGCTGACCGACCCGTCCTTCACGACCACCTCGTGCACCGTCGACGAGGACGCGCGGGTCCTCTCGATGCGGCGTGGCGCGCTGCACCTGGTTCTCAACTGCGGGGACGAGCCGGCCGACCTCGCGACGACCGGCACCGAGCTGCTGTTCGAGACCGGCTCCGGGGTCACCGTGGCGGGCGGGTCAGTCAGCCTGCCGGCACACGCGGGGGCTCTCCTGCGCTGATGGTCTCTGCGGTCTCGGGGAGGGGAGCCCCGGCCTCGGGTCCCTCGCGGAACCCGTGCCGCTCCCACCACCGACGCATCGGGCCGGGTGCATACCAGTTCCAGTCGCCCAGCAGCTTCATCGTGGCCGGCACCAGCAGGGCCCGCACGATGGTGGCGTCGATCAGCAGGGCGACGAGCATGCCCACGCCGAGCATCTTCATGAAGACGATGCCGCTGGTGCCGAAGGCACCGATGACGACGGCGAGCAGCAGCGCGGCACTGGTGATGATCCGGCCGGTCTTCTGCACGCCGGTGGCCACCGCCGCGTCGTTGTCGTGCGTGCGGTCCCATTGCTCGCGCACCCGAGAGAGCAGGAACACCTCGTAGTCCATCGAGAGCCCGAAGAGGATCGCCAGCATGAGGATCGGGTTGGTGGCGTCGAGGTAGCCCTGCGGGGTGAAGCCGAGCAGGTCCGAGAGATGGCCGTCGCTGAAGATCCAGGTGATGACGCCGAAGGACGCGGTGATCGAGAACATGTTCATCAGCACGGCCTTGACCGGCAACACCAGCGAGCCGAAGGCCAAGAAGAGCAGCACCAGCATCACCACGACGACGATGAGCCCCATCCAGGGCAGGTGGGAGCCGACCGAGGCGACCAGGTCGACGGTGTCGGCCGTGAGCCCTCCGACCAGGGTGCGGCCCGAGGCGGGATCGACCTCGCGCAGCTCGCGGACGATGTCCTGGGAGCGCTCGGTCTGGCTGTTGCCGAACCAGCTGACGCGCAGCAGCGTGCGCCCACCCTCGGCGGCGACCGGCTGGACCCCGGTGATGCCGTCGACCCGCTCGACCGCGGCCGTGTACGCCGCCACGTCCCCCTCTCCGACGCCGTCGAGGAGCAAGGTGGCGAAAGAGCGTTCGGGGCCGAACTCGTCGTTCAGCTTGTCGGCAGCGACGTGGGAGGGCGCGTCATCGGGCAGGACGCGGTAGTCGACGCTGCCCCACTTCGCGCCCAGGAACGGCGAGGCCACGGCCAGGAGCACCACGACGGTCACGACGATGACCGCGACGGGACGACGCATCACGGCGCGGGCCAGCCTGGCCCACCGGCCGTGCTCGTCACCGACGGCGACCGGGCGACGGCGTCGCCACGGCAGTCGTCCGGCGTCGACCCGGCGGCCGAGGAGGCGCAGGGCCGCCGGCAGCACGGTGAGCGCCGCGAGCATCGCCACGACGACCGCGGCCATGCCGCCGTACCCCATCGAGCGCAGGAAGTTCTGCGGGAAGATCAGCAGGCTCGCCATCGCGGCCGCCACGGTGAAGCCGGAGAAGAGCACAGTGCGTCCGGCCGTCGCCATCGTCCGGCGGATCGCGATCGACGAGGCGTCGGCGACCTCCTCGGGGAGCAGCGCCAGCTCCTCACGGAACCGGCTGATCACGAACAGGGCGTAGTCGATCGCCAGGCCGATGCCGATGAGCGAGATGACGTTGACGGCGAAGACGGAGACGTCGGTGAACACGGTGAGCACCCGGACCACCGCGAGAGCGCCGATGAGGGCCAGGACACCGACCAGGGCCGGCATCGAGGCGGCCACCAGGCTGCCGAAGATGAGCAGCGCGAGCACGAGCACGATGGGCAGCGAGATGATCTCGGCGCGTTCGAGGTCCTCAGCGGTGATCTCGTTGACGTCGCTGTAGACCGCGAACGACCCGGTGACGTCGGTCTCCAGCCCGGTCGCGGCGGGAGCGTCGAGGGTCGGTTCGAGCAGGTCGTAGCTGTTGAGGTAGTCGTCCTGGCTGGTGCCGGCCAGCGAGATCTGGACCTGGACGCTGTGCTCGTCCTCGCTGACCAGGTCGGGTCGTCCTTCGCCGTCGTAGGGCGTGACCACCCGCGTGACCACGCCGTCCGGGATGCCGGCCAGCACCGCCTCGACGCCTTCGCGGAAGGCGGGCTGGCCTGCGGTGAGTTGTTCGCTGGAGTAGATCACGACGACGTCGACGCCCTGGTTGCCGAAGGTGTCCTGTTCGATCGCGAGCGCCTGGGCCGACTCGGAGTCCGGGTCGTCGAAGCCGCCCTGGGAGAGCTCGTCGAAGACCCCGAAGCCGTAGGCCCCGGCTGCCACGGCGACGGCGAGACCGACCAGCAGCACGGCCAGCGCCCGGCGGGCGACGAAAGCACCCCAGCGTTCGATCATCACGGATCCTCCAGGTTTGTGAACGGTGTAAAACCGTAAACGGTGTAAACTTCGCCTGTCAACAGAGGAGGTGGCAGGCGGTGGCACAGGTCCAGACCCGTCGCGAGCGTCAGCGCGAGGCGACCTACGACGACATCGTGCGCGCCTCCCGCGAGGTGCTGTCCGAGACCGGCGAGCTGTCCCTGCGCGCGGTCGCAGCCCGGATCGGGATGACGGCGCCGGCGCTCTACCGCTACGTCGACAGCTACCAGGAGCTCGTCGACCTCGTGGCCTTCGACATCGACAAAGCGGCGACCGCCGAGTGCGCCGCGGCGGCCGACGTGTTGCCTGCGCACGATCATGCCGGCCGTCTCGTGGCGATGACGACAGAGTTCCGCATGTGGGCCCTGGCCAACCCGCGCGAGTTCGGCCTGGCCTTCGCCAACCCGATCGCCGACGCCAACTGTGTGCGTCGCGAGATGCTCACGGTGTCGAGCTCCGGACATCTGATGACCGGTGAGATGCGGGCCCTGTGGGAGCAGACGCGCCACCCCATCCCCGTGCTCGACGAGCTGCCACCGGCGGTCCGCGAGGCCGTCGTCGAGCCGCTCATCCCCGCCAAGGTCGACGACCTGGCCCTGGAGGACCGGGGGCTGGTGTGGGTCTACATGCAGGGTTGGACGATGTTGTACGGCGTGGTCGCCCTGGAGGTCTTCGGCCACATGGACCCGAGGGTCATCGAGTCTGGCGAGATGTTCATCGACGTCGTCCTCTCCTTCGCCCCCAAGCTCGGCCTCGAGCACGACGCCGCTCGACTCGAGCGGATCGTCCGGGAGCGGCTCGCGCGATAGTCCCTGACGAAACCGTCGTTATCCACAGGGGAGATCGACGAGAACGGCAGGGAGTACCGCACCGGGGCACTCCCCGCGCGGGGTCGCGCGGGGTCAGGCGGGGTGCAGGGCGGGCCGGCGCGGGCCGCCCGTCGACTGCAGGAGGGCGAGCACGTGGGCGGCCGGACTGCGACCGGGCGGGACCCGACCACCGGCGACGGCGATGGTCCGATAGGTCCGGACGACGAGGTCGGCGGCGGCGGTCTCGTCGGCCGCGAGGAGGCAGGCTAGTCGCCACGCGGGCGCGGCGGTGGCGTCGTACAGGCTGGCCATGGCGTCCGGCTCCATCGACGTCACCCCCTTCCTCAACATTCTGTTGAGGTATTACAGTACAAACATGAACATCATGTCAAGCCCCGGGGGAGCCGCCGACCTCTCCATCGGTCACCTGGCCGAGCGGTCCGGCCTCAGCCCGGCGACGCTGCGGATGTGGGAGCAGCGGCACGGCTTCCCGGTGCCCCAGCGGCTGGGCAGCGGTCACCGCCGCTACACCGAGGCCGACCTCCGGGCGGTTCTGAAGGTGGTGGAGCGTCGCGATGCCGGCGTCCGGCTCGACGTGGCGATCCGCTCGGTCCTGAGCACCGACCGCCCGGTGGAGGCACCGACCTCATCGGTCTTCGCGGAGCTGAGGCTCCGCCAGCCCCACCTGGCTCCCTTCCGGCTCCGCAAGTCCACGCTGGTCGGGTTGTCGTGGGCGATCGAGGACGAGTTCTGCGCCCGGGCCGACCGCGCCCACATCTTCGGGGCCTTCCAGCGCCAGGAGTTCTGGACGCCCTCGCGCCGACGCTGGCGCGAGCTGGCCCGGGTCGCCCGGTCCGCCTGGGTCTACGCGGACTTCGACTCGCGGGCCGCAGCCCAGCGGCACGGCGACGGGCCCGTGCGGGTCGCGCTCGCCGATGACTCCCCGATGCGCCGCGAGTGGGCGGTGGTCTGCGACGCGCGCGAGCTCCCGGCGGCGCTGACCGCCTGGGAGATCCCTGGCCAGGACGGCGTGCCCGACCGCGACCGCGTCTTCGAGTCGATGTGGACCGTCGAGCCGCAGGCCGTCCGCGACGCCGCGCGCGTGTGCGCCGCCGTGGCCCTCGAGGCGGGCGCACCGGGCGCCGATGCCGTGCTCCACGACCTCGCCGAGGACCCCCGTCCGGGCGCCGGCATCGACCTCGGCACCGTCAGCGCGCTGTTCAACCGGGTCATCGCTTATGTCGACGAGGTGGCCACCCGCCCGCTGTGACCGGCCCTCGGGATACTCCCTGGCCGAATGGCTGTGAGCAAACGTTTGCGGACGACCATTTGGTCAGGGACTACCGCAGCAGCTCGGCGACCCAGGCGGGGACGAGGTGGGTCGCGGGGCCGTGACGGGCCTCGTCGAAGAGGTGGGTGCCCTCGCTGGGGACGAGGTTGAGCTCGAGGGTCCGCGCGCCGTACGCCGCCGCGTGCTGCACGAACCCGGCCGCCGGGTAGACCGCCCCGGAGGTCCCGATCGAGACGAAGAGGTCGCACTGCGCCAGGGCGGCGAGGGCGCGGTCGATGTCGTGGGGCACCTCGCCGACCAGACCACGTCGGGGCGCAGATCCGGCTGCCCGCACCCGGGGCAGGGCGGACCGTCGGCCAGGTCATCGAGCCACAACACGCGACCACCGCAGCCCACGCAGAGGGCGGACCGCAGCTCGCCGTGCATGTGCAGCACCCGGCTCGATCCACCCCGCTCGTGCAGGTCGACGATGTTCTGGGTCACCAGCAGGAGGTCGTCACCGAGCGCGTGCTCGAGCTCGGCCAGCGCCCGGTGCGCCGCGTTGGGCTCGACGGTGGCCAGCGCCGCCCGGCGGGCGTCGTAGAAGCGATGCACGACCTCCGGCTGTGCGGCGAAGGCCTGCGGAGTCGCAACCTCCTCGATCCGGTGGCCCTCCCAAAGCCCGTCGGCGTCGCGGAAGGTCGGGACCCCGCTCTCTGCGGAGATCCCGGCGCCGGTCAGGACGACGACCTTCAACCCCGCCGCTCCCAGACCAGCACGACGTATCCGGACTCGGCGTCGTGGCGCTCCCGGCCCCACGTCGACCAACGCTCGACCTCGACCAGGCCGGCGGCGTCCGCAGCGGCGGTGACCTCATCCAGCGGCGTCACCGGACAGTCCCCGGGCAGGTGCGCGTCGTCGAGCCCGAAGCCCGCGACCGCACGGCCGCCGCGCTCGAGGTGTGTAGCCACCCCGGCCAGCGCGGCCGCCAGCGTGCCGGGCTCCAGGAGGGGTACGACGTTGCCGGCCAGCAGCACCAGGTCGAAGCGCTGCCCGAGGTCGAGCGCGGCCAGGTCGGCCAGCCGCCAGTCGAGATCGGGGTGCTCGGCCCGGGCGACGGCCAGCATCGACTCGTCCACGTCCACACCGACCACGTCGTAGCCGAGCTCGTGCAGCCGCGCTGTCGTCCGGCCGGTGCCACAGCCGGCGTCCAGCACCCTCGCCGGCGGGTCGACCAGCGAGGAGACCAGGACCGCCTCACCGTGGGTGTCCTGACCGCTGGCGGCCAACGACCGGAACCGCGCGGCGTACAGCTGGGCGTAGTCCTCGCCCACCGTCGAACGGGCGATGCGCTCCCAGAGAGTGGCCATCAGGACCTCAGAGTAGGTGTGCGACTCACACCCTCTTCGAGCCTGGCGAGGGGATCCTCGTCGCGCTAGTCGAGCTCGATCTGGGATGCAGCGGCCTCCACCGCGCCGAGCGCCAGACGGTCGCCGGTCCAGCCGTGGACGTCCAGGGCGGTGTCGGCGAGCTTGATGACGTGCTCGTCGCCGTGGTCGACGGCGCGCGCGAACGTGTCGGCCGCACCTCCTCGGACGATGGGTGCGGGCGCAGGGCTGGAGGGTCCGTACGCCGCGAAGATCGCGGCCGACGACGACCAGGCCGCCGCGGCACTGGACGCCCAGAGCTCCCGCGGCAGCGAGGGCAGGGTTCGCAGAACGGCGTTGGGGGCGGTCGCGGCGTGGACCAGCATCACCGGGTTGCCGTGAGCGTGGGTGGCGTAGCGCCGCACCGCGGCGACCACGAGGTCACGAAGGAACTGCTGCGCCTCGTCGACCTGCTCGATCGAGTGCTGGGCCGCCACCCACCCTCGGGTTCGCTCCAGCTGTGCCAAGCGTTCGTTGATGCCACCGGACTGGCTCCGGATCGGCGGGACGGCACCCAGCGCCTCCGAGGCCGGGAGCCGGCCGGCCGGGCTCGCGGCGCCGGGCACCGGCTGCCAGCGGGCCGCCCAGTAGCCGAGGGCCTGGGCGAGCTCGTCGATCCGGGGTCCGGTCTCGCCGTCCTCACGGAGCACCCTCACGGCGTGGCCGGTGCGGATGACACCGTGCGTGGCGCCGGCGGCGATGCCGGGGAGCAGCCGCGGCCACCAGGTCCGCAGCACCTCCGTCCAGGGCTCGACGCGGAGCAGCTCGTCGAAGCAGCCGAGCCAGTCCCCCAGCCGACGCGCGTCGCCCAGCGCCACCCGCCAGTCCTCGATGCCCCGGCCCCGCGGCGGAGGAGTCTCCAGTCGCCTGCTGTAGCTGTCCACCCAGACGCCGATCTGCTCGTGGTGGCCATGACGAGCGAGCGCCTCCGCTGCCATCGGGCCGTGGTTGCTCAACCAGCCGTCGAACTCGGGTCCGGTGGCGCGCAGGCGCTCGTAGGCCTCGTCCAGGGCGTCGCAGGGCATGGCACCATCACACAACCTCAACGGTGGTTGAGGTCAAGGGTCAGCGGGACGGCACGTCGACATGGACCCGCACCGACGGTCCGCGGTCAACTCCACACCCCGGGCCACGGTCCTGTCGCGGCGCTGGCGCGACACGAGGTGGGCTGGAGACCCGGACGGATCAGTAGTACCAGGGGAAGGGCGACCAGTCCGGGTCACGCTTCTCGAGGAACTGATCGCGGCCCTCGACGGCCTCGTCGGTCATGTAGGCCAGGCGCGTGGCCTCGCCGGCGAAGAGCTGCTGGCCGACCAGGCCGTCGTCGATGAGGTTGAAGGAGTACTTCAGCATCCGCTGGGCCGTGGGCGACTTGCCGTTGACCTTGCGAGCCCACTCCAGTGCGGTCGCCTCGAGGTCGGCGTGTGGCACGACCGCGTTGACCATGCCCATCCGGTGCGCGGCCGCGGCGTCGTAGTCGTCACCGAGGAAGAAGATCTCGCGGGCGAACTTCTGTCCGACCTGGCGGGCGAGGTAGGCCGACCCGAAGCCGCCGTCGAAGGAGCCGACGTCGGCGTCAGTCTGCTTGAAGCGGGCGTGCTCGGCCGAGGCGAGGGTCAGGTCGGCGACGACGTGGAGGCTGTGGCCGCCACCGGCCGCCCATCCCGGCACCACGCAGATGACGACCTTGGGCATGAACCGGATCAGCCGCTGGCACTCGAGGATGTGGAGGCGGGCGAGCTTGGCCTTGTCGACGGTCGCGGCCGTCTCGCCCTCGGCGTACTGATAGCCGGCGCGGCCGCGGATCCGCTGGTCGCCGCCGGTGCAGAAGGCCCACTTGCCGTTCTTCGCCGAGGGGCCGTTGCCGGTGAGCAGCACGCAACCCACGTCGCTGGTGGTGCGCGCGTGCTCGAGGACGCGGAGCAGCTCGTCGACGGTGTGGGGGCGGAAGGCGTTGAGCACGTCGGGCCGGTCGAAGGCGACCCGGACCGTGCCGTGCGCACGGGCCCGGTGGTAGGTGAGGTCGGCCAGGTCCTCGAAACCGGGCACGACGTCCCACGCCTCGGCGTCGAAGATCTCCGACACACCCTCGATCGCAGTCATTGCCTCACCGTAGTGTCGGGGCCGTGACCCTCGACGGCGAGTACGTGCCCAGCACCTCCTCCTGGGTGCGCGACCAGGTGGCCGGCTACGAGGCCAGCGGCGGCAGCGAGCACAACACGATCCTGGGCCGTCCGATCGTGGTGATCACCTCGCGCGGCGCGAAGTCGGGCGCCCTGCGCAAGAACCCGGTGATGCGGATCGAGCACGACGGCGTCTACGTGGCGGTCGCGTCCAAGGGCGGCGCTCCCGACAACCCCGAGTGGTACTACAACTTCCTCGCCGACCCACACGTCGACCTGCAGGACGGCCCGGAGCCGAAGGAGTGCGTCGCCCGGCTCGTCGAGGGCGAGGAGCGCGCGACGTGGTGGGAGCGCTCGGTGGCGGCGTTCCCGCCGTACGCGGACTACCAGGAGAAGACCGACCGCGAGATCCCGGTCTTCCTGCTCGAGCCGGCCTGAGCCGAGTCGGTCAGCTCGCCGTGCGGAGGATGGAGGCCGCGAGGCCGGCGAGATGTCCGAGCCGAGCGATCTCGGAGTCGAGGAGCTCCGGCCCACCGCGCCGGCCGACCACCACGATCTGGTTGCCGTCGAGGCGGGCCGCCGCGCAGAGCGTGACGTCGTCGTCACCGTCGACCCGGCGGGCACGCTCGATCTCCGCGAAGGCCAGGTGCTCCGGGGCGGCGCCGGTGCGGTGCACGACCCCCTTGGCCCGGTGGACCCGCGCGGCCCAGTCGACCCGGAACGTGTGGGGCAGGAGCTCGACCAACCGATCGGCCGCGGAGGCGGGGTCGGCGGTCAGCTCCTCGACGGCCTCGAGGTCGAGGGTGAGGTGGCCGCCGGCGGCGTACCGGCTGATCCACAGCACCGAGACGCCCTCGAGCGCGGTGCAGGCGGAGACGATGGAGTCGGGCATGATGCCCGCCGCCAGGTCGAGGAGCACGTCGTCGACGGCCACGCCGTCGTGCCGCTTCTCGACGATCTCGATGGCCTCGATGTCGCCACCGGCCTCACCGATCGCGCTGGCGAGCCGCCCCAGCGAGCCGGGTACGTCGGGCAGCTCGACACGCAGCAGGAACGGCACGCGGTCAACCTAGCCCGGCGATGTTGCCCCGCTGTTTCGCGCCCGGTCCGCGGTGCTCGGCGATCCGCTCGCGCAGGCCCGTCGCACGCTGGGCGGGTTGTCCGACCGCGGCCCGCACGGCCTCCTCGGAGCCGACGACCCGCACCTGGCGCTGGGCCCGGGTGACGGCGGTGTAGAGGAGCTCGCGCGAGAGCAGCCGCGAGGCCACCTCCGGGAGGAGGACGGTGACTCGCTGCGCCTCGCTGCCCTGGCTCTTGTGGATGGTCATCGCGTGCATGGTCTCCACGGCCTCGAGGCGGCCCGGGGCGAAGTCACGCAACCCGTCGGAGCCGCCGATCCACGCCCGCATCCGCCCGTCGGAGGGGCGGGCGACCACCGCGCCGGTCTCGCCGTTGTAGACCTCCAGCGCGTAGTCGTTGCTCGTCACGAGCAGCGGGCGGCCGACGTACCACGGCGAGTAGATCCCCTGCCCTGTCTCCTCGGCGAGCCACTCCTCGACCTGGCGGTTCCAGTGGCGTACGCCGAAGGGTCCCTCCCGGTGGGCGCACAGCAGCCGGTGGTCCTGGAGCGCCGCGAGCGCCGCGACGTGGTCGCCCTGCTCGGCGGCACGACGTACGGCGAGGGCGGCCGCGACGACGTCGTCGCGCAGCACGGCGGCCGGGTCCGCGGCCTCGACCCAGACGACCTCGTCGGTGCCGCGGCGCAGCTCGGCCAACACGCCCTCGGCGTCGCCCTCCCGCAGCGCGTCGGCCAGAGCGGTGATGTGGGCGGTCGAGCGGAAGTTGCGGGTCAGCGCCTCGACCGGGGAGTCGGGCCTCGCCTCGAAGCCGGCGACCACGTCGAAGAGCACCGCCCCGGCCCCCACCGAGGTCAGCTGGCGGGGGTCGCCCACCAGCACCAGCCGCGCCGCTGGGCGCACCGCCTCGAGCAGTCGCGCCATCATGGTCAGCTCCACCATGGAGGACTCGTCGACGACGACGAGGTCGTGGCGCAGGCGGTTGGCGCGGTCGTGGCGGAAGCGGGTGCTGTTGTCGGCCCGCCACCCCAGGAGCCGGTGCAGGGTCATCGCCTCGACCCGCCCCAGCCGGACCCGGTCGGCCTCCGGGAGCAGGGCCAGCTCAGCGGTGACCGCCTCGTTGAGACGAGCGGCCGCCTTGCCCGTGGGCGCGGTCAGCACGACGCTCGACCGTTCGCCGCGGGTCGCGGCCTGGTCGGCGGCCAGCGCGAGCACCCGCGCGACGATCGTGGTCTTGCCGGTGCCGGGCCCACCGGTCAGCACCGAGGTCCACCGGGTGACCGCAGCCCGCGCGGCGGCCCGCTGCTCCTCGCTCAGCGGGTCGCCCCGCAGGTCGTCGAGGGCCTGGTCGTAGGAGCGCAACCGGGTCTCGTCGACCACGGGAGGCACCTGCTCGGCGCGGGCGACGAGGTCGGCGAAGACCTGGGTCTCGAGGCGGTGGTAGCGGTCGAGGTAGAGCAACCCCCGCTCCCACCGCACCACTCCGGCGGCGAGCAACGGGGAGGCCTCGACCGCCCCCACCCACCCCGCCGGCTCGGGCCACGGCAGGTCAGGCGCCAGCGCGGCGACCCGATCCAGCGGCACACAGACCGATCCGTGCCGCACGGCGCGCACCACCAGCCCGACCGCGAGCAGCACGCGCTCGTCGCTCTCACCCGCGAGATCGCCCACCCGGCGGGCCACGTGGAGGTCGCCGGACTCGAGGAGACCCGCCTGGTTGAAGCGCGCGAGCAGCCCCGGGTCTCCGGCCAGTCGTGCCGAGAGACGCCAGTCCTGGGCGTCCACGGGCTCGAAGAGCTCGGTCACGGCTCCACCCCTCGGCCCAGGGCCCTGCCCACGTCCACCCGCCCGTCCAGCAGGGCGGACAGGTTCTCCACCAGCGCGACCGGGGGCCGCCACGACCACACCCCGCACGGCTGTCCCTCGACCAGCGGCGTGTCCGGTCCGCACATCCCCCGCAGGTAGAGGTAGAGCACGCCCCCGAGATGCACCGACGGGTCGTAGCCGGGCAGCCGCCACCGCAGGTAGCGATGCAGGACCGCGGCGTACAGCAACGCCTGCAGCGGGTAGTCCGACTGGGCCATGGCCGCGTCGAGCTCCGCAGGTGCGTAGGCGGCCGAGGTCAGCGGCAGGTCGCGAGAGCCCAGCCAGTTGGTCTTGTAGTCGACGACCACGAAGCGGTCCTCGAGCCGCAGCACCACGTCGACCGACCCGGTGAGATAGCCCCGGAGCGGCTGATCGCCCAGCGCGGGTTGGGCCAGTGCGTCGGCGAAGGAACGCACGGGGTCCCCCTCGGGGAGGTGCCGGTGCAGCAGGGGCGCGAGGTCGCCGAGGCGTACGTCGGGACCGACCCGCTCCCGACGGTCGCCACCTGCCAGCGGGAGCTCGAAGTCGAGCTCGCGCAGCCGGTCGGCGAGGGGGACGCTCCGCAGGGTCGTGTTGGCCAGCGGACCCAGCGGTGAGTCGCAGACCGCGACCAGCGCGTCGGCCAGCTCCTCGCGGTCCAGCGCGACCGGCCACCACACGCGTTGCTCGTCGATGTGGGTCAGCAGCTCTGCGCGCAGGTCGCTCGCCTCGGGATCGGCGTGCTCGAGGACCGCGTGCACCAAGGAGCCGACGGCGGCGCCGACGGGCAGCCCGGCCATCGGCGACGCGACGCCACCGGGGTCCGTCCTGACCACGGGCACGGCACCGGGTCCCGGCTGCGTCTCGAGGTCCTCGTCGTCCTTGGCCGCCGCCTCCGGTTCGCTCTCGACCCCACCCACCGGGGCGCTCGCGACCTCGACGGCGGTCAGCGAGGAGTAGGACGTCCGGCGCCACGCCGTGTCGACCGACCGCGCAAAGGTCCGGGCGGCGAGGGTGCCCACGGGCTCCCTCATCGGGTCGGCGGCCGGTTCGGCCCACTGCGCGGGTTCGGGGACCGGCCCTCCCGCGCGGCGCCAGCGCTCCAGGAACTCCGCGGCTTCGTCGTCGCTCCGGTTGGCGAACTCGGTCGGCACCGCCGCCATCCCCGGCGCGCGACCCAGCAGCAGCCGCTGCAGGGGCGAGGCCGGGGTGTTGCGGGTCGGAGACCACCAGGCGACCACCTGCGACTTCGCGCGGGTGACGGCGACGTAGAGCAGCCGCAGCCACTCACCGGCCTCCTCCTCGGCCCAGCGCTGCACGTGCTCGGACCAGCCCGCGCCGCCCGGACCGCCGACCGCGAGGCTGCGCATCCCGTCGGCGTCGTGGAAGAGCGGGATGGAGGGATCGGGGACGTTGCGGTCCGCCAGCGCCGGCAGGTAGACCACGGCGTACTCGAGGCCCTTGCTGGCGTGGATGGTCACGAGCTGCACCGCGGCCGCGTCGGAGTCGAGCCTGCGGGTGCGTTCGGCGCCGCGGCCGGCCCTGGCCGAGACGATCTGGCGGCGCAGCCAGGCCAGCTGGGCGACGAGCCCGAGACGTTCGGCCTGCGCCACCTCGTGCAGGGCCTCCCCGACGTGGCGAAGATCGGTGAACCGACGCTCACCCCCGATCTGCTCGAGGACCCGCCCCGGCAGTCCGTGGATGCTCGCCGCCTCCAGCACGGCGGCGACACCGCGAGTGGCGTGCACCTCTACCCAGCTGCGCAAGGTGTCGGCCACCTCGTCGGTGAGGTCGTCGCCTCCCTCGTCGAGCGCGGCCGCACTCAGCCCGAAGAAGCAGGTGAGGGCGGCGCTCCTGACCCGCGGGGTGCGGTGGGGCTGCTCGAGCGCCTCGAGGAGCTCGAGCCACTCCAGCGCGGCCGGGGTGCCGAACACGCTCCCCCCGCCGGCGATGACGGCCGGCACACCGACCTCGAGCAGCGCTGCTCGGGCCGCGTCGAGATCGGCGTGGCGGTAGCTGATCACCGCGACGTCCTGGGGCTCCAACGGTCGACCCTCGAAGGTGGCGCCCGACGCGAGCAGGGCCTTGACGTCGAGGGCGAGGTCGCGGGCGACGTGCGGCCGCGTGGCGCTGACCAGCAGCGGGGTCGAACCGGTGCGCCCGAGCTGGTCGCGCCGCAGCACCCGCAGGCGGAAGGGAGCTCCGTGAGGAGCGCCCTCCAGCCGACCGTCCTGGTGGTGGGCCGCGACGTCCCGCACGACGATGCGCGGGTCACCGAGCTCGGCCCCACGCAGGGTCGTCTGCACGGCGTCGAGCAACGGCCGGTCGCTGCGCCAGTTGGTCGCCAGCGTCTTGCGCGTCGTGGCCGTCTCCGCCGCCCGGAGGTACGTCGTCACGTCGCCGCCGCGGAAGGCATAGATCGCCTGCTTCGGGTCGCCGATCAGCACCATCCGCGCGTGCCCGGTGAACGCTCGGTCGAGCACCTGCCACTGCACCGGATCGGTGTCCTGGAACTCGTCGACCAGGACGATCTGCCAGCGCTGCCGCATCCGAGCCCGAGCCGGTGCCGCCTCGTCGGCGAGCGCGTCGGCGAGCTGGGAGAGCAGGTCGTCGTAGGAGAGGACCCCGAGCCGCCGCTTGCGACGCACCATCTCCTCTCGCACCCGGCACGCGAACGCCTGTCGGCGCCCGGCCGGGGTCGCCCGGTCCTCGGCGGCCGGCAGCAGCTGGGCCTGCGGGTCGTTGACCACGGCGCGGGCGATCCGCAGGGCCTCACCGTGGGAGAAGGCCGGCTCGTCCTCGACGAAGGCGAAGGCCCGCAGATAGAGGTCCTCGACCACCTCGACCAGGACGTCGTCGAGGTCCTCGACCAGGCGGGCCCGCGCGTCGGTGTCCCCGGCGACGCCGAGCGAGGCCAGGACCATCGAGCAGAACTGGTGGGTCGTCGCGATGGTCGCCGCGTCGAACCCGACCAATGCCTCGACGACGCGGTGGTGACGTCGGGCGCGTTCGGCCGGGTCGCAGTCGAGCAGCAGGTCGAGGAGGTCGGAGGGGTCCGCGGGTCGCTCCCCCGCCAGGGCCAGCTCGGCCTCCACCAGCTGGGCCCGCACGCGCTCGCGCAGCTCCTGGCTGGCCGCCCGACCGAACGTCACGACCAGCATCTGCTCGAGTCGAGCGACGCCCTCGGCGACGTAGCGGGTCACGAGTGCCCCGATCGTCCAGGTCTTGCCGGTGCCGGCGCTGGCCTCGAGCAGGGTGGTGCCGACCGCCGGCAGCGGGTCACGGATGTCGAAGGGCGCGAGGTCGGCGACGGCACCGTTGGCAGGTGCGTTCACAGGGCCGCCACCCGCTCGCCACCGGTGAGCAGCGGCGACCAGACCTGCCAGGCGATGTCGGGCAGCCCCGCCTCGACCAGCGCGGCCAGTGGCGCGCGGGTCCCCCAGACCCGGGCGTGCCAGGCGTCGTCGTCCTCCCCGGTGATCCCGTAGCTGTTGTTGGGGTCGGTGCGCCACACCTTCTCGGCGGCCGTCGTCGGTGGTCGGTCGCTGCCGGTCAGCTCGAGCGCGTGGGCCTCGGCCCAGGCCAGGCCCGTGCTGACGGGAAGGGGCACCGGCTCGCGCAGGCCGCGGTCCCGCAGCTCGACGAGCTCACGGAGCCAGTCGACGGCGCGGTGGTCGAGAGGGCCGGCGAGCGCGCGACGGGGACCGGCCCGCTCGCGGCCGACCGCGTGGGACGTGATGCTCTCGTCGGGCAGGGCGGCGCTCAGGGCCAGCAGGTCGACCCAGCTGAGGAGCCGCTGGCGCGCCTTGAGCCGGGAGTAGCCCAGCGAGACCAGGCGGTTGCCGTGCAGCCCGGACACCGTGCCGGTCAGCCGACGCCCGCTCCCGAGGTCGATGTCGACGTCGACGCTGCGCGGGGTGCCGGACCGCAGCTCGGCGGTCCGGGTCAGCAGCTTCTGGGCCTCCACCACGACCGCTTGGAGCGAGGTGATGCCGAGCCTCCCCGGAGGGAGGGTGCCGCTGAGCTGCTCGGCGGTCATCACCGCGACGACGTCGTGGCCGGCCAGGGCCTCGCGCAGCAGGCGGTCACCGACTCCCCATCTCTCCAGCGCGTCGAGGTCGACGGGGATGCCGTCGGCCACCTCGTCGACCTCGAGCGGCGAGGCCACCTCGAGCCGGGCCCGCACAAAGGTGCGGACCGGGTGGGCGAGGAAGGCCTTGAGGTCGGCCAGGGAGACGTCGGGTTCCGACGGTCTCGCGGCGAGCGGACCGCTGAGGAAGGGTTCCGGCGCGCGGCGCGGCCCCGACGCAGCGCGCGCACCGGCCAGGGCGGGGGTGTCGAAGGAGAAGGGCCGCCCGGTCACGGTCAGACGGCCGGGCTGGAAGTTGCGCACGTCGTGGGACTGCAGGGGGTGTCGCCGCAGGACGCGCTCGCGCACCGGGCCGGTCGCCGTACGGTCGAGGGCGTCGAGGATCTCCCCGAGGGGTACGGCGGGAGGTCGCCGCGCGCCGGTGTGCTCGTTGGCGCCGGTGTAGGTGATGACCAGGGTCTCGCCGGCGGCGAGCACCGCATCGAGCAGCAGCTGCCGGTCCTCGCTGCGCAGGTCGCGCTCGCCCGTCAACGGGCGGCGGGCCAGGACGTCGTCCCCGTCGGGCGCCCCGACCCGCGGGAAGACCCCGTCGTCGAGACCTACCAGGGCGACCACCCGGTGGGGCACCGACCGCATCGGGACCATCGTGCAGACCGTCAGCGTGCCGGTGCGGAAGTTGGCGCGGGTCGGGCGACCACCGAGGCCCGTGGCCAGCAGCGCGCGCATGTCGGCGAGCCGCAGCTCGACGTCGGCGCCCCGGCCCACGTCGACGGTCCTGGTGAGCTCGCGCTCGAGCTGGGGCAGCTGCCAGGCGTCGAGAGCGGGTACGTCGGTCAGGTCGCGGACACCCTCGTGCAGGGCAGCCATCCACTCCCCGACGCCAGTCGCGCTGTGCAGCCGGCGAAGGCAGGCGTCGAGCCGGTCGAGCAGCTCGGCGAGGCGCCCCGCGAGAGCGATGTCACCGCTGGCCACGTCGTCGAGCGGCAGCCCGCGGCCGACGTGGCGGTGGTCGTCGCCGCTCATCGCGACCCCCAGCAGGATCCGGTCGAGCCCGGAGCGCCAGGTGTTGTGCTCGAAGCCCTGCATCCCGAAGTCGGTGCGGCCCGCGCCGTCGAGCCCCCACCGCACCCCGGCGGCCGCGACCCAGTCGGTGATCCGGGTCAGGTCGTCGTCGTCGAGTGCGAAGCGCAACCGCACCGGCTCACGCGCCATCAGGTCCAGGACCTGGCTGGCGGTGACCCGACCGCCGGCCAGCTCCACCAGGACCGAGGCGACCGCGAGCAGCGGGTTCGTGCTGGTCAGCGCGCGGTCGGCGAGCCTGACCCGGAGCCGGTGAGCAGGATGTCCGGACTCCTCCTGGCCCACGACGTCGGCCAGACCGAAGCCAGCGGAGATCAGCGGCGCGTAGGTCTCGATGTCGGGGCACATGACGACGATGTCGCGGGGCTCGAGGGTCGGGTCGTCCTCGAGCAGCCCGACCAGGACCTCGCGCAGGACGTCGACCTGGCGGGCCGAGCCGTGACACGCGTGCACCTGGACCGAGGCGTCCTCGGCGGCCAGGTCACGGGTGGAGCGGGTCGCCTCGTCGGGTGCCCGGTCGGCCCGCAGGTCGCTCTGGAGCCACGACAACAGCGTCGCCGACCCCTCGATCGGGGCCGTGACCTCGTGGTCGATCGCCCCGGCCGGGGCCAGGGTCCGCTGCAGCTCACGGGCGTCCCTGCCCAGCGAGGCGAGCAGCGGGTGGTGGACGCGGGTCGCGGAGTCGTCGTCCTCCCGCGCGAGGACGCCACCGACGTCCCGCAGCTCGCCCCAGAGGGTCGCCGAGGGCTGCGGGAGCCACAGGTGCACCGCATGGTGCTCGGCCAGGGCCGCGAGGAGGTCGACGTCGGTGACGCTCAGCCGGGTGTGGCCGAACAGGGAGACCCGCGGCGGCAGGTCCGCGGCGGCGCCGGCTCGCAGGGAGGCCAGCGCGGCCGCGTGGCGGACATCGGGCGGGTCCTGGCCGACCCGTGGAAGCAGGCGCCGCCAGAGCTCGGCCTGCCAGCGGAGGTCCGGCGACAGCGAGCCGCCCGCCCCGTCGGTGTCGCGCCCCTCGCGCCAGTCGGTGACCAGCTGCGGACGCTGGACGGCGTACGACGCGAACAGCCCGGCCAACCGCCGCGCGACCGACCACCTGCGGTTGCGCCGCAGTACGAGCTCGTCGCCCTCGAGACCGTGACCGAGGTGGGTCGAGAGCGCCCGGCACCAGGGCTCGCCGAGGTGGTCGTCGATGGTGGACAGCAGCGGCCACACCAGCCGGTCGGGCTCCCAGGCGTCGTCGCGCTCGCGGCCGAGGAGCAACGAGACGAGCGAGCGGGGGTTCAGGAAGCGCACCCCGGCGCAGACCCCGTCCTCGGCCCCGGAGGTGCTGCCGAGCCGGTGCGAGAGCCGTTGGGTGAGCCACCGCTCGACGCCCTTGGCCGGCACCACGACCAGCTCCTGGACGAACGGGTCCGCCAGCGGCTCCGCGAGCAGCTCGCCGAGCGCGTCGGCGAGCAGGTCGGTGCGGGGGGCGCGGTGGAGGTGGAGCGTCATCGGCGGCAGCATCGCACGGGGGTCCGACACCTGGGCGGGTCCCGGCCCCGGCCTCGCTCCGAGGTGGTCTGATGGGGCGTGGACATCTTCGCCGTGGTGCTGGCCTGCACGCTCGCGGCCGTCATGACCGGTTCTGCCGTCGCCAAGCTCGTGCGCGCGGCGCCGGTCGTGGAGAACCTCGACCGAGCGCGGGTTCCGCACGGCTGGTACGCCGGGCTCGCCTTGATCGACCTCGCCGGCGCTGCGGCCCTCGTGGCCGGGGTCTGGGTGCCGGCTCTCGCCGTGGCGGGCGGCATCGGCTTCGCTGCCTACTTCGCGCTCGCGGTGGCCTTCCACCTGCGCGCCGGTGACCGCGGCGTCGTACCTCCTGTGGTGCTCGGTCTGGTCTCGGCGGCGGTCGCCGTCCTGGCCGCTACCCGCCTCTGAAGGCCGAGGTTCCATAGGAAAACCTGACGTTCCCGGCCGAAGTTTCGGGCAGGAACGTCAGGTTTCCCCGGATATCCGGGGAAACCCCCCGGCTACTCCGAGAACGCGGCGACCTCGTCGGGCTGGTCGTGGAAGCGACGGTAGGAGTAGACGACCAGGCCGAGGGCGACGACGCCGGAAGCGAGCTGGGTGATGCCGGTGGCGAGGCCGCCGGGGAGCCACCACCGCTCCGCGAGCGGCCACCAGCCGGGCTCGGCCGGGCCCCAGGTCCACAGCACGCCACACAGCAGGAGCACGACCGCGCCACCGACCGAGAGCGCGATGCGCGGCCAGGTCGCGACCGACTCCGCCGCGCCGTGCAACGCCCGCTTCTTCACCGGCTCGAGCCGGCGTTCGGCCCACTCGTACTGCTGGGAGAGCACGGCCAGCCCGCCGAAGAGCATGAGCAACCCGGGTCCGGGCAGCACGAGCGCGGCGATCCCGCCGAGCACGAGAGCCCAGCCGAGGACCTCGATGCCCACTCGCCTAGCTGCTCCGCGCATGGACCGACCCTCTCAGACCGGGGCAACCGTCACAGGGAACCGAACTGCGCCACGTAGGCCCGGCCCTCCTCGCTGAGGGTGCCGTGCGCCTCGGCGATCGCCGCCCACCGCACCGACATCCGCATGAAGCGCAGCGGGTTGTAGATGTCCTCCTCGCGGCTGAAGAGCCCGTCGCCGGCGTAGGTCATGATCGTGAGGTTCGACGCCTCGTGCACCGAGCCGTCGCCCGGGTCGGGCATCAGGTTGCGGACCTCGCAGATCAGCCGCGACGTGGGCTGGTCGACGACCTGCCAGGCCAGCGGGAACGAGGTCATCACCGACCCGGGGAACGACGTCATCGTCGCCACCGACCAGTCGCGGATCTGCTCCCGGCCCCGGAACGTGCCGAACGCGTGCTCGACGTACTCCGCGTCCTCGGTGAAGTTGAGGGCGAAGTCGTCCCAGTCGCCGGTGCGCGCGTGCTCCTGCACCCGTCTGTGCATCGCGGCGTAGGCCTCGGTGATCTCGGCGGCGTCAAAGCTCAGGCTGCTCACATCGCCATCCAACCAGCCATGACACGCCCAGGTGGCAGGACGAATTGACACTCGTGACAGGTAGTCCACTATTCTCACTCGCCTTAGTAGACAAACAGTCCAAACGACCTGATAGGTGGCGCTCGTGCGCAAGCTCCTCGTCCTCGGCTTCGTGGGCCTCCTCGCCCAGCTCATCGACGGCTCCCTCGGCA
Source organism: uncultured Actinomycetota bacterium (assembly GCA_963767915.1). GTDB lineage: Bacteria > Actinomycetota > Actinomycetes > Propionibacteriales > Nocardioidaceae > Nocardioides. The sequence continues at coordinate 345,680 of CAVYFR010000006.1, forward strand.
TGGCCTACGGCGTGACCTCCTCCACGCTGCTGCTCGCCGCGGGGGTGGCCCCCGCCGCTGCGTCGGCGGCCGTGCACTTCTCCGAGATCGGCACCTCACTGGTCTCGGGCTTCTCCCACCACAAGCTCGGCAACGTCGACTGGCGGACGGTCTCGATCCTCGCCGTCCCCGGGTTCGTCGGCGCCTTCGCCGGGGCGACGTTCCTGGTCAGCCTCGACGCGGCGACCGCCAAGCCCTGGGTGGCCGGGCTGCTGCTCGCGCTCGGGGTGTACGTCGTCTACCGCTTCCTCGTCCTGGGCGGACGCCGGCCGAGCTTCAAGGCGCGTCCCGGGGCCCGCTTCCTGGTGCCGATGGGCCTGGTCGGCGGCACCCTCGACTCGATCGGTGGAGGGGGCTGGGGGCCGGTCGGCACCACCACGCTGCTCTCGTCGGGCCGGCTCGAGCCGCGCAAGGTGGTCGGCTCCATCGACACCTCTGAGTTCGTGGTCGCCGTCGGCGGTTCGCTCGGCTTCCTGCTGGCCCTCGGCTCGCAGGGCATCGAGTGGGGCTACGCCCTGGCCCTGCTGGCCGGAGGGGTCATCGCCGCTCCCATCGCCGCATGGCTGGTCAAGCACCTGGCCGCCCGGGTCCTCGGTGTCGCCGCCGGTGGCCTGATCATCCTCACCAACTCCAAGACCATCGCCGAGGCCCTCGGCGCGACGGGGGCCGCTGTCGGCTCGATCGCCGCGGCGGTCGGCGTGCTGTGGATCTCCGGCATCGTCTGGGCGGTCCGCCAGGAGCGCCTGGTCAAGGCTCGGGAGGCCCGCGCGGCGGCGGGCGAGGAGGCCGTCGCCCTCGCAGTCTGAGCCCGCGGAGCCACGGGCCGGACCTACCGCAAGGCCCGGACGGTGGGACCGAAGAGCGGGCGCAGGCTGCGGGCCCTGGTGGCGGAGAGGTGGAGTGCGTCGAAGAACGTGTAGACGCCGTCGACCACGCCGTGGCACACCAGGGCCGAGCAGAACGCGTCGTTGACCTCGACGTAACGCTCCCCTCGCAGGGGAGCCGCCGCCTCCTGCAGCCAGCGTCGCGTGCGGTCCTCGTCGGGCAGTGACAGCGCGCGGGGCACGTCGCAGGCGTAGGGGTCGGAGCCGGACGGGCAGGGGGGTGTGACGTCGGGGACGATCGCGACCTGACCGACCAGGTCGACGCGTACGCCGGCGCGACCGAGCGTCGTGAACAGACGCGGCGTACCGACCTCCATCAGCTCGGCCATCCGGGCGACGTAGCCGCTGTAGCCGGGCAGCAGCTCGGCGCCGCCGGCCAGGATCGCGCGGTCACGGGCCTGGCGGTAGCGCTGCCAGCCGCCGCCGACGACGACCCGCAGCGGCGCGCCCGAGCGGTCGAGCCGGAGCACCTGCCGCAGGGCGACCTCGTTGGCGCGCTCGCAGAGCGTGGCGCGCCGCCGCTCGCGCCGGGAGTCCAGGGCCGGGTCCATCGCCGGACAGGCCCCCATGAGGTAGCCCACGAGGTTGACCGGGTGCCGCCGTGTCGCCGCCCGCAGGGCCGGGACCAGCTGCCAGGCGTGGGAGTCGCCCCACAGCACCACCGTCGGTCGACCCGCCCGGAACTCGCCGATATGGCAGGCGCCGGGGCGCTGCGGGATCAGCTGGCGCGGACCGACGCAGGAGCGCGGCAGTCGAGGGACGTCGGCGCCAGGATCCACCGCAGCCGTCGCAGGCGGCACCGGGACGAGCGCGGCGAGGACGCCGAGCACGAGGCCCAGCAGTGCGGTGAGGGGGCCTCTACGTGATCGGCACCCTCTCGTCGCCACCTCGTCGCCCTTCATCGCTGCCGGCCGAAGCGGACGGTGGCCCCCCAGAAGCGGTGCAGGGTGCGCGACCGGCTCGCCGAGAGGTGCAGGTCGTCGTAGAAGGTGAAGACGCCGTCGGCGCGGCCGTGGCAGACGTAGTCGTCGCAGAAGGCGGAGTTGACCGAGACCAGCCGCCGGTGCCGCAGCGGCGCGGTGACCTCGCGCAACCACTGACGGGTCTCCGCCTCGCGCGGCAGGGCCAGGGCCCTCGGCATGTCGCAGGCGTACGGACGCTCGCCCTCCAGGCAGGGGGCGGGCGGGTCGGGGACCACAGCGGTCTGCGCCACGACGTGTACGTCGAGACCGCGCGCCCCGAGGGCTCGGAAGAGGCGCGGCGTCCCGGCTCGCGACATCTCGGCGCGACCGGCGAAGTAGGCGTCGTGTCGGGAGGCAGGAGCGTCGGCACCGACGGCGGCCCGGTCCTGAGCGGTGAGGTACTCCCGCCAGGCACCCCCGACGACGACCCGCAGGGTCCGTCGTTCGCTGTCGAGTCGCCGGACGAAGCGCAGCGCGGCCACGTTGGAGCGCTCGCACAGGCTCGCGGTGCGGAACTCCCGGCCGCGCAGCCCGGTGTGCACGGGCGGGCAGGCGCCCATCACGAAGGCCACCAGGTTGACCTCCCGCTCGCCGATGGCGCGCCTCAGGGCCGGGATCTGCTGCCAGGCGTGGGAGTCACCCCACACCACGAGCGTCGGCCGGGCCGGCACGAACGGGCCGAGGTAGCAGGCCCCGGGACGCTCCGGGATGACCTGGCCCCCCGAGACGCAGGTGCGAGGCAGGTGCGGGGCGTCACGGGCGGGATCGACCAGTGCCACGGCCGGCGACGCACCCAGGCCGAGGAGGGCCAGCACGCCCACGCAGACCCACAGCGGCAGCCGGCTCCTCACGCCACAGGCAACGAGGCAGGCCACGTGGGGCTACGCGGTGCGCTCGGCGTACGCCGAGGCGGCGACGTGCACGGCCGCGACGTACTCCTGGGCGTGGTTGTAGGAGAAGATGCCGCCGGACCAGCCGTCGGCGCTGCGCAGGTCGCGGCCGTCGGCGCACAGGTAGCGGGCCGTCGCCAGGGCTGCGTCGTCGATGTCGTTGGGCGACTCGACTCCGTCACCGTCGCCGTCGGAGGCCCAGTCGTCCCAGGTCGACGGGATGAACTGCATCGGCCCCACCGCGTGGTCCCACGTCGGATTGCCGTGCCAGGCGGTCGACCTGGCCGTCGCGGCGATGGCCGCGACCTTGCCCACGCCGTTGAGCTCGGGGCCGAGGATCGGGCGTCGAGGAGGTGCCGTCGGCGTTGAGGGCGCGACCACCGATGGTGCCGTGCTGCGACTCCACCCAGCCGATGCCGGCGACGTCGTCCACCCGACGCCACAACTCTTCGGGGCCATCAGCGTCGCCCGTGCGTACGCCGTGAGCGCGGTCAGGGGGATGCCGGCCCGCGGGCGGTCCGTCGAGCCCAGGCCTCGTCGATGACCGGGGCACGACCTCCCGGCGCCCGGGGGTGGCCGCCACGGGAGCCGGAGCCGGGATCGGGGCGGCGACCTGCCCGGGGCCGAGCTAGCCGGGGCGGGCGATGACCTCGACGGCCGGCGACGGCTGAAGGCGACCTGCTGGGCGGCGTACGCCGTCCCGCTCAGGGCGACGAGCGCGATCACGAAGAGGATCGCGGCGCGCAGCGGGTGCTGGGTCACCCGCCCGATTGTGACCGAGCGTCGTTCACGGCACGAAATCGTGGGCCGGAAGAAGTGGGCCATTCGCTCGGGTGCGGCTGGCGCTGAGGTGCCGGTCGTCGAAGAAGTTGGCCACCCCCCGTTGCTCGGCGAAGCAGGTGATCGGGTCGCAGATGGCCCGGTCGACGGCGATGATCCGGGCATCCGGAGGCAACGTGTCGGTGATCCGCGTCAGCCACCGTTTGGTGGGTCGCGCGTCGACGTTGATCTGCCGGTGGTCGACGTCGCACCGCAGCGGCAGCAGGCTGACCTCGCACAGCGGTCCGTTGCGCGGCAGCTCGGCCACCGGCGCGATCACGTCGGAGGCGACCCCTCGACGCCCGAGCTCGGCGAAGAGCGGCGCGGTCCCCCGTCGAACCTTCGGGGACACCCCCGCGATGACCTGTTCGTGGCGTCGGTCCCCTTGCCGCAGGTCCAGCAGGGACTGGGTCGCGTCGCCGCGGTAGTTCTCCCAGCTCGCGCCGAGGACGACCCTCAGCGGCTGGGGGCGGCCCTGGGAGACGAACGCAAGGGCCTGCTCGTTCTGCTCCGCGCACCGCCGGGCGCCCTTGCTCGGCAGGATCGGGCTGAAGGGCGGGCAGCTGCCCATGACGAACGTGACGAGGTTGACCCTGCCGCTGCGCCGCCTTGCGCAGCGCCGGCACGAACATCCAGGCGATCGAGTCGCCCCACAGGACCACCGTGGGTCGGTCGTCGCGGAAGCGGTTGAGGAAGCACGGCCCCGGCTCACTCGGGATGATCCGTCCGTCCTCGAGGCAGCGCTCGGGCAGGTCGGGGCACGTCGTCGAGCTGGTCGTTGACGGTCACCCACTGCGGCTGGTCGGCCAGCGCCGGGCCGCAGCGAGTGCGCCCCCGGACAGCCCGGCGACCAGGCCCATCGCCAGCACGCCGGTGAGGATGACGCGGGGCGCGGGCCAGGTCGCCTTCTCGGCCGCTCGGTCGCCGCGGACGTAGAAGAGCGCGCTCGACGTAGCGGTAGCTCAGCGCCCCCAAGCCCAGGGCGAGCCAGCACCAGCAGCAGCCGCCCCCACAGCGGCGGCGGGGCGAGGTTGACGGCCTCGGCGATGACCAGCAACGGCCAGTGCCAGAGGTACCAGCTGTAGGACACCAGCCCGAGCGGCACGAGCACCCGATTGGACAGCCACCGCGACACCAGCACGGGCTTCGCCGTGCCGGCCCAGAGCGAGCGCGCGGTGGCCAGGCACGGCAGGAGCGCCCAGTACGACGGGTAGCCGGCGATCGGGACGGGGAAGACCAGCAGCAGCACCAGTCCGGCGGCGCCGGCCAGCCCGAGCAGCTCGGCGAGCAGGCCGTGCGGTCGCCACCAGGTGTTGAGGATCGCCAGCACGACCCCGAACCCGAACTCGTAGCCACGCGTGATCGGCAGGTAGTAGGCCGCGCTCGGGTGCGAGGCCGACCAGAGGACCGCCAGCACCAGCGAGATGACCGACAGCACGACGGCCAGGACGAGCAGCAGCGGCTTCAGCGGCAGTCGGCTCACGCGGGCGAGCAGCAGCCCGATCACCACGACGATGGGCACGCCGACGTAGAACTGCTCCTCGAGCGCCAGCGACCAGGTGTGCAGGAGCACCCCGGTGCCGGGGTCGACCCCGAAGTAGTCGACCTCGGAGCCGCGCCAGAAGTAGAGGTTGGAGAAGAAGCCCGGCCGAGGTCGCCGCACTGGTCGCGGTCTCCTGTCGGACGCCGGTCGGCGGGACCAGGAAGGCGCTCAGCAGCAGGACGCCGATCAGCATCGTGGCCTTGGCCGGGATCAGCCGTCGCGCGCGGCGGGCGTAGAACGTCCACCAGTTGACCCGGCCCGGTGCGCTGCCACTCCTTGAGCAGCAGCCCCCCGATGACGAAGCCCGAGACGACGAAGAAGAGGTCGAGCGCGATCACCGCGCCGTCGAGACCGGGCACCTCGGCGTGGAAGAGCATCACCACGATCGCGGCCGCGCCTCGGATGCCGTCGATGTCGGGCCGGAAGTTCGTGCGCGTCGACGCCGCCGCCGGTCGAGCCCCCGCCGCTGCCGGTCGAGCCCCCGCCGCCGCCGGTCGAGCCCCCGCCGACGCCGGTCGAGCCCCCGCCGCCGCCGGTCGAGCCCCCGCCGCCGCCGGTCGAGCCACCGTCGCCGCCGGTCGAGCCACCGTCGCCGGTGGTCGAGCTTGTCGAGACCCCGGCACCCACCGCGTCAGTATGCGTCGTCGCTCCACGACACCCGCCCGGATCCGTCTAGAGTCCGGACCGTGACCGTCGACCGCGCCGCCCTGGTGGTCGGCGGGCTGCGCCTGGCCTCCGGCCTCTCGTTCCTCGTCGACCCCGTGCGGGCCAACCGCGCCTGGGGCGACCCGGTCGAGCCGGCCACCACGACCAAGCTGCTGCTGCGCTCGATGGGCTACCGCGACGCGCTCGTAGGCGGTCTGCTGGTCGCGGCCGCCCTGCGCGGACGCGACACCCGCGGCTGGTTCCTGGCCTCCGGTGGCGCGGACGCCGCCGACTTCGTGGGCGGGCTCAGCGTGCACGACGAGATGACCAGGAGCCAGCAGGTGAAGGGGATCGGTGGCGCAGTGGTCGGCATCGGCGTCGGTCTCTGGGGCGCCACCCGCCGCCGGTGACGACACGTGGCGGTTCCGTGAGCAGCCCCTACGGCGCCCGGATCCTCGGCCGCAGCGACCAGTCCGTCCGCGCCCTGCGGATCCGGGTCCAGCTGCTGCTGACCCTCTTCCTGACCGGCACCAACGTGGTCGGCGCCGTCCTGGTCTTCGTCATCGCCAACTTCGTCATCCCGGGACCGTCGATCAGCCGCGGCCTCGTCGTGGCGCTGGCGATCGCGGTGCCGGTCTATGTGGTCGTGGCCATCGTCGTCGGCACGTGCTGGGCACGGCCACGACCCTGCACGCGCTGCGCTGGGCCACCGACGGACGGACGCCCGATGACCACGACCGGCGTACCGCCCTGCGCGTGCCGCTGCGGCTGACCCAGATGCAGGCCTCGATGTGGTTCGGCGCCGTGGTCGTCTTCACCACGCTCACGGTCGCCATCCAGGCCGAGCGAGCGCTGACCACCGCCGCGACCGTCGCGATCGCCGGCCTGGTGGTCAGCGCCGTGGCCTACCTGCTCACCGAGTTCGCCATGCGGCCGATCGCCTCGCGGGCCCTGTCCGGCTCGGCCGTCGAGCGACCTCGTGGGTCGGGAGTCGGCGACCGGCTGGTCATCTTCTGGCTGCTCGGCACCGGGGCACCGGTCGTGGGGCTGGTGCTCTCCTCGGTCCTGGCGCTGTCCGGCGTCGACACGCCCAGACCCAGCTGGCGGTGGTGGCGCTGGTGCTCGGCGGCGTCGTCCTGACCTTCGGCCTGCTGGTGACGGTGCTCAACGCACGCTCGGTGGTGGCGCCGATACGTCCGGTGCGCGACGCGCTCGCCGATGTCGAAGCGGGGCGACCTCGACCGCGAGGTCGTCGTCTACGACGGCACCGAGCTCGGCCAGCTGCAGGCCGGCTTCAACCGATGGTCGGGGGCTGCGCGAGCGGGAGAGGCTGCGCGACCTCTTCGGCCGCCACGTCGGCGTCGAGGTGGCCGCGGCGGCGACCGAGCTCGGGGGGGTCGAGCTCGGTGGTCGAGGTCCGAGAGGTCTCGGTGCTGTTCGTCGACCTGGTCGGCTCGACCGGCTACACGCAGCCCATGCCCCGACGAGGTGGTCGGCATGCTCAACCGCTACTTCGGCGTGGTCGTCGACGAGGTCGACCGGCCCACGGCCTGGTCAACAAGTTCGTCGGGGACGCGGTGCTCGCCGTCTTCGGCGCACCCGTCGACCTGCCCGACCACGCCACCTGCGCGCTCTGGCCGCGCCGCGCGATGGCCGCCCGGCTCAGGCCGAGCTGCCCGAGATCGGCGCCGGCATCGGGGTGGCCACCGGCACGGTGGTCGCCGGCAACGTCGGGCACCACTCGCGCTTCGAGTACACCGTGATCGGCGACGCGGTGAACTCCGCGTCGAGGCTCACCGACCTCGCCAAGCAGGAGCCGGGCCGGCTGCTCGCCACCTGGGCCAGCGTCGAGGCGGCCGACCCCGACGAGGCCCGCCGCTGGACGTCGTACGGCGCCGTCACGCTGCGCGGTCGTGACGAGGAGACCCCGCTGGCCGTCCCGGTCTGACCGGCTCGCGGTGGGCCTACCTGGACGTCACCGTGAACTCGTTGCCGTCCGGATCGAGGAAGCGTCCTTCACCGAGGGCGGTCGCGCCGAGCTCGACGAGTCGTGCGAGATCCTCCGGCCCTTCGGCGGCAAGAGAGAAGCTGATCCGTTCAGGGGAGTCGCGCGTCATCAGAGGCGGCCCGCTCCAGGTGAGCTTCGACCCGCCGCGGGGAGACTGGATGGCGGTCTCCTCGCCCTCGTCCCACACCAGCGGCCAGCCGAGCGCCTGGCTCCAGAACTCCCCCACCGCACGGGTCCCGTCGCAGTTGACCGCCCCGATGCGACCGGTGCCGGCGAGGAACTGGTTCCCGGCCGGTATGACGCACAGCTCGTTGCCCTCCGGATCCGCCAGCACCACGTGGGTCTCGTCGGGGTCCTGGCCGACGTCGACGTGATGACCACCGAGCCGGAGAACGGTCGCGACGCGGCCCCGTTGATCCTCCGGCGAGCTGCTGGTGAGGTCGAGATGGATGCGGCCCTGCACCGTCTTGGGCCGGTCCGTGGCCACGAAGTGCAGCGCGAACCCGGGCGCGGCGACGGTGTCCCCCTCAGCACGTAGGTCGAGCACCCCCGCCCAGAACCGTGCTTGCGCTCCGGGGTCGAGCGCGAGCCAGCGAAGCGCGGTGAGCGTGACCGTCACCCGGTCATCCAAACCTGATCCACGCACCACGGCAACGGGGCCCGACGTGCCGGCGTCGGCAGCTACCTGCGCGCCTCCAGCCGCCGGTGGAGCCGAGCGACCTCGTCCTCGAGCACGAGCACCCGGGCGATGCCGGCGAGGTTGAGGCCCTCGTCGAGGAGCGTGCGGATCCGGTGCAACCTGTCGACGTCGGCCTCGCTGTAGCGGCGGGTCCCACCCTCGGTGCGCGCGGGGTCGACCAGCCCGTGGCGCTCATAGACCCGAAGGTTCTGGATGGCGGTCTCGCTCATCTGCGCCGCGACGGAGATCGCGAACACGGCCCGGGTGCGCTCCGCCATCGGCACGCACCTCCAGGGTTGATTTTCTCTGCTGCGGGGAATATAACAAACCTATACCTGCTGATACACATACGGACCAACGTAGAGGTCCGTCGACACAGAACCAGGAGGACACCATGTTGCTGCGCAACACCGACCCGTTCCGCGACATCGACCGGCTCGCCCAGCAGGTCTTCGGCACCACGAACCGTCCTGCGGTCATGCCGATGGACGCCTGGCGTGAGGGCGAGCGATTCGTCATCGAGTTCGACCTGCCCGGCGTGGCGCCGGAGAGCATCGACCTCGACGTCGAGCGCAATGTCCTGACCGTCCGGGCCGAGCGCGTCGCCCGCAACGGCGACTGGGAGGCGCTGGCCTCGGAGCGCCCGCGCGGCGCCTTCAGCCGCCAGCTGGTCCTGGGCGACAACCTGGACCTCGAGCGGATCGAGGCGGGCTACGACAACGGCGTCCTGCGGCTGACCGTGCCGGTCGCCGAGCGGGCCAAGCCACGCAAGATCGAGATCGCCGGGCTGAACAACGACGGCTCCCGCCAGCCGCAGTCGATCGAGGCCTGAGCACCTCCGAGGCCGGACCCCTCGGGGTCCGGCCTCGTCACGTCCGGGCAGGATCGGTCCCGTGGACGTCTCGGCCGTACGACGGTGCTTCCCCGCGTTGACCTCGGGTCAGGCCAGGTTCGACGGGCCGGGCGGCTCGCTGGTGCCGACCGTCGTGGCCGACGCCGTCCGCGAGGCGATGCTCGCCGGGATGTGCCAGCGCGGTGCCACCACCGTGGAGCAACGCCTGACCGAGCAGACGGTCCACGACGCGCGCGCCGCGATCGGCCGGCTTCTCGGCAGCGACCCCGCCGGCGTGGTGCTCGGCCGCTCGATGACCGCCCTCACCTTTGAGCTCGCCCGCACGCTGTCCGCGACGTGGCGCCCTGGCGACGAGGTCGTGGTCACGCGGCTCGACCACGACGCCAACATCCGGCCCTGGGTCCTGGCGGCCGAACGGGCCGGAGCCAGCGTCCGCTGGCTGGGCTTCGACCCAGAGACGGCCGAGCTCGACCCGCTGGAGCCGCTGCTCGGCGAGCGCACCCGACTGGTGGCCCTTACGGCCGCGTCCAACCTCTTCGGCACCCGGCCAGACGTGGCAGCGGTCGCTCGGGCCGCGCACGAGGTCGGCGCGCTCGTGCACGTCGACGCGGTGCACCTCGCGCCCCACGCCCGCGTCGACCGCACCGACCTCGGTGCGGACCTGCTGACGTGCTCGCCGTACAAGTTCTTCGGCCCGCACCTCGGGGCACTGGCCGGTGACCCGGAGCTGCTCGGGTCGCTGCGCCCGGACAAGCTGGTGCCGTCGAGCGACGCGGTCCCCGAACGCTTCGAGCTCGGGACGCTCCCCTACGAGCTGCTGGCCGGGGTGGGCGCCGCCGTCGCCTTCGTGGAGGACCTGGGCATCGAGGAGATCGAGGCGCACGAGGCCGGGCTGCTCGACCACCTGCTGAGCGGCCTGGCCGAGCTCGAGGCCGTCACCGTCCGCGGGCGGCCGGCCGCCCGCACGCCGACCGTGCTGCTCACGGTGGCCGGTCATGCCCCTGCCGCCGTCTCGGCCCGCCTCGCCGAGGCCGGAGTGGTCGCACCGGCGGGGCACTTCTACGCCCTCGAGGCCTCGCGCCACGCCGGCCTGGGCGACGAGGGCGGCGTCCGGGTCGGACTGTCGGCCTACACCTGCCAGGAGGACGTCGACCGGCTGCTGGCCGGCCTGGCCGCGCTCTGAGGGCTCAGGACTCCTCGAGGGCGGCGAGCTCGTCGGCGGTGAGCTGCAGGTCAGCCGCTGCGGCCGAGTCCTGGATCGACGACGGCCGCTTGGCGCCCGGGATCGGGATGACGACAGGTGACTGCGCCAGCTCCCACGCCAGCGCGACCTGCTGGGCGCTGACGCCGCGCGCGTCGGCCACCTCGGCGAAGGCCGGGTGCTTGCTCGCGAGCTCCTTGGCGTCGCCGAGACCACCCAGCGGGCTCCAGGGCAGGAAGGCCAGCCCGAGCTCCTCACAGACCGTGATCTCCGGGCGGCTGCTGCGGAAGGCCGGGGAGAACTGGTTCTGGACGCTCACCAACGCGTCACCGAGCACGTCGTGGGCCAGGCGGATCTGGTCGGGGTCGGCGTTGGAGAGCCCGACGCGCGCGACCTTGCCGGACTCGTGGATCTCGCGGAGCGTGCCGATGACCTCCTCGTAGGGCACGTGCGGGTCCGGTCGGTGGTGCTGCCACAGCGTCGAGCTGGTCGACCCCGAGCCGCGCGAGGCTGGCGTCGACGGCGCTGCGCAAGTGGTCCGCAGAGCTGTCCATCGCCCAACCGCCGCCGTCGGTGCGCACGTGCCCGCCCTTGGTCGCCAACAGCACCTGGTCGCGCACGCCGAGCTCGTCGAGCAGGCCGGCGACCAGACGCTCGTTGGCACCCTGGGCCTCCGCGCCGAGCTCGTCACCTGGGCCGTAGGCATCGGCGGTGTCGAAGAGCGTGACCCCCGCATCGAGTGCGGCCCGGACGGTGTCGAGGAGCTGCTCGCGGGGCTGGGCGCCGGACTGGTCGAAGGTCATCAGGCCGAGGCCGATGGCGCCCACCTCGACGCGCCCGACCGTGTCGTTGCCGATTGCTCGTGTCTGCATCCCTCCGGTCTAGCATGCGACTGCCCGACTCGTGCAGAGACTCACGGATCGATCCGTCATCGTCACCGGCGCGGGCTCGGGCATCGGCCGGGCGACCGCGCTGCGGTTGGCGAAGGAGGGCGCCCACGTCACGGCGCTCGACGTCGTACCGACCGGCCTGGAGGGCCTCGCGGCGGAAGCGGCCGAGGTCGGCGACCTCCGGCTGACCACCGGCCCGGTCGACATCGCCGACGAGCAGTCGGTGGTCGAGGCGGTCGGTGCCGTCGTCCGCGACCGCGGGGGTCTCGATGCTCTCGTCAACGTCGCCGCGATCCACTACGGCGACCACACCCACGAGATGTCGCTCGAGCGCTGGCAGCGGCTCGTCGACGTCAACCTCACCGGCACGTTCCTCATGACCCGCGAATCGCTGCCGGCGCTGCTGGAGTCGACGTACGGCGGAGTGGTGGTCAACTTCAGCTCGACCTCGGCGTTCTTCGCCCACCCCTACATGGCGGCCTACGCCGCGACCAAGGGCGCGATCATGTCCTTCACCCACGCGATCGCCCTGGAGTACGCCCACCGTGGGCTGCGCGCGGTCAACATCGTCCCGGGCGGGATCGAGACCGCCATCACCGGCGCCACCATCGACAACCTGCCCCCGGACTTCGACTTCGGCAAGCTCGGCAAGCTGATGCCGACCCTGGGCCGCGGCAAGTTCGGCACCCCTGAGCACATCGCCGGCGTGGTGGCGATGGTCTGCAGCGACGACGGGGCCTACATCACCGGCACCGAGATCCGCGTCGACGGCGGGACCCACATGTGAACGTCGCGGCCGGCATGAGACTGCTCCTTACCGGGCACCGGGCCTCGTGAAGACCTCGATGTCCAGGTGGCCCGGCGTCCGGGACACCCACCTCCTCGTCGCCGGACGACGCCTGCGGGTGTTGCGCTGCGAGGGCCCCCGACATGCCACGGCCGAGCCGCAGCTGCTGGTCCACGGCCTCGGCGGCTCCGCCGGCACCTGGGTCCAGGTGATCGCCGGACTGGCCGAGCGTGGTCCGGTGGTGGCCGTCGACCTGCCCGGCTTCGGACGGAGTCCGGTCGGACCGCACGACCCACTGACGGTCGACTCCTACGTAGAGCTGGTCCTCGAGGTGGCCGACACCTTGGGCTGGCAGCGCTTCGCCCTGCACGGCAACTCGATGGGCGGGCTCATCGCGACCCTCCTCGCCGCGCGGGAGCCACGTCGGGTGTCACACCTGGTGCTGGTCTCACCGGCCTTCCCTCCGCGTTCGCCGGTCGGCCTGCTCCGGCCCTCGCGGGCGACCATCGACGGGATGGCCCCCATCGCCGTGTCGTCGGCCAGCGCTGCGGCCCTCGGCCTGGTGGGACTCGCCGGCCCGAGCCTCGACGACCGGCGCAACCGAGCCCTGATGCAGCTCATCTTCCCCGACCCCGAGGCCGTCGACCGCGACGTCCTCACCCTGCTCGCGGCTGATCTGAGCGCGGCCGACGGTCCGTCGCCCAGCGACCGCCGGGCGGCGATGAGACAGGCGCTGTGGTCCATCACCCGCTTGTGGGCCGATCCGCGGCGCGTGTGGCGCGCGATCGACCGGGTGCAGGCGCCGACCCTGGTCCTGGGCGGGACGGCGGACGCGTTGGTGCCCGCCCGGGTGCTGCGCCAGGCCCTGGCCCGTCGTCGCGACTGGGAGGGGCACGTCCTCGACGCCCGCCGGCACGCTCTCATGCTGGAGGACCCCGAGAGCTACCTGGAGCTGGTCACCGACTGGCAGGCCCGCACCGTCGCGCAGGGCACCACCCTCAGCGCCTGAGGCATCCCTCCGCGCAACCAATCCTCGGCACGGCACATCCCAGGGGCATGAGAGTCCTCAGAACCCTGGTGGTCCTCGTCCTCCTGGCTGCCATGTCCACCGTGGCCGCCTGCAGCAGCGACGCCAGGCCCTCCTCCTCCTCTTCCTCCTCCCTCTCCGGGGGCACGTCCACCACGCCTCGGCCGACCCCACCGACCGCCCCCGGGCCGGTCACCACCATCCCGGCGGACCTCCGCCTGCCGCACGCAGGGGCGTGGCCGGCGTACCCGACCGACCGCCTCCTGGGAGGGGAGTGCCTCGACCCACCGTCCCGGCTCCGGGCGGTGCCACCGACCGACGCGACCGACGTGCTCATCGCCGACGCGGGGCGAGCACGCGAGGGCCTGGCGGTGTTCGCGACCCCTTCCGATGCGGCCGAGGAGGTCGTGCGCTGGAAGGGCGACCTGGACCGTTGCGGCCACGGTCCTCAGTCGCACACCGGTGAGCCCATCGACTGGTACGTCGTGCCCGCCGAGGTGAGCGGCGCCGACGAGGCGTGGCACGCCTACCAGCTCAGCGAGGACGTCCGCGGGGTCGACCAGATCGGGTTCGACCCCTTTGTCACGGTGCTGCGGGTCGGCACCGCCGTCTACGCGAGCGGGGTGCACCATCCCGGTCACCTCACCGAGGCCGCGATCCGCCGGCTGAAGGCTCACCGGTCCGAGCTGGCCGCTCGGTTCGTCCCGGACCTCGGGGTCTTCAGATCGACGTGAGCAACGCCGATCAGACGGGGAGCCCGGTCACGGTCGGCGGCGGGAGCCGGAAGACGGTCACGTGGTCACCCAGACCCTTGAGCGCCACCTCGTCCGCGCTCGCCTGGAGCCCTTCGTCCAGCTCGGCCATGGTGCGCTGGTCGATCAGGATCTCCCCGTCGGTGGCTACGCCACACAGCCGGGCGGCGAGGTTCACCACCGTGCCCAACGGGGCGTAGGAGTGCCGCTCACTGAAGCCGATGACCCCCAACGTGGCGTGCCCGTAGGCGACACCCATGCCGAAGCTCAGGTCATAACCGGTGCGCCCCCAGCGCGCAGCCAGGGCGAGGACCGCGTCCCGGGCCTCGATCGCCATCCGCACCGCTGTGCCCGCGGGGTCGGCGACCGGCAGGGGGTCGTTGAGGTAGGCCATGATGCCGTCGCCGATGTAGTCCCCGATGGTGGCCCCGTGGGTGTGCAGGACCTCACCGACCGCGACGTAGTACTCGTTGAGGACCGCCAGGACCTCCTCGGGCTCGGCCCGGGCGGCGAAGGCCGTGAACCCTCGCAGGTCGGCGAAGAACACCGCGATCTGCCGTCGGTGGGGGGTGAGCACCTCCTCGCCGTTCCCGGACAGCAATGCCTCGGCCACCGGCGGAGCCAGGAAGCGGCGGAGCTGCGTCGAACGCTCGACCTCCTCGACCGCCGACCTGAGCATCCCCCCGAAGACGTAGGCCGTCGAGGCCACGGCCGCGGCCACGGTGAACCAGTTGGCCACAGGCGCGGGGTAGCCGTCCTGGACGGCAAGCGTGGTGCCGTAGAGGCTCAGGACGAGCAGGACCAGGCCCCATGAGCGGACGGGCGACATCAGCACGTAGGCGAAGATCGGGACCACGACGTAGAAGATGGCGGTGCTGCCCACTGGTCCGATGCCGATCTGGGCCAGCGTGATGGCGAAGGGCGGACCGAGCATCGACGCACCGACCAGGCTTTCGAACTGGCGGAACATGAAGGTCGAGCGTCGGACCGCCAGCAGAAGGAGCCACGCCCCGTAGAGCATCACCACGACGCCGACCGCCAGGAGCAGGGCCGGATGGGCGGCCTCGCGCCAGCCGAGGGGGGCCGCCACCACTGCGGCGGCGCCGCCGGCGATGATGCAGATCCCGGCGAGTCGGCACAGCACCTGGATCCGCTCCGGGGTCTGCGGCTTGAGGACAGCCCGGGTCCGCTCGCGCGTCACACCGTCGTCCGGCCACCGGGCCTTCACAGCAGGGCGCTGATCGCCGGCAGCGCCTCCCGCGCCGCGGCCCGACCGGACTCGCGCATGCGGTCGATCTGGTGGAACTCCAGCAGCCCGACACCCGCGGCCTCGGGCCGGATCACCACGTCGGCCTGCTCGAGTGCACGCTCGGCGGCGTTGCCACTTCCGAGCATCATCGTGCGCATCAAGGTGTCGCCGAGGCCCGGGGTGCGGACCGGACGCGGCGCACCGTCCGAGGTCGTCGAGCGTGGGCGTGACCCTCCGAAGCTGATCGAGACGGCGATGACCGGCCCCTCCGGCCCCGCCAGGGTCGCGACCGGAAGGTTGTCGAGGACCCCGCCGTCGACGTGGAGGCTGCCGTGGAGGGGATACGGCGGGTACAGGCCCGGGCAGCCGGAGCGAGGAGGCCACCGCGTCGACGACCCGCCCGCTGCGGTGGACGTGGCGCGCCCGGGTCAGCAGGTCGACGCTCACCGTGCGCAGCTCGTGGGGCAGCTCCTCGACCAGCAGCCCTCCGAAGGCACGCTCCAGGCTTCCCACCGTGCGCCGGCCGCGCACCAGCCCGTGCCGGGGGACCGTGATGTCACCGATCGGGTTCACCCGGACGAAGCCTTCGTAGATCTGGGCGTCGACGGTCGAGGCGTCCCAGCCTGCGGCGGATCCGGCCGCGATGCAGGCACCCACGCTGCACCCGGCGTAGCGGTCGACCGGGACCCCTGCCCGCTCCAGCTCCTCGAGGACGCCGAGGTGGGCGAAGGCTCGCGCTCCACCGCCGGCGAGCACCAGGCCGATGGAGCGGCCCGCGATCCGCGCGGCCAGCGGCCGCAGCAGGTGGACCGGGACCGATCCACCCGCGCCGGGCAGGGCGTGCGTCGACCGCGGCCGCAGGTCCGCCTCGAGCCGGGCGCGCTCCTCGCGCCTCACCGAGCCCGTGAGGACCAGGTCGCACCCGACCGCTCGGGCCGGGAAGCCTGCGCCGACCAGCGACCCCCCGAACACGCACACCACGCGGTCGGCGCTGCGGACGACGAAGTCCCGCCACTCACCGTCGTCCGCGCCGGCCACGAGCACCACCCGAGCCGCGTCGGCCTCGGCGCGCTCCAGACCGCTCCGGTCGACCCGCCCCGGCGCGGCCACCCGCAGGAACCGTCCCAGCTCCTCCACCAGAGCCGACGCGACCGCCTCGGTCGGTGCGCCGCGGTCCACGCCCACCACCGCGACGACCGAGGCCGGGACCGGCGGGACCGCCGCAGCCATCGGCCGCACCTCTTGCAGCCGTGCGGCCAGCGCCGTCGCCAGGGCCGTCATCACCGAGGTGTCCGCGACCTCGTCGAGCTGCTCGCGGGTCAGTCGGAGCAACGTGGCGTCGCGTACGGCGCGCACGGTCGCCGAGCGCGGAGCACCGGTGAGCAGCCCCAGCTCGCCCAGGACGCCACTACGACCGATCTCCGCGAGCACCAAGGGCTCGAGCTCATCGCCCACGCCTCCCAGCACCTGCAGCCGGCCCGTGCGCACGATGTACATCGCGTCGGTGGCATCCCCCTCTCGGAAGAGATCCTCACCGGCACGCACCTCCACCTCGTCGGTGACCTCCAGCAGCCGCGCCAGCACCTCGGGGGCGATGTTGCGGAAGAGCGGGAGCTCGGCGACCACGTCCTCGACCGCATCTGACGTCTCCCCGGCCGGATCTTCGAGCTCCGGCGCGCCCAGCACCTCGGTGTTGGTCTCGGACCGCTCTCTCCCCGACGGCGGGAGAGCGGGTGCCTCCTCGAGCTCCTCCTCCACCTCGAAGCGACGGGTGTCGCCGAAGAACCAGCACGCGACGGCGACGGCCAGGAAGCAGGCGGCGGCGAGGATCCAGCCGCGCTGCAGGCGGTCCACCGCCGTGAGCGCGGTGGGCGCGCCGATGAGCACGACCAGGACGGCGATGCCGAGCACGGCGCCCAGCTGGCGGGCGCTGCTCACCACGGCGGACGCGGTCGCGTAGCCGGCCCCCTTGGGCAGACCCACGAGTGCCGCTGCACCCAGCACCGGCAGGGTCGCTCCGACCCCGAGCCCTTGGAGCAGCTGCCCGGGCAGCCACTCGGAGAGGAACGCGGGTCGGGTCCCGACCTGGGTGATGTACCACCCCAGGCTCGCCGCCCACAGCAGCGCTCCCGGCACGACCACGATCCGGTGCCCGCGCGCGTCGGCCACGCGCCCGAGCACCCCTGCGGTCACGGCAGCGACCAACGCCGCGGGAGCGACGGCCAGTCCGGCCCGGAGCAGCGAGTAGTCCCAGACATAGCTCAGCCACAGGACGTGGGTGAGGAGATAGGCGTAGAACCCGGCACCGGCCACCACGGTCGCGGCGTTGCCGAGCGCGAACGTCGGCAGCCGCAACAGCACCGCGTCGATGATCGGTGAGGGATGCCGACGAGAGCTCTGGACGAAGCCGGCGAACGCGAGCACGGCGCCGACCAGCGCACCGACGGTCGCGAGGTCGAGCCACCCCCATTCCGGACCCTGCACCAGGCCCAGCGTCAGCAGTCCGAGCGAGACCGCCAGCAGTCCGGCGCCGAGGAGGTCGGGGAGGCGGCGTACGCCGGGAGAGCGGCTCTCCACCAGACCGCGCCGCGCGGCCACGACCGCGAGCACCCCCAGCGGCAGGTTGACCAGGAAGGCCAGCCGCCAGCTGGACACCTCGACCAGACCGCCGCCGATGGGTGGGCCCAGACCGGAGGCGATCGCCGCGGCCGCCCCCCACAGCCCCACGGCGTGGGCTCGCCGCTTCGGGTCGAATCCCTCGACCACAAGAGCGAGCGACGCCGGGACGAGCATGGCCGCGCCGATGCCCTGCAGCACCCTGAACGCGATCAGCTGTCCCACGGTCCCGGCGGCGGCGCAGAGCACCGAGGCGAGGGTGAAGATCACCACGCCCCACACGAAGACCCGGCGCCGTCCCAGGAGGTCCGCGAACCGTCCCGCGGCGACGAGGAAGGCCGCGAAGACGATGTTGTAGGCGTTGAGGACCCAGCTCAGCGACCCGATCGACGACTCCGGGAACGACGCCTGGATGTCGGGGAACGCGACGTTGACGATCGTGGAGTCCAGGAACGCCAAGAAGGCGCCGAAGGCGGCGACCAGCAGGACACCCGTCGACGACGGCGTACGCCGCGCCGTCCGCAGCGCACCTGTCGGGGCCGGGTCGGATTGCTGCGGGGCGGGCGCGTCGAGCACGAGGACTCCTGGGTTCAGGCCCCGGGACGCACCCTCCCGCACCTCCCGAGGTCGGTCGAAGGATGCCTTGCCGATGGCCGTTTGCGCCAGAGCCACGCGGGTGGGGCCCGCCACGGCTGTGCCGCTCGCCGCCAGGTGTCAGGAGACGTCACGAGAATCGATCTGCGCGCCCGTAGGGATTCGAACCCCAAACCTTCTGATCCGTAGTCAGGATTCGATCGGCAACGAGTTGCCTGGTGACGACCCGACGCGCTCTTGAGCGACACCCGAACATCCCGCAAACTAGCAGGTCAAGACCGGTTCCGTCCGGGATGTCGCTCCCCGACGAGCCCTGTCGCGCCTGGCCGCGCCTCCAGTGCTACTGCCGCCATTCTTGAGCCGAGCATGAGCCGAGATCCAGGGACGAACTCGCACTGCGTGTGACCTACTGCGCAGTTAGGTCCAGTTCGAGTCGATCGACCCTGTCTGGGCCATCCGCTGCCTGGGTGAAGTACAGCGTCCAGCAGGAGCGCACGTCATCAGGTCGAGTGGCGAAGCCAGATTGGTGTCTGAGGTCAACGCCGGTCTAGCCAGGTCTCGCCCTGCAGGTGACGCCCGTAACAAGGAGGGGGGGGTGCTTCGTTTGGCAGCTCGTCACACCCCGACCTCGACAGAAAGCGCTCACATGCGAAGAAGCATCGCCCGCCTCATGGCGGCAGGACTGGTGGCCGGGTCGGCCGTCATGTCACAGGCAAGCCCCTCCTCAGCGTTCTACGAAGAGGCCGACCCCACGGACACGTCAGCCATCACCATCGTCCTCCCGACAGGTGGGGCGATGTGCACTCTCGTCATCAAGCCGCGAAGCAACCCCAAGCACCCGGTAATGGGCGCCATCGCGAACGAGACGGCCTATGCGACCGTCACGCGACGGAACTGCAACTCCGGTCGTTTAGCCCTGACGGTCGGACTCACCGATCAGGCCCCAGGTGACCGCCGATTCAAGAGTGACTCGGCTTCGGCTGCTTCAGGGCCAGTGTCGGCCTTCGTCCAGATGCAGGTCCCCTACAGCGCCCAGCGTCCGGTGGGTGTCATGCGCGCTTCCTTCCAGATCGAGGCGTACGGCGTCGTGAGCTGCATCGAGGACGTTTACGAGATCGACTTCGTCGGCAGGAGCATCCCGCTCGGCTCGGTGCCATGCTCGGGGGCATGACGATGCGGAAGCGCCGCCTTTCCGTCATCGGCTCCGGTCTCGCCGCATGCGGACTGCTATTGGCGTGGGCGCCGGCTTCACACTCTGTGTTTGGCGTTGCCAATACCTCCGGCGGTGTCGCGGCCATCGACTTTACTGGAGGCGGTGATCCGCAGCTCGCCTGCTCGCTGCAGCTCACTGTCATCCCTGACCCCGAGTTCAGCAACGCCTTGACTGCAAACGGAACGATCGAGTGCAACCTCCCGGCAACGATCGTCTCGCAGTACGTCCTCGTTCGGGATCGACTGAACCCCGGCCAGAACACCGGCCAGATCGCCGGGCAGGGCAACGTCCGTAACTTCTACGCCGCCATGGTCGCGACTGCGAACTTCGGCGCGAACGGAGATCGCATCGCCATCTACTGTGTCCGGGTCACCTTCGGCGCCCAGACCAAATCGGCCTGCGCTGCGACGGCGGTGCCGTTCTGATGAGGCGTAGGTCCATGACGAAAGCGGCAGCGGCTTCGGTCCTCATGACGGGCGCCTTGACGTTCGCCTTGCTTGACGCCGCTCACGCCGACCCCGGTCAGTACGTCTCCGTCGGTGTCACCCAGACGGCCTACACGCAAGGCAACGTCTGCATTGCCACGGTCACCGCAACGACGACGCCAGAGCCTGGCGCCGGTGACGGCGCCGGGCCGACCATCCAGGCAAACGGATCGATCGTCTGCACGCGCGACATCAATCGGATCGATCAGTCAATGCGGTTGTACGTAAACGGCTCGCAGGTCGACAGCGCTCCAGGCTTCACGTTCACCCAGAGCGCTGCGGCCAACATGCAGACCACCTTCAGTCGCAACTCCTCCAAGAGGACCGTGCGGTACTGCGCGGTCGTCACCACCGTCTCACCGCCGATCAACAAGACGATCTGCGCCGAAACGGCGCCGGCGATATAGTGGCGACCGGTGAGCGGCACCCGGTTCGTAACGTGTCCGACCCTAGATTCGTTGTGACTTGCGATGCGACTGGCCGCTCACCCGGCAGACTCTGGAGGACTCGATGCGCCGGATAATGCGACCGGTGTTGGCCATCGTGATGTCGGTCGCAGCCTTGACCGGAGTCGACCAGTCTCTGAGCCCAGCAATCGCCCAGCCAAGGCACCCTGACCAAAGCTCGGAATCTGCCGCCTCGGTCGGCCGGTTCCGCACTGTCATAGAGGAGATCTCACCTGGCTCTGGAAAGGCAGGACCGCTTCGGTTCAGCGTCGCGGCCTCAGCCTCCGGTGAAGACGGCCTGTTCATGGCGCTGGGCATCCAGCGGTCAAAGGCGATGCGGAACGGCACTCATTCAGTCACCTATGCAGACGTCTCGCACCAAGCAGCCCCCTACTCCTACGGCGGCAATGTCCCCCCCTGCCCGGCGGCCCCGAGCTGCATGACGCCGGCCGACACCAACACCATTGAGACCATCTACACGGTCTCCCAGAACGTACGGCGCCGCTTGAATTACTGGATCATTGTGACGATCGGGGAGCCTCCCAAGATCACTATGCTGTCGCCAGGTTGGCGGGCTCGCCGGATGCAAGATCCGGCATTCGACGTCACCCAAGGGGATGCGACGGGCGTCATGGCCGGGACGATGTATGCCGAACGGTTCACCCACGCCGATCTGAAGGGCGGCCCGGGTGGCTCCATTGCGATGGCATTGAGCAGTTGCACGATCGCAGGCGCCGGCTCAGTGCAGCTGGCCGGAGGACAAAGGCGGTTGTCACTGCCGTGTCGTCTCACGAGCATTTCAGGCTTCGGCAGCGCCTTCGCGCCCGGTTCGACGCGGTGGTCCCTCGATGGCGACACGACGGGGGTTGCTGGATCTCGCTTCCGACTCGCGGTCATCGACCTTGCCGGATAACTGCTCGTTGTGAGTTGCCACATTCGCGCGTGATCCGCTCCCGCTCTCGGCGGTCACCGTCGCGGTCGCGCTGACGTCTTGATCGTCGTCGGGTCACATCTGACGCAACCGCGTCGCCTCCCGTACGCCAATCTGGTTGCCACGCCACTCGACGGCTTCGCGCAGCGTCGCGCCCTCACACCGACAAAGTCGAAGCGGCCATCAAGGAGGTCGACCGTTCGTCATCTCGCGCAGCGCGTGCCCCGGCCCGCTGCTCTGCTGCCGACACCGCAGCGTCCCCGCTCACCGATCGCAGTCATCACCTACACCGCCAGGTCGTCCAGCGGTTGGACCTAACCACCACACACCTCTTGCATTCTCGGTTCGGTTTCGTCCGGCGAAATCGCGTCGCCGCCATTGGTGACTGACGACAAACGTCGAACACCATCGCGAGGGAGACCGAAGAGCATGAGCGACGACAGAACCTCAGCAGCACAGATGGCCTTGTGGGAGGAGGAAGTGCTGGATGCCCATGATGGGGACGCGCGCCGTCGGCGCCCGTCGCAGCCAATCAAGACGGCATTGGCCACAAGTCTGAAGAGAGAGCCGCAGCCACCGGTCGACCTTCGGCCGACACCACCAGGCGTTCCGCAGCTCGACGTTCATGACCTCTGGGACGCGAACCGGGTCGCTGCCTACCTCAGCCTACCGAAGCAGACGCTCTACGCCTGGCGGCACTCCGGCAAGGGACCCAAGGGCTTCCGCGTCGGCAAGCACTTACGTTGGCGCGCCCAGACTGTCGTGGAGTGGACGCTCGAGCTGGAGCGCGACCAGTGATCAAGGCCTGCGCCCGCTGCGGAAGACCCTTCCAGGTGTCCGATCGCCCCAGGGCCGGCCGCCCGCGGCGGTGGTGCAGCAGCGCCTGCCGTCGGCTGGCATCCGAGGAGCGACGGGCCGCCGGGGCCGGCCATACCGTCGTCACTTTCGTGAAGGAGGCCACGAGTCTCGACGAGCACGTCCGCATCGTCCTCAACTCCCCCAGCGCGTGTCGCCGCATTCTCCGCGAGCTCACCGACCGCGACACCCGAGGAGAGCTGGACGACGCGAAGTGGAGCAGCGTCGCGGACGAACTGGCTCGGATCCGCCGGCCCAGCGTCCCGACCCGCTGGCGTCGGTGACGATTGCGCCAGACGAAACTCACCCGAGAATGCACTAGGTGTGTGTCCCTTCGCTTTGCTGTGCGACAGGAGGGGTGCGTGGGCCGCGTTCGGTGATGCAGACATGCCGATGACGGGAGCAGAACATGGCCGCGTATGAACGCGCGGCTTTTGTGCTCGGGCACGAAGGGATAGCTGGCAGGTAGTACCTCAAGGCGATGAAGGCAGTCAGGCCTCCGCAACCAACGTGTGGGTTCCGCGCGCGAGCGCCGCTGCGAGCCCGTGCGCCGCCAAATGCCGAGCCAGGCAGGTGAGCACGATCAGATCTCGACCGAGCGTGCCTACGCGGGCCCACGACGTCAGTCGTTCTTGACGATGCGCAGCGACGGACGGATTGCGCGCGGATCGTCGGGGATGCCGTCCCAGAACATCTCTCCCGTGATGACGGGGAGCTCGCTGGCTAGCAGGCGGTTGGTGAACAAGGCAAGGGTCTCGCCCATCTCCGTCGCGGCTGGCGCGACTAGACCGTGGAAGCCCTGCTGGTGGGCGGCTGCGGCGACTTCCTGACAGGCGGCGTAGGCAGCCCGATCGCTGGTCGCGGACTGGATCTGGTTCAGGCTGAGGTCGAGTTCCAGCCGGGCCCTCGGCCGACGCAGGTCGAGGACTTCGGTGGCGTTCACCTCGACGGTGACCACGGCACGAGGGACCAGGTGCTGGCGCAGTTCGTCGTCCTCGACCGGGTCGATGAGGTGTCGGTACGCCTCAACGATGACGGAGTCCCCGGGACGGCCGAGGTAGAGAACGGGGAATCCGGGGTCGCGTCCCCAGCGGGAGTACGCCGTGCGCCCTTCTAGCGCCCTGTCGAGGTAGCGCACAGGCAAGTGCCTTTTGCCATGACCCCGTCACGGAGACGGCGTCCTGGCCGGCGATGGTGTTCGCGAGGGACGGCATGTCCAGTTCCTTACATTCCTCCGGAGATCCGGTTCGCTTCCTCAAGGACGGCGTCGATGTCGCCTCGCTCGAGGAGGTTTATGGGCCGGTCGAGGCCCAGGTTGCGGTTACGGGAGTTGAGCCAAATGCGGATGCCCTCGCGGGTGTAGGTGTCGCTGAGAAGGCGCACGATGAGCTGCACGTCCAGCAGTCGCTGGGCGCGCACTCCTGTGGGCTTGCTGGTGCCAGCCACCCATGTCTGGACCGTGCGTTCCGCGGCACCCACGGCCTTGCTGAGCTCGGTACGAGTGATGCCGGAGTCGGCAACCTCTTCGAGGATTCGCAGGTATGTCGTCGTAACCGCGTCGTCATTCACACCCCGCTTGCGTGTCCTGGGTCGAGTTGGCACTTCATTCCTCCTGGCGGTCGTTGCGCCTTAACCTTACACGGTATATGGCACCATGCAATGCGGACCCACTGCGTCTCTTCTGCACCTTCAATTGCACCTTCAATTGCGCTTCCATGTTACCTTGGTGGAGACCGAGAGGAACCGACATGGAGAACAAGCCTCGCTACATCAGGCCCGCCGAGCTCACGCTTCGGGTCGGCGCGAACGACGAACTGTTCGTTCGACACCTGTTCGGCCTAACCCCTGCGGGGCGCCCGGCTCCGCATCTGCCCGCGCGGCTGGTCGTCGACGCCCACGTTCCCCTCGGTTCAGGGTCCGCGCTCGCCTCGGTCGCGCTCGAGGCCGGTGTTCCGTTCCTCGTGGATCCCGAAACTCACTATCTCCAGGACCAGCAACACCCCGGCGCCGCATGGTGCCGCGTCGGCTTTGGCAACCCGGCCAACCATGAGCCTGTCGACCTGATGGCCACCGACGTTCAAGACGAGCTCGTTGAGGCCGTCATTCAGCATCAACTGGCGCACGGCGCCTCGATGCTCATCGCCCCTTACGTGCACGTCGACCAGCCCGGTAGTCGCTGGCCTGAGGTGCAGGCCGCATTATGGTCCCGCACCGCCGCCTACATCGCCAAGGCCGGAGTCAACCTTCCAGTCATCGCCGTCGTTGCGATCGGCTGGCGGTGTCTGCACCCGCTACGGGGTTTCCCGCAGCTGTCGCAGATGTGGGACGCGCTGGCCGACCTCAACCCTGCGGAGATCGCACTCGCCGCGTCCAAGGTCCACTTGGGCGCCAAGCCGCAAGACAGGATCGCAGAGCTGCTGATGGTGGTCCGCAACTTGGCCCGCGACTACAAGGTCACGATGTGGCAGCAGGGCCTCCTTGGCGAGTTGTGCGTCGTTGGTGGAGCCGCTGGCTACGAGACAGGTATCGGATGGCGGGAGAAGCGCGACCTGCAGTCCCGCAAGGCGGTGCATCGAGAGCCGAGCGGAGAGGACTCCCACCCGCCTGCACGACCGGTCTATGTTCGTGAGCTCGGGCGCGGCGTACCGAAGACCAGGCTCCAGCTCGCACGGTCCAAGCGCCGGGTGTGGGCGAAGCTGGTCTGCCCGTTCCCGGACTGCTGCGCTCCCGCCGGACAGGACCTCCTAGAGGACGCTCGCCGACACTCCGCCGTGTCTCGCGCCCGAGAACTTGAGCAGCTTGACGCCACCAATGCGACCTCGTGGCGTTGGAACTACTCGACCCAGCGAACCCTGACCGGCATCGAGCTGGCTCAATCCCTGAACGCGCTCGCGCCGGCGTCAAGCAAGACCCCAGCCGTTGACATGAAGACTCTGCTGGCCATCTACGAGATCGCGAGCGCTCGACGGACCCGGCGCGTCCTCGCCCGACGCACCGCCTGACCCCAACCCCACCAGGTTCCCGCCGCCCATCCCTAGACCTACTCCCCTGAGGCCAGGCGGTCGACCGCCAATCGGCCGTCCCTGCGACTTCGTAGATTGGGATGCCCGCGCCATTAACCGGTTCACTGCAGCTCAGCAACGGCCGTCAACACCGGCCCTTCTTCTTCCCACAGAAGTGCCCCCATCCGTCGGGCAGCTCGGCGTCGGAGTTCGTCTACGGCGTGCGTGTAGCGCTGGGCGGTGGCCATCTCGGTCCAGCCCATGATCGACATGACGGTGCGGATGTCGACGTTCTGCAGTAGCAGGAGGGTCGCGGCAGTGTGCCGGGCGTCGTGCAGGCGGACCTCGCGGACGCCGGATCGCGTCAGGAGGGCCTTCCACTCGGTGTGGTCGCGGGCGGGGTCGATCAGGCCGCCATTGGCTGCGGGGAAGACCACGTCATGGGTGCTGTCCCAAGCCTCGCCGGCCGCGAGCCTTCGGCGGTTGACGCCGGCGCGTTGGGCGCGCAGCTCTTCCACGAGGGGTTGGGGCAGCACGATGGTCCGCTTGGAGGCCTTGGTCTTGGGCTCGACCAGGAGCAGTCCCCCGCCGGTGCGGTGGTCGCACTCGGCGCCACGCTTGCGTCCGCAGGAGGCTTCGCCATCGGCTACGAGGCAGCCGTGCTCCCAGGTGTGCCGCTGTACCGAACGTCGTACCCGCAGGACGCCGTCGTCGAGGTCGACGTCGCTCCAGACCAGGCCGAGCGCCTCGCCTTGCCGGAGTCCGAGCGAGAGCGCGATGGACCAGCGCGCTGGATGAAGCGTGGTTTGGGCGGCGGTGAGGACCCGGCGGCTCTCCTCGATGGACAGCGGTTCGACCTCGACGTCCTCACCTCGCGGTGGGCGGGCGATAAGTGCCGGGTTGGAGACGAGCCGACGGCGGCGTACTGCTTCGTTGAGCGCGGAGCGCAGGACGCGATGGACGGCGCGGATGGTGTGGACCGAGTGGCCGTCTGACTGCATCCGACGGTAGTGCGCCTCGAGGTGCTCGGGCTGGATCTCGCTCATCCGCCAGTTGCCGAGGGTCGGCAGGACATGGAGTCGCATCTGGCTGCGGTAGGTCGACAGCGTCTTCCACCGGACCGTCATTGGCAGGACGGCGCCGAGCCAATGCTCGAGCCAGTCGCCGAGGGTGGGATCACCCTGCGTCCAGGTATAGCCCTGCGTGTCGCGGCGGTGCTCGATCTCGCGGACGGCGTCGCGCAACTCGGTCTTGGTGCGGCGCTGAATGTGTCGCCGGTCGGTGGTGCCGTCGGGCCCCCGACCCATGGTCACCCGGGCGTGCCAGTGACCATCCGAGCCGCGGTACAGGGTCGAGGTGGTCTGCTCGGCGGACTTGCGCGGCCTACCCATCGCGATGGTCACGCATCTGGGCGATGAAGCGTTCGAGCTCGCGGCGCTCGACTCGGACCGAGCGGCCAAGGTGGACGACGGTGAGGCGGTGCCGGGCGATCTGGCGCTCGACGCTCCTGCGCGCGCAGCGCAGCTCGCGGGCGGCCTCGTCGAGGGTGAGCAGCAGGGTGTCGGCTGCAGACGTGGTCGGGGTGCTGGTGTGAGTGATGGTCTCCATGTGGCACCAAGGGACGGATTGGGTCCCGGAGCGATCACAAAGAGGGGGGTACGCGGGGGGACGCAGCCTGATTTCGGGGGGACGCGGCGGGGGTACGCGTCCGGAAGCGACCCGACGCGACGACCAGGCCGCTGAGAGTATTTGGGCCGGTTGTTGAGACGGAGAAGGGCCGCTCCCCTAGATGGGGGGCGACCCTGGGGAAAGCGTTTGCGCAGGTCATGCGGTGAATCCGATCTGCGCGCCCGTAGGGATTCGAACCCCAAACCTTCTGATCCGTAGTCAGATGCTCTATCCGTTGAGCTACGGGCGCCCGTCCCCGGCCGAGGTAGCGCTGCCGGAGGACTGCACGAGGATAGCCGGAAGCCGCGAGACCCGCCGAATCGGATCGCCCCGGCCCCCCGATCGACGCGTTGAACGATCCAATATGAGCCCCGGAGGGGCGGGAGTACCCTCGGCTGATCGCGGGGGCAATGACGCCGTGCGATTGACCGACTCCACGACTTGACCGGCCGATCTCGGGCTGGCAGCACGCGAGAGGGACCAGGCAATGACGGCCACCCAGGAAGCCTCCGGGGCTCCCGACACGACGGCGAACGACTTCCCCACCACCCACCAGGGCATCATCGACTTCGTCACCGAGGTCGCCGAGCTGTGCCAGCCCGCCCGCATCCACTGGTGCACCGGGTCCGACGAGGAGTGGACCGAGCTCACCGACGCCCTCGTGTCGACCGGCACGTTCACCCGCCTCAACCCCGACATCAAGCCGAACTCCTTCTACGCCGCCTCCGACCCGATCGATGTCGCGCGGGTCGAGGACCGCACCTACATCTGCTCGCTCGACGAGAAGGATGCGGGGCCCACCAACAACTGGATGGACCCCGAGGAGATGAAGACCCTCATGCGTGGCCTCTACCAGGGCAGCATGAAGGGCCGCACGATGTACGTGATCCCGTTCGTCATGGGTCACCTCGAGGCGGAGCGGCCGATGTTCGGCATCGAGCTGACCGACTCGGCCTACGTGACGGCGAGCATGCGGGTCATGGCTCGCATGGGGAGCCACGGTCCTCGAGCGCATGACCGAGCTGAACGCGGACTTCGTGCCGGCGCTGCACTCGGTCGGCCACCCGCTGGCCGACGGCGAGGCCGACGTCGCCTGGCCCTGCAACGACACCAAGTACATCGTCCAGTTCCCCGAGGAGCGGGCGATCTGGTCCTACGGCAGCGGCTACGGCGGCAACGCCCTGCTCGGCAAGAAGTGCTACGCACTCCGCATCGCCAGCGTCATGGCGCGCGACGAGGGCTGGCTCGCCGAGCACATGCTCATCTTGAAGCTCACCAGCCCGCAGAACACCGTGAAGTACATCGCCGCGGCGTTCCCGAGCGCCTGCGGCAAGACCAACCTCGCCATGCTCGAGCCCACGATCCCGGGCTGGAAGGTCGAGACCCTCGGCGACGACATCGCGTGGATGAAGGTCGGCGAGGACGGCCGGCTGTGGGCGGTCAACCCCGAGTACGGCTTCTTCGGCGTCGCGCCGGGCACCAACGAGCACACCAACCCCAACGCGATGCGCACCATCAACAAGGGCAACTCGGTCTTCACCAACGTTGCCCTGACCCCCGAGGGCGACATCTGGTGGGAGGGCCTGGAGAACACCCCCGCCAAGGCCACCTCGTGGAAGGGCGAGGAGTGGACCCCCGACAGCGACCGAGCTGTCGAGCCACCCCAACAGCCGCTACTGCACGCCGATCAAGCAGTGCGACATCCTGGCTCCCGAGTACGACGACCCCCGCGGCGTCCCGATCGACGCGATCCTCTTCGGCGGGCGCCGCAAGACGACCGTGCCGCTGGTCTTCGAGGCCCGCGACTGGACCCACGGGACCTTCCTCGGCGCCACGCTCTCCAGCGAGACCACCGCCGCCGCCGTCGGCCAGGTGGGCGTCGTGCGTCGCGACCCGATGGCCATGCTGCCCTTCATCGGCTACAACGCCGGCGACTACTTCAACCACTGGATCACCATCGGCAAGGACAACGACGCCGCGAAGCTCCCGAAGATCTTCTACGTCAACTGGTTCCGTCGCGACGAGGACGGTGGCTTCCTGTGGCCGGGCTTCGGCGAGAACAGCCGCGTGCTCAAGTGGGTCGTCGAGCGGATCGACGGACAGGCCGCCGCCGTGGAGACCGTCATCGGACACGTGCCCGACCCCGGACGCGCTCGACGTCGACGGGTCTCGACATGACCCAGGAGGCGCTCCTCGCCGCGCTCGAGGTCGACCCGGAGGAGTGGAAGGCCGAGATCCCGCAGATCCAGGAGTGGTTCGAGAAGTTCGGCGAGGACCTGCCGGCCGTCCTCTGGACCGAGCTCGACGGGCTCCGCTCGCGGCTGGGTGTCTGAACCCGGCCCGTCGACCGCACCCCTGACCACACAGGTCACCTGACGCCCGCTGGGGCCTCGTCCGATGCTCGGGCGGGGCCCCAGCGCCGTGTGGGAGCATGGACGGACACCCGGCTCGGGCGGTGGGATGGCCGAAAGGGGATGTGACCGTGTCCAGCTATGGCCCCGAGGAACGCGCCCTCTTCGAGTCCGGGTCGGCCGACCTCTACGAGGAGATCGTGGCCGCGGGCGGCCTCGCGGCCGACGACGAGCGGATCGCCGAGGACGGCGCCCAGCGCAGGGCCTTCGACCTGCTCGTCGAGCTCGGGCTGCTCCAGCTCGACAAGGCGAGCGGGACCTGGCTCCCCGAGGACCCCACCAGCGTCTCCTCCAGGGTGGTCTCGCCCTTGAGCCAGGAGGGAGCCAAGCTCCTCGACGAGTCCTCGCGAGTGGGCCCGGGCCTTCAGCAACCTCAGCCTCGCGTGGCGCCGAGCACCTCAGAGCCCCCGGCCGCGGGCCGATCACCCACATCCACGACGAGGCCATCGGCCCCTTCCTGACCGGTCTCGTCGCCGAGGCCGAGAGCGAGATGCTGACCGCTCAGCCGCAGACCGGACGCGATGCCCAGAGTCTGGCGGCGGCGGCCCTGCGCGACATCGAGATGCTCGAACGCGGCTGCACGATGCGCACGCTCTACCAGCACAGCGCCCGGCGGAGCTCGGTCACGCACACCTACGTCGCAGCCGTCACTGCTCGCGGCGCAGAGGTCCGCACCCTCGATGAGTTCTTCAACCGGATGATCGTCGTCGACCGCCGCGTGGCGGTGATCCCGGAGGCAAGGACAACCTCCGGGTCGCCATCGCGATCCGCGAGCCGTCGGTGGTGGACTACCTCGTCGACGTCTTCGAGCGCAGCTGGGAACGCGGACGGCCCTTCACCAACCGCGAGTCCTCGATGCTCAAGGACATCGCGGCCGAGCAACGGGCCATGACGATCCGGATGCTGATCGAGGGCCACTCGGACCCGGTGAGTGCGAAGCGGCTGGGGGTCAGCCCCCGGACGTACGCCGGCTACGTGGCCGACCTCAAGGCGGAGTTCGAGGCCGAGACCCGCTTCCAGCTCGGCTACCACATGGGCCAGCAGGGGTTGTCGGGGCTGGAGAACCCCGAGGACCCAGCCGAGGACACCTGAGCCCGGACATGCAGCGAGGACAGTGGACGTCGCGTCTGGTTCGACGTCACTGCCCTCGCGCGGTTGAGACGGGCCGGGGGAGGCACTGGGACCGAACAAGGGGGGAGTCGGGTCCTCGTCTCAAGCAGGGGTTGAGCGGTTGCTGCTGTGATCGGGTCAGCGGGGGTCGGGCATGATCCTGCAGTAGCCTCCGCAGCCCCAACTGCTGTCGGCCTCGGCCGGCGATGCGAGCCCGAGCAGGCCGAAGCTCACCGCGGTCGCCGCGATCGTGATCCCAACTCTGCGAACGATGGTCATGAGTCCTACCTTCTGGTCTCTCGGGCCCACGGAATGGCCCGTAGGAGGAGTGTGGCCGTCCAACCAGGCATCCGTGAGACGAACGTTGGCTCATAAATCTGCATTGCACAGACGTGCAGCGCATGTCCCACCTGGACAGCATGCCCCGATCGCGGGCGAACCAATCCCAGTCTGCCCGAAGGTGCCCTGCCCTACCCGGCCCGATGACGGCCCGATGACGGCCGGTGACGGCTGATGACGGCCGCTGACGGCTCGGATCGGTCCCCTCGGCCCGTCGAGCGGGCCGAGGGGACCGGCTGGCGGAGGCGGAGGGATTTGAACCCTCGATGGGGTTGTAGCCCCAAACCCGCTTAGCAGGCGGGCGCCATAGACCGGACTAGGCGACGCCTCCCCGACAGCCCGGACAGGCTACTAGGGCCCGCGGTCCGGTCACGAATCACCCGGGCCCGGACCCGGAGGACCGCCCGGGTCCTCGAGCGGGCGCAGCCCCTGACCGGCGTCCAGGCAGGCCCGGAGGTCGCGCACGAACTGCTCGCGGTCCACGGCCAGGGCCTGCACCGGGATCGTGCTCGTCGAGCCGTCGCGGAGCCGGATCACCACGCACGGCGCACCCGCAGGCGCGCTGGTGAGCACCTCGGCCACCTCACGCCAGCTCGCCTCGGCCCGACCCACCCCGCGCACGAACCGGACCCGGTAGCCCTGCGGGCCGAAGCGCACGACGTAGAGCCGCGACCGCAGCAGCCATGCCAGGAGGACCAGGCCCATGAGCCCGAGCAGTAGGACGACGACCATCAAGTCCGCAGGCAGGTCGGCGGCGGCCACAGCGACGGTGCAGGCCAGGAGGACCACCGCGAACAGCACGAGATACAGCCCCACCATCCGGGCGACGACCAGCGGTGCGAGGCGATAGTCGGACGTCACGGCAGAGGTCACCCCCCGATTGAACCCACCCCACCGAACAGGTCCTCGCGCGGGGTTGTGCCGCTCGCCTCCCGCGGGTCATGCTCGGAGCTCCAGCTGCCGCCGGGAGGTCCCCATGACGATCGTGACCACCGGGATGGGCGCGGCCCTGGACGCGATGGCCGAGGCCCTGCGCAGCTCGCCGGAGGCGCAGCACTGGCGCTGGCAGATGAGGTCGCGGATGGCGGCGGTGCGCGACGCCCTGGCCGGTGAGAGCGGCGAGCCCCCCGGTGGTTGGTTGGCCGCACGAGGGGGCAACGCCCAGCGCGAGCGCGACGCTCTCCTCGCCCGGCTCAGCGTCCTGGGGCCGCTGGTGCTCGAGCACGAGGACCTGTGCCGGGTCCGGACCGAGCTTCATCGACTGGTCGTCGACATCAGCCACCACCTGCAGCGGCTCCACGACCTCGCCTACGACGAGGTCGCCTTGGAGCTCGGCGGGTCCGACTAGCCCCTGTCCCAGGTCCTAGACTCTGCGGCACTGGAGGGGTGCCGGAGTGGCCGATCGGAACCGCCTTGAAAGCGGTCGCTGGCAGAGATGTCAGCCGCGGGTTCGAATCCCGCCCCCTCTGCCACGGTCGCGGCTCAGCCGACGACCTCCAGGAGCACGTCGCCCTCCTGGACGACGTCCCCCGTCGCGACCCGGACGGCCCGCACTGTTCCGCTCGTCTCGGCGATGACCGGGATCTCCATCTTCATCGACTCCAGCAGGATCACGGTGTCCCCCGCCGCGACGCCGTCACCGGCGCCCACGAGGACCTCGATGACGTTGGCGACCATCTCCGCGACGATCTCCGTGACGCGCTCCCTGGCCATGTCCGGAAACTAGCGGCTACCTCCGGGTAGGCCGAACGACGGAGCCGGGACTAGAGCAGCGCCTGGGCTGCGCGCCGGCTCGGGCCGGACGGCCGCCGCCTCCTCGGCCCCGCGGCTGCGTCGACCGCGCGTGCCGGTCAGGGCGAGGTCGACCCGGATCACGACGTACGCGATGAGCAGGCCGACCACCAGACCGTAGGTCGCGGCGAGCCCCGCCTCCTGCAGGGAGATCGCCGGGTTGACCAGCGCGTTCGCGACCGGCGCGGTGGCGCCCACACCGAACGCACACACCCACCACCCCTGCCGCCGACGGGCGCGCATGTGACATCCCCACGCCAGGGCGGGGATCCCGAGCACGGTCTCGATGGGGCGGGGGAAGGCACCGAGGTGCTCCCGGCTCCAGCGGACGGCGTCGAGGAGCGAGGAGACCAGGCCAGGGGTGCCGTAGCGACGCAGTAGCTCGGCGTAGGCCAGCGTGATCGCCAGCGACGGCACCCCCGATGAGCACGATGACCACGCCCCGCCGACCCAGACCGTGGAAGCCGGCGCCGAGGCGGAAGACCACGCCGAAGGCGCCCGCGAGGGCGAGCGCGAAGGTGACGTACTCGAAGCGGGCGACGGCGATGGACGGCTCGAGACCGACGGTGGCCAGGGCCCCGATCCCGGCGATGGTCGATCGCGATCACGCACTCGCGGGCGGCGGCGAGGAACGTCACCGCGGGCGCGGTGGCCATCACGCCGAGCACCGCCGCCACCACGCACGTCATGACCGCCGCACCGGTGCGCAGCGTCGGTGTGTCGACGACGAGCACGACGACGCCGAGCGCGATCGCCAGGCTGCCGAAGACGACCGGTCGGCCCCCGGTGCGAGCCGCCAGCGCCCACGTGAAGACCGACGCGACCAGCACTGCTCCGAGGTCCCCCCACCAGTCCGGACCGACCGGCACGATCTCGGCGACGAGCATCCCCACCGCGATCACGACCAGCGCCACCGCGGCCACGACGGGCGTGCGCCCGGCGCCGAGGCGATCCACGGTGCTCGCCCAGCGCGACGGGTGGGCGCGCTCGGCCCTGCGATCGGGGGTGTTGAGCGCGCGGGCCACGGAGGCGAAGGCTACTGGGCGCGCAACCGGCGGTTGGCCAGCGAGGGGTTGACCTCACGGGCGCTGCGGAGCCGGTCGGGGTCCAGGGTCGCCGTGAGCACACCCGGACCGGCCTGCGCGTGCGCGAGCACGTCGCCCAGGGGGTCCACGACCATCGAGTGGCCGCAGTAGCGCGGGGCCGGCTGCGCGGCCGCGACCACGAAGACGGTGTTCTCGATCGCCCGGGCCCGGACCAGGGTCTGCCAGTGGTCGACCTTGCGCTCCCCGGCCACCCACGCCGCGGGGACGAGGAGAACGTCGGCACCGTCGTCGACCAGCGCCCGCGCGTGCTCGGGGAACCGCAGGTCGTAGCAGGTCATCAGGCCGAGACGCCAGCCGTGGAGCTCGACGACGGTAGGGCTGGGAGGCCCGGGGCTCAGCCGTGCGGACTCGCGGTAGCCGAAGGAGTCGTAGAGGTGGATCTTGCGGTAGTCGGCCACGGCCGACCCCCGCACCACCACCGTGTTGAAGGGCCGCCCCGGATCGCTCGAGGTCTCGAACATGCCGGCGACGACGGTCGTCCCCCGATCACCGGCCACCCGATCCACCTCGCTGGCGAACCGGCCGTCGGCAGGCTCGGCGAAGGGCGCCACGTCGCTGCCGGCCTCGCCGAAGTCGCGCGCGAACGCCTCGGGGAAGACGACGAGGTCCGTGCCCCCAGGCGTCAGGTCGGCGAGCCGGGCGCGGTTGGCCTCGGGCGCGAGGCCGGACGCCTCCTGCACGACGGCGACACGGAGCGGCTGCACCTCCTCATGATGGACCAGCATCATGGGGAGGTGGCCCCAGCCCTGCCGAGCTTCTCCGCCGTGATCCTGGCCGGCGGCCGTGGGTCCCGCCTGGGCGGTGTCGACAAGGCCTCGGTCGAGCTCGGCGGCCGGACGCTGCTGGATCGGATCCTCGCGGCAGCGGACGAGGCCGTGGAGGTCGTCGTCGTCGGCACCCGCGGTCCGACCGCGCGGGAGGTGACCGTCGTGCGCGAGGACCCGGCGTACGGCGGCCCGGTTGCGGGCCTGTTCACCGGACGTGACGCCCTGCGTCTCGACGTCGCCTGGTTGGTGGTCCTCGCGGTGGACATGCCGCACGTGACACCGGCCACCGTGCGACGCCTGGTGGGTGCAGCAGCGCAGGGAGCGCGGGTGGACGGAGCCGTTCTGGTCGACCCGCACGGCCGGCGTCAGGCGGCCCTGGCGCTCGAGCTGAGGCGTCTCGACGCTGTCCGCCCCGGTGTCGAGGAGCAGCACGACTTCGCCCTCCATCGCCTGCTGGCCCCGCTGGACCTGGTCGAGGTCGCCTCGCACGGGCACGAGCACCGCGACGTCGACACCTGGGCGGACCTCACCCCCGCACCCCCCGACTGACGCGGAGCCCCGGGCCACCCGTCCGGGGGGGTTGCGCGCGCCGCTCGCCGTGGCGAGGGTAGGAGCGTGAACCTCCACGACTGGATCGACGAGGTCAGCGACGTCCTCGACATCGACGTCGAGGTGGACGAGGGGCTGGTGGTCGACATCGCCCGGGCCGCCTCGGAGAACGTCGAGCGCACCGCAGCGCCGATCACCGCCTACCTCCTCGGGTTCGCGGCGGCCCACCAGGCGGCGAGCACCGAGGAGGTGGAGGCGCTCGCGGCACGCGTCCAGTCCTTGGCCGACAGCTGGGACCGCCCCTCCGGGGCCCGCGACCCCGTCGACATCGACGACGACGTGCCCGACGACACCGGCGTGGACCACAGCGGCGACGAGTTCGACGACTGATGGCCCAGCGGTGACGGGCGGTCGTCGCCGCGGGCGCCGGCGGTCCCGAGGTGCTCTCGGTGGCGGAGGTCCCGGACGTCTCGCCCGGACCCGGTGAGGTGGCGATCGCCGTGGCCGCGACCGCGGTCAACCGCGCCGACCTCCTGCAACGGCAGGGCTTCTACCCGGCGCCCCCCGGTGCGTCCGAGATCATCGGGCTCGAGTGCAGCGGCACGGTCGCCGCCCTCGGTGAGGGCGTCGAGGAGTGGGCGATCGGCGACGAGGTGTGCGCCCTCCTGGCCGGCGGCGGCTACGCCTCGCTCGTCGTCGTACCCGCAGGACAGGTGATGCCGCTGCCGTCCGGAGTCGACGTGGTGACCGCAGCCGCGCTGCCCGAGGTCGCCTGCACCGTCTGGTCGAACCTCTTCATGGTCGCCGGGCTCCAGCCGACCGAGTCGCTGCTCGTCCATGGCGGAGCGGGTGGGATCGGCAGCTTCGCCATCCAGCTGGCGGCCCGGCTCGGTGCCCGCGTCCTGACCACGGCAGGCACGTCGGACAAGCTCGCGGCCTGTGCAGCGCTCGGGGCCTCGGTCACCGTCGACTACCGCGAGCAGGACTTCGTCGCGGTCGTGAAGGAGAAGACCGACGGCGCCGGCGTCGACGTGATCCTCGACAACATGGGAGCCAAGTACCTCGGCCGCAACGTCGAGGCGCTGGCCACGTCGGGCCGGCTGGTCATCATCGGGATGCAGGGTGGCACCAAGGGCGAGCTCGACATCGCGCTGTTGCTTCGCAAACGCGGTGCGGTGATCGCGACGGCGCTGCGCTCGCGGCCGGTGCCCGAGAAGGCCGCCATCTGCGCCTCGGTCGTCGAGCACGTCTGGCCGCTCGTGGCCGAGGGGCTCGTACGCCCCGTCGTCGGCGCGACCCTCACCCTCGACGAGGTCGCCGATGCGCACCGCCTCATGGAGTCGGGGGAGCACACCGGGAAGATTCTGCTCACCGTCTAAGGTCGAGGCCATGACTGAGCAGTCGACCGAGCAGGAGCAGCAGGTCGTCATCATCGGCCCCGACGGTCAGCCCGTCGCCGCCGTCCCGGCCTCCGCCCTGCAGTCCCCCGGCGGCCCGGACGACGCCGACGAGGGCTCCGCCGAGGGCGGGATCGCCGGCCTGGTGGAGCAGCCGGCCAAGGTGATGCGGATCGGCAGCATGATCCGCCAGCTGCTCGAGGAGGTGAAGGCTGCCCCGCTCGACGAGGCCAGCCGCAACCGGCTCAAGGAGATCCACGCCTCCTCGATCAAGGAGCTCGAGGAGGGCCTCGCACCGGAGCTGGTCGAGGAGCTCGACCGGCTCACGCTGCCCTTCAGCGAGGACACGACCCCCTCCGACGGAGAGCTCCGCATCGCCCAGGCCCAGCTCGTCGGCTGGCTCGAGGGCCTCTTCCACGGCATCCAGACCGCGATCTACGCCCAGCAGATGGCTGCCCGCGCCCAGTTCGAGCAGATGCGCCGTGGCTTGCCGGCGGGCATGAGCGGGCAGCAGGGCCCCGGCCAGCCTGGGGGCCAGCCGGGTCAACCCGGTCAGTCGGGTCAGTCCGGCGAGTCCGGCGGGATGTACCTCTAGCCCCCACGCCGAGCCGCGAGGCGACCGACCACGAACAGTCCGAGGAAGCCGAGGATCACCAGGGCCAGCCCGGGCGCCGCGGCCCGGGTGAGCGTCATCGGCTCGGCGACGTCGACCGGCGTGAACGTCGCCGTGTCCGGCTCCGGGGGGGTGGGCTCGCGTCCGGGACCCAGCAGCCGCTCGACCTGGGCGAGGAGCCTCTCGTCGGCGGGCGCCGTACCGCTGTCGGCGACGGCGCGCCAGACCCCCTCGCTCTCGTCGTCGGGCTGGACGAACAGGACGTAGGCCTCGTCGACCGTGAGCGGGCCCACCTCACACGAGCTCGGCTCCTGCTCGGTGACCACCGAGACGACCTCGGTCTCGACCGAGCCCTTGTAGACGCGTTCGACGCTGACCTCATGGGTGTACGTCGCACCACGCTCGGAGCCCTCCTTGGCCTCGCGCTCGACCGAGGTCGGGGTGCCCACGAGGACGGCTCGCGCGCGGCGGGTGTGGTCCTGGGTCGTGCCGGGCTCGCACTCTGGCGGCGCGGGGGCGGCGGCCACCGGGGGGGTGGCGAAGGCGCCGACACCTGCGATGAGCAGGGCGGCCAGCAGCCAGGCGGTTCGCGCACGCACGCGCCAAACCTACCGCCGAGTCACCCCAGGACCCGCAGTGTGAGCGTCAGCTCGTCCCCTTCGGACACGCGTTCGACGACCCGGACGGCCTTCTTGACCGGGAGCGCGAAGCAGCCCGAGGCGGCGTCGGGGAAGACACTGGTCCGCCAGGTCGTCGGCCCACACGTGACCGCCACCCGCACCGAGCCGAAGCCGCGAGGTGCGGGTGGCGCGAGATCGCGGATCTGCTCGCTCTGCGCCTCGGGGACAGTCACGAAGCACCAGCTGCCCGGCTCGCTCGTGCCCTCCCTCGCCGACCAGCGCCACAGTGGCGCCGTGAAGGTGAGCGTCTCGTCGTCGGCCACCGGCGGGTCTCAGAACCAACGGGAGAGCTCGACGGCCGCCCCGTCGTCGTAGACGGTCTCGGTGACGTGGTCGGCGGCGTCGATGACCTCCTGGACCGCCTGACCCATGGCGACCCCGCGGCCGGCCCAGCCCAGCATCTCGATGTCGTTGCGGCCGTCGCCGATGGCCAGGACGTCGGCCGCGGTCAGGCCGAGCTGCTCGGCGACCAGGGCCAGGCCCGAGGCCTTGGACACCCCCACCGGCGCGAGGTCGAGCCAGGCCGTCCACCCCACGACATAGTCGGTGCCGTGCAGGCCGAGATCGGCAGCGAGGGCGACGAAGTCGTCGGCCGTCGCCTGCGGGTCGCGGATGATGACGCGGCTCACCGGACCGCGCACGAGGTCCTCGACGTCGGTCAGGATCATCTGCCCCGAGAGCTCGCCGTCGGGGAAGTGCCGGCTGACCCGGTAGCCGACGCCGCGCTCCTCCACGGCCACCAGGGCGTGGGGGTGCCGCTCCAGGACGGCGCGGACCGCAGGGCCGGCG
Source organism: uncultured Actinomycetota bacterium (assembly GCA_963767915.1). Classification (GTDB taxonomy): domain Bacteria; phylum Actinomycetota; class Actinomycetes; order Propionibacteriales; family Nocardioidaceae; genus Nocardioides. The sequence continues at coordinate 384,270 of CAVYFR010000006.1, forward strand.
TCGAAGGTCTCCTCGTGGACGACCTCGATCGGTGGGTAGCGGAAGACCACCGCTCCGTTGCTGGCCACCACCCACAGGCGATCGCGCTCGGGGCCGTGCAGCTCGAGCAGGTCGGCGATCCGGGTCATCCCGTGGACCGAGCGCCCCGAGGCCAGGACGACGTGGGCACCGGCCCCGAGGGCGCGGTGGACGGCGTCGAAGACCTTCGGCGGGATCTGCTCGTAGGTCGCCCCGGCGCCCTCGACCCACTTCAGCAGGGTCCCGTCGATGTCCAGGGCGACGAGTCGGGGTCGCCAGGTCATGCGGTCGGGAGGGGTGCGAGCACCTCGAGCCCACCGAGGTAGGGCCGCAGCGCCTCGGGGACGCGGACCGACCCGTCGGCCCGCTGGTGGGTCTCGAGGAGCGCGATGATCGGACGGTTGGTCGAGCTCAGGGTCCCGTTGAGGGTGGCCACCGGCACCGTGCCGCCGTCGGCCCCACGGGCCCGCGTGTCGAGACGACGCGACTGGAAGTCGGTGCAGTTCGACGTCGAGGTGAGCTCTCGGTAGCGGCCCTGCGAGGCGATCCAGGCCTCGCAGTCGAACTTGCGCTGCGCTGAGGGCCCGAGGTCACCCGCCGCGACGTCGATGACGCGGTAGACCAGCTCGAGCTTGTCCAGGAACTCCTTCTCCCAGGCCAGCAGCCGCTGGTGCTCGGCGTAGGACTCCTCGACGGTCGTGTAGACGAACATCTCGACCTTGTCGAACCAGTGCACGCGGAAGATGCCGCGGGTGTCCTTGCCGTGGGAGCCGGCCTCCTTGCGGAAGCACGGGCTGAACGCGGCGTAGCGCAGGGGGAAGGTGGCCGCGTCGAGGATCTCGTCGGAGTGGTACGCCGCGAGCGCGACCTCCGACGTACCGACCAGGTAGAGGTCCTGGCCCTCGATCCGGTAGACGTCGTCGGCGGCCTGGTCGAGGAAGCCGGTCCCCTCCATCGCCCGCGGCTTGACCAGGGCGGGCGCCACCATCTGGGTGAAGCCGGCCGCGCGCGCCTGGTCCATGGCCATGTTGACCAGGGCGAACTCGAGCTGGGCGCCGACACCGGTGAGGAAGTAGAAACGGCTCCCGGAGACCTTGGCGCCGCGCTCGAGGTCGATCGCGCCGAGCATCCGGCCGAGCTCGACGTGGTCGCGGGGCTCGAAGTCGAACTCCGGCGGGGTGCCGACGGTCTCGAGCACGACGAAGTCGTCCTCGCCTCCCGACGGGGCCTCGTCGGCAGCGAGGTTGGGGATGCTCATCAGGACCGACTGCCAGGTCTGCTCGGCCTCGGCCTGCTCGGCCTCCGCCTGCTTGACCTGCGCCGCGAGAGCCTTGGTGCGCGCCAGCAGCGCCTGCTTCTCCTCGCCCTGGGCCTGCGGGATGAGCTTGCCGAGCTGCTTCTGCTCCGCACGCTTGGCCTCGAAGGCAGAGATCGCCCCGCGTCGCGCGGTGTCGGCCGCCAACGCAGTGTCGACGACGTCGGTCGCGAGCCCACGCTTGGCCTGGGACGCGCGGACGCGGTCGGGCTCGTCGCGGAGCAGGCGAGGGTCGATCACCTGCTCAGGTTAGTTGCCCGGGCACGCCGCTCCGCTGCCGACCGGGATACTGAGGCTCGTGCTGGACCGCCCCCGTCAGGCCCTGCTTCTGTGGGCCTTCGCCTGCGTCGGCCTCTTCGCCGTGCTCGCGGTGGGCGTCGAGACGGAATGGGCGTGGTTGGTCGACCTCGACGACCGCGGCGGATCGGCGCGGACGTGGGCGACCGACGAGGAGTGGCTGAGTCGTCCCCTGCGCGTGGTGGAGCTCGGGTTCAACACCGTCGCGCTGACCGTCTACACCGTGGCGCTGGCCCTTGCCATGTTCCTGCGCGGGCACCGGCGGGCGGCGTACCTCACGGTGGGCGTGATGCTCGCGACGTCACTGACGACCACGGGGCTCAAGCTCTTCTTCGGCCGGGAGCGGCCGGCCTGGCAGTACACCGAGTTCGTCCTGCAGAACAACGCCTTCCCGTCCGGCCACGCCTCGGGGGTGACCGCACTCGGCGGGGTCTCGGTCGTGCTGGTCGTGATGCTGGTCCGGCGCGCCAACGTCCGCCGCCTGATCGGTGCCCTGGTCCTGGTCGCGATCGGGCTGGTCGCTGCGGACCGGATCCTCCTGGGGCGGCACTACCCCAGCGACGTGGTCGCCGGGATCCTGCTCGGCGCCGGTCTGGTCCTGCTGGGCCTGGTGCTCTACAGCCCGCTGCCGCGCAGCCACGCCGAGCACGTCGACCCGCTGCCCGACGCGGTGCCCTCGGCCCGCTCGCTCGCCGTCGTGGTCAACCCGGTGAAGTTCGAGGACGTCGGTCAGTTCCGCGCCATCGTCTCGGCGATGGCCGCCGAGGCCGGCTGGCGGGAGCCGACGTGGCACTACACGACGATCGAGGACCCCGGCACCGGCATGGCCGAGAAGGCGTCGGTCGAAGGGGCCGACCTGGTGGTGGTCTGCGGGGGCGACGGCACCGTCCGCGAGGTCTGCGCCGAGCTCGCCGGCACCGGCATACCGGTGGGCATCGTCCCGGCCGGGACCGGCAACCTCCTGGCGCGCAACCTCGACATCCCGCTCTACCTCCGGGCCGCGATCGACGTCGCGCTCACCGGTCAGGACCGGGCGATCGACATGGTGGCGGTCAGCGGCGACGGCATCGAGGACACGCACTTCATGGTGATGGCGGGCATGGGCTTCGACGCCGCGATCATGGAAGGGGTAAACGAGGAGTTCAAGAAGCGCGTGGGGTGGCTGGCCTACGTCGTCTCGGCGTTGAAGTCGCTCATGTTCCCCGAGACCCGGGTCGAGATCTCCGTCGACGGTGGCGAGTTCACCCGGCACCGCGCCCGCACGATCGTCGTCGGCAACGTGGGCTACCTCCAGGCCGGCATGCCGCTGCTCCCGGACGCCGCCATCGACGACGGCCAGCTCGACGTTGTCCTCCTCTTCCCCCGTCGCTTCCTGTCGTGGGTGCCGCTGGCCTTCCGGGTCCTGGCCAAGCGCACCCGCGTCGACGAGACCATCAACCGGATGACCGGGCGCACCGTGGTCGTCCGGGCCGCCACCGACACCCCTCGCCAGCTCGACGGCGACTCGATCGGACCGGGCCGCGAGCTGCGGATGGAGTGCATCCACGGCCGCCTCCTGGTCCGGGTCCCCCGCTGACCCGTCACTTCTATGCGACGGGTCAGCGCCTCTTCTCGGTGACCCGTCACTTCTATGCGACGGGTCAGCGGGGGGTTGTGGAGAGAGAGGGGTTCAGGGACGCGCGGCCGCGAGGGCCTCGTCCTCCTCGGGTGAGAGCTGCTGCTCGCACCTCCAGCCGGTGATGGTCTTGGCGTAGGTGCGGGCGTCGGCGCGGCCGTGGATGGAGGTGAGGACGACGCCGTCCCCGGCGTCGTCGAGCAGCGCGAGCGACCAGGAGAGGTGGCCCCCCATGTCGCCGAAGGCGTCGTAGCGCACCACGGCGAGGTGCTTGAACGACTGCCTCGCCTCGGCCCGCAGCGCGGCGACCTCCTGACGCAGGCCGAGCACGTCCTCGGGCACGCCGTCCAGGTCCCCTCCCGAACGCCCGGCACGGGCGTGGGCCCAGAACACGGTGGCGGCGAGCGCCAGGGCGACCAGGGCGACCACCAACGCGAGAACGGCCAGGACCTCCACGTCAGGAACCCTAGACTCACCGACCGTGACGACGCCGCAGCGACGCATCGCCTACCAGGGGGAGCCGGGCGCCAACTCCCACCTGGTGTGCCGGCGGCACTACCCGGCGTACGACGCCATGGCTTGTGCCTCCTTCGAGGACGTGTTCGCTGCCGTGGAGGGGGGAGAGGCGGAGCTGGCGATGATCCCCATCGACAACTCGATCGCCGGCCGGGTCGCCGACATCCACCACTTCCTGCCCGACTCCGACCTGCACATCGTGGCCGAGCACTTCCTGCGGATCCGGTTCACGCTGATGGGGCTGCCCGGCGCCACGGTCGAGTCGATCACCACGGTCCACAGCCACGTCCACGCGCTCGGCCAGTGCCGCAAGGTGATCCGCGAGCTCGGGCTGACCCCCGTCGTGTCGGGGGACACCGCCGGTGCTGCACGCGAGATCGCGGAGGCCGCCGACCCGACCCAGGCGGCGATCGCACCGCCGCTGGCTGCCGAGATCTACGGCCTGGAGATCCTCCGGGAGGAGGTCGAGGACGAGGACCACAACACCACCCGCTTCGTCGTCCTCTCCCGCGACCTGGTCGAGGCGCCTCGTGGTCAGGGCCCGGTCGTGACCAGCTTCGTCTTCAACGTGCGCAACCTGCCCGCCGCGCTCTACAAGGCCCTGGGCGGCTTCGCCACCAACGGGGTCAACATGACCAAGCTCGAGAGCTACATGGTCGGCGGGGAGTTCACCGCCACCCAGTTCCTCGCCGAGGTCGACGGTCATCCCGAGGACACCGGCCTGAGGCACGCCCTGGAGGAGCTGGCGTTCTTCACCACCGACGTCAAGATCCTCGGCGTCTATCCCGCCGACGACTTCCGGTCCTGAGTGGACCTCACCGCCCTGGTCCTGAGCTTCGGCACGATCTTCGTCGTCGAGCTCCCCGACAAGACGTTCCTGGCGACGCTGGTGCTGTCCACGCGCTACCGGCCGTTGCTCGTCTGGATCGGCGTCGGCTGCGCCTTCGCCGTGCAGACGACGATCGCGGTGGTGCTGGGGCAGGCCGTCTCGTTCCTGCCCCGTGAGGTGGTGCAGATCGCCGCCGCCGTGCTGTTCCTGACCGGTGCCGTGCTCCTGCTGCTGCGGGAGGCGCGCAGCCATCGCGACGGCGCCGACGACGAGTCCGAGGAGTACGCCGCCCAGGCCGCCCCCGCCACGGGGCTGCCGCGCGGTGCTCGCCTCCTTCGTGGTCCTGCTGGCCGCGGAGTGGGGCGATCTCTCCCAGCTGCTGACGATCACCCTCGTCGCGCGCTACGAGGAGCCGCTCAGCGTCTACGTCGGCGCGCTCGCCGCCCTGCTGACGGTCAGCGCGCTCGCCGTGCTCGTCGGGACGGCCCTGATGCGGCAGGGTGCGGCTGCACCTGGTGTTCTACGCCGGGGCCGCCGTGTGCCTGGTGCTGGAGGCCATCACCCTCTACGAGCTGGTCACCTGAGACCTAGAGTGCAGGGCATGACGCAGGGCACCGCACGGGCACGACGCACGGCGCGGACAGCGAGGTCGGACGGCTCCGCACGGTGATGCTGCACCGGCCCGGGCCCGAGCTGAAGCGGCTGACGCCGCGCAACAACGACAAGCTGCTCTTCGACGGCATCCCGTGGGTCGCCCGCGCCCAGGACGAGCACGACGCCTTCGCCGACGCGCTGCGCGCCCGTGACATCGAGGTGCTCTACCTCACCGACCTGCTCACCGAGACGCTGTCGAGCCAGGAGGCCCGCGACGCCGCCATCGACACTGCGCTCAGCGACCTCGACCTCGGCGAGACCATGCGCGGCCATCTCGACGGGCTGCTGCACGGTGCGGCGCCGGACGAGCTGATGAACTACCTCACCGCGGGCATCCGCAACGACGAGGTCCGCGGGCGGCTTCGGCCTGGTCACGTCGCTGCTCGACCCGCACGCGTTCCTCATCGACCCGCTGCCGAACCTGCTCTTCACGCGCGACTCCTCGGTGTGGGTGTGCGACCGGGTGGCGATCACGTCGCTGGCGATGCCTGCTCGCAAACGGGAGACCCAGCTGACCGAGCTGATCTACGGGCTGCACCCGCGCTTCGCCGGGACGCCGCGGATCCACGGCCACGAGCTCGAGCACGTCGAGGGCGGCGACGTCCTCCTGCTGCTCCGGGCGTGATCGCGGTCGGCGTCGGCGAGCGGACCACCCCGGCCGGCGCGGAGCGGCTGGCCCGCCATGTCTTCGCGGCCGGGCTCGCGCACACCGTGCTCGCCGTGCCGATCGCGCAGGAGCGCGCCACGATGCACCTCGACACCGTCTGCACGATGGTCGACGTCGACAAGATCGTGATGTACCCCAACGTCGCCGACACCTTGGTGGCCTACGCCGTCACCGTCGACGAGCCCGAACCCCTGACGCTGCACGTCGCGCCGGCCGAGCCCTTCCTCGTGGCGGCGGCCAAGGCCATGCGCATCGACACCCTCCACCAGATCGACACCGGCCTCGACCCGGTCACCGCCGAGCGCGAGCAGTGGGACGACGGCAACAACACCCTCGCGATCGCGCCGCGCGTCGCGGTGGCCTACGAGCGCAACGACGAGACCAATGACCGCCTCGAGGAGGCCGGCATCGAGGTGCGTCCGCATCGCCGGCTCCGAGCTCGGCTCCGGCCGCGGCGGCCCCGGTGCATGAGCTGTCCGATCACGCGCGACCCCCTGCCTGTCTAGATGCGACACAGAGCACAGCCGGTCGGAGGTGGACAGCGGTGGACACCACCGAGGACGTCCGGTTGGATCAGCCCATGAGCGACACGTTCTTCTCGATGTTCAGCCCCGCCGAGATCGCCAAGATCAGCGCGTGCGGGACGCGGGTCACGCTGCCCGAGGGGTGGGCCCCGATCTCGGAGAAGACGGGCGCCGACAAGGCCTACATCATCCTCGACGGCCAGGTATCGGTGCGCAAGCACGGCAAGGAGATCGACCAGTGCGGTCCCGGTGACATCATCGGTGAGGCCGCGATCCTGAACCACTCGTTGCGCACCGCCAGCATCGTGGCGCTGACGCCGCTCGAGCTCATCCACTTCACCTCCGAGCAGCTCAGCACGCTCAAGGTCGAGATGCCGTCGTTCAACGAGGCGCTCGAGAAGGTCGCCGCGCAACGGGTCGGCTCCTGACCGAGAAGCAGGACGAGCAGGCTCAGGCCTCGGGCCGTCGAGGAGCTGCTCCTGGGTGAGGTGCCCAGCCTGACCCGGCACGACGTCCACGAGCAGACCGGCGTACCGATCGAGGTCGCCGAGGAGCTGTGGCGGCTGATGGGCTTCGCCCGCGTCGAGCACGACCAGGTCGCCTTCACCCCCGCCGACGTCGAGGCCCTGCGGGAGGCCATCGCTCTGGTGGAGCTGGGCATCTTGAGCCCCGACCGACAGGCCGCCCTCGTGCGGACCTGGGGTCGCAGCTTCGCCCGGCTCGCCGAGTGGCAGACGAACCTGCTGGCCGCGATGGCCGCCGAGGACGGATCGGACCCCGCCTCCGAGCTGGCGACCCTCTCGGAGGAGGTGCTGCCTCGCGTTGATGCCCTGCAGAGCTACGTCTGGCGCCGGCACCTGGCCAGCGCCGCCGCCCGCGCCGGTGGTCTGGAGGCCACGGAGTCCGACGTGACCGAACACCCACTCGGTCTGCTTCGTCGACATCGTGGGCTACACCAGCCGAAGCAAGCAGCTGACCGAGAAGGAGCTCGTCGACTGGGTCGAGCACTTCGAGAGCGAGTGCGCCGGGCTGGTGGTCGATCTCGGTGGTCGGGTGATCAAGAACATCGGCGACGAAGTGCTCCTCGTGGCCGACGACGCGGCGACGGCCGCGGAGATCGCCCTGACGATGACGGCGCGAGGCGAGGACCCCGACGACAGCTTCCCCGCAGGTCCGGGCCGGGGTCGCTCACGGCCAGGTGATCAGCCGCCTCGGCGACGTCTTCGGCCCGACGGTCAACGTCGCCGTCCCGCCTGACGTCGGTCGCGCGGCCCGGACCGTCCTCGTCGACGAGGGCGTCCACGAGGCGCTCGAGCCGGGGGAGGGGGAGTCGGCGTACGCCCTCAAGCGGGTCCACGGCTGTCGGTGAAGGGCTACTCCCGCCTGCTCGCGTGGGTGCTGGCGGCGCTCTCGACCGGGCCTGACCTGACCCGTCCGACCAGACCGACCAGACCGACCAGCCTCAGGACTAGCGGATCGTGACCTGGCGGTTGGCCAGCCCGTTGCGGGCCGAGCGCTGGTCGCCGTCCAGCGCAGAGGTGTCGGCCAGCGCGTCGTCGAGCTGCTGGCGGAACCGCCCGGCCGCCTCCTCCAGTGGCTCGGGACCGGTGCCGATCGGAAGGTCCCAGACCGGGGTGAGCAGGCCGTGCGCGCGGAACATGCCGACCAGCCGACCTGCCGTCGACCAGGCCGCTGCCTCGCCGGCGGCGTGCAGCCGGGCCAGGGCGTCGAGCAGCCGGTCCTCGGGCTCGGGCAGGACCCAGCGCAGGTGCTCCTTGGTGCCCACCTAGGTCCAGTACGCCGCCTCCACCGACGTCAACCGCGCCGTCGGGCTGGCCGCGGCGTTGGCCTGCTCGAGCGCGGCCTCGACTCCGCCGTCCCGGACCCGTCGAGGTCGGCCACCCAGTAGTCGAACCCGTCGTGGACGGTCACGTCGAGGCTGGTGCTCGTGACGAGGTCCTGCAGCCGCGGCCCCTCACCTGGGGGGTCGGTGAGTCCCACGATGCCGGACTCGCCGTCGTCCGCAGCAGCCAGCGCCTTCTCCAGCACGGCCGCAAGGTCGCGCGAGGGGTCGCCGAACTGGTGCTGCACCTGGAGCCCCAGCCAGACCTCACCGCTCTCGCGCACCATCGCGGGCGCAGCCATCGGGAGCAGGGAGCACAGCTGCACCGACCGGTCGCCCCCCACCTCCAGCTGCGCGGTCGCGGCGGGGACCAGCTCGCGCAGCGCGACCACGTCGCACTCGCCCGGGAGCCCCTCGAAGGGACGGCTGACGTAGACCGCCGTCGATCCACCCTCGGCGCCGTGGCAGGCCTTGTAGCGCTTCCCCGAGCCGCAGGGGCACGGCTGTCGGGGTCCGACCGCGCCGTCGGACCGGGTGGCTGGCTCCTGGGCCCGCGACTTCTTCGCCATGCGGGCGAACCTACGCCTCGAGCAGGTCCGCGATGTAGGCCGGGCGGTCGGTGATGACCGCCCGGACGCCGAGGTCGAGGCAGATCTGGAGGTCGCTCTCGCTGTTGACGGTCCAGACGTGGAGGTCACGGCCGCTCCTCCGGATGCTGCGACCGAGCCTGGGGTGCTCGCGCAGCTCGACGATCCCCGGACCGACGATCCAGTCGGAGCCGACGACGCGCCTGAGCATCGGCCAGGCGGCCGCCTTGTCGAGGAGCTGGACGAGCTGGACGCCGGGCGCGGCCCGCTCGACGCGCTGGAGGGCGGTGTAGGAGAAGCTCATGACGCGCACGGGTGAGCCGGCCGCCTCCCACCCGAACGCCTGGAGCATCTCCACCAGCCGGCGCTCGACCAGACCGCCGTACCTGGTGGGGTGCTTGGTCTCGATCGGCCACCTCGACGCGGCGTTCGTAGTCGGCGACCGTCTCCAGGAGCTTGCGCAGCGTGAGGACCCCGTCGAGGCTCTCGTCGCGGTCCGGCGCCTCGTCGTCGAGGTCGGCCCACGGCTTCTTCCAGGCGGCGAAGTCGAGCTCGGACAGCTCGGCGAGCTCCATGGTCGAGACGACCCCGCGCGTGCTCGCCGTACGTCTCAGGTCGCGGTCGTGGACGCAGACGAGGTGACCATCAGCGGTCAGCCGTACGTCGCACTCGAGCGCGTCGGCTCCGGCGTCGAGGGCTGCGATGTAGGCACCCAGGGTGTGCTCGGCGTTGTCGTGGCTGGCACCGCGATGTGCCACCACCTGGGGCCTCATGGGCTCCAGTGTGAAGGGTCCGGCCCCGCCTCCGCATCACGTCAGCCGTGTCGTGACCTGTCGCCGAGCGGCGTCGTGGATCTAGTACTTGCCGAAGTTCTGCGTGTAGTACGGCGTCCCGTCGACGTCGACCGCGTAGCCGATCCCGATGTGGGTGTAGCCGCCGAGCATGTTGGAACGGTGGCCGGGCGAGTCGTACCACCCCTGGGTCACATCGGTGTAGGCGTAGCCGTAGGCGACGTTCTCGCCGGCGTCCCTCCAGCCGTCCGGGATCTGCTCGGCGTAGTCCGGGTTGTGGTACATCCGCTGCTCCCGCGCCATCGTCAGGGACCAGTCGGTGGCCACCTGGTCCATGTCCGGGTCGGAGATCAGCGGCTGGAGCCCCGCCTCGGAGCGGTAGCGGTTGGTCTCGGCCAGGATGTGGGCCTGGACCTCCTGCAGGGTGGGGGCGTCCGGGTCGGGGTCGGGATCCGGGTCGGGGTCGGGGTCCGGGTCCGGGTCCGGGTCCGGGTCCGGGTCGGGTGCTGCCTGCGGCACCACCTCGAGCGTGCGTGAGACGACCACGGTGCCACCCCGGGCCGCACGCGCTTTGACGCGGTAGCTCGAGGCACCCGGCGGCGGGACGATGTCGGTCCGGTAGGCGCCCTGGGTGACGTCCACCAAGGTCACCGTGACCCACCGGGCTCCGTCCGCACGCTGGAGCTTGACCACCGAACTCCGTACCTGGGCCTTCTTCACCCTGCCCCGGAACGCCACGGGCGTCCCGGCCTCTGGTGTGGAGGTGCTCACGTTCAACGTGAGGGTGGGCTGGACGGCACGGGCCTCGGCCGGCGCGGCGACCAGGCCGGTCCACACGAGCGGGAGGAGGAGCAGGGAGGACAGCAGGCGGGTCACGACGTGGGGTCCCTTTCGGCAGACGGTGAGGAGGCTAGTCCTTCTGAGCGCCCGGCAGGCGGAGTCCGCGAAATCGCCGCTCCTCCCTCTGGCCGAGCCTGGCCCGACGTACATCCTTGGACGCGGTCGTCTGGAGGGTTCCATGGCGAAACCTGACGTTCCGGGCCGAAACTTCGCCCAGGAACGTCGGGTTTCCCCGGATATCCGGGGAAACTCCCCCCCTCAGCCGGCAGCGGACCGCCGGGCCACGGCGGCGTCGTAGGCCTCGTCGAGGCCGGTGCGCAGCAGGGTGATGAGGGCGGGCACCTCGTCGATGCCGAGACGGAAGGACCCGACGCAGACGTTGTCGCGCCACAGGGAGAGCACCACGAGGTTGGCCTCGTGGTGCCAGGAGGCCCGCAGGGCCCGGTCTTCGCCACGGGCGTCGAGGAAGATCGACCCCGTCTCGGGGAGCGGGCGGACCGGTGCCATGCCCCATCATGCGCCACGTCGTGCGGACCTGTCACGGGTCCTACGATCGGGACATGCCGGAGCTGCCCGAGGTCGAGGCGCTGGCCCTCGACCTCAAGGGCCGGCTCGACGGACACGCCATCACGAAGGTCCACATCGCGGCCTTCAGCGCGCTCAAGACCTACGACCCACCGGTGAGCGCGCTGGAGGGAACGCTGGTCGACGACGTGACCCGGCACGGCAAGTTCCTCGACATCCACGCCTCGGGCCTGCACCTGGTCTTCCACCTCGCCCGGGCCGGGTGGATCCGGTGGCGCGACGAGGTGCCGACGGTCCCGCCCAAGCCGAGCAACAAGTCGCCGCTGGCGGTCCGGGTGGTCTTGGAGGACCAGTCCGGTCTCGACGTGACCGAAGCGGGCACCAAGAAGTCCCTGGCCGCCTACGTCGTGCGCGACCCGCTCGACGTCCCGGGCATTGCCAGCCTCGGGCCCGATCCCCTCGAGGACTCCTTCACGATCGCGGCGCTGCGCGAGATCCTCGACCGGGAGGGCCGCAAGCAGATCAAAGGTGTCCTGCGCCACCAGGGCACCATCGCCGGCATCGGCAACGCCTACAGCGACGAGCTGCTGCACGCGGCGCGGATGTCACCGTTCAAGCCCGCCAACACCCTCGACGACCAGGAGCTGCAGACCTTGTACGACGCCATCAGGTCCGTCCTCGGTGCGGCCGTCGATCGCTCCCGCGGCCTGGCCGCCAGCGAGCTCAAGGGCGAGAAGAAGTCGAACCTCGCGGTGCACGCCCGCACCGGGCAGGCGTGCCCGGTCTGCGGTGACGTCGTGCGCGAGGTGTCCTTCGCCGACTCCAGCCTGCAGTACTGCGCCACCTGCCAGACCGGCGGCAAGCCGCTCGCCGACCGTCGCACGAGCAAGTTCCTCAAGTGATCCCGACCGTCGACGTCGCCGGGGTGCCCGACCCGCGTGCCCGAGGCCTACACCGTGCTCGACGTCCGCGAGCCCGTCGAGTGGCAGCACGGCCACATCGAGGGCGCCCTGCACATCCCGCTGTCCCAGCTCGGCGAGCGGCGCGGCGAGCTGCCCCCCGACGCCCACACACTCGTGGTGTGCCGGGTGGGCGCCCGCTCGGCCCAGGCGGCCGCCTACCTCCTCCAGCAGGGCGTCGACGCGGTCAACCTCGCCGGCGGGATGCTGGACTGGGAGGCGGCCGGCCGCCCGATGACGAGCGAGACCGGCCGACCTCCCGTCGTGGTCTGAGGACCCGGGACCTACTCGGCCGGCGGCTCGTCCTCGAAGAAGTCACTGCAGGTTTCGCCGGCGTAAGAGATGAAGGCCTCGAACTTCTTCTCCTCATCGCTGCTGAGGTCGGGGTCGGCGAGGTCGTTGGCGTCGGCGTCCTCGTCGACGTCCGCGATCGCCTCGACGAAGACCTCGAAGCCCTCACGGGCCTCGTCGCTGATGTCGTCGGGGGTGCCGACCTCCTCGAGCTCCTCACCGAAGTCGCGCACGTCGGCGCCGGTCTCCGCGTCCTGGGCGCCGACGAAGACGTTGCAGAAGTCCTCCGAGCTGGCGTCGGTGGGCGCACCGCCTCCGCAGGCGGTCAGCGAGACCGCCAAGACGGCCGTCGCCGCTCCGGCCATGATCCTCTTCACGCGCATGGGTTCCTCCTGCTGTCGCGTCCGCGGCCCCTGGAGGTCAGCGGCCCGCTGCAACCTTTCACGGGCCGGGGCGCTCGCGGAAGCCCCTCGCCTGCGGCACGACGAGAAGTTCAGCCAGTCGTCGCGCGTACGCCGCCCGGGGCACCTCCTCCACGCCGAGCGTGGCGAGGTGCGGCGTGCGCCACTGAACGTCGACCAGCCGGCGGGCCGCGTGCTCGTCGGAGAGCAGGCGGACCAGCCCCACGAGGGCGACCTTCGAGGCGTCGGTCTCCCGGTGGAACATCGACTCCCCGGCGAAGAGGCCACCGATCGCCACGCCGTAGAGGCCCCCGGCCAGGCGGCCCCCGCGCCACGCCTCCACCGAGTGCGCCCAGCCGAGCTCGTGCAGCCGGACGTAGGCCGCCTCGATGTCCTCGTCGATCCACGCGCCGGTGCGGCGCGGCTCGGCACAGGCGCGGACCACGTCGAGGAAGGCGGAGTCGATGCGGATCTCGAAGTCGCGCACCGACCGGCGCAGCGACCGTGAGACCACGAGTTCGGCCGGCGGCAGCACCCCCCGGTGCACGGGGCTGTACCAGTGGGGCGGGTCACCGGGCTCGCCGGACGGCATGGGGAAGAGCCCCTGCCGGTAGGCCGCCAGCAGGGTGCCCGGCTCCAGGTCGGCGCCGACCGCGACCAGGTCGCCGGCCCCGACGGCGTCGAGCCGCGCCGCATCCGGGAAGGACCACGGCGAGGGCGGTGGCTCCACGGGCACGCACCGAACCTAGTGGCGCCCTTCTAGGATCGGGCCATGAGCGTGAGCGGCCGGGTCGGCAAGCAGCTGGCCCCCAAGATCACCGAGGTGGCCCCCGGGCTGACGACCTCGTTCGTCCGGGAGGCACTGCACCGCGCCATCAAGGGGGTGGGTCCGCTGCCGCCCGCCGCCGTGGCCGCCGACAAGCAGCTGGCCGAGCAGCACGGCGACGTCGACCGTGCGGTGCACGAGGTCATCGAGAACCACGTCCGCTACGCAGGCGCCCAGGGGTTCGTGACCAACATCGGCGGCGTGGTCACCGCGGCCCTGACGATCCCTACCAACATCACCGGGCTCGCGCTCGTGCAGTGCCGGATGATCGCGGGCATCGCCCACCTGCGCGGCTACGACCTCGAGGACCCCCGCGTCCGCAACGCGATCCTGGTCACCCTGCTCGGTGAGGACACCGTGAGCTCGCTGGTCCGCAAGCACAAGCTCCCCGCACCACCCATGGCGCTGGCGACCGCCCCCGTCCACGACGCCTCGATCGACGCCGTCATCGCCGGCGAGGTCGCGGCCGACCTGATCGCCAAGGTCGCCGGCAAGCGGCTGGCCATCACGATCGGGCGGCGCGTCCCCGTCGTCGGCGGCGTGGTTGGCATGGGGGCCGACGGCTACATCACCTGGAAGATCGGCCGCTACGCCGACAGGGAGCTGCTCCCCCGCGCCGCCGGGCCGACGTCGTAGGTCCTAGCCGTCCGTCGGGGCCGGGTCAGCGACGCAGCGACCGGTAGGCCCGCAGGGCGCCGCGGCCCGTCCGGCTCCGGCCGATGCGTCGGGCCGCCCGGGCCCGCCATCGACGGACGTCGTCGAGCTCGCGCTGCAGCCGCGCCTCGCTCTCGCGCAGCCGCGCGTTCTCGAGCAGGAGCGCGGTGATGGCGTCGACCGCCGCACTGGCGACCTGTCGCTCCGAGGGCCGGTCGGGGTCCGCCCACGGTTCGGGGGGCGCGGCACCGAGCAGGTCGTCGAGGTCGCCGATGACGTCGTACCCCCGCTCGCGCACCTCCTCCACCCAGGAGCGCTCGAGGTCGGCGACCCACGGGTGGAGCGCGGGCGGGAGCGAGAGCCGCGGTGAGTCGGCGCGTCGCGAGAGCGTCTGGTGGGCGAGCAGCTCGCGCACCAGGGGACGATAGTGCTCGGGGTCGACGACCCTGTTGGCCGAGCGGTTGATGCGCCGGATCAGCGCGGTCTCGGGCACACCGAGGGAGGGGTTGGCCCGCTCGGCCTCGAGGTCCAGCTCCAGCCCGTCGAGCCCGAACGCCTCGCTGAACCGCTGCCAGAGCACCGCGGGCGGCCCACCGGGCGGCGGCACGGTCACCAGGTGGATGTGCTCTGGCGGCAGCTCATGGCCCCACCGGTTGAGGATGTCGGGGACCTCCTGCACCCCCCAGAACCAGCTCGCGATCCGGCTCTCGCGCTGCGGGTCCTGGATCTGGTCGAGGAAGCGGACGTAGCTGATCGCGCTGCGGTGCTTGACGTTCTCCTGCCACTCAGCGGGGATCTGACGCACCAGGTCGCGCACCGACAGCACGACGTGGACCTCGGTGCCCGACCGGTGTCCCAGCGAGTCGAGAGCGCGGGCGACCTGGGCCCGGGAGGCGGTGGCGAGGATCTCGTGGCTGATGATCGAGGTCCCGCGGTGCTCCCGCACCTGCTCGGCGAGCCGGTCCCAGCGACCGATGGCCTGCTGCTCCAGGCCACCCCACGGCAGTCGCATCAGGTCGAGGGCGGCCAGGAAGTGGGCGTCGAACCGGTCGGCCGCATAGAGGATCCCGGCGGCGTGCAGCCGGCGGCCGTTGCGGAAGAGCACGTCCTGGACGTACGACGTACCGGTCTTGGGGGTGCCGACGTGGAGGAGCACGACCATGTCCTCACCTCACCCCGTCGAGCAGGAGCCGGCAGGCCAGGTCGAGGACCCGCCCGTCGTCGGCCGACTCCACACCTGCGCGCGGCGCCGGCTGCAGCGCGGCGGCCAGGCCCTGATGACCCTGTTCCCCCGCGCCGTGGACAGGGTAGCCAGCGGCGAGCACGGCGTCGTGCAGGCGCCGAGCCCGGCGCTGCAGCCACGGCTGCAGCTCCTCCGGCACCACCAGGGGCGGGCCGGGCTCCCGGACCAGCCGCGGCAGCAAGGTCGAGCGCAGCAGCTCGCGGCGGCGCTCAGGGTCCACCAGCAGGCCCAGGGCGACCGCGACCCAACGGGCGACCTCGGCGCCGTCGGCGCTGACCTCCGGCGGGGAGGGCAGGGGACGACGGGTGCCCACGAGCGCCGGCACCGCGGCGGGGTCGAGCACCAGGTGCACCCGGGTCGTCCCGACGCGCTGGGCCCACGCGCGAGCGGTCCGGACGAGGTCGACCCGGGCCGGTAGCCCCGGTGCGGCGACCCGCAGCGCCAGCCACTCCGGCCAGGGCTGCCCTCCCTCGTCGAAGGCGCGGGAGATCCACGCGTCGGTGACCAGGGTGCCGACGTCGGCGCCGAGGACCAGCACCACGAACCCCCGCCCACCCGGAGGACGACCGCGCGCGACCAGAGCCGCGCGCGCAGGGTCGGCGAGCCAGGGATCCCCGACCAGTCGGTAGCGCGTGCGCCAGGGCCGGACGAAGAGCGGGCGCGGTGGCTCGGGGGCGCCGGCGGCCACCAGGTCCTCGGCCAGGAGTCCGGAGGCGACCCGGGTCAGCTCGGAGTCGGGGAGGTCGCTGGGCCGCACCGGCGGCGGTCCGAACCGAGATCGGGCCGCGACCCCGGCCAGCTCGAGATCGGGCCGGCCGCGACCCGGCGCACTGGCGCCGAGCACCCGGTCGACGAGCACGGCGTCGGGCCGCCCGGCCAGGTTGAGCCGGCGGAGCAGTCCGAGCTGCTGCACCCCGGGCAGGACCCGCCCCGCGGGCTCGGACTCCACGGTCCAGTCGCGCCACCGCGTCGTCCCGCCCTCGCGGAGGTGTCCCACCCAGCCCCAGGCCCGCCGTTCGCCCGCCGACGACGTCATCGACGTCCTCGACGTCCCCGACGTGATCGACGTGATCGACGTGATCGCCAGGTCACGGCTCACGCAGCCGCTTGGCCTGGGTGCGCACCTTGCGCACGAGCTGCTGGTCGGGGTCGGGCCGCCGCGCGGCCTCCCGCGTCATCACCGCGAGGGCGTGCACCGCCGCGTCGAGCTGCTTCTTGGCCGGGACCTTGTCGGGGTCCTCCCAACGCCGGTTCCTCCCCTCGCTGCGAAGGTCGGCGAGGTCACCGATGACGTCGATACCGCTCTGCTCGACCCAGTCGACCCACCGGTCGGTCTCGGTGGCGACCCACTCGTGGAGGCGGGGCGGCAGCGTCACCGGCCTGGACCTCCGCTCCGCCAAGGTGCTCTGCGCGAGCAGCTCGCGGATGAGCTCGTCGTAGGCCGCCTCGCGCCGGGTGGCTCGGTCCATCCGGCGGTTGAGGCGACGCAGCAGCTGGGTCTCGGCCATGCCGAGCGAGGGGTTGGCCACGCCGCTGTCCTGCGGCGCCCAGGTCGGGTTGATGTCGATGGCCCGGCAGAAGCGACGCCACAGCAGGTCCGGGTCCCCCTCCCGGGAGGCGGCCGGAGGCACCGTCACCAGGTGCACGTGCTCGGGGGGCAGACCGGCGCCCCACCGCGACAGGACCGTGGGCAGGTCGAAGGCCCGGTAGAACCACGGCTTCCCGTCCTGCACGCGCGAGAGGAACCGGCGGTAGGTCCACTTGCGTCCCTGCTTGATGCTCTCCTGCCAGGCGGCCGGCAGCTGGCGGGCCAGGTCGCGGGCGGAGTAGACGACGTGCAGCTCGGTGTCGCCGGAGCCCAGCGCCCGCTTGGCCTCCTCGACCTTCTCCGTCGGAGCCGGGGCGAGGATCTCGTGGCTGATCACCACCGTCCCCGACCGTCGGCGCACGCGGCGGACCAGGGCGTCCCAGCTCCCCTCGGCGTGACCGGGGGCCCCGCCCCAGTCCTGGTCGAGCAGGTCGAGCGCGGCGCGGAAGTGGAAGAGGCCCGGGCTCACCAGCGGCGACCGGGTCGGCACGTGCACCTGGTGCTCGGCCAGGCTCCGGGCGTTGATCGCAAGCCGGTCCTGGAGGTAGGTCGTCCCGGTCTTGGGGGCCCCGATGTGGAGGTAGACCCGGCGGCTCACGGCGTCAGGCTAGTGCGCGCACCACGGCCGAGGGGCTGGGCCGCCCGAGGTGGCCGGCCATCCAGACGCTGGTGGCGACCACCGCGGCGAGGTCCACCCCCGTCTCGATGCCGAGCCCGTCGAGCATCCAGAGCAGGTCCTCGGTGGCGAGGTTGCCGGTGGCGCTCTCGGCGTAGGGGCAGCCGCCGAGCCCGCCCGCGCTGGCGTCGTACGTCGTGATGCCGGCCTGCAGGGCGGAGTAGGCGTTGGCCAGCGCCTGGCCGTAGGTGTCGTGGAAGTGCATGGCCAGGTCGTCGGTGTTCATGCCGGCCTCGACGAACGCGGTGACGAGCTCGGTGACCTGGCCGGGCGTGCCGACGCCGATGGTGTCGCCGAGGCTGAGCTGGCTGGCGCCGAGGTCGAAGAGCCGGCGCCCCACGGAGACCACCTGCTCGACCGGCACCGCGCCCTCCCACGGGTCACCGAAGCACATCGAGACGTAGGCGCGGACGTCGATCCCGGCCGCGCGGGCCCGGGCGACGGTCGGCTCGAACATCGCGAACTGCTCGTCGAGACTGCGGTTGAGGTTGCGCTGCGCGAAGGTCTCGGTCGCCGAGCCGAAGATCGCGATGTGGCGGCAGCCCAGCTCGAGGGCCCGGTCGAGCCCGCGCTCGTTGGGCACGAGGACGGGCAGGCCGCGTCCCTCCTCGCCGAGCATCGTCATCAGGTCGGCGGCGTCGGCGAGCTGGGGCACCCAAGTGGGGTGCACGAAGCTGGTGGCCTCGACGACCGGCAGGCCGGCCGCGACCAGGCGGCGTACGAACTCGGCCTTGACCTCGGTCGGCACCAGAGCCTGCTCGTTCTGCAGTCCGTCGCGCGGACCGACCTCGTAGACGGTGACCCGCTCGGGGAGGTCGGCGCGCTCAGTCATCGTCGGGCTCCACCACGAAGAGCACGGCACCCATCGTGACCTGGTGCCCGACCGCGGCGTCGGCCGTCGTGACCGTGCCGGCGAAGGGCGCGCTCAGGCTCAGCTCCATCTTCATCGCCTCCAGGACGCCGAGGACGTCTCCGGCCTCGACGTGCTGCCCCTCCGTGACCCGGACCTCGAGCACGGTGCCCGGCATCGGGGCGGTGATCGAACCGTCGCCGGCCGTGGCTGTCTCGTCCCCGAACACGTCGGGGATGGCGAAGACGAAGCGCTGCCCGCGCACCGAGACCTCGGCGCTGTGCGGCTGGACGTCGACGACTGCGCGCACCCGCGTGCCGTCCACCCGCGCCTCGAGCACGTGGTTCTCGGCGCTGAGCTGGTGGACGTGGATGCCGTCGACGGTGCCGGCGGCCCGGTCCACGACCACCTCTCGGTCCAGCTGGACGAGCGTGGGGGCGGCTGAGCTCCCGAGCCGGAAGCCGTCGGCCTGGAACGGATGCCCCGTGTCGAGGGCCGCGATCATCGCGGAGATCCAGGCGCACAGGATGCGCGGCACGGTGTCGTCGGGGGCAGCCAGCTCGTGCCGGTCGAGCCAGGCGGTGTCGATGGTCGCGTCGCGGAACTCCTCGCTCGCCACGAGCTCGCGCAGGAAGCCGGTGTTGGTGGTGAGCCCCAGGACCGCGGTCCCGTCGAGGGCCTCGACCAGGTCCCGGCGGGCGCTCTCCCGGTCCGGCCCGTGCGCGATCACCTTGCCCAGCATCGGGTCGTAGGACGTGCTCACGACCTGGCCGCCCTCGAGCGCGTGGTCCACCCTCACCCCGGCGGGCCACCTCACGATGGACGCGGTTCCGGCCTGCGGCAGGAAGCCGCCGAAGGAGTCCTCGGCGTAGACCCGGGCCTCGATCGCGTGGCCGGTCAGGGTGATCTCGTCCTGGGTCATCGGCAGCGCCTCGCCGGCGGCGACCCGCAGCTGGAGCTCGACGAGGTCCAGTCCGGTGACGGCCTCGGTCACCGGGTGCTCGACCTGCAGGCGGGTGTTCATCTCCAGGAAGTAGAAGTCCGCCTCGCCGGTGACCGGGTCCGGGGTGTCCAGCAGGAACTCCACGGTGCCGGCGTTGACGTAGCCGACGTGCCGGGCCAGGGCGACGGCCGCCGACGTGACCTGCTCGCGCACCTCGGCCGAGATCGTGGGCGCGGGCGCCTCCTCGAGCACCTTCTGGTGGCGACGCTGGGTCGAGCAGTCCCGCTCGAAGAGGTGGACCACGTTGCCGTGGGTGTCGCCGATGACCTGCACCTCGATGTGACGACCGTGCTCGACGTACTTCTCCACCAGCATCGTGTCATCGCCGAAGGCACTGGCGGCCTCACGCTTCGCGGCGGCCAGCGCGTCGGCCATCTCGGCCTCGGACCGCACGATCCGCATGCCTTTGCCCCCGCCGCCCGCAGCCGCCTTGACGAGCACCGGGAATCTCGACACACCGGCAACTGCGTCGCCGTCGGCTCGATCACCGACCGCGCCCACATCCCCTCTGGGCACGACCGGGACGCCTGCGGCGACAGCGATCTCGCGCGCGGCGTCCTTGCGGCCCATCTGCTCCATCACGGCGGCCGACGGACCGACCAGCGTGATGCCGGCGGCCTCGACGGCCTGTGCGAACGAGGCCCGCTCGGAGAGGAAGCCGTAGCCGGGGTGGATCGCGTCGGCCCCGGAGGAGACCGCGGCCGCGACCACCTCGTCGATGGCGAGGTAGGACGACACCCGGACCACGACGTCCGCGGCCCGGACGTGCGGGGCGTCGGCATCGATGTCGGTGTGGACGGCGACCGTGCGCAGCCCCATGGCGGAGGCCGTGCGCATCACGCGCAGGGCGATCTCGCCACGGTTGGCGATCAGGACGGTCTCGATGGTCATGCTCTCGTCCTTCGTGTCGCCGGGTCTCCACTCACCCGCACGTGCCTCGTTCGTTCCTCACGCGTCACCGGGCGGCTCACATCCGGAAGACGCCGTAGGAGGGCGCGGGGATCGGGGCGTGGGCGGCGACGGCGAGGCCCATGCCGAGCACGCGGCGGGTGTCGGCCGGGTCGATGATGCCGTCGTCCCACAGGCGGGCGGTGGAGTAGTAGGGCGAGCCCTGGGTCTCGTACTGGTCGCGGATGGGCGCCTTGAAGCCCTCGTCGTCGGGCCGGCCCGCGACCGTGGCGAGCACCGAGGCCGCCTGCTCGCCGCCCATGACCGAGATGCGCGCGTTGGGCCACATCCAGAGGAACCGCGGGTCGTAGGCGCGCCCGCACATGCCGTAGTTGCCGGCCCCGAAGGAGCCGCCGATGACGACCGTGAACTTCGGGACGACCGAGCAGGCCACGGCGGTCACGAGCTTGGCGCCGTCGCGAGCGATGCCGCGGTTCTCGTACTCCTTGCCGACCATGAAGCCGGTGATGTTCTGCAGGAACACCAGGGGTACGCCGCGCTGGTTGCACAGCTCGATGAAGTGCGCGCCCTTGAGGGCGGACTCGCTGAAGAGGATGCCGTTGTTGGCGACGATGCCCACCGGATGACCCCACACACGCGCGAAGCCGCAGACCAGCGTGTCGCCGTAGAGCTTCTTGAACTCGTGGAAGCGGCTGGCGTCGACGATCCGGCGGATCACCTCGCGGACGTCGTAGGGGGTGCGGGTGTCGCCCGGCACGACGTCGTAGAGCGTCTCGGGGTCCTCGTGGGGCTCCTCGACCGGCTCCGGTGCCTGAGGAGGTCGCGCAGCGATCGTCTCGAACCCCGATGAGCGCGGCAGGGTGGACACGATCGACCGCACGATGGCCAGCGCCTGCGCGTCGTCGTCGGCGAGGTGGTCGACCACCCCGGAGGTGCGGGCGTGGACGTCGCCTCCGCCGAGCTCCTCGGCCGTGACGACCTCACCGGTGGCCGCCTTCACGAGGGGCGGGCCGCCGAGGAAGATCGTGCCCTGCTCGCGCACGATCACGGTCTCGTCCGACATGGCCGGGACGTAGGCGCCGCCGGCGGTGCACGAGCCCATGACACTGGCGATCTGCGGGATGCCGCGCGCGGAAAGGTTGGCCTGGTTGAAGAAGATCCGGCCGAAGTGCTCGCGGTCGGGGAAGACCTCGTCCTGCATGGGCAGGAACGCCCCGCCCGAGTCGACGAGGTAGACGCAGGGCAGCCGGTTGTCCGCAGCGACCGTCTGGGCGCGCAGGTGCTTCTTGACCGTCATCGGGTAGTAGGTCCCGCCCTTGACGGTGGCGTCGTTGGCGACGACCACGCACTCGCGACCCTCGACGCGCCCGATGCCCGTGACGATGCCGGCGGCCGGCACCGCGTCGTCGTACATCCCCGTGGCGGCGAGCGGGCTCAGCTCGAGGAACGGGCTCCCCGGGTCGAGCAGCCGGTCCACGCGGTCGCGCACGAGCATCTTGCCGCGGTCGGTGTGCTTGCGCCGGGCCGCCTCGCTGCCGCCGAGCCGGACCTCCTCGAGCCGGGCCCGGAGGTCGGCGACGAGGTCCCGCAGGGACGGGGTGGGGCGCTGGGGGTCGGCCACATCCCAGAGGTTAGCGATCGTTAACCGTCAGCGTCCACCCGGCCGGAGTCCCCCGACCGGGTGGACGCACGGACGCACGACCTCCCTCCCCAGAAAGGCTGCGTCTCCCCCCACCATGGATCGCGTCGACGGTAGGCGTTCTATCGTCGGATCCACAGGCGATCGCGGCAAGACAAGGGTCGGATGGCCTGTTCGGCACCGGCCCAGACGTCCGACCTGACTACCCGGCGCTCGGGTGCCACCGAGCGCTAGCCTGACCGCGTGACCGCGTTGGAGGCACCGTCGCGCCGCGAGCAGATCCTCTCGACGGCGGCCGAGTTGTTCGCCGCGCGGGGCTTCCACGGGGTCTCGGTGGCCGACCTCGGCTCGGCGTGCGGGATCTCCGGGCCCGCCCTCTACAAGCACTTCGCGTCCAAGGACGCCGTCCTGGCGGAGATGCTGGTGAGCATCAGCGAGCAGCTGCTCGCGGTGGGCCGCGATCGCGTGGCGGGTGCGGACGACCCCGGGGCCGCCCTCGAGGCCTTGGTCGACTGGCACGTGAGGTTCGCCCTGGACCACCGCGCGCTGATCGTGGTCCAGGACCGCGACTGGGAGTCCTTGCCCCGGCAGGCCCGCGAGATGCGGTCCGGGCGCTCCAGCGGGAGTACGTCGACCTCTGGGCCACCCAGCTGCGGCTCCTCGACCCCGACCGCTCGCTCGAGACCGCCCGGGCCACGGCCCACGCGGCCTTCGGCCTGATCAACTCCACCCCCCACAGCAGCCTCCTGCCCGACGACTCGATGCACCGGTTGCTGACCCGGATGGCGCTCGGCGCACTGGGACGCAGCTCCGGATCGTGACCGACCGCCGCCGGCTGCTCGCCCTGCTGCTCGCCGCCACCCTCGGCGCCGGGTCGGGACTGGGGCTCGCGCTGGTCCGCGACGCCGACCCCGGTGGGACACCCGCCGCGTTCGACGACCCGCTCGATCTCGGCGTGCCGATGGTCGACCTGGACTGCACCGGGGCATCGGTCATCATCGTGGCCTCGGGCGACTCCGGCGCCGCTCTGCGACCAGCCCTGGCCGACAACGCCGACGACCAGGTGCGCTACCTGCGTAGCGCCGACTCGTGCCCGACGCTGTGGGGTGACCCCGAGGAGGCGGTCCCGGCCTACGTCGCCTACCTCGGGCCCTACGACGCCGAGGCCGCGTGCAAGGAGCGGATGAGCGAGGGGCACCGGGGCGACGTGGTGACGCGTCTGAGCGCGGGCAACGAGATCTTCGTCAAGTGCGCCTGCGTGCTCCCGGCCTCCGCCGCTCCGGTCCTCGTCCCGGGCGACGCGGACACCGATCCTGTCCGGCCGGTGTGGATCAGGGCGCTACAGGGGCTCTTCGCCGACATCGACCTGGCCGGTCGTGGCACGTTCACCGAGGCCGATGTCTCCGGCGAGCTCGACGCCGTCACCCAACGGCGGGTCATCGAGCTGCAGACGGCTCGCGCCATCACCCTCCCCGCGGGGAGCACGCCGGGCACAGTCACGACCGAGACCTGGCAGGCCGTGCGCGACCGTGGCTGCGGGCTCTACGACTACTGAGGCCCGGACCCGCTGGGGTCCTGTCCGGACTAGTGCACCGGCTGGGCCAGGGCGGGGGGCCGACACACCCGGCACGGCTCCATCCGGCGCGCGAAGGCCTCCTCGATCGGGACCACGTGGGCCTCGTCGCGGGCCTCGAGCAGGCTGCAGTCGAGTCGGTGGTAGGAGGTGCGAGCCGGCCAGCACCAGCGTGCCCCCCGACGCAGCCGGCGGCCGCGGCGGGCCGAGCGGCCCCGCCGCCGGCCTCCACCGCGGTGACCAGCCGCTCGAGGACGGCCTCGACCCGCGCACGGTCCTCCCGGGCGTTCTGGACGATCAGCAGCGCGGCGCCGATGATGACGATCGCGAGCCCGGTCGACCCCGCCCGAGATGAGGTAGGGGAACTGGGCCATCGAGACGTTCCTGCTGGCTGCACCGTTCCAGCCGAGGAAGATCGCGACGAAGCCGAGCAGGCACAGCAGGACGCCGAGCTGCCCGCCGAGGCGGCCGAGGTTGTTGTTCATCAGCGAGTTCTCCGTTCGCGCAGTCGGCGGTCACAGGCCCCGAGGTAGGCCTCGCGCAGGTTGACGTTGCGGATGTCCTCACCGACGGCGGTGTGCGCGAGGGTGCCCTTCTCCATGATGAGCGCTCGGTCGGCGAACGGCAGCGCCCCCGCGTTCTGCTCGACCATGAGCACGGTGGTGCCGTCGCGGGCGATCCGGGCGGCGGCCTCCCAGACCGTCTTGGCCAGGGTCGGGGAGAGCCCCAGCGAGGCTTCGTCGATCATGAGCAGCCGGGGGCTCGACATCAGGGCGCGACCCACCGCGAGCATCTGCTGCTCACCACCCGAGAGGGTGCCGGCGATCTGGTCGGCCCGCTCGTCGAGGCGAGGGAAGTAGTCGAGGACCAGGTCGAGCTGGCGGCGCACGGTCTTGGGCTTGCGGCGCTGGGTCCACGCGCCGAGGCGCAGGTTCTGCTGCACGCTCAGCCGTGGGAAGACCCGGCGGCCCTCCGGGCACAGCGAGATCCCGCTGCTGCACGCGGGCCGACGGTGACCGGCGCCCAAGGGACCGTTCGTCGAAGACGACCTTGCCGCTGCTCGGCTTCAGCAGCCCGGCGATCGTCGCGACGGTGGTGGTCTTGCCGGCGCCGTTGAGGCCGAGCAGCACGCAGACCTCGCCCTCCTCGACGACGAAGTCGATGCCGTGCAGCACCGGGAAACGGCCGTAGCCGACGACGAGGTCGGAGATCTCCAGCAGCGCCATCAGACCGCCACCTCGACGGCGCGGCGCCGGCGTCGACGCAGAGGCCGCAGAGGCCGCCGCCGCCGGCTCGACGGGCTCCTCGACCCCGAGGTAGGCCCGCACCACCTCCGGGTGACGGCGTACGACGTCGGGGGGGCCCTCGGCGAGCACCTCGCCGAAGTTCAGGCAGTAGACGTAGTCGGAGACCCGGGTCACCAGCGGGACGTGGTGGTCGATCATCACGATCGTCAGCGCGAACTCCTTGCGCATCTCCAGCAGGAGGTCGCCGAGGGCGTGCGCCTCCTCGGGACCCATGCCGGACCCCGGCTCGTCGAGCAGCAGCAGGTCGGGATCGGTGGCCAGGACGGCAGCGATCTCCACGCGCTTGAGGACGCCGTAGGGCAGGTCCGCGACCCGGGCCGTGGCCACGTCGGCGAGCTCGAGGAGCTCGAGGATCTGATGGCCTCGGGCGTCGAGCGCGCCGCTCCTCGTCGTAGGTCGCCGGCAGCCCCAGGATGCCGGCCACCGGCTCGTAGCCGACCTGCAGGTGCTGGGCGGTCACGAGGTTCTCCAGCACGGTGGCGTTCTTGACCAGGCCGACGTTCTGGAAGGTGCGGCCGATGCCCGAGGGCGGTGCGCCGGTGCACGGGCAGCCGGCTGATGTCCTTGCCGCGGTAGCGGACCGTGCCCTCGGTCGGGGAGTAGAAGCCGGTGATGCAGTTGAACAGCGTCGTCTTCCCTGCCCCGTTGGGGCCGATGATGCCGACGATCTCCCACTCCCCGGCCCGCAGGTTGACGTGCTGCAGCGCCTTGATGCCACCGAAGTGGATGGACAGGTCGTCGATCTCAAGCACGGACATCGTTGACCGTCACCTCCTCCACCTTGCCGGCGTGGACGTCGAAGCGCCGCCCGAGCAGCCATTCGCGGATCGGTGCGATCTGCTGACCGATGCCGCCTGGGTACATCGTGATCGTGAGGAGGAGCAGGATCGGGCCGACGACCAGCGCCACGAACTCCGACGGCAGACCGATGATGTCCTCGAAGAAGCCGGTGAGGCTCAACCCGATCCCGCCGAGCGGCTTGTCGACCATCTCGAGCAGCTTGCCGGTCTCGAGCAGCGCGAAGAAGGCAGCGCCGATCACCACACCCGAGCGGCTGCGGAGCCCGCCGACCACGGTCATCATCACGAACAGCAGGGCGAGCTGGAAGCCGAACTTCTGCCCGACGATGACCTCGTCGTGGTGGGCGAGCAGTGCGCCCGCCAGACCCGCGATGAGTCCGGAGAGCACGAACGCGAGGAGCACGAACGCCTTGACGTTGATGCCGTACGACGCGGCGACCCGCGGGTTCTCGCGCAGCGCGGCCAACGCGCGGCCGGCCTTGCTGCGGGTGAGGCGCCAGTCGAGGAACAGCACGACCCCGAGGATCGCCAGGCACAGCAGGTAGTAGCGCAGCTCGCTCTCGAAGAAGGCCGGGCGGGGTGCGGACTTGCCGCCCTCGCCGCCGGTGATCTCGGGGATGCCGAGCAGCGTCTGCTCGGTGAAGGCGCCGAAGGCCAGCGTCACCAGGGCGAAGTAGAGACCGGTCAGGCGCAGGGAGACCGCGCCGAGCAGGCCGGAGACGACACCGCCCGAAGCCGGCCGCCACGAGCAGGCCGAACCAGAACGAGATGCCGAGGTCGGTCACGACGTAGGCGGAGGCGAAGGCGCCGATCCCGACGAAGGCCTGGTGCCCCAGCGAGATCTGGCCGGCGTACCCGAGCAGGATGTTGAGCGAGAGGCCCGACGATCCCGAAGATCGACCGCCTCGGTGGCCGCCCCGACGTCGGAGACGCCGAGGTCGAACGGCGAGAGCACGTTGGCCGGGCACCAGCGAGCACGAACCAGCACCAGCAGGCCCCAGACGAAGCCCCGGGCCGCCTTGCCGCCGGGCCGGGCGGAAGGCGCCGTCGCCGGGACGGGAGGACGTCATCGCAGGCGCCGCTCGGCGGTCCGGATCGAGGCCTCGGAGCCGGCAGCGGGCTCGAGACCGGGACGTCGCGGTCTCGTCGTCGTGGGCCGTCATGCCGTCACCGTCCGTCCGACGAAGATGCCGTTGGGCTTGACCAGCAGCACCGCGAGCAGGAAGACGAACAGGACGGCCGCGCCGGTGCCGGGGATCCGGGTGCGAGCAACCGCAGCGAGCCCAGTGGCTCGACGCAGCCGACGACGAGCCCGCCGGCCACCGCGCCCGGCATGCTGCGCATGCCGGCGAGCACCGCGGCCATGAAGCCGGGCAGCAGCGCGGCGAAGGCGCCGAAGCTGAGGAAGGCCGGCGGTGAAGGTCAGGATCGGGCCGGTGAGGATCCCGGCCAGGCCACCGAGCGCGGCGGCGATGCCCCAGGTCATCATCGAGACCCGGCGGACCGAGATGCCGATCAGCTCGGCGGCGACCGGCTCCTGCTGCGCGGCCTGGATGGCCAGGCCCGACGGCGACCTGAAGAAGATCGCGAGCAGGACGGCCACGACGGCCAGGACGCCTGCGGCGATCAGCGCCTGCATGGTGACGGCGGCGCCCCAGGGCGTGACGAAGAACTTCTCGCTGATCTTCGGCATCGTCATGATCAGCGTCTCGTTGAAGAGCCAGAACTGCAGCCCGATCGCGGTGAGCGCGACCCCGGCCGTGCCGACCAGCAGGGTGACCTTGGAGGCGTTGCGCAGCGGGTGGATGACCAGCCGTTCGGTGAGCAGACCCATGGCGATCGCGGCGCCGAGCCCGAAGACGAACGCGACCGGGTAGCTCCAGCCCCACAGCTCGAGCGCGGCGTAGGCGACGAACAGCCCCGTGGTGCCGAACTCGGCCTGGGCGAAGTTGAAGACCCCCGAGGCGCGGAAGACCAGCACGATGCCGAGCGCCACCAGGGCGTAGACGCTGCCTCGGAGCAGGCCCGACGGTCATCGCGATCGCGAACTCGCGGGGGAAGTCGTCCATGTCCGGCGGCCTAGGGTCGCTCGTTCTGGCGGACCGTGACGTACTCGCGCTTGCTGCAGTCGGCCTGCAGCAGGTGCATCGCCGTGCCACCGAACCGGGAGGTGAAGTTGGTCGGGCGGGAGGACGCCGGTGGTGAAGTTCTTCTTGCGCGTCACGCCGACCAGGAAGCCCTCGCGGCTCAGGTCCTTGCCGGCCGCCTGCAGCATCGCGACGACCTGACGCTCGATGGCGTAGATCGCGGCACCGATGTCGTCGGGCTCGGCGTTGTTCTTGTCGCGGTAGTCACGGACGAACTCGGCGTTGCGGCGCATCACGTCCAGGCCCGGGAAGGTGCGAGTAGAAGTACGGCGTTGTCGATGTTGGGGCAGCCCGGCGTTCGCGACGAGGTTGAGGCCGTTGGTCAGGCCCGGGCCCATGAAGGTGGGCGTGCAGATCATCGACTTCGACACGTTGATCAGGGTGCTCGGGCTGGCGTTCCAGATCACCGCCTCGGCGCCGGAGTTGCAGATCCGCGTGCCGATGGAGAGCGCCTCGGACTGGGTGTTCTTCGGGATCCGCTCGTCGTACTCGAAGTCGCCGCCGGCGGCGCTCTCGAGCGCGGAGCTCGGCCGCGTCGTGGTAGCCGTTGAGCGAGTCGTTGTCGGCGGTGATGACGACGACGCTTGTCGCCGTCGAGCGGCTCGCGGTAGAGCCTGGCCAGCATCGGGACCTGCTGCTCGTAGGTCAGCGACAGGGCGAAGTACGTCGGCAGGTCGCCGAGCGGGACCTGACCGGGGCGGGTCTGGTGCACGCCGGCGGAGAGGTAGGGGACGCCGACCGAGGCGGCGTAGCGCGCGCAGGCGTCGATCTGGTCGGCGCCGGCGCCGCCGATGAGCAGGAAGACCTCCTCCTGCTCGGCCATCTCCTTGCACTTGACCCGCGCGACGTCGGGGCGGAACTGGTCGTCCTCGAAGAAGACCTCGATCTTGCGGCCGAAGATGCCGCCGCGCTTGTTGACGGCCTTGAAGTAGACGCCGACCGCGCGCTCGAAGGAGCTCTGCGGCACCGCGGCCGCACCGGTCACCGGCGCGTGGACGCCGATCTTGATCGAGTCGGCGGTGACGCCCGTGGTGTCTCCGCCACCGGCGGCGGGGCGGCTGGGTGGAGCCGGAGCCGCCGCCGCCGCCGGTCGTGCCGCCACCGCCGGTCGAGCCGCCACCGCCGGTCGTGCCGCCACCGCCGGTCGTGCCGCTACCCGCCGGAGCCGGGGCGGGTGCCGCTACCGCCGAGGATCCGGGCAGGGTGCCGAGTCGCCGCCGCCGCCCGGGGCCAGCACCTCCCCGGTGGTGGGGTCGATGACGTTGCCCTCGGCGTCGACGACGCTGCCGTCAGCAGCGACGAAGCGCGCCGGCCGGGATGACGGTCTCGACGCCCTCCTTCTGGCCGCACGCGGCCAGCGTGATGCAGAGAGCGGTGCCGAGCACGGCGACGGTGAAGCGCTCTGAGCCGGGGACGAGCGGGTGTTCATCAGGCTCCCTTTCCGGGGCGAAGCTGGTGCGCGCAGTCGGTCGAGGGCACGGCTCACTCCGCGTCGGCCGCCACCGACGATCGGGCTGGCCGGAGGCACCCATCGCCACCATCACGAGGTAGGCCAGGACGAGGCACGAGGGGCAGGAGGACGAGCGCGCCCTTGCCGAGGCCGGAGTACCACGGACTGCGGTCCGGCAGCTGACCGGCGCGCGGCCGCAGCCGTCTCGGCGTCGCTCCTCGGCCACCGGGGGCTCCTCGCGGCCGAGCAGCGGCGCCGGGGTCGGGGGCACGGGCCGGGTGCCGGCGCCGGGAGGCTGCCGCCGCCGATCGGCCACCGGACGGCCGCCACCGCCGAGGGAGCCGCCGGAGCCGACGAGCCGCCGCCGAGGAGCCGCACCGCCGTCGCCGTCGCCGTCACCGCCGCCGTCGTCACCGTCGCCACCGTCGTCCTCGCCGTCATCGGGTGCGGACCCGACGGCGCGACCTTGAGCCCGATGCCCGTCTCCTGGCGTCGAAGCCGACCTGGAAGTCTGCGGGGGCCGGTCGGCTCGATCGGCGGGCGCGCCCACCAGCACCACGGCCGGAGAGAACTCGCGGTCGCGAGGCGAGCCAGTCGGCGGCCAGCGCGGTCAGGTCGAAGCGCCACACGCCTTCGTCGTCGCGCACGCCGGGCGCGGACGCCGACCTCGCAGTCGTAGAGGGGCTGGGTGTCCCAGGCGCCGTTCTCGACGCCGACCCAGAACGCCTCGGTCACCGGGCAGGCCTGGACGGTCGCGACCTCGGCGTCGAGGTTGGCGCCCTGCGCGTCGGACTCCATCATCGCGAGCTTGACGGGCCCGACCAAGGCGTCGGGCTCGCCCTTCAGCGCGAACTCCAGGGCCGACGATCCGCTCCGGCTCCCCGTTGACCAAGGTGACCGGGAGCGTGCCGGCAGGTGCACCCAGCGCCGGGATGTTGGGCGGTTGCACAAGACCGGTCTCGGGCGGGGGCTGGTTGCTCCGTGACCACCAGCCGTTCTGGACCAGGGCACCGCCCTTGAACGTGCCCGGCTGGACCTGCTTCGAGGTCGGCTCGTCCTCGCGCGAGGCCCCGGCTCCGTCGCCGGGCGCGCCGAGGGAGGTCCCGGGCGCGCCGAGGAGCAACGCGGGCGCGAGGAACAGGGCTACCACGGTGCGGCGGGGGGACATGGCTCTCCTGGGAGGTGGTGGTCGAGGTGACCAACGCCACTGAGGGTCCCGAGTTACGCCGGAGGGTACCTGCCGGCTGCCCCGATCGACAGTCCGTCGCTCTCGGCGTGCCTCTCGGCGTGCCTCTCGGGGCCCCTCGGGTCGGTCACGCCCGGGGTCGTTCGGCGGGCTGGTGACGTCAGAAGAGGTGCTCGACCGGCCGGCCGGGTTCGGCCAGCACCTCGAGGATCCGGGCAGCACGGAGGGCGGCGTCGACGCCGGTCTCCAGGTCGGCGTCCGAACCGGCCTCCGCACCGACGTCGGCACCCGAGCCGGACGCCCGGTCAGCCGACCGGGCGTGCAGGCGGGCGAGGAGCCCCTCGCGCGGCATGCCGCGCAGGTGGAGCAGCACGAAGGGGTCGTCCTCGACCAACCAGCGTCAGCTGGTAGAGGACGGCGAGGGCGTGGACGCACGGGTCGGTCCAGGCATCACACGTGCACGTGGCGGTGACCTCGGCGCCGTAGGGGAGCA
This sequence comes from uncultured Actinomycetota bacterium, assembly GCA_963767915.1. Taxonomy (GTDB): domain Bacteria; phylum Actinomycetota; class Actinomycetes; order Propionibacteriales; family Nocardioidaceae; genus Nocardioides. The sequence continues at coordinate 415,286 of CAVYFR010000006.1, forward strand.
GCTCGACGCCGGCCTGCTCGGCGTGCTCGACCAGGGGGTGCGGGAGGTCACCGGCGAGCAGAGAGGCGATCCGGCCGGACTCGGCGGCAACGGTCTCGACGAGGGCATCGCGCTGCTGGGCGTCGAGCACCGGAAGCGAGCCGGTCGCGGTCCACAACCCACGGTCCTCCTCCACCGAGGCGACGAACTCCCCCTCGTCGACGGTGATCTGGCCCACCCGCCCGCCACGCGCCAAGGTCCTGGCAGCGCGCAGCTCGGTCTCGGCGTACGCCGCCTCCTCGACCGCACGCACCCAGGCCTTGCCCCACCACGTCCGGCCCCGCACCGAGGTGGGGCGAGCGGGCGCCCGCGGGTGCACGACCGCCGTCACACGCACCTCACCCTCCACGCCGCCGCAGGGTGACGAGGTCCCGCAGCTCCTCGTTGCTCAGCTCGGTCAGTCCGGCCTCGCCCCTGCCGAGGACCGCGTCGGCCAGGGTGCGCTTGCGTGCCAGCAGCTCGGCCACCTTCTCCTCGATCGTGCCGCCGGTGACGAACCGGTGGACCTGGACCGGCTTGGTCTGACCGATCCGGTAGGCACGGTCGGTGGCCTGCTCCTCGACCGCGGGGTTCCACCACCTGTCGAAGTGGATGACGTGGTCGGCGGCGCGTGAGGTTGAGCCCGGTGCCCCCGGCCTTGAGGGAGAGCAGGAACACCGGCACCTCCCCGGCCTGGAAGCGCCGCACCATCGCGTCCCGCTCGGTGACGGGCGTCCCGCCGTGCAGCACCTGGTGGGGGACGCCGGCGCGGTCGAGGTGGGTCTCGAGGAGCCGTCGCCATGGCGACGTACTGGGTGAAGACGAGGGCCGCGCCGTCCTCGGCGAGGACGGTCCCCAGGAGCTCGTCGAGGAGGTCGAGCTTCTCCGAGCGGCCCGCCAGCCGGACCGCGCCCGACTGCTTGAGGAAGTGGGCGGGGTGGTTGCAGATCTGCTTCAGCCCGGTGAGCAGGGCCAGCACCAACCCCCGCCGGGTCGCGGTGTCCTCCGGCCCCGCGCGCTCGATCCGCTCCATCGTGTCGCGCACGAACGCCTCGTAGAGCACCACCTGCTCGCGGGTGAGGCCGAGCGGGTGGTCGGTCTCGGTCTTGGCCGGCAGCTCCGGCGCGATGCCGGGATCGGACTTGCGACGCCGGAGCAGGAACGGCCCGACCAGCGCCGCGAACTGCCGCGCCTTCGTGGGCTCGAGCCCCGACTCGATGGGGGCCGCCCACACCTTGCGGAAGGCGTTGCGGCTGCCGAGCAGCCCGGGCGTGGCCCAGTCCAGGATCGACCAGAGCTCGGTGAGGTCGTTCTCGACGGGGGTGCCGGTGAGCGCGACCCGCGCACGGCTCGGTACGCCGCGCAGCGCGCGCGCCGTCGACGACCGGGCGTTCTTGACGTGCTGGGCCTCGTCGGCCACCACGAGGTCCCATGCGACCTCGGCCAGCCGCGCGTGGTCGCGGCGCAGGGTGCCGTAGGTCGTGAGGACGAACCCGTCGGTCAGGTCCTCGAGGGAGCGCTGTCCGCCGTGGAAGCGTCGTACGGACACGGTCGGGGCGAACCTCGCCGTCTCGGCCTCCCAGTTGCCCAGCAGGCTCGCGGGGCACACGACCAGGGTCGGTCCGGTGGCGCCGCTCGGCCTGCCGGTGCAGGTGGAGGGCGATGAGGGTGACGGTCTTGCCGAGGCCCATGTCGTCGGCGAGGCAGGCGCCCAGGCCCAGCGAGGTCAGGTCGGCCAGCCACGTCAGCCCGTGCCGCTGGTAGTCGCGCAGGGTCGCGGTGAGCCCCGCCGGCGTGGCGATCGGTTCTCGCGTGGCCGCCTGGAGCAGCTGCTCGCGGACCCGCAGGAGGCTGGCGCCCACCACCACCTGCTCCTCGGTGTCGGCGACCTGGGCCACGCCCGCGAGCGCGCTCGCGACGGCCTCCACCGGCCTGACCGTGCGGATCAGGCGCCGCTTGGCGCGACGGGCGACGGCCGGGTCCACCACGGTCCAGCTGCCGCGGAGCTTGAGCACCGGGGCTGCCGAGGAGGCGAGCAGGTCCATCTCCTCCGGCGTGAGCGGGTCGCCGTGCAGGGCCACCTGCCAGCTGAATGCGAACATCTGCTCCTGGGCGAACAGGCCCTGCTGCAGCGGCTCCTCGCGCGGGCCGGCCGGCGTCCGTACGTCGAGGACGGCCCGCGTCGTGAGGTCACGCCCGAGACTCCGCGGCCACAGCACGTCGACCCCGCGGGCTCGCAGCGCCGCCACGCCCTCGTCGAGCAGGCTGACCAGCTCGTCGGTGTCCAGGGTGATCTCGTCGGGCACCCGCAGCTCCAGCAGCCGGTCGAGCACCGGCCAGGCCTCGGCCGCAGCGCGCAGCGCGATGGTGGCGTGGGTGCGCGCCCGGTCGCCGAAGCCGTGGCTGTCCGCGGATGCGGTCCACAGCACAGCGGCCTCACACAGGTGCAAGGGGTTGCGCTCGTCGTGGACCTGCAGGACCAACCGCACCCGGCCGGCCACCAGCTCCTCCTCGTCGGCCTCGACGCGCAGTGAGACGGTGACCAGCTGGGGGAGCTCGGCCGAGCGCGCCGTCCGGGCCAGGCGTGCCTGCAGCCGCTCCTCGAAACCCGGTCCGGTGGCCGGGGCGACCGGGCGTCGTGGCGCGGCGGGCGCGCTGCGCGGCATGGCGTCGGCGACGGCGTCGAGCACCTGCTCCACCAGGGGGAGGGCGTCGGCCGCCGTCAACCCGTCGTAGGCCCGGCTCGCCGTGAGCAGGTCGACCCGCTCGCGGTCCGGTGCGACCAGGGGCGCCATCCGCCACCCTCGCCGGTCTTCGGTGGGCTCGAACCGACCGGCCGCCACCAGCCGCAGGCCGATGAGCACCGCCCCGCAGAGCAGGCCGACGCTGGGGTGGACGTCATCGCGCCCGTGCGCCTTCGACAGGACCGGGAGTGCAGCTCGCACGGGGAGCACGACCGTCCGCGCACCCCCGGCGTCGGTGAACTCCACCACGCTCTCGCGCGGCGGGTCGGCCGCCCGGAACGTGGCCGGGCCGGAGGTGGGGACGAAACTCATGTCGGGCTCTTGTCTCTCACTGCGGGAAAGGTAACGAGCCGGCCCGACAGCTGGTTCCCCGTTCATAGGATGGGGCCCATGAGCCTCCTCGACGCCCCGATCGCCCGCCTCGACGGCTCCCCGACGACCCTCGGCGAGATCACCGAGGGTCGCCCGGCGCTCGTGGTCAACGTGGCCAGCCGCTGCGGGCTCACGACGCAGTACGCCGGGCTCGAGCGGCTCCACGAGGAGTACGCCGAGCGTGGGTTCACCGTGGTCGGGGTGCCCTGCAACCAGTTCCTGGGCCAGGAGCCCGGGACCGCTGAGGAGATCGCCGAGTTCTGCTCCTCGACCTACGGGGTCACCTTCCCGATGACGGAGAAGGTGGAGGTCAACGGCGAGGGACGGCACCCGATCTTCGTTCCGCTGGTCGAGGCACCCGACGAGCAGGGCCGCAGCGGCGAGGTCCAGTGGAACTTCGAGAAGTTCCTGATCGGCGCGGACGGCTCGGTCCTCGCCCGGTTCGGGCCCGGGGTCGAGCCCGAGGACCCGCGCGTCGTGGAGGCCGTCCGGGCCGCGGTCGCCTGACCCGGGTGGGCCTCGACGACGACCCCTTCGACTGGCGGACCACCGCCGACGGGACCGTCTTCGTCTCCCGCCGCGGCCGTCAGGTCGTCGTGGTCGGCGGCGCCGCGGGGCGCACGCTCTCTGCCCAGCTGGAGACCGCCAGCGACACCCGAGCCCAGCAGCTGCTGGCCCGCGCGACCGGCAACTACAAGCGTGGCAACGAGCGCGGGTGACGTCGCCGGCGGTCGGCCGGCCCCGCAGGAGCCGCGCACGCCACGGCCGAGTGCTAGGCGGGGACGGCGCGGCCCGTCACCGGCGGCAGGTCCGCCAGCGTGACGATGCCGGGCGGAGCAGCCACGACGTGCGGGACCGCGTTGGTGACCGGCATCGCGGTGTAGATCATGCCGAGGCCCATGAAGCCCTCCTCGTCCCAGTCAGCAGGGGGCAGGCAGTGGATGACGGTGCGCATGTTGGGCATCCCCATCACCTGGATCACGTGACCGTGGGCGAGCGGCTTCGGCGGGACGACGTGGGTCCCCATCGTCCAGTTGAACCCGACCGAGACGACGTTGCGATCGCCGACCCAGCCCCGGTGGTAGCCCATCACCCCGGCGACCGTCCCCGCCGGGATCTCCATGAAACCGAGGTCGCTGTCTCCCGTGGCGGCGGTGAACTCGACGTCGAAGCTCATCCGGTCCAGCTCCACCCCGAGGGCGTCGGCCATCATCGCCGCCGACTCGGCGAAGACCTCGCTCTCCCGGCGTACCGACTCCGCCAGGCCCGGTGTCGCGGGGTCCTGGGAGAAGCCCATGGCGATCTGGGTCCCGGCTGACTCGTAGGTCGAGCAGTCGACCGACTCGGTGATGCGGATCTCGTCGACCCGCTCGCAGGAACCGGAGAGGACCATGCCCACGAGGTTGGTCATGCCGGGGTGGGCACCGGAGCCGAAGATCGTCGTCCCACCGGCCTCGCAGGCCGTGCGGATGCGGTCGAGGTCCTCGGGGCGCTGCTTGCCGCCGGTGATCCAGGCGGCGCTCGAGCAGACGTTGACGCCGTTCTCGAGAAGCACGACCAGCTCGTCGATGCTGGGCCACAGCGGGTTGTAGCAGCACGCGTCAGGTCGCAGGGCGACCAGCGCGTCGATGTCGTCGGTGGCCAGCACGCCGGTCGGCTCGGGCCGGCCGCACAGCTCGGCGGCGTCCTTGCCGACCTTGTCCTTGCCGTGCGCGTAGACCCCCACGAGCTCGAGGTCGGGCCGGCCGATGATCGCGTGCAGCGAGCGGCGCCCGATGTTCCCGGTCGTCCACTGGATCACTCTGATCGGCTGGCTCATCCGGGCAGAGTAGAACCTGTTCTACTGCGACGCCAGGGCGAGGGGAAGGACCTCGGTGGCGCCGGATCTCCGGAGCGCCTGCGCGGCGAGGGTGAGGGTCCAGCCGGTGACGACCAGGTCGTCGACGAGCAGCACAGGCGCCTGCGGGATGTCGCCCACGAGGTCGTACCGCCGGCCCACCGCGGCGACCCGCTGGGCCGAGTTGGTCGCGCCCTGCCCGGGCGTCACGCCGGGATCGACCACCATCCACCGGCCGACGACCGGAACCGTGAGGAACCGGCTCAGCCCGGCGGCCAGGTCCTCGGTGAGCGTCGATCGGGTGACGGACTCGACGACCACGATGCCCTCGACGCGCGGCTGCCAGTCGCGGAGCACCGCCACCACGGCGCGGGCCAGGGCCTCGGGCACTGGCCCGTCGGGGGCGCCGGCGCGGAACAGCTCGCGCAGCGGTCCGCCGAACCCCAGGTCGGTGAGCCGGGCGACGACGCGGCCCTCCTCGGCGGGTTCGGCGATCTTGCCCTTGAGGTCGATGCCCAGGTTGGCCAGCGCCGTCGGCCACATCCGGCGCGGCTCGATCGGTACGCCGGGCCGGGCGAGCCGGGCCTCGGCCTCCTCGACGGCCGCGGCCGAGACGTCGGTCGGAAGGTCCAGTCCGCCGCAGGTGTCGCAGCGCCCGCACTCGGTCGCTTCGGGATCGTCGAGCTGGTCACGGAGGAACCACATCCGGCAGCGGTCGGTGGCGAGGTAGTCGAGCATCGCCTGCTGCTCGCGCTCGCGCGCCTCGCGGACCCGCTCGTAGCGCTCGGCGTCGTAGGCCCACTCCTGACCGGTCGCCTCCCAGCCGCCGCGGATCCGGCGTACGGCGCCATCGACGTCGAGCACCTTGAGCATCGTCTCGAGCCGGGTCCGGCTGAGGTCGACGTAGGTCTCGAGGGCGGCCGTGCTCAACGGCCCGTGCTCGGCCAGCACCTCGAGGGTCTGGAGCACCAGGTGCTCGCCCGGGAACGCAAGGGAGCCGAAGTAGGCCCAGATGTCCTTGTCCTCGGTCGCCGGCAGCAGGACCACGCTGGCGGTCTGGCCATCCCTCAGCCCACGACCGGCGCGACCGACCTGCTGGTAGTAGGCGACCGGCGAGCTGGGTGCGCCCAGGTTGACGACGAAGCCGAGCGCGGCGTCGAAGCCCATGCCGAGCGCGCTGGTCGCGACCAGCGCCTTGACCCGCCCGGCGAGCAGGTCGCCCTCGAGGGCGAGGCGCTCGGTGGTCTCGGTCCGGCCGGAGTATGCCGCCACCTCGTGGCCTCGCGAGCGCAGGAAGTCGGAAACCTCCTGGGTCGCGGCGACGGTCAGGCAGTAGACGATGCCGGAGCCGGGCTGCTCGGCCAGGTGGTCGGCGAGCCAGGCCAGCCGCTGCTCGGCGGTCCTCAGGCGGACCACCCCCAGCTGCAGTGACTCACGGTCGAGCGAGCCGCGCAGCACCAGGACGTCCTGCCGGTCACGGGGGTCGAGCTGCTCGGCGACGTCGGCGGTGACCCGCGCGTTGGCGGTCGCGGTGGTGGCGAGCACGGGGATGCCGTCGGGCAGCTCGTCGAGCAGGGTCCGGATCCGCCGGTAGTCGGGCCGGAAGTCGTGTCCCCAGTCGGAGATGCAGTGCGCCTCGTCGACGACGAGCAGCCCGCACGTCGCCGCCAGCCTCGGCAGCACCTCGTCGCGGAAGCCCGGGTTGTTGAGCCGCTCGGGACTGACGAGCAGGACGTCGACCTCGCCCGCCCGGATGCGTTCGTGGATCCCCTCCCACTCCTCGAGGTTGGTGGAGTTGACCGTGGCGGCGCGGATGCCCGCGCGCTCGGCGGCGGCGATCTGGTTGCGCATGAGCGCGAGCAGCGGGCTGATGATGATGGTCGGACCGGCTCCCTGCTCGCGCAGGAGCAGCGTGGCGATGAAGTAGACCGCCGACTTGCCCCAGCCGGTGCGCTGCACCACCAGGGCCCGCCGCCGGTCGACGGCCAGGGCCTCGATCGCCGCCCACTGGTCGTCGTAGAGCGTCGCGTCGTCGCGCCCGACGAGCGCGCGCAGGTGAGCCTGCGCCCTCTCGCGTCCTGAGGTGCTCAGGTCGGTGGTCACGCCGGCTTGTCTACCAGCGGGCGCCGACGTCGCGGTCAGGCAGCCGGCCCCTGCGCGCGTACGTCGGCGACCCCGCCCATGGCCTCGCGCAGGTCGCGCAACCAGTCGCCCTCGTGCTGACCGACCAGACGCACGCACCAGGCCAGGGCGTCCGAACGCGACCGGGCCACGCCCGCGTCGACCAGGGTGTCGAGCACCAGGCGCTGCGGCTGGCGCAACCGGGTCATCACCGGCGCGGACACGTGCGTCCACAGCTCAGCGGGACCCTCGCCCACCCGGACCCCCCACGAGACCTTGCGCTCGAAGCGTTGCTCGGCTTCACGGGCGATCTTCATCCGAGTCTCCCGCGTCTCTTCGCGGAAGGCCTTCGCCCGCCCGGCCCGGGCCTCGGCCACCTCCGCGTCCGACGTACCCCCTCCGGTCGTGACGTCGGGCAAGGACAACAGGACCGTGACCTCCTCACGGTCGACGGTGACCTCGGGGGCGCCGCCCGCCGTCCAGGTCTCCGGCAGCCGTCCCGTGAACCAGCCGCGGACCCGTTCCAGTGCTTCGTTCGTCATCATGCTTACATGATTACACGGTTACCCAAGGGTGCAGTTTCCCCGGATATCCGGGGAAACCCGACGTTCCCCGGCGAAGTTTCACCCGGGAACGTCAGGGATTGCCTGATATCCGGGGATCCTCCGCACCAGCCGCCCGGTCGCTACCAGATGCGGACCCGGGCCTCCGGGTCGAGCCAGAGGCCGTCGGCCTCGTCGCTGCCGAACACCTCGTGGAACTCGTCGAGGTTGCGCACGATGTTGGCGCGGAACTCGGCGGGGGAGTGGGGGTCGGTCGTGAGGTACTGCCGCTCCTGCTCGGGCCGGCGCTTGGTGCGCCAGCAGTAGGCCCAGTTGAGGAAGACGTTGCGGCGGTCCTCCTCCGTGGCCCGGCCGCCCGCGGAGATCACGAAGGCCCGGTGGCCGATCGTCAGCCCCCCGAGGTCGCCGATGTTCTCCCCGACGGTCAGCGCGCCGTTGACCTTCTCCCCGGGCAGGGCACGCGGCTCGAAGGCGTCGTACTGCTCGATGAGCGCCCGGGACTTGACCTCGAAGGCCGCCTTGTCCTCGGCGCTCCACCAGTCGTTGAGGTTGCCGTCGCGGTCGTACTGCGCACCCTGGTCGTCGAACCCGTGCCCGATCTCGTGCCCGATGACGGCGCCAATCCCCCCGTAGTTCTCGGCCGGGTGGGCGTCGGGGGCGAAGAAGGGCCGCTGCAGGATGCCGGCGGGGAAGCAGATCTCGTTGGTCCCGGGGTTGTAGTAGGCGTTGACGGTCTGGGGCAGCATGAACCACTCGTCGCGGTCGACCGGCGAGCCGATCTTGGCCAGCTGCCGGTCGGTCTCGAACGCGGAGGCGGCCGCCACGTTGCCGAGGAGGTCTGACGGCGAGATGGCCAACGCGGAGTAGTCCCGGAACTCCTCGGGGTAGCCGATCTTCGGGTTGAAGGTCTCGAGCTTCTCGTAGGCGCGCTGCTTGGTCTTCTCGGTCATCCAGTCCAGCTGGGAGATCGACTGCCGGTACGCCGCCAGGAGGTTCGCCACCAGCTCGTCCATCATCGCCTTGGACTCCGGCGGGAAGTGCCGGGCGACGTACTCGCGCCCGACCGCCTCGCCGAGAGCTCCTTCGACGAGCGAGACCCCGCGCTTCCACCGCGCCCGCAGCTCGGGAGTGCCGTTGAGGGTGCGGCCGTAGAAGTCGAAGTTGGTCTCGACGAAGTCGTCGGTGAGGTAGGGCGCCGCCGTCCGCAGGACGTGCGAGCGCATCCAGGCGCGCCACTCCTCGATCGGCACCTCGTCGAGGACCGTCGAGAGGTGGGCGAGGTAGGACGGCTGCCGCACGCACACCTCGCCGATGGTCGCTCGCGAGCCGCCCAGGTTGGTGACGTAGGCGAACCAGTCGAACGCCGGGCACAGCTCCTCGAGCTCGGAGGCGGTGAGCAGGTTGTAGGTCCGCTGCACGTCGCGGGTCTCGGCGCGCTCCCAGTGCCCGGTGGCCAGGGCCGTGTCGATCCGCAGCACGGTGGCCGCCGCCGCCGCGGCGTCCACGGCCGGCCCGGAGGTGGCGGCGGCACCCAGCGTGAAGAGGCGGGTCAGGTAGTCGACGTACTTCTCGCGGACCTGGGCGAACTTGTCCTCGCGGTAGTAGGACTCGTCGGGGAGGCCGAGCCCGCCCTGGACGACGTGGAGCAGGTAGCGGTCCGAGCGGCGGTCGTCGGTGCTGACGTAGGAGCCGAACAGGCCGTGCCCGCCGATCCGCTCGAACTCGCCCAAGAAGGCGGCGAGGTCACGGACGTCGCGCAGTGCGGCGACGGCGTCGAGCAACGGACGCAGTGGCCGGGTCCCGCGGCGGGCGATGGTGGCGGTGTCCATGAAGGAGGCGTAGAGGTCGCCGATCTTGCGGGCCTCCGGGTCCTCCGCCCCGTCCCGCCCACCGCCGGCGCCCTCGGCCAGGTCGGTGATGATCTCCCGCACGTGCTCCTGGGCCGCGTCCGCCAGCTGCACGAAGGGCCCCCAGCTTGACCGGTCCGAGGGGATCTCGGTCTCCTCGAGCCACCGGCCGTTGACGTGGCCGAACAGATCGTCCTGGGGTCGGATGTCGAGGTCCATGCCCGGGCGGGCGTCGTCGAGGATGCTCACCCGACCGACCCTAGTCGCAGCGGGGAGGGGCCCCGGTGGCCTGTGAGCCGGCCTGTGAGCTGGCCTATGAGTGGGCCTGCGAGCCGCGGTCGACGAAGCCCTCCCCGTCGAGGACGGGTACGACGCCGCAGGCGTCGAGCTCGGCGGCGATCCGCACGTCCTCGGCGAAGCCCTTGGCCACGAGCTCATGGCCGCTGGTGCACCCGAGCAGGTCCGGGCCGAGCGTGGAACGAACCGCGGCGAAGGCGGACGCGGCGAGCCGGGCCTCCACCGACAGCGTCGCGTGCGGCAACAGGTCCAGGACCGCACCGGCCCCCCAGAGGTCCTCCGCGGCCGGTCGCAGGGTGCCGTCGGACCAGCGCTCACCGGCCGCGACCACCGCCACGCGGTCTCCGGCGGCCACCCGGGGGGCCAACCAACCCGCCACCGCAGCGCGGTTGCGCAGGCACGCTCCGACGACAAGCGCGCCGGCGTCGCGGAGCCCGAAGCAGATCGAGGAGCCGTTGGGCGAGGGCAGCACCACCCGCTGGACGCCCTCGGCCGCCTGCATCGAGGCCGGCGAGAGGCTGACACCGGCTCCGCCCTCGAGACGGCCGGTCGCGAGCACCGCGTCGCGCTCCCCGGCGTACGCCGACGCCCGCTCGTCGCGCCAGGCGAAGGGCAGCACCGTGATCCCCCGCTCCAGCGCGACGGTGAGCGTGGTGGTGAAGGACAGCACGTCGACGACCACGGCCACCTCGGCGCCCGACGAGCCTCCACCCACGAGCGAGGCCGCCCCCGTGGGCCCCCACTCGAGCCGGACCTGCCCGTGCTGGTCGCTCACCGGACGCGCACGACCGACTTCCCGAGGGTGCGGCGCTCGTCCATGTCGCTCAGCGCCCGCCCGAGCTCGTCGAGCTCGTAGGTCGCGCCGATCGGCGGCTTCACCACCCCCGACTCGATCATCGGGAGCAGCGCCTGCCACTGCTCGCGCATGTAGCCCGGCCTGACCATCGCGAAGGCGCCCCACCCGACACCGCGGACGTCGACGTTGTTGAGCAGCAACCGGTTGACCTTGACCTGGGGGATCCCCTGGCCGGAGGCGAACCCGACCACGAGCAGGCGACCCTGGGTCCCGAGCACCCGCAGGGAGTCGGTGAAGGCGTCACCGCCGACCACGTCGAGCACGATGTCGACGCCCCGGCCGCCGGTGAGATCGGCCACCGCGTCGCGGAACCCGTCGACCAGCACGGTCTCGTCGGCGCCGGCCCGACGGGCGGTCGCGGCCTTCTCCTCGGTGCTGACGACGGCGATGGTGCGCGCGCCGTAACCCTTGGCCACCTGGAGGGTGGCGGTGCCGACCCCACCGGCCGCGCCGTGGACGAGCACCGTCTCGCCGGCACGGATCCCGCCGCGCTCGTGCAGCGCGAACTGGGCCGTCAGGTAGTTCATCGGCAGCGCCGCGCCCTCGTCGTAGGACGTCGCGTCGGGCAGCGCGAAGGTGAACGGCGCCGGGTTCGCCACCAGCTCGGCCGCCCCGCCGTAGGCGTTGACCGCCGCCACCCGCTGACCGGGCTCGAGCCCGCTGCCCTCGGGCGCCGACCTGACCACGCCGGCGACGTCGACGCCCAGGGTGAAGGGGGGCTCCGGCTTGAGCTGGTACTCACCACGGCTCAGCAGCAGGTCGGGGAAGGAGACGCCGACCCGGTGCACCTCGATCACCACGTCGTCGGGGCCCGGGCTCGGCTCGGGGACATCGCGGACGACGACGTCGGCGGGGCCGGTGAGGCTGACGACCTGGGCGGCACGCATGGCGGGCACGTTATCGACCATCCGCGCCGCGGTCGGCGACGAACCCCGTCGGTGAGGCTCGCCGACCGCGTCCAGGCGACGCTCATGCACGCCACCGCTCGCTGGACCGTCCGCTACGGCGAGGGGCTGCGCTTCGCCGGCGACGACCTGCCCGCGCCCCGCAGGACCATGGCCCCCACCCGGCACGGGCCGGTGCCGTGCTGGGTCTACGGCGAGCTGGGCCGACCGACCTACGTCCACTTCCACGGCGGCGCGTGGCTGATGCGCCACCCCGCGATGGACGACTTCTGGTGCCGCTACGTCGCGGCCGAGGCCGGCGTCACGGTCGTCAACGTCGACTTCCGCACCGGGCCCTACGTCACCTACCCCGTGGCCCAGGAGGAGTGCCACGACGCGACCGCGTGGGTCGCCGAGCGCGGCGCCCCCGTGGCGGTCGGCGGCTTCTCGTCCGGAGGCGGGCTGGCCGCCTCGGTGTGCCTGCAGGCACGTGACTCCGGCGGGTTCGCGGCCCGGCTGCAGGTCCTCGGTGTGCCCGCCCTCGACCTCGCCTCCGACCTGCCCGACGACGCGCAGGGGATGATCTCGGCCCGGCTGCGCGGGCTGGTGCGTCGCGTCTACTTCCCTGACGCCGAGCGCCGCAGCGAGCCCTACGCCTCGCCATTGCTGGCCCCCGACCTGGCCGGGCTGCCACCCGCGGTGGTGCTCACGGCCGAGCGTGACAGCCTGCGCCGCGACGGCGACGCGTACGCCGACCGGCTCCGCGCCGCCGGCGTGCGCGTGGTCCACGACGTCACGCCGGGGGCCGACCACTACTTCCTCTCCGCCGACCCGGTGCGGGCGCGGAGCACCATGGCGATGACGGCGAGCGCGATCCGCGAGGCGCTCGCCGGCTGAGGTGGCCTGTCGGCCTCAGCCCGGACGGACCAGCGCGTTCATCTCGAAGTGCATCGGGTCGGTGTAGCGCCAGTCGCCACCCCACCCGAAGCCCCACTTCTTGAAGATCGACACCACGGTCCGGTCGATCTCCCCGACGGTGCCGCGCAGGTTGCCCGGCACGTTGAGGTCCAGGGCCAGGCCGAAGGAGTGGTTGGAGAGGGTCGTCGTGCCGGCGATGAAGCGCGGGTAGTAGCACCCGGCGTACTGCTCGGGGTAGATCTCGTCGGCCAGCCCGCGCTCGACGATCTCCAGCAGGGCGGCCCTCAGCTGCGGGAAGATCAGGTTGTTGCAGGTGACCGAGCCGAGGATCGGCACGACCTCGGACGAGATGTGGGTGCGCACCCAGCTCGGGTCGGGGGCGATCCGGCCGCCGCCGATGACGGTGTAGTTGAAGACGCCGACGGCGTCGCCCACCGAGCCGACGAGCAGCGCGGTCTGCTGGACGCTCGTGTCGAGCCCCTCGCGCGCCACCACGTCGAGGCGCTGCACCGAGGCGTCGTCGCCGGCGAACTCGAGCAGCGCCTCCTGCACCTCGGTGGGTGAGGCGGCGCCGGTCGAGATGACCACGGCGTTGCCCGGAGGCATGCCGAGCTCCTCGCCCCAGGTCGGGTTGACCACGGCGTCGACCTGCGGGAGCTGGTCGGAGTAGGCGCCGACGTGGACCACGGGCGCTCGCTTGTCGTTGCCGAGCCGGAGGTAGCCGTCGCGGTCCAGGGGCAGGCGCTCCTGCAACGCGCGCGTCAGGGCCAGCTCGCCACCGGCGACGCGCTCCCAGATGTCGCGGGCGTCGGCGCTCTCCAGGGGCAAGAAGCGTCGGTAGGCGCCGGGGTCGACCGCGGCCAGGGTCAGGACCCTGTTCTCGATGCTCACCTGCGCCATCGAGAACGGCACGGCGACCTCGACGTCCTCCAGGGCGTCGATCCGCTCGAGGGTCTCCGCACCGAGCGTGTCCTGGCTGTAGATGAGTACGTCGGCCGGCTCCAGGCTGTCGGTGCGTCGGCCGGGCGGGTCGACCGCATGGTCGGGGTCGAAGGGTCCGCCGGTGGGACGGACGCTCGGCTGCCCGCTCGCACTCGTGGGCTCGGACGCCGCCGTCGGCTCCGCGTCGGGGGGGCCGGCCGCGGTGCTGCACGAAGCCACCAGGGCAGCCATCAGGGCAGCCGCCAGCGCGGCTGTGACCGTCGTGCGTGCTCGGTACACCCTCACGCTCCTCCCCCTCCTCGATCCTACGGCGAGGCGACAACCGTGGGGTGCGAACCGAGGAGCTGCCCGGGGGTCGGCTGCGCTAGGCCTCGACCATCGCGACGGGCCGCCGGATCGTCAGCCACGACACCGCACCCCCGGCCGCGAGCAGCGCCGCACAGGCCAGCAGTGCCAGGCGGTAGCCGTCGTCGAAGGCCACCGGGTCGGCGTACTGCTCGCCGCCCAGACCCACCGCCACGGGCAGGGCGGCCACGGCCAGCAGCGCTCCGGCGCGGGCCACCGCGTTGTTGACGCCGCTGGCGATCCCGGCGTGCTCGTCAGGGGCGGCCGCCAGCACCGTCGCGGTCAGCGGCGCGACCAGCAGGGCCAGCCCCAGCCCGAAGACGGTGACGCCGGGCAGCACGTCGACGACGTAGGACGCGTAGTCGGTGTCCGCGTCGACCAGGAGCATGAGCAGCGTCCCGGCCGCCATGACCAAGGGCCCGAAGGTCATCGGGACGCGCGGCCCGATCCGGGTGCTGAGCTCGCCGCCCTTGGCGGCCAGCAGCAGCATCGCCACCGTGATCGGCAGTCCGGCCAGCCCCGCGGCGAGCGCGGAGTAGCCGGCCACCGTCTGGAGCTGGAGGGTGAGGAAGAAGATGACGGCTCCCAGCGCGGCGTAGACGAGGAGGGTCATCACGTTGGCGGCGCTGAAGGTGCGGTCGGAGAAGATGCCCAGCGCCAGCATCGGCTCGCGCTCCCGATGCTCGACGACGACGAAGGCGACGGCCGAGGCAAGGGCCACGACCGCAGCCACGACGGCGAGCACGTCGCCCCACTCGATGAGCGCGTACGTCGTGCCGCCCAGCGCCAGGGTCGCCAGCAGGGCTCCGGCCCAGTCGAAGTGGGTCGAGGCCGAGGGGTCCTTGGTCTCCGGGACGCTGCGGACGGCGATGGCGACGGTGACCGCGGCGATGGGCAGGTTGACGAGGAAGATCCACCGCCAGCTGGCGTAGTCGATGAGCACCCCGCCCACGAAGGGGCCCGCCGCTGCCGCGATCCCGCCGAGGCCCGACCAGGCGCCGATCGCCTTGGCCCGGTCCTCGCGGACGAAGGCGCCCTGGATCATCGCCAGACTGCCCGGCGTGAGCAGGGCGCCCCCCACGCCCTGCAGGACGCGGGCGGCGATGAGGACCTCGGGGGTGGGGGCCAGACCGCACAGCAAGGACGCCGCGGCGAACCAGATCGTGCCGATGACGAAGATCCTGCGGCGCCCGAAGCGGTCTCCCAGCGACCCGCCCAACAGGATCAGGCTGGCCAGGGACAGCAGGTAGCCGTTGGTGATCCACTGCAGCTGCGCCAACGAGGCGTCGAGGTCCTCGCCGATCGTCTTGAGCGCGACGTTGACGACGGTGCCGTCGAGCATGGTGAGCCCGGAGCCGAGGACGGCTGCGGTCAGGACCGCCGTACCCGCCGGAGTACCGAGCCGAACGGTCGCCGGCTCCGAAGAGCTCACGTCACCCACCTTAGGATCCCGTCATGCCTGCAGCGAGCGCGCAACGCCTCGTGGACCACGTCGACCGGCTCGCCGTCGAGCACCCACCCATCGACCTCGACTCCGTCGACTACACGGTGCACCGACCCGTCGAGCTCGAGCGACGCTTCGGCCACGTGCTCGACTACATGGCCCGGGTCGAGCTCGAGGTCGACCGCAACGTCCTCGAGCTGACCACGATGCTGCCCGACCCCCCGGAGATCGACAGGTACTTCTATGCCGACGTCTGGCAGCCGCAGGAGATCCGGCACGGGATGATCCTCGACCGGCTGCAGGTCGTGCTCGGCCGCCCGCCCGCCGACGCCGACCGCGACTCGATCGGGGCCAAGCTCAAGGTCCTCGGCGCGCTCGGCCGGTGGGGGGCCTTCCAGGACGTCACCCGGATGCTCTACTACCTCACCGGGATGTCGACCGAGCGCTCGGCGGTGCTGGCCTACAACCTCCTCCACGACGGGGTGCGCGAGCTCGGCGAGACCGCGATCGCGGAGACCGTCATCGCGCCCATCAAGCGCCAGGAGCCCGGTCACTACGCCTTCTACCAGCTCTCAGCGCGGGCGCACTGGGCCGAGCTGGCGGCCTGGCAGCGGGTCCTGGTCCGGATCATGCGCCGGCTGTCCTACGCACCCGTGGGGGCCAACAACCCGCAGCAGAAGGCCGACTTCGGCGACCTGATGGGCACCCTCGGCATCACCGAGGACTTCGACGACTTCGTCGGCCAGATCACCCGGGTCGAGAAGGAGCTGCTCTGGGCTCGCGACCGAGGTTTGAAGGTGCCGGCGTACGTCGTCTCGGCCTTCGGTGAGGCCGTCGAGCTGGCGCGCGTGCGAGCCGCCGCGTAGCCGCTGGGCACCCAGGCGACGGGGGCTGTCACCGCAGCACGCGTTGCGCGATCCACGCGAGGTCCTCGGCGGTCTCGGCCGGGGAGGCCGAGGGCTGCATCACGTGAGAGAGCACGACGCGGACCACCATGTCGATCGCGGCGTCGCGGTGCTCGGCGCCGAGCCGGAGGTCGTAGGCCGCCACCCGCTCGGTGACCACCAGCTTCGCGGCGGCCAGCAGCGACTCGGCGTGCGTGGTCAGCAGCGGCAGGAGCTCGGTGTCCGCGCCGTGGGTGGCCGAGACGACCGCGTGCAGCAGGGCGTTGTCCTGCGCGTGCTCGAGCACGCCCTGCGCAGCCTGGCGCAGCGCGGCCACGAGGTCGTCGGGGTGGTGGTCGAACGCGAGCGTCACCACGCCCAGGAAGCGCTCGAGCTCGCGCAGGATCATGGCCTCGGCGAGCCTGGGCTTGGAGCCGATCTCGTTGTAGACCGTCTGCCGGCTGACCCCCACCTCGTCGGCGAGCCGGCCCATGGTGACGCCCGCCCAGCCCAGCGAGGTGGTCAGACGCACCGCGGTGTCGACCACGCGGTCACGGGTGGAGCGGGCTGGGGGCACGCCTCGAACCGTAGCCACCGGGCCGGCACGAGAGGGGTTCGGCCGGCGCCGCGAGGACCTAGGGGGTCAGCGAGCCGGTGAGCGGCACGAAGTCGACCTTGTCGCGCACCCCGCAGTCGGGGCAGCACCAGTCGGTGGGGATGTCCTTCCACGCCGTGCCGGCCGCGAAGCCCTCGTGCTCGTCGCCCGCGGCCACCTCGTAGGTGTAGCCGCAGCCCGGGCACCGGGCGGCCAGCACCTCCGCCTCGACCTCGACCTCGACCCCAGGACCCGCGTCGCCGGACGGCTCGTCGACGTGGACCGGAGGCGGATAGGTCGCGAGGATCTTGTCCCGCTTGCGCGGGGAGAGGTTGGCGCGCGAGAGGTCCCCCTCGAAGTGCGCCAGGACCCGCGGGTCCATCACCCGACGCCAGATCGCCGGCACGAGCGCGAGCACGATCATCCCGGCGTACCCGGTGGGCAGCACCGGGGACTCCTCGAAGTCCCGCAGCGTCTGGTAGCGCCGGGTGGGGTTGGCGTGGTGGTCGCTGTGCCGCTGCAGGTGGTAGAGCAGCACGTTGGTCGCGATGTTGTTGGAGTTCCACGAGTGCGACGGGTCGACCCGTTCGTAGCGCTGGCGCTCGCCGACGCCGACCTTCTGGCGCAGCATCCCGTAGTGCTCCATGTAGTTGACGACCTCGAGGAGCGAGAAGGCCACCACGGCCTGGATCACCAGGTACGGCGTGATGCCGATGCCCAGCCAGGCGATCACCGCACCCCAGAGCACCGCCGACATCAGCCAGGCGTTGAGGACGTCGTTGCCGGGGCGGAACGGGTGCTGGTGCTTGCGGGCGTAGCGGCGCTTCTCGATCGACCACGCGCTCCTGAGCGACCCGAGGACCGTGCGCGGCCAGAACTGGTAGAAGCTCTCGCCCATCCGGGAGGAGGCCGGGTCCTCCGGGGTCGCGACCCGCACGTGGTGACCGCGGTTGTGCTCGATGTAGAAGTGGCCGTAGAAGCTCTGGGCCAAGGCGATCTTGGACAGCCACCGTTCGTTGGCCTCGCGCTTGTGCCCGAGCTCGTGGGCGGTGTTGATCCCGATGCCGCCGATCACGCCGATCGAGACGGCGAGGCCCACCTTGTCGAGGGTGCTGAGGTCACCGTTGCCCCAGGGGTCCCCCGCGGCGATGAGGTACATCGCCCCGAGGAAGCCGGCGTACTGGATCGGAAGGAAGAGGTAGGTGATCCAGCGGTAGTAGCGGTCCTGCTCGAGCGCCTCGATCACGTCGTCCGGGGGGTTCGAGCGATCCAGGCCGGCGAAGAGGTCGATGGCCGGCACGACGACCAGGACGACCACGGGGCCGATCCAGAAGAAGGCGCCGGCACCGGTGAGCGCCCAGCCTCCGTAGCCAGCGAAGGCCAGTGAGGGCACGACCAGGCCGATCAGCCACAGGTAGCGCTTGCGGTCGGTCCACTGGTTCGAGCTGCCGGCGGGAAGGGTGCTGTTGGCGATCGTGTCCACGGGAGGTGCCTCCTGGATCGGGTTTACAACACGATAGAGAATGTAAACCTTCGTGGCAAGAGGTGCTTCGTCACCGCCGGCTCGCGTGCAGTCGGTCGTGCGGCCGGTTCCGATTCGGTCACAAGGGGTACCTAGCGGTGCCTGGTCCGGGAGCGGCGGGGGACAATCCGGCCAGGCGCGCCGTGGTCGGGACGGCGGTGGGGTGTGACAGGGGTGAGCATGACCACGAGACAGGCGTCCGGTGGGCTCGGAGCCCCGGTGTCTCGCTGCGGCATCTGCGGGTCGGACCGCCAGGCCGGCCGCTTCTGCAGCAACTGCGGGGCCAGGAGCGGGACCAGCCCGGTCGACGAGCTGTTGGTCGACATCCATCCCGAGCCGAGCGCAGGAGCGCCGACCGACGGGGTCCCCGGCGAGGCCTCGACCCTGACGTGGGCCCGCCGTCTGAGGGTCGTGGTGGGCCGGTGGCGGGCAGTGGTCGTGATCGTCCCGCTGCTGGCCGGCCTGGCCGTGGCCATAGACATCGGGAGCGACCTGCTGTGGGCCGAGATCCCCGACGAGAGCATCGCTGCTCCCAGCCTCACCTGCTGGGACGGCAGCACGGCCGCGACGGTTGCTGACTGCGGTCGCCCCCGGGGGGTCGAGGGTCTCCAGTGGGTCTTCCCCTCCTTCGAGCCGGAGGGGCAGGGCTGTCGCGACGTCCTGCTCGCCAACCCCGGCTACAAGCGGCCGGCGATGTGGGCGTGCGAGTCCTCCGTCGGCGGTCGCCCCGTCGAGGTCATCTACAGCGAGCTCACCAGCGTCGCGAGCGCCAAGGCCTTCATCAGCCGGGAGTACGACGGCGTCGAGGCGAGCACCGTGAGCGGGCGCGGCGGCGAGGTCGTGCGCCACGTGTGGCGAGCCCCGGCCGACTCCCCCGGTGAGCCCTTCACCTTCACCACGATGTACGCCGACTTCCCCTTCGCCGTCTCCGTGTCGGCGACCAGCGCCGCCGACCGTGAGCAGGTGGTGCGTCGGGGCCTGGCCCTGCGTCCCGTCCGGGAGATGGTGGTCAGGCGCGGCCGCGGATAGCTGCGGCGACGGCCTTGGGCACGTCGGGGTGGAACACGGTCGGGATGATGAAGCTCGGGTTCAGCTCCTCGTCGCGCACCACCAGGGCGATCGCCTCGGCGGCACGCAGGAGCATGTCCAGGGTGATCTCGGTGGCCCGGGCGTCGAGGAGCCCCCGGAAGACCCCCGGGAAGGCGAGCACGTTGTTGATCTGGTTGGGGTAGTCCGAGCGGCCGCTGGCGACGACCGCGGCGTACTTCCCCGCCTCCCCCGGGTCGACCTCGGGGTCGGGGTTCGCCAGGGCGAAGACGACGGGATCGTCCGCCATGTCGGCGATCCACTCGGCCTGCAGCACGCCGGGGCCGCTGACGCCGACGAACACGTCGGCGTCCCGTAGACCCGCGCGGAGGTCGCCGATGATCCCCCGGGGGTTGGTGGCCTCGGCCAGCTGCCGCTTGGCCGGCGAGAGATCGGGGAGCTCGGTGGACAGCAGTCCCTCGCGGTCCCAGACCACCAGGTCGGAGACCCCCGCCGCGAGCAGGAGGGTGACCACCGCGCTCCCGGCCGCGCCCGCTCCGGCGACCACCACCCGGACCCGCGCGAGGTCCTTGCCCACCACCCTCAGGGCGTTGGTGAGCGCAGCGAGGACGACGATCGCGGTGCCGTGCTGGTCGTCGTGGAAGACCGGGATGTCGAGGCTGGCCCGCAGGCGGCGCTCGATCTCGAAGCACCGAGGAGCGGCAATGTCCTCCAGGTTGATCCCGCCGAAGCCGGGGGCGATCATCTCGACGGCCTTGACGATCTCGTCGGTGTCCTGGCTGGCCAGGCAGATCGGCCAGGCGTCGATGCCGGCGAACCGCTTGAAGAGGGCGGCCTTGCCCTCCATCACCGGCAGGGCCGCTCCGGGGCCGATGTTGCCGAGGCCGAGGACGGCCGAGCCGTCGGTCACGACGGCCACGGAGTTGCCCTTGACCGTCAGGCGCCGGACGTCGTCGGGGTTCTCGGCGAGCGCCAGGCTGACCCGGCCCACCCCGGGGGTGTAGGCCATCGACAGGTCGTCGCGGTTCCTCAGGGGGACCTTGGAGCTGACCTCGATCTTGCCGCCGATGTGCAGCAAAAAGGTTCGGTCGCTGACCTTGTGCACCTCGACGCCGTCGACCTCGTCGACCGCGGCCTCGAGCAGCTTCGCGTGGTCGGCGTCTCCGGCCGAGCAGGTGACGTCGACGACGAGCCTGGTGTTGCTCGACTCCGCGACGTCGACGGCCGTGACGATCCCCCCCGCTTGGGCGATCGCGGTGGCGATCGCGCCGACCACCGCGTGGTCGGGCGCCGTGTGGAGCCGCATGGTGATCGAGTACGACGAGGTGGTGGCGGTCCGGTGGGGCACGTCCCCACCTAACCACCGGGGCCTTGCGGCCGGGTCGTCAGCGCACGCCGAGGTGGTTGAGCAGGTTCTTGGAGAACCGGTCACCCATCGTCGCCATCACGCCCTTCATGGCGGCGGTGACCGCAGGGGAGGAGAGCCGCGGCAGGGGCGCGCTCAGGCAGATCTGCAGGCTGGTCTCGAGCTCGGTCCCACCCTCGACCTCCCGGAGGGAGTACCAGCCGTTGACCCCTGCGCGTTCGCGACCGTTGTCCGGGGGCTCGTGGTGGAACTCGATGCGCTCGGGCTCCTCGAACACCATCCGCTCGGTGAACGCGGGAGCGACCTTGGCGCCGAGCACGTGGAGGCCGGTCATCTCCCAGTACCAGTGGTCCCCGCGCTCGGTGATGCTCTTGACGAAGGGCGTCAGTCGGGCGACGAGGGCGGGGTCGACGAGCGCCTCCCAGACCAGCTTGCGCTCGACGGGGACCACGGCCTCGGCCGTGGTCTGTGCGGAGAACGTGGCCACGCGGCTCGTTACCCCTTCAGTGCCTTCTCGATGTCCCCGGTGATCTTCTCCGGTTTGGTGGTCGGTGAGTAGCGGTTGAGGACGCTGCCGTCCTTGCCGACCAGGTACTTGGTGAAGTTCCACCTGACCTTGCTCCCCAGCAGCCCGCTCTTCTGCGCACGAAGCCAGCGGTAGAGGGGATGGGCCTCGTCGCCGTTGACCTCGACCTTGCTGAACATCGGGAAGGTGACGCCGAAGTTGCGCTCGCAGAACGTGGCGATCTCCTGGTCAGCCGCCGGCTCCTGGTTGCCGAACTGGTCGCACGGGAAGCCGAGGACGGTGAACCCTCGCTCGGCGTAGTCGTCGTAGAGCCTCTGCAGACCCGCGTACTGCGGGGTGAAGCCGCACTGCGAGGCGGTGTTGACGACCAGGACGACCTGGCCCGCGTAGTCGCCGAGGTCGATCTCGCGGCCGTCGATCGAGGTCGCCTTGAAGTCCTGGAGGGTGCTCATGCCCAGAGGTTCGCAGCCGGAGCCCGAGTGGATGGGTCAGCCCACCATCCGGCCGACGACGCGCGCCGCCTGCTGGTGGCCGACCGGGTTGGCATGGCCGTCGAGGTGGACCCGCACGCGCCGGTCCCCGAGGTCGAGCACGATCTCGTCCTCACCGATCGCCTGCACGTCACCGGCCACGACGTAGACCAGCCCGTCGATCCGCTCGAGGACGGCGCCGGGGCGGGCCCTCGTGACGTCCTCGGTGGCCACGAGCCGCAACTCGGCGCGCAGCGTGGAGCGGAAGCGCAGGAACAGCACGCTGATCGCGAGGAGGAAGACATCGGCGAGCAGGGTGACCACCAGGGCCACGCTGCTGGTGACCTGGCCCTCGACCTCCTGCACGTCGAGGTCGTCCTCGAGCACGCGCACGTCGAGCTCGCGGGTGCGCACCGCTTCGTCGAAGGTCGCCCGGTCCACCGAGACCGCGTAGGGCTGCTGCTCGGGGTCGAGGCCTTCGTCGAAGACGAACCCCAGGGCGTACGTCGGGTCGCCGTCCTCGTCGATCACCCGGTCGCTGCGCACCTGCGCGACGACGTCGATGCCCTCGGTCCGCACCTGCCGGTCGAGCCACAGGCTGTGCAGCAGAGGCAGGTTCACGACTGCGAACAGCAGGCCGATGAGCAGGGTCGTGCCCCACCGCCCCTTCACCGGGTCGGCCCCGTCCAGGGCTGGCCCCAGGTGTCGGCGAAGACGAACTCGGAGAGGTGCTTGCGGTGGCGCTCGCGCTGCTCCCGCTCACGCTCGCGCTCGGGCACCTCCTCCGGGTCGCCCCGGCGGCCGATGGCGATGCCGGCCACCACGCGCTGCCAAGCGGGCACCCCGAGCGCGGTCGCCACCGCTGTCTGGTCGAAGCCGCCGAACTGGTGGGCGTGCAGCCCCATCGCCCGGGCCTGGAGGGTGAGGTGGGCGGCGGCCTGCCCGAGGTCGTGGTAGGCGAGGTGCTCGCTGCGGAACCCCTCACCGTCGGGGTCCGGGGCGACCTGCGCGACCGTGACGAGCACCGCGCTCGCCCGCGGCACCCAGCCGCTGTTGCCGCGGCTCAGGTGCGGGACGACCCGCTGATGGGCGAGGGAGCCGCGCTCGGCGACGAAGAAGGACCAGGGCTGCAGGTTGCCCGAGCTGGGCGCCCACTGGGCGGCCCGCAGCAGCGTCGTGATCTGGTCGTGGTCCAGCACGTGCCGGTCGTCGAAGATGCTGGGGCTCCACCGCGAGCGCATCGGCTCGGCCAGTCCTTGGGCCTCCGGCATCGGCGCGTGCGACATGCGCCCAGTATCACCAGGTGTCGGGTGTGGCTGTCTTGTCGCACACCTGCGTGAGGAACCGGCGTACCGCCTCCGGATCCTGGGGACGCTGCCACCCGAACGTGGTGGGTCGCTGGGACCGGTCGTGCCAGAAGTGGTGCGGTCCCTCGGCGGGCGGCCGGGTGGCCACGAGCCAGACGGTGGTGTCCGCACCGTCCTCGACGTCACGCAGGAAGGGGCGCATCACCTTGTCGAAGGTCGGCAGCGACGTCGCCACCCCGCTGGTCCTGACCCAGCCGGGGTGGGTGCTCGCGACGTCGACGCCGCTGGAGGCCAGGCGGCTGGCCCAGGCGTCGGCCAGCACCACCTGCATGCGCTTGGTCCGGGCGTAGGCCCGAACGCCGTCGTAGTCGCCCCGCTCGTACTCGAGGTCCTCGGTCGCGAGTCGAGCGCCGTACATGCCACCGCTCGACATCCACACCACCATCGCGCCCCCGGCCCGCAGCGGCCCGAGCAGCCGCTCGGTGATCAGGTGGGGGCCCAGGACGTGGGCGGCCAGGTTGACCTCGTGGCCCTGCCGCGTCTCGGTGCGCTCGGGCAGCATGGTGCCGGCGTTGTGCACCAGGCCGTGCAGCTCCTCCACCCGGGTGGTGAAGCCAGCCGCCCACTCGCGGACGGCGTCGAGGTCGCCGACGTCGCAGAGCTCCTCGACCAGCTCGGTCCCCGGGTGCTCGACCCGCTTCCGGTCGGCTACGGCGCGCAGCTTGTCGGGGTTGCGGCCCAACAGGTGCACCGTGGCACCGAGGTCGGCGAATGAGGACACCATCGCCTCGCCGATCCCCGAGGTCGCTCCCGTGACCAGGACCCGCTTGCCTGTCAGCGCCCCCTGCTCCGGGTCGGCCGGCCACCACCGGCGCCGCAGGCGGGAGCCCAGGCGGGTGTAGCCCAGCACGACCGACCGGTCCAGGGCCGTGTCGAGAGCCGTGATCAACGGTCCAGGGTGCGTCATGCCGTCAGGCTAGGAGCGGTCCCCAGCCTGGACCGCGAGCGGGCCGTCTCAGCGTGGTACAACGGATCATGGAGCGGGCTGTGCTCGAGCTGCTGGAACGGCACCCCTCCCTGGCCCTGGCGACCAGTGACTCCGAGGGTCGACTGACGTTGGCCACTCCGGCCCTCCACAAGATGCTGGGCGGACTCCCGGTCGACTACCTCACCGATCAGCACCTCACCTCCTTGCAGCACTTCGAGCTGATGGGCAGGACCGAGCTGGGCTTCGACGACATGCCCGTGGCTCGGGCCCTGCGGGGTGAAACCGTGATGGACGACATCTTGTCGGTGAAGCAGCCGAACGGGCGTGTTAGCTACCTGCGCTGCAACGCGGCTCCGCTGCTGGGGCCGGCCGGCACGATCAACGGCGCGGTGCTGCTGGTCCAGGACGTCTCAGCCGAGTGGACCGTCCTGCTCAAGCACGAGGAGCTGCGCGACCGTCTCGTCACCACGGTCAACCACGAGCTGCGCACTCCGCTCACCAAGATCATCGGGCACTCCGAGCTGCTGTGCGACGCCGCTGCCAACGACGAACTGCCGCCACACCTGGCGCGGTCGGCCATCGTCCTGGCCCGCGCCAGCCGCGACCTGGCCTCGATGTCGGAGCGTCTCACCCACCTGGCCCAACTCGACGCGGCCACCAGGGTGCATCCGGCGGCCGTCGACGCCGTGGCCGTCCTCCGGGAAGCGGTGGGGGCCCGAGTGAGATCCGGCCGGTCCAACGGCCAGCGGATCGACGTCACAGCGCCCCCCGTGCTCCCCGCCGTCATCGACGCCGGCCGGGTGGGTCGGGCGATCCGCGAGCTCTTGGACAACGCGCTGTGCCATGCTCCGCCGGGTTCCACGATCACGGTCGGACTGGAGCGGATCGAGGACGACCTCGAGATCAGCGTGGCCGACACCGGAGGAGGGATCCCGGCGGCGGATCGCGAGCGTCTGCTCCGGCCCTTCGAGCGCGGAGCACTACCTGGTGGCTCGACCAGCTCCACAGGTCTCGGGCTGGCCGTGGTGAGCGCGATAGCAGCCGCCCACGGCGGTGGCGTGGTCCTCGAGGACAACCATCCGTGCGGACTCATCGCGCGGATCTGCTTGCGCAGCAGTGCCGCCTGAGTCGAGACCATCAGCGAGGAGAGCGCTCGCCGCCCGTGCTACGCGTGGGGCAGGACGTCGCGGAAGGCGCGGTGGAACTTCCCGGCGTGTCCGAGGCTCCGCGAGCGCGTGTAGGCCGAGCTCTCCGGCTCCAGGAAGTCGGTGAACCCGGGCAGCTCGGTGACGGCTTCACCGGTCATGGACTTGAAGCCCATCGTCCACCCGGGGAAGCAGCGCTCCTGGATCTCCTCGACCAGGGTGACGTCGACCTGGTGGTGCCGGGCGTCGGCCACGATGCGGCCCATCGTCGCCTCCACATCCTCTCTGCGACCTTCCAGGGTCTGGATGAACTGCTCATCGACGTAGAGCAGCATGCCCGTCACCTCGCTCGCGAGGTTCCGCTCGCGCGAGACGCTCAAAAGCTCCTCGAGCTGAGGTCGGTCGAGGGGCGCCGTCGCCCGGCTCAGATAGGTCAACGAGATCATCTACTGCCTCCGCCAGCGTCTCCATGTCCTACGGCTCTGCGCAGGATCGTAGTCGCCTCGCTCGTGGACGGGTCATGGCGCGCTCTGCCGCTCCACGGGGGAGGACACAGCCCAACGGAACGCCTCGCATGGCAGGGTCACCCGGAGCGGGGAGCCGGGGACGACCTCCGCGCCGGCATCGAGCTCCACCTCGACCCTCGATCCGTCCCCGTCGCTGAGCGTGAGGACCGAGCGCCGACCCACCGGTCGCCGCCGGACGACCCGCGCCTCGACTCCTGCCTCGACTCCTGCCTCGTCTCCTGCCCCTGCGCTCGGCTCGTCCGTGCTCGTCAGGCGCAGCTCCTCCTGTCGCAGCAGGAGGACGGCGGAGCCGTCGACCGGGCACTCCTCCGGCAGGCGCACAGCCCCCCACAGCGACCGGTGGACGCCGTCGCGCACCGTGCCCTCGACCTCCGTGAAGCCGCCGAGGAGCCGTGCCGTGGCCAGGGAGGCCGGCTCCCGGTAGAGATCCGACATCGGAGCCTGCTGCTCGACGACCCCGTCGATCAGGACCACGGTCGAGTCTGCCAACGCTGCTTCGTCGAGGTCATGGGTCACCAGCAGGATCGTGGGCGCCAAAGCCTCCCGGACCTCCAGCAGCAGGTCGTGCATCGACGTGCGCAGCTCCCGGTCCAGCGAGGTGAACGGCTCGTCGAGGAGGAGCGCACCCCGCTCGGCCGCCAGCGCCCGGGCCAGGGCCACCCGCTGCTGCTGTCCTCCCGACAACGACCCCACCGACCGACGACCCAGGCCCTCGAGGTGCACCAGCCGCAGGTAGCGCTCGGCGGTGTCACGTACCTCGCGTCTGCCCGCGCCCGACAGGCGAGGGGCGAAGCCCACGTTGCCGGCGACGTCGAGGTGGTCGAACAGCAGCGGGCTCTGGAACATCATGGTCAGGTCGCGCCGCTCGGTCGGCTCCGAGGCGACATCACGACCGTCGAGCAGCACCTCGCCCTCGCTGGCCCGCTCCAGTCCGGCGGCCACCCGCAGCAGGGTGCTCTTGCCGGCCCCCGACGGGCCCACCACCGAGACCATCTCACCGTCGGCGACCAGGACCGAGGCTGCCTTCAACGACACGGTCTCGGTACCGGGGTAGCGGTGCGTCACCTCGCGCAGCTCCAGACTGCTCATCTCCGCCCTCCCTGCCCCACCGGCGTCCTCGGCGGAGGAACCCGGCGCTGGAGAGCACCCACCAGGAGCACCAGGAGCACCGGCGGCACGAGGGTCGCCAGGGCGAGAGCCGCGACGGCGGGCTCGTTGCCGGCCCCCGCGGCGGCTGTCCCCAGGAGCACGGGCGCCGTCACGAGCTGTCCGCCCCCGACCAGGAGCGTCACGACGTAGTCGCTCCAGCCCACGAGGAAGGCGAGCAGCGCGGCCACCACGATGCTGCCGCGCATCGCCGGCAGCACGACGGTGCGGCGGGCCTGCGCCCTGGTCGCGCCGAGGGCGCGAGCCTGCTCCTCCAGGGCCGGCGGCGTGCGCGCGAACCCGACGGCACTGGTGTAGGCCGTGTAGGGAACGGCCAGCGAGACCAGCAGCAGCACCACCGAGAGCACCTCGGGCACGCCCACCCGCAGCAGCATGACGTCGAGCCCCATCGAGACCGCGAAGGGCGGCAACACCAGCGGCACCAGCAGGGCGGCGACCACCAGACGCGGACGCCGCGCCAGCCGCCATCCGAGCGCACGGCCGGCCATCAGGCCCAGCGGGGTGGCGCAGGCGGCGACCACGAGGCCGAGGCCGAGCGATCGCAGGACCGCTCCCGGGAGCCCGGCCTCCCCTGCCTGGCGCCACCCGGCGGTGCCCCACCTGGCCGGCACCAGGTCGGGGAAGCTCCAGCGCTCGGCTCCCGCCCACACCAGGACCGGCAGGAGTGGGAGCGCTAGCCAGAGCAGGGCCCCACCCGTTGCGGCGCTGCGGGCCGCCGCGTGCGCGCTGCTCACCGACGCTCCCGTCCGAGCGGCGGAGCCGGCACCTGGGGGGCCAACCCGCGCAACCGGGGCAGCGCGACCAGGGCCGGGACCGCCAGGCACACGGCCAGCGCGGCACCCGTCGCGGCTGCGGCGGCGGCGGCGGGCCGGTCGGCCAGCTCGATGGAGCCGAAGAGGCGGAACGCCAGCACCGGCAGAGGCTCGGGGGCCGCGCGGCCGAGGAGCCAGGCCACCTCGTAGGAGCCGATGGCGTAGACGAGGGTGACCAACGATGCCGCGGCCACTGCCGGCGTGGCGGTCGGCAGCAGGACCCGCGTCGCCCGCTGCCACCGCCCGGCGCCGAGCCCGGCTGCGACCTCCATCCGCTGCCGGTGTCCGGGAGCGACCGCCGCCAGGACGACCAGCGCCACGAACGCCGACTCCTTCCAGGCGAGCTCCAGCACGGTGGCCACCGGCCACGGACCGCCGACGAGCGGGTGCCAGGCGTCACCGCCGGGGACCGCGCGAGCGGCCACCCCGCCGTCGCCCAGCAGCAGACCCATCGAGGTCGCCCCGACCAGGTGAGGCACGGCGAGGACGCCCAGGCACGCGAGTCGCACCAGACCGTCCGACCGGCCCCCGCGCAGCATCAGCCCGGCCAGCAGCAGGCCGGAGACCGCCGCCAGCACGGTGGCCGGGAGCGCTATGAGCAGCGACTCGCCGACGCCCGCAAGCAGGTCCGGTGCAGCAGTGCGCCATCCCGCGGCGCTGAGCCGCGGCTCGCCGTACAACGGCACCAGCCCCAGCGACGTCGCCACCACAGCGAGCATCCCGCCGCCGGAGACCACTGTCACCAGCACGATCCCCGGCGCGGCCGCCGAGGGCGGGCTGAGCGGTGTCATCGCCGGGCCAGGACCTCGCGACGCCAGCCCTCGTCCAGCGGGTTCACCCACGCCGAGGACAGCTCGGGCAGAGAGCCCTTCGCGAGCTCCTCGTAGGGAGGGACCACCGGCGAGTCGGGCAGCGCGTCGAACGCCTGCGCGTCCGCGGGCTCGAGCAGGTCGGTGTCGAGGACGGTGAACTGCCCCCACACGGCAGGGGCGGCCTTGGCCGCCTGCTGCACCGGTGAGAGCGCGAGGTTTGCGACCACCATCGCCCCGGCCTGGTCCGGCGAGCTCGCCGGGAGACCCAGGAAGCTCGCGTTGCCGACCGTCCCGTCCTCGACCGTGAGCACCCGGGTGGTGGCCGGGAAGGTGCCCTGGTCGACCAGCTCGGTCAGCGTGGCCGGTCCGTAGGTCATGGTGAAGTCGACCTGGCCGTCGGCGAAGAGGCGGTCCAGGGCCACCTGGTCGCGGGGGTAGGTGCGGCCGTCCCGCCACAGCGACGGCGCCACGTCGCGCAGCCGCTCCCACAGGAGGGGCGCGAGCTCGTCGAAGGAGGCCTGGTCGAAGGCCGAGGGCACCGCGTCCGCGCCGCCGGAGACGGCGTAGAGCGCCTGACGGACGAAGACCGAGCCGGTGAAGTCGGGCGAAGCGGGATAGGTGAAGCGGCCGGGGTTGGCCTCGGCCCACTCCAGCAGCCCGAGCACGGTGTCCGGCGGATCCGTCACCCGCGCGGAGTCGTAGGCGAAGGTGAACTGCGCCTTGTGCCACGGGGCCTCGCAGCCGTCGACCGGGACGCCGAAGTCCTCGGTGACCAGCGGGTCCTCCTCGGCCACGTAGCGCAGGTTGGGCAGGTCGTCGGACCAGCCGCACAGCCACGCGCCCGCCTCCTGCCCGGTCGCGAAGTTGTCACCGTTGACCCAGACAAGGTCCACCGCGCCGTCGTCGGTGCCGGCGGCTCGGTCCGCGAGCACGCGACGCATGGCGTCCTTGGTGTCGGCGACCGGGACCCGGCGCAGCGTCACGCCGACCTCCGCCGCCGCGGGAGCCAGGACGTCGTCGACGTAGGCGTTGCCCCGGTCGTCACCGCCGAACATCCACAGGTCGACGGTCTGGCCCTCGGCCTCGGCCAGGACCTCGCTCCAGGGCCGCTCCTCCGACGTCGTCCCGACCCCGGCCCCTGGTGCGGCGCAGCCGGCGACGGCCAGCGTGGCTCCCAGCGCGACGGCTGTGAGGGTGGGGTTCCGGGGGATCATGACGGCGCGTGCTCCTGGTCGGACGCGACGCGTCGTCCCAGACGGCGAAGCGGGTCGGGTTGCCTCGAGAACGGGCGCGTCCCTGTCCTCGAGGCAACCCTGCCAGGGCGGTGGGGACGTCCCGGTCCCGTTGCACCGCCGACGTAGGCTCCGAGAGCTCACGCCCGGCAGGAGGCCTCCGGTGTTCGACACCCGACTGCGGCACCGGCTCGCCGACCCGCTCGACCGGCTCGCCGCACTCCTCGACCGTCCCGGCGTGAGCGCTGACGGGCTCACCTTGGCCGGCCTGGCGACGGGACTCGGGAGCGCCGTGCTGGCCGCGCAGCAGTGGTGGACCGCGGCGCTGGTCGCCTGGTGGGTCTCGAGGCTGCTCGACGGTCTGGACGGGCCGCTCGCGCGGCGCCGCGGCGCGGCCGGCACGTCGGGCAGTGAGGCGGGGGGCTTCCTCGACATCACCGCGGACTTCGTCGTCTACGGCGCCACCGTGGTCGGCGTGGCGGTCGGCACGGTCGGCACGGTCGGACCGGAGGCCGACCTCGGCTCCTGGCTACCGTTCGCGGCGGTGCTCCTCGCCTACTACGCCAACGGGACGGCCTTCCTGGCCTTCTCCTCGATCGCCGAACGCACCGGACACGGCATCGACGACGGCCGCTCGCTGAGCTTCCTGGGTGGGCTGGCCGAGGGGGCCGAGACCATCGCTGTGCACTCGGTCTGGCTGCTCCTGCCGCAGTACGCCGCCTCGGTCGCCGTCGTCTGGGCCCTCGTCGTCGGCGTGAGCGCCGCCCACCGGATCCTCGTCGGCTACCGGACGCTGAAGGCGCCCGTCCCGTGACCGACCTACCCGAGCCGGGAGCCGAGGATCTCCCCGACGATCCTGCCGAGGACCTGCCGGTGGCCTCGACCCGGCAGTCGGTGGTGCGGCTCGTGGTCCTGGTCATGGCGTTCGTCGCGGCGGCCGTGGCGCTGCAGCTGAGCGGCTGGAACGGTCCCGAGCAGCTCCGCTCGCTGGTGGACTCCGCTGGCTGGGCGGGCGCCTTCGTCTTCGTGCTGGGCTACGCCGTGCTGGTGCTTGTCCCGACACCCGCCTCGGTGCTGACGATCGCGGCAGGGGCGTTGTTCGGTATCTGGCTGGGCACCCTCCTGGCCTGGGCAGGGGCCGTGCTCGGCGCCCTGGGCGGCTTCGCGATCGGACGGCGTCTCGGTCGTCCCGCCGTCGACCGGCTGCTGAGCGGACGTCTGGAGCAGGCCGACGCCGTGCTCGCCCAGCACGGGCTGGTGGCCGTGCTGGCGGTGCGGTTGGTGCCTCTCTTCCCGTTCGCCCCGCTCAACTACGCAGCCGGACTGCTCGGCGTCCGGTTGCGCGACTACGCGGTCGGAAGCGCGGTCGGGATCGTGCCCGGGGCCCTCGCCTACGCCGCGGTGGGTGCCTCGGGGACGGATCCGCGCGGGATCGTCATCGGTGTCGGAGGCCTGGTCGTGCTGGCCCTCCTGGGCGGCTCGGTCGGCCGCCGGCTGCTTGCGGGAGGCACCACGAAGGAGAGCGGCTCCGGCGGTCCCTAGCTCCGCGTCAGCGGTACTGCGCGAGCCACCTGCGGTCGATCAGGCGCTTGAGCGCCAGGCTGCTGCGACCCAGCCACCACCATCCTCCCCGGACGGCCAGGCCGGTCCCGGCCAGGTCGAGCACTGCCAGCGCCCGCCGCTGAGGCTCGTAGACGGGAGCAGGCCCGCCGGACGCGCGCGCCTCGAGCGCCGCGAGCAGGACGGGTCCTTGTCGGACCCCGTGCACCCCGATCCTCGGCAGGGGCCCGGGCAGGAAGTGGGCACAGTCCCCCGCGGCGTAGACGTCGTCGTGGTCGCGGTGCTGCAGGGTGGCGCGCACCGGGATGCCCTCGGGCCCACCGAGCGGGGCCCAGACCGCCAGCGGCGGAGGTGCGAGGCCGGTGGCCAGGACGGCGGTGTCGTGGGTCAACCGGGTGCCGTCGGCCAGCACGACCGCCTCGGCCTCGACCCGCTCGACGCGCACCCCGGTGCGGATCTCGACGCCCCGGTCGGTCAGCAGCCGGGTCACCCGGCGGGCGGCCCGGGCCGGCAGGTGTCCACCGAGGCGCGGACCCGCTTCGAGCAGCACGACGCGAGCGGTGTCGGCGCGCGCCGCGAGGTGAGCGGCCAGCTCGAGGCCGCTGGCCCCCGCCCCCACCACCGTGACCTCGTGTCCCCTCTTCCGCGGGTTCTCGCCCAGCCGCTCGTCGAGGCGGTGCAGCAGGGTGAGCGGCTTGACCGGCAGGACGCTCTCCTGGAGCGGTTCGCCGTCGCGCGGCGTGGCGGCGACGCTGCCGATGTTGACCGAGACCACGTCCCAGGGCAGCACCGTGCCGTCGTCGAGCCGAGCCGTGCGTCCTGCGAGGTCGACCGAGGTGACGACGGTGGTCCGGTGCTCCACCCCGGTGCCGGCGATCGCGGAGACGTCGAGCCGGCCGTCGGCCGGCGACGCGTGACCGGCCGCGACGGCCGACGCCGTCCCGCTGTAGTCGAACCACCGTGGAGCGACGAGCGTGACGTCGTAGCCGGCGCGGACCAGCCGGTCGGACTCGTGCAGCAGGTGCAGGTGCGCATGACCGGCCCCCACCAGGAGCAGCCGCGGGCGCCGTGGCTCAGGGGGCACGACGGCCGACCCACCACCGGCGGGTCCGGGCGAGTGCGCGCAGGGCCCGGCGGGTCATCGGCTGCTCCAGCTGCCGGCGGACGTCGGCGATGGCGGCGTTCCACGCACCGTCATTGAAGGTCGGGTAGGGGTGCATGATGCCGGCGAGGTCGCGGGTCCGCAGACCTCGGCTTACGGCGACGGCGAGCTCGCCCAGCGTCTCCCCGGCTCGCGGACCGACGACCGTCGCGCCGACGATCCGGCCGCGGCCGTCGACCGCGAGCTTGGTCACCCCGTCGAGGCGCCCCTCGGCCACCGCTCGGTCGACGTGCTCATGGGAGAGGGTCAGGATCCGGGTGCCGTCGCGGTCCTGGTCGGTGCTGGCCCCGACGGCGGCCACCTCGGGCTGGGTGTAGGTCACCCGCGGCACGGCACTGCTCTCGACCGAGCGGCGGACCCCGAGCACCGCGTTGCCGGCGGCCAGGCTGCCGTGCACCCCGGCGGTGTGGGTGAACTGTGGGTGGCCGGTCAGGTCCCCGGCGGCCCAGATCAGGGGGTTGGTGGAGCGGAGGTGCCGGTCGACGACGACGAAGCCGTGCTCGTCCAGCTCGACGCCGACCGCGTCGAGGCCCAGGCCAGAGGTGCGCGGTGTCCGCCCCACCGCCACAAGCAGCCTGTCGAAGTCCACCGTGCCGCCGTCCTCGAGCACGAGGGACCCACCGGTCCGGTGGGCCGGGTCGGGGCGCACCTCCTCGACGCTCCTTCCGACGCACACGTCGACCCCGTCCGCCTTCAGCGCGCGGTGGACCGCGGCGGAGGCATCGGCGTCCTCGGCCGGGAGGATGCGGCCGGCGCCCTCGACCAGCGTGACCTCAACGCCGAGCCGGGCCATGGCCTGGCCCAGCTCGCACCCGATGCTCCCGCCGCCGAGGACCGCGAGGCGTCGTGGCGCTTCGGTCAGGTCCCAGAAGGAGTCGCTGGTCAGGACGTCGACCTCGTCGAGCCCGGGGATCGGGGGTACGGCCGGGGCGGCCCCCGTGGCCAGGACCGCCTGGGCGAAGGACATCGGCTCGCCGTCCACCTCGAGCCGACCAGGCCCGACGAAGCGGCCCCGCCCGCTGAGGACCCGCACCCCGGCCCGCTCGAGGGCCTCCACGGAGTCGACCGGAGCGATGTGGGCCACTGCGCCGTGGACGTGCTCCATGGTGCGCGCGAAGTCGACGCGCACGCCGTCGACGTCGACCCCGAAGCGACCGGCCGCACGGGCCTCCGCCGCGGCACCGGCCGCCGCGAGGAGGGCCTTCGACGGCACGCATCCGGTCCACAGACAGTCACCGCCCGTGCGGTGGCTCTCCACCAGGAGCACCTCGGCGCCGAGGTTCGCCGCGGTCTTGGCAGCGACGATGCCCGCGGTCCCACCGCCGAGCACGACGAGGTCCCAGACCTGGACGCCTCCGCTGACCCGTGATGACCGCACGCGCCGAGCCTGGCACGGGTCACCCAGGGAGCGGGACCGCGTGTCGCGTCAGGCGGGACGGGTCAGGGACAACCCGACGACCGTCGCCCCCAGCAGGAGGCTGCCGACCACGCCGACGGGGGTTCCGTCCCCACCCACGAAGACCCCGGCGATGCCGACCACGGCGGTGAGGGCCGGCCAGACCGCGAGCAGGCCGCGACGCCACAAGGCGATGGTCAGGGCGATGAGGCCGAGGTTGAGGGCGGCGACGGCAGGGAGGATGGCGAGGAGCGTCATCGGCATCGAGCCGAACTCGGCGAGCACCTCCTCCCCGACAGCGGGTTCCACCGCTCGCGCCAACGCCACCTCGAAGAGGCGGACCAGTCCGAGCCCCGCGAAGGGCACGGCGGCGACACCGACGACGAGCGCGACGGCTCCGGCCAGTCGACCCACGGCTGAGAGGGCCAGGATGCCGGGGACGAGCAACATGTGGCCGAGGAGGAAGAACAGTCCTCCGAGACCGGCTCGGGTCGAGCTGTCGGCCATCTCGGCGAGGTAGGTGGCGGACTCGGGATCCGCAGCCGGGCTGATGACCGTTCCGGCCACGAGCAGGGCGGCGGCGGTGAGGACCGCGGCCCGCCGGCCCGGGCCGAGGACGGTGGGTCGACGGACGGTGGTCCGCGCCCCTGTGGGGACGGTCGTGGTCTGGGTCATGGCGTGCTCCTCCGTGAGAACCCGGGCAGCTCCCGGGACCTCCCACGCTCGCCCCGATCCGGCGGTGAGATCGTCGGGCCGCGGGACGACCTGGGTCCGTCGTACGGATGACGGACCGTCGGTCGCGAGACCGACGACCGTGGCGCGCCCCGTCCCTACGATGACCCGCATGCTCCCGACGGTGCGCTCCTGGCTGCTGCGTCCGGGACCGCTGGGGGGTGACGGGTTGGTCGCCGCCGCCCTCGTCGCCGTCATGCTCATCGAGCTGCGCCGCACCGGGGTCGGGGACCTCCCGCTCTCGTCGGTCCTGGGCGTCTCGTTGCTGATCTGCGGGGCGGTCGCGTGGCGACGCGTCGCTGCCGTGAGCGTCGCGATCATCGTCTACTCCGGGGTCCTCGGGCTGCTGCTGGCCGGCTTCGAGATGGACAACCTGGGCCAGTTCTTCGCTCACCTCCTGGCGTCCTACTCCCTGGGCGCCCACACGCGGGGCCGAGCCGCGCACCCGGTGGTGGCCGTGGGCGTCGTCACGGTGGTGAGCGTGCTGGCCGTCCTGACCATCCGGGGGCCGGATGCGGTGGGGCTCGTCGTCCTGCTTGCGGGCCTGTGCCTCCTCGGCAGGGTCCTGCGGCGCCGCGACCGGACGGTGGCCGACCTCCGGTCAGAGACCGAGCTCCTCCAGCGTGAGCGCGAGGAACGTGCGGCCGCGGCGGTCGCCGAGGAGCGGGCGCGCATCGCCCGAGAGCTGCACGACGTCGTCGCCCACGCGGTGAGCCTGATGGTCCTGCAGACCGGGGCCGGCCGGAAGGTGCTGGGGGTCGACCCGGAGCGGGCCACCGCGGTGCTCGCCTCCGCCGAGGAGACCGGTCGCCAGGCGCTCGCGGAGATGAAGCGGTTGGTCGGGATCATGCGGGCGGGGGAGACCTCCCTCGCCCCCCAGCCCGGGCTGCGCGACGTCGAGGCTCTGGTGGAGTCGGCCCGGCGCTCGGGCAAGCCGGTGGACCACTCGGTGGTCGGCGACGCCGTCGACCTCCCGCCCGGCCTCGATCTCGCTGCCTACCGCATCGTCCAGGAGGCCCTCACCAACAGCATCCGTCACGCCGAGCTCGCTCCAGCGTGTGTGCGGGTGGGCTACGAGACCGGTGCTGTCACCCTCGAGGTGTCCGACGCGGGAACCGAGGAGGGGTTGGTCTGGCCGCCGCCCACGACAGGGCACGGGTTGGCCGGCATGCGGGAGCGGACCGAGCTCTACGACGGCACCATCGACCTCGGGCCGAACGGCCGTGGAGGCCTGCGGGTCGTCGTACGTCTCCCGCTGCAGCGGGCCGGTGTGGTCGAGCGGCTGGCGACGTGATCCGCCTGCTGCTGGTCGACGACCAGCCACTGGTCCGGGCGGGACTGCGCATGGTCTTCGACACCGAGTCCGAGCTGGAGGTGGTCGGCGAGGCCGGCGACGGTGTCGAGGCGGTCTCGGTCGCGCGGACGACCCGACCCGACGTGGTCGTCATGGACATCCGGATGCCGCGGATGGACGGCATCGAGGCCACCCGCCGCCTCCTGGCCGACCCCGAGACCTCGGCGGCCAAGGTGCTCGTCCTCACCACCTTCGACGACGACACCTACGCCTACCAGGCGCTCGTCGCCGGGGCCAGCGGCTTCCTCATCAAGGACGCGCCCGTCGAGCAGATGGTCAGCGCCGTGCGCGGCGTGGCCGACGGGCACTCGCTGATCGCCCCGGCCACGACCCGGCGCCTCATCGAGCAGATGTCCGTCGCCGGACCCACCGCGCCGCCGCAGCTCCACAGACTGACCGACCGCGAGCGCGAGGTCCTGGTCGCGATGGCCAGGGGCCGGAGCAATGCGGAGATCGCCAGCGACCTCTTCGTCACCGAGGCGACGGTCAAGACCCACGTCAGCCGGCTCCTGGCCAAGCTCGGGGTCCGGGACCGGGTCCACGCGGTGATCGCTGCCTACGAGTGGGGGGTGGTCTCACCCGGTGCACCGGGCTGATTCGTTGGTCCTCTGCTGCCGCAGGACACTCGAGCGGGGAGGGCTGCCGGTCGCGGATGCGAGCTCATCCGAGGCCGCGGTCCACGAGGCCGGTGATCGCGGAGGGCGAGGGTCCGTGCCTCTGCACTCGTCGCGGCGAGGAGGAGACAGGTGCCTCGGACAGGACCCGAGGATCGATCGTGGTGCGCGAGGGGGGATTTGAACCCCCACGCCCTTTCGGACACTGGCACCTGAAGCCAGCGCGTCTGCCGTTCCGCCACTCGCGCAAAGAAGCGGGAGCAGGCTATCCCAGGCGAACTGGGCCCCCCAAACCAGCAGGGCCCGGAGGCACGCCCCGCTGGCGGCCCCCCATCGACCGTTCTGCCCCCGCACGGGGAGCCGGCGGGTGACCCACCTCCGGCAACAGGTCGAGCGCAGCGCCCTCATCCCGCGATGCGCACCCCCAACCGGGGTACCAGGGCCCGGCGATGGACATGGATACGATCGATCGACCCGGTGAGAGACGCCGGGCCTCGGGCGTGCGTGGAGAGGAGTCGAGGGTGGCCGGTCTCCAACGCTTCGAGCAGCGGCTCGAGCAGGTGATCTCCGGTGCGTTCGCCCGCGCGTTCCGGTCCGCCGTGCAGCCGGTTGAGCTTGCCGCGGCGCTGCAGCGCGAGTGCGACAACAACGCCCAGATCCTCTCCCGCGACCGGCGCCTGGTGCCCAACGACTTCCACGTCGAGCTCTCGCGGACCGACCTGGAGCGGCTGGCGCCCTACGACACCACGATGGCCTCCGAGCTGACCGCCCAGCTGCAGCTGCACGCCACCCAGCAGAGCTACGTGTTCCCCGGTCCGCTGAGCGTGAGCTTCGAGGCGGCCGACGACTTGACCACCGGCCGGTTTCGCATCCGCAGCCAGGCCCAGGCCCAGGTCACCGGCCGGCAGGGCGAGGCGGGCCCGACCATGGCCGGCCAGGCCCGGGCGCTCCTGGAGGTCAACGGCACCCAGCACCCCATCCTGTCGCCGGGGCTGGTGGTGGGGCGTGGCTCGGAGGCCGACGTCCGGATCAACGACCCCGGGGTCAGCCGCCGCCACGTCGAGTTCGTCGTCGGTGGCGCCGGACCGGACGGCTCGGAGCCCTCGGTGGAGGTCCGCGACCTCGGCTCGACCAACGGCATCTCGGTCGACGGGCAGAAGGTCACCCGCGCGGTCGTGGGCGACGGCAGCACGATCACGATCGGTACGACGACGATGACGGTGCGACTTGTCTGAGCTGACCCTCTTCCTCATCCGGATCGCCTACCTGGCGATCCTGTGGATCTTCGTGCTCTCGGCGATCTCGGTGATCCGCTCCGACATGTTCGGCGCCCGCATGCCCGACGCCGCCCGCAACGCCCAGCGCGGCGGGCCCAAGGCCAAGCCAGGGAAGCCCGGCAAGCCGGCCAAGGCCCCGCCCAAGCGTCGAGGCTCGCCCACCCACGTGCTGGTCACCCAGGGGGCCAACAGTGGCGCGCGCGCCGAGCTCGACCAAGCACCGATCCTGATCGGCCGCGGCAACGACGCGGCGATCAAGCTCGACGACGACTACGTGTCCACCCGCCACGCCCGTATCGCCGCCTCCGGCGACCAGTGGTTCGTCGAGGACCTCGGTTCGACCAACGGGACCTACATCGGCGCGGTCCGGATCACCCAGCCCACCACGATCACGCTCGGCACCCAGGTCCGGATCGGCAAGACGATCCTGGAGCTCCGCAAGTGAGCGAGGCCCGTCAGGGCGCGGGGGACCTGCGCCTGCACTACTCGGCGATCTCCGACGTCGGGCGCGTGCGCAAGGACAACCAGGACTCCGGCTACGCCGGACCGCACCTGCTCACCGTCTGCGACGGCGTCGGCGGAGCCGCGCGCGGGGACATCGCCTCGTCGACGGCCATCTCGGAGATCCGCCTGCTCGACGAGGAGGAGGCCGAGAGTCACGACCTGCTCGAGCGCGTCGCCGAGGCCCTGCACCGGGCCCACGTGCGGATCGGCGACCTCGTCGACGAGGACCCCGCCCTCAACGGCACGGCCACCACCGCGACCGTCGCCCTCTTCGACGGCGCCCGGATCGGGATCGGCCATATCGGCGACAGCCGCGGCTACCTCTTCCGCGACGGCGAGATCTCCCAGCTGACGACCGATCACACCTTCGTGCAGAGCCTCATCGACGAGGGCCGCATCACCGACGACGAGGCGCGTCATCACCCGCACCGCAACCTCATCCTCAAGGTCCTCGACGGCGTCCACGAGGCGGAGCCGGATCTGTTCGTGATCGAGGCGGTGCCGGGCGACCGGCTGCTGGTGTGCAGCGACGGCGCCTCCGGGAGCCTCGAGGACGCCCGCGTCGCCGACATCCTGGCCACCGGGACTCCCGACTTCGCGGCGGTGGAGCTGGTCCGCGCCGCACTCGAGGCCGGCAGCTCCGACAACGTCACCTGCGTCGTCGCCGATGTGGTCACCGCCGACGCAGCCGCCGGCGACCCGGCGTACGCCGAGCTGGAACCGCTCCTGGTCGGCGCCGCTGCCGAGCTGCGCCGTCGTCCGAGCCGCGGCGCCAAGTCCCTCTTCCGCGGGCACCGGTCCGGCGACACCGGCGAGCTGGAGCCGGTGCGGGCCGACATCCCCGAGGACGCCCCCTTCGCGATCTCGACCGACCCCGTCGACCCCGAGCAGGCGCGCTACGCTCCTCAGCCACCGCGCCGCTTCCTGTGGGCGCGGCGAGCCCTGGTGCTGGCGATCGTCGTGGGGATCGTCTGGATCGGGCTGGCCACGGCCTGGTCGTGGAGTCAGCAGCAGTACTTCGTGGGTGAGCAGGACGGCACCGTCGTCATCTACCGCGGCCTCAACACCGACCTCCCCGGCGTGGACTTGTCCCAGCCTTACGAGTCCAGCGACGTCACCCTCGAGCGCCTCTCCGCCTTCGACGCCGGACGGGTCCGCCGGGGGATCGAGGTCGAGAGCCTCGAGGACGCGCGCAAGGCGGTGGACAACCTGGCCGCGGAGATGCTCGACCCCCAGGCCGGCTCATGAGCCAGTCCTCCTCAGGCCTGCTGGGCTTCGTGCACCGACAGCGGCGCGGAGCCGAGTTGGTCCTGCTCGTGCTCGCGCTGGTGGTGGGGATCGGGGCGTACGCCGCCGTCGGCATCGGGGTCGAGGGACAGGTGCCCGCCGACATCCTGGGCTACGGCGGGGTGCTCGCCGTCCTGGTCGTCGCTGCCCATCTGGTCGTCCGGGTCGTGGCGCCGTACGCCGATCCGGTCCTGCTGCCCGTCGTCGCCGCCCTCAACGGGCTCGGCCTGGCCCTCATCCACCGGCTCGACCTGGCCTACGAGGCCGACGGACGCGACGCGCACTCCTTCGCCCAGCAGCAGCTGATCTGGATGACCCTCGGGGTGGTGCTGTTCGCACTGACCCTGGTGTTGCTGCGCGACCACCGGCTGCTCACGCGGTTCACCTACACCTCGGGGTTGCTCTCGATCCTGCTCCTGCTCCTGCCGATGGTCCCGGGGGTCGGCAAGACCATCAACGGCGCCAGAATCTGGATCGGCGTCGGTCCGTTCAGCTTCCAACCAGGTGAGGTGGCCAAGGTCCTCCTCGTCGTCGCCTTCGCCGGCTACCTCGTGCTCCACCGCGACGCGCTGGCCCTCGCGGGTCGCCGGGTCCTGTTCGTCGACCTGCCGCGAGGTCGCGACCTCGGCCCCATCCTCATCATGTGGCTGGTCTCCTTGGGCATCCTGGTCTTCCAGCGTGACCTCGGCTCGAGCCTGCTGTTCTTCGGCCTGTTCCTGGTGATGCTCTACATCGCGACCGAACGCCCCGGCTGGCTCGTCGTCGGCTCGCTGATGTTCTTCGGTGGGGCCGCGATGGCCTACCAGCTCTTCGGCCACGTGCAGAACCGGGTCGCCATCTGGCTCAGCCCGATGGACTACTACGACCAGAGCCCGGGCAGCGGACAGATCGTCGAAGGCATGTTCGGCATGGCGTGGGGGGGCCTGATCGGTCGAGGCTTCGGCGAGGGCGACCCGGCCCGGATCCCGGCGGCGGAGTCCGACTTCATCATCGCCGTCGTCGGCGAGGAGCTGGGGCTCACCGCCGTCATCGCGGTCGTGCTCCTCTACGGTCTGATCGTCGAGCGGGCGCTGCGCGCCTCCCTGGTCTCCCGCGACGGGTTCGGCAAGCTCATGGCCGCCGGACTCGCCAGCGTCATCGCGCTGCAGGTCTTCGTCGTCATCGGCGGGGTCACCCGCCTGATCCCCCTGACCGGTCTGACCACGCCGTTCCTGTCCTACGGCGGCTCCTCGCTCGTCGCCAACTGGGTGATCATCGCCCTGCTCCTCCGCATCTCCGACCAGGCCCGGCGACCGCTGCCCGACCTCTCCGGAGGCCGAGGGCCTCGACGAGGAGTCGACGCAGGTGATCGGGGAGCGCAGGAGGGAGGCGGACGCTCACATGAACAAGCCGATCCGCACCATCGCCGTCTTCTGCCTGCTGCTGTTCGTGGCGCTGATGATCAACGCGACCTACCTGCAGTTCTGGGCCGCCGGCGACCTCGACAAGGACCCGCGCAACCGGCGGGTGATCGAGGAGTCCTACTCCCGCGAGCGGGGAGCGATCCTCGTCGGCCGGGACCCGGTGGCCGAGAGCGTCCCGGTCGACGACGAGTTCGAGTTCCAGCGCACCTACAGCCAACCCTTCAAATACGCGCCGCTGACGGGCTACTTCGCCTACTACTCCCAGACCGGCGTCGAGCAGACCCAGAACGAGGTGCTCTCGGGCACCGACTCCCGCCTGTTCGTGAAGAACCTCATCGACCTGCTCAGCAACGAGGACAATCTCGGCGGCAACGTCCAGCTGACCATCGACCCCGAGGCCCAGGACGCGGCGTACGCCGGGCTCGACGCCCTCCCGGGGGCCGTCGAGGGATCGGTCGTGGCGCTCGAGCCCAGCAGCGGCAAGGTGCTGGCGATGGTCTCGCTGCCGACCTACGACCCCAACAACCTCGCCAGCCACGACCTCTCGGCGGTCACCGACGCCTACGACCGGCTGCTCGCCGAGGAGACCCAGCCGTTGCTGAACCGCGCCATCCAGACCACGCTGCCGCCGGGGTCCACCTTCAAGATCCTCACCGCTGCGGCCGCGATCGAGGCCGGTCTCTACGACGCGGACGGCGAGGTGCCGGGCGGGGCGACCTACCAGCTGCCGCTGACCAGCGACGACTCCGGACTGGTCGACAACGACGGTCGCGACTGCGGCACCGACGAGATCCCGTTCGCCCAGGCGATGGGCCAGTCCTGCAACACGACCTTCGCCAAGCTCGCCGTCGAGGTCGGCACCGAGCAGATGCTGGAGACGGCCGAGGGGTTCGGGTTCAACCAGGACTACCTCGAGGACCTCCGCCCCCAGGCGGAGTCGGTCTATCCGGCCGATGCCGACGAGGCGCAGGTGGGTCAGACCGGTTTCGGGCAGTTCGAGGTCCGGGCGACGCCGCTGCAGATGGCGATGGTGGCCGCCGGCATCGCCAACGACGGGGTGGTCATGCGTCCCTACGTCGTCGACGAGGTGCAGTCGGCCGAATACGACGTCCTGGAGAAGACCGAGCCGAGCGAGCTGTCCCAGGCCATCGAGTCCTCGACGGCTGACGGCGTCACCGACCTGATGGTCGCCACGGTCGACGAGGGGACGGCCTCCGCTGCCGCCATCCCCGGGGTGAGCGTCGCGGGCAAGACCGGCACCGCCCAGAGCGGCACCGACGCCCCTCCCTACGCCTGGTTCGTGTCCTTCGCCCCGGCCCAGGACCCCCAGGTCGCGGTGGCCGTGGTCATCGAGTCCGCCGACATCCCCCGCGGCGAGATCGCCGGCGGCACCTACGGCGGGCCGATCGCCAAGGCGGTCATGCAGGCGGTGCTGCAGTGACCCAGGGAGCGGCGCCCGGCGGCTTCGCCGACCCCGACGAGCGCTATCGCCTCGAGGAGCGCATCGCCACCGGTGGGATGGGCGAGGTCTGGCGGGCCGGCGACACGGTGCTGGGACGCGAGGTCGCCGTCAAGCTGCTCAAGGACGAGTACGCCGACGACGCGACCTTCCGCTCCCGCTTCGAGACCGAGGCCCGGCACGCGGCCGCGTTACACCACCCGGGCGTGGCCGGGATCTACGACTATGGGCAGTCCCCACGGCCCTTCCTCGTGATGGAGCTCGTCGACGGCAAGCCCCTCTCCGAGCTCCTCGCCGGTGGCCGCCCGCTCGACCCCGACGTCACCCGCGACCTGCTCGGACAGGCCGCCGACGCGGTCGCGGCTGCCCACGCCGCCGGGATCGTGCACCGCGACCTCAAGCCCGCCAACATGCTGGTCACCCCCGATCGCCGGGTCAAGATCACCGACTTCGGCATCGCCCGGGCGGCCGACAACGTCGGGATCACCCAGACCGGGCAGGTGATGGGCACCCCGCAGTACCTCTCCCCGGAGCAGGCCCGCGGCACCACCGCGACGCCCGCCTCCGACGTCTACGCCCTCGGCGTGGTCGCCTTCGAGTGTCTCGCGGGCCGCCGGCCGTTCCAGGCGGAGTCCCCGGTCGCGACCGCGCTCGCGCACCTCCACGACCCCGTGCCCGACCTGCCTGCGGAGGTGCCCGCGGACCTGGCCGAGGTGGTGCTCCGCGCGATGGCCAAGGACCCGGGCGAGCGCTACCCCGACGCCGCGGCGTTCGCGGCGGCCCTGCGCGGCCAGGGCGCGGCCGCGCCGGCCCCCGCCCCGGACCGGACGCAGGTCCTGGCCCCCGTCGCCGCGGCCCCCGCTGCGACGGCGGTGGCGCCGGCCGCCATGACGTCGACGGCGGCCGCGCCCCCCTCGACGGCGTCCCCTTCCCGGCGCTGGCCGGTCGTGCTGGCCGTGCTGCTCGTCGTCCTGCTGCTCGGCGCGGCCGCTGCCATCGGGTACGTCGCCAGCCGGGACGACGAGACCGACCCGGCCGACCCGGACCCGACCCCGAGCGCGCCGACGTCCTCGGAGCCACCCTCGGAGACCGAGTCCGAGGTCCCGTCGGAGACCG
Organism: uncultured Actinomycetota bacterium; assembly: GCA_963767915.1. GTDB lineage: Bacteria > Actinomycetota > Actinomycetes > Propionibacteriales > Nocardioidaceae > Nocardioides. The sequence goes on from CAVYFR010000006.1 coordinate 458,738, forward strand.
CTCCTCCCGAGCCCGAGCCGACCACCGTCGAGATCGACGAGGACGACTACCTCGGCCGCCAGATCGCCGAGGTGGAGGCGGAGCTGCAGGGCCTCGGGCTCGCCGTGAGCCGCTATGAGGTCGACAACCTCGGGGAGGGCGAGGAGGGGCAGGTCACCGACGTCAACCCCGACGGCACCCTCGAGGAGGGCAGCACGGTGGAGGTCGGCTACTACGGCGCGCCGCTGGTCCCCACCGAGGAGCCCTCCGAGGAGCCCGCTGAGGAGCCCGCTGAGGAGCCCACCGATGACCAGGGCGACGAGGGGTCCACCGAGGGCACCGAGGAGGGCGAGGACTGATGGCCGAGAAGGTGACCGTCGGAGGTCGCTACGAGCTCGGTGAGTTGTTGGGTCGGGGCGGCATGGCCGAGGTGCGCAAGGGCACCGACACCCGATTGGGCCGGGTCGTGGCCGTCAAGCGGCTGCGCACCGACCTGGCCAGCGACGCCACGTTCCAGGCGCGCTTCCGGCGCGAGGCCCAGTCGAGCGCCTCCCTCAACCACCCGGCGATCGTCGCGGTCTACGACACCGGCGAGGAGATGGCGACCGACGGCTCAGGAGTCGCGCAGCCCTACATCGTCATGGAGCACGTCGCCGGCCGGACCCTGCGCGACATCCTGCGCGAGGGCCGCAAGATCCTCCCGGAGCGGGCCCTGGAGATCACCAGCGGCGTCCTCTCGGCGCTCGACTACAGCCACCGCGCGGGGATCATCCACCGCGACATCAAGCCCGGGAACGTCATGCTCACCCCCTCCGGTGACATCAAGGTCATGGACTTCGGCATCGCGCGCGCCATGAGCGACGCCTCGTCGACGATGACCCAGACCGCGGCGGTGGTCGGGACGGCGCAGTACCTCTCCCCGGAGCAGGCGCGCGGCGAGACCGTCGACTCGCGCTCCGACGTGTACTCCGCCGGTTGCCTGCTCTACGAGCTGCTGACCGGGCGTCCGCCGTTCGTCGGCGACAGCCCGGTCGCGGTGGCCTACCAGCACGTCCGCGAGCCGGCCGCTCCGCCGTCCGACCACGACACCGACCTCTCGCCGGAGATCGACGCGATCGTCATGAAGGCGCTGACCAAACGCCTCGAGGACCGCTACCAGTCGGCCGCCGCGATGCGCGCCGACATCGAGCGCTACCTCGCCGGCGTCCGGTGGAGGCCGGGCCGGCCACGGCCATGACGACCGTCGTACCCGCGGTGCCGCCCGTTCCCGCGCAGCGGTCGTCCCGCCGGCCCCGTCGCAGGACGACTACTACGACGAGGAACGACGCAGCCGCACCGCGTTCTGGGTGGTGGTGGGCATCGTGCTGCTCGCGCTGATCGGCACGGGGGCCTACTTCCTCCCCCGGCTCTTCGAGCAGGCCCCCGAGCAGGCGCAGGTCCCCGACGTGATCGGGCTCAGCGAGAACCGCGCTCGGACCGAGATCGTCGACGCGGGGCTGACGGTGGGCGAGGTGAGCTTCGCCAACAGCGCCACCGTCCCTCCGAACCGCGTGATCAGCCAGGACCCCGGCCAGACCGACTTCGTCGACCCCGGGTCGACGGTCGACCTCGTGGTGTCCAAGGGCAAGCCCGAGGTGAGCGTGCCGGAGCTGACCGGCACCCTGCGTGCCGAGGCGTCCGAGCGGCTCCGCTCCCTCGAGCTGGTGCCGGAGTTCCGCGAGACCGAGTCCGACGCGGCCAAGAACACCACCGTCGGCACCGAGCCCGGCTCCGGCCAGCTCGTGGAGGAGGGGTCGACCGTGGTCGTGCTCTACTCCGATGGCCCCGAGCAGGTGCCCAACGTGATCGGTCTGCAGCAGGAGGAGGCCGAGGCCCGTCTCACCGCGGCCGGCTTCCAGCCGGTCGTGCGCGAGGAGGCGGCCACGACCGAGCCCAGGGGCACGGTCGTCGACCAATTCCCGGAGCCTGGCGACAGCGAAGAGCAGGGCGAGGAGGTCGTCATCTTCGTCTCCACTTACGAGGAGCCGACGGTGGATCCCTCGCCCACCGAGCCCGCCGAGCCGACCGAGACCACCTCTCCGACCGCGAGCGGGCTGCCGACGCCGTTGCGACCGGTTCTCGAGGAGCCGATCAGCGCTCGAGAGCCTCTGCGTAGGTCAGGTCCAGCAGGCCGTCGTACGCCGGGGCGATGAGCTCCTCGGCTACCTCGAGGGCCCACCCGACGGCGATCGAGGGGTCGGCTGCGTCCTCTCGGTAGCCGGCCACGTGGGGTCGACGTCCAGGGCGTTCTGCAGCCCTCGGGGTCGCCGACCGCCGAGATGACGTAGGGCTGGGCGTAGGGCACGCCCTGCAGCAGCACCACGTTGCCCTCGCACCTGATGCCGGTCGTGCTCACGACGCGCTGCCCCTGGACGGTGAGCGCCTCGGCCCCACCTGCCCACAGGGCGTTGACCACGGCCTGGATGTCCTGCTGGTGGACCACGAGGAGGTTCAGGTCGAGGTCGGTACCGACGGTCACGGCCTCAGGCGCGTCCGCGAGGGTGACCGTGACGCCCGGACCCTTCCGCGGGACCAGTCCGGCAGGGTCGCGCAGACCCGCGGCCTCGGCCTGCAGCTCGTCGACGCGGTCGTCGACGACCCCGCCGCTGAGCCGCTCGACCTCGTCGGTCAGGTCACGACCCGGCGCTGGAGCTCGTCGTACTCGTCGGACTCCGCCTCCACCAGCGACGCGAGGTCGGTGTAGCGCCCCGGACGGAGGTCGGTGCCTTCGCTGTCGGCGGCGCTCACGGCGAACAGCGCGCCGCTGAGCAGGACCACCACCGGTGTCCCGATCCGCCACCAACTGTGCATGCCTACTAAGGTAGCCCGCGTTCAAGACCCGTCCGGTCGGCAGTCAGGGAGACGCAGTGGCAAAGCAGAAGGCCCCGCAGGACTTTCTCGACCCCGTCCGCGGTCCGATCCTCACGCCACGGTCCGTCGTCGCGGTGGTGCTGATGGTGGTCGGGATCGCCTGGATCGTCTACTTCTACGTGGCCGTGCGCGGCCGACCCGCTCGTCTTCGACGCCGAGCCGGGCGGGGACCCGAAGTTCATGGCCGACCTCGGTGACTGGAACTACCTGATCGGCTTCGGTGCCATGCTCCTCGGCTTGATCATCGCCGCCCACCCGTCGACGCCTCTCGGTCGCGGCCGGGGCGTCGTGGTCGGCATGCTCGGCTGCTTCCTCATCGGCCTGCTGTGGATCTGCACGTTCTACGTCTTCAGCGACGACCTCTCCGCCGTCCCGGTCTTCGACGACCTCGGTCAGAAGAACCTCTTCGTCGGCATCGCGTTCATGGGAGTCGGCTTCACCTTCGCCACCCGCTGGGAGTGAGCCCCCGCTCGACCTCCGACGGTGGTCGACCTCCGACGGTGGTCGAGCTTGTCGAGACCCGTCGAGCTTGTCGAGACCCGTCGCCCGGTGGTCGAGCTGACGTCCTCGGTGGTCGAGCTTGTCGAGACCCGTCGCCGGTGGTTGAGGCGCTGTACTGAGGAGGCGCGCCAGCGCCGTCTCGAAGTGAAGGTGCACGCGTCCGGTGGTTGAGGAAGGCGCGCTAGCGCCTGTCTCGAAACCCGTTGAGTGAAGGCAGGGCGCCAGCCACGGTGGTCGCCGCGATCGCCGCAGAGAAGCGTGACCGGATCGTGACCTGATCGGGCAGTTATCCCCAGGAAAACAAGGGGATCCAGGCCTTCGACGGGGTGGGACTGTCGGTGGGCGGTGCTTGGGTGGAGGTATGGCCAAGCACGGCGACACCAGCAGTCCGCGGCACCCTGCCGCGGCGTTGGTCGGTGCGCTGCGCAGCCAGGTCGCGGGGGCTTCAGGTCTCTCGTTGCTGGCGATGAGCCCAACCGAGACCTGCGCGACGTTACGTGGAGCTGGAGCGGCTCACCGCGCAGGTCGCCGCCTTCCGGCTCCGGGTCCTGGCGCACGCCGAGGACGTCGATGTCGCCGCCGAGGTCGGGGCGACCGGGACCGCGGCGTGGCTGGCACACGCCACCCGACAGACCCCGAAGGCTGTCCACGCCGAGACCGCCCTGGCGGTCGCGGTGGAGACCACCAGGCCGGCGGTCCGCGAGGCGCTGACCGTCGGGGAGGTGAACCTGGAGCAGGCGCGGGTGATCGTCCTGGCCCTCGACGCGCTCCCCGCCGATCTGGATCCCGAGACCGTGGCGCTGGCGGAGGAGACGCTGGTGGCCCATGCGGCTGATCACGACCCACGAGGGCTGCGGGTCCTGGGGCGTCGGGTCCTGGAAGTCATCGACCCCGCCGCCGGGGAGGCCGAGGAGGCCCGGCAGCTCGAAGCCGAAGAACGAGCCGCCGACCAAGCGTGTCGGTTCACGATGTCCGAGGACGGACACGGCAAGACCCACGGCCGGTTCACCCTCCCCACCACGCAGGGTCAGATGCTGCGCAAACAGCTCCACGCGATCGGCGCCCCCAAGCACCAGACCGCGGTCCACGGGCACCTCCCCGAACGCCGACCCTCACCAGAACGGCTCGGTCGCGCGTTCGCCGAGTGGGTCGAGACCTACCCCACCGACCAGCTCCCCACCGCCGGTGGCCTCAACGCCACCGTCGTGGTCACCATCCCGGTCCAGACCCTCACCGGCGGCCTCGCCGCCGGACAACTCGACACCGGCGGCCACATCTCACCCGGACAAGCCCGCCGGATCGCCTGCGGAGCGGGGATCATCCCCGCCGTCCTCGGCACCGACTCCATCGTGCTCGACCTCGGGCGTAGGACCAGGTTGCATACCGCCGCCCAACGCACCGCCATCGCCCTACGCGACGGCGGCTGCACCGCCGAGGGCTGCGACACCCCACCCAGCCGCTGCCACACCCACCACGACCAACCCTGGTCCCACGGCGGCACCACCACCGTCACCACCGGACGACTCCTCTGCCCCCGCCACCACCACCACATCCACGACCCCACCTACCAGACCACCCCACTCCCCACCGGCAAGATCCGCTTCCACCGACGCACGTGAAGGCGCGCGGAGTCGGCAGCAGAATCGGCATTCGCACCAGATGCCCCTCCCCAGCTGTGGAGCAACCCTGGGGACAACTACACGGGTGTGATTCCTCCCCAGGTGTGGACAAACCTGTGGATGACCTGCCGGGGTCGGCAGGCCGTCAGGTCAGGGCCAGCGCCGGAGCACGATCATCGCGGCCACCAGGGCCGCCACCATGACCAGGCCGGCCACCTGGACCGTCGTCCGCCGTGCGCGGGGGGCGTGGACGAGGACCGCCGCGATCACCACCCCGCCGAGGAACCCACCGAGATGCCCCTGCCAGGAGACGTTGGGGATCACGAACGTGATCACGAAGTTGATGCCGACCCAGGTGAGCACGCCGCGGACGTCGCCGCCCACCTTGAGGGCCACCACCATCAGGCCCCCCATCAGCCCGAAGATCGCACCCGAGGCGCCCGGGTGGAGTTGAACTCACCGGCCGCGAGGTAGACCAGGGCCGAGCCGGCCAGACCGGAGAGGAAGTAAAGCGCCAGGAAGCGCCACCGACCCAAGGCCAGCTCCAGCTGGGGTCCGAGGACCCACAGAGCCAGCATGTTGAACCCGATGTGCCAGACCTGGACGTGGGTGAACATCGAGGTCACGAGCTGCCAGTAGGCGCCGTCGGAGACGCCGGGCAGCCACGTGGCCGAACACTCCGACCGCGCGCCTCGAACCCCTGGTCGCCCTGGAGGCACAGGCCGTTGGCCCTCAGCGCCAGCAGGTCGATGAGCCGGCTCCCGCGCCCGCCGGTGAGCACGACCGCCAGCCACACCGCGACGTTGAGGGTGATCAGGACCGCTGAGGTGACCGAGGCGTTCGTGGGTCGCAGTCCGCCGTACGCCGTCCGCCCGCTGCGCGTCGACCGCGCCCCCTCGGCCACGCAGCCCGGGCACTGGAACCCGACCGCGGCCGAGTGCATGCAGTCGGGACAGATGGGCCGCTCGCAGCGCTGGCACCGGATGTGCGACTCACGACCGGGGTGCCGGTAGCAGGTCGGGACCCCCGGCTGCGTCTGCGGGAGCTGCGGCTGCGACACGTGCCGGGGTCAGTCCGTGATCTGGACGGACTCGATGACCACGGCCTCCTGCGGGCGGTCGCCGGGTCCGGTGGTGGTGCCGGCGATCGCGTCGACCACGTCGCGACCCGCCTGGTCGGCCACCTCGCCGAAGATCGTGTGCTTGCGGTTGAGCCACGGGCAGGCACCGACGGTGATGAAGAACTGCGAGCCGTTGGTGCCCGGACCGGCGTTGGCCATCGCGAGCAGGTAGGGCTTGTCGAAGACCAGCTCGGGGTGGATCTCGTCCTTGAACGTGTAGCCCGGACCGCCCGTTCCGGTGCCGAGTGGGCAGCCGCCCTGGATCATGAAGCCCTCGATGACCCGGTGGAAGGTGAGCCCGTCGTAGAACGGACCGCTCTTGCCGTTGGCGTCGTAGGACTTCTCGCCCGTGGCGAGGCCGGTGAAGTTGGCGACCGTCTCGGGGGCGTGGTTCGGGAACAGGGTGACGGTGATCTCGCCCCGGTTGGTCTTGAGGACGGCCTGCTGGTCAGCCATGACAGCCTTTCGCGAGGTGGTCGTGGGCGCAGATGTGGGTACCGCACCGATGGACGTCGTGCCGCTCGATCCTCGCACGGTGTCCAAGAGGTCCCTCGCGCTGGCCCGCCCTGGTGAAGGCAGGTCCGGACGTGGTGGGATGGACGAACCGACCAGAGGAGGCACCCATGGGTCTGCGGAAGAAGAAGTCCCTCATCGACCAGGCGAGCGAGTACGTCGACACCGTACGGCCGCAGGTCGAGTCGGCGATCGCGACCGCACGGGAGAACGCCGTGCCCCTGTTCAACGACGCCAGGGACAGCGCCGCCGCGGCGCTCTCCGATGCACGTGTGAAGGCCGCCCCCGCCCTCGCCGACGCCCGCGCCAAGGCCGCGCCGGTCCTCGCCGACGCCAAGTCGAAAGCGGCACCGATCATCGCGGCGGGCGCCGCCGCGGTCGCCGAACAGGCCAACGCGGCGAAGGATCGCGCCGAGGCCGGCGTGGCTCGGGTCAAGGGTGAGCCGCCGAAGAAGAAGGGCTCGAAGCTCAAGAAGCTCCTCGTCGTGACCGGTCTCGCAGCGGCAGCCGGCTTCGCGGCCAAGAAGCTCCAGGGCGGCAAGCAGAGCGACAACTGGCAGTCCAACTACGTGCCGGCCGCACCCCCCAGCGGCACGGGCAGCAGCACGGGCAGCACCACGGGCACCGGGAGCAGCACCGGCAACCCGGCGACCCAGACGGCGCCCGTGACGGCGTCGGCTCCACCTCCGGGGCTGACGACACGGGCGGCTCCTCACCCGACGAAGCGATCGCTGATGCCTCCGAGGCGCCGCACGCGGTGACCACTCCCGACGACCCGGCCGAGGTGGTCGACGTCGAGGACGACCCGAAGTAACGCGTCAGCCCCAGGCGCGTCAGGGGTGGGTCGGGGTCGCGTCGTAGGCCCCGATCCAGGCGTCGATCTCGGCCCACCTGTCGAAGAGCCACTCGATGCGGGCTTCGCGGTCCTCGGGGATCTCCTCGCGGGGGACGGTCTCCCACCGCATCACGATCTGCTTGTCCATCGGGAGCTCGCGCCACAGGTCACCGACCGTGAGCAGGTGGTCCAGGCCCGTGTGGGCGACCAGCACCACGTCGGCCTCGGGCGCGGCGTCGAGGGCAGCGATGAAGCCGCCCGGTCGCGGCGCGAGGACGTTGGTCATCTCCTCCGCGCGATCGGCCATCCTGTCCAGGCCCAACTTGCGCAGCCGGTCGATGGCGCGCTGGCGGCGTGCGGCGGTGAAGTTGCCACCCTCGGGGAAGATCACGAACGCGTCGTTCTCGTCGAGCCCGGTCGCCAGGGCCTTGATCTGCGACTCCAGGTCCTCACCGGCCTTCGGGTCCGAGGTGATGAAGCGGGCCGGGATCCGGCGCAGCAGCACGTCGACGGCCGGGTCCCAGGCCGAGGGTGTCCTTGAGCACGACGCGTGGCTCGCGGTCATACCAGTGCATCAACGCGTGGATCAGCGTGAAGGAGTCACCCGGCCCGGCGTGCCGGCAGGCGACCAGGATCGGCACCCCGGGGTGGGCGTCGGGGGTCGGACCGTCGGTCGCGATGGTGAGCTTCAGCACGCGACGCGCCTCGCGGAAGAAGACCCACATGACTCCCTGCACCAGGTCGTAGTGCACGCCCTGCCAGTACGCCGTGCGCAGTCGACGCCCGAAGCCGCTGGCGAACCAGAAGCCGAGCATCACCACCAGCAGCAGCGCCTCCACGGTGAGGTAGAGGACGAAGATCCACAGCAGCCGTAGGGCCCGCCACCGCCCCGGCAGCACCGGGGAGAGACAGGCCCCGACCAGGAGCCACACCGGCAGCGAGACGTAGACGACGACCGCGAGCAGCACCGCGGCGGGACCGAGGACGAACCGCCGCAGTGCCCAGGTCATCGACTCCCCAGGTGCTCGTCGAGGTAGGCCGACGCTGGCGTCGTGGGTCCCTGGATCCGGGCCTCGACACCGCCGAAGTCCCGGGTCCCGAAAAGGGTGTCGTCGCGCTCGGAGGTGCCTCGGGCGGGCAGGACGTGGGCCTCGACATGGTCGGGGAGCTCGGCGAGCTCACGCACGAACCGGTGGCGGCGGGCGATCTCGAAGGAGACCCGCGCCACCTCCCACGGGCGCTTGGGGACCCGCAGCGGCCGGTCGATCCGACCGACCTGCAGGACGAAGACCCGGGTCGCGCCGAGGTGACGGCCCGCCCGAGCGGGATCGAGTTGACGATGCCGCCGTCGAGGTAGTGCTCGTCCCCGACGCGGGCCGGCGGCAGCAGGCCGGGTACGGCGGCGCTGGCGACCACGGCGTCCACGACCGGGCCCCTGGTGAACCAGTGCTCGGTGGCCCGTTCGATGCTGGCCGCACAGACCTGGAAGGACACCGGCAGGTCCTCGATCAGCGCGTCGCCGAACTCCTCGGCCAACCGCTGCTGCAGCGGCTTCGCGCGAGTAGAGGTGGGTGCCGGTGGCCACCGCGCGCCGGACCGTCCGGAAGGGGCGGTCGCCGTAGACCTCGCGGCCCGTGTCGACCGCGCCGGTCCACAGCTCGGTCATCCGCTCGATGCAGCCCAGGCTCGGGTCGCGGGCGACCATCGCGCCGTTGAGCGCACCGATGCTGGTGCCCAGCACCAGGTCGGGGACGATCTCACGCTCCAGCAGGGCCTGGAGCATGCCGACCTCGACCGCACCCAGGACTCCGCCGCCCCCCAGCACGAACGCGGTGGTCACGAGTGGTCGCGGGGTCATGTCGTGGCGCCACGTGCCCGGCGCGGAAGCGCTCGCTCACCCGGCGCTCCACCCAGAAGATGAGCAGCGGCACCAGGCCGGCCACCAGCACCAGCAGCGGTGAACCGGGTGCTCCAGCCCTGCCGCCGCGAGAGCACGAAGGCGACGACGACGTAGATCATGAACACCCAGCCGTGGACGACCCACACGAGACTGGCCGACTCGCCGAACTCCTGCCCGCTCGATCCCTCCGTGAGCAGGTACTTCGTCGGCAGCGCGACGAACGTCCCGAAGGCGAGCAGCACCCCGACGACGTAGGCCAGGGCGCGGTAGCCGCCGAAGAGGGTCATGGCGCCACGCTAGCCGTCGCGGTCGCGTGCTCCTCGCGCACGTAGCGCCACCACACGAAGACCGCGAACGCACCGAAGACCCACCACTCCACGGCGTAGAGGAGGTTGCGGACGGAGGTGAACGCCCCGACGGGCGGCAGCTGGTCGAGGGTGGCCGGTTCCAGCCCGGGTCCCGGTTCCTGCGCCACCACGTAGGCGCCGTAGAGGTCACGGTCGACCTGTTGGACCAGGTCGGCGGTCCGCATCTGCGGCAGCACGGCGTCGCTGCGGTCGGAGTCGACGGCGCCGGTGCCCTCGGTGGGCTGGAGCCAGCCGGTGATCGCAGCAGGCGCCGCGGGAACAGGTGGCGCCTGGTCCGGGTCCTCGACCCAGCCCCGGACGACGTAGAGCGCGGAGTCGCCCTGGGTGAGGGGGGTGGCGACCCAGAAGCCGTCGACCCCGCCCTGCTGTCGGCCCGAGACGAACACCGTGCTCGCCGGGATCCAGTCCCCGGTCAGGGTGACCGGCTGACCGACGCGCTCGCCGGGGAACGGGTCGTCCGGCCCGATCCCCTGCGCCAGTGGGATCGGGGTCTCGCTCGGTGAGGTCGGCGGCCTCGGCGTCCCGGGCGACCCGCCAGGCGTCGTACTGCCACAGGCCCAGCGCTCCGGCCGCCGCGAGGCAGGCCACCATGAGGACCGTCGCGCCCGCGATCCGGACCAGTCCGGGGCTCAGCGCGTCGGGCACCGGCTCAGGGTACGGACCCGCGCCGCGCACTAGGGTCGGCCGCATGACGCTGAGCGCCGCCCAGGCGGGAGGGTTCCGGGCGACGTTCACCGAGCTGGCCGACGCCATGGGGCGCGCCCTGCTCGGCAAGGACCACGTGGTCCGGCTGGCCCTGACCTGCCTGCTCTCCGAGGGTCACCTGCTGCTCGAGGACCTTCCCGGCACGGGCAAGACGATGCTGGCGCGCTCGCTCGCCAACACGGTCAAGGGCTCCCACGCCCGGATCCAGTTCACTCCCGACCTGCTGCCCGACCGACGTCACCGGGGTCACGGTCTACGACCAGCACAAAGGGGTCTTCGAGTTCCACCCCGGGCCGATCTTCGCCGACATCGTCCTCGCCGACGAGATCAACCGGGCCTCGCCCAAGACCCAGTCGGCGCTCCTCGAGGTCATGGAGGAGGGGCAGGTCACCGTCGACGGCGTGACGCACCCGGTGCCCCGCCCCTTCCTGGTGATCGCCACGCAGAACCCGATCGAACAGGCCGGGCACCTACCGCCTGCCGGAGGCCCAGCTCGACCGCTTCCTGATGAAGACCTCGATCGGCTACCCCGACGCCGCCTCCACCGAGCAGCTCCTCCTCGACTCGGGGGTGCGCGACCGGGCCGCCCGCGTCCGGCCGATCCTCACCCCCGAGCAGATCGGCGAGATGGCGGCGCTGGCCGCCGAGGTCCACGTCGACGCGGCGCTCGTGCGCTACGTCCGGGTGCTCGCGGAGACCTCCGCGTGCAGGCCCACGTGCGCATGGGCCTCTCGGCACGCGGTTGTCTGGCGCTGGTGCGCGTGGCGAAGACGTGGGCGGCTGCCCACGGCCGGACCGCGGTCGTGCCCGGAGGACATCGCCGTCCTGGCCGAACCCGTCCTCTGCCACCGCCTGCTCCTGGACCCCCAGGCCCAGTTCAGCGGGGTCGGGATCGGCGAGGTGATCGAGCGCCTGCTGGCCGCGTGTCCTCCACCGATCGACCGTGCGTGAGCTGATCCAGCGGCTCCGAGGCGGGACGGCGTTCGCCCTCCCCCACCCGGTCCCGCTCCTGAGCCTCCTGACCCCCGCCGGCCGGACCGCAGCCCTGCTCCTGCTGGTCTCGACGGCCGGCGCGGTCGGCCTCGGGTACGCCGAGCTCGCGCTGGTCGCGATCCTCTGCGCCCTCGTCCTCGGACTCGGGCTGGCCTTCGTGCTGGTGCCCGAGCAGCTCACCGGCACCCTCGACCTCCATCCCCGGCACACCGTCGTCGGTGAGGCCGGGACGGCTCGGCTGGCGGTCACCAACCAGGGCCGGCTCCCGCTCCTCGAGCCGTCGATCCGGATCCCGGTGGGGCCGGCCGAGGAGGGTGCCGGGGTCTCCGTGCGACTGCCGGTGCTGCGGCCCGGTGTCGAGCACGTGAGCCAGGTGCGCATCCCGGCGCCGCGCCGCGGGGTGCTGCGCGTGGGACCCGCCGCGCTCCTGCGTGGTGATCCCCTGGGCCTGTTCGAGAGGCCCGCTCCGTGGACCCGGTCCCTCGAGCTCCACGTCCGCCCCCGGATCGTCCCGGTGGGGTCGCTGGCGCCCGGCTTCGTGCGCGACCTCGAGGGCGTGCCGAGTGACGAGGTGTCGATGAGCGACCTCGCCTTCCACGCCCTGCGGGAGTACGTCGTCGGTGACGACCTGCGCCACGTGCACTGGCGCTCCTCGGCCCGCACCGGCACCCTCCACGTCCGGCAGTACCACGACACCCGGCGCAGCCACGCGGTGCTCGTGGTCGACGACGCCGCCCGCTCCTACCTCACGACGGCCGACTTCGAGCTGGCCCTCGAGGTCGCCGCCTCCCTCGTGGTGCGGCTGGCCCTCGACGACCAGGACCTCTCCTACGTGTGTGGGCCCGAGGAGCACACCGGATCGGTCCAGGACGTGCTCGACGCCTTCTGCCGGGCCGAGCTCGCGCCCGGGCGAGCGAGCCGGCTGCCCGAGGACGCCCAGCGGGCGGCGCGGCTCGCGCCGGATGCGAGCCGGCTCATCGTGGTCACGGGCTCACGGCTCACGGCCTCCGCCGTGCTCGACGTACGTCGAGCCTTCGCCGACGAGGTGCGCTTCCTGGGCTTCCGCACCGGCGCCTCCACCGGGCCCTCCTCCGGCGCAGCGGTGCTCGACCTGGCCGCGCTCGACGAGCTCCCCGGTCTGGTCGCCCTCGAGGCCCGAGGCCTGGCCGGGCGATGATCGCGAACCGGCGCTGGGACGCCCTGCTGGCCTTCCTCCTGACCGGTTGCGCCCTGCTCGGCTGGGAGTCGACCTACCTCGGCGGCAGCTGGCTGGCGGCCGGTCTCGTGGCGGCCGCGGTGGGGATCGCGGTGGCCTGGGTGGTGACGTCGCTGGGGGGCGGGCCCGAGATCGTCGCGCTCGTGCTGCTGGTCGTCTACTACCTGGCCAGCGGGCCGGTCTCCGGCGGGCTGCGTCTCGGTTTCGTCGGGACCGTCGAGGCGGCCGGGTCCGGCAACGTGGATGCCTGGCCGACGCTGCTCCTGACCCACTCCCCCGTCGACTCGGCCGGTGCGGCGCTGCTCCCGCCGGTGCTGCTCGCCCTGATGACCGCCGGGCTCACGGCCGCGACGTCGTTCGCCACCTCCCGCCCGGGCCTCCCCCTGCTCCTGCCGGTCGTCATGTTGCTCGCCGTCCTCCTGCTCGCGAGGCCCGAGCCGGTGCCCGGCGCGCTGGCGGGTCTCGGCTTCGGCGTGGCTGCTCTGGCCTGGCTCCGACTCCGGTCCCTGCGCATCGAGCCGGTGGGGCCGGGTGGGTCCTCGCTGCGCCGCCCCGGTCCACGGTTGCTCGCCGCCGGCGGCCTGCTCGCCGTGGCGGGCCTGGTCGCGACGCTGCTCGTGCGACCGGTGGCCGCGGAGGACCGCTTGGTCCTCAGCAGGGCGCTCCCGGCCTACGACGTCGCCGAGGTCCGCACGCCGCTCGACGACTTCCGCCGCTTCACCGAGCCGCGCGGCTCGAGCCCCGGCAACGTCTACGCCAGCACGCTCTTCACGCTCACCGGCGGCGCCCCCCAGTCTGCGACTGCGCCTCGCGGTGCTCGAGGACTACGACGGCACCCGGTGGTCCGCCGCCAACGACGCCGACCCGACCCGGCTCGACGACCGCTACCTGCGCATCTCCTCCACGATCGACAACCCGGCCTCCGGGAGGGCGATCTCGCTCGGGGTGTCGCCGTCGGCGGTCTGGGCGCTCCCCTGGGTGCCCACCGCCGGCGCGGTGCAGTCGCTCTCCTTCGGCGAGGGGGACCGGATCGAGGAGAAGGAGAGCTTCCGCTACAACCCGGCGAGCGGAGGCGGGGTGATGACCAGGCTGCTGGCGCCGGGTGACGTCTACGCCTTCAGCAGCGTCGCGTCCGAAAACCGGCTGCGGCCCACGATGTCGCCCTCGGCGTACCTCGACCAGGACCTCTACGCCGCCGGTGCCTTCCTCGACCCCGTCGTCCAGGCGTGGTCCTCGGGTGCCACCTCGCCCATGGACGCCCTGTTCCGGGTCGCCCGCAGGCTGAAGCGGGAGGGTCGCTACAGCGACGGGACCGCGCCCGGTGAGGAGCGCTACGGTGCCGGCCACAGCGAGCGGCGGCTGGGCCCTCGCTTCGTCCTCAGCGACCCCAGCGTCGGCAACGACGAGCAGTACGCCGCCACGATGGCGCTGGTCGCCAACCGGCTCGGCATCCCGGCGCGGGTCGTGGTCGGGGCGGTGCTGCGGCGCACCGGCGTCATCGAGGGGCGACACGTCGAGGCCTGGGTCGAGGTGCGCATCGACGACGGCTCCTGGCGCACCCTGCCGACGCGCAGGTTCATGTCCCAGCGCCCGCCACCTCGGCTGTCGGGGCAGGAGAAGCGGCAGATCCGCACCTTCCCCGAGCTCGAGGAGCCGGCGCCCGAGCCGCCGCCCGACCCGACACCACCGCCCGAGCAGGAGCCGCGGTCCGCGGAGGACGACGGGACGCCGTGGCTGCTCCTCCTGCTCACCGCGGTGCTCCTCTCCCCCTCGACGGTCCCGGCACTCAAGCTGCTGCGTCGGCGACGTCGTCTCGGGGCCGACCGGACGAGCACGCGCTTCGCCGGCGCGTGGCTGGAGCTGGTCGACCACGCCCGCGACCTGGGGACCACGGTGCCGGCCGGCGTGACCCGCCCGGCGCAGGCTCGTGCGCTGGGCGTGCGCCCCGACCTGGCCGCCGAGGCCGACGACCGGATCTTCGCCGCCCACGAGCCGCGGCCGAGCGAGGCGGCGGCGTATTGGGACCGGGTCCGAGGAGAGATGGCGGGACTCGCGGCCGGGGTGCCGGTGTGGCGACGGGTGCTCGGGTGGCTGGACCCGCGCTCGCTCCGCTGACGCGCACTGGTCATACCACTTGACCACTGCTCCACCCGACGCCTACCGTGCCGGTCATGGTGCTGCAACCGGTCACCCGCCGCTCGGTCCCGGACGAGGTCTTCGACCAGGTCCTCGGGGAGGTGGTCGACGGCGGCATCGGGCCCGGTGAGTCCCTGCCCAGCGAGCGCCGGCTCGCGGAGGTCCTCGGGGTCTCGCGACCGGCCGTCCGCGAGGCCCTGCAGCGGATGGCCCAGACCCGGCTCGTCGACGTCCGCCAGGGAGGCGCCACCGTGGTGCGCGACTTCCGGCGCAGCGCCGGTCTCGACCTGCTCCCCCGACTGCTGGTGCGCGGCGGACAGCTCGACGCCGCCGTGGCCCGCAGCGTCCTCGAGGCCCGGCTGGCGATCGGACCGGCCGTCGCGGCCCTGGCCGCCCGACGCGGTGGTCCCACCCTCGCCCGGAGCCTGGGCGAGGTGGTCGACCTGCTGGAGCAGGCCCACGGGCCCACCGCCGGAGTGCAACGCCAGCTGCACGCCCTGACCTTCTGGGACCACACGGTCGACGCTGCCGACTCGGTCACCTTCCGGTTGATGTTCAACAGCCTGCGGGCGGCCTACGAGCCCGCGTTGGAGGCACTGGCGCCGGTCATGGCCGAGGAGGTCGGTCAGGTGGGTGCCTACCGGGTCCTGGTCGCCGCCATCGCCGGCGGCCAGCCGGAGACCGCCCACGCGGCCGCCGACCGGGTCCTCCGCCCGGCGACCGAGTCGATCCTCGAGGCCTTGGAGGCGCTGGAGGCCCTGGAGGCGCTGTGAGCACCGACCACAGGGAGGTCGAGGGCCTGGCTGCGCAGCGGTTGGCGGCCGACGAGCGCTCCCGGCGTACGTCGATCACGCTGCGGCAGGCGTGGGGTGAGTTCTGGCGTCATCCGAGCCCGTGGCTCATCGCCACCTTCCTGCTCGGCAGCAGCACCGGCCGGGTGTTCGCCGGTGGCGGCGCCTGGTGGGAGGTGCTGGTCCCGGTGGCGCTGGTGGCCCTCTTCCCCGTCATCGAGTGGCTGGTCCACGTGGGGATCCTGCACTGGCGTCCACGCTCGGTCGGGCCGGTGACCATCGACTCCTTGCTCGCGCGCGAGCACCGCGCCCACCACGCCGACCCGCGCGACCTGCCGCTGGTCTTCATCCCGTGGCCGGTCCTGGTGTGGCTGCTCCCGGCGTACGTCGTCGTCACGCTGCTCGTGGTGCCGACGACCCCGGGCGCGCTGACGGTGCTGGTCTCGGTGTTCGCCGTCATGGCCTGCTACGAGTGGACGCACTACCTCATCCACAGCGACTACCGGCCGCGAAGCCTGGCCTTTCGTGCGGTCTGGCGCAACCACCGGCTGCACCACTACAAGAACGAGCACTACTGGTTCACCGTGACCAGCTCGGGCACCGCGGATCGGCTCTTCGGCACCCACCCCGACCCGGCGACGGTCCAGCGCTCCCCCACCGCCCGCTCGCTGCACGGGACCGGCTGAGGAGCTACCCGCCGCAGACGGCGAACGGCAACCGCCGCTCCACCGCCAGCCGGGCCGCGGACGGCGGGTCGCTCATCCGGAAGCCGATCCGACCGCTGAGCGGGTCGGCGACCCCTCCGTCGTACCCCGCGGCGAAGCCAGGCGTCCGCTGGGCCAGGCGCAGCCGGTCGAAGACGTCGGCGCGCCCGGGACCCAGCCTGGCGGTGGCGAGCAGGCCCTCGAACCCGACGGAGAACACCGCCAGCTCCTCGAGGTCGGTGGGCACGGTGCCGCTGACGCAGTCACGGGAGAGGTAGGTCGAGGAGGCGGGCAGACCGACCAGGGGCGTCACCTGCGGATCCGTGGCCCAGCTCGGTTCTCCCTCGTCGGCGGCCCCGGAGACGACCAGTCGGTCCTCCGCGCGCACCTCGGCCTCGGCCAGCACCCCGACACCGTCGCCGACGGCCTCACCCACCGAGGACATGTCGACGCCGTCACGGAAGGCGATGACCCAACCCCGGGTGTCCGGGCCGCTGAAGACCGCCTCCCAGGCCACGTCGTCCTGCCCCAGACCGTAGGTCCGACGCAGCTCGGACTCGGCGGGGCGCAGCAGGCCCTCGGTGAGCAGGGGGGCCTCCGAGCGGGCCCGCTCCCAGAACTCCTGGCGCTCGGATCTCGGGCTGCGGCCCGTCAGCTCGACCAGGCCCAGCTGGGCGCGGACGCGGTCGTAGTCGGTCATCCGGACCTCGGTCGCGTCGGCGGGGACCAGGGCCATCACGGCGGCGGCCGGCTCGATCGTGGGGTCGAAGGCGACCGGCAGGGTCACCGCCTCCACGACCGGCACGGGGATGTCCTCGGGTGCGTCGTCGCCCGAGCAGCCGCCGAGCAGCCCGAGGGCAGGGACGGCGAGCAGCCCGGCGAGCGCGGCCCGAGTCATCACGAGCCGTGATTCTGCCCGATCCGATCGCTCTGGTCCGGCGTACGCCGCAACGCCTCCCCTGCCGGTGCGTCCGGTGCGAACGCGGGGACCTCAGCTCTCGGCGGGGACCTCGTCGGCGGAGATGACCCGCACCGAGAACGTGTAGCCCCACTCCGAGCCCTTCACGGGGTCGCCCTTCTTCAGCCCGCTGTCCCGGTCACCCCGAGGTGCGGGCCGGTAGCCGACGAGCTGGATGTTCCACGTCGTCCCGATGAACTCCTCGGTGGGCGTGAACTCGACGATGGGCTGCTCGCTGCTGGAGTCCCACGGGAGCGGGTAGCCGTCCTCCGCGTAGTAGCCGAAGCGGTCGTCGTCGGGGTCGGTGCCGAAGTAGCGGTCGACGCCGCTGGCGAAGCGGATGCCCTCGGCCCAGGTCCCGTCAAACGTGATCCGGTAGGTCTCCCCGGCCACCATGGCCTCGCCCTCGTCGAGGGTCAGGGTGTCGATGTGGGCCCGGCGCGGGTGCGCCACGGGCTTGGGGATCTTGAACTCCCGCGGGGCGCTCGTGCGCACCAGCTTCTTGCCCTTGAACTCCTTGAGGGTGAAGGAGTAGGTCTTGCCGTAGGTGAAGTCGACGTCGTCGCGGGAGAACGACGCGTGGCCGATCGTTCCGGTCGCGATCGTCGGTCCACCCTTCATCGACACCTTGTAGGTGTGCCCCTGGCGCACCGAGTCGAAGAAGCTGATGCCCACCACACGCCAGCCCCAGAGGTAGCCGGCGCCTCCGCACTCACACGAGAGCGCGATGTCGTCGATGGCGAGCTTCGCCGTGGCCTGGACCGGCGTCGGAGCCGGCCCGATCAGCGCACCGCCCACGACGAGCATGGCCATCGTCACGCCCGCGATCACCCTCCGAACACGTGCCATCCACAGCCTGACCATGCGACGTCCTCCTTGCCCGGGGCCGACTCGTCCGACCGCTCGTGCGCAGAGAACCACCTCTCAGAGGCGCCTACGCGGCTTATGACGAGATCTTGGACGAACCTGGACGACGCTGTTCAGACCCCGACGCGGCGAACGGCGGCGGCCCGGTTCAGCGCGGCCAGTCGGTCTGCTCCGCGGACGGCGCCACCGCGTTGGCGCCGGCGATGGCCGCCTGCACGACCTGTGAGGCACCTCGGACCCCGTTCGGGGCACTCGCGACGGGGCCGGACCCACCCCGCCCTGACCTGGCCGACGAAACTCCCCCGCGAGACGGATGTGTGACCGTGCCCGGTCGCCTACGGTCGCTGGCATGCGTGCGTCCGGGCTCGTGAGCGGCCGGGGGTCGCCCGGACCACTGAGGCGCCCACCGCTCGTCGACGTCCTCATCGCCACCGCCTTCGTCCTCATGGTGGTCGCCGAGGCTGCGCTCAGCGCCGAGGTGCTGAAGCCCGCTCTGTACGTCGTGGTGGCGGGGTTTGCGATGGCGAGCCTGGCGTGGCGTCGACAGCTGCCCCTCCTCTCGAGCGCACTCGTCGCCCTCGCCAACTTCGGAGTGGTGTCGTTCGACCAGCTCACACCGTTCCTCGCCATGGTCCTGGTGATGTTCACTGTCGGCTCCGAGACGGAGGAGCCTTGGAGCTATGTGGGCCTGGCGCTCGTGCTGGCACCCTTCACCGTGTTGTTGTCGTGGCAAGGACTCAAACCCAGCGATGCGGCAGCCGGCCTGGTCTTCATCGCAGGGCCGTGGGTGGTCGGCCGGGCCAACCGCCACCGTGCGGCCCGGGCTGAGGAGGCCATTGATCGCGCGGCGCGCCTGGAGCGTGAGCGCGACCTGCAGGATGCCGTGGTGGCCGCTGAGGAGCGGACCCGGATCGCCCGGGAGCTCCACGACATCGTGGCTCACTCGATCAGCATGGTGACGGTGCAGACGCAAGCGGTACGTCGTCGGCTCGGTCCGGACCATCCTCGCGAGGTCGCCGACCTGGTCGGTGTGGAGGTCGCGGCCCGCGAGGCGATGGTGGAGATGCGTCGGCTGTTCGGGGTGCTGCGCGCGAACGGGGAGGGTCTCTCGCTCTCGCCTCAACCAGGGCTTCGCCAGCTCGAGGGCCTGCTAGGTCAGATGAGGAGTGCCGGCCTGGACGTGGACTTGTCCGTCTCAGGCGTCCCGCACGAGCTCCCCGCCGGGCTGGACCTGACGGCGTACCGGATCATCCAGGAGGCCGCCACCAACGCCAGGAGGCACTCCGGTGCCACCCGGCTGCGGATCGATCTCGCGTACGCCTCGAACGCGTTGGAGATCTGCGTGGAGGACAACGGTGAGGGGTTCGACCCATCAGCTCGGAACGGGCAGGACCAGGGGCACGGCCTCGTCGGGCTGCGCGAGCGGGTAGCCCTGTACGCCGGAACCGTCGATCTTGTCTCAGCGCCCGGCCAGGGTGTCCGCCTCACTGCCACCCTGCCCGTGGAGGGAGCGTGAGCCAGCGCATCCGAATCGTGATCGCCGACGACCAGGCCATGGTGCGCGCCGGCTTCCGCTCGCTCCTGGAGGGCGAGCCGGACCTGGAGGTGGTGGGTGAGGCCGGGGACGGGAACGAGGCGGTTGCCGCCGTGACCCGGCTGCGTCCTGATGTGGTGCTCATGGACGTGCGGATGCCTGACCTGGACGGGCTGGGAGCGACCCGTCAGCTGAGGGCTGCGGGGCTCGAGACGAAGGTGCTCGTGCTGACCACCTTCGACCTGGATGAGTACGTCTTCGAGGCGCTTCGCGCCGGCGCCTGCGGATTCCTTCTCAAGGATGCGCCGGCAGAGGAGCTCGTGGCGGGGATCCGGGTCGTCATGGCGGGAGATGCCCTGCTGGCTCCGGGGGTGACCCGGCGCGTCATCGACTCCTTCGTCGACCACGCGCCGATCCCGCGACGCAGCTCCGATCGGCGCCTGTCCACCCTCACCCCACGCGAGGTCGAGGTCCTCGGGCTCCTGGCCCGGGGTCTGTCGAACTCCGACGTGGCGGCTCGGCTGTTCATCGCGGAAGCGACGACCAAGAGCCACGTGAGCAACGTCCTCGCCAAGCTCGGTGTGCCCGACCGCGTGCAGGCGGTGATCTTCGCCTACGAGAACGGCGTGGTCGTACCCGGCTCCCGCGACTGACGCAATCCGTCGCGCGGCCCATGCCAATCTCCTGCGTGCGGCCGATCCGGGACGAGACCTCCAGCGGTCACCGTAGGGGTCCGTTCACCTACCAGGAGGTGGTCATCATGACCTCACAGTCCTTGGAGCCTGCTCCGCCGGTCGCGTCGGCCCACGCCGCCGGAACGCGCGCGGTGGCGATCCGCCGCTGGTTCCTCATCGCCGCGCCGGTCCTCGCCGGCCTGTTCGCCGTCATCGGAGCCGCCGCCGACCCGGCACCGACCCTCGAAGGACGCGCGCTCTACCAGCTCTACGCCGACAATCCGGGTCCCTTGCAGATCAAGACGCTCGGCTTGCACTGGTCCTTCGCGTTCTTCGGGGTGCCCGCGCTGTTCGTGGCGGCGTACGTCCGCGGTCGTGGCGCCTGGCTCGCCAATGTCGCAGCCGTCCTGGGGTTCATCGGCATCACCACGCTGCCCGGCCTGGTGTTCGTCGACTTCTACGACTCGGTGATCGGGGATCTCTACGGCGCCGAGGCGACCGTCGCGGTCACCGACAAGATGGACACCATGTGGGGGGTCGCCGCCTTCGCCGCCCCCGCAGCACCCGGCCTCATCCTGGGGTTCATCGTGGCGATCGGGGCGCTGTGGCGCGCAGGACTCGTGCGCTGGTGGGGCTTCGCTGCCGGCCTGGCCGGGTGTCTGGCCCTGTACGGCTCGGGCGTTCGTTGGTGGGGCTGTCTGGTGATGACGGCGTGCTTCGCCGTGGTCTCGGTCGCGCTCGTCGAGGCGACCCGGGGCAGCAACCCCCAGCCCTGAGGCTGCTCAGCGGAGAGCGTCACTCCGCCCTGATTGGCGCGCCTGCGTCGGAGCCCGCGGGCGGACCGATCTAACGGACCTTCGTAGCATGCGTGCCGATGGTTTGGTGGCGGTCGGGCGCCCGTACGGCGCCCAAAATTTCGGGCCTCGTTCGGACACGTCAACGCTCGTCATTGGTACTTGACCGGCACGGTTTCCTGGACTGACAGCGCTCTTGACTGGTCGCCACATCGGCACGGTTTGCTATCGGTAACCCGGGGGTCGGCCTCGTCCGGCCGGCGAGGCACCTGAAGAGCCGGTTGGGCTCGAGTCTTTATGCAAGCCCGTGACGTGCAGCGGTGTGGTCCCTAAGCTCTGGGCCGCGACGCGGATCTTCGGGAGGCGAGATTGAGCACGGAGCGCCAACTGGCCCCCGGGCTTCGTGACGAGCTGATCACTGCCGAAATCGAAGAGGCGATGGCGCTGCTCGCCAGTGATCGGATCGACGTCAACGTGGTTGACAAGAGCGAAGCGGTCGAACGGCTGGGGCGACATCTCCTTCGGGTAGCCAGACGCCTAAGGTCGCCCACCAACGACGACGAACTGGTCTCAAGTGCCGCCCTGGTGAACGAGGCCATCAGTGCACTGGGCCCGGAATTTTCCGTCGACCACGTGGCTACGCCGGTTCGGGTTCTCCGCGGAATTCGCAGGCCGGCGGGGCTGGCTAGTGACGCCCTACCGCCACACCCATCAATCCCGCTGAGCACCAGTGAGCTGATGGTCAACGGCGCCGGCGAGCCCTCCCTTGGCTCGGTGCTGCAACAAGAGCTTCGGTGCGCCAATGAGGTCGATCTCATCTGCGCGTTCGTCGGGTACAAGGGCATCGAAGCACTACGCAACGAACTGCGCGCCCTCGTCGACCGAGGTGGCCGGGTCCGCGTGATCACCTCGACCTACTTGGGATCGACAAGCGGCAGAGCGCTCGACGACCTCGTTCGCCTTGGTGCCGAGGTCCGGGTCAACTACCAGGGAATGGCCACCAAGCTGCATGCGAAGGCGTGGCTGTTTCGTCGCCCAGGTGAGTTGGACACGGCATTCATCGGGTCCTCGAACTTGTCGGAGGCGGCGCTCTATACCGGATTGGAGTGGAACGTCCGGCTAGCCCGAGCAGACGCGCCTTCGGTCTTTGCCCGAATCCAGCAGGTCTTCGACAGCTACTGGAATACCCCTGTCTTCGAGTCATACGGGCTTGACGATCGAGAACGGCTGGACGCCGCCCTCGCCGAAGCACGCGGCTACGCCGCGCAGGGTTTCTCCAAGCGGGCGCGGCGCACCATCGACACGTTGAACGAACAACTAGCCGCGGCATACGCCCAGCTGCAGATGCGGGCAAGGCCCCATCAGCAACGCGTGCTCGACACGTTGTCGGCAAGACGAGCCGAGTTCGACGAACACCGGCACCTCCTCGTCGCCGCCACAGGAACCGGTAAGACAGTCATCGCGGCCTTGGACTATCTCCGACTCTGCCAACCCGGTTCTCCGCGACCGAGCTTGTTGTTCGTGGCGCACCGGGAGCAGATCCTGGACCAGGCTCGCGAGACGTTCCGTCAGGTGCTGCAGGACCCCGGGTTCGGCGAGCTTCTTGCTGGTTCGTCCGGCCCACTGACCGTCGACACCCACGTGTTCGCGATGGTGCAGACACTGCGCAACCGGTTGGACCAGGTACCCCCGACATTCTTCGACGTCATCTACATCGACGAGGCCCATCACACGACTGCTCAGTCATGGGAGACGGTGGTGACCCACTTCGAGCCGCGCGAGCTGGTCGGGCTCACCGCGACACCGGAGCGGGCCGACGGCGCCGATATTACCGACCTGTTCGGTGGTCGGTACACCACCGAGCTACGTCTGTGGGAAGCGGTTGACGACCAGCTGTTGGCCCCATTCGAGTACGTCGGAGTAGACGATGGAACAGACCTGCGGGACCTCACCTGGCACGCGGGTGACTACGCCATCGGAGCCCTTTCCGACCTCTATACCGGCGATCACGAGCGGGTGCGCCGCATCCTCCGGGCGCTTCACCGCTGGGTCGAGCACCCAGAGGCGATCCGCGCTCTCGGGTTCTGCGTGTCGGTGCCTCACGCCCAGTTCATGGCGGAGCAGTTCACCAAGCACGGTCTCGCCGCCGAGTACCTGTCCGCAGAACACGACCAACCTCACCGGGACCGGACACTCGCGCGGCTGAGCGCCGGTCAACTGCAGGTTGTCTTCAGCGTTGATGTTCTCGGTGAAGGCATCGACGTGCCCGATGTCGACACCCTTTTGCTGTGTCGCCCCACGCAGAGCCCAGTGCTCTTCGCCCAGCAACTCGGACGTGGCTTGCGCCGTTCCCCCGGCAAGAGCTCCTGTGTCGTTCTGGACTTCATCGGCCAGCATCGCGCCGAATATCGCTTCGAGCAGCGATACCGGGCCTTAATCGATCCCGCCCAGGGTGACGTGCGGAGTCAGGCCGAGGCCGCATTCCCATTCTTGCCGGCCGGCTGCTCCATCACCCTCGAGCGAGTCGCGCTCGACCGCGTGCTCACGGCTCTCAAAAGCGTCGCTGCGCGGCGTGGCGTCAACGGACTGGTCAAGGACTTCCAGGCGGGCACGTGGCCAAGACTCGAGTCCTTCCTGCTCCAGACCGGTCGATCCGTGGAGCAGTTCTACGGCGTCGACAATCGCAAAATGTCCTGGACTCGGCTACAGCGGGTCGCCCTCGCACCAAGCGCACCCCCGACTCCTGATGACCCGGCGCTCATTGAGGAGCAAGACTCGTTGCTCCAGCGCGTCGGGTACGTCCAGCACGTCTTCGACAGTTTGCGTGTCAACCACTGGTTCGACTGGATGACAGCCGAGAGACGCACGGACGCAGACGCTCTCGGTGTCGTTGAGCAGCGCCTGGCGACACAACTGATGCACTCGCTCCTTCTGAAGCCTGACACCCTTCAGAAAGGTTTCGACGTCCTGTGGCGCCAACCAGCTCTCCGAGCGGAGATCGCAGAACTGCTGACGCTCGTACGCGCAGATCTCAACGTGGCCCCGGTTCCGCTCCTGGGCCTGGCCGACGTCCCACTCATGGCCCACGCACGATATACACGCGCCGAGGTTCTTGCTGCCCTAGGCGTGAGCACAGTGAACCGGCCAAAGGAGCACCGCGAGGGCGTGTACTTCGTAGCCCAATCGCGGGTCCAGCTCATGTTCGTCACGCTGCATAAGGACACTCGCAGGTTCTCTTCGACCGTCCAGTATCGAGACCACGCCCTGACCCCCGAGTTGTTCCATTGGGAGACGCCGAACAACTGGCGCCAAGAGTCACCGGCCACCCAACGCTGCATCGGCAAGGGGCCAGACGGCTCGATCCACCGGCTGCTGTTCGTTAGGGAACGCAGCTCGGGTCCAGTCGAGGGCACGTTCCGGCTCTTCGGGCTGGTCGACGTGGACGGCGAGCTCAAGGGGGATCGTCCGGTCGCGATCACCTGGAAGCTCCGGGCACCCCTCCCCGAGATCGCGTTCGAGAGCGCACGCCTGATAGCCGCGGGATGACGTGCTCTCGCTGCTTGGGACCGCTTCACCGCAGTAGCGGCGGACCAGTCGCGCTGAATGCCGAGGTGGCACGAGACCTTCCCCCGCCAGTCCCCCAAAGCGGCCAATCCATACCCCACTTGACCCCCAGGAGTGGAACTAAAAGAGGCTCTGACCTGCTGGTTTAGTTGTGGAGCCTAGGGGACTCGAACCCCTAACCCCCTGCTTGCAAAGCAGGTGCGCTACCAATTGCGCCAAGGCCCCTTGGTCTCGACAAGCTCGACCAGCGGTTGTTGCTCGACCAGCGGTTGTTGCTCGCCGACAGAGCCTGGTGGTCAGGAGCGACGGACGTTGTCCGTCGCCTCTGACCACAGGGCCTGCTCGGCCTGGCCCTCGTCGTACTTCTTCTTCGCCACCACAGCTCCGGCAGCGGCCAGGGCGAGGAGCACGAGCTTCTTCATCGGGACCTCCAGGTCGCAACGAGGGAGTGGGCCTAACAGGACTTGAACCTGTGACCTCTTCCTTATCAGGGAAGCGCTCTAACCGTCTGAGCTATAGGCCCGTGGTGGCCTGCTGGCCGAGGGGAGACTACCCCAGCGTCCGAGGGGCCGACAAAGCGAGGGGGAGGTGCGCGGTCCGCCTGCGGCGACCGCTCACTGACCGTCCTCGGCGAGGGTGACCTCGATGCCGCCGAGCAACGCGGCCGACATGTTGTAGAGGAACGCGCCCAGGGTGGCGATCGCGGTGATCAGGACGACGTCGACGGCGGCGACGAGCATGGTGAAGCCGAGCACCCGTGAGGTCCCGACGTAGTTCTCGATGTCGAAGTCCGCGGTCTCCGGGCCGCCGATGCTCTTCTGGATCGCCTCGTTGATCGACTCCCACAGCCCGGTGGCCCCCAGGACCGACCAGACCATGAAGACAGCGACCACGGTGACCACGCCGAAGGCGATCGCGAGCAGGAACGAGGTCTTCATCACCGACCACGGGTCGACGCGGGTGAGGCGGAGGCGGGCCCGGCGCGACGGCTTGCGCGGCGCCGGGGTCGTCGGCCGGGTGACCTTGGGCTTCGACGCGGCTCCGGCGGCGGGACCGGCGCCCTCCGAGGGGGAGGAGAACCTGGCCTGGAGCCGCTCGGTCAGGGAGGGCCGGACCGCGGTCTGGTCCCGCGCGTCCTCAGCGCGTGACCGTCCCGTCGTCTGGGTCCGCTCGGTCGTCATCAGTCCTCGCCATCCCCGTCACCGGGTGAGCTGTCGGGTGCAGTGTCCGCCACGATTGTCTCATCCACAGCGACTTCGGACGACTCGACCGCCGAGGGGCTCGCGTCGTCCGCGACGGGCTCGTCGCCCACCTCCGCGACGACCTCGGCCACGACCCGGGCCTCCACCGACCGCGCCACGACCGCCACCGCGTCGCCACCCTTGGGCGTCACGAACTTCACGCCCTGCGTCGAGCGGCCGGTGGGCCGGATGTCAGCGTTGACGGGGCTGCGGACGACCTGGCCCCCCTGGGTGATCGAGAGGATCTCGTCGCCGTCCTCGACGATGAAGGCACCCACGAGACCCCCGCGGTCCTCGTTGGTCAAGGTCATCGCCTTGACCCCCTTGGTGCCACGGTTGGTCAGGCGGTACTCGTTGATGCGCGACCGCTTGGCGAACCCTCCGTCGGTCATGGTGAAGACGTACTGGACGTTCTCGTCGGAGTCCTCGGTGGCGACCTGCGCCGCCCGGATCACCGACATCGACAAGACCGAGTCGCCCTTGGCGGTCGCCATCCCGGTGACACCGGAGGTGGCGCGGCCCATCGGACGGAGCTGGCCGTCGTCGGCCCGGAAACGCACGGCTTGGCCGCGACGCGAGACCAGGAGGATCTCGTCGTCGGCCGTGACGAGCTCGGCCCCGATGAGCTCGTCGTCGTCCTCGCGGAAGTTGATCGCGATGACGCCGGCCTGGCGGGGACTGTTGTAGTCGCCGAGGCGGGTCTTCTTGACCAACCCGTTGCGGGTGGCGAGGACGAGGTAGGGGGCCTGCTCGTAGTCGCGGATCGCGAGGACCTGGGCGATCTCTTCGTCGGGCTGGAAGCTGAGCAGCCCGGCCACGTGCCCGCCCTTGGCGTCGCGCGATGCCTCCGGGAGGTTGTAGGCCTTGGTGCGGTAGACGCGCCCGGCGGTGGTGAAGAACAACAGCCAGTGGTGGTTGGTGGTCGCGATGAAGTGCTGCACGACGTCGTCGCCGCGCAGCGTCGCGCCGCGGACGCCCTTGCCGCCGCGCTTCTGGGTGCGGTACTGGTCGGCCCGGGTCCGCTTGGCGTAACCACCGCGGGTGATGGAGACGACCAGCTCCTCGTCGGGGATCAGGTCCTCCATCGACAGGTCGCCGTCGGCCGCGATGATCTGGGTACGCCGGTCCTCGCCGTACTTCTCGACGATGGCCGTGAGCTCCTCGGAGACGATCGAGCGCTGGCGGCTGTCGTCGGCGAGGATGTCCTGGAAGTCGGCGATCTCGAGCTCGAGCTCGGCCAGCCGGTCGATGATCTTCTGCCGCTCCAGGGCCGCGAGCCGGCGCAGCTGCATGTCGAGGATCGCGTTAGCCTGGAGCTCGTCGATGTCGAGCAGCTCGATCAGGCCGTTGCGGGCGTCGTCGACCTCGGGCGAGCGGCGGATGAGCGCGATCACCTCGTCGAGCGCGTCGAGCGCCTTGACGTAGCCGCGCTGGACGTGGGCCAGGCGCTCGGCCTCCGCGAGCCGGAAGCGGGTCCGACGCTGGATCACGTCGATCTGGTGGGCCACCCAGTTGCTGACGAACGCATCGACGCTCAGGGTCCGCGGCACCCCGTCGACCAGGGCGAGCATGTTGGCCGAGAAGTTGGTCTGCAGCTCGGTGTGCTTGAGCAGGTTGTTGAGCACCACCCGGGCGACGGCGTCGCGCTTGAGGACGACGACCAGCCGCTGCCCGGTGCGACCCGAGGAGTCGTCGCGCACGTCGGAGATGCCCTGGACCTTGCCGGAGTCGGCCAGCTCGGCGATCTTGAGCGCCAGGTTGTCGGGGTTGACCATGTAGGGCAGCTCGGTGATCGAGAGGCAGGTCCGGCCCCGGGCGTCCTCGTCGACCTCGATGACCGCGCGCTGGGTGATCGAGCCCCGGCCGGTGCGGTAGGCCTGCTCGATGCCTTCGCGGCCGACGATGAGCGCGCCGTTGGGGAAGTCGGGGCCCTTGATCCGCTCGATCAGCGCGTCCTGCAGCTCCTCGCGGCTCGCCTCCGGGTTATCCAACGCCCACAGCGCGCCGGAGGCGACCTCACGCAGGTTGTGCGGCGGGATGTTGGTCGCCATGCCGACCGCGATGCCGGCCGAGCCGTTGACCAACAGGTTCGGGTAGCGCGCCGGGAGCACCGTCGGCTCCTGCGAGCGCCCGTCGTAGTTGGGCTGGAAGTCGACGGTCTCCTGCTCGATGTCGCGCACCATCTCCAGCGCCAGCGGCGCCATGCGGCACTCGGTGTAGCGCATGGCGGCGGCGGCGTCGTTGCCCGGTGAGCCGAAGTTGCCCTGGCCGTGGATGAGGGGGGCCCGCATCACCCAGGGCTGGGCCAGCCGGACCAAGGTGTCGTAGATCGCGGAGTCCCCGTGCGGGTGGTACTGACCCATGACGTCGCCGACGACCCGGCTGCACTTGGAGAAGCCGCGGTCGGGCCGGTAGCCCCCGTCGAACATCGCGTAGAGCACCCGGCGGTGCACCGGCTTGAGCCCGTCGCGCACGTCGGGCAGCGCCCGGCCGACGATGACGGCCATGGCGTAGTCGATGTAGGCGCGCTGCATCGAGGTCTGGAGCTCGATGGGCTCGATCCGGCCGCCGCCGCCTCCGCCGCCGTCGCCGCCGGGGGTGTGGGTGGTCTCAGTCACGTGTGCTCTTTCTGCTGGGTACGCCGGCGCTGGTCGGGTTGCCGGGCATCAGATGTCGAGGAACCGGACGTCCTTGGCGTTGCGCTGGATGAACGAGCGCCGCTGCTCGACGTCCTCGCCCATGAGGATCGAGAAGATCTCGTCGGCGTGCGCGGCGTCGTCGAGGGTGACCTGGAGCATGAGCCGCTGCTCGGGGTTCATCGTGGTGTCCCACAGCTCCTCGGCGTTCATCTCACCGAGGCCCTTGTAGCGCTGCACCGGGTTCTCCTTGGGCAGCTTCTTGCCCTGCTCGAGTCCGTCGCGGGTGAGCAGCTCGCGCTCGGCGTCGGAGTAGACGAACTCGTGCTCGTGCGGCTTGTTCCACCGGATGCGGTAGAGCGGAGGCTGGGCCATGTAGACGAAGCCGTGCTCGATGAGCGGCTTCATGAAGCGGAACAGCAGCGTGAGCAGCAAGGTGTTGATGTGGTGGCCGTCCACATCGGCGTCGGCCATGAGCACCACCTTGTGGTAGCGCAGCTTCTCGAGGTCGAACTCTTCGTGGATGCCCGTGCCCAGGGCGCTGATGATGGCCTGCACCTCGGTGTTGGCGAGCACCTTGTCGATGCGGGCCTTCTCGACGTTGAGGATCTTGCCGCGGATCGGGAGGATCGCCTGGACCCGTGGGTCGCGGCCCTGCCGCGCCGAGCCTCCGGCCGAGTCGCCCTCCACGATGAAGACCTCGCACTCCTCGGGGTTGGTCGACTGGCAGTCGGAGAGCTTGCCGGGGAGCCCGCCACCACCGAGCAGGCCCTTGCGGGAGCGGGCCAGGTCCCGCGCCTTGCGCGCGGCGATCCGGGCCGACGCCGCGGCCTGCGCCTTGCGGATGATGTCCTTGCCCTCGGCGGGGTTCTGCTCCAGCCAGGCGCCGAGCTGGTCGTTGACGATCCGTTGGGTGAAGCCCTTGGCCTCGGTGTTGCCGAGCTTGGTCTTGGTCTGCCCCTCGAACTGCGGCTCGCCCAGCTTGATGGAGATGATCGCGGTGAGGCCCTCGCGGATGTCGTCGCCGGAGACGCGGTCCTCCTGCTTCTTCATCAGTCCCCAGTCGAAGCCGGCGTTGTTGATCAACGTGGTGAGAGCCGCGCGGAAGCCCTCCTCGTGGGTGCCTCCCTCGTGGGTGTTGATGGTGTTGGCAAAGGTGTGCACCGACTCGGTGAACGAGGTGTTCCACTGCATCGCGACTTCGAGGCTCATGTGGTTCTCGGTGCCCTCGGCGGTGTCGGCCTCGAAGGAGATCACCGACGGGTTGGCCGGCTGCTTGGCCCGGTTGAGGTGCTCGACGAAGTCCACCAGGCCGCGGTCGTAGCGGAAGACCTGCTCGCTGCCGCCGCCCTCGGCCTTGTGCAGCTGGTCCGGCCCGGCCTGGTCCACCGCGTTGTCGACCGTGCCGTCCTGGACGGCCTCGACGACCTCGTCGGCGTGCGGCCGCTCGTCGCGCACGACGATCTCGAGGCCCTTGTTGAGGAACGCGTACTCGCGGATCCGGGTGGTGATCGTCTCCAGGGAGTACGCCGTCGTCTCGAAGATGTCGGTGGAGGCGTAGTAGGTGATGGTCGTCCCGGTGCGCTCGCCCTCGGCCATCGGTCGCACCGACTCCAGGGGGCCGTCGGGGACGCCGACCGAGAAGGTCTGGCGCCACTCGTGACCGCGGTTGCGCACCTCGGCGATCACTCGGCTCGAGAGGGCGTTGACCACCGAGATGCCGACGCCGTGCAGCCCGCCGGAGACCTTGTAACCGCCGCCGCCGAACTTGCCACCGGCGTGCAGCACCGTCAGGGCCAGGGTCAGGGCAGGCAGCTCCTGTCCCGGAGCGGTGTCGGTCGGGATGCCGCGTCCGTTGTCCTCGACCCGCACCCCGCCGTCGGCCAGGAGGGTCAGCACGATCCGGTCGCAGTGCCCCGCGAGGGCCTCGTCGACGGAGTTGTCGATGACCTCCCAGATGAGGTGGTGCAGACCCCGCTCGCCGGTGGACCCGATGTACATGCCGGGGCGCTTGCGCACGGCCTCGAGACCCTCGAGCACCTGGATGGCGGAGGCGTCGTAGGTCCCGCTGACCGGCTGGCTGGCCCGCGGGCTGGCCGGCTGGGTTGACTCGGACACAGGCGAGGCCTTCCTAGGTGCGTACATGCAAAAAGGTCGCGTGAGCCGGACGGTGCCGTGGCGTGCCCGGGGTCTGCGACCGATCGCCAGCATACCCCTCTGGGGGCGCCCAGCCCCGCAGGTGTCCACAGGCTGGGGGTGTGTTGCGACCAGGGAGGGCGCTGAGCGGGCCGGGAGCGGCTCTTCGAGCGCCTGGGAGGGGTGCGGCTGTGTCCCCGTACGTCGACCAGGCCCGCAGATCGCCTGTGCGGGGCTCCTCGGCGGACCGGGGCTCAGCCGTAGGTGTCTCGGGGACCGCGGCCGTCCCGCACCGAGCGCGGACCCTTCTTCCAGCTCGGTCCGTGGGGGCCCTGGACGTCGATCGCCGTCACCGTCGCATCCCCGAGCTCCTCGCACAGACGCCGCACGATCGCGGGGGCCAGCAGCCGCAACTGGGTCGCCCAGGCGGTCGAGTCGGTGCGCACCCGCACCACGCCGTCGACGAAGGACTCCGGACGGCTGTGGGCACCGATGTCCTCACCCACGAGCTGCCCCCACCGCTCGAAGACACTGGTGACCCGCAGCTCCCAGGACCACCCGTGCTCCTCGATCAGCCGGTCCACGCTCGACCCGAGGAGCTGCGGGTCTCTCTCGTCGGGGTGGGCTCCGGAGACCCGTTGAGTGGGGCCTCCAGCGGCCCCCCCAGACCGACCGGGTCGGCGTGAGCGGGCCCTCGAGGCCGGCGTCGCCCGGGAGGTCGCCCGGGTGAGGGACCGGGCGAGGTCCAGGCCGTCGTCGCGGTGGGGCTGCTCGGGCTCCTCAGGCACGGGTCACCTCACCGCCACCGACGTGGAAGCGGGCTCCGGCCAGGACGCCCGGCACGTCCTCGGGGACCGCCGCGGTGACCAGCACCTGCTCGGCTCCCGCAACGAGCTCGGCCAGCTGCTCTCGGCGCTGGGAGTCGAGCTCGGCGAAGACGTCGTCGAGGATGAGGATCGGGTCGTCCCCGTCGGAGCGCAGCAGGTCATAGGAGGCCAGGCGCAGTGCGAGGGCGAAGGACCACGACTCCCCGTGCGAGGCGTAGCCCTTGACCGGCAGGCTCTGGCCGGCCCCTGCCAGGCTCAGGCCGAGCTCGTCGCGGTGTGGTCCGACCAGGGTCAGCCCCCGGTCGATCTCGTCCTCGCGCCGCCGCTCGAGCTCGAGGAGCAGCGCTTCGGCCAGAGCGGTGACCGGTCCGGGGTGTGCGGACTCAGGCAGCTCGAAGCAGGGCCGGTAGATGATCTCGGCCTGCTCGCGGGCGGCTCCTTGGGCCACGGCGCGGTAGGCCTTGTCGACGTACGGCGCCAGGGCCTCGACCAGCGTCAGTCGCTCGGCGAGCAGCTCGGCCCCCGTGGTCGCGAGCTGCTGGTCCCAGACCGTGAGCGTCGACAGGGCGGACTCGCGAGCCGCGCCGCGGGCCACCCGCAGGGTCTTGAGCAGGGAGTTGCGCTGCCGCAGGACGCGGTCGTAGTCGGCGCGCACCCCGGCCAGTCGTGGGGTGCGGAGCACCAGGAGGTCGTCGAGGAAGCGCCGACGCTCCGAGGGATCCCCCTTGACCAGGGCCAGGTCCTCGGGGGAGAAGACCACGGTGCGCAGCAGGCCGATCAGGTCGCGGACCCGGGGCAATGTCGACTTGTTGATTCGTCCCCTGTTGGTGCGCCCCGGGTTGAGCTCGACCTCCAGGACCGCCGTGCGGCCCTCCCGCACGACCGCCGCGCGCACGACCGCGTGCTCGGCGCCCTGACGCACCAGGGGCGCATCGGTCGCAACCCGGTGCGAGGCCAGCCGGGAGAGGTAGTCGACCGCTTCCACGAGGTTGGTCTTGCCCTGGCCGTTGCGGCCCAGGAACGCCGTCACCCCGGGCTCGAGCGCGACCTCGGCCGCGGCGTAGGACCGGAAGTCGTGGAGGGTCAGGTGGGCGACATACACGCGGAGGGCTCGGGACTATTCCGGGTTCGCCTCGCCGCCGGGGGGCGGGGGGGTGTGGGTGGCGTGGCCGCCGAACTGGTTGCGCATGGCGGCGACCGCCTTCATCGAGGGGCTGTCGTCCTGGCGGGAGGAGAAGCGGGCGAAGAGCGCCGCTGCGATCGCGTTCATGGGCACGGCGTGGTCGATGGCCGCCTCCACGGTCCATCTCCCCTCGCCGGAGTCGTCGGCGTACCCGCGGATCTGGTCGAGGTGCTCGTCCTCGTCGAGGGCGGCGACGAGCAGGTCGAGCAGCCAGGAGCGGATCACGGTGCCCTCGCGCCAGGACCGGAAGACCTCGGTGACGTTGTCGACGAGCTCGGCCTTCTCCAGGAGCTCCCAGCCCTCGGCGTAGCTCTGCATGATCGCGTACTCGATGCCGTTGTGGACCATCTTCGCGAAGTGCCCGGCCCCCACCGTCGTGCCGGCGTGCACCGCGCCGAACTCCCCCTCGGGCTTGAGGCTGTTGAAGATCGGCTGCACCTTCGCGACCTGCTCGGCTGGCCCGCCGTACATCAGGGCGTAGCCGTTTTCCCGGCCCCAGACCCCGCCTGAGACCCCGCAGTCGAGGAAGCCGATGCCCAGCTCGCCGAGCTGGTCGGCGTGGGCCTGGTCACCGGACCACTTCGAGTTGCCGCCGTCGACCACCACGTCGCCCTCCTCGAGGAGGTCGGCGAGCTCGTCGATCACGGCGTGGGTGGGGTCCCCGGCCGGCACCATCACCCACACGACGCGTGGAGACGACAGGGCCTCCACCATCGCGGTGAGGCTCTCGACGTCGGCGATGTCCTGGTTGCGGTCGTAGCCGACGACGGTGTGTCCGTCCTCGCGCAGGCGGTCCCGCATGTTCCCGCCCATCTTCCCCAGACCCACCATCCCCAACTCCATGTGCCGAGCCTAGCCGCGCCCGACGAGTCGGGCGCGGCGTGGCGAGGCAGGTCGAGCGAGCCCGCGACCGAACGGAGCGAGGTCGCGACGGCGAGTCGAGACCCAGAGCCCGGAAGCGGTCCGACGCAGGAGCTCGGGGCGTGGCGAGGCAGGTCGAGCGAGCCCGCGACCGAGCGGAGCGAGGTCGCGACGGCGAGTCGAGACAGAGCGTGCACAGCCGACGAGTCGGGCGCGGCGTGGCGAGGCAGGTCGAGCGAGCCCGCGACCGAACGAAGTGAGGTCGCGACGGCGAGTCGAGACCCAGAGCCCGGAAGCGGTCCGACGCAGGAGCTCGGGGCGTGGCGAGGCAGGTCGAGCGAGCCCGCGACCGAACGGAGCGAGGTCGCGACGGCGAGTCGAGACCCAGAGCCCGGAAGCGGTCCGACGCAGGAGCTCGGGGCGTGGCGAGGCAGGTCGAGCGAGCCCGCGACCGAGCGGAGCGAGGTCGCGACGGCGAGTCGAGACAGAGCGTGCACAGCCGACGAGTCGGGCGCGGCGTGGCGAGGCAGGTCGAGCGAGCCCGCGACCGAACGGAGCGAGGTCGCGACGGCGAGTCGAGACCCAGAGCCCGAGTTCACCCGACCGGAGTCGGGCGCGGGGGGCGCGGGCCTAGGACAGGAGCCGGCGCGGCATCAGCAGGTAGCGGAACCCGTGGGGCTCGCCCGAGGCCTCCGCGTCACCTGACGCAGCGCCGCTGATGACCACGGGCTTGGAGGGTTGGGTGAAGGCGAGCTCGACGACCGGTTCGTCGATGGCGGTGAGGCCGTCGAGGAGGAACTGGGGGTTGAAGCCGGTCGTGATGTCCTCGCCCTCGATCGTGGCGCTGATCGCCTCGGAGGCCTGGGCGTCGTCGCCGGTGCCCGCGTCGAGGGTCAGCGTCCCCTCGGTGAAGGCCAGCTGGACCGCCGAGTTGCGCTCGGCGACCAGGGCGACGCGCTTGACGGCGTCGATCAGCTCGGCCTTGTCCACCCGGGCAATGGTCAGCTGCTCGGAGGGGAACAGGCTGCGTACCTTGGGGAACTCGCCGTCGAGCAGTCGGGTCGTGGTGCGTCGTACGCCGCCCGGCGCGGCCCCCTCGAAGCCGATGATGCCCTCGCCGGAGCCGCTCGCGGCGAGGCCGATCGTCACCTCGCTCCCCGCGGTGAGCGACTTGGCGGTGTCGCCGAGGACGCGGGCGGGCACGAGCGCGGCCAGCGAGGCGTCGGGGACCCCCGGTGACCAGCCGAGCTCGCGGTGGGAGAGCCGGAACCGGTCGGTGGCCAACAGGGAGATCCTCGAGCCCTCGATCTCCAGGCGGACGCCGGTGAGCACCGGCAGCATGTCGTCTCGTCCGGCTGCCGTGACGGCCTGGGCTACGGCGTGGGCGAAGACCTCGCTGGGCACCGTGCCGGTCGCCGTCGGCATCGAGGGGACCGTGGGGTACTCCTCGACCGGCATCGTCTGGAGGCTGAAGCGCGCGGAACCGCAGGTCAAGGAGACCCGGGTGCCGTCGGTCACCATGTCGACCGGCTTGGAGGGCAGGCTCCGACAGATGTCGGCGAGCAGTCGGCCGCTGACCAGGGCCTTCCCCTCATCACTCACCTCCGCACTCAGCGTCGCCCGTGCGGAGGTCTCGTAGTCGAACGAGGACAGGACGAGGCCGTCCTGTCCGGCCTCGATCAACAGGCCGGCGAGGACCGGGACGCTGGGCCGGACCGGGAGGCTGCGGGCGGCCCAGGCGACGGCATCGGCGAGGACGTCGCGATCGACTCGGAACTTCACGGTGCTTCCTCAGGGGGTCGAAGGGGGTGCGGGGGTTGCGGAGGGTTGCGAGGGAGGGGCGGAGAGGGGAGTCGCATCCTGCCACGGGCGGTTCGTCCACAGGGAGGGGATCGCGAGGAGTTCCACCGATGATCGATATGGATGGAGGTGAGTGGGAGTCGTAGCAGGGGTGGAAACTGTGGAGAGGGAACATCGGTGCAGGTCAGGCCGGGATTCGACGCGCACAGTCGATGTGGATGACGACCCGTGGGACCGCGCGGTGCTGTGCACGGGGGCCCGGCCGTTGGACGGCGGGTGCGGGGGGACCACAGCTCCTGCGCCGGATGCGCGCCTTCTCCACAGGTTTCTCCACATCCCGGGGAGGACGCTCGGTCACGACGGCGGCGCTCAGGACTGGCGGGCCTGCAGCTTGACCCGGTTGGTCAGCTCGGAGACCTGGTTGAACACCGCGCGCCGCTCGGCGAGCAGCTGGTTGATCTTGCGGTCGGCGTACATGACCGTCGTGTGGTCGCGGTTGCCGAACTGGGCCCCTATCTTCGGCAGCGAGAGGGGGGTCAGCTCACGACACAGGTACATGGCGATCTGGCGGGCCATCACCAGGTGGCGGCCGCGGCTCGGTCCGGTGAGGTCCTCGATGGTCACCCCGAAGTAGGCAGCGGTTTGGGCGATGATCAGCGGAGCCGTGATCTCCGGCTCGCCGCCCTCGGGGATCAGGTCCTTGAGCACGATCTCCGCCAGGGTCATGTCGACCTCCTGGCGGTTCAGGTTGGCGAACGCCGTCACCCGGATGAGGGCACCCTCGAGCTCGCGGATGTTGGTCTGGATCTTGGAGGCGATGAACTCGAGCACGTCGGGTGGCGCGGTGAGTCGGTCCATGGCGGCCTTCTTGCGCAGGATCGCGATCCGGGTCTCGAGGTCGGGAGGCTGCACGTCGGTGATC
The DNA here is from genome assembly GCA_963767915.1 of uncultured Actinomycetota bacterium. Classification (GTDB taxonomy): domain Bacteria; phylum Actinomycetota; class Actinomycetes; order Propionibacteriales; family Nocardioidaceae; genus Nocardioides. The sequence continues at coordinate 495,025 of CAVYFR010000006.1, forward strand.
AGGCCCCACTCGAAGCGGTTGCGCAACCGGTCCTCGAGGGCCTCGAGCCGCTTGGGCGCCCGGTCGGAGGTCAGCACGATCTGCTTGTTGGCGTTGTGGAGGGTGTTGAAGGTGTGGAAGAACTCCTCCTGGGTCTGGGTCTTGCCCTCGAGGAACTGGATGTCGTCGATGAGGAGGACGTCGACGTCGCGGTAACGGCGCTTGAACCGGTCCTGGCGGTCGTCACGGATCGCGTTGATGAACTCGTTGGTGAACTCCTCGCTGGAGACGTAGCGCACCTTGGCCCCGTTGTAGAGGCTGCGCACGTAGTGCCCGATCGCGTGCAGCAGGTGGGTCTTGCCCAGGCCGGAGTCGCCGTAGACGAGCAGCGGGTTGTAGGCCTTGCCCGGGGCCTCGGCCACCGCGACAGCGGCCGCGTGCGGGAAGCGGTTGGAGGATCCGATGACGAAGGTCTCGAAGGTGTACTTCGGGTTGAGCCGGGTCTCGACCGAGGAGGCCTTGCTCGCCGCCTCTCCCGGCGTCTCGAGCCGAGGGGGCTCCACCTCGACATAGGGACTTGTCGACATGTCGCTGTGACTACTCGGCGACAAGTGGTGGGGGTCGTGGTCAACCCGAACGCACCGGAGAGGAACCGTCCGGTCGACCACGGGTGCGGCGGGACCGGGCGCTCCCCCGCCCGGCTCCAGCGCTCGGGTCGACGGTGACCATGATCCGGACCTCGCGACCCAGTCCCTCACTCAGGGAGTCCTCGACCTGGGCGCGCAGGCGTCCCTCGAGCTGGCCGCGGGTGAAGTCGTTGGGGACGGCCACGATGGCCATGCCCCCGTGCGACGGTCACCGGTCGGCTCGCAGCGAGCCAGGCGCTGTGCTGGGGCTGCAGGGTCGGCGACCACCCGTCCCCACGCCGCGGCGAGCTCGGCGACTCGGAGGGGCCCGCCGGGGTCGGGGCGCGTCGGGATTGTCGCGCTGGCCTGGTGGTCGCTGCCCGTGGTTCGTGGGAGGTACTCGGGGTGTCCATCGGCGCGCGGCCGCCTTCTTCGTTCTGGTCGAGGCTAGAAATCCACAGGTTTGTCCACAGGTTGTGAACCCGGCTCCGTGGTGGTGGAGAAGGCCGGCCGAGACACATCGGAGGGCCGGGCACGAGGTGCGTATGCCCAGGTCAGCCCTCCGCGGGGCCAGGATGACCAGGGTCATGCCAGGATCCGGGAGTGCGGCTGGCACCGATGTGGGGAAGCTCGGTAGGGGCCGAACCTAACCGCTGATCCGAGACTGCGGCAAGGCTTTGTCCACAGGCACCTCAGCTACCTCGGAACCGACCTTGAGGCCACCTCCGGGAGGCGTGGACGTGGGTTTGACCTGCGGGAAGAGCACCCCGTACCGTGATGCGGTCGTGCGGTCGTCGCACCGCGGCTCCTGATGGCGGTGTGCTCGAGCCGGGTCCATGTGCCGCGACCGGTCGACCCGCCGAGCAAGCACGCCACCTGAGAAGAGACTGCTCGTGAGCAAGCGTACCTACCAGCCGAACAACCGGCGCCGCCACAAGACGCACGGCTTCCGACTGCGCATGCGCACGCGCGCGGGCCGCTCCATCCTGTCGTCCCGCCGTCGCAAGGGTCGCAGCAAGCTCGCCGTCTGAGGTCGAGCCGTCTCCGATCGTCGTGCGCCCCGGCCGCCCACACCATCGCCTCACCCGCGCGAAGTCCTTCCGCCAGGTGACGCGCAGCGGCCGACGCGCCGGCCGCCCGCACCGTCGTCCTCCACGTGGGGATCTCACGGCGGCGGACGACGGGTCGGCGCAGCTCCAGGCCCGGGCCGGCTTCGTCGTCAGCAAGGCGGTCGGCAACGCCGTCGTGCGCAATCGGGTCGAAACGTCGCCTGCGTCACCTGGTCGGCGACCGGCTCGAGGGCCTCCAGCCGCGCCCGAAGCCACCATCCTCGTCGTCCGGGCGCTGCCGGCGGCCGGCGCTGGCCAGTTCGCAGGAGCTGGCCGCCGACCTGGATCGGTGTGGGCGTGTCGAGGGCGCCACGGGCGCACGTCGTGACCTACCTGCTGATCGGCCTGCTGCGCGCCTATCGGGCGGTGATCAGTCCGCTCTACGGCCAGGTCTGCCGCTACCACCCCTCCTGCTCGGCGTACGCCCTCGAAGCCGTGACCGAGCACCGCAGTCTGCGGGGAAGCTGGTTCGCCCTGCGCCGGATCTCCCGGTGCCACCCGTGGGCCGCCGGTGGCTACGACCCGGTTCCCCCGCGTAGGCGGTCGTCCTCGCTTCACCACCGCAGCAAGGAGCCTGATCAGTGTGGACGTCTTCGCGAGCATCGGCGGCTTCATCATGGAGCCGCTGTACTTCGTCATCTCCGGGCGTCATGGTGCTCTGGCACAACGTGCTCACGACCATCGGCATGGACGGTTCGGATGGCCTGACCTGGTCGTTCTCGATCGTCGGGCTGACCCTGGTCATCCGCGCCGCGCTGATCCCGCTGTTCGTCAAGCAGATCAAGTCCAGCCGCAACATGCAGCTGATCCAGCCCAAGGTCAAGGAGCTGCAGAAGAAGTACGGCCACGACCGGGAGCGTCTCGCCCAGGAGACGATGAAGCTCTACAAGGACACCGGCACCAATCCGTTCGCGTCCTGCCTGCCGATCCTGCTGCAGATGCCGATCTTCTTCGCGTTGTTCCGACTGCTCGACCAGGCCGCGAAGAACGGCACCTCCCCACCAGTTCCTCGACCCGGAGCTGGCCCGCGACTTCGGCGAGTCCCAGCTGTTCGGCATCCCGATCTCGGAGAGCTTCTGGGGGGCGAGGACCTGGGGTCCGCAAGGTGACGCAGGCGTCATGATGCTCGCGCTGGTGCTGGTCCTGGCGATGACCGCCACCACCTTCTTGACCCAGCGCCAGCTGATGAGCAAGAACATGCCCCCCGACGCACTGACCGGCGCCCTACGCGCAGCAGCAGAAGATGCTCCTCTACATCCTGCCCGTCGCGTTCGGTCTCGGTGGGGTCGCGTTCCCCATCGGCGTGCTCCTCTACTGGACCACGTCGAACCTGTGGACGATGGGCCAGCAGTTCTACGTGATCCGGAACAACCCGGCACCGGGCACCCCGGCCGCCCAGGCCAAGGCCGACCGCGATCGCTTGAAGGCGGAGAAGAAGGCTGGTCCGCAACGGGGCTGCGGCCCATCGGGCGGGACGGCCGTCGCGACCATCGAGCCCGAGGCGCCCCGGCCCGCCGTACGCCAGCAGCCGAAGCGGCAGACCAAGGCACAGCGGCAGACCAAAGCGGCTCCGAAGCCGGCCCAGAAGAATCCCGCCGCGAACAAGCCGGCCCAGAAGAAACCGGCGCAGAAGAAGCCGGGCCCCCAGCAGCCACCGAAGAAGAACCCGAGCAAGGGAGGCAGGTGATGAGCGTGCAGCTCAGCCCTGAGGAGAGCCAGGAGCACCTGGAGAGCACCACCGACGACGAGTCCGACGTCGACACCACTGACAACGACATCACGCCGAGCCCGGATGAGGCGGTGGCCACGGAGGGCGAACCGACGCCCGCTGAGACCACCGACGACGCGGAGGCCCCCGACCGACTCCAGCAGCTGGAGCAGGAGGGTGACATCGCAGCCGACTACCTCGAGGAGCTGCTCGACATCGCCGACCTCGACGGCGACCTCGACATGGACGTCGAGGGGGACCGGGCCGCTGTGTCGATCGTGGGGGCTGACCTGTCCCAGCTCGTGGGCCGCAACGGGGAGGTACTCGATGCGCTCCAGGAGCTGACCCGTCTGGCCGTCTACCGCGAGACCGGTGAGCGGTCCCGCCTGATGCTGGACGTCTCGGGTTTCCGCGCTGAGAAGCGGACCCAGCTCGAGGCCCTGGCCGCCGAGACGGCGGCCGAGGTGATGGCCTCCGGTGAGCCGACATCGCTGACTCCGATGACGCCGTTCGAGCGCAAGGTGGTCCACGACGCGGTCGCTGCGGCCGGACTGCGCTCGGAGTCCGAGGGCGTGGAGCCGAAGCGGTACGTGGTGGTCCTGCCGGCGTGAGCCGATGACCGTTTCACGTGAAACACCCTCCGCTCCGGATGAGGCGCGGAGGGTGTTCGTCGTCGGACCGGTTGCCGCTCGTGGAGGCCTATGCAGCCCTGCTGGCCGATCAAGGCGTGCTGCGAGGTCTGCTCGGACCCCGGGAGGTGCCGCGCCTGTGGGAGCGCCACCTGCTCAACTGCGCGGGAGTGGCCGATCTGCTGCCCACCGACGCGACGGTGTGCGACGTCGGCTCCGGCGCCGGGCTGCCGGGCATCGTGCTGGCGATCGCCCGTCCTGGGCTGCACGTCACGCTCGTCGAACCGCTGCTGCGGCGCGCCACCTTCTTGTCCGAGGTGGTTGCCGCCCTGGGGTTGGCCACGGTGGAGGTGGTGCGCGCGCGGGCCGAGCAGCTGCCGCCGGCCACCTTCGACGTCGTCACTGCCCGAGCGGTGGCGCCGCTTCCACGGCTGCTCGAGTGGTGCTGGCCGCTGGTCGCCCCCGGCGGGGCCCTGGTGGCCCTCAAGGGCAGCACGGCTCACGACGAGGTGGCCTCCAGTGACGCCACGCTGAGCCGACTCGGATGCCCCCCTCCCGAGGTGCTTCGGGTGCAGGCGGGCTCGGTCACCACGCACGTGGTGCGAGTGACTCGCTCTCGCGACGCGGCGGTAGGGTCGCGCGACGCCCGCAGCCCAGCGGGAGGAGGGACCCGATGAGCGATCAGCCCGAGACACCGTTGTCGCTGGACCCGTCGTCGCTGGACCCGTTGTCGCTGGACCCGGACCCGGAGCCGGTGGCTGACGCCGGCCCGACTCAGGGCGGGGCGTCGGGAGGTCGGACGGGGTTATCCACCGTCACCGACCCGGCCGCTGAGCGTGCGGATCCACAGAAGGACCCCAGTTATCCACAGAACCGGATGGCCCAGACGCCATCGCCCGTTTCACGTGAAACAGGCGCCGGGTCGGGCTATGCCGTCCGCACAGCTGCCCAGGTCGCCGAGTCGGCGAGCGGGGAGGTGCCCGGACTCATCGGCCTGACGGGAGAGCCGGACGCGGAGTCCACCCCACTGGCCCGGGCGGCCGAGCACAGCGTGCTGGTGCGCGACGGCGCCCGGTTGGGCGCCCTTCCTCGTCCGGAGTCGACCCGGATCTTCGTGGTCGCCAACCAGAAGGGCGGCGTCGGCAAGACCACCACGACCGTCAACGTGGCGGCGGCCCTGGCCCAGCTCGGTCAGCGCGTCCTGGTCGTGGACCTGGACCCGCAGGGAAACGCCTCCACCGCCTTGAACGTCGAGCACCGGCGGGGGGTGCCCTCGACCTACGACGCCCTCGTCGACGGGGTCCCGCTGGCCGACGTCGTGACCGCCTGCCCCGACCTGCCGGACCTGTTCGTCGTCCCGGCCACCATCGACCTGGCCGGGGCGGAGATCGAGTTGGTCAGCGTCGTGGCCCGCGAGGGTCGGCTGCGCACAGCGGTGCACGGGCATCCGTGGGTCGGGTCGGCGCGGGAGGCGGGCGAGGACCGCTTCGACTACGTCCTGATCGACTGCCCCCCGTCCCTGGGACTGCTCACCCTGAACGCCCTGGTGGCGGGAGTGGAGATGATGATCCCGATCCAGGCCGAGTACTACGCCCTGGAAGGCCTCGGCCAGCTGCTCGAAACCGTGGACATGGTGCGCGCCCACCTCAACCCCGAGCTGGCCGTCTCCACCATCCTGGTCACCATGTACGACGCCCGGACCCGGCTCGCGGCGGCGGTCGCCGATGAGGTGCGCGAGCACTTCGGCGACCAGGTGCTCCGTACCGCCATCCCGCGCTCGGTGCGGATCTCCGAGGCTCCCTCCTACGCCCAGACCGTGATGACCTACGACCCGGGCTCGCCCGGAGCGTTGTCCTACCTCGAGGCGGCTCGCGAGATCGCCGTGAAGGGAACCGGCGCATGAGCACTCCCAAGCAGCCCACCAGGCGGGGTCTCGGACGTGGTTTGGGATCGCTCATCCCCACCGCCCCCGCTGAGGCGGAACCGGGGCAACCCGTCGGGGACGGCGGCGCCTACTTCGCCGAGCTGCCGGTCGAGCAGATCACGCCCAACCTCGTCCAGCCGCGCAGCGTCTTCGACGCCGACGCGATGGCCGAGCTGGTGCACTCCATCCGGGAGGTCGGCCTGCTCCAGCCGGTGGTCGTGCGACCCAGCGGCGTGGACGCCTATGAGCTGGTGATGGGTGAGCGACGGTGGCGCGCCAGCCAGGAGGCCGGGCTCACGAGGATCCCGGCCATCGTGCGGCAGACCGACGACGTCGACATGCTGCGCGACGCGCTGCTGGAGAACCTGCATCGATCGCAGCTCAATCCCCTGGAGGAGGCCTCGGCCTACGCCCAGCTGCTGGAGGACTTCGGCTGCACCCATGACGAGCTCGCCGGGCGGATCGGTCGCTCCCGCCCCCAGATCAGCAACACGCTGCGGCTGCTCAAGCTCTCGCCGAGCGTGCAGCGCCGGGTGGCGGCCGGGGTGCTGTCGGCTGGCCACGCCCGTGCCCTGCTGGCCATCGACGACGCGGCGCTGCAGGACCGGATGGCTCAGCGGGTGGTGGCCGAGGGCATCAGCGTGCGAGGTCTGGAGGAGATCGTCTCGGTCGGTGAGCTGCGCGGCTCCGGGCAGCGGGTGACCCGCCGCCGTCCGCACGCCCCCGGCCTCGAGGAGCTGAGCGAGCGGCTCTCGGACCGGCTGGAGACCCGGGTCAAGGTCGAGCTGGGCAAGGCCAAGGGCAAGATCACCGTGGAGTTCGCGTCTCTGGACGACCTACGGCGGATCGTCGACGTCATGGACCCCCGGAACCGAGACGACAAGCCGATCTAGCCACTCATCGACTTGTCGACAAAGCGATGAGTCACGGTGTCGGTTTGTCGCTGCGTCGTTCCGCCCGGCGCCGCCTCTCCTCGGCATCGAGGGCGGCCGCCTCCTCCAGGGTGGGAGCGGACCCGCCGAGGCGGGCGGGCACCCACCACGCACCGTCCGGCTGCTCGGCCGCCGGGTAGTCCGCGATCGTGCGGTCCAACATCTGCGACATGACGGCGTGCAGCTGGGCGGTCTCCGCGACCGGGTCCTCCCCGCTGGGCCGGATCGGCGACCCGACGTTGATGGCGATCGTCGTGCCCCGGGAGAAGTCCCTGGGGTGGTCCTTGGTCATCATCCGCTGGGTGCCCCAGAGGATCACCGGCACGATGGGCACGCCGGCTTCCGCGGCGATGCGGACGGTGCCGGTCTTGAACTCCTTGAGCTCCATCGCCCTCGAGATCGTGGCCTCGGGGAAGATCCCGACCGCCTCGCCCGACCGCAGGTAGTCCACCGCCTTCTCATAGGACGCGACGCCCGCGCCCCGGTCGACCTCGATGTGGTGCAGGGAACGCATGAGCGGCCCGGTGAGCCGGTGGTCGAAGAGCTCCCGTTTGGACATGAAGCGCACGAGCCGCTTCGAGGGTTGAGCGGCGAGCCCGCCGTAGACGAAGTCGACGTACCCGATGTGGTTGAAGGCCAGCAGCACCCCGCCCGATCGCGGGATGTGGTGGGCGCCGGTCATCGCGAAACGCTGACCGAGGGCACGGAAGCCCAGCTTGACCGCCACGACGATGGGCGGGTAGGTCAGGTCACGCATCGGGCGTCCGATCGGCGCCCGCGCGCTCCACCGCGGCGTGGACCAAGGACGCACACACCGGGCCGAGCTCGAGCCCCGCTGCCCCGATCGACAGCGGGACGGTCGAGGTCTCGGTGAAACCAGGGGCCACGTTGACCTCCAGGAACCACACCTGCCCCGCGGCGTCGATGATCAGGTCCGAGCGCGACAGGTCGCGCAGGCCGAGCGCCTCGTGCGCGGCCAGGGCCACGCGGGAGACCTCCTCGGTCAGGTCGTCGGACAGGGGTGCGGGCACCTCGAAGCTCGTCGACCCGGCGGTGTAACGGGCGGTGTAGTCATAGACACCGCCGTCTGGCTCGATGAGGACCGCGGGGAGGCTCCGCGGGCCGGATCCGTCGTCGACGACGGGGACGGCCACCTCCCTGCCGGCCACGAACTGCTCGATGAGGGCGACCGCGCCGTATTCGAAGGCCTGCACCATCGCCTCCGGGAGCTCGGCCTCGCTCCGGACGACCGAGCAGCCCAGCGCCGAGCCGCTGCGGGCGGGTTTGACCATGAGGGGCAGGCCGATGCGAGCGACCAGGGCCGACATGACGCGCGCCGCGCCGAGCTCGCGGAAGGTGGTGGCCGGGAGCACCACCGAGGCCGGTGTCCGGATCCCCGCCCGGCCCGCCACGGCCGAGGCCACCGGCTTGTCGAAGGCGGTCCGGCAGGCCGCCGGGGTGGCGCCGACGTAGGGCAGCTCCAGGAGCTCGAGGATCTCGCGGATCGCGCCGTCCTCGCCGGTCTCGCCGTGGAGCATGGGCACCACGCACGACGGGGCGTCGCAGCGCAGCAGGTCGAGGAGGTCACCGTCGACGTCACGCTCGAGGACCTCCAGACCCGTGCTGCGCAGGGCCTCCGCGACGCGCCGCCCGCTGCGTAGCGACACGTCCCGCTCGTGGGACAGGCCGCCGGCCAGGACCAGGACGGGGCTGCTCGTCAGCCCGGGCGGGGTCATCCGAGATCCGTCCCGGGAGCGTCGTAGCCGCTGCGCGACGCCCGGCCCAGCGCGCTCGGAGCCGAGGCGCCGAAGGTCGCGCGGAGCTCCATCTCGGCCTCGAGGACCCCGGCGAGCCGGCGGACGCCCTCGCGGATCCGCTCAGGGGTGGGGTAGCAGAAGGACAGCCGCATGGAGCCGGCGCCGAAGCCGTCGGCGAAGAAGGCCGTGCCCGGCACGTAGGCGACCCGGGCGCTCACCGCGCGCGGGAGCATCGCCTTGGCGTCGACGCCGGGCGGCAACCGCACCCAGACGAAGAAGCCGCCGTCGGGGCGGTTCCACCGGCACGCGGCGGGCATGAAGTCCTCCAGCGCAGCGATCATCGCGTCGCGTCGTTCGCGGTACATCTCCCGCATCTGCTTGATCTGGCCCTGCCAGTCGTGGGACGAGAGGTAGGCCGAGACCGCCATCTGGCTGAAGGACGGCGGGCACAGCGTCGCCGACTCCTGGGCCAGCACGAGCTTCTCGCGGACCGCGTGCGGCGCCAGGGCCCACCCGACCCGCATGCCGGGGGAGAAGGTCTTGGAGAACGAGCCGAGGTAGATCACGCCCTCGGGCTCGTCGGCCCGCAGCGCCCGCATGGGCTCGGCCTCGAAGCCCAGGAGGCCGTAGGGGTTGTCCTCGAGGACGAGGACGTCGTGGCGGCGGCAGATCTCCAGCACCTGGGCGCGCCGCGCGAGGCTCAACGTGACGCCGGCGGGGTTGTGGAAGTTGGGGATCGTGTAGAGGAACTTGATCCGCTTCCCAGCGGCCTTGACCGCCACGACGGCCTGCTCGAGGGCCTCGGGCACCAGCCCCTCGGCGTCCATCTCGACGTGCACCACGTCGCACTGGAAGGACTTGAAGACGCCCAGCGCTCCGACGTAGGACGGGGCCTCGCAGAGGACGACGTCACCGGGGTCGCAGAAGATGCGCGTGACCAGGTCGACGGCCTGCTGGGAGCCGACCGTGACCACCACGTCGTCGGGGTGAGCCTCGATGCCCTCGAGCCGCATGACGTCGATGATCTGCTCGCGCAGCCGCGGGTCGCCCTGCCCCGAGCCGTACTGGAGCGCCACCGGTCCGTGGTGCTCGACCAGGTCACCGATCGCGGCGCCCACGACGTCGAGGGGCAGCCCGGAGATGTTCGGCATCCCCCCGGCCAGCGAGACCACCTCGGGACGCGAGGCGACCGCGAACAGCGCCCGGATCTCCGAGGCCGTCATGCCCGCCGTGCGGGCGGCGTACCTGTCGACGTAGGAGTCCAGACGCGTGCTCTGGCGCGCCGGCTGCAGGTCCATGGGAGGTCTAGTCTGACAGGTACGCCGGCTCCGGAGGGGGTGCACCGTGTCCCGCAAGATCGTGCGGCTGACCCTGGACCACCTGCACGCGCTCGGTGGGGCTGACGCCCCGTGCCGCTCGTGTGTCTTCTGGGAGCTCGACCCGGTCCGGCGGGCCCGGTTGGGCGCGGAGGAGGACCGAGCGGCGGAGAAGGAGGCCTGGCTCTCGGAGGTCTTGCGCTCGTGGGGCTCGTGCGGCCGGGTGGCGCTCGTCGACGACGAGCCGGTCGGGCTCGTGGTCTACGTCCCCGCCGCCTTCGCGCCCGGTGCGGCCGGCTTCCCGACCGCTCCGGTCTCCTCGGACGCGGTCCTACTCACCACCGCCTACGTCGCCCCGGCTCACCGGGGCGGGGGGTTGGGGCGGATGTTGGTGCAGGGCATGGCCCGCGACCTGCTCCACCGCGAGGGGATCCGGGTGGTCGAGGCCTTCGGATCGCACGAGGGGTCCCGGGCCGGCAGCTCGTGCGTGCTGCCCGCCGGCTTCCTCGGCTCGGTGGGCTTCAAGACCCATCGCCCGCACCCGCGCACCTCCCGGATGCGCATGGAGCTGCGCTCCGCCCTGACCTGGCGCGACGACCTCGAGGCCGCCTTCGACCGACTGCGCGGCGTGGTCTCCCAACCGGCCGTCAGCCGCCCGGTCACCGAGCGGAGGGGACGGGGCTGCCGCGCCTCCGCGACGACCTGAGTGGCCCTCAGGCGATGAAGTCGTCGAGCTCCTTGAGGATCGCGGCCTTGGGTCGGGCCCCGACGATGGTCTTCACGACCTCGCCCCCCTGGTAGATGTTGATGGTGGGGATGCCGGTGACCCGGTAGGACGACGGCGTGACGGGGTTCTCGTCGACGTTCATCTTCAAGAAGGTGATCTTGTCGCCGTGGGCACCGGCGATCTCGTCGAGGATCGGCGCCACCTGACGGCACGGCCCGCACCACTCGGCCCAGAAGTCCACGAGGACCGGCTTGTCGGACTTGAGCACCTGGGCCTCGAACTCGGCGTCGGTGACGGCACTGATGTTGCCCACGAGACTTCCCTTCGGTTGGGTGGAGCGGCTGATGGTGAGTCAACACCACCCGGCCGACAGGTGTTCCCTGTCCGCCGGGCGGTGCGAGGTCACGCCGTGGTCGTCTGCACGACCTGGACGACCGTCTCGGCGGCCTCCTCGACCGAGGACGCCTCGTGGTCCAACGCGGCGAGGTAGCGCTCGGCGTCCAGAGCAGCAGCGCACCCCGTGCCGGCGGCCGTGATGGCCTGGCGGTAGTGGTGGTCGACGAGGTCGCCGGCGGCGTAGACCCCGGGCACGTTGGTCGAGGTGCTCGGGTGGTCGACCAGGACGTACCCGTTCTCGTCGAGGTCGACCTGGCCGCCGAGGAGCTCCGAGCGAGGGTCGTGACCGATGGCGATGAAGAGCCCGGTGGCATCCAAGGGGCGCGTCTGGCCGGTGACGGTGTCACGCAGGGTCACCGACTCGAGCCGGTCCTCGCCGTGGATCTCGGCGATCTCGGCGTTCCAGACGATCTCGAGCTTGGGGTCGGCGAACGCGCGCTCCTGCATGATCTTGGAGGCGCGCAGCTCCTCGCGACGGTGGATGAGCGAGACCTTGGAGCCGAAGCGGGTGAGGAACGTGGCCTCCTCGATCGCCGAGTCCCCGCCGCCGACCACCGCGATGTGCTGCTCGCGGAAGAAGAAGCCGTCGCAGGTGGCGCACCAGGAGACGCCCCGGCCCGAGAGCTCCTCCTCACGGGGCAGCCCGAGCTTGCGGTAGCCCGAGCCCATCGCGAGGATCACCGACCGGGCGTGGTAGGTGTCCGTGGCGGTTCGGACCACCTTGGTCTCACCGGTCAGCTCGACCTCGACGACGTCGTCGGGCACCAGCTCGGCGCCGAAGCGCTCGGCCTGCGCACGCATCTCGTCCATCAGGGCCGGCCCCATGATGCCGTCCCGGAAGCCGGGGAAGTTCTCCACCTCGGTGGTGTTCATCAAGGCACCGCCGGCGGTGACCGATCCCTCGAAGACCAGCGGGTCGAGGCTGGCTCGAGCGGCGTAGACGGCGGCCGTGTAGCCGGTCGGGCCGGACCCGATGATGATCACGTTGCGTACGTCGGTCATGCCGCGCATCTGCTCCTCGGTCGGTGGTCCCTCAGGTGTGGGTCCAACCGATCGTAGGGGCTGGTTCTTCCCCGGCCGTCCTGCGGCGCCGCGGCCTGGGGTCAGGGGAGCGGCAGGGTGACCGAGCGCAGGATCACCGCGGTCCCGCACTGCAGGAGCTCGGCGACCTGCGTCTCGCCGGCGGGAAGGCGGTAGGCCAGCACCGCGGGCGCTCGGTCGTAGCGCACGGCCAGCAGCTGCCCCTCGCCGTAGGGCGCCGGGGGGCACGCGAAGCCGCGTCGCACGGCACTGCGGTAGGCGAAGGAGGAGAGCGTGGACGCATCCGCACTCGCGGTGAGAGCGGTCCGTCGCAGCCGCTCGACCTGCACCCCGAAACGATCGGAGTCCAGCGCGAAGGCGCGACCCGTCTTCGCCGTGGCCGGGGCCGGGGCCGAGGCGACCTCGGGGGCAGTCGCCGCGGCCCCGGAGTCACCACTGCCTTCGGCGGTCCCGCCCCCCTGCGCCGAGGGGGCCTCCTGGTCGTTGGTCGTGCTGTCCATCGAGTCCTCGGCCCGGGAGCCGCTCGCGAGGTCCTCGGAGGAGGTGCGGTCGAGCTGGCCGAAGCCGACGCCCGCCACCACCACGGCAGCGGCCGCGAGCAGGACAGAGGCGGCGCGGCGACGCCGGCGCGCTGCGAGCTCGTCGGGGGCAGGCTCCTCTGATGCGCCGGAGGTCTCCCCCAGCTGGGCCAGCACGCGGTCCAGGCGCTCAGCGACCTCGGACGGCATCGGCTCGTCGTGGCGCGCCTCGGCGAGGAGGCGGCGGACGACGTCGTCGTGCGAGGGGTCCACGGGTGCTCCTCTCGGTCGGCGGGTGAGCGGTTCAGTCGTCGGGATCGAGCACGGCGGGCGGTCCCCGCGGGCTCGTGGATCTGACGGGCGGATCGTCGTGATGGTTCCGTGACCTCGGGTGCTCCTCGTCACCTGTCGGCAACAGGTCGCGCAGCACCTCGGCCAGTCGGACGCGTCCGCGCGAACAGCGCGACTTCACGGTGCCTTCCGCACAGTCGAGCATCCTGGCCACCTCGGCCACCGGATAGCCCTCCATGTCGACGAGGACCAGCGCGGCACGCTGCTCGGGAGGCAGGGTCGCGAGCGCGTCGAGGACGCGGCGGCGGCGCTCCGCGCTGACGCTGAGGTCAGCGGGGTCCTGGGCGGCATCGGTCGCCGAGGAGAGCGAGCCGCGATCGGCGTACTCGTCGAGGTCGTCGGGCAGCGCCTCGGTCCGGCGCACCTTTGCGGCCCGGATCCGGTCCAGGCAGGCGTTGACCACCACCCGGTGCAGCCACGTGGTCACCGCGGCCTCCCCGCGGAAGGAGCCCGCTCGTCGGTACGCCGCGATCAGCCCGTCCTGCAGGCCGTCGGCGGCGTCCTCGGGGTTGCCCATGGTGCGCAGGGCGACAGCCCAGAGTCGGTCGCGGTGCCGGCGGAACAGGATCGCGAAGGCCTCCTCGTCACCGCCCACATGAGCCCGGAGGAGGTCGACGTCGCTGGCGGGCTCCTCCTCCTCAGGGGACACCTTGGACCTCGACCTCGGCGATCGCTCCCTGGAAGCCGCCGTCGGCGGCCGGGAGCGTCGTCAGCCAGATCACCAGGTACTGGCCGGCCGTGGGCTCCTCGAGCTCGAGCACCCCACCCCGACCCGTGAGGTCCCCCTCGGCGACCGGTTCGAGGCCGCGGACGCCGGTGGGGGTGTCCTCGGTGAGGTAGAGCGACACTGCGGTGGGCGAGCCGCCGGTGCGGAGCTCGACGGCAGCCACCTCCACGCTGTTGCCGAGGTCGACCAGCAGACCCACCCCGGTCTTCAACCCCGGGGGCGGTCCGAGCTGGTCGTTGTAGACGACCGTCGACCAGCTGGTGGCCGGATCTCCGTCGACGGCGAGCGGGGTCTCGTCGTTGTTCTCGTCGTTGGGCGGGTCGCCCTGCGGGTCGAACGCGGTGGCGACCAGCCCGGTGATGGGCTCCGTGTCGACGGTGGCGGGGTCCGTGGCCGAGCTGGTCGCCGAGGGCTCGTCGGTCTCGGCCCCCAGGATCGTCTTGCCCCGACCCAGGTTGTAGGCGACGACGATCGCGAGCAGCAGGGCGACAGCGAGCCCGACCAGTCCCGCCAGGCGCAGCCAGCTGCGGCCGGGGACGTCCTCGCCGGTGGTCTCGTCGGCCACCGCGGGGACCCCACCGGTGCGGGCCGAGCCGGCGTCGGTGTCCCACGGCCAGTAGTCGGGACCGGGACCGGGCGCGGCGCCGGGCCGCGGGCGACGCTCGTCCCCTTCGGCGAAGAGCGGCCGCTCGGCCTGCTGCTCGAAGGGGGGAGGAGGCGGCGCCTTCTCCGACCGAGCGGTCAACCAGGCGACCTCGTCGTCCTGGTCGTGGAAGATGGGCAGGCCCGCGACCGTGGGCAGCTCGGTGGGTGGCTCGGTGGGTGGCTCGGTAGGCGGTTCGGCGGGCTCAGCGGGCTCCGCCGACGTGGTGGGCTCAGCGGACGCAGGGGGCTCAGGGGGCTCAGGGGGCTCCGACGGCTCGGGAGTGCTCTCCTCGGTCGCCGCGTCGTGGGCCGGTTCCGCACCGACCAGGGTCGGCTCCGGTTGCTGTGGCTCCGGGGGCCCCGGGGGCACCGGGGCCTCCTCGACGAGGTCCGGTGCGGGTGCCGGGCCGGGCTCCGGCGGCAGCACGATCGGGCCGGACCGCAGGGTGGGGGGATGCCGCGCGGCCAGCACCTCCGAGATCCCCGCCGGGTCACCGACGAAGGCGCTCAGCTGGTCGGCGAGCTCACACGCCCCCCATGGCTCGGAGCGCAGGCACAGCTCGTCGAGGGTGCGGGGGACCCCGGCCCGCACCTGTCTGGGGCGCAGGACCTGGCCGTGCTCCCGGGGTGCAGCGGGCACGACCGAGGGGGTAGGCCCGACCCAGCGACCGGTCAGAGCGCAGTAGAGCAACCCGGCGAGGTCGGCCAGGTCGGTGTCCAGATCACCCTCGGTGCCGTGCAGGGCCGCCTCGACGCAGAAGCCGATCACGCGGATGTTGCCGGTGCGGTCGACCAGGACGTTCTCGGGCACGAGCCGGCCGTGGGCGACGCCCGCCTCGTGGGCCCGCGCGATCGTCTCGGCGACCTCCGCCACCACCCAGGCGGCCCGTCGCGGGACGAGCGGACCCTCGCTGGTCACCGCGATGTCGAGCGAGGTCCCGGTCGCCCACTCGTTGACCACGAAGCAGACCCCGTCGCGGGTCTCGGCGTCGAGGACGCGCAGGAGTCGTCGGTCCGAGACCGTGGCGGAGACGCGGGCCGCGTCGAGCAGCCGGGGTGCGCGGGGGTCGTCCTCGGCGATGACGTGCAGGGCGACGTAGCGTTCGAGCACCCGGTCGTGGGCGCGCCAGAAGCGTCCACCGCCGCTCTCGGTGAGCACGTCCTCGAGCCGGTAGCGGTCGGCGAGGACGTCTCCGGGCCGGATCGGGTCGCCTGCAGTCACAACGCCGCCATCGTAGGGCTGCTAGGCCTTCGTGCGCGTGAGGCGGCGCGACACCAGGTCGATCACACCGGTCACCTCCCGCAGTCGTAGCGCCCTGGCCACCACGACGAAGACCGTGGCGTGCAGCAGGGTCAGCGCCAGCGTGCCGAGGACCCCTGCCAGCCACGAGGGATCGTCCTGCCAGCGGTGAAGGGGTACGGCGAGGGCGAGGCTGGCCGCCGTCGCCACCGCCACGGCGAGCCCGACCCGGACGAGGAAGCGCACGAGCACCGGAGCCTGCAGGCCTCCCAGGCGACGCCGGAGCACCTCGAAGGAGGTCAGGGCGCCCACGGCGTAGGCGATGGCGTAGGCGCCCACCAGGGCGGGGGCCGTCGCAGCGTCGTCGGTCGCGGAGACCAGCACGACCGCCGCCACGATGTTGGTGGCGGCGACGGCGCACTGGATGAAGAAGACCGTCCGGGTGAGCTCGAGGGCATAGAAGCCCCGCAGGTGCAGGTAGTGGAGGGTGAAGAAGGCCAGGGCTAGGCCCACGAGGGAGAGCGAGGGCACGAAGTCGCGGTAGTCGTCCCCCGCCGCGCCGAAGGCGATGGAGCGGGCCAGGTCGGGCGCCATCACCGGCAGCAGCGCTGCGAACGGCAGCACGATCGCCAGGGCAGATCGCAGGGTGCTGCTCAGCGAGCTCGCGAGCCCGGGCAGGTCCTCGGCCGCCGCCCGCTTGGAGAGAGCCGGGAGCACGGCAGTCGCCAACGACACCGTCACCACCGAGTGCGGGACCATCATGATCAGCAGCGTGGTCGTGTAGACGGTCACGCCCGTCCCGTCCTCCGCGCCGGCCGGTCCGCCGGAGGCCAACCGCACGACGACGACGTACGCCGCCTGGTTGACCACGACGAACAGCACCGTCCAGATCCCGAGGCGTGCCGTGTGGCCCAGTCCGGTCCCGCGGAGGTCGAAACGGGGCCGGAAGGTGAAGCCGGCCGATCGCAGGTAGGGGATGAGGATGAGCAGCTGGGCGAGGATCCCCGCGGTCGAGCCCAGGCCGAGCACGGCCTCCTGCCCGGCGGTGAAGGGCCCTTCCTGCTCGGGACCGCTCGCGGGGCCGAAGACCAGCAGGTAGACACCGAGCACGGCGACCGAGATGACGTTGTTGGCGATCGGGGCCCACATCATCGGGCCGAAGCGCTCGCGGGCGTTGAGGATCTGGCCGACCAGGACGAACATGCCGTAGAAGAAGACCTGGGGCAGGCAGAAGCGGGCGAGGTCGACCGCCGAGCGCTGCTGCTCGGCGAGCGCCGGGTCGTCGTACTCGTTGCTGAGCACCACCTCCATGACCAGGGGAGCGCCGATGACCAGCAGGACGGTCACGATCCCGAGGAACAGCGCCGCGGCGGTCACGACCCGGTTGGTGTAGGCCTCGCCGCCGTCGGCGTCGTGCTGCATGGAGCGCACCAGCTGCGGGACGAGCACGGCGTTGAAGACGCCGCCGGCCAGCAGGATGTAGAGCATGTTCGGCACGGTGTTGGCCACCGTGAAGACATCGGCGTGGACCCCGGCGCCGAGAGCCGCCAGCAGCAGCATCGAGCGGAGGAACCCACTGAGCCGGGAGAAGACGGTGCCGGCCGCCATCACCGCGCTGGAGGCCAGGATCCCGGACTGCTCCTGGTCCCCGGTGGTGCCGCTCACGGGTCGGTCGCCGCCGCCCGCGCCCCCCGCACCCGACGTACGAGGCGCATCGCGATGGTCCCGAAGAGCAGGAACGCACCGACGCCCATGATGGCCCAGATGATGCCGCTGACCTGGGCGGAGCGGATCGGGAGCCGGTCGACCGAGCCCAGCGGGCGCCCGTCGGCGTCGGTGAGCAGCAGGGTGACGTTGTGGACGCCGGGCACGCGGGTCGACGCGCTGAGGGGGATGGTGGTCCGACTGCGCGCGGCGATCTGGACCGGCTCGACAGGGGCGATGTCGAGCTGGTCGCTCGCTGCTGTCACCGAGACCGTCACGGGTTGGTCCAGCCGGTTGCTGATGGTCGCCGAGAACCCGCCGGTCTCGCCGGAGAGGGTGACTCCTCGGGGTGCGTCGATGCTCACCGAGCCGAGACGTTCCTCGATCCACGCCGTGGAGCGGAGCAGAGAGGCCTGCGCGAGCGAGCGGGAGACCCTGGTGGAGTACGACGTGCCGGCCAGGGACTGGTCAGCGACCTCGCCGCCGACCGAGTCGTTGACGCTGAGGAGGCTCTGCAGCGCCAGGCCCTGCTCACGCAGTCGGTCGGCCGCAGCGAAGCCAGCGGCGTCGAGCTCACGCTCGGACTGGTCGAGGGGGTAGGCGAGCTCGATGGCCGGCACCTCGCTGCCTCTCCTGTCCCCAGCGTCCGCGACCGTGGTGAGCTCCAGCCACGGAAGGTCCAGGCCGGTGAAGAACCCGCTGAAGGCCTGGGGCACCCAGTCCTGGGGCAGGACGACGACCAGCGGCTTGCGGCCCTTGCCGAGCAGCCGGACGGCGGCCTCGCTCAGCAGCCGCTGACGCATGGCCACCGCGGTGCGCGGGTCGCCCGGCGGCGGCCCTCCGGCCGCCGCGGCGCTCGACGTCACGATGACCCGGTGGCCGTCGACCTCCGCGACCCCGGGCGGGTCGGCGCCGAACATCCGGTCGGTCACCAGCACCGTCGCGTCGTCCTCGACGATGGCGAGCCCCTCGGCGTCGAGGTAGCCCGACGGGGCGGCGACCGCCGGCGTCGTCTGGACATCGAGGGGGGTGAGCACCCCCCCGGCCCGCCCACGTGCACGCAGATAGCTGTCGGGGTCGTGCGCCGCGGCGGAGGGGACGTCGAGGTCGCCGTAGGGCAGGGCGAGCACCTCGTCGGATCCGATCGCCTCCTCGAGCCGCAGCAGCCAGGTGCGGGCTGCCTCGGCGGCCGCCACCTCCTGGGGATCCGGCTCGACCTCGACGCTCTCCCCTGTCGGAGCGGGGCCGGAGGAGGGCGATCGCGTCGGTGACTCCGTGGGGGTCCCCGAGGGTTCGACCACCGGCGGCTCGACCGTGGGGGCGAGGGAGCGCGGCGGGTTGCCACGCGTCAGTCGTGCGACGGCTTCCGGGAGGGCGGGATCGACGAGCCAGCTGACCGGACGGGAACCGGCGGAGGCACCGAAGTCGACCAGGGCCCGCAGCCGCCCGCCGGGGGACAGGCCGCGCGACCAGCTGGCCGGGTCGGCGAGCGAGCCGTCCGCGGCGTAGACGATGGCGCGCCGCAGGGGCACCACGACCGCGGTCTTCACGGTTCCTCGGGTGCTCGGAGGGATCAGCGGGATGAAGGTGCGCGAGCGACCGTCGGCGTTCTCGTCGCGTCCCTCGGGTCCCTGGCCCAGGGCGTGCACGCCGAACCAGTAGACGCCGGCATCGGTCGCGGCGATCTCGCTGCGCGGGACCTCGAGGCTGAACTGCTCGGAGGCCCCCGGCTCGAGCACCGGGATCGAGTCGGAGGTCCCGGCGCTCAGGATCCGCTCGCCGACGTACTCCGACTCCTCGAGCTCCGTGGCCGCGGCCAGCTCCTCCGGAGTCGTCATGGCGGTGTCCCCGACGAAGGAGTAGACGTTCACAGTCGTCCAGGTGTCGTCATCGGTGTTGGTGACCGAGCCGTTGATCCGGATCGGTCCCGACCGCGGGATGTAGGCCGGGCGCAGGTCGTCGATCGTGACCACGAGCGGACTCTCCGCGGCGGGTCGGAGGACGGCCGCGGCGTGGGCCGGAGGGTGTGCCTGCGCCGGAGCGGTGGGCACCAGCCACACCACGCTCGTGGCCAGGACCGCCGCGAGGGCAGGCAGGCACGACCGGACGGGGACCACGGGCGGAGTTTAGATGTTCACTAGTCTTCGCTTTCGTGCCTGACGCGCTCCCACCCCTCCAGCTGGTCGACGTCCAGCGTTCGGTGGCCGAGGAGCTGGACCGGATGGCTCCGGTCATCGACGAGCTGGGTCGGCTCTTCGCGGCGGCGGGCCACGAGCTGGCCCTGGTCGGCGGCCCCGTGCGCGACGCCATGCTCGGCCGTCCCCACCACGACCTGGACTTCGCCACCTCGGCCCGCCCCGAGGACACCGAGCGGCTGTTGAAGGCCTGGGGTGACGCGTCGTGGGACATGGGGCGGCGCTTCGGGACCATCGGCGCGCGCAAGGGACCCTGGGTGGTCGAGGTGACGACGTACCGCTCGGAGGTCTACGACGCGAGCTCGCGCAAGCCCGAGGTCGACTTCGGTGACTCGCTGGCCGGTGACCTCCTGCGACGCGACTTCACGGTCAACGCCATGGCGGTGATGGTGCCCGGGCGCACGGTCGAGGACCCGTACGGCGGGGTGGTCGACCTCGCCCACCGCCGACTGCGCACCCCGGCCCGGCCCGAGGAGTCCTTCTCCGACGACCCGCTGCGGATGATGCGCGCGGCGCGCTTCGCCGCGCAGCTCGGCTTCGAGGTCGACCCCGACGTGGTCGCGGCGATGACCGCGATGGCGGAGCGGATCGAGATCGTCTCGGCCGAGCGCGTGCGCGACGAGCTGGTGAAGCTGGTGTGCGCGCCCTACCCCCGTCTCGGGCTCTCCCTGCTGGTCGAGACGGGCCTGGCCGAGCGGGTGCTGCCCGAGCTCCCGGCCCTGGCGCTCGAGCGCGACGAGCACCACCGCCACAAGGACGTCTACGAGCACACCCTGACCGTGCTCGAGCAGTCGATCGAGCTCGAGGGCCGGCTCGGCGGAGGGCCCGACTTCGTCGCCCGGTTCGCTGCGCTGATGCACGACGTGGGCAAGCCGGCGACCCGGCGCTTCCTCGACGACGGCTCGGTGACCTTCCACCACCACGACGTCGTGGGGGCCAAGCTCACCCGCAAGCGGATGAAGGCCCTGCGCTTCTCCTCCGACGAGATCGACGCGGTGACCGGGTTGGTCGAGCTGCACCTGCGCTTCCACGGCTACGGCTCCGGTGAGTGGACCGACTCCGCCGTACGCCGCTACGTCCGCGACGCCGGCGACCAGCTCGCTCGGTTGCACGTCCTCACGCGCGCCGACTGCACCACCCGCAACCAGCGCAAGGCGGCCCGGCTGCGGCGTACCTATGACGAGCTCGAGGCGCGGATCGCGGTCCTCGCTGAGCAGGAGGAGCTCGACTCGTTGCGCCCCGACCTCAGTGGCTTCCAGATCATGGAGGTCCTCGGCGTCGGGCCCGGCCGCGAGGTCGGTGCGGCCTACCGCCACCTCCTCGACCTGCGCATCGAGCACGGCCCGCTCGGCGAGGACGCCGCCCGCGAGGCCCTCCTCACCTGGTGGGCCGACCACCGCTGACCCGTCACTTCTATGCGACGGGTCACCGTGTGGGGGGCCGACCACCGCTGACCCGTCACTTCTATGCGACGGGTCACCGTGGGGGGAACGCTGACCCGTCACTTCTATGCGACGGGTCAGCGGGAGGCGGTCAGGTGACGGTGATGGTCACCTGGTCGACCGAGGTGCGGCCCTGGGGGTCGGTGACCAGGAGCCGGACGCGGTAGGTGCCGGGCTCGGTGAAGGCGTGCTGGACCAGCGCCCCGCCGGCGTCCTTGTCCGAGGACCCGTCGTCCCAGGACCAGACGTGGTCGAGGTGGCGGGGGGTCTGCCGGTCGGTGCTGCCGGAGCCGTCGAAGCGCACGATGGCACCCGTCGGTACGACGACCCGGCTCGAGGTGATCCTCGCCTGGGGCGCGGTGTTCTTGCCGCCCGTGCCGCCGCCCTTCCCGGCCTTGGTGTAGCCGTAGTCGAACCCGGCGCAGCCCTTGCCGATCCGGAACCGGACGGTCCCGGTGAGGTCGCCATCGGCGCGCTGCGGCCCGACGCCGTCGCCCTTGAGGTCGAGCACCCGGAAGGACAGGCAGTCGTAGGCGAAGCGCCAGGGGTTGGCCACGTCACCGGCCGCTCGGCTCTCGGCAGGGTTCTCGTAGTTGTCGACGTGACCCTTGCCGAAGTCGCTGAAGGCGTCACGGCCCTTGGTGGCGCGGAAGGCCGCGTCGTTGAGGTTCGGCGTCGCGTTGCCCGGCTGCGGGTTGGCGTCGAGCGGTGACTGCGCCGGCGGGTCGTCGGTGCCGTTGTTGCCGTAGCCGTGGGCCTCGTCGGTGTAGGAGAGGTAGAAGCCGGGCTGGAAGGCGATGGGCGCGCGGTCGATCTGGTCGTTGCCCTGCAGGTCGAATCCGGAGCGGTCGCGCATCTCCAGGTAGTAGGCGTGGTCGAAGTCGACCTCGGCGCCGGCCTTGACGTACTGCCAGCCAGCGGTGCAGCCCCGGCCGGGGCTGTCGGGCTTGCAGCCGCCGTTGAAGACGAACGGGTCGCTGGGGCTGCCGGACTTCTCGAAGTCGGACCTGTAGATGACCTTGTTGCCGGCCTTGACCACCAGGTCGTCGATGAACCAGCCCGGCCGGCTGGTGAACGGGTCGGTCGAGTAGCTGAACCGCAGCACCGGGGTCTTGGCCCCGGCGAGCTCGGAGATGTCGTAGCTGTCGTTGACGAAGACGCCCGGCGGGTAGTTGGGGACCTTGCGGTCGACCGCCTCCGTCCCGTCCGCGTAGGAGCCGCTCGTCCCGGTGATGCCGTTGTCATAGGCCCCCTGGCAGCCGTTCTGGTTGGGGTTGCCGGCCAGCGGGTCGAGGTTGGAGGTGGTGTAGCCCTCCTCGGAGGGGTTGGAGGTGAAGGTCTCGCCGCCGTCCTCGGAGGTGAGCACGAACCCGTAGTCGTAATCCCACTCGATGTCGAAGTTGGACTTGAAGGACAACGTCACGGGAGTGCCGGCCGAGACCTTGGCCAGCTGAGGCAGCGAGAAGTCGAGGTTGTGGCCGCCGCCGTCGGTGGCACAGCCGTACATGTTCCCCCGGCCGCCGAACCAGGCGTGCGACTTCGAGGCGCCGACGCCGGTCTCGAACATCTTGGGGCTGAGCAGGGTCCGCCCCGGCAGCTTGGCCATGAACATCCGGGCGTTGTGCACCCGTCCGTCACGGCCGTTCTTGAGCGTGTAGGGCTTGCCGGAGGGGGTGCGCCAGGTGATGCGTCGGGTGTCCTGCTTGGAGTCGGTGATCCTGCGCACCGTCCGCGTGCCACGGGTCAGCACCTCGGGGACGACCCAGCCGAGCTCCTGGCGGGCGAAGGCGTCCATGTTCTGCGACTTGTCGGTCGCCATCAGGTTCCAGTCACCGTAGGTCTCGCGACCACTGCCGGAGTAGAAGTCCGGTAGGCCCAGCGAGTGGCCGTACTCGTGAGAGATCACGCTGGCCTTGTCGATGGCGGTCTCGGGGTTGAGATTGTAGGGGCCGACCCGGACGAAGACCTTGAACTGCGTCTTCTTCGTGGTCATCGCCTGACGCTGGGCGTTGGTGTAGTAGAGCTTGCGTCCCTCGAGGTCCTTGAGCTGGTCGTCGGTGATGAACCCGGTCAGACCGCTGGCCGGGTCGGTGATCTGGCCCTCGAGGGAGGAGCTGTGCGGCCAGATGTTGTCGTAGGGGACCTGGTCGCTGGGGGCAGTGCTACCGCAGAAGACCTGGGGCGCCTGCGAGGCGCCGTTGCCGCCGCATCCGGCGAAGACGACCATGAAGAAGTCGACGACGCCGTCCTTGTCGGTGTCGAAGTCGGAGTAGTCGATCTCCGGATCGGAGAGCGCGGCCGCGTCGGCGACGATCTTGCCGAGCGGCCCGCAGCCGCTGTCGATGTTGGCAAGGGCGGCGATGGGGGTCTGGCTCCCCACGACGGCGGACCCGTTGGCGTCCGCGCCGTACCACTGGGTCTGCCCCGGCAGGTTGTAGACGCCGTTGGAGATCCGCTCGCTGTAGATCGGCGTGCCCTGGACGGGGACCGGGGAGTCACCGAAGGTCACGCCCGTGCAGGTGTTGGCCACCCGCGGGTCGGTCTCCTGGAACTCGAACCCCGGCGCGTAGTCGAAGTCGGCGGTGGCCAAGTCGGCCGAGGGGACGGTGCCGTTGGGGAAGAGCTGGTCCAGCGACATCTCCTGGAAGAGGTTGAACGTCGAGCCCTTGAGCTTCGGGGAGTTGATGACCGCGTCGAGGTCCCCCCCGGAGTGCCCGCTGACGTAGGGCCGGTCGAGGTACTGCACCGGGACGACCGGGAACGGACGGTCCCCGTAGCGGGCCGAGTCGAAGGCCCCCGAGGGTGGGATGACCTTGGGGCCGCGACTGGTCGCGGTCCCGCGGCCGGCCTTGCCCTTCAGCGTGGCCTTGGTGGACAGGTCACGCCACACGATCGTGGGCAGCTGCTTGAGCGTCGAGGCCTGGCTGACCACGACAAGAGTGGTGGTCTGCTTGGGCTTGACGGCCGGGACCTTCCAGGTCACGGTCTTGGCCTGGAGCCGGGCGCGGCCCGGGCCGCTGGAGGTGCGGAACACCGAGCCCTTCGGGGCCCGGACGACCACTCGGGCACCCGTGATCGTGGAACGGGTCGGGTTGGAGACCAGGATG
Organism: uncultured Actinomycetota bacterium; assembly: GCA_963767915.1. Classification (GTDB taxonomy): domain Bacteria; phylum Actinomycetota; class Actinomycetes; order Propionibacteriales; family Nocardioidaceae; genus Nocardioides. Next base: position 519,098 of record CAVYFR010000006.1, read on the forward strand.
CGCGAGGGGTAGCGCTCACCCGGTTTCACCCAGCCGACCGAAGAGACGAAGCTGTTGGCCAGCCGCAGGCCGGTGGCCTTGCCGCGTACGACGACCTCCGTGGCGCCCGCATCGGCGCTCGCGAACCCGCCCGCGAGCGTGGCGTCGACGGCGCGCACCGCGAGCCGGACGCCCTCCGCACCCACCGCGAGGTCCTCGGTGACCGAGCCGGGCACCATGGTGGAGAAGCCCCCGTCCACACCGGCCGTGACCTCCTGGGTGGCCAGGACCGCTCCGTCGGCGTCGACGACTTGCAGGGTGAAGCGTCCAGGGACTCCCAGACCCACCTCACCGAGGACGTCGTCCTGGGTGACCTTGCTGATCGTCCCGCGCACGTTGAAGTCAGCGCCGGGGTCGATGGTCGAGTCCTGATTCGAGAACGCCACGGTCAGCAACTTCTCGCCGACGGTCGAGGCCGGGGCGCGGCGCTCGTCGTCAGCGACAGCACTGCCGCCGCTCACGGCGATGGGTGCCAGAGCCAGGCCCACCAGCAAAGAGGTGGCGACAGCGACGGTGCGGAGAGGACGGGGGTGGGGGAAGGAGGGCATCTGTTCCTCGGTCTCTGGCGACTGCCCACAGACGTGGGCACAGAGGTGCAACGCCCCATCCCACCCCAGGGTTACGTCAGCCCGACCACGAAACAACGAAGGACCATCACCGAGGCGATGGTCCTTCGTGAGCGTGGTGCGGAGGGACTACTCCTCGCCGCGGATGAACGCCTCGACCCGGCGGCGGCCCTCGTCGTCGGGGAGCTGCACCGGCGGGCTCTTCATCAGGTAGGAGGAGGCGCTGATGATCGGGCCACCGATGCCGCGGTCCTTGGCGATCTTCGCCGCGCGGATCGCGTCGATGATGATGCCCGCGGAGTTGGGGGAGTCCCAGACCTCGAGCTTGTACTCCATGTTGATCGGCGCGTCGCCGAAGGCGCGGCCCTCGAGGCGCACGTAGGCCCACTTGCGGTCGTCGAGCCAGGCGACGTAGTCGGAGGGGCCGATGTGGACGTTGCGGTCGTGGATCTTGCCGGCCAGGGGGCCGGTGAGGTTGGAGGTCACGGCCTGGGTCTTGGAGACCTTCTTGGACTCCAGGCGCTCACGCTCGAGCATGTTCTTGAAGTCCATGTTGCCGCCGACGTTGAGCTGGTAGGTGCGGTCGAGCACGACGCCGCGGTCCTCGAAGAGCTTGGCCAGCACGCGGTGGGTGATGGTCGCGCCCACCTGGCTCTTGATGTCGTCGCCGATGATCGGGACGCCGGCAGCGCGGAACTTCTCGGCCCACTCGGGGTCGGAGGCGATGAAGACCGGGAGCGCGTTGACGAAGCCGACGCCGGCGTCGATGGCGCACTGGGCGTAGAACTTGTCGGCCTCCTCCGAGCCCACGGGGAGGTAGGAGACCAGGACGTCGGCCCGGGTCTCGCGCAGGACCGAGACGACGTCGACCGGCTCCTGGTCGGACTCGTCGATGGTCTCGAGGTAGTACTTGCCGAGGCCGTCGAGGGTCGGACCCCGCTGGACGGTGACGCCCAGCGGGGGTACGTCGCAGATCTTGATCGTGTTGTTCTCCGAGGAGCGCGTCGCCTCGGAGAGGTCGAAGCCGACCTTCTTGGCGTCGACGTCGAAGGCGGCGACGAACTCGACGTCCGAGACGTGATAGTCACCGAAGGTGACGTGCATCAGCCCCGGGACGGTGCCGTCGGGATCAGCGTTGCGGTAGTACTCCACGCCCTCGATGAGGGACGTGGCGCAGTTGCCTACACCGACGATGGCTACGCGAACCGAACCCATGGGAGTTCCTTCTCTCTTGTCGTTCGACTTCAGGGGGTGGTGGTCTCGGGAGTGGGGGTGGCGCCCGTCTGGTGCTGGCGCTCGGCGTTGATGAGGTCGGAGAGCCACCTGACCTCGCGCTCGACGTTCTCGACGCCGTGACGCTGCAGCTCTCCGGCGTACCTGTCGACCTCGGCCTGGGTGAGCGAGAGGTCCTTCTGGACCCGGTCGAGCCGCTCCTGCAGCCGGGTCCGGCGCCCCTCGAGCACGCGCAGGCGGATCTCCATGTCGGTGCGCCCGAAGAAGGCGAACCGGATGTCGAAGTTGTCGTCCTCCCAGGCGGTCGGGCCGACCTCGGACATGAGGCGCTCGAACTCGCGGGTGCCGGCCGGGGTGACCTGGTAGACGATCCGGGGTCGTCGGCTGGCCGGGACCCCCTTGACCGGGGTGGTGGTGGTCTCCTCGATCAGGGCACCCCGCAGCATCTTCTTCAGGGTCGGGTACAGCGACCCGTAGGAGAGAACCCGGCCCCAGCCGAGCATCAGGTTGAGCCGCTTGCGCAGCTCGTAGCCGTGCATGGGTGCCTCGTGCAGCAGTCCGAGGACTGCCAGCTCGATGGTCTCCGCACGACGTGCCATGAAACCTATCGTAGCGATATATCCAGCGAACACGACAAATCGAAGGTCCCCCCTCGGCCGGAGTGGGGGGATCGCCCTCCCGTGCGTACCCTGTGGGCACCCGTGAACACCTGCCGGCTCGGCCGAGGCAGGATCTGACCCCACCCTGACCCCCGGAGCAGACGACATACCGTGAGTGGCAAGCGCAGGGCCGCCGGACCGCCCGTCAAGAAGGCACCATCCGGACCGGCCCGCGGCCGGTCGGGCAAGCCGGGTTCGCCCAAGCCGACCCCGCGCCAGCGCTGGAAGCGGGTCGCCATCTGGGCAGGCATCGGCTTCTTGTCGCTCCTGCTCCTCGCCGTCGGCAGCTTCTTCGTGCTCTACACCGCGATCGACATCCCCGACCCCAACGAGGACTTCGAGACCCAGACCTCTTTCGTCTACTACTCCGACGGAGAGACCGAGCTGGGGCGCTACGCCACCCAGAACCGTGAGTCGATCACCTACGACGAGATGCCCGAGACGCTCAAGGACGCCGTCGTCGCGATCGAGAACCAGTCGTTCTGGACCGACCGGGGCGTCGACCCCAAGGGCATCCTCCGCGCGGTCTTCAACAACGCGTCGAGCGAGGACACCCAAGGGGCCTCCACGATCACCCAGCAGTACGTGAAGATCCTCTACCTCAACCAGGAGCGCTCCTACACGCGCAAGGTCAAGGAAGCGATCCTCGCCCTGAAGCTCCAGCGCAAGGTGAGCAAGAAGGAGATCCTCACCGGCTACCTCAACACCATCTACTTCGGACGCGGGGCCTACGGCGTCGAGGCCGCGGCCAAGGCCTACTTCCAGGTCCCGGCGGCCGACCTGGACCTGCGTCAGTCCGCGGCCCTCGCCGCCATCCTGAACAGCCCGAGTCGCTTCGACCCCGCCAACGGCAAGGCGAGCCTGCGCGCATTGCGCGCCCGCTACCAGCAGGTGCTGTCCAACATGGTGGAGCTGGAGAACATCCCGGCCGCCGAGGGTGAGCGAGCGGCCAAGCGCCTGCCCGCCTTCCCGCCCGAGGAGGCCGAGAGTGCCTACGCGGACCAGAAGGGTCACATGCTGACCATGGTCCGCGAGGAGCTCGAGCGGCTCGGCTTCCCCGAGGAGGAGATCAACGGTGGCGGGCTCCGCGTCACGACCACGTTCACCGAGAAGGGCATGACCGCTGCGAAGGACGGCGTGGTCGAGCAGCGGCCCGAGGGCTTCAAGGACAAGCAGCTGCACGTCGGAGCGGCGATCGTCGAACCCGGCACCGGTGCCGTGGTCGGTTTCTACGCCGGTCAGGACTACCTCGACTCCCAGCTCAACTGGGCGGTCGAAGGAGGCCAGGCCGGATCGACGTTCAAGGCCTTCGCGCTGGCGGCGGCGATCGAGGACGGCTTCTCCCTCAACGACACCTTCGATGGCAACTCGCCCATCGTGCTGCCCGACGGGCTCGACTTCGAGAACCAGGGTTTCACCGACTACGGCTCGTCGATCTCGATGGTCAGCGCGGCCGAGAACTCCGTGAACACGGCGTTCATCGACATGACCATCTCGATGGAGAACGGCCCCGACAAGATCGTCGACATGGCCGAGGCCATGGGCATCCCCGGCCCCCGGCCCGACAAGCAGGTCCACGGGTTCCCCCAGATCTCCGCCGGACTGCTGCCCCAAACGGGAGTGGCCCTCGGCTCAGCGACGGTGAGCCCGATCAACATGGCCAACGGCTACGCCACGATCGCCAACAAGGGCGTGGCCGCGCAGCCGTTCATCATCAAGAAGGTCGTCGACGCCGAGGGGAAGGTCCGCTTCAACCACAAGGTGAGCACCCGGCGCGCGGTCAGCGAGGACATCGCGGCCGACGTCTCCTATGCGTTGCAACAGGTGGTGAGCAGCGGATCCGGCACCGCGGCGCTGGAGCTCGGGCGGCCCGCGGCCGGCAAAACCGGCACGGCCACCAACGGCAAGGGCGAGGTCTCCTCGGCGTGGTTCGCCGGCTTCACCCCCCAGCTGGCCACCGCCGTGATGTACGTGCGCGGTCAGGGCAACGAGCAGCTCGAGGGCTGGCTGCCGTCGTACTTCGGCGGTGCCTTTCCCGCCGAGACCTGGACCGCGATCATGGGCACGATGATGGACGGGCTGCCGGTCGAGGAGTTCCCCGAGCCGGTCTTCGTCGACGGTGACGCACCCACCGACGGGCACGAGCCCTATGTCCGCCGCCGGCTCCGACCCGGTCGCAGCAGAACCCCGGCCAGCCGACCAAGGAGCCGACCGAGACCGAGACGGAGGAGCCCACGGTCGAGCCGACGACCGAGGAGCCGACCGTCGAGCCGACCGAGGAGCCGACCGAGACGTGCGGGCTGCTCGGCTGCGGTGAGTCCCCGTCGCCGACCGAGGAGCCGACCGAGGAGCCCACGCCGTCACGAGTCGCCGAGCCCGACAGCCGACCAGTCAGCCGACGGCGCGGCCCTCCGCGGCAGCCTTCGCCAGCAGGTCGTTCCTCGCGTTCTGGTGACCAGGTGAGACGCGAGGTCCACCCCACCCGGGAGGACCCCGTCGTCGCGGTCCTGAGCGAGGGGGTCGGGGGACCCGTCGGCGACCACGCGGACCGGCACCCGTGGTGGACGCCCGTGCGCGTCACGCTCGCCCTCACCGCCCTGTGCTTCGCCCTGGGACTGGTCACCAAGACCCCGTGCTTCGACGACGCCTGGCAGGACGACCCGCGCCGGTACGCCGAGCTGTGCGACAGCTCGCTGCCGCACACCTACCTCGGCCTCGGACTGATCGAGCTCGACTGGCCCTTCACGAGCGACGCGCAGGTCCGCGACCGCTTCCCGGTCACCGACCAGCCGGCCGGCTCGGCGTACCTCTCGTGGGGCACCGCGTGGGTGACCAGCTGGGGTCTCGGGTCTCCCGACCTCGAGGAGCTGTACGCCGAGGCGCCCTCGGACTACGCCGACGAACCGGAGGTCCGCGAGCAGGTGCGCACCTTCGTCGTCGTCAACGCGCTCGTCCTGGCCGCGCTCGCGCTGGTCTCGGCCTGGCTCCTGGCCGGCGTCGACCGCGGCGACCGTGGGACGCGGTCGCGTTCGCCAGCCGCGCCGGTGCTGCTGCTCACCGGGGTGCTCGGGCCGGAGCTGGCGGCCGCGGCGTGCGTGGCGGGGGCCCTGCGGGCCTGGTCGCGACGACGTCTGGCGCTGACCGGCGCCCTGGTCGGGGTGGGGGCAGCGGTGCTGGTCCACCCCCTGCTGCTGCTCGTGGCCGTCGTGCTGGTCGCGCTGCGCCGGGGCCGGCCGGCGGATGCGCGTGCCCGTCGTCGTGACGGCGATGGCCGTCTGGGCTCTGGTCAACCTGCCCGCCTATGTCTCCGGGAGCTCGCAGTGGCGCGCCGCGGCCGCCTCCTACCTGGATCGTCCGGCCGGAGAGGGGTCGCTCTGGCTGGTGGTCGACCAGGCCGCGGACCTCGGCCTCTCGACCGGAGTCGGTGAACAGGATGTCGCTGCTGCTGCTCGTGGCGTGGGGCGTCGGGGTCGGCGTGCTGGTCGCGCGGGCACCTCGTGCGCCCGGCCTCGCGCAGATCGGTCTGCTGCTGGTCGCGGGTCTGGTGCTGGTCAACCGGTCCTACGAGCCGCAGCACGCGCTCTGGCTCCTGCCGCTCGCGGTGCTGGCGGTGCCGCGGTGGCGCGACCTCCTCGTCTGGCAGGCCGGCGAGGTCGTCTACTTCGTGCTGGTCTGGTGGTACCTCGGGGACTTCCTGGCCCCCGCCGGTGGCGGCGACGCCGGCTTCTACTGGCTCGCGATCCTGCTCCGCGTCGGCTGCTCAGCTGCTACCTGGTCGGTGTGGTCGTCGCGACGTCCGGTCACCGACGGTGGTCGAGGAGGCGCGGAGCGCCGTCTCGAGACCATCGGTCGAGGTGACAGGGAGGGTCACCGGATCTCGACACGCCGGTTCGGCGTCTTCGCAGGCTCAGTCGCCGACGGCTCGCTCGATCACCAGTGATCAGCCCGACCTCGTTCCTCGGGCGGCGCTGATCGCTCGATCACCAACATCAGCTCGTCTCGTTCCTTGGACGAGCCTGATCAGAAGTAGTCGCGGATGTGGAGCTGACGAGCACCGAACCAGGCGTCGAGGAGGGCGTCGGTCGCGGCCGAGGCCGCCACTGAGGTGGCCGAGCATGCCGGAGGTTCGCGCAGGACTGGACGCCGGCGAAGAGCAGGCCGACACCGTGCGGGCTGAGGGTGACGGCGGTCGCCGACGCGCCCGGCTCGCAGACGAGCCGGTCGGCGTCGGCGCAGAGGCGGTAGTCGCCGTCGAGGAGCGCCAGCCGGTCGCCGGAGACCCGCAGGGCCACCGAGCCCGGTGTGACGACAGGGATGCCGCTCAGGGCGCCGGGGAGGTCGAGGACGCGCACCATGTAGGCTCGCGCTCGACCACGTCCCAGGTCGCGGTCGGCAGGACCAGGCGGGCCGGGTCCAGGCCCGAGGTGTGCACGCGGATCGTGCGGGTGACCGAGGCGAAGGTGTGCGAGCAACCGCCACAGGGCGCGGTAGCCGTCAGCTGTCGTGGCGAGGAGGTCACCGACCCTGATCGCCGCGTCGGCGCCGTACCCCTGCCCGCGCTGCCAGGAGACGAAGCCGACGACCCGGTCGTCCTCGACGGCGAGGGTGATTGCTGTGAAGGCCTCGAGCACCTCGAGATCGGTCGCGGTGAAGGTCGGGGTGTCGCGGGTCAGCGGGCCGTTCTGCGGCCGTCGACCAGGACTCGTAGATCTCCCTGATCGCGGGGACGTCGCCGACCTCGGCGCGCCGTGTCATGGTCCTCGCCGGCGCGGGATCCCGGCGAGCTCGGCCGTCGGCAGCGAGATCGTGTCGAAGGACCCGACCACCTCGTAGCCCAGGCCGCGGTAGATGCCGGTGGCGGTGGGTAGAGCGTCGAGATCGACCTCGCCGCGCTCGAGCGCCTCGTCGAGGGCGGCGACGAGGAGAGGTCGGAGGAGCCCGCCACCGCGGTCCTCGCGCGGCGACGGCGACCCCGGCGATGCCAGAGGTCGGGACTCGTCGCCCGTGGAACCAGGAGACGAACTCGAAGGCGCTGAGCCTGGCCCGGAGCCGAGGTCCGTCGAAGGTCCCCCAACCGTGCCGGCCGGGAGCGGATAGGCGTCGCCGGTCGGTTGGGTGGCCCCCGGTGGCGGGTCGCCGAAGGCCTCACGGCCCACGCGCAGGACGTCGGGGAAGTCCTCCGGGTGAGCTTGCGGGTCGTCACGTGATGTCCACCCGGTCGAACCGGGTGGCCGTGAATCGGACGCGTACGTCGATGCGGTCGCCCACGTCGGGCACCCGCGCCCCGCTGGGTACGAAGAGCATCGAGGCCTGCATGTGCGGCGGCTCGGCGAAGAGCCGTTGCTTGCCGTCGATCGAGAACGGGGACCGGACGAAGCCGACCGCGTCGAGACCACCCGCGCCAGCGTCGCCGGCGCGCGCCTTGATCGAGGAGTCGCCCGTCGGAGCCTCCAGGCCGATGCCGTGCGGCGGTGCCGCCGCTGACCACCAGCAGGTGACCGGACTTGGGCGCCGTGCGCGCCCGGTAGCCGAACGCGTCACCGCGCTCGACCGCGTGGACGTCCAGGACGGTCGCGGTGACCGACAGGGCGCGCGCGGTCCCCCAGCCACAGGTCGGTCCCGATCCGCGGCCGGATCTCGTCAGTCGGCGTACGACGCGCGCAGCGCATCGAGCTCAGACGGGGTCAGGTGGCTGACCCAGATCGTGGGGCCGCCCAGCCCGGCGGCGACCACGTCGTTGAGCAGGCGACTCGCCTCGGCCAGGTGCGACCCCTGGGCGGCAGCGGCAGGTGCAGGGCGATGCCCTCGAGCCGTCCACCGCGCAGCCGGGACGCCGCGGCCCACAGGTCAGGCGCCGACAGCCCGTGGCGCTGCATGCTGGTCATCCGCTCGAGCACGAAGCGCGCGTCCGGGCTGCCGCTCGAGGAGGGCGTCGAGGTCCTCGACCCGGCTGACCGTGTGCATGACCCGGTCGGCCAGGTCCGGCTCCAGGTCGCCGACGAAGGGCCGCCACGGCGTCATCACCAGGAGGGCTGCCGTGGAACCGGTCGGCGACCTCGCCCAGCTCCTCGTAGGTGCCGACCGCGCAGCGTGTCGACGCCGAGCCAGTCGCACCTGCGGGCCAACCTGCCCAGGGTGAAGCCGTAGCCGTTGCCCTTGCAGACCGGGGTCAGACCGGGCTGGGCGTCCGCGACGGTGCGCAGGTGGCGCCGCCAACGCGGTCCGTCGACACCCAGGACCAGGCTCATGGTCGCGTGCTCATCCGCGGCGTCGCAGGTAGAGGTCGAAGGCGCGGTAGAGCAGCTTGTTGAGCGGGAGGTCCCACTCGCCGGCGTACTCCACGGCCTCGCCGCCGGTCCCGACCTTGAACTGGATCAGCCCGATCTGTGGGTCGTCCTTGTCGAGGGTGTCGGTGATCCCTCGCAGGTCGTAGACCTCCGCGCCGGTGGCCAGGGCATCGCGGATCATCGCCCACTGCACGGCGTTCGACCGCGGACCTCCCGCTTCTCGGTCGACGAGGCGCCGTAGGAGTACCAGCTGTGCGACGCCCACCCTGATCGCCACGGTCGCGGCGACCAGGTCGCCGTCGTGGTGGGCCAGGTGGAGCCGGATCCGGTCGGATCCTCGGCGCCGAGGGCCGTCAGCATGGTGCGGAAGTACGACGCCGGGCGCGGGGTGAAGCCGTCGCGTCGGGCGGTGTGGACGTAGAGGTCGTGGAAGGCGGGAGGTCCTCGAGCGTCCCGGTGCTGGTCTCGACCCCTCCTTGGCTGCCTTCTTGATGTTGCGCCGCCACTGCTGGTTCATGCCCGCCAGCACGTCGGCCTCCTCACGGCCGGCCAGGGGGATCTGGAAGACGTGCTGGGGCTGCCCCGCCGCGAAGCCGGCGCCACCGCCGACCCGGTGCCACCCCAGGTCGACGAGCTGGGAGACGATCTCGCCCCGAGCGGGTCGCGGGCCGTGGGGGTGAGCTCGTCGAGGCGGCGTACGGCGTCATCGGCGATGCCGGCCTTGACCGTGGCGGCGTCCCACCGTCGGGTCACCACGGGAGGGCCCATCCGCACCGCGAACGCCCCCGGTCCGCGAGCAGGGTCGCGAGCGGCGTCAGCTGCGAAGCCAGGTCGTCAGTGTCCCACTCGAGGACCGGCCCTTCGGGCAGGTAGGCGAGGTAGCGCTTGACGCGGGGGAGCTGGCGGTAGAGCACGAGCCCGGCCCCGACGAGCCGGTCACCCTCGAACCACCCGAGTGACTCGTGGCGCCACTCGCTCTTGACCTCTCCCCAGGCCGGGGTCTGCAGGAAGCTCGCCGCCGTTTGAGTTCCCCGGTCTTCTTGGCTATCGAGAATGTATAGCCGAGAAACCGACGTTCCCAGGGGCGAGCCACGGCACTCTTGGATTCGTTGACCTGGAGTCGGAGTTTGGCGAAAAGCCCACGCAGTGTCTGCATGGCGTCTTCCGCCGCTGCTTCGACCTCGTGTACACATTGAGGTCATCGGCGTACCGACAGAAGGCAAGCCCTCGCTTCTTCTGGCTCTGGTCCACTTCATCCAAGAGCGTGTTCGAGAGCAACGGCGAAAGCGGACCCCCTTGCGGG
>CAVYFR010000007.1:0-332791 GCA_963767915.1 uncultured Actinomycetota bacterium
TACTGGGTGATCGTCACCAGCTCGGTCCCCGCGTCGTGCAGGTCGCGCAGCGCCTGCGAGACCTCCTCGCGGGTCTCACCCATACCGAGGATGAGGTTGGACTTCGTCACCAGGCCGAAGTCTCGCGCAGCGGTGAGCACCGCGAGCGACCGGTCGTAGCGGAATGCGGGCCGGATCCGCTTGAATATCCGCGGGACCGTGTCGACGTTGTGCGCCAGCACCTCGGGCCGGGACTCGAAAACCGCCGCCAGCAGGTCGGGCTTGCCGTTGAAGTCGGGGATGAGGTTCTCCACGCCCGTCTCTGGGTTGAGCTGGTGGATGGCGCGGACCGTTCGGCGTACAGCCAGGCGCCACCGTCGGGGAGGTCGTCGCGGGCGACGCCGGTGATGGTGGCGTAGCGCAGCTCCATGGTGCGAACCGACTCGGCCACCCGGCGCGGTTCGTCGCGGTCGAGCGGCTGCGGCTTCCCGGTGTCGATCTGGCAGAAGTCGCACCGCCGCGTGCACTGGTCACCGCCGATGAGGAAGGTCGCCTCGCGGTCCTCCCAGCACTCGAAGATGTTGGGGCAGCCGGCCTCCTGGCAGACCGTGTGGAGGCCCTCGGACTTCACCAGGCTCTGCAGGTGCTTGTACTCCGGACCCATCTTGGCCCGGGTCTTGATCCACTCCGGCTTGCGCTCGATGGGGGTCTCGGCGTTGCGCACCTCGAGGCGCAGCAGCCTGCGGCCGTCGGCGGACGTGGGGGCGGTCGTCACTTCGTCGAGTCTACGTGGCGCGGGGTGGGGGCCCCTCTGGGCTATGGAGGGCTCGTCGCAGCGGCACTAGCGTCCGAAGGTCCACCCTTTCCCATCCCAGGAGACCCGATGACCACAGTCCCTCGCTGGATGCGCGGCAACGTCATCGCTGTGCTCGCGCTCGTCATCGCCCTCAGCGGCACCGCCTACGCCGCCGGTCTGGCGAAGAACTCCGTCAAGGCCCGGCAGATCGCCCCCAGTGCCGTTGGCACGAGCGAGGTGAAGAACGGCTCGTTGAAGGCGCTCGACTTCAAGGCTGGTCAGGCTCCCAGCGGGCCCCAGGGCCCGGCCGGGCCCCAGGGTGCCACCGGGCCCGCCGGACCGCTGGACCCGCCGGACCCGCCGGATCGGCCGGTGCGGCTGGACCCGCCGGCCCCGCCGGGACCGCTGGACCCGCGGGAGCGGCCGGGCCGGCTGGACGGTCGGCGCTCACCAACCTCACGGCCGGCGAGACGGTCCGGGGTTTCGTCGCCGGGGACTTCCAGTCGGCAGGCGCCGCAGGGGACTGGCGCGCCGACGCCAGCTTCCCGATCCCGGCAGCGAACGCGGGCTACAGCACGTTCATCGACGGGGTCAGCGCCGGGGAGACCTGCACGGGCACGTCTGCGGCGCCGACCGCGCCGGTCAACACGCTCTGCGTCTACCCGGTCGGGGCAATCTACCCTGTGCTCGCCCTCAACAGCCACTCATTCGGTGCCACCAATCAGTTCGGGTTCCAGGTCACCTGGAACCCGACGGGCGCGGGCGACACGTTCTTCATCGCCAACTACGCCTTCACCGAGGGCTGAGCCCGCCGAGGAGTCAGGGAACGTCGCGGCGCCGGAAGCTCAGCACCGACGGGGCGCAGGCCAGCACCAGGAGGCCACCGAAGTACAGCGCTCCGTCGGCGCGGCTGATCCTCGTCGCACAGTCATCGGACGGACCGTCGAAGCACGACGGATCGTCGTAGTCGACGACGGTGAGGCCGTCCTCGAGGTACGCCAGGGCGTTGTTCTGCGGCATCAGTCGCTCGTTGCCGGGGATCCCCGTGACGAGCAGGAGCAGCGGCCCGGCCAAGGACACGGCGAAGAGGATGCCGAGAGTCACCACGGTGCTGCGAAAGAGCATCGTGAGGGCGAAACCGCCCAGTCCGGCGGCCGCCACCAGGGCCGCGCCGCGCCACCCCTGCTGGTAGGCGTCGAGCATCACCCCGGGCGGTGTCTCGAGGTCGCGCGCCGCGACCAGGCGCCCCAGGCCGAACCAGTACGCCGTGAGCACCATGGTGGCCACGGCCAGCCCCACCGCGAACACAGCGAGGCACTTGGCGGCCCAGACGCGGACCCGGCGGGGGTCGAAGAGCAGCTGGTTGCTCATCGACCCGGTGTTCCAGTCGTGGCCGACGAAGGTCGTGCCGAGCAGCATCACGAAGAGCACGAGGACCACCACGATCGCGATGCCTGATCCCCGCATCTCGTCGGGGATGGACAGCACCTGGCGTGAGGAGAAGTACTCCGGTCGCGGCAGGACGGCGTCCTCGCAGGCGCTCTGGACGTCGGTGCCCTCGGGGATCCCGTAGCGCTGGGGCTTGTCGACGCAGCGCCTCAGCTCGCGTTGGGTGTAGGGCGCCTTGGTCTCCTGCTCGATGATCCGCGCGACCTCGGCCTGCTCCTCTGCCGAGACCGGTCGCGTGTTCCAGGCGACCGATGCGAACACGATCGCGGGGAGCGCGACTGCGAGGGCGAGCAGGACGACGACGGCCCGCCGCCACCGGAGCCGGGGTGAAGCCGACCGAGAGCAACCGGATCATGACTCGTGACCCAACGTGTCAGCGGCCGTCAGCTCGAGGAAGACCGACTCGAGGTCGCGGCGGACCGGCGTGAGCTCGCTCAGCCAGATGTCGGCCGAGGCGAGCGCCTGGGTGACCTCGGCCGGCGCGTCCGAGTCGACGCTGAGCTCGGCGCCGGAGACGACGGCGGCGCGGATGCCCGCCAGCTCCAGGACGGCCCGGGCTCGCTCCGCCTCGGGCACGGATCCCGCAGCCCGGCGCTGCCGGCCAGGAGCTCCTCGACCGGTCCGCTGGCCAGCAGGCGGCCGTTGCCGATGATCGTGGCCGAGGTGCACACCTGCTGCACCTCCGCCAGGATGTGCGAGCTGAGCAGGACGGTGACCCCGGCAGCACCCAGGGAGCGCACGGTGTCGCGGATCTCGCGGATCCCCGCCGGGTGAGACCGTTGGTCGGCTCGTCGAGGATGAGCAGCTCGGGGTCCTTGAGCAGCGTGGCCGCGATGGCGAGCCGCTGCTTCATCCCGAGCGAGTAGGACTTGTAACGGTCGCGATCGCGCCCGGTGAGGCTGACCGTCTCCAGAGCGGCGTCGACGCGCGTGGCCGGCGCGCCGATCGAGTCCGCGAGGAGCCGGAGGTTCTGCCGGGCACTGAAGTTGGGGGCGAACTTGGGCGACTCGACCACGGCGCCGATCCGTCCGATCACGTCCGGGAGGTCGTCGGGGACGGTGCGACCGAAGAGCCGCATGCTTCCGCTCGTCGCGCGCGCCAACCCGAGCAGCATTCGGATCGTCGTCGTCTTGCCGGAGCCGTTGGGCCCGAGGAAGCCGTGGACGCCCCCGGCCGGCACGGCCAGATCCAGGTCCTGCACGGCAGTGCGGACGGCCCCGCGACGCGAGCGGAACTCCTTGCGCAGCCCCGAGGCCTCGATGACGAGTGAGGAGGTCATCGGGGAGTGACCAGCTCGATCCTCCGCGTGCGGCCGGGGTCGGGCGTGGGTCGTAGTCCGGCGTGGCGGCGTACGGCTGCCAGGAGAGGTACGTCGTCAGCTGACGCTCCACGAGCGGCACGACGTCGGCCACCGTGACGGGGGCGCCCACCTCGGCGCTGAGCGTCGTCACCCCGGCGTCGGCGATGCCGCACGGGACGAACCGGTCGTACCATCCGAGGTCGACGTCACAGTTGAGGGCGAAGCCGTGCATGGTGACCCCCCGGCTGACGCGGATGCCGATGGCCGCGACCTTGCGCTCGCGACGTCGGCCGTCGGCGCGCAGCCAGACCCCGCTGCGGCCCGGCACTCGGGCGGTGGTCACCCCGAGCTCGGCGCAGACACCGATCAGGGCCTCCTCGACCCGGCGGACGTAGTCGACGACCTTGACGTGGTCGGGCAGCGCCACGATCGGGTAGCCGACCAGCTGACCCGGGCCGTGGAAGGTGATCTTGCCGCCACGGTCGACGTCGATCACCGCCGCGCCACCGGGATCGGCCGGCCGCTCGTGCGGCTCGGTGCGCTTGCCGGCGGTGTAGACGGGCGGGTGCTCGAGCAGCAGGGTCGTCGCGGGAGCCGTGCCGTCGGCCACGGCCGCGTGCACCTCGCGCTGGAGGTCCCAGGCCGCGAGGTAGTCGAGCGTCCCGAGCTGCCGGAAGTCCACGGTCCGACTCTACGCCCGGGTCCGGTGCCGGCCTGTGGACGAGCTGGGTCATAGGGGGTCAGCGGGGTAGGAGGGCCTCATGACCCCTGTCCGTGCGGCCCTCGTGGTCCTGCTCATGCTCGCCGCCCCGATCGCCGCTGGAGGCGTGCTCGCGCTCGGCCGGGACCCGGCGGGAGCTCCAGGCGCCGACCGCGCGTCCGAGGTGGACTCGGTGGGTGCGCGAGCGTCGCGGGACCCGGCCGTGGCAGCACTCAGCACCTGGGACCGCCGACGAGCCGATGCGTGGCAACGGGGTGATCGCGTCGCCCTGCGGCGGCTCTACGTCGCGCGCTCACTCGCCGGTCGGCACGATCTGGCGATGCTCGAGCAGTGGCGGGACCAGGGCCTCGTGGTCGCGGGGATGCGGACCCAGCTGCTCAACGCCCGCGTCGTCGTACGCCGCCACAACACCCTGGTCGTGGCTGTTACCGAACGGCTCGTGCGGGCCACAGCGGTCGGGCCCGGCACGCGCATCCGCCTCCCGGTGTCCTCGCCCGCCCGCCGGGAGGTGACGCTGCGCAGGCTCGACGGCCGTTGGCGCGTGGCGGCGGTGCGCGCTGGGTGAGTCGTGGGGCGCCGGGACCTCCTACAGTTCGCACGTGCCCCCGTGGAAGCCGCTGGCCGGTCTGACCCTCCTCGCCCTGGTGGGGATCGTGGCCTTCCAGCCCGACTACGTGGAACTCCAGACGGCCGAGTCGGCGACCGCGTTCGCTGAGCTGCTCGGCGATGAGGACGCGCGCACGCTCGCCGCCGTGCTCTGCGACATGCTGTTCAGCATCGGCTACGGGCTGTTGGGGGTCATCGTCTTCCGAGCGCTGGCTCGTCGGGCCCTGGTGGGCCTCGGCGTCGTCCTGTCGGTCTCGGCAGCCGGTGCTGACATCGTCGAGAACGTGTTCGTCATGCTCAACGTGGTCCCTGGACCGAGCGACGCACGGATCGAGGCGATGCTCGCGGCCGGCACGGTCAAGTGGCTGCTGCTGACGGCGGCGGGCGCCCTGCTGATGGTGGTGGCGCTGCGCCGTCGGTTCAGCGGAGACCGGACGCCACGACCGCGGTGACGTCGCGGTCGCGGAAGCGGTAGCCCGCCTCCTCCAGCGCTACAGGTCGCACGTTGAGGGAGCCGAGGAGCTCTGGCGCCATCCGACCTCCGGCGACCTTCAGCACCGGCCTCGGCACGGTGAGCACGGCCGGCCGGTGCACCGCGGCCGCCAGTGCCCTGGTGAACTCGGCGTTCGTCGGGGTCTCGGGGCAGCAGAGGTTGAAGGGACCCGAGGCCTCCTCGTGCTCGGCCAGGTGCACGACGCCGCCCACCCAGTCGCGCAGCGAGACCATGGCCATGTGCTGGGTGCCCTGGCCGAGCCGACCACCGAGGCCGGCCTTGAAGAGCAGACGGAGCTGCTTGAGCGGCGGGCTCCGTCTGTCCATCACCGGCGCCGTGCGCAGGACGCACAGGCGGGCGCCGGCCTCGATCGCGGGGCGGGCTGCCGCCTCCCACTCGCGCGTGACAGAGGTGAGCAGGGCGTGGCCGCGGCTGTCGCTGGCCTCGGTCAGCACAGCGTCGCCGTGGTCGCCGTAGTAGGAGATCCCGTTGCCTGCGAGGAAGGCCGGCTTGCGGTCCGAGGCGGCGATCGCCTCGGCCAGCACCCCGGTGGTGGTCACGCGGCTGTCCCGGAGCTCGCGCGCCCACCTCGCCGAGTGCGGGTTGCCGGCCGTGGGGGAGCCGGCCAGGTTGACCACGACGTCGGCCCGCTCGATGACGGCGCGATCGACCTGACCGGCGTACGGGTCCCACGTCGACTCGTCCGGCGCACTGCTCGAGCGGCGCGTGAGGGCGGTGACCGCGTGTCCGCGGGCGACCAGCTCGTCGGACAGGTGGGTCCCCAGGAAGCCCGAGCTCCCCGCGATCACGACATGCATGGACCCATGGTGGGGGGAGGGGTCAAGAGGTGAGCACGCGGTCCGTCCCCTGACCGCGCGCCGGCGCGGTCGCGGTCTCCCAGTCGGACCGGGGCGTGCGGGCGACCTCGAGGGCGAGACCCCCGAACGCGAGGGCGAGGCAGAGCAGGGCGGCGTACGTCGCGTGGTCGCTCAGGTTGCTCCCGACGAACTCGATGACCAGGAACGCCCACAGCATCGCGGGGATCCAGCGCGGCACGGCGCGTGAGCGCCAGAGGCCGATGCTGAGCAGGAGGATGCCGAACACGGTCCCGAGGAGTCCGGCCGCGGCGAACGCCATCATCGGCGAGGACTCGAAGTCCTCCACGAGCCGTGCGTAGACCTCGCGGTTGGCCGGGTCGCCGGCCATGGTGAGCATCATCAGCGCGGACCCGGAGAAGACCGCGTGGCCGATCACGCCGACCACAGCCAGGGCGCCGCCGAGGTTGGACAGGACGGGGGAGCCGTGCCGGATCAAGTGGGCGATGCCGAGCACCGCGGCCAGCATGAACAGCTGCGTGACAGCGAAGGCGGCGGCAGACACCGCTGCTCCGGTCCCACCGTCCTCGATGGCGGCGAGCCGGTCGGTGACCTCGGCCGGGAAGGCGGGCTCGAGGACCGACCAGACCGTCGAGGTGACGACGGCGCCGGTGAGGCCCACGACGACTGCGGTGCGGCGGAAGGTGGCGGTGTCTTTCATGACGCTCCTCAAGGAGGGGGATGGGTGGGGGAAGAGAACCCGTGCCGCTCGTCGCGCGTCATCGGCCGGAGGGCCCCTGCCGGGTCGACCGGAGTTGATCCGGCTGTCGACTTCAGGCTGACGACCCGGAGCCGGCATCCCACCTATCGTGAGCGCGTGCCCCCTGCCTACCGCCGGCTCTTCGACCTCGCCCTCGCGGCGGGCGTGACCGCGGTGGGCCTGGCCGAGCTGTGGCTGCCCTTCACCTCCCGCCAGGGCGACGGCTCGGCGGTGGCCACGTCGGCGGTCGTCGTGCTGGCAGGGCTGGCGCTGACCCAGCGGCGTACGTCGCCACTGCTCGCCGGCCTCGTCGTGCTGTGGTCGTGGCCGCTGCTCTTCAGTGTCGTCGAGGTGTACGTCCTCTTCTACGGGCAGTTCGTGCCCATGGCGATCGCCGTCTTCTCGATGGCACGCTTCGGTCGGGGCCGCGTGCCCTACCTCGGGGCTGCAGCCGGGGCAACCACGCTGCTGTCCTTCGACCTGTTCGTCGAGTCGCTCCAGTCGCCCGGTGAGATCGTCTTCCACTGGAGCGTCTTCACCATGGTGTGGCTCTTCGGCTGGGGGCTGTCCCGCTTCGAGCACCGAGCGCACGAGTCGACGCGGCGCGCCGTCGAGGCCGAGGTGGCTGCGGCTGAGCACGCGATGGCGGCCGTTCTGGAGGAGCGGACCCGGATCGCGCGCGAGCTGCACGACATCGTGGCGCATTCGGTGAGCATCATGGTCGTGCAGGCCGGGGCCGCGGAGCAGGTCGTCGACGACGACCCCGACTACGCGCGGCAGGCCCTGGCCACGATCCGCACCACGGGTGCCTCCGCCCTCGCCGAGATGCGCCGGGTGGTGACGATGCTCCGCGACTCCGACGAGCCTGGGGCGCTGGCGCCGCAGCCTGGTCTGAGTGCCGTCACCTCACTGGTCGAGGAGGCTCGGGCGACCGGACTGCGGGCCGAGCTCGACGTGGTGGGGGACGCACCGCCCGCTCCCGCCGGGCGTCGACCTGGCGGCGTACCGGATCGTGCAGGAGGCGCTGAGCAACGTCAGGCGGCACGCCGACGCC
Organism: uncultured Actinomycetota bacterium; assembly: GCA_963767915.1. Classification (GTDB taxonomy): domain Bacteria; phylum Actinomycetota; class Actinomycetes; order Propionibacteriales; family Nocardioidaceae; genus Nocardioides. The sequence goes on from CAVYFR010000007.1 coordinate 7,974, forward strand.
TCCGAGGTGAGCGTCGCCCTGACCTATGGGGCCGACGACGTGGCGATCGAGGTCGTCGACGACGGGCGCGGCCCGAGCGGAGGGCCCGAGGGCAACGGGTTGGTCGGCATGCGTGAGCGGGTCGCGTTGTACGGCGGCACGGTCGAGGTCGGCGCGCGGACCGGGCGAGGCTTCCGGGTTGCTGCCGTCATCCCGGCGGGGCCGTCGTGACCTCGGTCGTCGTCGTCGACGACCAGGAGCTGGTCCGGACCGGGTTCGCCCTGATCCTCGAGCGGGCCGGCATGGCCGTGCTCGGGGAGGCACGCAACGGCAACGAGGCGCATCGAGGTCGTGCGCGCGACCGTCGCCCGACGTCGTGCTGATGGACGTCCGGATGCCCGAGCTCGACGGCATCGAGGCCACCCGCCGCCTGGTCGCGCAGCAGCCGGAGACCAAGGTGATCGTGCTGACCACCTTCGACCTCGACGAGTACGTCTACGCAGCCGTGCGGGCCGGTGCGAGCGGCTTCCTGCTCAAGGACGTCTCGCCTGCCAACCTCGTCAACGCCGTCGAGGACGTGGCTCGCGGCGACACGATCCTGGCCCCGGCGCTGACGCGGCGGCTGCTCGAGCGCTTCGTCGCGGGGCCCTCGCCCGGGCGAGCTGCCGCCGGTCCTGGCGGGCCTCGGCGAACGTGAGCTCGACGTGCTCCGTGCTGTCGCGCGCGGCCTGCCCAACGCAGCGATCGGCGACGAGCTCTTCCTCAGTGAGCCGACGGTCAAGACCTATGTGTCCCGTCTGCTGAGCAAGCTCGACGTGCGCGATCGGGTGCAGCTCGCGGTCCTCGCCTACGAGTCCGGCCTGGTGCGGGCCGGTGAGGGTCAGACCTCGAACTGACCGGCCTCCAGGCGGGCCTTGACCGCCTGCAGGAAGCGGCCCGCGTCGGCGCCGTCGACCAGGCGGTGGTCGTAGGTGAGGGCGAGGTAGACCATGTGGCGCACCGCGATCGTCTCGCCGAGGTTGGGGTCGTCGATGACCACGGGGCGCTTGGTCACCGTGCCCGGTCCGAGGATCGCCACCTGGGGCTTGTTGATGATCGGGGTGTCGAACAGGGCGCCGACGCTGCCGAGGTTGGTGATCGTGAAGGTCCCGCCGGAGAGCTCGTCGGGTCCGATCTTGTTGGAGCGGGTCCGCTCGGCCACATCCGCGATCTTCTTGGCCAGGCCCGCCACCGAGAGGTCCCCGGCGTCCTTGACGACGGGGGTCAGCAGGCCCTTCTCGGTGTCGACGGCGAAGGCCAGGTTCTCGCGGTCGTAGTAGGTGATCTCCCCGGCGTCGGTGTCGATGGTCGCGTTGAGCTTGGGGTGCTCCTTGAGTGAGTCGACCGCGGCCTTGGCGAAGAACGGCAGGTAGCTGAGCTTGACGCCCTCACGGGCGAGGAAGTCCTCCTTCACCTCCTCGCGCAGCCGGGCGAGGTTCGTGACGTCGACCTCGACCACCTGGGTGAGCTGCGCCGCGCTGTGCAGGGAGTCCATCATGCGCTCGGCGATGATCTTGCGCAGCCGGGAGACCTTCTCGGTCGTGCCGCGCAGCGACGAGGGAGTCGTGCTCGACGACGCCGCCGGCTTGCCCTGCTGCTGGGCTGCAGGCTGCTCGGCCGGCGTCTCCTTCGACTTCGCCGCTTCCAGGACGTCCTGCTTGCGGATCCGGCCGCCGACGCCGGACCCGGTCACGGTCGAGAGGTCGACGTCGTGCTGGGAGGCGAGCTTGCGGACCAACGGGGTGACGTAGCCGTGACCCGAGTCGTCCTTGTCGCCGGCCTTCTCGGGCTCGGGCTGGGGCTCGTCCTGTGACGTCGGCTCGTCCTGCTCGGCCTTCTTCTCGGACTCGGGCTCGGCCTCGGGCTCCTTGCGCGGCTCGGGCTCCTCGTCCTCGTCCTTCTTGTCCTTGTCCTTGTCCTTGTCCGCCGGTTCGGCGTCGGGTTCGTCATCCTCGGCGGGCTCGGGCTCGGGCTCGGGCTCCGTCTCGTCCTCGGGCTCGTCCTCGCTCGGGCTCTGGGCAGGCCGGCCCGACCCGATGACGGCCAGCTCGGCACCGACCTCGACGGTCTCGTCCTCCTCGACCTTGATCTCGAGCAGGGTGCCCGCGACGGGGGAGGGGATCTCGGTGTCGACCTTGTCGGTGGAGACCTCGAGCAGCGGCTCGTCGACGGCGACCTCGTCGCCGACCTTCTTCAGCCACCGGGTGACGGTGCCCTCGGTGACCGACTCACCCAGGGCCGGCAGGGTCACCGGAGTGCTGTCGCCACCGTCACCACCGTCACCACCGCCGTCACCGTCACCGCCGCCGTCCTCGTTCACGGCGGCCGGCTCCTCCGGCTCCTGCTGCTCGTCGTCGTCGCCCGAGTCGCCCGAGTCGTCGGAGTCGTCGGAGTCGTCGGAGTCGTCCTGCTTGTCCTTCTCAGGCGTCTCGTCACCGTCGGGCAGCTCGCCCTCCTCCTCGACGATCTCCTCCTCCTGCTCGGCCTTCTTCTCGGCCTGCTCCTCGTCTTTGGGCTGCGCCTCGGGCTCGGCGGAGTCCTCGGCGTCGCCGGAGCCCTCGCCCTCCTCGCCGATCACCGCGAGGACCGCGCCGACCTCGACGGTCTCGTCCTCCTCGGCCTTGATCTCGAGCAGCGTGCCCGCGACGGGCGAGGGGATCTCGGTGTCGACCTTGTCGGTGGAGACCTCGAGCAGCGGCTCGTCGACGGCCACCTCGTCGCCGACCTGCTTGAGCCAGCGGGTGACGGTGCCTTCGGTGACGGACTCGCCGAGGGCGGGGAGGTTGACTTCGGTAGCCATAGGGGCGGCAGCTTCTTTCAGGAGTGGGCGTGCAGGGGCTTGCCGGCCAGGGCGAGGTGAGCCTCGCCCAGGGCCTCGTTCTGGGTGGGGTGGGCGTGCACGAGCGGCGCGACGTCCTCGGCGTACCCCTCCCAGTTGTAGATGAGCTGGGCCTCGCCGATGAGCTCGCCGACGCGGTCCCCGACCAGGTGGATCCCGACCACGGGTCCCTCGTTGCGGCGCACGAGCTTGACGAAGCCCTGGGTCTTGAGGATCTGGCTCTTGCCGTTGCCGCCCAAGTCGTAGGTGACGGTGGTGATGGCGTCGGGGCCGTACGCCGCCGCGGCTGCCGCCTCGTCGAGACCGACGGAGGCGACCTCGGGTCGGCTGTAGGTGACCCGCGGGATGCCGGTCTCGTCGATCGGCTGCGGATCGAGACCCGCGATGTCCTCGGCGACGAAGATGCCCTGTTGGAAGCCGCGATGGGCCAGCTGCAGTCCCGGCACGATGTCGCCGACGGCGTAGACGCCGTCGAGGTTGGTCCGGCAGCGCTCATCGGTGAGGACGAAGCCACGCTCCATCGCGACGCCCTGCTCGTCGTAGCCGAGCCCCTCGGTCACCGGTCCACGGCCGACCGCGACCAGGAGCAGCTCGGCCTCGAGGACGTCGCCGCCCTCGACGGTCACGGCGACGCCGTCGTCGGTGGTCTTCACGCTCTGGAAGGGCGTGGCGGTGCGGAAGGTGATGCCGCGCTTGCGGAAGGCCCGCTCGAGCGCCTTCGAACAGGCCTCGTCCTCTCCGGGCACCAGGCGCGGCAGGGCCTCCACGATCGTGACGTCGGCCCCGAAGCTGCGCCACACGCTTGCGAACTCGCACCCGATGACACCGCCGCCGAGCACAACCACCGAGGCCGGGACGTGCTCGAGGCGAAGCGCCTGCTCGGAGGTGAGGATGCGATGCCCGTCGACGTCGAGCCCGGGAAGGGTGCGCGAGTAGGAGCCGCTGGCCAGGACGACGTGGCGTCCGGTGTAGGCGCGGCCGTCGACGGTGACCTCGCGGGGGCCGGTGAGGCGACCGGTCCCTTCGATCACGCTGATGCCGCGACCCTTGATGAGTCCGGCGAGGCCCTTGAAGAGCCGCGAGACGACGCCGTCTTTGTAGGTGTTGACCCCGACCATGTCGACGCCCTCGAAGGTGGCGCGGATGCCGAAGTCTCCCGACTCGCGCGCCGAATCGGCGATCTCCGCGGAGTGGAGGAGGGCCTTGGTCGGGATGCACCCCACGTGGAGGCAGGTCCCGCCGAGCTTCCCCTTCTCCACGAGCCCGACCTTGAGGCCGAGCTGAGCCGCTCGCAGAGCACATGCATAGCCGCCTGATCCGGCCCCGAGGATGAGTACGTCGAACTCGGGGTCGGTGTCGGCCACCGGCCCATCCTTGCACTTATGGCGAGCCTGTCCACCACGGCCCGACGCACGGCTGCAGGGGTGCTGGCAAACTTCCTCCCATGGGTTTGCTGGACCGCTTTCGCCGCGGCTCGTCGACACGGATGAGGAAGCCTGCACGCGACGGCTTCCGGACCGGCTCGACCACCGTGCGCGCCTCCGACAAGGTCGACGAGACGCACCTGCACGAGTGGGTGGCCGCCCGCCGCGGCGTCGAGGGCTTCGTCGAGCCACGCACCGCGGTCAGCGACGTCACCCTCCTGCTGGTCGCCCACGACGGTGAGTGGACGCGCCGGCGCGTCCCCGACTCGGAGTGGGCCCACCGCTTCTGCAACCGCTACCAGATCCCCTCCTACGACGCCGCCGTCGTCGGCATCCCGCAGCGCATGCGTGACTACAACCGCCGTCAGAAGGAGCAGGGCCGCTAGGTCTCGCCGTCGCTGGTTGAGGAGGCGCGAAGCGCCGACTCGAAACCCCTGTACCTCGACGCCGAGCCTGATCCCCAGACCCCCGTCGCGATCGGTCCGAGTGTCGGTGGTCAGTGCTTGGGTTCAGGTATGGCCAAGCACACCGACGACCGGGCTCCGCGGCACCCCGCCGCCGACCTGGTCGCCGGCCTCCACGAGCGCCTCGACGACGCCGACGCCGTCTCGCTCCTAGCGCTCGACGGCCAGGGCACCCGGTCCCTCCTCCTCGAGCTGGCCGGGTTCGAGTCACGTGTCTGCGCACTGGGGCTGCGGGTGATCGCGCACGCCGAGGACGTCGACGCCGCTGGTGAGGTCGGCGCGACGACCACGGCGCGAGACCCCGAACACCCATCACCCAGTGACCCCGGTGGTCGAGCTTGTCGAGACCCCGGCGTTGATCACGCCGGCTGACCCCGGTGGTCGAGCTTGTCGAGACCTTGCGGCCTGCAGCCCTTCAGGACGCGCCGGTCAGGGCCGGCAGACTCAGTCGGCGGACAGCGAGCGGGCCACGTCGACCAGGGTCGCGACCGCCCAGCCCGTGCCGCCGGGGGTGTGGTGACCCGAGGCGCCACCGGAGATGAAGGCGGGGCCGGCGATGTCGAGGTGCGCCCACGGCAGGCCGGCGGTGAACTCACGCAGGAAGGCGCCGGCGAACAGCCCGCCACCCCAGCGGATCCAGTCGTGCTGGGCGAGGTCGGCGACCTTGCTCGAACGGATCCGCTCGTCCATCCCCTCGGGGATCGGCATCGGCCAGTGGACCTCCCCGGCGGACTTCGAGGCGTCCACCACGCGCGCCACGACCTCGGGTGACCCCATGACCCCGGCGATCTTGTCGCCGAGCGCGACGACCATGTGGCCGGTGAGGGTGGCGACATCGAGGATCAGGTCGGGCTTCTGCTCGGTGGCCCGGACGAGGGCGTCGGCGAGGACCAACCGCCCCTCGGCGTCGGTGTTCTGCACCTCGACGGTGGTGCCGCCGTACATCGTGAGGACGTCGCCGGGCCGGGTGGCGTCGCCCGACAGCATGTTCTCGGCCATCGGGGCGAAGGTGCTCACCTTGATCGGGAGCCCGAGCTCGGCGATGGCGAGGGTGGCCTGGATGACCGCTGCGGCGCCGGCCATGTCCTGCTTCATCTCGTTCATGCTGGCGGCCGGCTTGATGGTCAGGCCCCCGGAGTCGAAGGTGATGCCCTTGCCCACGAGCGCGAGGTGGGTCTTCGCGCCGCGCGGGGCGTAGGTCAGCTCGACCAGGCGAGGCGGCGCGCTCGAGCCGGCCCCGACTCCGAGGATCCCGCCGCAGCCCAGCTCGGCCAGCCGCATCTCGTCGAGCACCGTCACGTTGACCTTGCGACGTCCGGTGTCGGCCGCCTTGGCCGCGGCGACGACCTGGTCGGCGAACCCGGGCGGACGCAGGTCGCCGGGAGGGGTGTTGACCCAGTCCCGCGTCGCGGCGACCGCCTTGGCGAGGACGCCGGCCTCGTCGAAGGCGGCGAGGATGTCCTTCTTGCGCGCGACTCGGGGCTGAGCACCACCACCTCGGCGGTGCTCGCGGGCTTCGGGTCCTTCTTGTACGCCGTGAAGGTGTAGCCGCCCAGCCGGTGCCCCTCGGCCACGGCTCGCACGAGCTCGGGCGAGTCGGCGGGGAGGGCGAGCGCGACCGAGGCGGCGTTCGGCACGGCCCGAGCCGCCACCCCCGCAGCCCGGCGTACAGAGGCGGGGTCGAGCTCACGGCCCAGGCCGACGAGCACCAGCAACGAGGAGCCGATGACCTTGTCGGTCGGCACCGTGATCGACTCCCCGGCCTTGCCCGTGACCCCGAGCGAGGAGAGCAGCGGCGCCAGCTTGCGACCGTAGGCCTGCGCAACGTCCTCGCCGCCGGAGGCCAGCCGCGGTCCGTCGGACCCCTGCGAGACCCCCACCACCACGGCATCGGACTTGATCTTGGCGGGACTGCCGGTGCGCAGGGTGTAGGTCGTCATCGAGGCAGGGTAGCCCCGGCGACCCCGGTGACCGGCCCTGCCGCCTGCACGGTCCAGCGATAGGTTCGGGTCATGCTCACCTCCCCGTTGCACGACCGGCACGAGGCGCTCGGCGCCAAGCTCGCCGAGTTCGGGGGTTGGTCGATGCCGCTGGAGTACGCCGGCGGGGGCGTGGTGGCCGAGCACACCGCTGTGCGGGAGGCGGTGGGCCTCTTCGACGTCAGCCACCTCGGCAACGTCGAGGTCCGGGGTCCGGGTGCTGCGGCGTACGTCAACGCGACGCTCACCAACGACCTGCGCAAGGTCGGGCCCGGCAGGGCGCAGTACACCCTGTGTTGCGACGACGCGTCCGGCGGCATCGTCGACGACCTGATCGCCTACTACCGCGACGACGAACGGGTCGACCTGATCCCCAACGCTGCCAACACCCCCGAGGTGGTGCGCCGCCTGCAGGCGGGTGCCCCCGACGGGGTCGAGGTGGTCGACCGGCACCGCGACTTCGCCGTGCTCGCGCTGCAGGGCAGGAGGTCCGACGAGGTGCTCGACACCCTGGGACTCCCGGCCGGACACGGCTACATGAGCTTCGTCGACAGCACCTTCGGCGGCCGACCGGTGGTCGTGTGCCGCACCGGCTACACCGGCGAGCGGGGCTATGAGCTGGTGGCGCCCAACGAGGCCGCCGCCCCCCTCTGGGACGCACTCGTGGAGGCGGGCCGACCCCACGGTCTGCGGGCCTGCGGGCTCGGCGCGCGTGACACACTGCGCACCGAGATGGGCTACCCCTTGCACGGACAGGACATCTCGCTCGACGTCACCCCCAACGAGGCGCGGCTGGGGTGGGCGGTCGGCTGGTCGAAGGACACGTTCTGGGGCCGCGAGCGACTGCTCGCCGAGAAGGAGAGCGGACCCAGACGGACCCTCCGACGGTCTGCTCGCCACCGGACGGGCCATCCCGAGACCGCACATGGGCGTCAGCCTGACCCGGGACGTCCTGCTCGGTGAGATCACGTCAGGCACCTTCTCCCCGACGCTGAAGAAGGGCATCGGCCTGGCCCTGCTGCCCTCCTTCGTCGCCCCGGACGCCGAGGTCGGAGTCGATGTGCGCGGCCGGCGCGAGGTCTTCAGGCTCACCAAGCCCCCGTTCGTCGACACCTCGGTGCGTGAGTCGTGAACCCGCCCGACGCGCCCTCGACCTTCCGCCCCCCGACGCCCGCCGAGCGGCCCTGGTGGTGGCGCCTGGAGACCGCCACTGGCACCGAGGTGGAGGTCAGCGCCGACTTCGCGGGCGAGCGGTTCAGCAGCCAGGCCGACGCCGAGTCGTGGGTCGGCGAGGTGTGGGCGGAGCTCGCCGAGCAAGGCGTCGACGCCGTCACTCTCTTCGAGCACGAGCGCCAGGTCTACGGGCCGATGTCGCTGCACGCCTGACCGGGCGCCTTCGAGTGGAGGACCGCGCCGACTTCGCGGCCTACGCCCTGGCGCGCTGGGTGGGTCTGGTCCGGGCCGGGGTGGTGCTGGGCCTCCCGACCGCGGACGCCGAGGAGGCGGCCCGAGAGGCGCTCGCGCGGCTGAGCGTGGACTGGAAGCGGCGCGACACCTGGGGCGACCTCGAGGAGCGCACCCTGGACGCGTTCTTCGAGGTCGTGCGCACAGGCCCCGGTGCTCGGGGTGCTCGGGGTGCTGCGGCGGAGGGGGTGGTGCTCGGTCCCGAGCTCGAACGGCGCCTGGACCTCCTGCGGCCGGCTGAGCGGCAGGCCCTCGCCCGACGCGCCGTCCTCGAGCCGGAGCGCACGGGGGAGGACCTGCGACCGGTCCTCGCGGACGTCGATCCCACCGGCCTGACGGTCGATGAGGTCCTCGACCGCGCCCGCCGCGAGCGTCGGCGTCGGCTGCGACTGCTCGGGGTGGCGTCCGGGCTCGTGGTCGTGGCCGCAGCCGCGGCGACCCTGGTCGCGAACGGGCCGGGGGAGCCCGAGGAACCTGCCCTCGGCCCCCTGGAGGTGACGCCGGCGGCCAACCCGGCGCCCGTGACGTGGTTCGCCGACGGCGGCCTGCACCTCGGCGACGTCGAGCTCGCCCTCCCCAGCGCGACCGACGTGTCCGCGATCAGCGGCGGCGTCGTCTACGGAGCCGGAGACGGTGCCGTCGTACTCCTCGACGAGGACGGCACGCGGACCCGTATCGGCACCAAGGAGCCGACGACACCGGCCGCGGCCTCGGACTCCGACGGGCTCGCCGCCTGGGTCGATCCGTCCGGTGACCGGCCCGAGCTCGTGCTGTTCGACCTCGCCGCCCGTCGCACCACGCAGCGCGTCGCGATCGTCCCCGGCGAGGACCTGAGGGTCGTTGCCATCGACGGCGGCGGCGTCTACTACGTCGACGGGGACGGAGCGCACGAGTTCGACGGCGCCTCGGGTGTGGTCTCTGACGTGGCGGAGCCCGGGGTGCTGGTCGACGTGGCCTCCGGAGTCCGCGTGCTCCAGATCTCGGCGGACCGGCTCGAGGTGGTCCAGCCGTTGTTCCAGATCGACCTGCGCCTCGCGGGAGCCGGTGGGACGCTGTCGCCAGACGGCAACCTGCTGCTCACCCGGATCGCCGACGGGACCTCGGCCTTCGGCTCGGTCCGCATCTATGACACCCGGAGCGGAGCGGTCGTGGACTCCGGCCTGGGCTCCGACGACGTCGCCGTGGCGGCCACCCTCGCGCGCCGGGGGCAGGTGGTCTACGCCGTCGGACGAGCCGTGGACCGGCCTGAGGTCGGCGACTTCCTGCGGTTGTCGGAGACGGCGACGCTCGAGCTGCGCACCTGTCTGCTCGAGGGCTACCTCGACTCCTTCTCGGAGTTCCCCGACGACGCCAGCTGCCGGGTCGACGCGGCGTTCCCGAGCTTCGAGACCTTCCCGGTGCTCAGCGTCGTCGACTGAGCGTCGACTCGATCCCCCTAGGTTGGCTCGATGAGGTTCAGTCAGGTCGACGTGTTCTCGCCCGAACCTCTGCGCGGCAACCCGGTGGCCGTCGTCCACGACGCCGACGGCCTCGACGAGGGGCAGATGGCGGCGTTCGCGAGCTGGACGAACCTGTCGGAGACGACCTTCCTCCTGCGCCCGACCGACCCGCGCGCCGACTACCGGTTGCGGATCTTCACCCCCGCCGTGGAGCTCCCTTTTGCTGGTCACCCGACCCTCGGGAGCGCGGCTGCGTGGCTGGCCTCCGGTGGCCGGTCCGCCTCGGACGCCGAGGTGGTCCAGGAGTGCGGTGCCGGGCTCGTCCGGGTGCGGCGTGGTGACCGGCTGGCCTTCGCCGGTCCGCCCCTCGTGCGCTCGGGACCGGTCTCGGAGGCCGATCAGGAGCGCGTACGACGAGCGCTGCGGCTCGCCGCCGACGACGTGGTCGACATGGCCTGGGTCGACAACGGACCGGGCTGGGTCGGCGTCCTCCTGGCCGACGCCGAGGCAGTGCTGGCGTGCCGCCCCGACCCCGCGGCCTTCGCCGGCCTCGACGTGGGCATCGTCGGGCCCTACCCGCCCGGTGGCGAGTGCGCGGTGGAGGTGCGTGCCTTCGTGCCCGACATGGGGGTCGGGGAGGACCCGGTCACCGGCTCGCTCAACGCCGGCCTGGCCGCCTGGCTCGCCGGGGACCGCCTGCCCTCGTCGTACGTCGCCTCGCAGGGCACGGTTCTCGGTCGGCGCGGGAGGGTCCATGTCGACGTCGTCGACGGGGTCGTCTGGGTGGGCGGCGACACGCGCCTGACCATCACCGGAGAGGTCGAGATCCGAGCCGCGTCGGCTGAGTAGGGTCGGGTTCGTGCAGGCCTACCTCGACCTCCTCCGGCGGATCCTCGACGAGGGCGCCGTGAAGGCGGATCGCACCGGCACCGGCACCCGACTCGGTCTTCGGGCACCAGATGCGCTTCGACCTGCGCGAGGGGTTCCCACTCGTCACCACCAAGAAGGTCCACACCCGGTCGGTCTTCGCCGAGCTGCTGTGGTTCCTGCGCGGTGACACCAACGTGAAGTGGCTGCAGGACCGCGGCGTCAGCATCTGGGACGAGTGGGCCGACGCCGACGGGGACCTCGGCCCCGTCTACGGCTACCAGTGGCGCTCGTGGCCGACTCCTGACGGCCGGCACGTCGACCAGATCGCGGCCGTTGTCGACCAGATCCGGCGTGACCCCGACTCGCGGCGACACATCGTCTCGGCGTGGAACGTCGCCGACATCCCGCAGATGGCGCTCGCCCCGTGCCACACGATGTTCCAGTTCTACGTCAGCCCGGAGGTCGACGGGGAGCGGCGGCTCAGCTGCCAGCTCTACCAGCGCTCGGCCGACGCCTTCCTCGGCGTGCCGTTCAACATCGCCTCCTACGCCCTGCTCACCCACATGGTGGCGCAGGTGACCGGGCTGGGCGTGGGCGACTTCGTGCACACCTTCGGCGATGCGCACCTCTACACCAACCACGTGGAGCAGGCCCGGCTCCAGCTCACCCGCGAGCCCCGGCCGCTGCCGACCCTGAGGTCTGGACCCCTCGGTCACCGAGCTCGACGCCTTCGACCTCGAGCACGTCACCCTCGACGGCTATGACCCCCACCCGGGGATCAAGGCCCCGATCGCGGTCTAGAGATGCGTGCCGGAAGACCCCTCGCTCCTGCCTCCCTCCGCGCCAGCACCCCCCTCGATTGGTCACGTACCGCCCGTCCGGAGCCCTTCTGGACGTGGTTGGGGACCAATCCATGCCACTGCGTGCGCTTGTGAACCTCACGCTCATCGCGGCGGTGGCCCGCAACGGGGTGATCGGGGCGGACGGCTCCATCCCGTGGCACCTGCCGGAGGACTTCGCGCACTTCAAGGCGACGACGATGGGCCACACGCTGGTGATGGGACGGGCGACGTACGAGTCGATCGGCCGGCCGCTGCCGGGGCGCACGACGATCGTGCTCACCCGCGACCCCGCCTGGCGACGCGAGGGGGTCACCACCGCGGCGTCGCTGGAGGAGGCGCTGGGTCTCGCCGAGGGTGAGGTGTTCGTGGCCGGCGGCGCCACGGTCTACGCCGCCGCGCTGCCGCTGGCCGACGCCCAGCTGATCAGCGAGGTGGACCTCGAGCCGGTCGGCGACACCCACTACCCGGCCTACGACCACGAAGAGTGGGTAGAGGTCGCCCGCGAGCCGCACGACGGCTTCACGGTGGTCCGCCTGGAGCGGGCGATAGCCTCGGGCGCATGAGCGCCCAGCCGCCCCTCGAGCCAGCCGCGCCCTTCGGCCGCGTGCTGACCGCGATGGCGACGGCGTTCCACGACGACGGGTCGGTCGACCTCGACGCCACGGCTGCGATCGCGGTGCACCTCGTGGAGCACGGGCACGACGGCGTCGTCGTGAGCGGTACGACGGGTGAGTCACCGACCACGACGGTCGCCGAGGACGGCGAGATCCTCGCGGCCGTCGTCGACGCGGTCGGTGACCGGGCGAAGGTCGTGGCGGGGGTCGGGACCAACGCGACGGCGCACTCGGTCGAGCTCGCCCGCCAGGCCGAGAAGATCGGGGTCGACGGACTCCTGCTGGTGACCCCCTACTACAGCAAGCCGAGCCAGACGGGCGTCCTCCACCACTTCCGCAGCGTCGTGGAGGCCTGCGAGGTCCCCGTGATGCTCTACGACGTGCCGGGTCGCACCGGGCTCGCCATCGCCCTGGACACCTACGCCGAAGCCGCCGGCTGGGAGCGGGTCGTCGCCGTCAAGGACGCCACGGGCGACTTCGCCCGCGGGGTCCGGTTGCGCGAGCTGGGGTACGCCGTCTACTCCGGCGACGACGTGGCCAACCTCGCCTGGCTGGCCCACGGCGCCAGCGGCTTCGTCAGCGTCGTCGGGCACGTGGCGGGTGACCAGCTCGCCGAGATGTCCCAGGCCTGGTTCGCCGGGGACACGGCGAGAGCGCTTGCGGTCTACACCCGCCTGCTGCCGGCCGTGGACGCGGTCATGAACGTCCCCAACTACGGCGCCACCACCGCCAAGGCCGCGCTGCAGCTGCTCGGCGTCATCGGCAACAGACAAGTCCGGGCCCCTCTGGTGCCGCTGGACGACCACGAGGTCGAGGCCCTGCGCCGCGGCCTGATCGCATCGGAGCTGATTCCTTGAGTCACCCCCATCCTGAGCTCTCCGCACCGGCCGCGCTGGCGAAGGGAGGGCTCCGGGTCACCGCACTGGGCGGTCTCGGCGAGGTCGGTCGCAACATGACCGTCTTCGAGTACGACGGTCGGCTGCTGATCGTCGACTGCGGCGTGCTGTTCCCCGAGGACCACCACCCCGGGGTCGACCTGATCCTGCCCGACTTCGAGTCGATCCGGGACCGGCTCGACACGATCGAGGCGTTGGTGCTCACGCACGGGCACGAGGATCACATCGGCGCCACGCCCTACCTCCTGCGCGAGCGGGGGGACATCCCCCTGGTGGGCTCCGAGCTCACCCTCGCGCTGCTCGACAGCAAGCTGCGCGAGCACCGGCTGCGCGAGACCGTCCACCACAAGGTGCGCGAGGGCGACCGGATCAGCTTCGGCCCCTTCGACCTGGAGTTCATCGCCGTCAACCACTCCATCCCCGACGCGCTGGCGGTGGCGATCAGGACCGGTGCCGGGATGGTGCTCCACACCGGCGACTTCAAGATGGACCAGCTGCCCCTCGACGGCCGGATCACCGACCTGAGGGCCTTCGCGCGCCTGGGCGAGGAGGGTGTCGACCTGTTCCTGACCGACTCGACGAACGCCGAGGTCCCTGGCTTCACCACCAGTGAGCGCAACATCTCCCCGGTGCTCGAGCAGGTCTTCCACGAGTCCCGGCAGCGCATCATCGTGGCCTGCTTCGCCTCGCACGTCCACCGGGTGCAGCAGGTGCTCGACGCCGCCGTTGAGCACGACCGCAAGGTGGCCTACGTCGGACGCTCGATGGTGCGGAACATGGTCATCGCCAAGGAGCTCGGCTACCTCCGGGTGCCCCCCGGGGTGCTCGTGGACGCCAAGGAGCTGGCCGAGCTGGCGCCGGAGCGTCAGGTGCTGATCTCGACCGGGTCCCAGGGCGAGCCGCTGAGCGCGCTGTCGCGGATCGCCCAGCGCAACCACCACTTCGTCCACATCGAGGAGGGCGACACCGTCGTCCTCGCCAGCAGCCTCATCCCGGGCAACGAGAACGCCGTCTACCGCGTGATCAACGGGCTCTCGCGCTGGGGCGCCCGGGTGGTCCACAAGGGCAACGCGCTGGTCCACGTGAGCGGGCACGCCAGCGCCGGAGAGCTCCTCTACTGCTACAACATCGTGCGGCCTCGCAACGTGATGCCGGTCCACGGCGAGATCCGGCACATGCTGGCCAACGCCGCGCTGGCGCGGGCCACCGGCGTCGAGAACGTCGTGATCGCCGAGGACGGGTTCGCCGTCGACCTCGTCGACGGCGTCGCGGCGGTGGCCGGCAAGGTGCCGTGCGGCTACGTCTTCGTCGACGGCAGCTCGGTCGGTGACATCACCGAGTCCTCGCTCAAGGACCGCAGGATCCTGGGCGAGGAGGGATTCATCTCGGTCATCGTCGTGGTGGACTCCGTCAGCGGCAAGGTCTCCGGGGGGCCGGAGATCCATGCGCGAGGGTTCGCCGAGAACGACACCACCTTCGACGACATCAAGCAGCCGATCATCGATGCCATCCAGGGCGCGATCGCCGAGGGCAGCACCGACACCCACCAGCTCCAGCAGACCGTGCGACGGGTCGTCGGCCGGTGGGTCAGCAACACCCACCGTCGGCGCCCGATGATCATCCCGGTGGTCATCGAGGCCTGAGGAGGGGACCCGCCGGGTGCCGCCGGGTGCCGCCGGGTGCTAGGACCATCGGACACTGGCGGGCCGGCGACCAACCAGGACATGGTCGAGACGACCCGTTCGCATGACATTCCCCCTGCTGCGAGCGGGTCGTGAACGAAGGTGCCCCGCCGGACCGAGTGGTCCGGCGGGGCGTCCTTCGTCGGACCGGAGCCCGAGCGCCGACACGCACGTGTGATGCGTGTGACAGGTGTGACGAAGCCATAGGTTGGTTCCATGGCGACCCGTACGTCTTCCCCGCCGGGGTCCCGTAGCCGCAGCACGAGCAGGAACACGACGCAGCAGAAGAGCTCGAGCACGCGGTCCCGGCGTACGACCAGGCGCAAGCCCGCCCCCACGTCGCGACAGCGGCCCGCCCCTCGGGCCGTGCGCTCGGGGCCCAGCCCCGTGGCCCGCACCGCAGGAGCGCTCTGGCGCGGACTCGGTGCGGTGTGGCTGGTCGTGGCGCATGCGATCGGCGCCGCGGCCCGAGGCCTGGGACGCGGGGCGCGCGACCTCGATCCCGCACACCGGCGCGACGGTCTCGGCCTACTCCTCGTGGGCCTCGCCGTCGTCACCGCCGCAGCCGTGTGGTGGCAGCTGCCGGGCGGGCTGATGGAGCTGGCTCGCACGGTGGTCGTCGGGTCGGTCGGCAAGATCGGTTGGCTGGTCCCGCTCGTGCTCGTGCTCGGTGGTCTGCGCGTGATGCGTGACCCGGTCCGCTCGGGGCCCGCCGGGCGCCAGGTGATCGGGTGGACCGCCCTGTCCTTCGGCGTCCTCGGCGTCACCCAGATCGCGGCGGGACACCCTCAGCCGGGCCCGGGCGACACCAGCGCCTTGCGCGAGGGTGGAGGTGCGGTGGGCTACGTCGTGGCCAGCCTGCTGCTCGACCTCCTGCGCTCCTCCTACGTGGTGGTGCCGGTCCTGCTGCTCCTGGCCCTCTTCGGCGTCCTCGTCGTCACCGCGACGCCGGTCTACCGGGTGCCCGAGCGGCTCGCTGCTGTCCGCGACCGGGTGTTGGGGCACCGTCGGGACCCAGGCGAAGGCGCTGCCGGCGACACGACCCAGGCGACCCAGCCGATCCGTACGCCGTTCGTCGACCCGACCATGGGCGATCCGGCCTACGACACCCCGGTCGTCGAGGAGACCAGGGTCCGCAGACGCGGCAAGAGGGATCGGGACGCGGATGTCGGCGTCGACCTCTTCGCCCCGCAGACAGCGCCCGACGGGGACGTCGGTGACGTCGGGGACCTCACCGGCGAGCTCGAGCCACCTCCGCACACCCCCATCCCGCAACGGGTCGAGCAACTCGCGCTGTCAGGTGACATCGCCTACGTGCTGCCCGGCAACGCGGTGCTCAAGCCCGGCTCGCCCCACAAGGCCCGGTCCCGTGCCAGCGACGACATCGTCGGACGACTGACGACCGTGCTGGAGGAGTTCGGGATCGACGCCCAGGTGACGGGATACACGCGCGGTCCGACCGTGACCCGCTACGAGGTGGAGGTCGGTCCGGCCGTCAAGGTCGAGAAGGTGACGGCGCTGTCGAAGAACATCGCCTACGCGGTCGCCTCGGCCGACGTCCGCATCCTCAGCCCGATCCCCGGCAAGTCGGCCATCGGCATCGAGATCCCCAACTCCGACAAGGAGATCGTCTCCCTCGGCGACGTGCTGCGCTCGGCCAACGCTCGCAACGACCACCATCCGATGGTGTGCGGCCTCGGCAAGGACGTCGAGGGAGGTTTCGTGGTCGCCAACCTGGCCAAGATGCCGCACCTGCTCGTCGCCGGTGCCACGGGCTCGGGCAAGTCGAGCTTCATCAACTCGATGATCACCTCGGTGCTGATGCGCTCCACCCCGGACGAGGTCCGGATGATCATGGTCGACCCCAAGCGGGTCGAGCTCAACGCCTACGAAGGCGTCCCGCATCTGATCACCCCGATCATCACCAACCCCAAGAAGGCGGCCGAGGCCCTGGCCTGGGTCGTGCGCGAGATGGACCTGCGCTACGACGACCTGGCCAACTTCGGGTTCCGCCACATCGACGACTTCAACAAGGCGGTGCGCGCGGGGAAGGTGGAGGTGCCGGCCGGCAGCGAGCGCGTGTTGGCGCCGTACCCCTATCTGCTGGTCATCGTCGACGAGCTCGCCGACCTGATGATGGTGGCACCCCGCGACGTCGAGGACGCGATCGTCCGGATCACCCAGCTCGCCCGAGCGGCGGGCATCCACCTGGTGCTGGCCACCCAGCGCCCGAGCGTCGACGTGGTGACGGGCCTGATCAAGGCCAACGTCCCCTCGAGACTGGCGTTCGCCACCTCCTCGCTCGCCGACAGCCGGGTGATCCTCGACCAGCCGGGCGCGGAGAAGCTCGTCGGCCAGGGGGACGGGTTGTTCCTGCCCATGGGGGCATCCAAGCCGGTGCGGGTCCAGGGCTCCTGGGTCACCGAGGCGGAGATCCGCCTCGTCGTGGCCCACTGCAAGACCCAGCTGCAACCCACCTACCGCGACGACGTCACGGCCCCCGCCGCCAACCGGCGTGAGCTCGACGACGACATCGGTGACGACCTCGACCTCGTCGTCCAGGCCATCGAGCTGGTCGTCTCCACCCAGTTCGGCTCGACGTCGATGCTCCAGCGCAAGCTGCGGGTCGGATTCGCCAAGGCCGGCCGCCTCATGGACATCCTCGAGAGCCGAGGGGTCGTCGGGCCCAGCGAGGGATCCAAGGCGCGCGACGTGCTGGTCAAGCCCGACGAGGTCGACGCCGTGATCATGACGATCCAGGGAGAGATGCCGTGAACGAGCAGATCGAGGATCAGACGCTCGAGGTGCGGCGCAACGCCGGGCTCGCCGCGCTCGTGGGGGGCGCGTCGGCTGCGGTGGCCGTCGCCTACCTGGTCCGGGCCGCCGGGTCGGGCGGGTGGCTCGATCTCGTCCTCGCCCTCGTCACCGGCGCCATCGCAGCAGCGTCCCTGCGCGACCTCCTCGACGCCCGCACCCCCCTGCTGGTCGCCGACGAACAGGGCGTCCGGCTGCGCGAGGGCGACCAGTGGCACGCCTGGCTCTGGGAGGGCCTAGAGTCGGTGCACCACGAGGACCGACACGGCCTGCAGGACGGCAGGATCGACCTGTTCGTCGTGGGGGAGGAGCCACGGTCGCTGCGGCTCGGCCTGGCCACGACGCTGCGCGGTGAGTGGCCCACCGAACACGCCCCGGAGACCAGCTCGACCTACCGCCGCCCCGAGCCGGACGCTGCAGCGACGAGCACCCTCGTCGAGGCCCAGCCCGTCGAGGACCAGCCCGTCGAGGACCAGCCCGTCGAGGACCAGCCCGTCGAGGACCAGCCCGTCGAGGACCAGCCCGCCGAGGAGCAGCGGCCCGCGGTGACCGCCAGCCCCACGCCCAGCCCGCTGCGGATGCTTGCCACGGTCGCGCGCGCGGAGCTGCGTCGGGTGCCCCGACAGCAGAGCGACGACCCACCCGCGCTCCCGGCCTGGCTCACAGGCGACACTGCTGACGAGCCGGAGACAGCGAACGTCCTGCCGCCCGCCGTCACCTTGCCCGTCGCTGGGCCCGTCGAAGAGCCGGCCGGGGAGCCGGCCGTCGAGCCGGTCATCGGGCCGGTGCTGCTGGCGGCCCGGACCCGGCTGGGCCTCACCGTCGACGAGCTGTCCGAGCGCACCCGGATCCGTCCGCACGTCATCGAGGCGGTCGAGGTCGACGACTTCGATCCCTGTGGCGGGGACTTCTACGCCCGCGGCCACCTGCGGACCCTGGCCCGGGTCCTCGGTGTCGACGCGTCGCCGTTGGTGACGGCCTACGACGAGACCTACGCCGACGCACCCGTCGACCCCCGCAGGGTCTTCGAGGCCGAGTTGGCCACGGCACCCGGAGGTCCGCTCAGCGCCGCCCGCACCGGCCCCAGCTGGTCAGTGCTGGTCGCCGCGGTGATGGCACTCGTGCTGGCCTGGTCCGTGGCCCGGCTGCTCATGGACTCCCCGGTCCCGCTGGCCCAGGACAAGATCGTGCTCAACGGCTCCGGTGGTCCCGACTCCTCGACCGCCACGGCGGGTGACCCGGTCCCCGTGGCCCTGACCGCGGTCGGGGGCGGTGCTCGCGTCGTGGTGCGCGACGGCACGGGCGAGACGGTCTTCCGCGGCGATGTGGCCTTCGGGGAGACCCGCACCCTCGAGGTCGCCCCACCGGTCCGCGTCCAGACCAGCGACGGCTCGCTGGAGGTCACCGTGGCCGGCGAGGAGCACGGTCCGATGGGGGAGACCGGTCGCGATGCGCAGGACACCTACGTCGTGACCGACTAGGTCGCCAGGGGTCCTGCCCTCGCCGATCGGGCTCCGGCCGCTCCCCGCGCCTATCCTCGGGGAGCCATGACGACCGTGACCGACCGTGACCCGCTGTCCGTGGCCCTGGTGACCCTGGGCTGTGCGCGCAACGAGGTCGACTCCGAGGAGATGGCCGGGCGGCTGGCCGCCGACGGGTTCGTCCTCGTCGAGGCCGCCGAGGACGCCGAGGTGGTGGTCGTCAACACGTGTGGCTTCGTCGAGGCGGCGAAGAAGGACTCGGTCGACACCCTGCTCGAGGCCGCGGACCTCAAGGGATCCGGACCCACCCGAACGGTCGTGGCGGTCGGGTGCCTGGCCGAGAGGTACGGCGCCGACCTGGCCGACTCGCTGCCGGAGGCCGACGCGGTCCTGGGCTTCGACGACTACCCCGACATCGCCGCCCGGCTCCGCTCGATCGTCTCCGGCGACCCGCACCGGTCGCACACCCCTCAGGATCGCCGCACGCTCCTGCCCATCACGCCCGTGGACCGTCAGGCCCCGCCCGTGGCGCCGCGTCGCCGGCTCGAGCAGGGCCCGATGGCACCCCTCAAGCTCGCGAGCGGATGTGACCGCCGCTGCTCGTTCTGCGCGATCCCGTCCTTCCGCGGCGCCTTCGTCAGCCGGCGCCCCAGTGACGTGCTCGCCGAGGCCCGCTGGCTGGCCACCGAAGGCGTCCGCGAACTGTTCTTGGTGAGTGAGAACTCGACGTCCTACGGTAAGGATCTCGGTGACCTGCGCCTCCTGGAGACCCTGCTCCCCGAGCTCGCAGCCATCGAGGGCATCGACTGGGTGCGCGTCTCCTACCTCCAGCCGGCCGAGATCCGGCCGGGGCTGGTCGAGGCGATCGCCACGACGCCGGGGGTGGTCCCCTACTTCGACCTCTCCTTCCAGCACGCGAGTCCGTCCCTGCTGCGGCGGATGCGGCGCTTCGGTGACCCCGAGAGCTTCTTGGCGCTCCTGGAGCAGGTGCGCGGGTTCGCCCCGGAGGCCGGCGTGCGATCCAACGTGATCCTCGGCTTCCCCGGCGAAAGCGAGCAGGACGTGCAGATCCTGTGTGACTTCCTCGTCGCCGCGCGCCTCGACGTCACGGGCGTCTTCGGCTACTCCGACGAGGACGGGACGGAAGCGGCGTCGTTCGCCGACAAGCTGGACGACGACGAGGTGCGCGAGCGCGCCGAGCACGTGTCCCGGCTGGTCGAGGAGCTCACGTCCCAGCGCGCCGAGGAACGGATCGGCGAGACCGTGGAGGTCCTCGTCGAGGAGGTCACCCCGCTCACCGTGATCGGCCGCGCCCGTCACCAGGGCCCGGAGGTCGACGGCACCACCGAGCTGACCCGCATCGCCCGGGTGGGCGACCTCGTCCGCGCTCGTGTGATCGAGACCGACGGTGTCGACCTGGTGGCGGCTCCCCTGTGAGCGAGCCTGCGTCCGACCCGGTGTCCCAGCCGAGGCCCGTGCCGAGCAACTGGAACCTCCCCAACGCTCTCACCACGCTGCGGATCGTGATGGTGCCCTTCTTCGCCGTGGCCCTGCTCATGGACGGCGGGGACTCGGTGGGCTGGCGGATGACGGCCTGGGCGATCTTCGCGGCCGCCATGGTGACCGACAAGGTCGACGGCGACCTGGCGCGCTCGCGCAACCTGGTCACCGACTTCGGCAAGATCGCCGACCCGATCGCCGACAAGACCATCACGGGCATGGCGCTCATCGGGCTCTCGATCGTCGGCGACGTCTGGTGGTGGGTCACGATCCTGGTGCTCGTCCGGGAGTGGAGCGTCACGCTCCTGCGGCTCTCGCTGCTCAAGCACGTGGTCATCCCTGCCGCGACGAGCGGCAAGATCAAGACGACCCTGCAAGCCATGGCCCTCTCGGGCCTCGTGCTGCCGCTGCGCCAGGTCGACGGTGCCCTCGAGGGCCCTGGCGAGGTCGTGTTCCTTCTCGCCCAGGTGCTGCTGGCCGGGGCGGTCGCGATGACGCTGTGGTCGGGATATGAGTTCTTCCGCGACGCCTACTCGCAACGACGCAACCTCCGCGGCACCCCCGCCTCGTAACCCGACTGGGGTACGTTGCCGCGAAGTCACGATTCCCTGCTCGGAAGGCATCGTTGTGATCTCGGCACTCTCTCGCGTCCTGCCCACGTCCCTGCTCGCCGTCCTCCTGGCCACGGCCGGCCTGCTCGTGCCGTCCCCTCCGGTGGCGGCCAACCCGGCCGGGACCGGCCTGGTGATCAGCGAGGTCTTCGGAGGAGGCGGCAACAGCGGCGCCCCCCTGCGCTCGGACTTCATCGAGCTCTACAACCCGACGGCGCAGTCGATCCCGCTCGACGGGCTGAGCCTGCAATACCGCTCGGTCGGGGGCGGCTCTGGAGGCACGTTCGCGCTGTCCGGGTCCGTGCCGGCGCGCACGTCCTACCTCGTCAAGGCCGCTGACGGCGGCAACACCGCCCAGCCAGCGCTGCCCACCCCGGACGCGACGACCACCCTCTCGATGAGTGCCACGAACGGGCAGGTGCTGCTGGTCCGAGGGACGAGTGCCTTCATTGGCTCCGGGGACGTGGCCGGTCATCCGGCGATCGTCGATGCCGTCGGCTACGGCACCACGCCCACCACGTTCGAGACCGCACCGACCGGGCGGGCGCTGAGCAACACCACGGCGGCCACCCGGGACGCGGCCGGCACCGACCGCGACCAGAACGCCGCCGACTTCACCAGCGGCGCCCCGACCCCGGTGGCCTGTGGGGCTCCCTGCACGACCGGTGGGGGCGGCCCGGCCGAGCCTCGCACGATCGCCGAGATCCAGGGCACCGGCGCCTCCTCGCCGATGGCCGGAGACACCGTCGTCACCGAGGGTGTCGTCACGGGGGTCTACGGCGACGACGCGCTCAACGGGTTGTTCATCCAGAGCGGCGGCACGGGCGGTGCGACCGACGCAACGCCCGGGGCCTCCGACGGGATCTTCGTCTTCGGCCGTGACCTCGATGAGTCAGGGTTCGCCCTCGGCGACTCGGTCGAGGTGACGGGCGTGGTCGGCGAGTCCTTCGGGCAGACCCAGATCACTCCCGCTCCGGGGGGCGTCGTCGCTCTCGCTGACCCGCTCGCCCCGGTGACGCCGCTCGCCACGGCGTACCCCCGTGAGACCGCGGAGCGGGAGGCGCACGAGGGAGAGCTGCTCGCGCCGAGCGGCCCCTTCACCGTCACCAACGTCTTCGGGACCAACCGCTTCGCTGAGATCGGCCTCGCGGCCGGCACCACCCCGCTGATCCAGCCCACCGAGGTCCAGGACGCCCAGACCGGTGACCCGGGCGCCGTTGCTGCCGACAACGCCGCACGCGCGGTCGTGCTCGACGACGGTGCCAACGTCGACTACACCAGTGGTGCCAACCGCGACGTACCGCTGCCCTGGCTCACCCGCGACCGCTCGATCCGGGTCGGTGCCCCTGCCACCTTCACCGGCCCGGTGGTGCTCTCCTTCGGGTTCGGCGCCTGGCGCTTCCAGCCCCAGCAGCGGGTCACGGGGACGGGGGAGGACGTGCTCTCCGTCGCCGACACCAGGACCCCCGCCCCTGAGGAGGTGGGCGGCGACCTGAGGCTGGCGACGTTCAACGTCCTCAACTACTTCCCCACGACCGGGGAGGAGTACGCCGCCAGCGGGGCCGGGTCGTGCACCTACTACACCGACCGCGCCGGCAACCGGGTGACCGTGAACTCCTGCACGGGCAACGGCCCGCGGGGGGCCGCCGAGGGCGACGACCTCGAGCGCCAGCAGGCCAAGACCGTGCGCGCCATCAACTCCCTCGGTGCGAGCATCGTGTCCTTGGAGGAGCTGGAGAACTCGGCGAGGCTCGGCAAGGACCGCGACTTCGCGATCGGGCGGCTGGTCGACGCCCTCAACGCTGACGCTGACTCCGGCGCCGGCGCCGGCGCCGGCACCTGGGCCTTCGTCCCGAGCCCGCCGCCCGCCGATCGACCCACCCCGGAGAAGGAGGACGTGATCCGGACGGGCTTCATCTACAAGCCGGCCGAGGCCGAGCCCGTCGGGTCCTCGCAGATCCTCATCGACGAGGAGAACTTCGACAACGCGCGCGAGCCCCTGGCCCAGGCCTTCAAGCGACCCGGGGCTCCCGACGACAGCGGCTTC
The DNA here is from genome assembly GCA_963767915.1 of uncultured Actinomycetota bacterium. Lineage (GTDB taxonomy): Bacteria > Actinomycetota > Actinomycetes > Propionibacteriales > Nocardioidaceae > Nocardioides. The sequence goes on from CAVYFR010000007.1 coordinate 30,958, forward strand.
GTCGTGATCGTCAACCACTTCAAGTCCAAGGGCTCGGGCGTCGACGACGGGACCGGCCAGGGCCTGGCCAACCCCGACCGCGTCGGACAGGCGCAGGCGCTCTCGGCGTTCGCGAACCGGTTCGCGGCCGAGCGCGGGCTGACCCGGGTCCTCCTGACCGGCGACTTCAACGCCTACTCGATGGAGGACCCCATGCAGGTCCTCTACGACGACGGCTTCACCGCGGTGGAGTCCGACACCGAGGGCGAGGAGACCTACAGCTTCAGTGGACTCTCCGGCTCGCTGGACCACGTGCTCGCGAACGGTCCCGCCCTGGAGATGGTGACCGGAGCCGACATCTGGAACATCAACTCGGTCGAGCCGATCGCCTTCCAGTACTCCCGCCACAACTACAACGTCACCGACTTCTACCGCCCCGACCCCTACAGCTCCTCCGACCACGACCCCGAGATCATCGGTCTCGACGCCGAGGATCCGCCCGTACCCTCCACCCTCGCGGCGAGCAGCGAGGGCTGGCGCTACGGCACCGAGGGCCTCGTCGAGGTCCAGGTGGTGCCCACGACGGCGACCGGTCCGGTCACCGTCAGCCACGACGGGACCGAGCTCGGCACCGCTCAGGTCACCGCCGGCGCCGCGACGGTCACGGTGGACGGCTCGGTCCTCGAGCCGGGCCGCCACGTCCTCGATGTCTCCTACGCCGGGGACCGACGGACCGCCCCCTCGACCGGGTCCGTCGTGGTCGACGTCCGACGTGCGACCTCGACCACGGAGGGGACCCCGCAGCCGGCTCGGGTCCGGGTCCGCAAGGAGGCCAGTCGGATCGAGGTGGTCGTCACAGCGCCGGGCGTGGTGCCGGACGGCACGGTCACCGCTTCCCAGGACGGGCGGGTCCACGACGTCGCACGCCTCGAGGACGGGAGGGCGGTCCTCGTGGTCGGACCGTTCGACCGGGTCGGGGAGCAGCGCATCGAGGTCACCTACGACGGCTCGGCACTCGTCGAGGGCTCCTCGACGACGGTGCTCGTCGAGGCGGTGAAGAAGAAGGACCTCGACGCCGATCCTCGGCTAGCGTCCCTCGAATGAGCGAGCTGCCCGTCTCGGCCGAGCAGGTGCACGACCTGCTGCGACGGGGCGGTCACACGCTCGCAACAGCCGAGTCCCTGACCGGGGGTCGTCTCGCTGCCCTTCTGACCGCCGTCCCCGGGGCGTCGCAGACCTACCTGGGCGGGGTGGTCGCCTACGCCACCGACCTCAAACTCGACCTGCTCGGCGTACCGGTGAGCGTGGTGGAGACCCACGGCGTCGTGTCGCCCGAGTGCGCCTCGGCGATGGCCTCCGGGGTGCGCCACGCCACCGGGGCGACCTACGCCGTGAGCACCACCGGGGTCGCCGGACCGGAGACGCAGGAGGGCAAGCGGGCGGGCACCGTCTTCGTCGGCGTCTGCGGACCGCAGGGGGGCGATGTCATGGCGCTCGAGCTCGTGGGCGCTCGCCAGGCGGTGCAGGACAGCGCCTGCGGGCACGCACTGTCGGCTCTCGCGGCGATGCTGCGGTCCGCACCGGAACAAGCACCGCTCCGGTAGCGTTGAGCAGACCCGACGACGTGAGGAGATGCGCATGGTGCTGTTCCGCCGCCAGCTCGGCGACGTGCTGCGCGAGCGTCGCCTCGAGCGGGGGATGACCCTGCGCCAGGTCTCGCAGCAGGCCCGGGTCAGCCTCGGCTACATCTCCGAGATCGAGCGGGGCCAGAAGGAAGCGTCCTCCGAGCTCCTCGCGTCGCTGTGCGGGGCCCTCGAGGCACCCCTGTCCGACGTCCTGCGCGAAGTCTCGGCTGCGGTCGCGATCGCGGAGGCGGCGAGCGCTCCCACGCCGATCTCGGTCAAGGTGCCACCGGTCACCGGCGACGTCGTCGCCTCCGCTGCCTGAGGGGTCGTAACGGCAGGCCTCCTGCCTCGTTGACCTCGCGACGAACATCCTCCGTCCGTCGCCTGCGCCCCCCAGAAGTGGAACCTCGATGCCTGACCGTCCCCTGCGTCGCGTGAGCCTCGGGCTCGCGACCGCGCTCGCCGTCGTCCTCGTCCCTGCCAGCGGTTCCTCCGCGAGCCCAGCGCCGCCCCAGTCGGGCCCGGTGGTCACGACCCTCGCGCCCACCGTGGAGTCCGAGGTGCGTTCCACGTTCCGTCGGCTTCCCACTCTCGACCTCGCTGAGGTGTCGCGGCTGAGAGTCGCGCCCCGTGACTACGCGGCCTTCCGTCTCGACCGGGGCGCCGCCACCGCTGCACTGGCTCCGCTCGCCCGCGCCGGCGCCGGCCCGGTCCGCTTCTCGGTCCCGGCTCCCGACGGATCGCTCGCGCTCTTCGACGTCGTGGAGGACTCCGTCATGGAGCCGCGGCTGCAGGCGCGCCATCCCGAGCTCCGCACGTACGCCGGCGTCGGGGTGAGCGATCCCACGGCCACCATCAGGCTCGACCTGACCCCCATGGGGTTCCACGCCACGGTGCGCGACCTCGCGCGCCACTCGTCGTGGTTCGTCGACCCGGTGAGGAACGCTCGCGGCGTCACCACCCACCTGAGCTACGACCGGGCCTCGGTGCCGGCGCCGAGCTCGCCCCTCGTGGAGGACGTCGTCCATGGCGACCACCGGCAGGGTGCGCACCGGGCGGCCCGGGCGGCCCGAGCACCTGTCGCCAACGGTCCGGTGACGCGGCGTTCGTTCCGACTGGCCTTCGTCACCTCACCGGCCTACGCCAGCTACTTCGGCTCCGGGAACGTCCTCGCCGAGAAGGTGACGCTGGTCAACCGGGTCAACCAGATCTACAGCGACGACATGGCGATCCGCTTCGTCCTGGTCAACGGGACCGAGAAGCTCAACTTCGACACCGTCGAGAAGGCCACCACTCCCAACGGTCCCTGCGGTGCCAACCCCTGCTTCGCCGAGGAGGAGCTCGACGCCTGCGGCGGCGACGTGCTCACCCGCAACACCTTCGCCATCGGCCAGATCATCGGCGCCGACAACTACGACCTCGGTCACTTCGGCTCCGGGGCCGGCAACGGGGGCGTCGCCCAGCTCGGTGTCGTGGGTGGGCCCGACAAGGCTGCGGGCTGCACCGCGCTCGAACCCCCCGACGGCGACTTCTACGGCATCGACTTCTTCGCCCACGAGGTCGGGCACCAGATGGGCGGCAACCACACCTGGAACGGCACCAACGGGAGCTGCTCCTCGCCGCTGCAGCGCAACTCTCCGACGGCCGTGGAGCCCGGTTCCGGCTCGTCGGTGATGGCCTACGCGGGCATCTGCTTCAACGACGACCTCCAGCCGCACACGGACCCGTACTTCTCCCACGCCACGATCACCGAGGTCACCGACGTCGTCGAGGCCGAGCCCGAGACCGTGGCCGAGCAGCAGGTCGTCAACCTGCGTGGCTTCGTGACGGGCAGCAGTTTCGCCCTGACCTACGAGGGGCGATCCACCACCATCACCGACGGTGACTACACCGCGGCCAAGCTCAAGGCCAAGATCGACGCGCTCACGGGCAAGCAGGTGACGGTCTCGGGCTACGACGGTGCGAGCGGTGTCGGGCGCGAGGGCTTCACCGTCGACTTCACCGAGGCCGCCGGCGACGTGGCGCGCCTCGAGGTCGCCGGTGGGACCGGCGCGGTCACCGGGTTCACCGGCGTCATCTACGAGGGTGGGCCCGGCACCAACGGAGGAATCACGGACACCGCGGCCAACCGGCACCCGCAGGTGACGGCGCCGGCCAGCAAGTCGCTTCCTGTGCAGACCCCCTTCACGCTCACCGCCTCGGCCACCGACCCGGACCCGGGGACCGAGCTGACCTACCTGTGGGAGCAGAACGACCCAGGGCTCGACCCCCTCAACGGACGACTGCTCGTCGACCCCCTGAAGCTCGAGGGTCCGCTGTTCCGCGTCTTCGGCGAGGCTGCCGACGTGTCTGTCGAGGACAGCTTCGAGTACCAGTCGCCGGGTCAGAACCTCGCCGACGGCAACCCGAGCCGGACCTTCCCCGACATCGAGCAGATCCTGGCAGGGGAGACCAACGCCGAGACCGGCACCTGTCCGCCGCCGATCGGAGACCCCACGAGCGGCCTGCCGCTCGACTCCCCGGCGCTCGAGTGCTACTCGGAGTTCCTCCCGACCGTTCCCTACGGCAGCCTCAACAACCTGAACTTCCGCGTGACCGTCCGTGACGGTTTCCCCGGTGGTGGCGGCACGGCCACGGCCGACGTCGAGCTGGTGCTCGATCCTGCCGCCGGCCCGTTCCTCGTGACCTCACGCAGTGCCGCCGGAACCCCCGCGTTGGCCGTGACTCCCGAGGTGGTGAGCTGGGACGTCGCCGGCACCAGCGGCGCCGAGATGGCCCCCCAGGTCCGCATCAGCCTGTCCACCGACGGTGGCCGGACCTACCCCCACGTGCTGTCGCAGTCGACGGCCAACGACGGCAGCGAGTCGGTCGTCCTGCCCAACGTCGCAACGACGGCGGCTCGGATCAAGGTCGAGGCCGTCGACAACTACTTCTTCGACGTCAACGACGCCGACTTCGCGATCCTCGCGAACCCCACCCAGCCCCCGCCCCCACCTGCCGCTCCGCTGACGGCCACGGAGCCGGCGTCGCGCACGGTTCAGTACAGCGACCAGATCGCCCCGACGACCCTGGAGGCCAGCTCGGGAGGACATGACGGCGACAGCCTGACGGCCAGCATCGCCGGCGTGCCGGGCCTGACCGTGAGCCGCACCACCGCCACGGCTGACGGCGTCCGGCCCGGCCGCGCGACCTTCGAGGTGAGCGGAACCGTCACCGACGCGCCCGGCTCCCGCACAGCGCAGGTGACGGTCAGGGAGCCGGACACCAGCAGCGCAAGCGTGGTCAAGACCCTGAACATCACGGTGACCCCCGAGGACGCCACCACGGCGTACGGCGGTGACACCGAGGTCGAGACCGATGGCGACACGGCGAGCGTGGTGCTGCGCACCACCGTCACCGAGGCGGCCGACTCCCACGGTGGTGACGTGACCACCGCCAGCGTGAGCTTCGTCGACCGGGAGGACGGGCGCACCCTGTGCAGCTCACCGGTCTCGGGTGGTCCCGCGGCGGGAACAGCGGAGTGCACGGCGACTCTCGCCGCCGGTCCCCAGCGTGGGACGACCTCCTACGTCGTCGGGACGGTTCTGAGCGGCAGCTACGCCCGAGACGCCCGAGGGGAGGACGCCACCGTGCGCGTGGTCCGGTCGGGTGCTCCCGGCTCGGTGCAGACGCAGATCCTGTCGGGCCCGGAGCGCTACTCCTACCTGCTCACCGGCACGGCGCGGTTCACGTTCGCCAGCGATGAGCAGGACGCCACGTTCCGCTGTCGCTTCGACTCGGCCGACGTGCCGTGCAGCGACGGATCCGCGGTCCTGCGCGGGCTCGGCGCCGGTATGCATCGGTTCTCCGTTACCGCGGTCAGCCCGGACGGTGTGGCCGACCGGACACCGGCCCGCCGGGTCTTCGCCAGTCCCTTCACGGCATCGAGCCTGGACCAGCGGGGCACCTGGCGGACCCGCCAGGACGGTGGTGCCTACCGTGGCTCCTTCCTGACCACCGACCGGTCCGGCGCGCAACTGAGCCGGGAGGTCTCCCGCGTGTCGCGGGTCGCGCTCGTCGTCGGGTCGGGTCGGGGCTTCGGCCGGGTGCAGGTCCTCCTCGACGGCCGCAGGCTCGGGACCGTCTCCTTGGCGGGTGGGGGCGAGGAGCGACGGCTGGTCCCGATCGAGAGCTTCTCGCGTCCGGTCAGTGGCATGCTGCGGATCGTCACCCTGGACGACAAGCCCGTCCGGATCGAGGGGCTCGGGTTGATCACCCGGGCCGGAGGGAGCGCGTGATGCGCCGACGTACGACGGTCCTGGGTCTGGCGCTGGCGGTGGGGCTGGTCCCCCTGCTCGCCGCCACGACCACCGCCTCCGGCGCTTCGGCCCCGGCGCCGCAGACGACAGCGGCCGCCACCGACCCACTCGACGCGGCCGGTCCGGCGTTCCGGGCCCTCGACGGCTTCCGCCTCGGTGAGGGACCGCGCGTCCGCGTCGAACCCCGTGCCTTCGCCGCCTTCCGGCTCGACCGAAGTGTCGCTGCGTCCGGGCTCGCCGAGGTGGGCAGCGAGGCACGTCGCTTCGCGATCCCAGCGCCCGACGGCAACCTGGAGGTCTTCGACATCGTCGAGGACTCGATCCTGGCGCCCGGGTTGCAGGCACGGCATCCAGAGATCCGCACCTATGCCGGGCGCAGCACGACCGACCCGCGACGCACCGTCCGGCTCGACCTCACCCCGCTCGGCTTCCACGCCTCCGTGCGGGGTCCCGGCGGCGCCGGCTCGTGGTACGTCGACCCTGCCTACGACCGGGTCGGTGCCTCGACGCACCTGAGCTACTACCGCGCAGCCGTGCCCGCACGTGGGGCCGACCTGGTCGAGTCCGAGCTGCTCACCCGCGCCGCACGGACCGCGCGGTCGCAACGGACCTCGACGCCCGGTGCCCCCGTCGTCAAGCACACCTACCGCCTCGCGTTCACCACCGACCCGACCTACGCCGACTACTGGGGCAGCGCCAACGTGCTGGCCGCCAAGACCACGCTGATGAACCGGGTCAACCAGATCTACAACGACGACCTTGCGGTGAAGTTCGTGCTCATCGAGCAGAGCGAGGCGACCAACTTCGACACCAAGGCCAAGGCCATCGAGCCCAACGGTCCGTGCGGCGCCGACCCCTGCTACTCCGCCGCCGCCTTCTACCCCGACGGCACGGCCGACGACCGGCCCGACGGGTGCACCAGCGAGCTCCTCAGCGAGAACACCTTCGCCCTCGGCCAGGTCGTGGGCGCCGACAAGTTCGACATCGGCCACATCGGCCTCGGCGTCAACGGGGGCGGCATCGCCGGCCTCGGTGTCGTCGGTGCCTCGCGCAAGGCCGAGGGATGCACGGGACTGGACAAGCCGCAGGGTGACTTCTTCGCGATCGACTACGTCGCGCACGAGATCGGCCACCAGATGGGGGGCAACCACACCTTCAACGGCACCGAGGGTTCCTGCGCTGCCAACATCTCCGGGGTCGCCGTCGAGCCGGGCTCGGGCTCCTCGGTGATGGCCTACGCCGGCATCTGCGGGGTCGACGACCTCCAGGCGCACACCGACCCCTACTTCTCCCAGAAGAGCATCGACGAGATCACCGCGACCATCCTCGAGGCGCCCTCCGCCGTCGACGAGCGGCAGACCGTCACCCTGCGTGGCTTCGACGCCGGTGACCGCTTCGAGCTGACCTACGGCACCGAGTCCGTGGTGATCACCAACACGCCGACCACCTACAACTCGCTCGCGCTCGCGAACGCGATCCAGACGATCAGCGGCGAGTTCGCCGAGGTCACGGGCTACAACGGCGCCACCACCCCGGGTGCCGCCGGCTTCACGATGGACTTCTCCACCATCTCCTCAGGAGTTCCGGTCCAACGGTTCGGAGTCCGCCCGGTCCTCGCCGGGGGTGAGGTCACCGGCTTCGTCGGCACCCAGGTCGACGGTGGCGACTCCACCAATGCCGGCACGACCACCACGCTGGCCAACCGGGCGCCGAGCGTGGTGGCCCCGGAGGACCGCACCATCCCGGTGCAGACCCCGTTCGCGCTCACCGGTAGCGCCTCCGATGCCGACGGTGACGCGCTGACCTACCTGTGGGAACAGAACGACCTCGGCGCCTTCGCCGGCGGCACCAGCCTGGTCGACAACACCAAGACCAACGGTCCGTTGTTCCGGGTCTTCGGGGTGCGGCAGACCGTGACCGAGGAGGGGACGTTCGAGTCGCCGTCCCCGGGGCTCAACATCGCTGACGGCAGCCCCTCGCGCACCTTCCCGGACCTGACCCAGATCCTGGCCGGCAACACCAACGCCGCCACCGGGGCCTGTCCCGAGCCTCCCGCCGACGCCGCGGAGCCCGTGCCCCCGGCCGTCGTCGACTGCTTCTCGGAGTTCCTGCCGACGCCCGACTACGCCGCAGGGGACCCCATCACCGGTGGGACCGGAACGCTCGACTTCCGGCTCACGGCCCGCGACGCCGTCCCGACCGGAGGCGGCACCGCCTTCGACGACGTGACGCTGACGGTCGACACCGAGGCCGGCCCCTTCCTGGTCACCTCGCGCGCGCAGAAGGGGGCGCCGGTCAAGGGTGGAGCGGTCGAGACCATCACCTGGGACGTCGCCGGCACCGAGATCGAGGGCCTGGCGCCCAACGTGAAGATCAGCCTGTCCTACGACGGCGGGCTCACCTTCCCGAAGGTCCTGGCCGAGACCACGCCGAACGACGGGACCGAGGCCGTGACCTTCCCCGACGTGGGGACCAAGACGGCGCGGATCAAGATCGAGGCGGTCGACAACTACTTCTTCGACGTCAACGACGCCGACTTCGAGATCGACGGGGCTTCAGGCTCCTCGGGCCTGCGGACGACCATCACCGACGGGCCGCGCGACGGCTTCGTCCTGAGCCGTTCGACCCGCTTCGGTTTCAAGGCCTCCCGCGATGGGGCGGTGTTCGAGTGCCGGCTCGACGGGCAGGCGGTGCCGTGTGCCGACGGTCGAGCCCAGCTGCGCAAGCTCGACCCCGGCTCCCACGTCTTCACGGTCGCAGCCGAGATGGAGGGCGGACCTCGCGATGCGACGCCGGCGAAGCGCCGCTTCGCCGTCCCGCTCCCGGCCGACCGCCTCGAGCGTGCGAAGGGTCTGTGGAACCTCCGCTCCGACTCCGGCGCGTTCTTCGGTGAATACCTCACGACCTCCCGTTCGGGCAACGTGCTGAGCGCCGAGGTCGACCGGATGGTCAAGCTGGGAATCGTGGTCGGACGGGCGCCCGACGACGGACGGGTGCGCGTGCTCCTCGACGGCCGTCGCATCGCGACGCTCGACCTCTCGGGGCGGACCGACGAGCGGGTCCTGGTGGACCTGGAGTCCTTCCGCCGGCCCACCAGCGGTGAGATCCGTCTGGTGACGCTCGACGACCGGCCGGTGCGGATCGAGGGGCTCGGGGTCCTCAGTCGCTGACCGGCTGGCACGACGAGCACCAGTACGTCGCCCGCTCGCGCCCGGCCGGTCCGGTCATCTCCACCGACACGGGGGTGCCGCAGCGACGGCACGGTGAGCGGTCCCGACGGTAGACCCACATCCGCTCGCGTTCACGCAGGTCACCGGTCGTCGACTGCACGGCGCGCTCCTTGTTGAGGTCGAGCATCTGACGACCTCGTCGCACCAACCGCGCCAGGTCCGGGACCGAGCCCACCGGCGTGCGGGGGTGGCGACCGGAGACGAAGCACAGCTCGGCGACGTACATGTTGCCCAGCCCGGCGAGGTTGCGCTGGTCCAGCAGCGCCTCGGCCAGTGGCCGGGCGGGGTCCTCGACGAGGCGCCGCAGGGCCTCCGCCTCGTCCCAGTCCGGACCGAGCAGGTCGGGACCGAGATGGCCGACCACGGTGCTCTCGTCGTCGGTGCGGAGCAGCTCGACGACACCGAGGGAGAATCCGACCGCCGTCCGCGCGGATGTGCGCAGTACGACGCGGGCCTGGTGCTCAGGTCGCGGCCACCTCTGGCCGGACCGCAGCACGCGCCACGCGCCCTCCATCTTCAGGTGCGTGTGGAGCGTCCAGCCGCCGTCGGTCCGGGTCAGCAGGTGCTTGCCGCGCGAGACGGTGAGGAGCACCCGCTGACCGGAGAGATCGGTGGTCGCGAGCTGGGGCACCCGGAAGTCGGTGTGGGTCAGCACCTGCCCGGACAGGGATCGGTCGAGAAGCCGGGCGGCGCGGAAGACGGTGTCGCCCTCAGGCACCCGATCCCCTCAACCTCAGTCCCTGCGGCGTCGCGACGAAGCCGGCCTCGTCGAGGGCCTGGCGCAGCGGAGTGGACCCTGAGCCGAGCAGTGGCGCGCCATCGGCCTTCTCGACGGTCAGCCGCCCCAGGGCTCCTCGGCGGGTCGCCTCGGCGAGGGCGGCGGCGGCAGGAGTCAGTCGGTCACCGTCCTCCGCCCAGGTGAGCAGGGTCCGGCCGCCGCGCTCGACGTACAACGTGAGCTCGCCGTCGACGAGGACCACGACCGCACCGGCCTTGCGACCCGGCCGGTGCCCCCGGGTCTCGCCGGTCGAGCTGTCCGAGGCCGGCCACGCGAGCGCCGCGCCGTAGGGGTTCGCGGGGTCGGTGGCCGCCAGGGCCACCGCGGTGGCCTTGGCGTCGGCGGGCACCTCGCTGAAGGTCCGGAGCCGGTCGACGGCGCCCGCCGTGCCGAACTGGGCGGCGCCCAGACCCTCGACGAAGTAGCCCCGGCGAGCCCGGCCCGAGTCCTCGAAGGCGGTGAGCACCTTGTAGACCGCCGCGAACCCACCGGGGATCCGTTCACTGACCACCGCGCCGCGGATCACCACGCCGTGCCGGTCGAGGAGTCGTTCAGCGCTGGCGTGAGCGCGCCGGGTGGGGTCGGTGTCGAGGGCGGGGAGCACGGCCCAGCGCCCCGCGGTCTCCGGCAGGGTGCGGCCGGCGCGCCCGGGGCGGGCGGGGGCGGGACGGGTGCGATGACTGGCCCGGCCCGATCCCACCAGGGCACGGAGCGGGGTGAGGGTGTCGTTGCTGATGCGACCGGCCCACACCAGCTCCCACAGCGCGGAGGCGAGCTGCTTCTCGGTCACCGCGAGGCTGCTGGCGAGCTGGCGGAAGAACCAGGCGCCGCCCGGTGCGAGGGCTTCCAGCACCCGGTCCTGGAGGTCGTTGGCCTCGAGCAGGCCGGGGTCCGGCAGCGTCAGCGGTGCCTGGTCGGCCAGGTGCAGCGAGACCCAGCCGTCGGAGCCGGGCAGGGCGCCGTGACCGGCCCAGATCACCTCACCGGCGGCCGTGAGCTCGTCGAGGAAGGAGGTCTCGTAGTCGCGGACCCGTGCGGCCAGGACGAGGGGCTCGAGCGCTGAGGCGGGCACCGGACACCCGGCCAGCTGGTCGACGACCGTGAGCACCCCGTCGACCCCCCGCAGACCCCGGCCGGGAGTCCCGCCGGAGATCACGTGCTGCCAGGCGGGCAGGAACCGGCCCAGCGTGGCCGGCTCGACGGGCTCGACCTCCTTGCGAAGCCGGGCCAGCGACCGGCGTCGAAGTCGTCGGAGCACCTCGGCGTCGCACCACTCCGCTCCGTTGCCGGCCGGACGGAACTCGCCCTCGAGCACCCGCCCCTGTCCGGCGAGCCGCTGGAGGGTGAGCCGGACGACGGCGACGCCGAGCCCGAGGTGCTCGCCCACCTGGTCGGCGGTGAACGGGCCGTGGGTGCGGGCGTAGCGGGCCACGAGGTCGGCGATCGGGTCGGCGACAGGGTCGGTGAACGCCTCCGGGGTGCCGGGCGGCACCGGCACGCCGAGGCCGTCGCGCAGGCGGCCCACGTCCTCCACGGCGCTCCACACCTCGCGGCCCGCCAGGCGGACCTCGACGACCCGTCGGGTGTCGGTGAGCGAGGTGAGAGCCACATCGAGCTGCGCTGGGTCGGCGAACCTGGCCCGCAGCTCCTCGGTGGAGAGGGGGCCGAGCAGTCGCACCAGGTCGGCCACCCCTTCGGCGTCGCGTGCGCGTCGGTCCGGGGTCAGCCGCTGCAGCTCGAGCTCGATCTCGGCCAACACCTCGGGGTCGAGCAGCTCGCGCAGCTCCGCTCGGCCGAGGAGCTCGGCGAGCAGACCCTGGTCGAGGGAGAGGGCCGCCGCCCGGCGCTCGGCGATGGGGGAGTCACCCTCGTAGACGAACTGGGCGACGTACCCGAACAGCAGGGTCCGGGCGAACGGTGACGGGCTCTGCGTGGCGACGTCGGTGACCTGCACCTCGCGCCGTTGCACCCGTTGCATGAGGGCGATGAGTGCCGGCACGTCGTAGACGTCCTGGACGCACTCGCGGACCGCTTCGAGGACGATCGGGAAGGACGGGTACTTCGCGGCCACCTCGAGCAGGGCGGCCGAGCGCTGGCGCTGCTGCCACAGCGGCGAGCGACGGCCCGGGTCGCGCCGGGGCAGGAGCAGCGCTCGTGCCGCACACTCGCGGAAGCGCGCGGCGAAGAGCGCGGACCCGCCGACCTCCTGGGTGACCAGCTCGTCGAGCTCGTCGGGCTCGAAGACGACGAGGTCACCACCTGGTGGATCGGCGTCGGTGTCGGGGATCCTGATGACGATGCCGTCGTCGGAGGCCACCGCCTGGCCGTCGACGCCATAGCGCTCACGCAGGCGGGCGTTGATGGCCAGGGCCCACGGGGCGTGCACGGGCGTGCCGTAGGGCGAGTGCACGACGAGCCGCCAGTCGCCGAGCTCGTCGCGGAAGCGCTCGACCACCAAGGTGGCGTCCGAGGGCAGGGTCTGGGTGGCCTCGAGCTGCTCGTGGAGGTAGCCGACGAGGTTGCCCGCGGCCCACTCGTCGAGGCCGTTGGCCCGGGCGCGCTCCTCGGCGCGGGCCCGTGGCAGGGCGCCCAGCTCGCGGGTGAACGCTCCGATCGCCTCGCCCAGCTCGGCCGGTCGGCCCAGGGAGTCGCCCTTCCAGAACGGCAGGCGGCCGGGGATCCCGGGGGCGGGGGAGACCAGGACCCGGTCGTGGGTGATGTCCTCGATGCGCCAGCTCGTCGCCCCGAGCGCGAAGATGTCACCGACCCGGGACTCATAGACCATCTCCTCGTCGAGCTCGCCCACCCGACGGCCCGGACCCTCGCCACCGACGAGGAAGACCCCGAACAGGCCCCGGTCGGGGATGGTGCCGCCACTGGTGACCGCGAGCCGCTGGGAGCCGGGCCGGCCGGTCAGCGCGCCGGTCACCCGGTCCCACACGATGCGGGGGCGCAGCTCGGCGAACTCGTCGCTGGGGTAGCGGCCCGACAGCAGGTCGAGCGTGGCGTCGTAGGCCGCCCGGGGGAGGTTCGCGAACGGCGCGCTGCGACGGACGAGGTCGTAGAGGGTGTCGACGTCCCAGGCCTCGAGCGCCGTCATCGCCACCACCTGCTGGGCCAGGACGTCGAGCGGGTTGGCAGGCACCCGCAGCGACTCGATGCCCCCCGAGCGCATCCGCTCGACCGTCACGGCGGTCTGCGCCAGGTCGCCGCGGTGCTTGGGGAAGAGGACGCCACGGCTCGTCTCGCCGACCTGGTGGCCGGCGCGACCCACGCGCTGCAGCGCGCTCGCGACGCTCGGAGGCGACTCGATCTGGACCACGAGGTCGACCGCGCCCATGTCGATGCCCAGCTCGAGGCTGCTGGTCGCCACCACCGCCGGGAGCCGACCCCGCTTGAGGTCGTCCTCGATGAGGGCGCGCTGCTCCTTCGACACCGAGCCGTGGTGGGCCTTGGCGATGACGGTCTCGGCGCCGGCGGTCGTCGGACTGCCGCCGACGGTCGAGCCGCCGGCCGAGCGGTTGGTCGCGATCTCGTTGAGGCGGGCGGTCAGCCGCTCGGAGAGGCGACGCGAGTTGGCGAAGACGATCGTGGAGCGGTGCTGCCCGATGAGATCGACCACCGACTCCTCGACGTGCGGCCAGATGCTGGAGCTGCGGGCGGGGTCCCCCCCGCCTTCGCCGGCGCCGGAGTCGTCGTAGTCCTCGGGTGCCGTCATGTCCTCGACGGGTACGACGACGCGGAGGTCCCAGGACTTCTCGCTCGGGGGGGCGACGATCTCGACGGGGGCCGAGCCTCCGAGGAAGCGGGCCACCTCCTCCAGCGGTCGCACGGTGGCCGAGAGCCCGATGCGTTGGGCCGGCCGCGGCAGGAGCGCGTCGAGACGCTCGAGCGTGAGGGCGAGGTGGGCTCCGCGCTTGCCGCCGGCGACCGCGTGGACCTCGTCGAGGATGACGGTCTCGACGCCGCGCAGCGACTCGCGCGCCTGGCTGGTGAGCATGAGGAACAGCGACTCGGGGGTCGTGATCAAGATGTCGGGAGGGCTGGAGCTCAGGCGGCGGCGGTCGGCGGCACTGGTGTCGCCGGAGCGGATGCCGACCCGCAGCTCGGGCACCGTCACCCCCAACCGTTCGGCCGTGTGCCGGATGCCGGCGAGGGGGGCGCGCAGGTTGCGCTCGACGTCGACGGCCAGCGCCTTGAGCGGGGAGATGTAGAGCACCCGGCACCGCCTCTCCTTCGCCGGTGGCTCGGTCCGGCGCAGCAGCGTGTCGAGGCCCCAGAGGAACGCGCTGAGCGTCTTGCCCGACCCCGTCGGCGCCACCACGAGAGCGTGCCGCCCCGCGCCGATGGCCTCCCACGCGCCGGTCTGGGCCGGCGTGGGCTCGGCGAAGGCGGCTGCGAACCAGGTCCGGGTCGGCTCACTGAACCGCTCGAGGACGTCGCTCACCCCGCAAGTGTTGCTCACGCCACCGACACCCTCGCGACGACGGAAGCGGGCTACCGCTCACCAACCGTCAGCCAGGGCGCACCGTCGTCGAGGCGCAGCGCCTCCTTCGGGAGCGAAGCCCGGGCCCGTGCGGCGTGCTCGCGGACCTCCTCGAGGGTCGGACGGTGCACCACCTCGCCGCCGCGGACGGCCTCGACCTGCACCTCGCCCTCGTCGTGACCGAAGGTCTCCGACGTCACGGTGCTCCCCTCAAAGGTCCGTCGGACCGTCTTGCGGCCTCCGACCGAGACCTTCTCCGCCGACCGCTTGGCCACTGCACGACCGTCGACCTCGACCAGCTTGTAGACGAAGCCCGCCGTGGGGTGGCCGGAGCCGGTGACCAGCCGGGTCCCGACGCCGTAACCGTCGACCGGTGCGTCGCGCAGGTCGTCGATGACGTGCTCGTCGAGGTCGCTGGTGACGACGACGCGCGTGGAGCTCGCGCCGAGCTCGTCGAGCAGCCGGCGGGCACGACGAGCCTCCTCGGCGAGGTCGCCCGAGTCGATGCGGATCGCGCCGAGGGTGCGTCCGGCGACCTCGACAGCGGTGCGGATCCCCTGCTCGATGTCGAAGGTGTCGACGAGGAGCGTGGTGCCGGCACCGAGTGCGGCGACCTGGCTGGCGAACGCCGCGGCCTCGTCCTCGTGGCCGAGGACGAAGGCGTGGGCCGCGGTGCCGGTGGTCGGGATGCCGTGGACCCGTCCGGCGGCGAGGTTGCTCGTGGAGTCGAAGCCGGCGACGTACGCCGCGCGCGCCGCCGCGATCGCGGACCGCTCGTGGGTGCGCCGTGAACCCATGTCGACCAGGGGGCGTCCGGCGGCGGCGGTCACCATCCGGCTGGCAGCGCTCGCGACGGCCGAGTCGTGGTTGAGCACGCTCAGCACCAGCGTCTCGAGGACGATGCACTCGCCGAGGGTGCCGCTCACCGTCAGCACCGGGCTGCCGGGGAAGTAGAGGTCGCCCTCGGGGTAGGCCATAACGTCACCGGTGAAGCGGAAGCCGCGCAGGTAGCCGGCGGCGGACCGGGTGACGACGCCCTCGTCGTGCAGCCAGTCGACCTCCTCGTCGGAGAAGGTGAAGTCGTGGACCATCGGCAGGAGCCGACCGAGCCCGGCGAGCATGCCGTAGCGACGCCCGCGCGGCAGCCACCGCGAGAAGGCCTCGAAAACCGCCGGGGTGTCCACAGCTCCTTCGGTGACCCAGGAGGAGAGCATCGTCAGCTCGTACCTGTCGGTCAGCATCCCCACGCTGTGGTCCATCGGCACCGCCCCGGTAGTGGTCGGCCCGACCCTAGCCCGGGCTCGGCGGCCGTGACCCGGGCTCGGCCGCCGCGCCCGGGATGGTCGGCGCGATGACCTAGGGTCGCTGCCTGTGGAGCCGCCGACGACCGAGCCGATGATCAGGGCCAGGGGGCTCCGCAAGTCCTTCGGCCCGGCGAGTGAGCGGTTCGAGGCGGTCCGTGGCATCGACGTCGACGTGCGCCGGGGCGAGGCGTTCGGCTTCCTCGGTCCCAACGGCGCCGGCAAGTCCAGCACCATGCGGATGATCGCCGCGGTCAGCCCGGTCACCAGCGGTGAGCTCCGCATCCTCGGCATGGACCCGGCCACGGACGGTCCGGCCATCCGG
The DNA here is from genome assembly GCA_963767915.1 of uncultured Actinomycetota bacterium. Classification (GTDB taxonomy): domain Bacteria; phylum Actinomycetota; class Actinomycetes; order Propionibacteriales; family Nocardioidaceae; genus Nocardioides. The sequence continues at coordinate 46,980 of CAVYFR010000007.1, forward strand.
AGCCGGCTCGGGGTCTGTCCGCAGGAGGACACGCTCGACAACGAGCTCAACGTGCGTGACAACCTCTACATCTACGGCCGCTACTTCGGCATCCCGAAGGCGGAGGTCAACGAGCGCACCGACGAGCTGTTGGAGTTCGTGCAGCTCACCGAGAAGGCCAAGAGCAAGGTCGAGGACCTCAGCGGCGGGATGAAGCGCCGCCTGACGATCGCCCGCAGCCTGGTCAACCGCCCCGACCTGCTGCTGCTCGACGAGCCCACCACGGGCCTGGACCCCCAGGCCCGGCACGTGCTCTGGGACAAGCTGTTCCGGCTCAAGCAGGCCGGCGTCACCCTCGTCATCACCACGCACTACATGGACGAGGCCGAGCAGCTGTGCGACCGGCTCGTCGTGATGGACAAGGGCGTCATCGTGGCCGAGGGATCCCCGCTCGACCTGATCCGCGAGCACTCGACCCGCGAGGTCGCCGAGCTCCGCTTCGGGGTGGCGGCCGACGGCGGGAGTCACGAGGTGCTCGCCGCGAAGGTCGCCGACCTCGGCGAGCGGGTCGAGGTGCTTCCCGACCGGCTCCTGGTCTACAGCGCCGACGGCGAGGAGGTCATCGCCAAGACCCACGAGCGCGGACTCGAGCCGGTGGCGGTGCTGGTGCGCCGCTCGACGCTCGAGGACGTCTTCCTGCGCCTCACCGGACGGACCTTGGTGGACTGATGGGTCTCGACACGCTCGCTGACGCTCGCGGCTCGACCCCCGGTGCGAGGGTCGACTGATGTCCGCGCAGAACGCCGACCGGCTCGAGGTGCAGCTGCGCGGCCTGCCCGTGGGTGAGGGCATCGGACGGCAGGTCGACTACTGGCTGACCGTCTACAAGCGCACCTGGCAGGGCTCGATCATCAGCTCCTTCGTCTCCCCCATCTTCTACGTGCTCGCCATGGGGGTCCTGCTCGGTGGGTTCATCGAGGGCGACCCCGAGCGACTGGAGGGCGCCACGACGTACCTCGCCTTCGTGGTCCCGGGGTTGATCGCAGCCCACGCGATGCAGACCGGGGTGGGGGAGACGACCTATCCCGTCATGGGCCTGATCAAGTGGAACGCCGTCTACGACTCCATGCTGGCGACCCCCCTGCAGGCCAGGCACGTCGTCAGTGCCCACCTGCTCTTCGTCGCCTTCCGGCTCGCCACCACCTGCGCGGTCTTCATGCTCGTGCTGGCGCCCTTCGGCGTCTTCGAGTCCTGGTGGGGACCCCTGCTGGCCTTCGCCAGCCAGGTCCTGGTCGGCATGGCCTTCGCCACCTTCGTCTACGGCCTCACGACCCGGATGCGCTCCGAGGAGGGGTTCGGGCTCATCTTCCGACTCGGGGTCTTCCCGCTCTTCTTGTTCAGCGGCGCCTTCTTCCCCGTGGCCAACCTCGGCAGCGTGGGGGAATGGGCCGCCAGGGTCACCCCCCTGTGGCACGGGGTCAACCTGTCACGGATGTTCTGCATCGCCACCGACCTCCAGAGCGTCGACTGGCCGACGGCCGCCCTCAATGTCGCGGTCCTGGTCGCGATCGTGGTCCTCGGGTGGCGGTGGTCGGTGTCCGGGCTGACGAAGCGGCTCGTGAGGTGAGCACGACCGCGGCATCCCCGCTCAGCGGGCAGCAGGCCCTGCGACTGTTGGTCCTGCGCAACTTCATCGTCTACCGGCAGATGTGGAAGCTCTTCCTCACCGGCTTCCTCGAACCGGTCTTCTACCTCTTCTCGATCGGCATCGGGGTCGGCCAGCTGATCGAGACCTTCGAGTTCAACGGCCAGCCCATCCCGTACGCCGAGTTCGTCGCGCCGGGAATGCTCGCCGCCTCCGCCTTCAACGGCGCGCTGCTGGACTCGACGTACAACGTCTTCTTCAAGCTCAAGTACGACAAGCTCTACGACCAGATGCTGGCCACCCCGCTGACGACGACGGACATCGCGCGGGCGGAGATCGTCTGGGGCCAGCTGCGCGGTGGCGCCTACTCGGCGGCGTTCCTGCTCGTGATGCTGGCCATGGGGCTCATCGACTCGTGGTGGGCGGTCCTCGCGCTGCCCGCGGCCCTGCTGATCGGCTTCGCGTTCAGTGCGGTCTGCATGGCGCTGACGACCTACATGAAGTCGTGGCAGGACTTCGACAAGATCACCCTCGTCCAGCTCCCGCTCTTCTTGTTCTCGGCGACCTTCTTCCCGATCACCGCCTTCGACGGCGCGCTGCGCTGGGTGGTCGAGGCGACCCCGCTCTACCGCGGGGTCGTGCTGTGCCGCGAGCTCACGACCGGCAGCATCAGCTGGGCCAGTGGCGTCTCGGTGGCCTACCTCGCGGTGATGGGCCTCATCGGGCTCCTCGTGGTCCGTAAGAGACTCGACAGACTTCTGCTGACGTGACCTCGCCGGTGAGCGCCTAGGTTGGCCGCATGGTCAAGGGGCTGGTGGCTGCCGCGGTGCTCGTCGTCGTGACGGTGGGGCTGGCCTGGTTCGAGCCCTGGCGGCTGGTGACGAGCAGCACGCTCGACGAGGCGCTGCCCACACCGGTGGCCGAGCAGGTGGAGCCCTCGGTCGCACCCTCACCGCCGGAGGGTGCCTCCACCTCGGCCTCGAGCACGCCGTCGTCGGCAGCCCCCGCTCCCGAACCCCCCGCCCTGGTCGAGCTCGGGGGCGGCGACTTCGAGACCGCCGAGCACACGACCACCGGTCGGGCCCGGGTGATCGAGCTGGCCGACGGCAGCCGCTTCGTCCGGCTCGAGGGGCTGGCCACCTCCGACGGTCCTGACCTGCACGTCTGGCTCAGCGACGCCCCGAGTGGCGGCAGCTGGGGGTCCTACGACGACGGCCGCTACGTGAAGCTCGGCGAGCTGAGGGCCACCAACGGCAACCAGAACTACGAGATTCCGGCCGGTGCCGATCTGGCGGGGATACGCAGCGTGGTCATCTGGTGCGATCGCTTCGACGTCGCCTTCGGCACCGCTCCCGTCACGTTGTGAGCACGCGCTCGTAGAACGCGACGTCGACCCACCGGCCCAGCTTCCAGCCGACCTCGCGCAGCACTCCGACGCGCTCGAAGCCGCAGCGCTCGTGGAGCGCCTCGCTCGCCGGGTTGGGCAGGGCGACCGCCGCGAGCACCGCGTGCACACCGTCGAGGAGGAGTCGGGCGAGCAGGTCGTCGTACAGCGCCTTCCCCAGGCCGCGTCCGGTCGCCTCCGCACCCACGTAGACGGAGGTCTCCTGCGTGCGTGCGTACGCCGCCCGCGGGCGGTACGCCGAAGCGGTCGCGTAGCCGACCACGGCGCCGTCGAGCAGCGCGACCAGGAGGTGGCCGCCGGGCCCGCCAGTGGGGGCCAACCGCTGCTCCCAGGCGGAGAGCTCCGGCGGTTCGATGTCGAAGGTCGAGATGGTCGTGAGGACGTGGTGGTCATAGATCGCCTTCACCGCGGGCAGGTCCTCGACGACGGCTGACCGGATCTCCATGGCTGCATCCTCCCCGGAGTTGGGAGGATGGGCCCATGACTGGCACCGCTCTCCAGCCCCCGGAGCCCGACACCAAGGACTGGACCTGGGTCCTCGACGAGGTGTGCGGGGAGTGCGGTTTCGACGCCGCGTCCGTGGACGTGACGATGCTGGGCGACCACCTCCGGGTCAACGCCCTGGGTTGGTCGGCGGTCCTGACGACCGCAGGGGCGAGCGAGCGTCCCGGGCCAAGGGCCTGGTCCGCGACCGAGTACGCCTGTCACGTCCGCGACGTCCACGCGATCTTCCTCGAGCGTCTGGAGCTCATGCTCGAGCGGGACGAGCCGACCTTCGCCAACTGGGACCAGGACGAGACCGCGCTCGAGCAGCGCTACGACCTGGCCGACCCGGCGGTCGTCGCCCCTGTGCTGCGCGCCAACGCCGAGGCGGTGGCCGCGGCGTACGACGGCGTCCCTGACAGCGCCTGGGGACGTCGGGGCGTGCGCAGCAACGGAAGTGCATTCACGGTCGACTCCCTCGGCCGCTACCACCTCCACGACGTCGTCCACCATCTCTGGGACGTCCGCGGGCTGGCCGCGCGTGCCACCGTGGCGGCCTACGAGGAGTCCGCCGCGGCCTACGGGACGGCCACCACCGACCTGCCCGAACGGATCAGGGACGCGGTCGCCGCGTTCGCCGCCGCCGTCGGTCCGGGGGCGAAGGTGCTCGAGATCGGCAGCGGGTCCGGACGGGACGCTCTGGCTCTCGAGACCCACGGGCTGGCCGTCCGGCGTACGGACATCACGGCGGCGTTCGTCGAGCTGATGCGCTCGGAAGGCCACGGCGCCGACCTGCTCGACCCCCTCGTCGACGACCTCGACGGTCCCTGGGACGGGGTGTGGGCCAACGCCTGCCTCCTCCACGTCGACCGCCCCGACCTGCTGGTCGTCCTGACCCGGCTGGCCGGAGCGACGCGGGCCGGTGGGGTGCTGCGGATGTCGGTCAAGGAGGGGGACGGGGAGGGCTGGTCGGTGCACGGCGAGGTCCGGTCGCCGCGGCGCTTCGTCTACTGGCGGGAGCCGGCCCTGCGGGAGGTCCTGGGCGCTGCGGGCTGGTCGGTGCAGGAGAGCCGCGTGGGTGTCGCCGGGACGCGGGGCGAGACCTGGGTCGAGGTGACGGCGGTGCGCACGTGAGGCACACCGAGTTCTGGGCCCGGCTGGAGGAGGCGCTGGGCCCCGGCTACTACCGCGCCTGGGCCGAGCAGTTCGTCATGGCCGAGCTGGGTCGGCGGACGGCGTCCGAGGCGCTCGACGCGGGGGTGGCCCCCAAGGAGGTCTGGCGTGCGGTGCACCGGGCCCTGGACCTGCCGCCCGGCCAGCGATGAGGCCCTCAGTCGACCTGGTCGTCGTCCAGTCCCGCACCATGCGGGTCCTGGTGCTGTCCCAGGCCGTGGGTGCCGTGGGCATCACCATCGGCATCGCGACGGCATCCCTGCTCGCTCGTGACCTCTCCGGCTCCGACAGCCAGGCCGGACTGGCCCAGACCTTCCAGGTCCTGGGCGCGGCCGTCGCGGCGTTCCTGCTCGCCGGGCTCATGAACCGGCGCGGGCGGCGGCTCGGCCTGGTGACCGGCTACCTGCTCGGCGCGACCGGCTGCGTGCTGGCGGTCCTGGCCGGGGTGCTCGGCTCGATGCTGCTGCTGCTCGTGGGCGCCTCCCTGGTCGGAGCTGCGACAGCGGCCAGCAACGGGGCGAGGTACACCGCCACCGACCTCGCCCCGCCCGAGCGACGCGGCCGCGCGCTGTCGACGGTCGTGTGGGCCACCACCATCGGAGCCGTCGCAGGACCCAACCTGACCGGCGCCGCCGGGGCCCTGGCCGGACTGCTCGACATCCCCGAGCTCACCGGCCCGTTCGCCGTCGGGGCGGTCGCCATGCTCCTGGCGGCCCTCGTCGTCGGCGTCGCGTTGCGTCCCGACCCGCTCGTCGTGGCGCGCGAGCAGTCCGGCCAGTCCTCCACGGCGACCACCGGGACCTCGTGGGGGCGGGCGTTGGCGGCGGTCCGTGAACGGCCGGTGCTGGGCTACGCCGTCGGCGGCCTCGCCGGCGCGCACGCCGCGATGATCGGCGTGATGGTGATGACCCCGCTGCACATGGAGCACGGGGGCGCCGAGCTGCGCGTCATCGGCGTCGTGATCAGCATCCACGTGCTGGGGATGTTCGGCTTCTCGCCGCTCGTCGGCCTGTTGGCGGACCGGTTCGGGCGCGAGACCACGCTGGCCACGGGAGGCGTGGTGCTGCTGGTGAGCCTCGTGCTCTGCGCCGGATCTCCCGAGGGCAGCTCCTGGCAGATCTTCGGCGGGTTGTTCCTGCTCGGGCTCGGTTGGTCCTTCGCGACCGTCTCGGCCTCCACGATGATCGCCGACCACGCTCCCCTCGAGGCCCGCACCGACGTGCAGGGGGCAGCCGACCTCGTCATGGGGGTCACCGCCGCGGCGGCCGGGGGCCTCGCCGGGCTGGTCGTCGGGCTGGCCGGCTACCCGACGCTGTCCTTGGTCACGATCACTCTCGCGCTCGCGGTGACGGGCTCGGCCGTGCGCGCTCGGAGGCTCGCCCCGCGACTGGCAGAGTTGCCGGTGTGAGCGCCTCCCCGACCCCCCGGGCCGACATCGCGGTGATCGGCGGCACCGGCTTCTACTCCTTCCTCGACGACGCGACCGAGCACGCGGTGGAGACGCCGTACGGCGACCCGTCGGCGCCGATCGCGCTCGGGACCGTGGGCGGGCGCAGCGTCGCCTTCCTGCCGCGGCACGGGAGGCACCACGACTTCCCCCCGCACCGGATCAACTACCGCGCCAACGCCTGGGCGCTGCGCTCGCTCGGCGTTCGCCAGGTCCTGGCCCCCTGCGCCGTCGGCGGTCTCCGGCCCGACGCCGTGGCGGCCGGCGACATCGTCGTGCCCGACCAGCTCGTCGACCGCACCACGAGCCGCACCCAGACCTTCGTCGAGACCGGCGCGCTGCACCTGCCCTTCGCCGATCCCGTACTGTTCCCGGGTCACCGAGGCCGTCCTCGAGGCCGGGCCGGACGTCAAGCGTGGCGGCACGATGGTCGTGATCGAGGGACCGCGCTTCTCCACCCGCGCCGAGTCGCAGCACTACGCCGCCGAGGGCTGGACGCTGGTCAACATGACCGGCCACCCCGAAGCGGTGCTGGCCCGCGAGATGCGGCAGTGCTACGCGGCCATCGCACTCGTCACCGACATGGACGCCGGTGTCGAGTCCGGCTCCGGGGTCGGCCAAGAGGAGGTCTTCGCGATGTTCCGTGAGAACCTCGAGCGCCTGACCGGCCTGCTTGCCGCGACGATCCAGCGGCTGCCGAACCCCGAGGGCTGCACCTGCTCGACCTGGGCCGACGGCCTCGAGGTCACCTACGACATCCCGGCGCCCCGGTGAAGGTGCTGCTGACCGGCTCGGCCGGCTTCATCGGCACGGCGGTCGGTGACCTGCTGGAGTCCGAGGGGCACGAGGTCGTCCGGGTCGACCTGATGCTCGAGCAGGCGCACGGCGACGCCGGACGTGACGGTCCGCCCGAGGGCACCCACCACCTCGACGTCCGCGACGCCGTGGGTGCTGGGGAATGGAGCGATCTCCTGCGCGGCGTCGACGTGGTCTGCCACCAGGCGGCGATCGTCGGGGCCGGCGTCAAGGTGGGAGACCTGCCGGCGTACGCCTCCCACAACGACCTCGGCACCGCCGCCCTGCTGGCCGCGATGCACGAGGCGGGGGTCGACCGGTTGGTCCTCGCGAGCTCGATGGTCGTCTACGGCGAGGGGCGCTACACGTGTGCCGAGCACGGCGACCAGGTGCCGGGGCCCCGACGGCGCTCCGCGCTCGAGGGAGGCGATTTCGACAACCACTGCCCGCGCTGCGACCAGCCCCTGGGGTGGGCGCTCGTCGACGAGGACGCCCGCCTCGACCCGCGCAGCAGCTACGCCGCGAGCAAGCTCGCCCAGGAGCACTTCACCTCGGCGTGGGTGCGACAGGCCGGTGCGGCGGCGGTGGCGCTGCGCTACCACAACGTCTACGGGCCCGGCATGCCCCGTGACACGCCGTACTCCGGCGTCGCGGCGATGTTCCGCTCCTCCCTCGAGCGCGACGAGCCGCCGCAGGTCTTCGAGGACGGCGCGCAGATGCGCGACTTCGTCCATGTCGCCGACGTGGCGCGGGCCAACCTCGCCGCGCTGGAGGCGGTGGCCGCCGCGGAGCCGGAGACCTACGCCGCCTACAACGTCTGCTCAGGACGCCCGATCTCCATCATCGACGTCGCCCGCCAGGTCGCCGCCGGCACCGGCCGCGACCTCGAGCCCGACGTCACCGGCGGCTACCGCCCCGGCGACGTGCGCCACATCGTCGCCTCGCCCGAGCGGGCGCGCGCCGAGCTCGGCTTCGTCGCCTCGGTGTCGCCCGACGACGGGCTGCGTGAGTTCGCCACCGCCCCGCTCCGCGGCTGAGCTGGTCACTCCGGTGTCGAGCCCTTCGGTGGTCGAGCTTGTCGAGACCCCGGTGGTCGAGCTTGTCGAGACCCCGGTTTCCACGCACCGTGGTGCCGACGGTGGTCGCGGTCCAGGCATGGATTGGTCACGAACCGCAGGTAGGACGCCTCTGATGGCCGATTCGTGACCAATCGACGCGTCATGGTCGAGACTCGGTGGTCGAGCGGAGCCCCGGTGGTCGAGCTTGTCGAGACCCCGGTGGCCGACGCAGGACAACACCGTGGTCGCGGTGGTCGCGGTCCAGGCATGGATTGGTCACGAACCGCAGGTAGGACGCCTCTTATGGCCGATTCGTGACCAATCGACGCGTCATGGTCGAGCCCCGGTGGTCGAGCCCTTCGGTGGTCGAGCTTTGTCGAGACCCCGGTGGTCGAGCTTGTCGAGACCCCGGTTTCCACGCACCGAGGTGCCGACGGTGGTCGCGGTCCAGGCATGGATTGGTCACGAACCGCAGGTAGGACGCCCCTTATGGCCGATTCGTGACCAATCGACGCGTCATGGTCGAGCCCCGGTGGTCGAGCGGAGGCCCGGTGGTCGAGCGGAGCCCCGGTGGTCGAGCTTGTCGAGACCCCGGTGGTCGAGCTTGTCGAGACCCCGGTGGCCGACGCAGGACAACACCGTGGTCGCGGTGGTCACTCGGGTGCGGGGGTCTCGACACACGCGTCGCGACTTCCTTCGTCAGTCGCGGCGTTCGCTCGACCTCGTCCGGACCACGACCTCGCAAGCTCGGTCGTGCCGGCTTGATCTCGACACACGCGTCGCGACTTCCTTCGTCAGTCGCGGCGTTCGCTCGACCTCGTCCGGACCACGACCTCGCAAGCTCGGTCGTGCCGGCTTGATCACCACGTCGTGTAGAAGAGGTGCTGGACCACCAGGGCGGTGACCAGCTGCAGGCCGAGTCCCCATCGGCGCCAGCGTGGGGGAGCAGGACCACCGAGAGCGTCAGCCACGGCACGAACGGCAGCCAGATCCGCTCGACCTCGGCCTTGCTCATCCGCGACAGGTCCGCGGCGGCGACGGCCAGCGCGGCCCCGCCGACCAGGAACAGGACCACCCGGTCCGACGTACGCCGGAGCACGGCGAATCCGGCCCCCAGCAGCGGCCCCGCGCAGACGGCGAGGATCGCGAGGTTGCCCCACATCCAGTACGCCGCAGGGCGAGCCGAGGCGAGGCCGTCCCAGTATCTGTCGTTGAGGACGGGGTAGGCCTCCCACCAGGCGAAGCCACCGACGGCGAAGCCGACCACGACCGCCAACGCAGCGACCACCGCGACCGGGAGCGGCCGCCACGACCCGGCGAGCGCCAGCACGGCCAGGGCGAGGAATCCGAGCAGCACCAAGCCGTAGGAGAGCAGCACGCAGGAGCCCAGCACCAGCCCCGCGGCCACCGACCACGGCACCCACGTTCGGCCGGTCCGAGTCGCGGCGACACCCAGCAGGGCCAGACCCCAGGCGGCAACGGCGGCGAACATCGCGTCGGCGGACACGGCCATGAACACGGCGGCCGGGGTCAGGACCAGGAAGGGCGCCGCCAGCCGCGCCAGGTCCTCGCGGCCCAGCGTGCGCAGCAGCACCATGACCGCGAGCGCGGTCGTCGCGGCGATCGCGGTGACGACGTAGCCCGCCGCCAGGTCGCCGCCCAGCCCGAGCCGCACGAGCCCGACGAAGAACAGCAGCGCGAGCGGCGGGTGCCCGGCCACGTGCACGACCCAGTTGTCGGGCTCGGCGGAGTAGGGGATCCGGTCGACGTAGGTCTCCAGCAGCACCGGCACCGAGTCGACCTCGCGCGCGGTGCGGAGGTACTCGAACGGGTTCCCCAGGACCCGGCTGATCCCCTCCTCGCCGTCGACCCAGGCCAGCGCCACGAGCCACGCCAGGCCCACGACGTAGGACGTCAGCAGCAGGCGCCGCCACGGCAGGCGTTGCGCGAGCTCGGCGGCGTAGCGCCAGCCGAGGAAGGCGAGCGCGAGGGCGACGAGGGTGCCCGGCCCGAACCACTTCGGCTCCCACGTCCCGTGCAGCGGGGCGATCGGCGTGCCCTCGGACTCGCGGGAGTTGACCTCCCACCCGGTCAACGGCGGCACCGCGAAGGCGGCGGCGACCAGGGCCAGCGTCACCAGCAGCCCGATCCACGGCGCTCGGCGGGAGACCATGCAGCGGAGGGTACGGCGTCACCGCTCCGTAAGCCCTCGGATGACCCGGCCGGGTCGGGTCTGCCTCTAGTTTGTCTCCGTGGCCACCTGCGACCTGATCCTCCCGTGCCGCGACGAGGGCCCCGCCCTCGAGCGGCTGCTCCCGCAGGTGCCGTCGACGTACGCCGTGATCGTCGTCGACAACGGCTCGCGAGACGACACAGCGGCCGTGGCCGAGCGGCTGGGTGCGACGGTGGTGCACGAGTCCCGGCCGGGATACGGCGCCGCCGTGCACGCGGGTCTGCTGGCCGCCACTGCCGAGTTCGTCGCGTTCATGGACGGCGACGGGAGCTTCGACCCCGCCGAGCTCACACCGATGCTCGCCGACGTCGAGCAGGGCCGCGCCGACCTGGCCGTCGGCCGGCGGCGGCCCACCGGCCGCGGCGTGTGGCCCTGGCACGCCCGGGCCGGCAACGCGCTCATCGTGGCCTGGCTCCGGCGCCGGATCGGGATGGACGCCCACGACATCGCCCCGATGCGGGTCTGCCGGCGCCAGGCGCTGCTCGACCTGGGGGTCGAGGACCGCCGCTTCGGCTACCCCGTCGAGCTGCTCCAGAAGGCCACCCTTGCCGGCTGGCGTCTCGTCGAGCGCGACGTGGGCTACCACCCCCGCACCGAGGGCACGAAGTCAAAGGTGTCCGGCTCGGTCACGGGCACGGTCCGGACCGCTCGCGACTTCTGGCGGGTGCTCGCGTGAGCGCCGCCGACGTCAGGATGCTGGTGCTGGCCAAGGCCCCGGTCGCCGGAGAGGCCAAGACCCGCCTCGGGGCCGAGATCGGCATGCAGGCCGCGGCCGACGTGGCCGCCGCCGCCCTGGAGGACACCCTGGCCGCCTGCGAGGCCGCGGTGGGAGCCGAGCGCTGCGTCCTGGCCCTCGCGGGCGAGATGGAGGCTCCCGCCGGCTGGACGGTCGTGCCCCAGCGCGGTGACGGCTTCGCCGAGCGCCTCGTCAACGCGCACGCCGACGCCGGGCCCGGGCCGGTCGTCCAGGTCGGCATGGACACCCCGCAGGCGACCCCCGACCAGCTGCTCGCCGTGGCCGCGCGCCTCGAGGAGGGGTACGACGTCGTCGTCGGCCGCGCCGAGGACGGCGGCTGGTGGGTCCTGGCCCGCCACGACCCGGCCGCCGCCGAGCCCCTGGGCGCGGTCGAGATGTCCACCCCGTCGACCTACGACGACACGTGCGCCGCTCTCGCGGCAGCGCGGTGGCGGGTCGGCACGACCGTGCCGCTGCGTGACGTCGACACGGTGGCCGACGCCGCCGCGGTCGCCGCCCTGGCGCCGGACACGCGGTTCGCCCGGACCTGGAAGGCCGTCGGCCCGTGACCGAGCTCCTGCTTCCCCTCTCCGACTGGGCCGGCGACGCCGACGCGGTCGACGAGCAGCTGCTCGAGCTCTGCCTCGGGGCGACCCTCGACATCGGGTGCGGACCTGGCCGGTTGACCGAGGCGCTGGCCCTGCGCGGTCACGTCGTCCTCGGCATCGACGTGGTGCCCGCGGCGGTCGGACAGACCTGCCGCCGAGGAGTGTCGGCGCTGCGTCGAGACGTCTTCGACGAGCTGCCCGGCGAGGGCAGGTGGCGCACCGCGCTCCTGGCCGACGGCAACGTCGGCATCGGAGGCGACCCGGTCGCCCTGCTCCGTCGGGTGCGGGAGCTCCTCGACCCGCGCGGCCGCGTGGTCGTCGAGCTCAGCGAGCCCGGCACCGCTCTGGACTCGGTGTGGGCGACGCTGGAGTGCGACGGCGTCCGCAGCGAGCCGTTCCGGTGGTCGGTGGTCGGCGTCGACCACATCGCGGCCATCGCAGGTGAGGCGGGCTTCGCCGTCGTCGCCACCCACCGGCACGGACCACGGTGGTCCGCCGTGCTCGAGGAGGCAGCATGAAGGTGACGATCCCGGCGCCGGAGGGTTTCCCCTCGCGGTTGCGCAGCGCCACCGTGGCCTCGCGGGTCGGGCTCTGGCTCGGGATCTGCTTCGGCGTCGCGTTCCTCACTGGTCTCGTGAGTCACTACGGGCAGAACGCCGACCAGCCGATCCCGTTCCCCACCAGCCCGTCGTGGGGCTACCGCCTGACCCAGGGTCTCCACGTCACCACCGGCACCGCCGCCATCCCGTTGCTGCTGGTCAAGCTGTGGAGCGTCTACCCGCTCCTGTTCAACCGTCCGCCGCGAGGCGACGTCCGCAAGCTCGCGCTCGACGCGCTCGAGCGGGTCTCCATCGGCGTGCTCGTCGCCGCCTCGGTCTTCCAGCTCGCCACCGGTCTGGCCAACTCCGCCCAGTGGTACCCCTGGTCGACCTTCTCCTTCCGCACCACCCACTACGCCCTGGCCTGGGTCGCCATCGGTGCCCTCGTGGTGCACATCGCGGTCAAGCTGCCGATCATCCGAGACGCCCTCACCGGCGACATCGAGGCCACCGACCGCGACCGCGAGACGGCGACCGAGCCCGGGGTGCTCTCGCGGCGCGGCCTGCTCCGGACCACCTGGCTGGCGACCGGGGTGACGGTGCTGCTCACCGTCGGCAGCACGCTGACCCCGCTCCGGCGTCTCTCGATCTTCGCGATCGCCAATGACCCCGACGAGCCCGGTCCCCAGGGCATCCCGGTCAACCGCTCGGCCCGAGCGGCCGGCGTCGAGGAGTCCGCGCGCTCCGAGGGCTACCGCCTCGACGTCGTCTACGGCGACCGCACCGTCTCGCTCTCCCGCGACGACCTGCTCGCGATGGAGCAGCGCACCGAGACCCTGCCGATCGCCTGCGTCGAGGGCTGGAGCGCCAGCGGCGACTGGACCGGCGTACGGCTGCGGGACCTGCTGGACCTCGTGGAGGCCCCGGCCGGGAGCGAGGTGCTGGCCACCTCGCTTGAGGAGTCGGGCCCCTTCCGGCGCGGCCTGCTCCCGGGCAACTTCGCCGACGACGACCGCACCCTGCTGGCGCTCGGACTGGACGGGGAGGAGCTCGGGATCGACCACGGCTACCCCTGCCGGCTCATCGCGCCCAACCGGCCGGGGGTGCGCCAGACCAAATGGGTCACGACGCTGGAGGTGCTGGCATGACGAACCCGACGCCCCCGACGCCCCCGACGACCCCGACGACCCCGACGACCCCGACGACCCTGGGCATCCGGCTGGCGCTGGGAGCCGTCGGCGTGGCCTTGGGGCTCTACGGCGCCTACCTGCTGCTCACTCGCCAGGAGCTCGACCAGCAGCTCGAGGTCGCGATCTGGCTGGGCGGGGGAGTGGTGCTCCACGACTTCGTCCTGACCGGGGTGCTGCTCCTCGTCGGGGCGGCCGGTGCTCGCTTCCTGCCCCAGGTCGCCCGCGCTCCCGCGGCCGTCGGCCTCGTGGTGCTGAGCACCCTCACCCTGGCGGTGCTGCCGGTCATCACCGGTTTCGGCGGCGACCCCACGGAGACCGGCCTGCAGGAACGGCCCTACCTCGCGTCCTGGTTCGTCGTGGCGGGCGTCGTCACGGTCGCGGTGGTCGTGGCGAGCGTCGTCCGGGCGCGGCGACGGTCCTGATGGCCCGGGTGCTGGTCGTCGACGACGACCCGACGGTGCGCGAGGTGGTCGTGTCCTACCTGCAGGGCCCACGAGCACGAGGTGCTCGAGGCCGGCGACGGGGAGGAGGGGGTGCGGCTGGCGACGACGGAGGAGGTCGACCTCGTCGTGCTCGACCTCATGCTGCCCGGCATCGACGGACTCGAGGTGTGCCGCCGCCTGCGGGCGACCAGCGAGGTCCCGGTCGTCATGCTCACCGCGCTGGGCGACGAGTCCGACCGGGTGGCCGGGCTCGAGCTCGGCGCCGACGACTACGTCACCAAGCCCTTCAGCCCGCGCGAGCTGGCCCTGCGCGTCGACTCGGTGCTGCGGCGCACCGCCGGTGACGCCGAGCCCCGCCTCCCGGACGTGCTCACCGACGGCGACCTCGTCGTCGACCACGTCCGCCGCGAGGCCACACGCGACGGCATCCCGCTGCCCCTGACCACCCGCGAGCTCGACCTGTTGCGCTTCCTGGTGGGGCACCCGGGCACCGCCTTCTCGCGCGATGAGCTGCTGCGCGAGGTGTGGGGGTGGTCCTTCGGCGACCAGTCGACGGTCACGGTGCACGTGCGTCGGCTGCGCGAGAAGGTCGAGACCGATCCGACCCACCCCGTCCGCCTGGTCACCGTCTGGGGCGTCGGCTACCGCTGGGAGGCCGTGGCGTGAACCCCGAACAGCTCGAGATCCTCCTGGTGGCCGCCGCCTCGGCGGTCGGGGTCGGCCTGCTGGGCCTCGCGGTCGGCTGGCTGTTGCGCCGCCGCTCCCTGCGCTGGCAGCTCGGCCTGGTCGCACTGGTCGCGGTGCTCGCGGTGCTGGCGGGCGTGCTGGCCATCGCCCAGCGGATGTTCATCTCCGAGCACGACCTCGAGGTCGTCACCCTCGTCGCCTCCGCGGCCGCGGTCGTGGCGCTGGTGGTCGCGCTGGCGTTGGGGGCGGCGCTGGTGCACTGGTCGCACGACCTGCAGGAGCAGGTACGCCGGGTCGGGACCACCGGCGCCGGACCGGCGTACGACCCGACGGCGCGGGGGCGCGGCCCCCGGGAGTTCCAGGACCTGTCCCGTGCGCTCGACGAGACGACCGTGCGGCTCGAGGAGGCCCGGCTGGCGCAGGCACGGCTGGAGGAGTCGCGGCGCGAGCTCGTCTCGTGGGTCTCCCACGACCTGCGCACCCCGCTCGCCGGCATCCGGGCGATGGCCGAGTCGCTCGAGGACGGCATCACCCCCGACCCGGGTCGCTACCACCGCCAGATCCGTGCCGAGGTGGACCGGATGGTCCGCATGGTCGACGACCTCTTCGAACTCTCCCGCATCCACGCCGGGGTGCTCCGGCTCGACCGCGAGCCCGTGCTGCTCGGCGACCTGGTCAGCGAGGCCATCGCCGGTGCCGACCCGGTCGCACGCGCCCGCGGGGTGCGGGTCGGAGGGCGGGTCGAGGACGGGACGGTGGTCGCTGCCGACGCCGCCGGGCTCTCGCGGGTGGTGGGCAACCTGTTGATGAACGCCATCCGGCACACGCCGTCGGGGGGAACGGTCGAGATCATCGGGCGATCCGTGGACGCGCGACGCGTCGAGGTCAGCGTGAGCGACGGGTGCGGGGGCATCGCCGCCGAGGACATGGCGCGCGTCTTCGACGTGGCCTGGCAGGGGGAGCCGGCGCGCACGCCCGCAGGTGACGCGCGAGCCGGAGCAGATCGTGGGGGTGGGCTCGGGCTCGCCATCGTCAAGGGGATCGTGGAGGCCCACCAGGGCCGGGTGCGGGTGGAGAACATCGGCTCCTCGGGCTGCCGCTTCGCCGTCGAGCTTCCCGTCGGCGTGTCGCCTGGATGATCGAACAGGTGTTCGCCTAGCCTGATGACCACGAGCCACGCACACCATGGCTCGAGTCGACCTCCTTCCCCAGCGGTCGGCGGGCCCGGACGGCCTGTCGGTGGTCCGGTCTAGCGTCTCGAACCGACGACAACGACTCCCGACACCCGGACCCGAAGGACGAAACTGACATGGCTGGTGGAGACCGCGACAAGGCCCTCGATGCCGCACTCGCCAATATCGAGAAGCAGTTCGGCAAAGGCTCGATCATGCGGCTCGGCGACGAGACCCGCGCACCCCTCGAGGTGATCCCGACCGGTTCGATCGCCCTCGACGTGGCCCTCGGAGTGGGCGGGCTGCCGCGCGGCCGGGTGGTGGAGATCTACGGTCCGGAGTCGAGCGGCAAGACGACCGTGGCCCTCCACGCGGTGGCCAGCGTCCAGGCCATGGGCGGCATCGCCGCCTTCATCGACGCCGAGCACGCGCTCGACCCCGACTACGCCAAGGCGCTCGGCGTCGACACCGACGCGCTCCTGGTCTCTCAGCCCAACTCCGGTGAGCAGGCGCTCGAGATCGCCGACATGCTCGTGCGCTCCGGCGCCCTGGACCTCATCGTCATCGACTCGGTCGCCGCGCTCGTGCCACGCGCGGAGATCGAGGGCGAGATGGGCGACAGCCACGTCGGCCTCCAGGCCCGGCTGATGGGCCAGGCCCTGCGCAAGATGGCCGGCGCCCTCAACAACTCCAACACCACCGCGATCTTCATCAACCAGCTGCGCGAGAAGATCGGCGTGATGTTCGGAAGCCCGGAGACCACCACCGGCGGCAAGGCGCTGAAGTTCTACTCCTCGGTGCGCCTCGACGTGCGCCGGATCGAGACCCTCAAGGACGGGACCGACATGGTCGGCAACCGCACCCGGGTCAAGGTCGTCAAGAACAAGGTGGCCCCGCCGTTCAAGCAGGCCGAGTTCGACATCATGTACGGCAAGGGCATCAGCCGTGAGGGCAGCCTGATCGACGTCGGCGTCGAGGCCGGCCTGGTCCGCAAGGCCGGCGCTTGGTACACCTACGAGGGCGACCAGCTGGGCCAGGGCAAGGAGAACGCGCGGGCCTTCTTGCGCGACAACCCCGACCTGGCCAACGAGCTGGAGAAGAAGATCCTCGAGAAGCTCGGCGTCGGCCCCAGCGTCGACCTACCGGCCGACCCGGCAGACCCCATCAACCCGGCGGACTCCGACCTCTCCGACGAGCCCATCGGTGTCAACAGCTTCTGAGTCTCGACGGGGCTCGATCACCGGATCTCGACGGGGCTCGATCACCGGATCTCGACGGGGCTCGATCACCGGTGCGTGAGGAGTGCCTACCGGGACCTGATGCCGATCTGGGCCCGGAGGCGGACCCAGAATCGGTCGCACGATCGATCCTGCTCGACCAGCTGACCGGTCGGGCCCGCAGCCGACGCGAGCTGGCCGACAAGCTGGCTCGCAAGCAGGTACCGGCCGAGGTCGCCGCGCGCGTCCTCGACCGGTTCGAGGAGGTCGGGCTGGTCGACGACGAGGCCTTCGCCCGGCTCTGGGTCAACGACCGGGGAGCCGGCAGCGGCCGCGGGCTGGCCCGCAGGGCCCTGGCCCACGAGCTCCGGACCAAGGGGGTCGCCGACGACACGGCGCGCGACGTCCTCGCTGCCGTCGATCCCGCCGAGGAGGAGGCGACGGCACGCGCCCTGGTGCGCAAGCGGCTGCGCTCGTTGCAGCGGGTCGACACCGCGACCGCGACCCGGAGGCTGGTGGGTCTGCTCGCCCGCAAGGGATACCCCCCAGGACTCGCCTTCTCGGTCGTGCGTGACGAGCTGGGGGCCGCCGGTGAAGAATGCGACGGTGAGTGAGGAGCACGAGGTCCTGACCTGGTCCGGCTTCGGAGTGGCGGTTCGCGATCTGGCGCAGCAGGTGGCCGACTCCGGCTACCGGCCCGACCTCGTCCTCTCCGTCGCCCGCGGCGGCCTGGGGCTCGGCATGGGCCTGGGCTACGCGCTCGGGATCAAGAACCTCGCCGCCGTGAACGTGGAGTTCTACACCGGCATTGACGAGCGGCTCGCTGTGCCGATCATGCTCCCGCCGACCCCGGCTGCTGTCGATCTGACCGGACTCAGAGTCCTCATCGCCGATGACATCGCCGACACCGGACTGACCCTCCAGCACGTCCGCGAGTTCTGCTCCGACCACGTGGCCGAGGCCCGGGTCGCAGTGGTCTACGAGAAGTCCCGGTCCGTGGTCCGACCCGACTACGCCTGGCGCAGGACCGAGGCGTGGGTGGACTTCCCGTGGTCCAGCGAGCCGGTCGTCACGGGTCGCGACGTCCTCGCCACCTGAGGGTCGCCCGAACGGCGTGCGCCATGATGGCTGCCATGCGGCTCAGCGAGATCCCGACCGACGTCAAACCTGGCGGGGTCAAGGACAAGGTGCAGGGCAAGGCGGCCCTGGCCGACCTCGCTCCCGAGCTGCGCGAGCTGCAGGAGCGGCTCTGGGCCGAACGACGGCGCAGCGTCCTGCTGGTGCTGCAGGGGATGGACACCGCGGGCAAGGGTGGGGTGATCCGACACGCCGTTGCCCTGGTCGACCCGCAAGGCCTGCAGATCACCTCGTTCAAGGCGCCGACCGAGGAGGAGCAGGCCCATGACTTCTTGTGGCGCATCCGCCGAGCGCTGCCCCGGCCGCGCTACCTCGGGGTCTTCGACCGCTCCCACTACGAGGACGTGCTCATCGCCCGCGTCCACGAGATGGCCTCCGCGGAGGAGATCGAGCGCAGGTACGACGCGATCAACGCCTTCGAACGCGAGGTCGTCGACGGCGGCACGGTGCTGGTCAAGTGCCTGCTGCACATCTCGGCCGACACCCAGAAGGAGCGGCTGCTCGCGCGCCTCGACAACCCGGCCAAGTTCTACAAGTACAACCCCGGAGACCTCGACGAGCGGGCTCGGTGGAGCGCCTACCAGGAGGCCTATCAGGCCGTCCTGGATCGCACCGACACCGAGCACGCTCCCTGGCACGTGGTGCCGAGCGACAGGAAGTGGGCTCGCAACCTCGTCGTCGCCCGGCTGCTGCTCGAGACCCTGCGGGGCATGGACCTGACCTGGCCCGAGGCCGACTTCGACGTCGAAGAGCAGCGGCACCGGCTGCAGGTCGCGGACCCGGTGACGTGAGCCCGGCAGGGCTGGCCCGGGTCGGCGTCACGCGCTACGTCACGCCGCTGCGTGAGGGCGGCTCGCTGCCCGGTCTCGTCGAGGCCGACGACCTCGGCACCTATGTCTGCAAGTTCCGCGGTGCCGGCCAGGGGGTGCAGGTGCTGGTCGCGGAGGTGATCGTCGGTGAGCTGGCGCGCCGGATCGGGCTCGAGACACCTCGCCTCGTCATCCTCGACCTCGACCCCGAGATCGCGCGCTACGAGGCCGACGAGGAGGTCCAGGACCTGCTCAACGCCAGTGCCGGGCTCAACCTCGGGATCGACTTCCTGCCGGGGCCTTCGGCTACGACGGCGGCGACCTCGACCCGGACCTGGCGGCACGCATCGTCTGGCTCGACGCCTTCTGCGCCAACGTCGACCGCTCCTGGCGCAACCCCAACCTGCTGATGTGGCACGGCCAGGTGTGGGTCATCGACCACGGCGCCGCGCTCTACTTCCACCACGCGTGGGACCCGACCTCGACACCCGATCCGGCCAGGTTCGCCGCTCAGCCGTGGGACCCCGGCGACCACGTCCTGCTCGACGCAGGCGCAGGCCGTGGGCGCTGTCGACGCCGAGCTCCGCCACCGGTTGGACCGCGAGCTGTTCGCTGCTGTGGTGGCGGTGGTTCCCGACGAGTGGCTCGGCAGCGACCCCGACCGGGCCCGGGCGACGTACGTCGACTTCCTGTCGGCCCGCCTCGAGACCTCCCAGTGGCTGCCGGCGGTGGCGGCGTGAGCGCGGCTCGACTGGCCTACCAGTACGTGGTCCTGCGCTGCGTGCCACGCGTGGACCGCGAGGAGTTCCTCAACGTCGGCGTCGTCCTCCACTGCCAGGCCTCGGACTTCCTCGACGCGGTGTGGCACGTCGACGCTGACCGGTTGAGGGCGCTCGACCCGCGCGTCGCTGTGGAGCAGGTCCGTGAGGCGCTGAGGTTCGTCGACGGGGTGTGTGCGGGCGACGGCCGCGGGGGAGCGGTGGCCGGACGGCCCCCGTCGCAGCGGTTCGGCTTCCTGCGGGCCCCGCGGCAGCACGGTGCTCCAGCCCGGTCCGGTGCATGGCGGCGTCACCGCCGACCCTGCCCGGCAGCTGGAGCACCTGCTGCACAGGCTGGTGGGCTGAGGGCCCGCGAGCCTCAGACGGGGACGAGCTCCACGGCGCCGACGGCGTACCGCGCGAGGATGGTCCGTGCCACCTCGGGGTGGGCGCCCAACGGCTCGGAGACGGCGACCGCCCCGGCCTCGCCGGCCAGCTCAGCGGCTCGGTCGGGCAGGAAGCCCGGCGCCAGGAAGAGCGAGGCGACAGCGATGTGGCGCCTACCCTCGGCGCGGAACTGCCGCACCGCCTCGCCGGTCGCCGGCGGCGCGGACGAGGCGTACGCCGCGACCACGGGCAGCTTGTGGTGGGCGCCCCACAGACGGGCGAGCCGGGCCACCGACTGGTTCGCCAGGGCATCGCTCGACCCGGCGGCGGCGAGCACGAGGGCGTCGAGCTCACGCACCCGGGCGTCCCGGAGGGCATCGCGCATCCGGATGTCGAGCACCTCGAGGAAGCAGGGCTCGAGGCCCGAGGATCGACGTGGCACGGATGGTCAGCCCGGGGTGTCGCGAGCCGGCGCCGGCGATGGCCTCGGGGACGTCGACCTTGGCGTGGTAGGCCTCGGTCAGCAGCAGCGGGACCACCACGATCTCGGTGTGTCCGCGCTTGACGAGCCGGTCGACGACCGTGTCGAAGGCCGGCTTGGAGTGGTCCAGGAACGCCTTCTCGATGGTGAGGTCGGGGCGCATCGCCTTCACCTCAGCCACCAGCGCGGCGACGGTGTCGGCCGAGCGCTTGTCCCGGCTTCCGTGGGCGAGTGCGACGCAGGGCAGGAGCAGCCATCAGACCGTCCTCCTTCTGCTGTGAGTGCTTCTCGATGTCTCACCTCGTGCGGTCACGCGTGGATCCCGCACTCGGTCTTGTTGGTCCCCGCCCAACGCCCACTGCGCGGGTCGTCGCCCGGGGCGACGCGCCGCGTGCACGGCGCGCATCCGATCGACGGGTAGCCGTCGTAGACGAGCGGGTTGACGAGGACTCCGTTGTCCTGGATGTAGCGCTCCACCTGCTCGTCGGTCCAACGAGCCAGCGGAGAAACCTTGACCTTCCCCTTCTTCGCGTCCCACCCGATGACGGGGGCGATGACGCGGTGGTGGGTCTCGGCGCGTCGCAGGCCGGTCGCCCAGGCGTCGTACGCCGTCAGCGCGGCGGCCAGCGGCTCGACCTTGCGCAGCCGGCAGCACAGGTCGGGATCGGTCCGGAAGAGGTCCTTGCCGTAGGCCGCGTCCTGCTCGGCGACGCTTTGGACCGGCGTGATCGAGAGCAGGTTGACGTCGAGGGTGTGCTGCGACGGCGTCGCGGGTGCCGACGGTCTCGGCGAAGTGGTAGCCGGTGTCGAGGAAGACGACGTCGACGCCGGGGACGACCTTCGCCGCGAGATGGGACAGCACCGCGTCGCCCATCGAGGAGGTGATGGCGAAGCGGTCGCCGAAGGTCGCCGCCGCCCACTCGATGATGTGCTCGGCCGGGGCCAGCTCCAGCTCGGCCCCCCAGTGCGAGACCAGGGCCCGAAGCTCCTCGGCGGAGCGCCCGGACGTCTGGGTGCCCCGGTAGGCGCGGGCGTCCCGGGTCGTGGCGGCGGTCATGAGCCCACCCGCTCGTCCGCCGTCGAGACGGAGTCGTCGGTCGTGGACACGCGGTCGTCGGTCGTCGAGCGGCGGTCGTCGGTCGTCGAGCTTGTCGAGACGCGGTCGAGCCTGTCGAGACCCCGCAGCTGACCCAACATCTTGACGCTGAAGGCCCGCAGGCAGCCGCGGCACTCCCATGATCCGTGTGGCGAGGTGCCGTCGGCAGCCTCGTGCGGCCACAGGTCGGTCTCCCCGCAATAGGGGCAGTGGAAGGGCACGGCGCGCTCGCTCATGCTCGGAGGCTTCTCATGTCGAGGCCGACACCTGCTCGCCACGCAAAAGTCCCTCGTCGGCTCGGGCGACCCACGTCGCGAAGCTCTCGCCGTCCGCGCGCTCGGCGAGGAAGGCCTCGACGACGCGGGTGACGTAGTCGTCGAGCCCGGCGCTGGTGACCTTGTGGGCCCGCAGCTTGCGCCCGAAGTTGGCCTGGAGGCCGGTGGCCCCGCCGAGGTGGACCTGGAAGCCCTCGACCTGCTGGCCGCCGTCCATCACGAGCTGCCCCTTGAGCCCGATGTCGGCGACCTGCGTGCGGGCGCAGGCGTTGGGGCAGCCGTTGACGTTGACGGTGATCGGCACGTCGAGCTCGGGGAAGCGCCGCTCGAGCTCGGCGACGAGGTCGCGGGCCCGGTCCTTGGTGTCGACGATCGCGAGCTTGCAGAACTCGATGCCGGTGCACGCCATCGTGTGGCGCCGCCAGTTCGAAGGCCGGGCCGACAGGCCGATCGCCTCCAGCCGGGAGATCAGGGGTTCGACGAGGTCGGGCTCGACGCCGATTAGCACGATCTTCTGGTACGGCGTCAGCCGGGCACCGGCGACGCCGTGGTGCTCCATCACCTCGGCGAGCTGGACGAGCAGCGTGCCGGAGACCCGCCCCACGACGGGGGCGACCCCGACGTACTTCTTGCCGTCCTTCTGGTCGTGCACGCCGACGTGGTCCTGGTGTCCGGTGGGCGAGGGCGGCGAGGGGTTGCTCACGAGCGTCCGGTCGAGGTACTCGTTCTCGAGCACCTCGCGGAACTTCTCCACGCCCCAGTCCGCGACGAGGAACTTCAACCTGGCCCGCGAACGCAGCCGTCGGTAGCCGTAGTCACGGAAGATGCCGGCTACGCCTGCCCAGACATCGGCAACGTCGTCGTGCGCGATCCAGACGCCCATCCGCTGGGCGAGCATCGGGTTGGTCGACAGGCCGCCGCCGACCCACAGGTCGAAACCGGGACCGTGCTCGGGGTGAACGGTGCCGACGAAGGCCACGTCGTGGGTCTCGGGGGAGACGTCGTGGCCGGGGTGGCCGGTGAGCGCGGTCTTGAACTTGCGCGGCAGGTTGGAGAAGGCCGGGTCGCCGACGTAGCGACGCTTGATCTCCGCCAGCGCCTCCGAGCCGTCGATGATCTCGTCGACCGCGACGCCCGCGACGGGGGAGCCCAGGAAGGGTCGGGGCGAGTCCCCACAGGCCTCCATCGTGTCGAGGCCCGCGGACTCGAGCCGCTCCCAGATCGCCGGCACGTCCTCGATGCGGATCCAGTGGTACTGGATGTTCTCCCGGTCGGTGACGTCAGCGGTGTCGCGCGCGTAGTCGCGGCCCACCTCGCCGAGGGCACGGACCGCGGCGGGAGGAAGCAGGGCGCCGTCGGAGCGCACCCGCATCATGAAGAACTCGTCGTCGAGCTCCTCCTCCTCGAGCATCGCGGTCTTGCCGCCGTCGAAGCCGGGAGCACGCTGGGTGTAGAGCCCCATCCACCGGAAACGACCGCGCAGGTCAGCGGGGTCGATGGAGGCGAAGCCGCGCTTGGAGTAGATGTGAAGGATCCGGGCGCGGACGTTGAGCGGGTCGTCGTCCTTCTTCGCCTGCTCGTTCTTGTTGAGCGGCTCGGTGTAGCCGAAGGCCCACTGGCCCTCGCCGCGTTTGGGGCGGGGGACCTC
The DNA here is from genome assembly GCA_963767915.1 of uncultured Actinomycetota bacterium. Taxonomy (GTDB): domain Bacteria; phylum Actinomycetota; class Actinomycetes; order Propionibacteriales; family Nocardioidaceae; genus Nocardioides. The sequence goes on from CAVYFR010000007.1 coordinate 70,381, forward strand.
GGTGCGGGTCGGCGGCTGGGCTTGGAACCGGGGGTCGGGCATGCGGGGACGCATCCTTCGCTGGGTCGTGGGAGCGGGACTGACCTCAGCGGGCGTGACACATCGCGCTGCGGGTGCGCCCGAGATCCACGTGGCGGCGTACCACGAGGTAGGCGTGTGTCGCAGGGCCGGTCATGTCAAGAAGTCTCAGGGACTGGAACACGTTCTATCAAACTCGAATCTCATGATGTGGGATTGTCAGCCACGATATGAGACGGCTGTCGCACCCGCTGCGCCTGACCGAGCGGGCCCACCGGTGATCCAGCCCACCGGTGATCGAGCGAGCTCACCGGTGATCGAGCGAGCTCACCGGTGATCGGGCGAGCTCACCGGTGATCGGGCGAGCTCACCGGTGATCGAGCTTGTCGAGATCCCGGAACGGATGCAGAGTCGCGACTACCCGGGTCTCGACAGCTCGAACAGCGGCAGACACCGGTGATCGAGCGGAGCCGAGATCCCCGGACCCGCGCACTATCCTCGGCTCCATGCCGGACCTCGCCGCCCTCACCAGCTCCGCGTACTCCCAAGCACTCGAGGTCATCGCCTCGGTCGAGCCCCGGATCGCCGAGGCGACCCGCCAGGAGCTGACCGACCAACGCGGGTCCCTGAAGCTCATCGCCAGTGAGAACTACGCCTCCCCGGCTGTGCTGCTCACCATGGGCACCTGGTTCAGCGACAAGTACGCCGAGGGCACCGTCGGCCACCGCTTCTACGCCGGCTGCCAGAACGTCGACACGGTCGAGGCGCTGGCCGCCGAGCATGCTCGCGAGCTGTTCGGTGCGCCGTACGCCTACGTCCAGCCGCACTCGGGCATCGACGCCAACCTGGTGGCCTTCTGGTCGATCCTCGCCCACCGGGTCGAGGCGCCGGCCCTGGACCGCCTCGGGGCCAAGAACGTCAACGAGCTCTCCGAGGCCGACTGGGAGCACCTGCGCCACGAATTCGGCAACCAGCGGCTTCTCGGCATGTCGCTGGACGCGGGAGGGCACCTGACCCACGGCTTCCGCCCCAACATCAGCGGCAAGATGTTCCACCAGCAGCAGTACGGCACCGACCCGGAGACCGGGCTGCTCGACTACGACGTGGTCGCCGCCAAGGCCCGTGAGTTCAAGCCGATGGTGCTGGTGGCCGGCTATTCCGCCTACCCCCGCAGGGTCGACTTCGCGAAGATGCGCGAGATCGCCGACGAGGTCGGCGCCACGCTGATGGTCGACATGGCCCACTTCGCGGGACTGGTGGCGGGCAAGGTGTTCACCGGCGACGAGGACCCCGTCCCGCACGCCCACATCGTCACGACGACCACCCACAAGTCCCTGCGCGGCCCGCGCGGCGGGATGGTGCTGGCCCAGGAGGAGTTCGCCGCCGACGTCGACCGCGGCTGCCCGATGGTGCTGGGCGGCCCGCTCAGCCACGTGATGGCGGCCAAGGCCGTGGCGCTGGCCGAGGCGCGCCAGGAGTCGTTCCAGACCTACTCCCAGCGGGTCGCCGACAACGCCAAGTCCCTGGCCGACGGCTTCCTCCGCCGGGGCGCGACGCTGGTCACCGGTGGCACCGACAACCACATCGTGCTGGTCGACGTTTCCTCGTTCGGGCTGACCGGCCGGCAGGCCGAGTTCGCCCTGCTCGACGCCGGCATCGTCACCAACCGCAACTCGGTGCCCGCCGACCCCAACGGCGCGTGGTACACCTCCGGCATCCGGCTCGGCACACCTGCCCTGACGACCCGCGGCTTCGGCCACGACGAGTTCGACACGGTGGCCGAGCTGATCGTGCACGTGCTGTCCAACACCCAGCCAGGCACGACCAAGGCCGGGGCGCCTTCCAAGGCCTCCTACCTCCTGGCCGAGGGGGTGGCCGACAAGGTCAAGGACGGCTCGGCCGAGATGCTCGACAAGCACCCGCTCTACCCCGGGCTCGAGCTGGTCTAGCTCCGGGGCTCCGTCTCCTCCAGCAGGTCGAGACTGAGCTGCACCAGCTCCGGAACCTCGATCGAGATGCCGACGAAGAGGAAAAGCTGCAGGGCGTGCGCGCGGCGCACGTCGGCGACATCGCAGACCATGCCCTCCTCGGCGAGCCCGCGGGTGTAGGCCGCCACGCAGGCCTCGTCGAGGCCGGTCAGGTCGGTGATCCCACAGCGACCGAGCTGGACGTCCCCGGCGACCAGCTGACCCAGGTCGAAGGCGAGTGGGCTCGACATCCAGAACCCGAAGTCGATGAGCACGAACGAATCGATGTCCGGGCCCGGCAGGAGGTTGTTGGGGCACGCGTCGCCGTGGCCCGCGACCCGGGGGAACGCCATGAGCTCCTCGGCGTACGCCGGAACCAGCGCCGCCGCGGCCAACAGCCGGGCGTGCAGGTCGGGGTCGAGGGTGGGCCGCTCCGCCAGTCCGGGCAGGATGTCGACGTCGATCCGGCCGTGCACGTAGTTCCAGACCGACCACTCGAAGTCACCGACGTCGGCAAGGGGCCGGACCCGTTCGCTGGCGGCGGTCCTGCCGAGCAGGTAGGCGGCACGGGTGTAGCGGGCGAGGTCCCACTCGACGGGCGTGTGCCGGACCTCCTGCAGCCAGATGGCCGCCTGCTCGTCCGGCAGCTCGAAGACACCGAGCGCACGCGGCATCGAGAGGCCCTCGGGCAGGCGGTCGCCGAGGTCGGACCGGTAGGCCAAGGGCTCGGTGCGCCAGGGCACGCTCGCGGCGGCCATCTCACGGTGCGAGTCGGGGACCTGGGCGAAGAACGGGTGCCGGCTCCAGGCCTGGACGTGCTTGACGAACAGTCGAAAGGTCTCAATTCCCTGCGGGGTCTGCGCCGTCCCCGAGACCCAGTAGCGGCCTGCGGTGGTGATGGCCGGGAGGTCGTAGGCGACCGGCTCCACGACCACGTCGGACACCTCGGCGTGCTCGACGTCGAGCAGGTCCGCGACCATCGCGGACAGCTGGCCGTCGCTGACGTCTGCTGCGCCGAGCAGCTCTCGGTTCACGACACGACCGGCGTGGCTCGGTCCACGATCGCCCGGAGGTCACCGCCCTCGAGAGCACCGAAGACACCGTCCCCCCACGATCCGGAGGCGGCCAACCGCGACGCGCAGAAGACGTCGGCGACCTCAGACGGCGCGAAGCGTACGAGCAGCGAGCCCTGGAGGCACAGGGCCATCCGGGCGGCGAGCCTGCGGGCCCCCACCTCGGAGGCTCCGGTCTCCCCGAGCAGCGCCAGGGTCTCGTCCACCGCGCGGTCCAGTCGCGGGTCAGCACCTCGCGCGAGACCCACCTCGGTGATCCACGCGCCGAGCACCTCGGGCTCACGGCCCAGCGCCCGCAGCACGTCGAGGGCGTTGACATTGCCCGAGCCCTCCCACACGGAGTTGAGGGGCGCCTCGCGGTAGAGCAGCGGCATGACCGACTCCTCGACGTAGCCGTTGCCGCCCAGGCACTCCAGGGCCTCGGCCGTGACCGCCGGTGCCCGCTTGCACACCCAGAACTTCGCCAGCGGCAGCGCGATGCGACGCAGGGCGGCCTCGTGCGGGTCGTGCCGCGCATCGACCGCGGCTGCGAGCCGCAGTGCCAGGGCCGTGGCGGCCTCGGACTCGACCGCCAGGTCGGCCAGGACGTTCTGCATCAAGGGCTTGTCGACCAGCAGCGACCCGAAGGCCGACCGGTGGGCGGCGTGCCACGTGGCCTCGGCGACGGCACGCCGCATGAGCGATGCCGACCCTCCGACGCAGTCGAGCCGGGTGGCGGCGACCATCTCGATGATCGTGCGCACGCCGCGACCCTCGTCGCCGAGCCGCTGGACGAGGGTTCCGTCGAACTCGAGCTCGGAGGAGGCGTTGGAACGGTTGCCGAGCTTGTCCTTGAGTCGCACCACGTCGAGCCGGTTGCGGGTGCCGTCGGGAAGGACGCGGGGGAGGAGGAAGCAGGTCAGCCCGCCCGGCGCGTGGGCCAGCACCAGGAAGACGTCGTTCATCGGGGCGGAGGTGAACCACTTGTGCCCATGCAGCGTGTACTCCCCGTCGACCGCCGTGGGCCGGGCTTCGGTCACGTTGGCGCGGACGTCGGAGCCGCCCTGCTTCTCGGTCATCCCCATCCCGGCCAGGACCCCGAGCTTCTCGGCCGGCGGTCGGAGACCGGGGTCGTACGTCGTGGAAGCCAGCAGCGGCGTCCACTCCTTGGCGAGCGCATCGTCGGCGCGCAGCGCGGGGATCGCCGCGTAGGTCATCGAGACCGGGCATCCGTGTCCGGGCTCGGTGTGCGACCAGGCCATGAAGCCGGCAGCGCGGCGCAGGTGGGCGTGTGGGTCGTCGTCCTCCCAGGGAGTCGCGCCGAGGCCGAACCCGACCGCCCGCTCCATCAGCCAGTGCCACGAGGGGTGGAAGTCCACCTCGTCGACCCGGGTGCCGTAGCGGTCATAGGGGCGCATCCTGGGATGGTGCTCGTTCGCGAGCTGACCGTGCTCGCGGGCCTCCGCGGTCCCCGCGAGCAGCCCGACCGGGCTGAGCGCGTCCAGCGCCTCGACACCGTCGTATCTGACGACGGCCTCGCGCATCGCCGCGTCGCTGCCGACAACGTCGTGGCCGACCAGGGGAGGGGCCTGGTTGGCGACGGCCCGGATCCCGGGGAAGGGGGTACCCATGCCGATACCGTAGAGCCATGACGGCGGAGCGCCAGCACACCGCCAACCCGGTGCGTACGGCGTGGTCGCAGCAGGTGCTGCCGCGGATGCGGGGGGGCGCACACACGTTCTGGCGACTGGTCGTGACCACCGTCGGCTCGTGCATGAGGTACCGCGTCACCGGCTTGGCTGCGGAGGCTGCCTTCTTCGCCGTGCTGTCGGTGCCGCCGCTCATCTTCGCCATGGCCGGCGCCATCGGCTACGTCTCGGACCGCTTCAGCCCCACCCAGGTCGAGGAGGTCCGCCAGGCGGTCGTGGACTTCTCAGCCACCTTCCTCACCGACCGGGCGGTCAGCGGCGTCATCGAGCCCACGATCAACGACGTCCTCGAGGGCGGCCGGTTCGACGTCATCTCGCTGGGCTTCGTCCTGGCCCTGTGGTCGGGCTCACGGGCCCTCAACGTCTTCATCGACACCATCACGATCATGCACGGACTGGGTGGTCACCGGGGGATCGTCCGGACCCGGGCGCTCTCGTTCGTCCTGTACTTCCTGGCCATGATCACCGGCATCGTCTCCCTGCCGTTGGTCGTGGCCGGGCCCAACCTCGTGGGCGACGCGCTGCCCCGCGACCTCGACTTCGTCATGGGCTTCTACTGGCCGGTGGTGACGGTGCTCTCCGTGTGCTTCCTTGCGACGCTCTACCACGTGTCGGTCCCGGTCCGGACCAACTGGAGCTTCAACCTCCCCGGGGCCACCTTCTCGCTGGTCGCATGGGTCGGCGGGTCCTACCTCCTGCGCTGGGTCCTCACCGTCACCGCAGCCGACTCCCGGTCCATCTACGGACCTCTCTCGGCCCCCATCGCCGTCCTCCTCTGGCTCTACGTCGTGGCGATCGCCGTCCTCATCGGCGCCGCGGTCAACGCGGCGTTCGACACGGTGTTCCCTCAGAAGTCCACGCAGCACGCCAGGACCGAGCTGGTGCGGCGCCTCAGCCTGCGCCGGTCCCGGGTGCCGACGGAGTAGGTTCCTCCCGTGCCAGCCCTCCCCTCGGACTCCTCGCCGGGAGTCGAGCGGGGCACCATCTCGCTGCCCGACCGCAACCGGTCGCCGTGGTGGGAGCTGGGCCGGCGGCTCCTCGCCGCGATGGGGATCCTGGTCGGCACCGTGCTCCTGGTCTACTTCGACGCCGACGGCTATCGCGACGGGAACGACCCGCCTGACTACGGCATCGACCTGATCGACGCGATCTACTACACGACCGTCACCCTGAGCACGACCGGGTACGGCGACATCGCCCCCGTCGAACCGCACGCTCGCCTCATCAACGCGTTCATCATCACCCCGGCACGCATCGCGTTCCTGGTGCTGCTCATCGGCACCACGCTCGAGGTGCTCGCCTCACAGGGCCGGGAGATGTTCCGGGTCTCCCGCTGGAGGAAGAACATGGGTCATCACGTCGTCATCGTCGGCTACGGCACCAAGGGTCGGAGCGCGGTCGAGACCCTCGTCAACAACGGCCTCGACCGGGAGCGGGTGGTCGTCGTCGACCCGAGCCCGACCGCGCTCGCCGACGCACATGCCGATGGACTCGCGGTCGTCACCGGCGACGCCACGCGTCGCGAGGTCCTGCGCCGCGCGGGGGTCGGCGAGGCGGAACAGGTCATCATCACCACCGACCGCGACGACTCCAACGTGCTGGCGGCGCTGACCGTGCGCCAGCTCAACCCGGACGCCTGGATCGTGGCCTCCGTCCGTGAGCAGGAGAACGCACCCCTCATGCGCCAGTCCGGCGCCAACTCGGTGATCACCTCCTCCGACGCGGTCGGCCGGCTGCTCGGACTCTCGTCCCTCTCGCCGACCCTGGGCTCGGTCATGGAGGACCTGCTCTCCTACGGCGAGGGTCTCGAGGTCGCCGAACGCGAGCTGCTCGTGAGCGAGGTCGGGAAGCAGCCACAGTCCCTCCCGGACCAGGTCATCTCGGTGGTGCGTGACGAAAAGGTCTATCGCTACTTCGACCCGGTCGTCACCCAACTCGCGAGAGGGGACCGGTTGATCGTCGTTCGCCCCGCCAAGGAGCTGCCCTGGGCGCCGCGGCCCGGCACACACGACGAAGATCCCGCCGACTAGAACACCTGTTCGAACTCCGTGGCACCATGGGGTCATGGCAGGTGGCTGGGGCAAGCAGGGGTCGGGGGTGCCGCTGGCCCAGCGCGTCCGCCCGGGGCAGGCGCCCGCCGACACCGAAGCAGGCGAGGGTCCGGCTCGCCACTGCTGGGTCGTCGACGGGGTGGAGCGGCGCCGGCGACCCGGACTACTCGTCGAGTGGCGCACCACGACCTCCGGCTGGGAGGGGCGGGTGGTCTACGCCACGTCCCTGCGCCCCGGTGTCTGGAGCCTGGTCGAGGAATGGCTCCCCGCAGCTCAGCTGGAGCGCCGCTGAGGCGCTGGAGGCGTGGGGGCGGCCCGCCTATGCGGTGGGCATGAAAAGACCGAACCGCTGGAGTCTCGGGTCTCCAGCGGTTCGGTAGGCAGAACCATAGCGGGATCTCGTCGGCCGACAAGACTTTCGGCGCCAGCAACCAGGAAATGGTCCGAACGGGCCATGCGACCACAGGCTTCCGGCGGGTTCGTCCCGCCGCGATCCTTCCTAGGGTTGGTGCCATGAGCATCGTCGGGACCCGTGTTGCAGCGGGCTTCCTGGTCACCGTCGCAGCGATCTTCGGCCTGGGGCTGCTGTCGGCGAACGCGGACAAGGACAGCGTCTTCTTCTCGTGCCTGACCTTCAACCAGAAGTACCACCACGGGGTGGGGCTCGACCGGGCCACCGACGCGGCGGCCAGGGGGAAGGAACCGGTCACGACCTTCCGCCGTGACACCGCGCTCTACGAACGTGCGCTCATCGCCAATGTCGAGCTCGACCGGGACTACGACGGCATCGTGTGCGAGCACCGCTGAGGCGGTCGCCCGCAGTCGCTCACCGCATGGGAAGCACCCGAGAAGCCTCCGGAAGGGTGAGGTGAGCCAGCTCGGAGGAACGGGTACCTCTGGGCATGCTGTTGCCCAAGCCCCGCGGACCCTTGAGCGACCACGTCTTCGCCCAGCTCCGCTCGGAGGACCGGTCCGGCCTCGACCACGACCTCATGCCCGGTGACGAGGACGACGCCGCCCTGACCCTGTGGAGCCTCTACGAGCTGTCTTACGGGGGGTTCGAAGAGGTCGCGTCCGACGCGGAGTGGGACCCGGGGCTGCTCGCCACTCGCCGACGCCTCGAGATCGCCCTCGAGAACCGGCTGCACAGGCGGTGGGAAGCGGGTCGAGACCGCCTCGACACCGACGGCGACCTGTTCAGCTTCGTGGCCAGTCATGACGGTGTCTCCCTCGCCAGGCACGTGCAGAGGACCCTGGACCGCGACCAGGTCCTGGACTATTTGAAGGTCCGGTCCATCTACCACCTCAAGGAGACCGACCCCGTCGTCTGGGTGGCCCCGCGCCTACCGGTCCGGTCCAAGGCGGCGCTGTTCGAGCTCCTGTACGACGAGTACGGCGCGGGCGACCCCAACCGGCTCCACCATCACCTCTTTGCGCGTGGCCTCGAAGCGGTCGGCCTGTCCGCGGCGTACGGGGAGTACGTCAACGACGTGCCCTGGGAGGTGCTCGAGCAGAACAACGCGATGTCCTTGTTCGGGCTGCACCGACGTCTCCGTGGTGCCGCCGTCGGGCACCTCGCAGCCTTCGAGGTCACCAGCTCGATGCCGTGCAGACGTGTCGTGCACGGTCTCGAGCGGGTGGGCCTCGCCCCGGAGATGGCGGAGTACTACGCCGAGCACATAGAGGCCGACGCCGTGCACGAGCAGCTCGCCGTCCGGGACATCTGCGGTTCGCTCGTCCACGATGCTCCCGAGCTCGCCGAGGACGTCCGGTTCGGAGCCTTCACCTGTCTTGATCTCGAGGACCGTCTGGCCAGGCGTCTCCTCCAGGGATGGGGGGTGGCTGCGTGAGCGAGGTGATGGAGCACGCCGATGTGGTGATGTGCCCAGGCGGCCCGATGCTCGTGCGAGGTCGAGGTCGGCGGATCCAGGATGGCGATGGGACCGTGCACGTGACGACGCGACCGGTGACGGCGCTGTGCCGTTGCCATCATTCGGGCAGCCTGCCGTGGTGCGACGGGACGCACAAAGAGCTGCCCGAGGACAAGCGTCCTGCCTGACACCTCGCCCGGACGGTGTTTGCCGACAGCTCGTTCGGGGTACCGCGGTCACGCCGGCGATCGCTCGTGGCCGGGACTCACGCAGTCCCTCGGGAGAGCTGCATCCGGGAGCAGGTCGCCGGCACTCACCCTTCCGTGGGCTCGCTGCCCACGGAGCCGACGGTGCCCCCCAGGCCGTTGCGCATCCCCCAGATCACGGCCTGCGGACTCGACGCGTGGCGCCGATCTTGCGGTAGGCCGTGCGGATGTAGGTCTTAACCGAGTTGACGCCGAGGTAGGTCGCCGAGGCGATCTCCTTGTTAGACAATCCGTGCGTGATGAGCGTGAGCACCTCGAGCTCACGGCCCGTGAGCTGCTCGCCGTCCGGCCGAGCTGGCCCGGGGGTCTCCGGTGGGCCCGCCGCTCCTACGTCGATCGGGACGAGTTCCTCCTGCGCCACGCTCAGACCTTTTCACGCAGCAGGGCCGACGCCGAGCCCCTGGCTTTCACCCGAAGGGGTAGAAATCCGCATCGTAGGTCCCCTATCCGTCCGCAGGTGCCGACCTCAGGCGACGGCGACCTCAGCGATGACGGGTCGTCCCGCCTGAAGGGAGTCGTGCGCCTCGACCGGGGCGACCGCTGCGGCGACGGCGTCGGCGGACTCGCCCGCCACCCGGCGCAGGTCGCGCAGGATCCGGGTGAGCAAGCGCGAGACCTGCATCTGCGTGACGCCCAGCTCGCGCCCGATGTCGGCCTGGCTGCGGTCCTCGAAGAAGCGCATCCACACGATCCGGCGGTCGCGCTCCGAGAGTCGGCTCACTGCCTGGTGGACGATGGCCCGCGCCTCGGCGGCGTCCTTGTCGTCGTCGGTGCCCAGCAGATCTCCGATGCTGGCACCTCCCGCTTCGAACTCGGCGTCGAGTGAGACCGGCGAGAAGCAGCCCTGGGCGGCGAGAGCCTCCTCCACCTCCGCGAGCGGAAGGTCCAGCTCTGCGGCCAGGTCGGCAGGGCGCTTGGCGCCCGTCAGCTCCCCTCCCTGAGCAGCCCTCGACAGGAGTGCCTGGGTCGCCTGCAGCCGCCGGGGGATGCGGACGGTCCAACCGTGGTCACGGAAGTGTCGCTGGATCTCCCCGCGGATGGTCGGGAGCGCGTAGACGAGGAAGTCCTCTCCCTTGTCGGGGGAGAACCCGTTGGCGGCCTTGACCAGGCCCACGTAGGCCACCTGCTCGAGGTCATCACGGTCGATGCCGCGGTTGCGGTAGCGCGAGGCGATGGACTTGGCCAGGTTCATGTTGACCGCGATGACCTCACCGACCAGGACGTCGCGAGCCTCCGGGTCGGCCGTGGCCACGATGCGCTCGAACAAGGAGGCGGTAGTGGCCTTGCGGCGGCTGCGCTCGTCCTGGAACTGCAGATCGGTCTCCGGGGGCATGCCTGCTGCTTGCCCAACGGGTGAAGACCGGAAACCGCCTCGTTGAAGATTCACCCTTTAGGGCGTGAGGTTTGCCAGCACCGTCAGCGGGTCACCTGGGGGCATGAAGGTTGTGCTGATCGTCGTCGTCGTCCTGCTCGTCCTCTTCGTGCTGATCCCGGTTTTGAGGGGCCGCCGTCGCTGAGTCGGCGCTCGAACCTGGTGCCGGGTCGAGGATGGGCGCGGAAGCAGCCTGGGCCATGACCCACACGATGGCCTGCGACCGGCGCTCGACGCCGATCTTGCCGTAGGCGCAGCGCAGGTAGGTCTTGACCGAGTTGATGCTGAGCTCGAGCCGGTCGGCGATCTCCTGGTTGGTGAGACCGTGCGAGACCAGGTGCAGCACGGTCGACTCTCGTGGGCTCAGCGCCTGGGCGGGAGCAGGATAAAGCGGGGCGGGCGACACCTGTCGCACCCTTCTGGAATACGCCGACGGGCGAGGTCGCTGCTGGGCCCCGGTCGACGCGCCTCGATCCTATCCCCGTTGCGCCTCCGCGCAGGTCATCGTCCTGCGTCACGACGAGGGACGACTCCGGCGCCGCGCCTCTGCGAGGACGATCAGGTGCCGACGCCCTCGACGATCGACCGCGCCACGTCACGCAGCTTGCGCTCCTGGGCGCTGCTCAGTGCCACCAGGTGGGCGAACGCCTCGTCGGCGTCGCAGCTGCGTCTGGCCATCACGATGCCCTTGGCCTGGTCGATGACGGCACGTGAGGTCAGGGCTCGACGCATGTCCTCGGCCAGCAGGGAGAGCTCCCCACGCACGCCGAGCTCGTAGATGGCAGCCGCCACGGTCGCACCGAGGAGTTCGGCCGCGGTGACGAACCACGGCGTCATGCCGGGGGCCGTGCGGTAGGCGGTCAGCGCTCCAACGAGCCGGTCCCCGACCTCGAGAGGGACGGCGACGGCGCCCCGCACCGGAGTCGGGACACGCGGCCCGAGGGAGGGCCAGCGTGGATCCGTCCTGAGCTCCTGGCTGGAGACGGTCGCGGACTCGCTGAATGCGCTCCAGCACGGGCCCTCCCCGGCGCGGATCTGGGCGCCATCCATTTCCTGAGCGAGCAGGTCGCTGGCCGCAACCGCGTTCGGCTCGAGGGGCGGACCCTCCGAGAGACTCACCACGACGTCGTCCCCGAGGGCGCTCTGGCAGATCGCGACAGCTTCGCGGAGCAGCTCGGGCACGGTGTCCACGCTGGCCTGGAGACGGGAGAGCCGGGCAAGAGCCGCCGGCAGCTCCCGATGCACCGAGTGGCCTGAGGCCTCGGCGTCCGCCGAGGACAGGAGCATCCACATCAGCTCGCCGTCAACAGGGGACCGGCTGACGGTGGCGGCCACCGCCGCGGCGAGCTCATCTCGGCGCGTCAGGCGCACCCTGCACTGGAAGGTCCCACCGTCGTTGGCTTGACGGGAGAGGTGGGTGCGGAGAGGTCCGCGGTCCTCGGGGGCGACCAGGGACAGGATCGGCTTGCCCACCATTCGGGCCACGCGCATCTCGAAGGTGGCGGCGGCCGGGGCGTTCGCCGAGCGAACCACTCCGTGCGGATCGGTGATGAGCACCGGCACGGGGAGCAGGGCCAGCATGCGCTCGTGCTGCCAGCGCTGCATCTGCTCGCTCTCGAGCAGCTGCTCGATGTGCTCCTGCTGGGTGCGCACCTCCTCGTCGGCGACCCGCAGCTCCTCGTAGGACGTCTGAAGGTCCTCGAGCAGGACCTCGGCGGTCAGCGGCCCTGCGGCCGAGCTGTGCTCCTGGATCCGTCGCCGCAGCGCCTCGAGGTCGACCGAGGAACTCTGCACGGCGCGACGCTCCGTATCGGTGTGTGACGATGGGGTACTCATCATGGTGCATCGATGTCGAGGGAGCCGGAAAGGTGCGGCGGATGACTGAGCCGAGGGGCCACGACCGAGCTCCGGGTCCCGCGGCTCTGGTCGTGGTGGGAGCCTCGGCCGGGGGCGTCGAAGCCCTCCGTGACCTCGTCGCCGCCCTGCCGGCGGACCTTCCCGCGAGTGTCCTGGTCGTGCTCCATGTGCCCGCCCGGGCCAGCAGCGCCCTCCCCGCCATCTTGGACCGAGCCGGCCCGCTGCCGGCGCGCCATGCGGTCGAGGGGGATGCCCTCGAGCCCGGCAGCATCCTGGTCGCGCCACCCGATCGCCACCTGCTCGTCCTCGATGGTCGCGTCGCGCTGACCCGAGGGCCGCAGGAGAACGGGCACCGACCCGCCGTCGATGTCCTCTTCCGGTCCGCATCGCGCGCCTGGGGTCCTCGCGTGTGCGGGGTCGTGCTGTCAGGGTCGATCGACGACGGCGCGGCAGGCGCGTCAGCAGTGCACGCGCGCGGAGGCCACGTGATCGTCCAGGACCTCGACCAGGCGATGTACGACGGGATGCCGCGCTCCGCGCAGCGCGCCGTACCGGAGGCCGCGCAGGCCGCGGTCCACGACATCCCCGCCATGGTCGTCTCTCGGGCCGCGACACACGACGGTGCATGGTCCGGACCGGCCGAGGACCCGCTGCGGCTGGTGGACAGCACGGACAAGGAGACCCTCGTGGCCGACCTCGACGCCCAGGCGATGCACGACCCGGACCGTCCCGGGGACCCCTCTGGCTTCGGGTGTCCGGACTGCGCCGGGGCGCTCTACCAGATCGACGACCACCTGCTGCGCCGCTTCCGCTGCCGGGTGGGGCACGCGTGGTCGCCCGAGAGCCTGGTGGCCCGGCAAGGAGTCTCCATCGAGAGCGCGCTGTGGATGGCGTTGAGAGCCCTCGAGGAGAAGGCCGCACTCACGGGCGAGCTGGAGCGCCGGGCGCTCGCCGAAGGCCGCAACCTGTCATCGACGCGGTTCCAGCACGATGCCGAGGAGGCCAGGCGGGCGGCCGAGCTGGTCCGTGCCCTGGTCGCGGAGGTCGGTCGGGCCGACACCACACCTGACGACATCGAGGCGGCCGTTGAGCGTGCACACGGACAGCGGAGAGGACGAACCCGGTCTCGAGGCACTCCTGGTGCACCTGCGCGACCAGCGCGGGCTTCGACTTCACCGGCTACAAGCGGGCCAGCCTCGCCCGCCGGATGCAGTCGGCAGCATGGACGCGGTCGGCATCGACGTCCGACGAGCTACCTCGACCACCTCGAGGTGCACCCCGAGGAGTTCACCCACCTCTTCAACACGATCCTCATCAACGTCACCAGCTTCTTCCGCGACGCCGAGGCCTGGCAGCTACCTCGCGCGAGGAGGTCCTGCCGGCCGCTCCTGCGCGGCGCAGCGGGCGAGCCCGATCCGGGTCTGGAGCGCCGGCTGCGCCTCCGGCGAGGAGGCCTACACGGTGGCCATGGTGCTGGCCGAGGCGCATCGGCGTCGACGAGTTCCGCGAGCGGGTCAAGATCTACGCCACCGACGTCGACGAGGAGGCGCTGACCCAGGCGCGGCACGGCGACGTACTCCGAGCGGGAGCTCGAGGCGCGTCCCGGCCGAGCTGCCGCGAGCGCTACTTCGAGCCGCGTCGGGGACGCGCTACGTCTTCCGCAAGGAGCTGCGCCGCGTCGGTCATCTTCGGTCGCAACGACCTCGTCCAGGACGCGCCGATCTCGCACGTCGACCTGCTGATCTGCCGCAACACGCTGATGTACTTCAACGCCGAGACCCAGGCGCAGATCCTCAACCGGCTGCACTTCGCGCTGCGGCCCGACGGCGTGCTGTTCCTCGGCAAGGCCGAGATGCTGCTCGAGCCACGCCGCCTCGTTCCGCCCGGTCGAGCTCAAGCGACGGTTCTTCGACGAAGGTCCCGACCGAGCCGCGCGACCGTCGCCCGCTCATGACGGCCGACGCCGGCTCGAGCCGGCGACGTGGCGGCCGACGACTCCGGTCTGCGCCACGCGGCCCTGATGTCGACCGCCGCCGCCCCAGATCGTGCTCGACCCCGAGCGGCCGCGTGGTGCTGGCCAACACACCGCGCGATGAACTCTGTTCGGTCTCAGCCACGCGCGACGTCGGCCGACCCTTCCAGGACCTCGAGGTCTCCTACCGCCCGGTCGAGCTGCGCGCGCACGTCGACGAGGCGCACGTCCCAGCGCCGACCGGTGTGGGTGCGCGACGTCGAGCTGGCCGCGCGGCGGCGGCGAGACGCTCGTCCTCGACGTCCAGGTGGTGCCGCTGGTCGACGACGGCGGCGGCGTCCTCGGCGCCACCGTCATCTTCAACGACGTCACCCGAGTACCGGCGGCTCCAGGACGAGCTCGACTACACGCAACCGGCAGCTCGAGACGGCCTACGAGGAGCTGCAGAGCACCAACGAGGAGCTCGAGACCACCAACGAGGAGCTCCAGAGCACGGTCGAGGAGCTCGAGACCACCAACGAGGAGCTGCAGAGCACCAACGAGGAGCTCGAGACGATGAACGAGGAGCTGCAGTCGATGAACGACGAGCTCCAGTTCAGCAACGACGCGCTGCGGGAGCACCAGGCCGAGGTCGACCGGCTCAACCACTTCATGGCATCGGTGCTCGGCAGCATGAACTCCGGGTCGCCGTCGTCGACGGCGACCTGCGGGTGCTCGCCTGGAACACCCGGGCCGAGGACCTCTGGGGCATCCGGTCGGACGAGGCGGTCGGCGAGCACCTGTGAACCTCGACATCGGTCTGCCCTCGAGCAGCTGCTGGCGCCGCTGCGCAGCAGCCTGGTCGACCCCGATCTCGCCCCCGACGTCGTTCGGGTCCCGGCGGTCAACCGTCGGGGACGGTCGATGGAGGTCGCGGTGACGGTCACGCCGATCCGTGACCACCTCGCCAATGCCGCTGCGATGCTGGTGATGGACGTCATCGAGGTGGCTGACGCGCAGGCGGAGTGAGTCGCGCTGCGCCTCCTGCGGCCACCCGGTCGGGTGACCTGAGGCCTCGACGGGTTGGTTACCGTCGAGGTGCGGACACGCTGCAGACCGCGGCGGTCCCGCTGCATCTCGGAGCTCCGCATGTCGCACGTGCCGATGCCCAGGACCCTGGAGGGTGCTCGCACCCTCACCCATGACCAGCGGGCGTCCCTCACGAGCCGTCTCCTGACCGAGGCGGGGGCCGCCACCGACCCCGACGCCAGGGAGGTGCTCCTGGGCCAGGCGATCGCCGTCAACCTCCGGGTGGCCCGCGCGGTCGCTGCGCGGTTCCGTGGACGCGGGGTCGCGCTGGAGGATCTCGAGCAGGTCGCGTCCGAAGGCTTGGTGAAGGCTGTGCGTCGCTTCGACCCGTCCCTGGACCACGATCTCCTCAGCTACGCGGTGCCGACGATGACCGGCGAGATCCGGCGCTTCTTCCGCGACCACGGCTGGATGGTTCGGCCGCCCCGGAACCTGCAGGCGCTCCAGGGCGGGCTCAACCGCGCCATCGACGACCTCTCCGGTGAGCTAGGGTCGGGAGCCGACCACGCAGGAGATCTGTGAGCGGATGGACCTCGAGAGGGACGAGTACGACGAGGTGGTCGCGGCGTTCGGCTGCTTCCAGCCGCCGTCACTGGAGCAGCCGGTGGCCGGCAGCGAGGAGCTGACGATCGGGGACGCGCTCGCCGACGACGTGGACGGGGAGTCGGTCGCGGAGGCCAGGGCGATGCTGTCCCCTTTGGTCCGACGGCTGTCGCCGCGCGACCGGCAGGTCCTCCACCTCCGCTTCGTGTGTGACCGGACGCAGCAGGAGATCGGTGAGGAACTCGGCGTGAGCCAGGTGCAGGTCTCCCGGTGGCTCGCCAAGATCCTCGACGGGCTGCGCGAGGACCTGGGCGAGGCCACGTCGCCTGAGCCGACAGCCGGCACGCGCGGCCCCCGTGCCGAGGTCAGCGGAGTCAGGGCGTGAAGACCACCTTGACCATGCCGTCCTCCTTGGCCCGGAACTTCCTGTAGGCCTCGGGTGCCTCGGACAGCGGGAGGCGGTGGGTGGCGAAGTCCTCGGTGCCGAGCGGGTCACTGTCGTCGCCGAGAAGCTCGAGGATCTCGTCGCTCCACCTGCGGACGTTGGCCTGCCCCATCCGCAGCTGGAGCTGCTTGTCGAAGAGCTGCATCAGCGGCATCGGGCTGGCCGCCCCTCCGTAGACCCCGAGCAGGGAGACGGTGCCACCCCGACGCACCGCGTCGATCGAGCCGTGCAGAGCCGCCAACCGGTCGATGCCGATCTTGAGCATCAGGGGCTCGGCCACCTTGTCGGGGAGCAGCCCGACCGCCTTGATCGCGGCCTCGGCCACCGGGTTGCCGTGGGCCTCCATGCCGACGGCGTCGATGACGGAGTCGGCTCCGCGCCCGCTCGTGCGGTCGCGTACCTCCGCGGCGAGGTCGTCGACCTCGTCGTAGTGGATGGTCTCGGCGCCCCGCGCGCGCACCCGGTCGAGACGGTCCGGCACGTGGTCGACCACGATCACCCGGTGCCCCTCGTGCATGGCGATCCGGGCCGCCATGTCGCCGATCGGTCCGGCGCCCATGACGAGCAGGACGCCGTCCTCGGGGAGGTCGGCGTACCGAACGCCCTGCCATGCGGTCGGCAGGACGTCGGAGAGATAGACGAACCGCTCGTCCGGAGGACCGTCCGGCACCTTAATCGGCAAGAAGTCGGCGAACTGGACCCGCAGGTACTCCGCCTGCCCGCCCGGGACCTGTCCGTAGAGCTTGCTGTAGCCGAGCAGGCTGGCACCCGTGCCGTGCTCGCGGTTCTGGGTGGTCTCGCACTGGCTGTAGAGGTGGCGGTCGCACATCCAACACGAACCGCAGCTGATGTTGAACGGCACCACCACCCGGTCGCCAGGGACGAGGTCGGTCACGTCGGCACCGACCTCCTCGACGATGCCCATGGGTTCGTGACCCACCACGTCGCCGGGCGTCATGAACGGTGCGAGCGGCTCGTAGAGATGCAGGTCCGAGCCGCACAGCCCGGTCGTGGTGACCCGGATCACGGCGTCGGTCGGCTTCTCGATCCGGGGGTCGGGCACGTCCTCGACGCGCATGTCCCGTGGGCCCTGCCAGGTGACTGCCTTCATCGTATTCCTCACGTCGTGTGCTGTCGGATCCCTGCGGTGCCCGGGTGGAGGCCTCGGCAGTCCCGCCCGATGGGGTGGGGTCGGAGGCACCCACCCGGGGAACCGGTCGGTCATGACAGATCTGCGAGACCAGGTGGTGGTCGTGACCGGTGCCTCCAGCGGCATCGGGCTGGCCGTGGCCCTGCAAGCCTCCGAGCAGGGCGCCCACGTGGTCCTCGTCGCCAGGGGTGAACGGGCGCTCGACGACGCGGCCACGAGGTGCCGGGCAGCGGGAGCCGCCTCGGTCGGGGTGAGCCCGCTCGACGTCGGTGACGACAAGGCGGTCGGTGACCTGGTCGAGTCCGTCCTGGCCGAGCACGGACGGCTCGACGTGGTGATCAACTCCGCCGGCGTGGTCGCCTACGGCCGCACCGAGGAGGTCCCCCCGGAGGTCTTCGACGGCGTCATCCGCACCAACCTGCTGGGCTCGGTCAACGTGGCGAGGCACGTGGTCCCGGTCCTGCGACGACAGGAGCGTGGTGCGCTGCTGCTCGTGGGCTCGGTCCTCGGACACGTCACCGTCCCCACCATGGCCCCCTATGTCGTGAGCAAGTGGGGTGTGCGCGCCCTGGCTCGCCAGCTCCGGACGGAGAACAGCGACCTGCCCGACGTACGCATCGCCTACGTCGCCCCAGGAGGGGTGGACACCCCCATCTACGACGTAGCCGCCAACTACGTGGGCGTCGACGGCATGGCCCCACCGCCGGTGGCCTCACCAGAGCGCACCGCTCGCCAGGTGCTGGCCCGCGCGACGGGTCGGTCGTCACGGACCCAGCTCACCGTCGCCAACGACCTGATCCGCCTCGGCTTCTCGCTGGTCCCGCCCGTCTACGACGCCCTGGTCTCGCCGCTCTTCAGCATCCTCGCCGCCGATCAGCAGTCCCCCCGACAGCCCGGGCCCGGCAACGTGTTGTCCCCGCGGGAGGATGACTACGCGCTGACGGGGCACCGCCAGGACCGGATGAGCCGCATCGTGAGCAACGTGACCAGGAGGATCCGATGAGCAGCAACGAGCGCACCATCGACACATCCGTGGACCGGGTCTGGGAGGTGCTCAGCGACGGCTGGCTGTACCCGCTGTTCGTGGTGGGGGCCTCGCGAATGCGCGAGGTCGACGACGACTGGCCCGCCGTGGGCAGTCGGCTCCACCACTCCGTCGGGAGCTGGCCCCTCCTCATCGACGACAACACCGAGGTCCTGGAGTGCGAGCCCGGGCGCCGGCTCAAGCTGCGCGCCCGGGCCTGGCCCGCCGGCGAAGCGGAGGTCGAGATCCTCCTCGAGGCCGATGGCGCCGGGTGCCGGGTCGAGATCAACGAGGACGCGGTGTCGGGTCCGGGGCGGCTCCTCCCGAAGCCCCTGCGGGACCCGATGCTGGCCTGGCGCAACGTCGAGACCTTGCGCCGTCTGGCGTTCGTGGCGGAGAACCGCTGACGTGCCGGCGCGGACGTACGACGCCGTCGTCGTCGGCGCCGGCCCCAACGGACTCGTCGCTGCGAACCTGCTCGCGGACGCCGGCTGGGACGTGCTCGTGCTCGAAGCGCAGCCTCGGATCGGCGGGGCGGTCGCGAGCGACCGCGAGCTGCACGACGACTTCGTCCAAGACACGTTCAGCGCCTTCTACCCTCTTGCCGCGGCCTCTCCCACGATCGCCGGCCTGGAGCTCGAGCGTTTCGGGTTGTCTTGGGCCCATGCCCCGGCTGTGCTCGGGCATCCCCGTCCCGACGGCAGCTGGGCCCTGCTCCACCGGGACCGAGCCAGGACCGCCGGTTGGATGGAGGAGGCGGCTGCGGGGGACGGCGAGGCCTGGCTCGAGATGTGCCGCGAGTGGGACCTCCTCGGTCCGCACGTGGTCGGCGCGCTGCTGACGCCCTTCCCGCCCTTGCGAGCCGGGCTCGGTGCGCTGTCGCGGCTGGGTCGGGTGGGAGGGCTGGACTACGTCAAGGCGCTGCTCTCACCGGTCAACGACCTGGCGCGGCAGCGCTTCGACGGGGACGCAGCAGGTCTGCTGCTCGCCGGCAACGCGGGGCACGCCGACATCCCGCTCGACGCGGCCGGCTCCGGGCTCATGGGCCTGGTGATGACGATGCTCGGTCAGACGGTGGGCTTCCCCGTGCCGGTCGGTGGGGCGGGACGGCTTGCTGACGCCCTGGGGGAGAGGCTGCGCCGAGCCGGCGTCGAGGTCGAGACGGACCGGGAGGTCGTGGCCGTCGAGATCGAGGGCCGACGGGCGCGGGCCGTCCGCACCGCTGACGGCGAGCGGATCGACGTACGTCGCGCGGTGCTGGCCGACGTCGTGGCACCGCAGCTGTTCGGAGGGCTCGTCCCCCTCGACGCGCTGCCGAGAAGGGTGGTGAGGGGTCTGCGGGGCTTCGAGCTCGACCCCGGGACCGTCAAGGTCGACTGGGCGCTCGACGGCCCCGTCCCCTGGTCCGAGCCGCCGGAGGAGGCACCGGGGACGGTCCACGTCGCAGACTCCCTCCCGCAGATGACCGAGGCCCTCAGCCAGGTGACCGCAGGTCTGGTCCCGAGCGCGCCGTTCCTGCTGGTGGGTCAGATGACGACGGCCGACCCGACGCGCTCCCCACCCGGGACCGAGTCCATGTGGGCCTACACCCACGTTCCGCAGCGGGTCGAGGGCGATGCCGGCGACGGGACGGTCAAGGGGACGTGGGACAGGGACGACTGCGAGCGCCTCGCCGACCGCATGCAGGCCCGCGTCGAGCGTCTGGCACCAGGCTTCGGCAGCAGGATCTTGAGCCGCCGCGTGCTGGGACCCCGCGAGCTGGAGTCCCGCGATGCCAACCTCGTCGGCGGGTCGGTCAACGGAGGCACCAGCCAGATCCACCAGCAGCTCTTCCTGCGTCCCGTCCCGGGGATGAGGGGGCGGGCAGAGACCGGGATCAGGGGGCTCTACCTCGCCTCGGCTTCGGCGCACCCCGGGGGCGGGGTCCACGGTGCACCCGGCAGCAACGCCGCTCGCGCCGCCCTGCTGCACCACCGGTTGTCCTGGTGAGATGAGCCACCTGATCGGGTGTGATTAGCCGGTCGGGCGATGGGGACCGCACGTTCATGCCAGGTCCCGCGACCCCACCCCGCCCCACCGCCCACCGAGCCGACCCCGCCTTCGGGAGGTCGGCGTGACGCTGCGGTCGTTGTGGCAGGACCGACACCCGGCCACCCCCGACGTCCAGGGGGTGCCCGACCTCGACCACACCGAGGTGGCGATCGTGGGGGCCGGACTCACCGGCCTGGTGTCGGCGGTGGAGCTGGCCCGGCGCGGTCGTGCGGTGACGGTGGTCGAGGCGGAGCGGGTGGGGGCGGGTACGACCGGTCGCAGCACGGCCAAGGTGAGCCTGCTCCAGGGCACGACCCTCTCGCGCATCGCCCGGCGTCACGGCCAGGAAGCGGCGACGGCGTACGTCGGGGCCAACCTGGCGGGCCAGAGCTGGGTCGCTGAGTTCTGCGAGGGCCGCGAGGTGGCGCTCCAGCGGCGATCGGCCTACACCTACGCCCATGGCGCCAGCGGGGTCTCCTCCGTGGAAGAGGAGGCGGCCGTGGCACGGTCCGCGGGCCTCCCCGTGCTCTGGCACCAGTCGCTCGACCTACCCTTCGAGACAGCCGGGGCCGTCGGTCTGGCCGACCAGCTCCAGGTCGACCCGCTCGCCCTCCTGCAGGAGCTGGTCCGCGAGGCGGAGTCCCTGGGTGTTCGTGTCCTCGAGGGGGCACGCGTCCGCTCGGTGTCGGGCAGCGCTCCGGTGCGGGTCGCCACCAGCGTCGGGGAGCTGACGGCCGACGCGGTCGTCGTCGCCACCAACACCCCGATCCTGGACCGCGGCGGCTTCTTCGCCCGGCTGGAGCCCGCGCGGTCCTACGCGCTGGCCTTCCGAACCCCTGAGCAGGCCGTGAACGGGATGTACCTGTCCGCGGACAGTCCTTCGCGATCCTTGCGCGACGCTCATGGTGAGAGCGGGCCGCTCCTGCTCGTCGGCGGCAACGGGCACACGACCGGGCGCGGGGGTCGCACGGGCCTTCGTCTCGACGACCTCCGCTCCTGGACCCTCGAGCACTTCCCGGGTGCCGAGGAGACGCATGCGTGGTCGGCGCAGGACTACGTCCCGCACCACGCGCTGCCGTTCGCCGGGCCGCTCCTGCCTGGACGCGAGGACGTGCTGGTCGCAGGCGGCTACGCCAAGTGGGGCATGAGCAACGCCCCGGCCGCGGCGCTCAGCGTCGTCGCGCAGCTCACGGGGACCTCCACGCCCTGGACCGAGCTGATGCGGCCCTGGCGCAGTGCCGAGCTGCGCGGGGCGCTGGACAACGGCCGGCTCAACGCGTCGGTGGGGGTGGAGATGGTCGGAGGGTGGCTGCGTCCGCTCCTCAAGCCGGGTTCCGGCCCGGCGCCAGAGGAGGGGGAAGGCGTCGTCAGGTGGGACCGGCTGCGACCGACGGCTGTCTCGACCGTCGACGGGGCGGTGCGTCGTACGTCGGCTGTGTGCACCCATCTAGGTGGCATCGTGAGCTGGAACGACGCAGAGGGGAGCTGGGACTGCCCGCTGCACGGCTCCCGCTTCGATGCCGACGGCAGTGTCCTCGAAGGGCCGGCGACCTGCGGTCTTCGCCGGCGGCGGTGACCTGCGCATGGAGCCCCTCCCGGAGACGCGTGAGGTCGTCGAGGACTTCGGTCCCTTCGACGACGACGACGCCCTTCTCCAGGACCTCCTCGACCTGGGCGACCAGGTGCGCGACGTGGTGCCCGACTGCGTCGGGCTCAGCCTCACCTCCCGTGAGCACGGCCTGACCTTCACGGTCGTCGCGAGTGATGAGGAGACGGCTGTCCTCGACGCGCTGCAGTACCTCGACGACGGCCCGTGCACCCAGGGGGCGGAGGAGGACCGGGTCGTGACCTACGAGGCCGACGATCCCACCGACGAGCAGACCTGGCGGCTCTTCGCCGCCGGGACGGCGGCTGCCGCCGTCCGCAGCTCCCTGTCACTGCCGGTCATCGCGGGGGACGTGGTCGTCAGCCACCTCAACCTCTACGCCGCTTCCGGCCGGGCCTTCGATGGACACCATGAGGAGCTGGCCCGGATCCTGGGCGCGTGGGCGCCAGGGGCGACCACCAACGCAGACCTGTCCTTCGCCACGAGGGCCGAGGCCCGCCTCGCGCCGAAGCGGATGCGCGAGCAGCTCGTCGTGCAGCGAGCCACCTCGATGGTCGCCGCACGTCTGGACGTCGACCTGCGCAGGGCCGAGCAATGGCTCCACGAGGCCGCTCAACGCGCGGGCGTGGGGCTGCAGGTGCTCGCGCTGAAGGTCGTGGACCTGCTGACCCACGAGGAGGGGACATGAACGACCACGACCCCGTCGAGGACCCGATCGCCAAGGTGGCCGAGCTCGTCGACCGGGCTCGCATCGCGATGCTCACGACCATGACCGAAGAGGACGCGCACGTCAGCAGGCCGATGGCGGTCCAGGACGTCGAGTTCGACGGCGACCTGTGGTTCTTCTGCTACGACGACTCGGCCAAGGTCCGCCAGGTGCGGAGCCGACCCCAGGTCAACGTGGCCTTCGCCAACGAGCGCAAGAGCGAGTGGACCTCGATCTCGGGAGCGGCCTCGGTCGTCGCGGACCGGTCGAGGATGGAGGAGCTGTGGGCGCCTCCCCTCCAGGTGTGGTTCCCAGAGGGCCTGGACACGCCGGGTCTCACCCTGCTGCGGGTCCGGGCCGAGACCGCGGAGTACTGGGATTCACCCAGCAGCAACATCAAGAAGCTGATCGGTGGGCTGCGCGCGGTCGTGAGGTCGGACCCCGACGAGTTCCCGGGGGAGAACCGGACCGTCGACCTGTCGTGAGCGGCCTCGTCTACGTCCTCATCGAGCACGAGGAGGCGCGCTGTCGCCGTGAGGGCAGACGTCACGAGGTCCTCCTGATCGGTGCCGACTGCGTCGAGACAGTGCGGCGCACCCACCGACACCTTTTCAGGAGCACACACGCGGGCAGGTCCGTGGCGATGACGGGCGAGGCGGCGGACTCCGACCCGGTCGTGCGGGGTACCGCGTCCTCATGACCACACCACCCCCAGAACCACGCGGCGACGCCGACATCGACCTCGAAGGTGTTCCCGGCGAGGAGGGCATCGAGGACTCCGACGCCGCCCAGCAGCTCGAGACCAAGCCGGAGGAGCACCGCAACTACACCGATCCCGAAGGACCGCCGGAGAAGTAGGTCACAGGGTTGAACGGCGCTCGCCGGGGGAACAGTCCGGACATGCCATCCGTCGAGCGCACCGTCACGGTCGACCAGCCCGTCGAGAAGGTCTTCGCCTACCTCAGCGACTTCTCCACCACCCAGGAGTGGGACCCGCCGACGGTTCGGACGACCCGGACCTCCGGGGACGGCGGTGTGGGAACGACCTACCACAACGTCTCGGCCTTCCTGGGCTCGGAGACCGAGGTCGACTACGTCGTGACCGAGGTCGTCGCGAACAGCCGGTTCCAGATCGCCGGTGACGCCACGGGCATGAAGCTCATGGACACGATCACCTTCGAGTCACCGTCTCCGACGACGACGCGCGTGACCTACCACGCTGAGTTCGACCTGCAGGGCGTGGCCAACCTGGCAGCCCCGCTTGCGCCGGCGGCGCTCAAGATCCTCGGCGACCGGGTCGCCGACAGCCTGGAGGAGCACCTGCAGAAGCTATGAGCACCGTGACGAGCGAACACGCCAAGATGACCCGGCTCGAGGCCGCGATCGGCAACCTGATGCTCTGGGGTGGGCCGGCGGTGGCCTTCGTGGCGGCCGTCGTCAAGGCCGGCTGACAACTCCTCGATCGGCCTCCGGGCGGCGGTCAGGCCCCGCCGAGCAGCTCGGCCGTACTGACGCGGCGTTGTCGGTACTGCTGGCCGAGGCGGTCCAGTGTCGGACCGTGCAGCTCGGGCTCGCCCGACGCTGTCGCGTCCTCGACCAGGAGCACCCGTAGGTCGTGGGCGAAGGCGTCGGCGGCGCTCGCAGCGACGCACGACTCGGTGTGGACCCCGCAGAGGGCGAGCGTGTCGACGCCGATCCCATGGAGCTGGTCGGCGAGATCGGTGCGGTGGAACGCGCTGTCCCTCGTCTTGAGGACCACGATCGTGGGGTCCAGCCGCAGGTCGGGCAGCGCTGCTGCGCCCGGGGTGTCGCGAAGGACGACCCCCTGACCGTCCTCGATCATGCTGAGGGTCCATGTGCTCCGGTCGTGCTCGTGCTGGGTGCGGACCTCGACCACCGGTTCACCACGTTCGTGCGCAGCCGCGGCCAACCGGTTGCAGTGGGTGACCAGGCGAGCACGGCATTCCTGGAGCACCGGGTGCTCGAAGTAGTCCACCTGAAGATCGATCACCATCAGCGCCCGCACGGCACACCACCCTCCAGTCTGAGCTCGCCCTTCCGCCTGGCTGCAGCGGCCCCGAACGGCGGAGGACCGCGCAGACCGGGCTGCCCCCTCGGTACCCCACCACTCGTGATGTCGTACGTCGGGCGAACGCCAGGGACAGCGGCTGAGACCAGCAGCCCAGTGCGGTTGACCCCCCCGCCTTGGGTACCCGGGAAGCGCTGCCCGTCGGCATCCGGGTTCCGGGCCGCCGCCCGGGTCACCGTCCCGCATCGTCGTCATAGAGAGAGGAACATCGTGTCCACCGACGCCATCGTCCTGCTGAAGCAGGACCACAAAGAGATCCTCAAGACCTTCAGGGACTTCGAGAAGGCCGGTGACGCGGCGTACAAGGAGAAGGGCCGGCTGGTCGAGCGCATCATCGAACTCCTGACGGTGCACACCTACATCGAGAACGAGGTCATGTACCCCCGGGTCCGCGAGCTCCTCCCGGACCTCGAGGACGACGTGCTGGAGTCCTACGAGGAGCACCACGTCGCGGACCTGCTGGTGATGGAGCTCGTGGGCATGGCGCCCGAGTCGGAGCGGTTCACCGCCAAGACGATGGTCCTCATCGAGAACGTGCGCCACCACATCGAGGAGGAGGAGGACGAGTGGTTCCCGCAGGTCCGCGAGGGACTGGGCCGCAAGGTGCTCGCCGGGATCGGTGCCGAGATGCTCGAGGCCGAAGAAGACCGCGCCCCGGTCGCCGTCCCAGCCGAGCGCTCTGAAGAAGACCATCGACGCCGTCATCTCCTGAGCGGCCCGGGCCTCGCCGACGCACCCAGCGACTAGTCACCCTCGGGCAGGGGTTGCCACTCCCCGCGGCAGTCGTGGAAGCCCGGGCTGTCGAGGGCGAGGGGAGGATGCCGGAGACGTCGACCGGACCAGGCGCGCTCGAGCTCACGTTCGGTGAGGTGCACGCTGAGGACTGTGGCGACGGCCGGCAGGCCCACCAGCAGCGGCACGGTGACGTACCACGCCATGGTGTCCATGCGACCTCCAGGTGAGTGCTCGCGCCGCGACGAGCGATCGGCCGCGGCATCCACCAGGAACGGTTCCCAGGAGGTGGACCGGGAATCCTCGAGGGCATGACTTCACCCCGGGAGGTGGTTGGGACAGCCGTGCCGGGCGCTCTCCTCGACTAGCATCCGTCTGACCTGTCCGGGGGGCAGGGGATCCGAGGAGAGACCGTGCCGAGATGGAGCCGCACCATCGTGGCGCCGGGGCTGGGTGCGTTGTTCCTGGTCGCGGCCGTCCTGGTCGACTTCGTCGGCGACCTACAGCTCAGCGGGGCCTACGCGACCGCTGCCATCATCGCCTCGATCTCGTGTCGGCCCCGGCCGACGGCCGTCCTGGCAGGGCTGGCCGTGCTGGCAGCCACCCTGTCCGGGTTCTGGCATCAGACGGTCGGGGATCCGGAGTGGTCGCTGCGCCTGATCAGCTGTGTGGTCGCAGGGACGTCCGCCGTGATCGCCGCCGGTCTGGCGGACCGCTACCGGCGTACCGTCCGCCACACGAGCCTGCTGGCGCAGGACCTCCTCGACGCGTTGGCGCTCGAGCTGACCGGTGCCCGGACCGAGACCAAGGTCGCCGAGGGCTTCATGGGCCAGGCGGCCGAACGGCTGGGGGCGTCCTCGGCGATGATCTTCGTCCTCGACGAGGGCCAGATGATGCGCTCCATCGGTTGGTTGGGACGAGGAGGGTCGCAGGCCGACCAGTACTCCGAGTTCCGGCTCGACGCCGACATCCCCGGGGCCGTCGCGGCGCGGACACGTACCCCTCTGCACTACCCGAACCGGGCGGCGATCGATGCGGCGTTCCCGGGGCTGGCGGGCTACTACCCCGAGGAACGGAGCCTGCACGTCCTCCCTCTGGTCCACCGTGAGGTGCTGGTCGGTCTCCTGGCGTTGACCTTCCCGCCGTCAGTGGTGGCGACCGAGGAGGAGCGCGGACTGCTCGTGTCCCTGTCCAACGCCCTGGGTGCGTCACTCGTCCGAGCCCGGTCGTTGGCGGAGTCAGACGCCGAGGTCCAACGGGCGGCGATCCTGGCCGAGGCCTCGATGACCCTGTCACGGAGCCTGGACTGGGAGGAGACGATCGACGAGGTGTGCCGCCTCCTGGTGCCCCGGATGTCGGACTGGTGCAGCCTGGACCTGCTGCGCGACGGCGTCCTGAGGACGGCGGCCGTTCGCCACCACGACCCCGAGACGACCCAGTGGGCTCGAGGGATGCTCGACGTCTTCCCGATCGACATGGATGCGACCACCGGAGCGCCAGCGGTCGTGCGGACCGGCCGGTCCGAGCTGTTCGCCTACATACCCGAAGAGCTCCTCGAGGCGTCAGCGGTCAACGAGGAGCACGCCGCCATCATGAAGCGGCTCGGCATGGTCAGTGCGGTGGTCGTCCCCCTGCGCCTCGAGGAGACGGTCCTCGGCGCCCTCAGCCTGGCCTACGCCGAGTCGGGTCGTCGCTATACCGAGGACGACGTGGAGCTGTTGGAGGGTCTGGCGTCGCGGGTGGCGACGGCGCTGCACAACGCGGAGAGCTTCACCACCCAGTCCCGCCGGCTGACCGAGGTGATGAAGGTGGCCGCGGCGGCCCAGCTGGCCATCTTGGCGCCGCCACCGGCGCGGCTCGGCCCCTTCGCCCTCTCGGCCCGCTACCTCAGCGCTGCCGAGGAGGCCCAGATCGGCGGCGACCTCTATGAGGTGGCGCATGTCGGTGACCGCGTGCGGCTGTTGATCGGGGACGTCCGGGGCAAGGGCCTCACGGCGGTGCGCACGGCGACCGTCGTACTCGGCGGGTTCCGATCCTCGGCCGTCCAGGGTGCACCCCTCGCGGAGCTGGCCCGACACCTCGACCAACAGGTGCAGGTCTACCTCGACGACGAGGAGGACTTCGTCACGGCTGCGCTCGTCGACATCGACCACGACGGGCACTACAGCGTGGTCCTCTGCGGGCATCCGCCCCCGCTGCTGGCCAGCCGTGACGGGTGGCGTCTGCTCGAGGCCGAGGCCGGGTTGCCGCTGGGCCTCGGCTCGGACCCCGCTCCCTCACACGGCGTGCTCGAACATGGTGACCGGATCATCCTGTTCACCGACGGGTTGTTGGAGGCCCGGCACGCGGATGGGGAGTTCTTCGATCCCCAGCCCCTGTGGTCACGCGTCATGGCGGAGCCGTTCCCGACTCTGCTCGACACGACCCTCGAAACACTCCACGAGTGGAACGAGGGTCGGCTGCAAGATGATCTGGCGCTCCTCGCCATCGAGTTCCTGGGTGCGGAGCCGGTGCAGAGCCCTGCACCGCCTCCACAGCGGCAGTCCCGTTCCTTCCCGGCTGAGGGGCGGAGCGTCGGCGCCGCCCGTCGTGTCGTCCGATCGATGCTGGCGGGGACGCGGCTGGAGGCCCAGTCCGATGACGCCGTCCTGGCGACCAGTGAGCTGGTCACCAACGCCCTGGTCCACGCCGGCAGTGAGATCCAGGTCGTGGCCACGGTCTCGGCCTCGGGTCTGCGGGTCGAGGTGGGCGACACCAGTCCTCGTTTGCCGGCGAAGCGGACCCACGCGGCCACCGCGTCCACCGGGAGAGGCCTGCACCTCCTGGAACGTCTGGTGACGCGGTGGGGTGCCCTACGCGTCGGTCCGGGGAAGCTGGTCTGGTTCGAGATCGACGACCCCACCCGTCCCGTCGCGGAGCTGCGCCCCCCAGAGTCTGTGCTCGGGCCGGCTGAGACGCCGGAGGACTCTGCCCGGGTGGAGGCTGACGACGGCCTGAGGATCGAGCTCGTCGACGTGCCGCTCGCCGGGCATGCGGCCTGGCAGGAGCACGCCTCGACGCTGCTGCGGGAGCACCTGATGGCCAGTCTGGGCCGGGATCCCCTGATGATCGAGCGGCACGCCCAGGCGAGCGACGCGCTCAACCTGCTGTTCGAGCAGGTTCCCAAGCACGAGGCGGCGCCGGTGAGGGGCCGATCTCCGCCCCGGTGGTCACCGTGGGCTTGGTGGTCCCGCAAGCCTCGGTCCCGCACTTCACCACGCTGAGCCAGCTCCTGACCCAGGCCTATGCCCTGGTCGACGCGCGTCAGCTCGTGGTGCCGGCGGTGCCGCCCGAGCTGCGTGATCTGGGCGCATGGTTGTGCCGCGAGGTGGCTACCGGGTCCACGCTCCGGGAGGGGAACGGCTTGCCCTGAGCGTGTTGGGGCCCCAGTATGCAGCTGGGAGATCACGGAAGGGTTCTCGAGGAGATGACGGGCTCGCTGGCTGCTTCCTTGGTGTTGGAAGCCGACCTGCGCAACGTCCGCAAGGCTCGGGTCCTCGTGCGCGAACAGCTCGCCGCTGCTGGCTTGGAGGACCTCGTGGACTCCGCGGAGCTGGCCGTGACCGAGGTCGTGACCAACGCCTTCGTGCACACGGGCACCACGGTCGAGGTGCGTCTGCACTGCCTCGACCACGCTGTGCGGGTCGAGGTCGACGACGGCAGCCCGCACCTACCGGTCCGCCGCCGCTACGCGACGACCGCCGGGACGGGCCGTGGCCTGACGCTCGTCGACGAGGTCGTCACCCGCTGGGGCACCCAACGTCGCTCGAGCGGCAAGACCATCTGGTTCGAGATCGGGGAGACCGGCGACGTCGAGGCCGATGCCGATCCGGGCACCTACGACGGCGATGCTCAGGGGTCCGCGAGCGCCCACGTCGCCGTGACCCTGCGCAGGGTCCCGCTGCTCATGCACCTCGCCTGGCAGGAACACGCCGCGACCCTGTTGCGCGAGCACCTGCTCCGTACCATCGAGCAGGAGCCCGAGGCGCTTGCCAGGCACGCCGATGCCAGTGACGCCATGACGATGCTGGCCGACCAGCTCCCTGTGCCTCGACTCAACGAGGCGGACCCGGACGCCCTCATGGCCGACGCGGTCGAGCCGGGAGTGAGCGCCAGTGAGGTGCTCCTGCTGTTCCCCCCCGCAACCATCGCGAACTTCGCCGTCCTCGACGACCTCCTCGCCCGCGCGGTGGCCGAGGCGAGGGCTGGCCTGCTGTTGCGTCCCCCGACCCAGCCGGAGATCGAGGAGATGCGCGAGTGGCTGTGCGGTGAGGTCCGCCGCCAGGCTGCCGGCACCGGCATGCCGACTCCGTGGGTGGCGCGCACCGACGTGCGTGCGACCCTCGCGGACCAGACCGTGCTGGCCGAGCGCTACGCCGCGCTTGCCGCGACCGACGAGGCCATCCTCGCCACCGACGAGGCCAGCATCATCGTGGCGGCGTCGTCGGCGGCACTCGAGGTCCTCGGTTACAGCGACGCCAGTGAGCTGATCGGTCAGCGGGTGATCGCGGTCGTCCCCCACCGTTTCCACCAGGCCCACATCGCCGGCACCACCCTCCACGTCACCAACGGCCGCGACACGCTGCTCGACGTCGAGATCGCCGTCCCGATGGTCCGCGCCGACGGGAGCGAGATCGACGTGGACATCCGGGTCAGTCCGGAGGCGTTCGGCGACGAGCGCGTCTTCATGGCCAGGTTCCGTCCGCGGGCTGCCTGACAAGAACAGGTCGTACGCCGTCCCGCAATCGAGCCCGGACCGAGAACACCGCCCCGCGGTGAAGCAATCACCCCGGAACGGCATCCATCTCGACGGTATGCCCGTCTGGCGGCCCGGCGCGACACCCCTGCGGGTGCCTCAGCGTGGCAACGGCTGCTCGCTGACCTCGCAGGGAGCCACCTACTCGCTCCGAAGCACCTCGAACGGCTCGACGTACCTCTCGGCCGGCAGCTGTCTGGCCCAGTACCGCGCCGTGGCGAGGACGAGCTCTGGGTCGAGGTAGTGCCGCGTGGCCTGGGAGGCGTAGTGGCCCAGCATCTCCACCTTGCCGTCGATGGTGTCGCTCACCGGGACGAACTTCGTGGGTGCGAACCCGTTGCGCGAGGACGGTGACTGGTAGCAGTAGAGCTGCGGGACCCGTCGGGCCGCGATCACGGTCGCTTCGTGGACCGCTCGGTGGTCCTGGTGGTTGTCATGTGCGGAGTGGACGTAGACGGTCGTCGGTCCGACCAGGGCGATCGTCTCTTCGATCAAGGTCACCATCTCGGGTGAGCTCGCCATCTGGGTGTCGGGCAGGTCCGCCATCAGCAGGTCGGCTCCCAGGGTCATCGAAGCGGCCGCCGCCTCCCGCCTGCGCTGTTCGCGCGGGCCCCCGACCGCACCCCGGCTCAACGTGAGGACGGTGACCGGTTGGCCGGCGGCGCGGTGTCGGAGCAACGTTGCCCCGCACCCGATCTCGACGTCATCGGGATGTGCCCCGACCGCGAGCACGGGCTCTTGACCTTGCTGGTTCACCGGCAGGAGTGCAGAGATCGCTTCGGGGGCCTCCGGGTCGAGGATCTCGGTCAGCCCGGCCCGCATGGTGCGGAGCAGGAACGATGCGTCCGCGGTCTCCTCGGCCAGCATCACGAAGCGCGTGAGGCCTCGGCCGACGGCTCGGACCTGCTCCAGCACCCCGAACACGTCCTCGTCCACCAGTGCGACGTCGACGATGAGGGCCGCCGGGGGGCCGGAGACGCTCAGCATGTCGAGGGTCTCCTCCGGCCTCAGCCGGAGGGCCAGGTGACCGCTCGACTCCAGCCTTTCGAAGAGCGTCGTCAGAGGTCGTTGAGACCACACCACGACGAGGTGCTCGGGCGCCGTTGCCTCCCGGACCAGCCCTTCAGGTAGTGCGACCACGCCGTGATTGTTGCGCAGGTTCACTCGGCGGCGGACAGGTCGTGGTCGGACGCGAGCTCGGTCAGCTCTCCAGCTCGCGGCCTACGCGTCCGAGTGACTTCGGTCCACAACGGTCGAGTGAACGGCCATAGCAGTGGTTGCCGGAAGGTCCGGAATCGAACCCGGCATCTCGACCAGAGCTCGGGTGCGGTGGATTGCTGGATTTCGGGTGCGGTCGTGGCGTCACTCGCTGACCGAGCGCTTACAGCGGGTACTCGCCGACGACCTCGGTGCCGAACCTCAGGGCCAGCTCGCCAAGCCGCTCCGGATCGGCGAGCAACGAGTCCTCGCCCTCCTCCACCACGGCGTCGAAGAGCTTCTCGAAGCCCGGTGGGGAGATGAGCGTGAGCATCCGCACCGGATCGGGGGAGAGCCGCCGCAGGCCGTGCTGCACGCCGCGTGGCACCACGAGGAAGGTGCCGGGGTCAGCCTGGCTGGTGGCGCCGTCGATCCACACCTCGACCCTTCCGGTCAGGACGTAGAAGGCTTCTTCTGCACCCACGTGGGTGTGGATCGGGGTGGTGTCGGCCCAGAACTGTTCCTCGGTCAGTGAGTAGGCCCCTGAGACATGGGCGCCGTCGGTCTTCGTGACGTACGTCGACCCCAGAGCGGTGACCTCGCGACCATCGCCCGGGGCCGACAAGAAGGCAGAAGTCATGGGCCACTATCTGCGCTGGAGGCGCGTCCGCTCAAGAGCTCGATCGCCCCCGACGCCACCCTGGGCCCCGCAGGCGGTGCCGTTTCGCGTCCATCCTGACCTGGTGGAGGAGATCGCTGACGGCACCCTTCGAGAGGGCTCGGGCGAGCATCTGGTCCTGCTGCACCTCGGGGCACGGCCCTGGTTGAAGTGGGAGATCTGCCTGCCGGCGCTCACGCGACGATTCGACGTGTTCGTCCCGACCTACCCCGGCTTCGAGGGTGGGGAGCCGCTGCCAGAGCCCGCGTCCATCGACGTCCTCGCCGACGGGATCGAACGGGCCATGGACGCGGCCGGCATCGCCCGCGCGCACTGCGTGGGCAACTCGCTGGGAGGCTGGATCGCGTTCGAGGCCCGATGGGGAGCCGACAGGCTTTCGTGGACCTGCCCGCTGGCGGGTGCGCCTTGCCGGTTCCCAGGATGCCGGAGGGCCGGTCCTGGTCAGCGGCCGAGAAGGGGCGATGGGCCGAACTGTGGGCATCGCCCCAGGCCACCCAATGGGACGAAACCGCCGTCGGCAGCGTCGCTGCGCTGGTGATCTGCGAGACCGCCATCTTCACTGGCTCGGCGTCCGCGTGGCAGGCCCAGGAGGCGCGGTACGCCGCGGAATCCCTCGGCCTCACCCCGCGGTCGCTGGCGGCCCTCGGATGGAGGATCGCCGAGTGAGTGACCGGCGCCAGGCCCGGGCCCGGGCCCGGGCCCGCAGGAGCCTCGGCACCCCCGACCCCAACGCCACCCCGCGGGCTCTGCTCGCCGGAAGGCTGATCGAGGTGTGGGCCGAGGACGGGACCGAGAAGCCCCCGCACTGGTCGGCCTTCTCCCGCTACACGGCCGCGCGTTCGTGGTGGTTGGCCCAACGTGGGCTCACCCCCGCGAAAGGAGACGGCCTGCTCCCGGGGAACCCTGTGCCGTGGTCGGCCTACTTCCTGCTCGACCGGCAACGTCGCGGCGAGCCGCTGGCCTTCGACCCGACCGAGAGGCTGGCCGTCATCGGCGCCCGGGTCGAGAACATCCCCGAGCTGCAGATCGAGGCCGAAGCGTTGGCGAGAGCCGCGAAGGCGAACTTGCTGACTCCCCTTGCGTCACGAAGGGCCTAGGCCTAGTCGCCCGGCGCGACTGATCCGTCAGCAGGAGCGTTTGGCGGCTTCGAAGGGGCCGAGGCGACCCGAGGATCGGGAGGTTCTAAATCCAGGTTGGCTTACGGCTATTTTAAAGGGTGTATAGCGTCGCAGTTGACTGGAGGGAAATTCGACAGTGAACGAGAACTTGCCGGTCTTCTTGCGGTTCAAGTAGCGGCCGACCACCCTATTTCCGCATCCCAATACTTGGACCTTGATAACCGTTCCCTTTTCTACTCGGCTAGCCTTGTAATCGAAATACGCGGTGTCGCCAATGTAACTACCCAAAACCAATCTCACCCTGGCAGATGGGTACGGCGGAGGCGGCTCCGGCGGAGCTTCCGGCACGGGAACGTCGACCACGAGAGTGCCGAGATCCCCAGACTCATCGATGGTGAACTCCGTGGCGTCTTCGACGCGGTCGACGACCTTATACACGTCCCCGCTCGCCTGAAGCCTGCCCTCACCGGTGGTGCGCACTTTGCGTTGACCCCGGTAGACGAAAGTCTTGTAGTGCACTGCCAAGGTATATCCGCCGCCGACGGTCACGCCCGAAATTACGAATTGGCCGTCCTTTTCCTCAACTTCATTATCTGACTCGCAGCCCGTGTCGGAACAAACGTGGACATCCGTCGCCTCGAAAGTCTCACTGCTGGGCATTGTTCCGGTGACCGTGACAGTCGTTGGGGGTGGCTCCTCGTCCGCACGCGCTGGAGTGGACAGCCCGGCGCCGAGCAATCCGCTGACCAGCATGACAGCCAGCAGGCGAGAGATAGCGGTGGTCATGTGGCGCTCCTAGTGTCGACCGACTCGGCCATGATTGGCCCGACTGAACGCCTGTGTCCCGAAGACAGCAGAACCTGGACGATCTTGGACGGTTGGCTGTCGGTGCTCACCGTCACGATCACTGTCATGACCTACATCCGGTGCGACCCGTCCGACCCACCGATGGTGGGGGTGCAGGTCGAGCCTGGCCTCTGGTGCGACGGGCACGTGCTCGCCCAGGAGCAGCAACCGGACGGCTCCTGGCGCGTCCACGTGCAGTACCGGCGTGACGGTGGGAACTATCAGGCCCCTTCGATGAGGCCGACGTCCGGCCCGATGAGACGGACTGGTCGAGGGGTCGGAGGGAGGCCCGCCTAGCAGGCGCCCCACAGGCCGAGCTTCGCCTGCTTCGCCTTCCGCTGAGCGAGCCGATACTTGTCTACCTTGACGAACGGAACATCGTTGTAGACGTAGATCCGCGCGTTGCCGCGCTTGATCTGCCACAGGCCCGCGTCATTGGGCGCCTTGGCTATGTAGCGCAGTAGCCGCCCGTAGGCATCGACGTCGTCTTGGGTCTCATCAGCGGTCAGGACGACGGCGGTGCCGACCGGAAGCAACTGCTCCATTGCCTTTGACGCCTTACGTCCCCAACATTCGACACCGCCGTAAACCTCGGGCGTATCGATTCCGATGACCCTGATCCGTGCCTCTTGTCCTGTCTCGAATCGAACGTCGACAGTGTCTCCGTCAATCACTTCTGTGACGACCGCTGGGCCTTCGACTCTCGGTTCAGGCTCTTCGGTCGGTGAGGGACTCGGTGACTCGCTGGGCGACTCGCTGGGCGACTCGCTGGGCGACTCGGTAGGCGTGGGCGACGATGTCGGAGTGGGTGAAGGGCTGGGCGGCGGCGGGTTCCCGGAGCTACAGGACATGGCAAGGACTCGCAAGCGATGCCGTCACCGTCACCGTCAAGGCCGTGGGGGTCGGATGCAGGACCTCCTGCGGACAAAAAGAAACTCTGAGCCTGCGCTTGGTTCGAGAAGTCGCTGCAGTCCTTATCGCCGTCTGCTCCTGCTGGCACCATCGTGATGCCGGCTACCGCCATGCCAACAATGAGGACGAGCATCGCCGCGCGCTTGGTCACGGCTTCGGACGCTATGCCTGTTTCGCGCGCCGCGATGATGATCGGGTGAAGACGTCGCCATGGGCTAGACCGTGGGGGTTGAGCCTTATGACCCTCGCTGCGGCGGCTATGCCACGCGGCTCAGGCACGTACATGGCACAAGGCCGGTTCCATTTCTGGAAACCGGCCTCTGACCTGCATGTTCGCTGGTGGGCGATACTGGGTTTGAACCAGTGACCTCTTCCGTGTCAGGGAAGCGCGCTACCGCTGCGCCAATCGCCCCAGGTGAAGCTGTGCAACTGTGAAGCTCGAGGTGGGTACGGGATTTGAACCCGTGTACACGGATTTGCAGTCCGTTGCCTCGCCTCTCGGCCAACCCACCGTGGATGGGTCCGCCGAGACCCGCTCCGAGCGGACGACGAGGCTCGAACTCGCGACCTCAACCTTGGCAAGGTTGCGCTCTACCAACTGAGCTACGTCCGCTTGCGATCCAGGCCCTCAGGGAGAGGGTCCGAAGTGCGTGAGAACCGTACCCGATGGCCTGAGGGCCGCCAAAACCACTGCCTAGGGTGGGGTCATGCGCGCATGGGTCGACGGTCGGTTGCTTCGGGATGCGGACGAGCCCGCCATCACCGTGGCGGATCACGGCCTCACGGTCGGAGACGGGGTCTTCGAGGCGATCAAGGTGGTCGAGGGGCTGCCGTTCGCCCTGGATCTTCACCTGCGGCGGCTGCAGCGATCGGCGGCCGGTCTCGGGCTGCCCACGCCGGACCTCGACGTCGTACGCCGGGGTGTGCAGGAGGTGCTGTCCGGGCAGGACCTCGGCCTAGGGCGCATTCGGATCACCTACACCGGCGGAGTCGCCCCCCTCGGCAGCGGGCGCGGCGACCATCCACCGACGCTGGTCGTGGTGGCCGGGTCGATGCAGCCGTGGCCGGAGGTGACCCGTGTGGCGACGGTGCCGTGGCCGCGCAACGAACGAGGCGCCCTGGCGGGGCTCAAGACCACGTCTTACGCCGAGAACGTCGTCGCCCTGGCCGAGGCCAAGCGCCGGGGAGCGAGTGAGGCGGTCTTCGCGAACCTGGCCGGACACCTCTGCGAAGGCACCGGCTCCAACGTGTTCTACGTCCTGGACGGCGAACTGCGGACCCCCACGCTCGCGAGCGGGTGCCTGGCCGGGGTGACCCGGGCCCTCCTCCTGGACTGGTACGGCGGCCGCGAGGTCGACGAGTCCATCGAGGTGGTCGCGCGGGCGAGCGAGGTCTTCCTGGTCTCGACGACCCGAGACGTCCAGGGCGTCTCGGCGTGGGACGAGCGCGAGCTGCCGGCGCCAGGGCCGATCACCGCAGAGGCGAGGACGGTCTGGCGCGAGCGGGAGCCGGAGCTACTCGGCCTCTGAGCGCCCCAGCAGCCCGGCCACCAGAGCGTCGAGGTCGAGGTGGCGAGCCTCATGACCCTCGGGGACCACGGCAACGGTTCGGGCCAGGAAGCACTCCAGCTCGCGGGTTGGGACCAGAGCGACCAGGTGCCCGCCGGGGGAGTGGAGGTCGAGGACGACGACGCCACGCCCGTCCTCCTCGACGCTCGGCCACACGTGCACGTCACCGTCGCCCGCCGGCTCGCGCAGTCCAGCGAGCAGGACGTCGCGCGAGAGGGCCCAGCGCACGGGGCTCCCCTCGGTGACGGCGTCGCGGAAGCTCACCCACACGGCGTACGGGTCGTCGGGCTCGTAGCCGAACGAGGCGCGCAGCGTGACGTGGCAGCCCGCCGCGTCTCGTGCACGCAGGCTGACGTCGTGGTCGATCGTGCGCGCCAGTGGATGCTGCGGCATGGATGTGTCCCTCCCGAGTGACTGAGGAAGGGACGAGCTGGACACGCGCCCGTGACGCGGATCCCGACGTCGTTCCGCGACGAGCGCGTCATCCTGGCCCCTACCGGGCACAGTTCAGAGGAAGGGGCGCAGCCGCCGGGCCCGCCGCCCGCCGAACGGAGGAGATCCGGATGGATCGAGGTGTGGGGCCACGCGTCGTGGGGAACGCCGTGCGCGACGGGCTCCGCACGCAGCTCTGGCCGCTCCCGATGCTGGGTGTGCTCCTCGCCGTGGCCCTCGGGATCGGGCTGCCCCAGGTCGACGAGGCGATCGGTGACGGCATCCCCAGCTCGGTCGGCTATCTGTTCGGAGGTGGACCAGGAAGCGCGCGCACGGTGCTGGACGCGATCGCCAGCTCGATGGTCACCGTCACGGCGCTGACGTTCTCCCTGACGGTGGTGACCCTTCAGCTGGCGAGCAGCCAGTACTCCCCACGACTGCTGCGCACCTTCACCCGGGACCTCGTGGTGCAGGGGACGCTAGCGCTCTTCCTGGGCACCTTCGTCTACGCACTGACGGTGCTGCGCACCGTCCGCTCGGCCGACGAGGACCGCAGCATCTTCGTTCCGAACATCTCGGTCACCGTGGCCTTTGGTCTGGCCATCGCCAGCGTCCTGAGCCTGGTCCTGTTCCTGGCTCATCTGGCCCGCACGATCCGAGTCGAGAGCATGATGCGCAGCGTCCACGACGAAGGCGGGGTCACGATCGGGCGGGTCCTCGAGGAGTCCTCCCGTCCCACCGAGACGCTCGCGGAGCTGACCCCGACAGGGACACGGCACCTCGTCACGGCACGGAGAAGCGGCTTCCTCGTCGACGTCGACGAGGAAGCCCTGAGGAACGTTGCAGGGGAGGCAGCCTGCGTCGTGGTGGTCGACCGGACGGTCGGAAGCTTCATCGTCGCCGGGACCCCGGTGGCCGCCCTGGTGGCCCCGCTGGGCTCGGAGCCACCCGAGGACCGGCTGCTGGAGAAGGTGGCCGGCGCAGTGCGTGTCTCGTTCGAGCGGACGGCCCAGCGTGACGTCGGACTGGCCCTGCGCCTGATGACCGACGTCGCCGCGAAGGCGCTCTCCCCGGGGGTCAACGACCCCACCACCGCGGTGCACGCCCTGGGCCACTCCTCGGCACTGCTCTGCGACCTTGTCGTACGCCGGCTCGGTCCGCGCGTCCTCCGCGACCAGGACGACACCCTGCGCGTCGTCCTCGCCGGACCAGAGTGGGCTGACCTCCTGGAGCTCGCCGTCGACCAGCCGGCTCGCCACGGGGCGGGGGAGCCGGCCGTGATGCACCGGTTGTTCGTTCTTCTCCAGGAGGTGGCCTGGGTGGCACCTGCCCATCACCGTGCCGCGATCGAGCGTCAGCTGGCTCGCCTGCGTCGGGCGGTCGCGGGCGAGGACCTCGACCCCGATGCACGGGAGGACCTCGAGCGCTCGGCCGAGGCCGTCGAAGCCGCGTTGACGCTCTCCTGGTCGCCTCCGATCTCCTGACCTCATCGACGATCCCCGGCTCGATGTGGTTCGGCCCTGGGCGCTGCGTTAGAGTCGGCGACCGCTCGACCTGTTCGGGCACCGAGCACCATGCAGGGCGATTGGCGCAGTGGTAGCGCGCTTCGTTCACACCGAAGAGGTCACTGGTTCGAACCCAGTATCGCCCACCCCATGTCCACTTCTGACGGCGCGGAGCCGGCCGCCAGGCCGCGTGCCCGCCACCTCATGGATCCGGCGGCGCCGCGGCGCATGGCCGACGACACCTCGCTCACCCGGGTCCAGCGGCGCGTGCTCTCCGCGCTCGTCGTGACGACGATCCTGCACCTGTCTGTCGGCCTGGTCGTCGCGGCCGTCGCCGTGCCGGAGGGGGAGACCGCGGCCCGGGTGGGGCTCAACATCATCGGTGCGGCCTTCGGGGTGCTGGCTGTCGCCTCGGGCTTCCTCATCCATCAGCGCTCGGCCCTGTCGCCGTGGCTCCTGCTCGGCGTGCTGCCCGGGGTGGTCGGCTTGTGGATCGTGCTGAGCTGAGGGCCCCGGAAACCCGCGGGCGTCGAGGGGTGGCGCGTCGATACGATCGACCGCATGCCTGAAGCCGACATCGTGGTCGCCGTCGTCACCACCGCTGCGCGTGAGGACCGCACCGTGACGACGGGCACCAAGGCGTGGGAGCTGTTCAGGGACGATCCGGACGTCATCGCGGCGCGGGTCTCGACACGCTCGACCGACGGAGGACGCTCGACCGACGGAGGACGCTCGACCGACGGGGACCTCAGGGACCTCTCCTACGAGCTAGCCGACGGCGACGAGGTCGAGGCGGTCGCGATCGACAGCGCCGACGGTCTCGACATCCTGCGGCACTCGACCGCACACGTGCTCGCCCAGGCGGTGCAGGACCTCTACCCGGACGCCCGGCTCGGCATCGGCCCACCGATCGAGCACGGCTTCTACTACGACTTCGACGTCGAGACCCCCTTCGTGCCCGAGGACCTCGAGAAGCTCGAGACCCGGATGCGCAAGATCATCAAGGAAGGTCAGCGGTTCTCGCGCCGGGTCGTCTCCGACGGCGAGGCGCTCGACGAGCTGAAGGCCGAGCCCTACAAGGTCGAGCTGATCGGCCTCAAGGGTGGTCTCGACACGCTCGACCAACCCGAGCCGAGCTCGACCACCGGGATCTCCGACGTCGCAGAGGGCGCGGGGGTCGAGGTGGGAGCCGGCGAGCTCACCATCTACGACAACATCCGCCGCGACGGCGAGGTCGCCTGGTCCGACCTGTGCCGCGGGCCGCACCTGCCGACGACCAAGCGGATCCCGGCGTTCAGGCTGACGCGCTCTGCGGCGGCGTACTGGCGCGGGGACGAGAAGAACAAGCAGCTGCAGCGGATCTATGGCACTGCCTGGCCCTCGAAGGAGGACCTCGAGGCGCACCTGCACCGCTTGGAGGAGGCCGAGCGGCGCGACCACCGCAAGCTCGGGCGCGAGCTCGATCTCTTCAGCTTCCCCGACGAGCTCGGCTCCGGGCTGGCGGTCTTCCACCCCAAGGGCGGGGTCATCAAGCGGGAGATGGAGGACTACGTCCGACGCCGGCACATCGAGGAGGGGTTCCAGTACGTCGGAACTCCTCACATCACCAAGGAGGGTCTGTTCCACACCTCCGGGCACCTGCCGTACTTCGAGGACACCATGTTCCCGCCGATGGAGCTGGAGAGCAGCCGCTACTTCCTCAAGGCGATGAACTGCCCGATGCACAACCTCATCTACCGCTCCCGGGGCCGGTCCTACCGCGAGCTCCCGCTGCGGCTCTTCGAGTTCGGCACCGTCTACCGCTTCGAGAAGTCAGGCGTGGTCCACGGCCTGACCCGGGTGCGGGGGCTCACCCAGGACGACTCGCACTCCTACTGCATGCCCGAGCAGGCCGCCGACGAGGTCAAGCACCTGTTGGCCTTCGTCCTCGGGCTGCTGCGCGACTTCGGGCTCGAGGACTTCTACCTCGAGCTGTCGACCCGCGACGCGTCCAAGGACAAGTTCATGGGCAGCGACGACCAGTGGGAGACCGCCACCCGCGTGCTCGAGGACGCCGCGCGCGAGACCGGGCTCGACCTCGTCCCGGACCCCGGCGGGGCCGCGTTCTACGGTCCCAAGATCTCGGTGCAGGCCCGTGACGCGATCGGGCGGACCTGGCAGATGTCGACCATCCAGTACGACTTCAACCAGCCCGAGGGCTTCGGGCTTGAGTACCAAGCGCCCGACGGGTCGCGGCAGCAGCCGGTGATGATCCACTCGGCCAAGTTCGGCTCGCTCGAGCGGTTCTACGGCGTCCTGGTCGAGCACTACGCCGGCGCGTTCCCGCCGTGGCTGGCTCCCGTGCAGGTGCAGGGGATCCCGATCGCCGAGCGGCACCACGACTACCTCCACGACGTCGCGGCTCGGATGCAGGTGGCGGGGCTGCGGGTCGAGGTCGACGACTCCGATGACCGGATGCAGAAGAAGATCCGCAACGCCCAGCTGCAGAAGGTGCCGTTCATGGTGATCGCCGGCGACGACGACCTCGCTGCGGGGGCGGTGTCGTTCCGCTACCGCGACGGCCGCCAGGACAACGGCGTCGCGGTCGACGAGGCGATCAAGCGGGTCGTCGAGGCGGTCGCCTCACGTGAGCAGGTCTGAGACGACCTTCTCGTACCGCCGGCACGGCGAGACGTACGTCGACCCGCCCGCGGTGACCTCGTAGGGCAGGTCACCGGCGTCGGACCAACCCTGCCGCTCGTAGAACCGTCGGGCCCGCGCGTTGCCGGCGACGACGGCGAGCCAGGCGGCGTCGTACCCGCCGTGGGCGACGCGCTCCTCACCGGTGGTCAGGAGACGGGTGGCGAGACCGGTCCCGCGGTGGTCGACGGCGACGAAGAGCTGCTCCACCTCGTCGTCCACCACCGTCACGAAGCCGGCCATCTCGCGCTCGTCGACCGCGACCACGGTGCAGGGGACCAGGTCGGCCGCGCGCTCGCGGAAGCTCACCGGAGTGCGGGCGGCGGTGAGCCCGGCGGGCACGTGGCCGGAGTGCGCCTCGTGCCACCCGGCGTGCCAGATCGCGGCCATGGCTGGTGCGTCGGCGGAGGTCCCGGGTCGGAGGAGGAGCGGCGGCACCCTCCTAGGATCTCCGATGTGACCGAGCCCGACGAGACCCTCCGCCAGGACGGGGTCGGTGGCACCGACGGGCTCGACCGGCTCTGGACGCCGCACCGGATGGCCTACATCCGCGGGGAGAACAGGCCCACCGACGACGAACGGGAGCTCTGTCCCTTCTGTCGGGTGCCGACGCTGGACGACGTCGAAGGGCTGGTCGTCCGCCGGGGCGAGCTCGCCTTCGTGGTGCTCAATCTCTATCCCTACGCGCCGGGCCACCTCATGGTCTGCCCCTATCGCCACATCGCCGACTACACCGAGACGACCGACGCTGAGGCTGCCGAGA
The DNA here is from genome assembly GCA_963767915.1 of uncultured Actinomycetota bacterium. GTDB lineage: Bacteria > Actinomycetota > Actinomycetes > Propionibacteriales > Nocardioidaceae > Nocardioides. The sequence continues at coordinate 112,404 of CAVYFR010000007.1, forward strand.
TCGCCGCCCTGACGCGGAGCGCCATGCGGGTCGTCCGGGCGGTCTCCCAGGCGGACGGGTTCAACCTCGGCATGAACCAGGGCCACCTGGCCGGCGCCGGCATCGCTGCCCACCTGCACCAGCACGTCGTGCCCCGCTGGGCCGGAGACCAGAACTTCATGCCGATCATCGGTCGCACCAAGACCATGCCGCAGCTGCTGGGGGACACCCGCGAGCTGCTGGCCACCGCGTGGGAGGCTGCGGCCCGTGCTTGACCGGTTCAAGGCCTTCTGGCAGGGCGTGATGCTCGCGCCGTTCGTCCGGCTTTTCATCAGGCTGGGCATCAGCGCCGACGCGGTCACCCTCGTCGGGACGCTGGGGGTTGCGGCGGGGGCCCTCGCGTTCTTCCCCCGGGGCGAGCTCCTCGTAGGAGTGCTGGTGATCACCGCCTTCGTCTTCAGCGATCTCATCGACGGGCAGATGGCCCGTCTGACAGGGACGAGCTCGAAGTTCGGGGCGTTCTGGGACTCAACGCTCGACCGGATCGGCGACGGCGCGATCTTCGGCGGCCTGGTGCTCTACTTCGCCGGACCGGGCGACCACTACCTCTACCTGTGCGTCGCGCTCTACTGCCTGGTGATGGGTGCGGTCACGTCGTACGCCCGCGCTCGCGCGGAGTCGCTGGGCATGGACGCCAAGGGTGGCCTCGCCGAGCGTGCGGACCGACTGGTGGCCATCTTGGTGATGACGGCCTTCAGCGACATCTTCGACCTGCCGGTGCTCCTCCACCTGACGCTGTGGGTCCTCGCCTTCGCGAGCACCCAGACGGTGGTCGTGCGCGTGGTCAAGGTGCGTCGCCAGGCGCTCGCCGGCGAATCGGGCGCGACGCCGCCAGCGCCGTAGGCTGGAGCCATGGCACAGGAGACCACCGGGACCGGCACGACGCGCGTCAAGCGGGGCATGGCCGAGATGCTCAAGGGCGGCGTGATCATGGACGTCGTCACCGCCGAGCAGGCCAAGATCGCCGAGGACGCCGGCGCAGTTGCGGTGATGGCGCTCGAGCGCGTCCCGGCCGACATCCGCGCCCAGGGCGGCGTCAGCCGGATGAGCGACCCGGACATGATCGACGGCATCATCGAGGCGGTCTCGATCCCCGTCATGGCCAAGGCGCGGATCGGCCACTTCGCCGAGGCGCAGGTGCTGCAGAGCCTGGGTGTCGACTACGTGGACGAGTCCGAGGTGCTCACCCCCGCCGACTACGCCCACCACATCGACAAGTGGGCCTTCACGGTCCCGTTCGTGTGCGGCGCGACCAACCTCGGCGAGGCTTTGCGTCGCATCACCGAAGGCGCGGCCATGATCCGCTCCAAGGGCGAGGCCGGCACTGGAGACGTGTCCAACGCCGTCACCCACATGCGCACGATCCGCCACGAGATCAGGCGCCTCGGGTCGCTGGTCGAGGACGAGCTCTACGTCGCCGCCAAGGAGCTGCAGGCGCCCTACGACCTGGTCGTCGAGGTCGCCCGGGCCGGCAAGCTGCCCGTCGTCCTGTTCACCGCCGGCGGCATCGCCACCCCCGCCGACGCCGCGATGATGATGCAGCTCGGCGCCGAGGGCGTCTTCGTGGGCTCGGGGATCTTCAAGTCCGGCAACCCCGCCCAGCGCGCCGAGGCGATCGTCAGGGCCACGACCTTCCACGACGACCCCGACATGGTCGCCAAGGTCTCCCGCGGCCTCGGCGAGGCGATGGTCGGCATCAACGTCGAGGACATCGCCCAGCCGCACCGCCTCTCCGAGCGCGGCTGGTAGCGCGCTGTCCGAACCGCAGGGGCGGCCCTCTCGGGCCCTCACCGTGGGCGTGCTCGCCCTGCAGGGTGACGTGCGTGAGCACCTCCGGATGCTGGCCGACCTCGGCGTCCGGGCCGTCGGCGTACGACGCACCAGCGAGCTCGACGCTTGCGACGGCCTCGTCCTCCCTGGCGGCGAGAGCACGACGATGGTCAAGCTCGCGCGCACCTTCGACCTCTTCGACCCGCTACGCCGGAGGATCGAATCCGGGATGCCGACGTTCGGCACCTGTGCCGGGATGATTCTGCTCGCCGATCGGATCGAGGGTGGCGCGGCCGGGCAGGAGACGATCGGGGGGCTGGAGGTCTCGGTGCGCCGCAACGCCTTCGGTCGTCAGGTGGACTCGTTCGAGGGCGACCTGGACGTCGCCGGGCTCGACGAGCCGCTCCACGCGGTCTTCATCCGGGCCCCCTGGGTCGAGGAGATGGGTGCCGCGGTCGAGGTGCTGGCGCGCGTGGGGGAGGGCCCCGCCGCGGGTAGGATCGTCGCGGTCCGCCAGGGCCCGTTGATGGCGACGTCCTTCCACCCCGAGGTGGGAGGCGACCCCCGTCTCCACCAGCTGTTCGTGGATCTTGTCGAGCAGCACTCAGCCACACGTGAGGGATAGATGTCCGGCCACTCCAAATGGGCGACCACCAAGCACAAGAAGGCCGTCGTCGACGCCAAGCGCGGCAAGATGTTCGCCAAGCTCATCAAGAACGTCGAGGTGGCTGCCCGGCTCGGCGGTGGCGACCCGGCCGGGAACCCGACGCTCTACGACGCGATCCAGAAGGCCAAGAAGTCCTCGGTTCCCAACGACAACATCGACCGGGCGGTCAAGCGTGGCTCCGGCGCGGAGACCGGCGGTGCCGACTACCAGACGATCATGTACGAGGGCTACGGCCCTGGCGGCGTCGCGATGCTCATCGAGTGCCTCACCGACAACAAGAACCGGGCCGCCATGGAGGTCCGCACCGCGATGAGCCGCAACGGCGGCTCGCTCGCCGACCCGGGCTCGGTCTCGTTCCTGTTCAACCGCAAGGGGGTGGTGGTCGTCCCCGCCGAGCAGGAGGGCAGGACGGTCACCGAGGACGACGTGCTGGAGGCGACGCTCGACGCGGGAGCCGACGCCGTCAACGACCTCGACGGCGCCTTCGAGGTCGTCTCGGAGGCCAGCGACCTGGTGGCGGTCCGCACGTCCCTGCAGGCCGCGGGCATCGACTACGACTCCGCCGAGGCGTCTTTCGTCCCCGACAGCAAGGTCGAGCTCGAGCACGATGTCGCCGGCAAGGTGTTCCGTCTCGTCGACGTCCTGGAAGACCTCGACGACGTCCAGAACATCTACGCCAACTACGACGTCTCCGACGAGATCATGGAGCAGCTGCAGGACGCCTGAACCCGCGTGTCGTTCGCCGGTCGGCCGGGAGTCCGCGGCTAGCGTGTTCTCCGAACAGGTGTTCGGACGAGAGGTTGCTCCATGCGTGTGTTGGGCATCGACCCCGGTCTGACCCGGTGCGGGATGGGCGTGGTCGAGGGCGAGGTGGGACGCCCGCTGCGACTGGTCGACGTCAACGTCCTGCGCACCTCCTCCGACGTCCCGGTCGCCGAGCGACTGGTGAGCATCGAGCGGGGCATCGAGGCCTGGCTCGACGAGCACCAGCCTGATGCGGTCGCGGTCGAGAGGGTCTTCGCCCGCTCCGACAGCAGCACGGTGATGGGCACCGCGCAGGCCAGTGGTCTGGCGATGGTCGCCGCGGCTCGGCGCGGTCTGCCCGTGGCATTGCACACCCCTAGCGAGGTCAAGGCCGCGGTCTCGGGCAGTGGTCGCGCCGACAAGGCCCAGGTGGGACTGATGGTGACCCGGATCCTCCGTCTCGACACGCCTCCCAAGCCCGCCGACGCGGCCGATGCGCTGGCCCTGGCGATCACCCACATCTGGCGGGGAGGGGCGCAGGCGCGGATCGAGGCGGCGATGGCAGCCTCTGCTCTCCAGCTGCGGAGGGGGACCGCATGATCGCCTACGTCCAGGGCCGGGTGGCTGCTGTGACCTTGACCAGTGCCGTCGTCGAGGTCGGTGGACTGGGGCTCGAGGTCATGTGCACCCCGGGGACACTCGCCCCCCTGCGCCTCGGCCAGCCCGCGACCGTGCCCACCAGCATGGTCGTGCGTGAGGACTCCTCGACGCTCTTCGGGTTCGCCGACGAGGACGAGAAGGGCATCTTCGAGCTCGTGCAGACAGCGTCGGGGGTCGGACCCAAGCTCGCTCAGGCCATGACCGCCGTCCTCTCACCCGATGAGCTGCGGCGAGCCGTCGCCGCTGACGACGTCAAGACCCTCACCCGGGTGCCCGGCGTCGGGCAGAAGGGCGCTCAGCGGATCATCCTGGAGCTCAAGGACCGCCTCGGAGCCCCTGTCGGTGGACGCAGCGTCCCGGCGGCGATGCCGACCGAGCCGTGGCGCGACCAGGTGCACCAAGGGCTCGTCGGTCTGGGCTGGTCGACCCGCGACGCCGAGGGGGCGATCGAGACCGTGGCGCCAGGACGACCTGCCGAGGACCGTCACCGGCGAGGTCGACGTCGCCGCGGCCCTCCGCGCCGCGCTCCGCACCCTGAGCCGGATCTGACGTGGAGGATCTCGACGCTGGCCGAGGAGCAACACCTCCGGTCCCTGACCCTTGCCGAGGCCGACGGGGACGAGCGGGCCGTCGAGGCGGCCCTGCGGCCCCGCACCCTCGACGAGGTCATCGGCCAGGGTCGGGTCCGCGAGCAGCTCGGCCTGGTCCTCGAGGCGGCTCGGCAACGCGGGCGCACCCCCGACCACGTCCTCCTGTCCGGACCGCCCGGGCTCGGCAAGACGACCTTGGCGATGATCATCGCCCACGAGTTGACCGCTCCGTTGCGTCTGACCAGCGGACCCGCCATCACCCACGCCGGCGACCTGGCCGCCATCTTGTCGGGTCTCAACGAGGGTGACGTGCTGTTCGTCGACGAGATCCACCGGATGTCACGGCCGGCGGAGGAGATGCTCTACCTCGCGATGGAGGACTTCCGGGTCGATGTCGTCATCGGCAAGGGCCCCGGCGCGACGGCCATCCCGCTGGAGATCCCGCCCTTCACGCTGGTCGGGGCGACGACGCGGGCCGGATTGCTCCCCGGACCCTTGCGCGACCGCTTCGGGTTCACCGGCCACCTAGAGTTCTACGACGCCGGCGAGCTCGAGCTGATCGTGCGACGCTCCGCCGGCCTCCTGGGGGCCGTGGCCACCGAGGACGGCATTGCCGAGATCGCGCTGCGGTCCCGCGGCACCCCGCGGATCGCCAACCGGCTGCTGCGCCGGGTGCGCGACTTCGCGCAGGTGCGGGCCGACGGCCGCATCGACGAGCAGGTCGCTCGGGCGGCTCTGGAACTCTACGAGGTCGACGAGCTCGGACTCGACCGCCTCGACCGTGGGGTCATCGAGGCCCTGTGCCGACGCTTCGGCGGTGGACCGGTGGGGCTCTCGACCCTGGCCGTCGCGGTCGGGGAGGAGCGGGAGACGGTCGAGGAGGTCGCCGAGCCGTTCCTGGTCAGGCTGGGATTCCTCGCCCGGACGCCACGAGGTCGCGTCGCCACCCGAGCTGCGTGGCAGCACCTCGGGCTGCAACCTCCTCGGGAGGGAAACTCCGAGGATGTGCTGTTCGTCGACTGAGGGACAGCCAGCGGGACGCCGCCTGATTCGAGGGAGCGAACCGCCGCGGCTACACTGACCCGTCGGTCCGCCCCTGCTCCCGTCCGGGCGACCTGCACCCGATCTGGAGAGGTTTCGTCGTGGAGTTCGTGGGCCTGCTGCCCCTGGTGGGCATCGCCCTCCTCTTCTGGCTGCTGGTCATCCGACCGGCCTCGAGGCGGCAACGTGACCAGCTGCGCATGCAGAGTGCCCTGGCGATCGGTGACGAGGTGATCTTGACCTCCGGGGTGATCGGCATCGTGCGCACCCTCACCGAGTCGCGCCTCGGTCTCGAGGTCGCCCCCGGCGTCGTCATCACCGTCGCGCGCGGCGCGGTCGGAGGCGTCGTCCCCCCCGAGGAGTCGGTGGGGTCGCCCGTCGAGCAGGCCTCGACCACGGACCGCCCGATCGCGGCCGAGGAGAGCTGACATGGCTCGCAGGCCCTACCGTCCCGGGCGGATCCTGATCGTCTTCCTGGTCAGCACCTTCCTCGCCTTCGGACTGGTCGCACTCTCGGACAGCAACTGGAAGCCTGAACTCGGTCTCGACCTCCAGGGTGGAACGCGCATCACTCTGACCGCCAAGGACAGCCCGAGCGCGGAGAGCCTCGATGAGGCGCGACGGATCATCGACCAGCGGGTGAACGGATCGGGAGTCGCGGAGGCCGAGGTCGCCACGCAGGGCAACGACCTGATCACGGTCGAGATCCCCGGTGAGAGTCGCAGCGACCTCGAGGAGACGGTCAAGCGACAGGCACAGCTTCGCTTCCGCCTGGTCGCCTGCACCAGCGTCGACAACCGATGCCAGACCTCGGTCGTCGACCCCAACCAGGCACCCATCGAGGTCCCCGGCACCGACGGACCGCTCGCCCCCGCTCCCAACAGCGGCAACGGCAGCAACAACGGCGGGAACAACGGCGGCAACGGCGGCAACGGCGGCAACAACGACGGCAACGGTGGCGAGGGCAACAACCGTCCGGTGACCGGGTTCGGTCTCAAGTCCGGTGAGGAGGAGTCGCCCAGCGACAACCCCACCGAGTCACAGGACCTGACCCCCACCGACTCACCGAGCGAATCCAGCTCCCCAGCACCTGCCCCCGGCGAGGGACAGGGCCAGGACGGGAACCTGATCGACCAGCCCTTGTTGTGGGTCGACCAGCCCGACACCGAGTCCGTCGAGGCGTTCAACACCTTCCAGTGTCCTACCGACGGTTCGGCCCCGGTCGTCGACGACGATCCCGACAAGCCGCTCGTCACGTGCGACGAGGAGGGCATCGCCTACCTCCTGTCGTCCTCGATGATCGAGGGCTCCGACCTCGACAGCGCGGATGCGGTCATCCCGCAGAACCAGGTGCAGTGGGTCGTCGCGCTCAACTTCAACGGCGAGGGCACCGACCAGTTCGCCGCGATCTCCGAGTCGCTCTTCGGGACCCAGAAGCAGTTCGCCGTCGTGCTCGACGGTCAGGTGATCTCCGCACCGACGATGAACGGGCTGATCCTCAACGGTGAGGCCCAGATCGAGGGCAACTTCACCGAGTCCTCGGCCTCCAGCCTCGCGACCAGCCTGAAGTTCGGCGCTCTGCCCATCGCCTTCGACGACAACAGCACCACCACGGAGACCGTGGGTCCCTCGCTGGCGGGTGACCAGCTGCGCGCGGGCCTGACGGCGGGTGCGGCCGGGCTCATCATGGTGATGATCTACTGCCTGCTCTACTACCGCGGCCTCGGGCTGGTCGTGCTCGCCTCGCTCTTCGTCGCCGCCGGCGTCACCTACGCGATGGTGCTCCTGCTCAGCGAGGCCGCCAACTTCACCTTGACCCTGCCCGGCATCGCCGGCCTGATCGTGGCGGTCGGCATCACCGCCGACTCCTTCGTCGTCTACTTCGAACGAATACGAGACGAGATGCGCGACGGCAAGTCGATGAGGGTGGCGGTCGAGGCGGGCTGGGCCCGGGCCCGGAACACGTGTCTGGCCGCCGACGCCGTCTCCTTGCTGGCTGCGGTCGTGCTCTACATCTTCGCCGCCGGCGTGGTGAAGGGCTTCGCCTTCGCGCTGGGCCTCTCGACCCTGATCGACCTCGTGGTCTTCTTCTGGTTCACCCACCCCATGGTCTCGTTCTTGGCGCGCTACCGGTTCTTCAACCGGGGGCACAAGCTCTCGGGCCTCGACGCGGCGGCGCTGGGTGTGGACCGTCTTCCGGCTGGAGGGAGGGCCTGATGGGGACGTTCGCCAGGCTCGGGAACGAGCTGTACACCGGCCACAAGTCGGTCGACTTCGTCGGCAAGAAGTGGCTCTGGTACTCCGCATCGGCCGTCATCGTCGCGATCGCCCTCTCCGGGTTGATCGGGCGGGGCCTCAACCTCGGCATCGAGTTCACCGGCGGCAGCGAATACACCGTCTCGCTGCCCACCGAGCAGGTGACCCAGGACACCGCCGACACGCTTCGTGAGGTCGTCGCGGGGACAGGCGTCCCCGACGCCTCCTCCCCGATCGTCACCACGTCGGGTGACGACGCGATCCTCGTCCAGACCGAGCCCCTCACCGATCCCGAGAGTGCGCAGGTCGTCGCCGCCATCGTGGAGGAGACGGGGATCGATCCCGCCTCCGACCTCTCCCAGGAGGAGATCGGGGCGAGCTGGGGGGAGGAGGTCGCCGAGCGGTCGCTGATCGGTCTCCTGGTCTTCCTGGTGCTGGTCGTCCTGTTCATCTGGGCCTACTTCCGGGAGTGGAAGATGTCGGTGGCAGCCCTGGTCGCACTGGGTCACGACGTCGTGATCACGGTCGGGGTCTTCGCGCTCACCGGCTTCGAGGTCACCCCGGCGACCGTCACCGGTGTGCTGACCATCCTCGGCTTCTCGCTCTACGACACCGTCGTCGTCTTCGACAAGGTGCGCGAGAACACCAAGAACCTCCGCGAGGTGCGGATGAGCTTCGCCCAGGCCGCCAACCTCGCGGTCAACCAGACCCTGGTGCGCTCGATCAACACCTCGATCGTGGCCCTGATCCCCGTCGGCGTGATCCTGGCCGTCAGCACCGCCCAGCTGGGCGCGTCCTCGCTGAAGGACCTGTCCCTGGCTCTCTTCGTCGGCATGGCCGCGGGTATCTACTCCTCGGTCTTCATCGCTACGCCCCTGCTGGTGCACCTGAAGTCCGGTGAGACCGCGGTGCAGCAGGCCGAACGCCGGGCCAAGGCGCTGGCGGCACGCACCCGCGCTGACAAGTACGCCACGGTGCCGACCTTCACCGAGGACCTTCCGGTGCGGGAGCCGAGCGAGGACGGCGAGGAGGCCGATGCCGACCAGGCCCCGGTCTCGACACCGGCCGCTCCGGTCGCCCGAGGCCGGCAACCGGTCAGCGGGCGAGGCCGCGTCGTGCCCCCCGCGAAGGGTGAGGTGCGGCCGAGCAGCGCTGCCGGACGTCAGCAGCCGACCCGGCAGACGCGGTCCAAGCGCGGAAAGAAGTGACCGAGGCGGCGCGCGAGGCCCTCGCGCGCCTGGTGGTCGACGTCGCGGACTTCCCCGAGCCCGGGGTCGTCTTCAAGGACATCACGCCCCTCCTCGCCGACCCCCAGGGTTTCCGGGTGGTCGTCGACGCCCTGGCCGCGGCGGGCCGGGACGACGACGGGAAGGTCGTGGTCGACAAGGTGGCTGGGATGGAGGCCCGCGGGTTCATCCTGGCCGCCCCCGTCGCCCTGGCGCTCGGCGTCGGGTTCGTCCCCGTCCGCAAGGAGGGCAAGCTGCCCCGCGCGGCCCACGCGGCGTCGTACGCCTTGGAGTACGCCGAGGCCACGCTCGAGGTGCACCGTGACGCGATTTCGCCGGGGGAGCGGGTCCTGCTCGTCGACGACGTGCTCGCGACCGGTGGGACCCTCGCCGCGACTCGCACCCTGGTGGAGTCTTGTGGCGGTGTCGCCGTGGCAGCGGCCGTGTTGATGGAGCTCTCGTTCCTTCCGGGCCGCCAGACCATCGGCGACCTGCTGTTGACCTCGCTCATGACGGTCTGAGCCCGGCGACCGGGCTCCTACACTGGCCGGTGTGACCGAGGAACGCACGGCTCCACCCCCGCAGGGGGAGCGCGCGCCCGAGCCCGCGGGGTCCTCGGCCCGCAGCATGCGCACCCGGCTCGCCCGGATGGGCACGCGCAGCCAACCGGGCAACCCGGTGCTGGAGCCGCTCTTCCGGTCGGTACGCGCCAACCACCCCAAGGCCGACCTGGCCCTCCTCGAACGGGCCTACGTCACCGCCGAGGAGATGCACCGCCACCAGACCCGCAAGAGCGGTGATCCCTACATCACTCACCCGCTGGCGGTGACGACCATCCTCGCCGACATCGGCATGACCGAGGCGACCCTGGTCGCCGCGCTCCTCCATGACACCGTCGAGGACACTCCCTACACCCTCGAGCAGTGCCGGGCCGACTTCGGAGACGAGGTGGCGCAGCTGGTCGACGGCGTGACCAAGCTCGACAAGGTCCACTACGGCGACTCGGCCCAGGCCGAGACGATCCGGAAGATGATCGTCGCGATGGCCCGCGACATCAGGGTGCTCGTCATCAAGCTGGCCGACCGGCTGCACAACATGCGGACCCTGCGCTATGTCCCAGCGGCCAGCGCCGAACGGACCTCCCGCGAGACCCTCGACATCTTTGCTCCTCTGGCCCACCGCCTCGGCATGAACACCATCAAGTGGGAGCTGGAGGACCTCGCGTTCGCGACCCTGCACCCCAAGGTCTACGACGAGATCGTGCGGATGGTCGCCGAGCGGGCACCCTCGCGGGACTCGTTCCTCGCCGAGGTGATCACCCAGGTCGAGAGCGACCTGCGCGAGGCGAAGATCCGCGCCACGGTCACCGGACGGCCCAAGCACTACTACTCGATCTATCAGAAGATGATCGTCGGCGGCCGGGAGTTCTCCGACATCTACGACCTGGTCGGGATCCGGATCCTGGTGGAGGAGGACCGCGACTGCTACTCAGCTCTCGGTGTCGTCCACGCTCGCTGGAACCCCGTGCTCGCGAGGTTCAAGGACTACGTCGCGATGCCGAAGTTCAACATGTACCAGTCGCTGCACACGACGGTGATCGGCCCCCAGGGCAAGGTCGTGGAGATGCAGATCCGGACGTTCTCCCAGCACCGCAGAGCGGAGTACGGTGTCGCGGCGCACTGGAAGTACAAGGAGAACGGCCGCGCCGGTCAGGACACCGACCAGCGCGGTGACCTCGACGACATGGCCTGGGTCCGACAGCTGCTGGACTGGCAGAACGAGGTCGAGGACCCGGGGGAGTTCCTCGAGTCCCTGCGCTTCGAGATCAACCGTGCCGAGACCTACGTCTTCACCCCTCGCGGTGACGTGATCGCGTTGCCGTCCGGATCGACGCCTGTCGACTTCGCCTACGCGGTGCACACCGAGGTCGGTCACCACACCATCGGAGCGCGGGTCAACGGGCGCTTGGTGCCGCTGGAGTCGACGCTCGACAACGGCGACGTCGTCGAGGTGTTCACGTCCAAGTCGGCGACCGCCGGTCCGTCACGGGACTGGCTGACCTTCGTCCGCTCACCACGCGCCCGCTCCAAGATCCGCCAGTGGTTCACCAAGGAGCGTCGCGAGGAGGCGATGGAGCGGGGCAAGGACCAGATCGTCAAGACGATGCGCAAGGAGGGCCTGCCGATCACCCGGCTGCTCTCGCACGAGACGCTCAGCCAGGTGGCGGCGCACTTCCACCACCTCGACGTGTCGGCGCTCTACGCCGCTGTCGGCGAGGGCAACCTGAGCGCCCAGGCCGTCGTACGCCGGGTCATCGACCTGCACGGCGGCAGCGCCGGGGCGCAGGAGGACTTGGCCGAGGCCGTGACCATCACCGGCCGACCCCGGCGGTCCAAGGTCGGCCAGGGCAGCGACGCGGGCGTCGTCGTCAAGGGCTCACCGGACATCTGGGTCAAGCTCGCCAAGTGCTGCACCCCGGTGCCCCCCGACGCGATCCTCGGGTTCGTCACCAAGGGCGGTGGCGTCTCGGTGCACCGCCATACCTGCACCAATGCAGCCAGTCTCCGCGCCCAGCCCGAGAAGGTCCTCGAGGTCGAGTGGGCTCCGACCGCGCAGTCGACCTTCCTCGTCAACATCCAGGTCGAGGCTCTCGACCGCGCACGCCTCCTCTCCGACATCACGATGGCGCTGTCGGACGCGCACGTGAACATCCTTAGTGCCAACCTCTCCACCGGCCGTGACCGGATCGCCAAGAGCCGCTTCACCTTTGAGATGGCCGAGGCCAAGCACCTCGACACCGTGCTGCGGTCGGTGAAGTCCGTGCCCGGCGTCTTCGACGCCTACCGCGTCACCTCCTGACGCCTCGTCGCCGCCCCGGTGGGCGCCGCCCCGTGTGCGTCGCGGTGTCGGCGTCGATCGTCGAGTGGTTTCGAGACGGGCGTGGCCGCCCTCCTCAACCAGCGTCAGCGCCGGGCTGCCCCGCGTGCGACGCGGGTTTCGAGACGGGCGTGGCCGCCCTCCTCAACCAGCGTCGGCGTGGCCGCCCTCCTCAACCAGCGTCGGCGTGGCCGCCCACCTCAACCGGCGTCGGCGTGGCCGCCCTCCTCAACCAGCGTCGGCGTGGCCGCCCACCTCAACCGGCGTCGGCGTGGCCGCCCTCCTCAACCGGCGTCGGCGTGGCCGCCCTCCTCAACCAGCGTCGGCGTGGCGGCCCTGCAACCAGCGTCCGCGGGCAGAGGCGTCAGACCGAGTAGTCGGAGGCAGCGCGCTTGGCCATGTCGAGGAAGGCGCGGCGGGACTCGAGGTTCTCCTCTAGCTCGCGGACCTTGGCCTCGTTGCCGGCGGTGCGCGCCTTCTCCAGGTCCGCCTCGACCTGGGCGATGGCCGTCTCGAGCTTGGTGACCATGTCGTCGGCGCGGGCGGACTTCTCGGGGTCCGAACGGCGCCACTTCTCGTCCTCGAGGGAACGGATGGCCTGCTCGACCTTGCGGATGCGTCCCTCGAGGTCCTTCATGCGCTCGCGCGGGACCTTGCCGGCAGCGTCCCACCGGTCGGCGATGTCGCGGAAGGACTTCTTGAGGGTCTCGAGGTCACCGGACTCCAGGTCGAGGGCCTCGGCCTCGACGGCGAGCTGCTCCTTGACCAGCGCGTTGGCGGCGAACTCCTCGTTCTCCTTCTCCGCCGCCGCGTCGCGCGCGCCGAAGAAGGCGTCCTGCGCCCCGCGGAAACGCTTCCACAGGTCCTCCTCGACGTCCTTCGGGGCCGGGCCGGCCGCCTTCCACTGCTTCATCAGGTCGCGATAGCGACCCGCCGTCGGGCCGAACTCGGTGGAGCCGGCCAACGACTCCGCTTCCTTGGCGAGCCGCTCCTTGACGACCCGCGCGGCCTCGCGCTTCTCGTTCTGCTCGGCGAAGTGCACCTTGCGGCGCCGCGTGTAGGTCGTCCGGGCGGTCGAGAACCGCCGCCACAGCGTGTCGTCGGAGGTGCGGTCGATCCGCGGCAGGGCCTTCCACTGGTCGAGCAGCTCGCGCAGCTGGTTGGCGCCGTTGCGCCAGTCATGGCCTTCAGCGATCTTCTCGGCGGTGGCGACCAGCTTCTCCTTCTCCGCCTTCGACTCCGCGGCCTTGTGGGCGCGTTCGGCTCGGCGGGCCTCGCGTTGGGAGGCGATGACCTGTGCGAGGGCATCGAGTCGCTCCACCAGCGCGGGGAGGTCACCGACAGCGTTGGCGTCGGTCACCTGGCCACGGACGGTCGTCACCGATGCCGTGGCCTCCTCGGGCGTCAGCACCCCGGACCTGATCCGCTGCTCGAGCAGCTCGACCTCGAAGGCCAGCGCGGCGTACCGCTCGGTGAAGAAGGCCATCGCCTCCTCGGGCGTCCCCGCGGGGTACTGCCCGACCGAGCGCTCGCCGTCGGCCGTCTTCACGTAGACGGTGCCGTCGTCGTCGACCCGACCCCATTCGGTGCTCGTCACTGCCTCGTCCCTCGTTCGTCGCGTCGGCCCGTGCCGGGCCCGTCGGAGCAGTGGCCCATGCTAGTCATCGTCGAGGTCGATCAACGCCTGCCCTAGGGTTGAGGAGTGCTGATCGCCGGATTCCCCGCCGGTCCGTGGGGGACGAACTGTTACGTCGCGGCCACGGGTCCCGGCAGCGAGTGCGTCGTCATCGACCCCGGCAAGGACGCTGCCGAGGGCGTGGCCCGGCTGGTCGCCGAGCACCGGCTCAAGCCGGTCGCGGTCCTGGTGACCCACGGGCACATCGACCACATGTGGTGTGTGGCGCCGGTCGCCGGCACCTACGACGCCACCGCCTGGATCCACCCGCGCGACCGGCACCTGCTGAGCGACCCGATGTGGGGCGCCTCGAAGGAGACCAGCGCGATGATGCTCGGGGGCGACTACCAGTTCGTCGAGCCTGATGAGGTCCGTGACCTGGGAGACGCCCAGGAGCTCGAGCTCGCCGGTCTCACCTTTGTGGTCGACCACACGCCCGGACACACCGAGGGGTCGGTGACGTTCCGTGCGCCGTACGACGACGCGAGCGACATCAGCGCGGTGATGTTCTCCGGCGACCTGCTGTTCGCCGGCTCGATCGGACGCACCGACCTCCCGGGCGGTGACCACCCCACCATGCTGCGCAGCCTGGCCGACAAGGTGCTGACGCTGCCCGACGACATCGTCGTTTTGCCCGGCCACGGCGAGCAGACCTCGATCGGCCGCGAGAGGGCCGCTAACCCGTTCCTGCTCGAGCTCATCGCCCAAGGCGTCTGACCGTGCCCGTCCGACCCACCCCGCTGAGCGGGTTCCCTGAGCTGCTCCCGGCCGAGCGCGTCGTCGAACGCGAGCTCGTGGCCCGGCTCACCCGTGTCTTCGAGCTCCACGGCTTCGCCAACATCGAGACCCGGGTGGTCGAGCCGGTCGAGGTCCTCGCCAAGGGCGGTGAGATCGACAAGGAGATCTACGTCCTCCAGCGCCTCCAGGCCGCGGAGGGCGAGGTCGCCGCGCTCGGGATGCACTACGACCTCACGGTCCCCTTCGCGCGCTACGTGCTGGAGAACGCCGGCCGTCTCGAGTTCCCGTTCCGGCGCTACCAGGTGCAGCCCGCCTGGCGCGGCGAGCGACCCCAGACCGGGCGCTACCGCCAGTTCACCCAGGCCGACATCGACATCGTCGGCCGTGACGAGCTGGCCTTCCATCACGACGTCGAGGTCATGCGCGTGATGGTCGAGGCCTTGTCGATCCTGCCGCTGCCGCCGCTGAGCTTCCAGCTCAACAACCGCAAGCTCATCCAGGGCTTCTACCGCGGGCTCGGGATCGCCGACGTCACGACCGCGATCCGGGTCATCGACAAGCTCGACAAGCTCCCGCCCGAAGCGGTGCTCGAACAGCTCGTCCAGCAGGCCGGGGCCACCGACGACCAGGCGCGACGATGCCTCGACCTGGCGTCGATCCGCGTGCCCGACACCTCGTTCGTCGATCGGGTCCGCGCGCTGGGGGTCGACGACGAGCTGCTGGAGACCGGGCTCTCCGAGCTCGCCGCCGTCGTGGAGGGGTGTGCGCCGGCCACCGGCGACCTGGTCACGGTCGAGGCCAACCTGCGGATCGCTCGCGGGCTCGACTACTACACCGGGACGGTGGTCGAGATCTTCATGAGCGGCTACGAGCACCTGAAGTCGGTCGGTGGGGGAGGCCGCTACGACGCGCTGGCCGACGACGGCCGCACCACCTACCCCGGCGTCGGCGTGTCCTTCGGGGTCTCGCGCACCCTCGTGCCGCTGCTGGCCGACGGTGTCCTGAGCGGCAGCCGCGCCGTGCCCAGCGCCGTCCTGGTGGCCGTCGTGGACGAGGGGTCCCGCCGGGCCAGCGACGCTGTCGCTGCTGCGTTGCGCGCCCGCGGCATCGCCTGCGAGGTCGCGGCCGGCGCCCAGAAGTTCGGCAAACAGATCCGCTACGCCGAGCGCCGCGGAATCCCGTTCGTCTGGTTCCCCCGAACAGGCGAGGATGAGCACCAGGTCAAGGACATCCGCAGCGGCGAGCAGGCCGACGCCGACCCCGCGACCTGGACACCACCCGAGCCCGACCTCAGACCCACGATCCTCACCAAGGAGCAACACCAGTGATCCGCACCCACGACGCCGGTGCCCTGCGCGCCGAGCACGTCGACCAGACCGTCACCCTCGCCGGCTGGGTGGCGCGGCGGCGCGATCACGGCGGGGTGGCCTTCCTCGACCTCCGCGAGGCCAGTGGCGTGGTGCAGGTCGTCGTACGTGACGAGGACGTCGCCCACTCGCTGCGCAGCGAGTACTGCGTGGCGGTCACCGGGACCGTGGGCCTGCGACCCGAGGGCAACGCGAACCCCCAGCTGCCCACCGGTGAGATCGAGGTGGTCGCCGAACGTGTCGAGGTGCTCAGCGCCTCGGCGCCGTTGCCGTTCCCCGTCGACGACGCGGCCGGTCACACCGGCGGCGAGGTGGGGGAGGAGGCCCGCCTCAAGCACCGCTACCTCGACCTGCGCCGAGCCGGACCCAGCCAGGCGATCCGGCTGCGCAGCGCGGTCAACCGGGCTGCTCGGGCGGTCCTCGACGCCCATCGGTTCGTGGAGGTCGAGACCCCCACGCTGACCAGGTCGACACCCGAAGGGGCTCGTGACTTCCTCGTGCCGGCGCGCCTGCGTCCGGGCAGCTGGTACGCCTTGCCGCAGAGCCCCCAGCTGTTCAAGCAGCTGCTGATGGTCGCGGGTCTCGAGCGGTACTACCAGATCGCCCGCTGCTACCGCGACGAGGACTTCCGCGCCGACCGGCAGCCCGAGTTCACCCAGCTCGACATCGAGATGAGCTTCGTCGAGCAGGACGACGTGATCACACTCGCCGAGGAGATCCTCGTGGCACTGTGGCGTCTCATCGGACACGAGATCCCGACCCCGCTGCCCCGGCTGACCTACGCCGAGGCGATGGCTCGCTACGGCAGCGACAAGCCCGACCTCCGGATGGGGCTCGAGCTGGTCGACTGCACCGACTTCTTCGCGGGGACTCCCTTCCGGGTCTTCTCCCCGGAGAACGCCGCCTACGTCGGGGCCGTCGTCATGCCAGGGGGCGCCGGCCAGCCGCGCAAGCAGCTCGACGCCTGGCAGGAGTGGGCCAAGCAGCGCGGAGCGCGAGGGCTCGCCTACGTGCTGGTCCAGGAGGACGGCGCGCTGGGGGGACCGGTCGCCAAGAACCTGTCCGACGAGGAGCGGGCGGGGATCGTCGCCCACGTGGGCGCCGAGCCCGGGGACTGCATCTTCTTCGGCGCAGGCGCGACCAAGGCCAGCCGTGCACTGCTCGGTGCCGCCCGCGTGGAGATCGGTCGGCGTTGCGGCCTGATCGACGAGTCGGCCTGGAGCTTCCTGTGGGTCCTCGATGCGCCCCTCTTCGAGCCGGCGGGTGAGGCCACCGCCGCCGGTGACGTCGCCGTCGGCGCCGGCGCATGGACCGCGGTGCACCACGCCTTCACCTTGCCGCAGGACCTCGACTCCTTCGACCGGGAGCCCGAGACCGCCCTGGCCTGGGCCTACGACGTCGTCTGCAACGGCAACGAGATCGGTGGCGGGTCGATCCGTATCCATCGCTCCGACATCCAGAAACGCGTCTTCGCGGTGATGGGTCTCACCGAGGACGAGGCACAGGAGAAGTTCGGCTTCCTGCTCGACGCCTTCCAGTACGGCGCACCGCCGCACGGTGGCATCGCCTTCGGCTGGGACAGGGTCGTGGCCCTCCTGACAGGGGCTGAGTCGATCCGCGAGGTGATCGCGTTCCCGAAGTCCGGGGGTGGCTACGACCCGCTCACCGCGGCCCCGGCCACGATCACGCCCGCGCAGCGCAAGGAAGCCGGCGTGGACGCCCGACCTGTGCAGGACCTTCCGTCCTCCACCGCCTGACCGGGCACTTCTCCTGGGGGTGGCCGGCGGGTCGGCCCCTCAGGTGCCGTGACCGAACCGTTACGCCTCGGTGATCGCGGCTGCGGTCCAGGTCACATAGAGTCACCGTTCGGCACGGCCGGGAGATCCTCGACCTGCGACGCGAGCGAACGGGGCGAGCATGGCGGCTCAGGCGGCACCCGAGACGCTGGGGAACCTCAGCGACGCACCTCCGCCCGAGGACCCCAAGAGCTCCAAGGCCAAGACGATCACCGGCAAGTCGCCGATGCGGATCGCCATGGGCCGGCTGCGTCGCGACAAGATCGCCATGATCTGCCTGACGATCGTGGTCTTCTTCGTGATCGTCGCAGTCTTCGCCGGCCCGATCACCGGCCTGTTCGACGTCAACACCGATACTCGCCGGGCCGCCGACGTCCTCGGCTACAACCAGCTGCCCCTCGACGGCCCGCCCAACAACGGCTTCGACCCCGAGCACCCATTCGGCGTCGCGCCGAAGACGGGTGACGACAACCTGGCCTACTGGGTCTACGGCGCCCGCACCTCGCTGCTGATCGCAGGACTCGCGACGCTCTTCGCGTCGGTGTTCGGCACCATGATGGGACTCCTGGCGGGCTTCTTGGGTGGAGTCTGGGACCGCGTCATCTCGTTCGTGACCGACTTCTTCCTCACCGTGCCCTTCCTGCTCGCGGCCCTGACGATCGCGCCGATCATCAACGAACGTTTCGCCCCCTCCAACGGCACCGAGATCTTCGGGGTCAGGCTGGACTACCAGGAGGTGCAGCTGTTGGCGCTGATCATGGTGCTGGCCATGTTCGGGTGGATGGGGGTGTGCCGCTTGATCCGTGGCGAGGTGCTCTCGCTGCGGGAGCGCGAGTTCGTGCAGGCCGCCCGGGTGCTGGGCATGCCCACGCGCCGGATCCTGGTCCGAGAGCTGCTGCCCAACCTCGTCGCCCCGATCGTCATCAGCATCTCGCTCATGCTCCCGGCCTTCGTGGCAGCCGAGGCCGGCCTGGCCTTCCTCGGCATCGGTGTCACCTCCGGTGAGTCGTGGGGGCAGGTGATCGCCTCGGCGGTGCCCTGGTTCAAGACCTACTCCCTCTACCTCTGGGAGCCCCTAATCGGCATCGTGCTGCTGGTCTTGGCCCTCAACCTCCTGGGCGACGCCGTGCGCGACGCCCTCGACCCGAAGACGCGGCGCTGACGCCCGCGTCGACCCCTCGACGTCGCTCCCAGATCCTCCTTGGGAGCGCGAACCAAACAGGAAAGGCTGGACAATGAGACGGAGCAAGCCACTGGCCCTCGTCGCCGGTGCAGCGCTCGTCGTACTCGCCGCATGTGGCGGCGACGACGGCGGTGCCAACGACCGAGACGACAACTTCAAGGAGCAGGGGGCCGGCAGCAAGGACGAGACCCTCGAAGGCCCTGCGGCCGAAGTCGACGGGGCCAAGGAGGGCGGGACGATCACCGTCTACCTGCCCGGCGACCCGGGTCCCTCGGACCTCGACCCGACCAACGGCTGGTCGGTGACCGGCAACTCGATCCAGCAGGCCCTGACGACCCGCGCGCTGACGCAGTACGTCCGCGGCGATGACGGCGAGCCCGTCCTGGTTCCGGACCTGGCGACCGACCTCGGCACCCCCAACGAGGACTTCACCGAGTGGACGTTCACGATCAAGGACAACGTCACGTGGGAGAACGGTGACCCGATCACCGCTGAGGAGGTCGCGTTCGGTATCTGCCGTTCGATGGACTCCACCGCGTTCCCGGGTGGTCCCGGCACGGAGTACTCCCAGACCTACTTCTTCGGTGCGGGCGAGTACGAAGGCCCCTACACCGGCAAGGACCCCGACTGCGCCGACTGGGGCGGCGTGACGGTCGACGGCCAGGACCTCACCATCAAGATGGCCAAGACCTTCCCCGACATGGACTACTGGGGCGCCTTCATGGCGATCGGCCCGGCCCCCCTGGGCAAGGCGAGCAACCCCCCGGACTACGGGCAGAACATCCTGTCCAACGGTCCTTACAAGGTGGAGAGCTTCACCCCCAACGACGAGCTCGTGCTGGTCAAGAACGACCAGTGGGACCCCGCGTCCGACCCGGGCCGCCACCAGTACGTCGACAAGTGGATCTTCAAGTTCAACGCCGACCAGGCCCAGGTCGACCAGATCATGCTGAGCGACTCCGCTGAGCAGGCGACCTCCATGTCCGCGGACATCGACGCGGCGAACTACGACGCCCTCGTCGACGCCCTCGGTGACAACCTGGTCAAGCAGTCCGCGCAGTGCGTCAGCACGCTCACGCCGGACTACACCAAGATCACCGAGATCGAGGTCCGCAAGGCGATCGCGTACGCGTTCGACTACGAGGCGGCGTGGCTGGCCGGCGGTCTGCTGCCCGGCATCACCCGCGTCCCGGCGAACTCGATCATGCCTCCTGGCATGGCCGGCAAGTCGGGCTACCAGGTCGACGGTGAGCAGATCACCTTCAACCCGGAGAAGGCCAAGGAGCTGCTCGCCGAGGCCGGCTACGAGCCTGGTGAGTACGAGCTCTCGATGGTCTTCTACGAGGTCGACGACCTCGCCGTCGCCACCCAGAAGCAGATCACCCGTGGCTTCGAGGAGGCCGGCTTCAAGGTGAAGGCGACTCCGGTCCAGGTCTCGCCGTACGACATCTGGCTCGACCCCGACAACAAGCTCAACAAGTCGCTCAACCTCCGTGGCGTCAACTGGTGCTCCGACTGGCCGTCGGGTCTGACCATGCTGCCGCCGCTGCTGCGAGGCGGCGCGACCTACAACACGGCCTTCTTCGACGAGAAGGAGGTCAACGACCGGATGAACGAGATCCCGACCCTGCCCCTCGAGGAGCAGCCGGCCGCCTGGGGTGAGCTCGACGAGCTCATCGCGACCGAGTACTACCCGATCGTCCCGACCGCGTTCCGCAACGACCTGTTCGCGTTCGGCTCCGGGATCGGCAACCCGACGGGTGATGCTGCCCTCGGTGCGCCGAACTACAAGGACCTCTTCGTCTCGGAGTGATCACTCCGACTGACTGAGGTTCACCTCTTGCAGTAACGGACAGGTGGGGGTCTCCTAGGCTTAGGGGGCCCCCACCTGGCCCTGTCCCACCACGCTCCACATCCCCGGCCCGTTCGGCAGGACCGACGTCAGGAAGGCATCGCATGCTCGCCTACATCGTCAAGCGGATCTTCTCCGGCTTCATCGTGCTGGGACTGATCTCGCTCTCGGTCTTCCTGCTCTTCTGGTACGGCCCGGAGTCGCCGGCCCGCCCGATGTGCGACCGCGACACCTCGAGCCGGTGCAGCCCCGACCGGCTCGCCGTCTACACCGAGACCATGGGCTACAACAATCCCTGGTACGAGGAGTACGGCAAGTACATGAAGGGGCTGGTGGCCGGCCGCGAGGTCACCGTCGCCGCCAACACCTACGAGTGCGAAGCACCATGCTTCGGCATCAGCTCGCGCAACAAGCAGCCGGTCTCCGACGAGCTGCTGCGACGGATCCCCGCCACGATCAGCGTGGCCGTCGGCGGTGCCGCGCTCTACCTGCTCTTCGGGGTACCCATCGGCGTCGCGGCCGCCCGAAGACGCGGCACGGTCCAAGACAAGGCGTTGGTCTCGAGCTTCTTGTTCCTCAGCTCCATCCCCTACTACCTCTTCGCCCTCCTGGCCTGGATCTACGTCGTGCTGGTCTTCGAGGTCCCGGGCCTGAACCAGACCGGCTACTTCCCGATCACCGAGAATCCCGCGGAGTGGTTCGGTGGTCTCGCGCTCGCCTGGGTGGCGCTCGGGATCTTCGGGTGCACGCAGTACACCCGCTACTCGCGAGGAGCCATGGTCGATGCCCTCAGCGAGGACTACATCCGCACGGCCAAGGCCAAGGGCCTGGCGCCACGCAAGGTCGTCTACAAGCACGGACTGCGCGCGGCCCTCGTCCCGATCGTGACCATCTTCGGCATCGACTTCGGCACCCTGCTGGCCGGCACCATCTTCACCGAGAAGATCTTCGACATCGACGGTGTGGGGCTATGGGCGCTGGAAGCCGTCGCCCTCAAGGACCTCAGCGTGGTGGCCGCCACCGCCCTGTTCGGAGGAGCCATCCTGATCGTCAGCAACCTGCTCGTCGACATCGTCTACGGCGCCCTCGACCCCCGGGTGCGGCTCTCGTGAGCGCGGTCGAGCCAGCGGTCGGGCGCCGGGAGCAGAAGGGGGCCGACGCCAAGGCCGGCCGCGAGGCCAGCGAGGGCCCCTTCCTCGTCGTGGAGAACCTCACGGTCCGTTTCCCGACCGAGGACGGGCTCGTCACGGCGGTCAAGGACCTCAGCTACTCGGTCGAGCTCGGTCAGACGCTCGGCATCGTGGGGGAGTCCGGGTCGGGCAAGTCGGTCTCGAGCATGGCCATCCTCGGGCTGCACGACGCGCGGTCGAGCCAGATCAACGGCTCGATCCGCGTCGGCGGGACCGAGGTCGTCGGGCTCGCCGAGGACCGGATGCGCAAGCTGCGCGGCAACTCCGTGGCGATGATCTTCCAGGACGCCCTGGCGGCGCTGCACCCCTTCTACAAGATCGGCAACCAGCTCTCCGAGGCCTACCTGGTCCACCACCCCAGCGCCTCGAAGCGCGATGCCCGACGCAAGTCGATCGAGATGCTCGACCGGGTGGGGATCCCGCAGCCGGACCGTCGCGTCGACGACTTCCCCCACCAGTTCTCCGGCGGCATGCGGCAGCGCGCGATGATCGCGATGGGCCTGATCAACGACCCGTCCCTCCTCATCGCCGACGAACCCACCACTGCGCTCGACGTGACCGTCCAGGCTCAGATCCTCGACCTGCTGCAGGACCTGCAGCGCGAGTTCAACTCCGCGGTCATCATCATCACCCACGACCTCGGGGTGATCGCGGAGATGGCCGACGAGGTGCTGGTCATGTACGCCGGCCGCGCGGTCGAGTACGGCTCCACCAAGGAGCTGCTGACCCACCCCGAGATGCCCTACACGTGGGGGCTGTTGTCGAGCGTGCCGGAGGTGGGAGGCGACACCAACGCCAAGCTGATCCCCATCCCGGGCAACCCGCCGAGCCTGCTGAACCCGCCTCCGGGCTGCTCCTTCCATCCTCGTTGCTTCCACGTCGACAAGGTGCCGGGCGACCTCTGCCGCACCGAGCTGCCGGCCTTGGAGCCGGGCAGTCGTGGACCGCGCCACCTCAAGCGCTGCCACCTCGCCGACCCCGACGCGGTCTACGAGGCCGAGGTGCTTCCCGAGATCGCCCCCGAGTTCATCCAGGAGAACCGCTGATGGCCGACGTCAACGTCGAGGACCCCCAGGACCCGACCGAGGCACTCCCCGCGGAGAAGGCCATGGAGCCTGAGGTCCCGAGCTTCGTCGAGCTCGCCAAGCAGACCCACACTGCGGCCCAGCTCGACCCGAACGCCAAGCCGGTCATCTCGGTCGACAACCTCAAGATGTACTTCCCGGTGAAGTCCTCCGGTCTTTTGCGGCGCACCGTCGGCTACGTCCAAGCCGTCGACGGGGTCTCCTTCGAGGTGCCCGAGGGCGGCTCCCTCGGTCTGGTCGGGGAGTCCGGGTGCGGCAAGTCGACGACCGGGCGGCTGATCACCCGGCTCTACGAGCCCACCGGGGGCTCGATGCGCTTCGCCGGGAAGGACCTGGCCAAGCTGTCGAACCGCGAGATGAAGCCGCTACGGCGCGACATCCAGATGATCTTCCAGGACCCCTACACCTCGCTGAACCCGCGGCACACCGTGGGCACGATCGTCGGGGCCCCGCTCGCGGTCCACGACATCGTGCCGAAGAACAAGATCCTGCCGCGCGTCCAGGAGCTCCTCGAGGTCGTGGGCCTCAACCCCGAGCACTACAACCGCTACCCCAACGAGTTCTCCGGCGGACAACGACAGCGCATCGGCATCGCCAGGGCGCTCACCCTCAACCCCAAGCTGCTGGTGGCCGATGAGCCGGTCTCCGCGCTCGACGTCTCCATCCAGGCCCAGGTGATCAACCTGCTGCAGGATCTCCAGCAGGAGTTCGGCATCGCCTTCCTCTTCATCGCCCACGACCTGGCGATCGTGCGGCACTTCTGTCCCGAGACCGCGGTGATGTACCTCGGCAAGATCGTCGAGATCGCCGACCGCGAGACGATCTACGAGCACGCCCACCACCCCTACACGCAGGCCCTGCTCTCGGCCGTGCCCGACATCAAACAGGCGGCCATCGGTGGTCGCCGCGACCGGATCCGTCTCGAGGGCGACGTGCCCAGCCCGATCAACCCGCCGTCGGGCTGCCGGTTCCGCACCCGCTGCTCGTATGCGCAGGAGATCTGCGCGAAGGTCGAGCCGCCGCTGTTGCAGATCGGGAAGCGGCACAAGGTGGCCTGCCACTTCCCGGGCGAGGTCGGGCAGCACCCCACCCGGCCGGTCACCACCGGTCTGCTCGGTGTCGACGACCAGGGCAATCCGGCTGCGAACGGTCTCCGCGCCAAGGTGAAGGTGACCCCGAGTTATGACTCCACGTGGTTCGACGTGAAGACCCAGACCATGGTGAAGGGCTGAGTGGGGGGCTGAGCGAGGGACTCTTCGACGCCCCGTCCGCCCCGTCCTCTGGCACCGGCGGGGGGTCGCTCTCGTCGGCCGCGCACGCAGCGGCTCCGTTGGCGGTCCGCATGCGCCCCCGCTCGCTGGAGGAGCTCGTCGGCCAGGAGCACCTACGGGCGCCGGGATCGCCGCTGCGGCAGCTGGTCGAGGGTGATCAGTCCATGTCGCTGTTGCTCTGGGGGCCTCCCGGCACGGGCAAGACGACCATCGCCGGCATCTTGTCCCACCAGACCGACCGGCGCTTCGTCGAGGTCTCTGCGGTCTCGGCCGGGGTCAAGGAGGTGCGGGCAGCGATCGACGCGGCTCGGTCCGAGCTGGTCTCGGGTGGCCGCGAGACCGTCCTGTTCGTCGACGAGGTCCACCGCTTCAGCAAGGCCCAGCAGGACGCCTTGCTGCCCGGGGTGGAGAACCGGTGGGTGACCCTGGTGGCCGCGACGACGGAAAACCCCTTCTTCAGCGTCATCTCACCCCTGCTCTCGCGCAGCCTGCTGCTGCGTCTGGAGTCGCTGACCGATGACGACATCCGGGCGGTGGTCGCGCAGGCGGTGGTCGACGAGCGCGGCCTGGCCGGCGGCGTACGCGTCGAGGACGATGCGCTTGACCACCTGGTCCGACTGGCCGGCGGGGACGCCAGACGTTCGCTGACCTATCTGGAGGCGGCGGCTGGAGCGGCCCGCGCGCGGGACAGCGAGGTGGTCGACCTGGCCACGGCGGAGACGGCCGCCGACCAGGCGGCAGTGCGCTACGACCGCCAGGGCGACCAGCACTACGACGTCACCAGCGCGTTCATCAAGTCCGTCCGTGGTTCCGATGCCGACGCGGCCCTGCACTACCTCGCGCGCATGATGGAGGCCGGGGAGGACCCGCGCTTCATCGCGCGGCGTCTGGTGATCCTGGCCAGTGAGGACATCGGGCTCGCCGACCCGACGGCGCTGACCACCGCGGTGGCGGCCGCCCAGGCCGTCCAGCTGATCGGGATGCCGGAGGCGCGACTCAACCTCGCCCAGGCGACCATCGCGCTCGCCGTCGCCCCGAAGTCGAACGCTGTCATCACCGCGGTCGACGCTGCTGCGGCCGACGTCCGCGCCGGCAAGATCGGGCCCGTCCCGGCCCACCTGCGTGACGCCCACTACGCAGGCGCCAAGCGCCTCGAGCACGGCACCGCCTACGTCTACAGCCACGACGAGCCCTACGGGATCGCCGAGCAGCAGTACGCGCCCGACGTGGTCCTCGACGCCGAGTACTACCGGCCCACGGCGCTCGGCGCAGAAGCGGCCGTGAAGGAGCGGTGGGAGCGGATCCGGCGGATCATTCGGGGCGGGTAGGGTCGACGACCATGACGCAGGACTGGACCGTGCCTGGGTGGGTGGTCGCGGCGATGCTCGCCGCACTGGTCCTGCTGACCGCGCTGCTGGTGCTCGTGACGATCCGCAGCCGCGCCGCCGTCCGCCGCGTCGACGCCGAGCTCAGCGAGCTCCGCGCCGAGCTGCGGCCGGCCCCGCCGTCCGTGGGGCCGGCGCCGCGGGAGGTGGACGAGCGGGAGTACGTCATCACCCGTCTCGGGGACAACGCGGAGCCCGTGGCGGCTGGGCCTGCGGCGGTGGTGCCGGGTCCGTTGTTCGCCGACCTGGTGCTGCGCGAGAGCGTCGTCCGGGCGGGCTCGCTCGCTGCCGGACTGCGCCGCGCGTTGGCACCCGAGGCGCGCAACCGGATCCGCTTCGAGATGCGGCGCGAGGTGAAGCGGGCCCGCAAGCAGCGCCGCGCCGACCTCAAGCAGGCGCGGTTCGAGTGGCAGGACCGCCAGCGGCGGGCCGATCCGGGAGCATCCGCAGCATGAGGACACCCCACGACCCTCTCCGTCTCCTCCGCTGCGCTCCTCCACCGGACACCGCCGCAGGGACCCCGAAAAGATGAGCCGCGGCCTCTGGTTCGTCGCAGGGGCCGGAGCGGGCGTCTACGCGATGGTGCGTGCCCGCCGGGTCGCGGAGGCGGCGACGCTCGACGGGCTCAAGGACCGCGCCGGAGCGGCCGCGGTCGGGACTGCGGATGTTCCGCGACGAGGTCGCCCAGGGCCGGGCCGAGGCCGAAACCGACTTGCGCCAGCGACTGGGGCTCGTGCCTCATGGGACCCCCGAGCTGGCCGGACCGACCGGCAGACCGACCGAAGGGAGTGACTGATCATGGACACCGCGGAGATCCGGCGTGCCTTCGTCGCCCACTTCGAGAAGGCCGCGTCCGGTGCGCCACACGCCGGTGCCGTCGGCCTCGTTGCTGCTCGACGACCCGAACCTGCTGTTCGTCAACGCCGGGATGGTGCCGTTCAAGCCGTTCTTCCTCGGCCAGGAGAGCCCGCCGTACGACCGGGCGGTGAGCGTCCAGAAGTGCGTGCGCACCCCCGACATCGACGACGTCGGCAAGACGACGCGGCACGGCACGTTCTTCGAGATGTGCGGGAACTTCTCCTTCGGCGACTACTTCAAGGAAGGTGCCATCGAGCTGGCGTGGGACCTGGTCACCAAGTCGGTGGCCGACGGCGGCTTCGGTCTGGAGGAGGACCGCCTGTGGCCGAGCATCCTGCAGGGCGACGACGAGGCGCTCGCGCTCTGGAGGAAGGTGACCGGCCTTCCGGACGAGCGGATCGTCAAGCTCGGCCCCCGCGAGAACTACTGGTCGATGGGGGTGCCCGGGCCTGGGGGCCCCTGCTCGGAGATCCTCTACGACCGCGGTGATGCCTACGGTCCCGATGGCGAGTTCGCCACGACGACGCGGCTCTCCATGCCGAAGAAGCTGGAGGACCGCTACCTCGAGATCTGGAACCTCGTCTTCATGCAGGACGAGCTGAGCGCGGTGCGGTCCAAGGAGGACTTCGACATCGTCGGTTCCCTGCCGAAGAAGAACATCGACACCGGCATGGGCTTGGAGCGGGTCGCGTTCTTGCTGCAGGGCGTCGAGAACATGTACGAGATCGACGTGATGATGCCGGTGATCGAGCGGGCCCAGGAGCTCACCGGCCGCCGCTACGGCGCCGACCCGGTCGACGACGTCCGGTTCCGGGTAGTCGCCGACCACGTCCGCAGCTCGATGATGCTCATCGGCGACGGGGTGACTCCCGGCAACGAGGCGCGGGGCTATGTCCTGCGACGCCTGCTGCGCCGCGCCGTGCGGTCCATGCGTCTGCTCGGCTACGAGGACCCGGCGCTGCCCGAGCTCCTTCCGGTCAGCCGCGACCGGATGGCGAGGACCTACGAGAATCTCCACACCGACTGGCCCCGGATCTCGGCCGTCGCGTTCGGTGAGGAGGAGGCGTTCCGGCAGACCTTGCGCTCCGGCACGCAGATCTTCGACGTCGCCGTGACCGAGGTGAAGGGTGGCGGCGGGGAGCAGCTGTCGGGGGAGCGGGCCTTCGCCCTCCACGACACCTACGGCTTCCCGATCGACCTGACCCTGGAGATGGCGGCCGAGCAGGGCCTGAGCGTCGACGAGGTGGGCTTCCGCCGGCTGATGGCCGAGCAGCGCGAGCGGGCCAAGGCCGACGCCAAGGCCAAGAAGGGCCAGCATCGCGACGCCAGCGCCTACCGGGCGGTCGCCGACGCGATGGGGGGGCCGGTGGCGTTCACCGGCTACACGGACGTGGTCAGCGAGGCCTCGGTCCGCGGCATCGTCACGGCTGACGGCGCCGTCTCCTCCGCACGTGAGGGCGACATCGTCGAGCTCGTCCTGGACCGCACGCCGTTCTACGCCGAGGGTGGCGGCCAGCTCGCCGACCAGGGCGTCATCGAGCTCGAGAACGGCGCCCGCCTCGAGGTCCGAGACGTGCAGTCGCCGATCACCGGCCTGATCGTCCACCAGGCCCAGGTGCTCAACGGCGAGGTCACGCTCGGCCTCGGCGCGCAGGCCCTGGTCGACGTCGAGCGGCGCAGGTCGATCTCACGCGCCCACACCGCGACCCACATGGTCCACAAAGCCTTCCGCGAGGCGTTGGGCGAGACCGCGACCCAGGCGGGCTCGGAGAACGCCCCGGGACGCTTCCGCTTCGACTTCTCCGCCACCGGCTCGGTGCCGGGGTCGGTGATGGTCGACGTGGAGGCCAGGGTCAACGAGGTGATCCTCGACGACCTGGCCGTACACGCCGAGGTGATGAGCCAGACCGAGGCGGTCCGCTCCGGGGCGATGGCGCTGTTCGGGGAGAAGTACGGCGACCAGGTGCGCGTGGTCTCGGTCGGCGACTGGGCTCGCGAGCTGTGTGGCGGCACCCACGCCGGAAGCTCCGGCAAGCTCGGAGTGATCAAGCTGCTCGGGGAGTCCTCGATCGGCTCGGGCGTGCGCCGGGTCGAGGCCTTGGTCGGAGCCGACGCCTACCGGTTCCTCGCTCGCGAGCACGTCCTGGTCGCCCAGCTCTCCGAGGCGCTCAAGGCGCGTCCCGAGGAACTCCCCGAGCGGGTCAACGACCTCGTGGAGCGGCTGCGCGCCGCCGAGAAGGAGATCGAGAAGGTGCGGGTCGGCCAGCTGCTGGCACGCGCCGGCGAGTTGGCCAACGGCGCTGAGCAGCTGGGCGACGTGGCGCTGGTGGCCACGCGCGCAGAGGGAGCGGGCGGTGCCGACGTGCGCGCCCTGGCCCTCGACGTCCGCGGCCGGCTCTCCCCGAGCGCACCCGGTGTGGTCGTCGTGGTGGGCGATGCCGACGGGAAGGTCTCGGTGGTGGCTGCGGTCAACGACCCGGCCCGCGAGCGCGGCCTCAGCGCCAACGACCTGGTCCGGCTGGTCGGTCCGTTCGTGGGCGGCAAGGGTGGCGGCAAGGACGACGTCGCCCAGGGCGGAGGCACCGACGCCGGCCGGATCGAGGAGGCGCTGGCCGCCGTCCGGGCCCAGGTCGCGGGCTGAGCCGGCGATGAGGAGGGGCGTCCGCCTCGGCATCGACCCGGGCGACGCGCGGATCGGTGTCGCGCGCAGCGACCCCGAGGGCATCCTCGCCACCCCGGTCGTGACCGTACGTAGGGGTCAGGGCGACCTCGGCCGGATCCGTTCCCTGTGCCGCGAGGCCGACGCCGTCGAGGTCCTGGTCGGCCTGCCCAGGTCGCTGTCGGGGAGCGAGGGTCCGGCGGCGGAGAAGGTCCGACAGTTCGCCACGCGCCTGGCGCGACGGGTCGCCCCGGTCCCCGTGCGGCTGGTCGACGAGCGGCTCTCGACGGTGACGGCGGAGGCTATGCTGCGCGACCAGGGCGTCCGGGGTGCCGGCGGCCGACGACGTGCGGTGGTCGACCAGGCCGCGGCCGTGGTGATCCTGCAGCACGCGCTGGACACCGAGCGGGCGACGGGGCGTGCGCCCGGTGAGATCGTGAGCGGTCACGACTCCGACCGCCACCCCGAGGAGACCGGAGAACGATGAGCGACCTGCACACCGAGGACCGGCCGGACGACGACGACTACTACGTCGGCGGTGCCCGACGCAGGGAGCGCAGTCGCATCCCCGGCTGCCTCGCGGTGCTCGTCGCGCTGGCCGTGGTGGCGGGCCTGGGCTACCTCGGCGTCACTCGCGGCATCGAGGTCGTCCGCGACCAGTTTGACGCCGCAGCTGACTTCCCCGGCCCGGGGAGCGGCCGGGTGACCTTCGAGGTGGTCGAGGGTGACAGCCTGGCCCAGATCGGCCGCAACCTGAAGGATGCCGGTGTCGTGGCATCCGTCGACGCCTTCACCGCGGCCGCCAACGGCAACCCCGAGGCCACCGGCATCCAGGTGGGCTTCTACCAGCTGAAGAAGGAGATGGCGGCCGAGGACGCCTTGGACGTCCTGGTCGACCCGGCCAACATCGTCAGCAACACCATCACCTTCCCCGAGGGCCTGCGGGTCGACGACATCCTCGACATCTTCGTCGACAAGACCGACTTCAAGCGCGCCGCGTTCGAGCAGGCCCTGTCCGACCCCGCGATCGGGCTGCCGGACTACGCCGACGGCAACGCCGAGGGCTACCTGTTCCCGTCGACCTACGCCTTCGGCCCCAAGGACTCGCCCGTCGACATGCTGGCGACCATGGTGGCCAGGTGGCGGCAGGCGGCCGAGGACGCCGACCTCGAGGGCGCAGCTGCCGAGCTCGGCTACACCCCGCACGAGCTGATGACCGTCGCCAGCCTCGTGGAGGCCGAGGCCAGCCGCGATCAGGACCGGGGCAAGGTCGCCCGGGTCATCTACAACCGGATCGAGAACCCCGGCACCGCCGGCACGGTCGGCCTCCTGCAGATCGACGCGACCATCAACTTCGCCCTCGACCGCGACCTGGGCTTCGCGATCAGCCCCGAGGACCGAGCCTTCGAGTCGCCGTACAACACCTACTTCGCCTCCGGCCTGCCGCCGGGACCGATCGAGGCTCCCGGTGACGCGGCGATCGCTGCAGCAGCGGACCCGACGCCTGGCGACTGGTACTACTACGTCACCGTCAACCTGCGCACCGGCGAGACCAAGTTCGCGGAGAGCTACGAGGAGTTCCTCACCTACGACAACGAGTTCGACACCTACTGTCTCACCTCCGACGCCTGCTGAGCTCGACGCGGGCAGGGGGACGAGCATGAGACTGGCGGTCCTCGGCGACCCCGTGGATCACTCGCTGTCTCCCGCGTTGCACCGGGCGGCCTACGCCGACCTCGGTCTGGGCTGGACCTATGGCGCGGTGCGAGTGGGCGCGGGCGGACTGCGCGACTTCCTGGACGGGCTCGACCAGGACTGGCGCGGCCTGTCGCTCACCATGCCGCTCAAGCGGGAGGTGATGCCGCTCGCCACCACGGTGTCGGAGCGCGCTGAGCTGGCCGGCGCCGCCAACACGGTGGTGCTCGTCGACGGTGACGCGCATGTCGACAACACCGACCTCCCCGGTGCCATAGCCGCCCTGCGCGAGCGCTACGACGGCCCCCTGAGCGCCGCGACGATCCTGGGCGCCGGCGCAACCGCGGCCTCGGTGGGACTGGCCCTCTGCGAGCTCGGCGCCACTCAGGTGACGCTCCTGGCCCGTTCGGCCGATCGGGCCGAGACGACGGTGCGGGCGATCGCCCGGCACCCGTCGCGGCCCGAGGTGCGTGTCGCCGACCTCGGAACCGCCGGGCCGGTGGGGGAGGTCGTCGTCTCGACCGTCCCCGCAGCCGCGCAGACCGCGGCCGTGGTCGACCGGTGCCGCGAGGTGCCGGTCGTCTTCGAGGTCGTCTACGACCCGTGGCCGACCCCCTTGGCCGCGTCCGTGGAGCCCACGTCGGGTCGGGTACTCGTCGGCGGCCTCGACCTGCTCGTGCACCAGGCTGCCCTCCAGGTGGAGGCGTTCACGGGGTTGCCGGCGCCGCTGGGGGTCATGCGTGCTGCCGGCGAGACGGCGCTGACCTCGAGAAGGACGGCCACGTGATCGAGCCGCAAGCGGTGGCCCTGGCCGTCGCCGTCGGAGGCGCTGCCTGCGCGCTGGTCGGCCCGCTGATCCGCCGCATCCCCGAGCCCGCCGAGCCCGAGCCCGCCGCAGAGGGCTCCGAATCCGAGGGCTCCGAATCCGAGCCCCCCAAGGAGACCTACGCCGCCATCGGGTCCGGACGACGCCTGGTCTGGCAGGCACCGCTCGCCGGGCGCTCGCCGGCGCGGTCGTCGGTGCGTCCGTCGGCCGCTCCTGGGCGTTGCTGGTGCTGCTGCCCCTCCTCCCCGTCGGTGTTGCCCTGGCCGTGGTCGACTGGCGGACCCGACTCCTGCCCACCAAGGTGCTCGCGCCGACGTACGTCCTGGTGGTGGTCTGCGTACTCGGCGGCCTTCGCCGCCACGGGGCGAGACCGGACGACCTCGTCCGCGCCGGCTGGGGCTGGCTGGTGGGCGGCGGCACGTTCTTCCTGCTCTGGTTCGTCCATCCGGCCGGTCTCGGCTACGGCGACGTGCGACTGGCCGGGGTGCTGGGCATCGCGTTGGGTTTCGTCGGGTGGCCCGAGCTGGTGGTCGGGCCTCTACGCGGGCTTCCTCCTGGGCGGCCTCGTCGGAGGTCTGCTGTCGGTGCTGCGGATCGTCGAGCGCGAGGACTTCCCGTTCGGGCCGTTCATGCTCGTGGGCGCCCTGGTGGGACTGGTTCTCGGAGACTCGTGGCGAGCGGTCTCGTCGGCACGTGACCAGCGCTGCGGCCACGGCCGGATGGGAGACTGCTCCCATGTTGCGCTGGCTGACCGCGGGTGAGTCCCACGGCCCGTCCCTGGTGGCGATCCTCGAGGGGCTGCCCGCCCACGTCGAGGTGACCACCGACGACATCGCCGACGCGCTCGCGCGGCGCCGACTGGGCTACGGCCGCGGCGCCCGGATGAAGTTCGAGCAGGACCAGGTCACGCTGGTCGGAGGAGTCCGGCACGGTCGCACCCAGGGCGGCCCGGTGGCCATCGAGATCGGCAACACCGAGTGGCCCAAGTGGGAGCGCGTCATGTCGGCGGACCCCGTCTCCGCTGAGGAGATGGTCGAGCTGGAGTCGCTGGCCCGCAACGCGCCCCTGACGAGGCCACGTCCCGGACACGCCGACCTCGCGGGGATGCAGAAGTACGCCTTCGACGACGCCCGACCGGTCCTCGAGCGGGCCTCGGCCCGCGAGACGGCGGCTCGCGTGGCGCTGGGCCGGGTGGCGAGCAACTTCCTCGAGCAGGCCGCGAACGCACGTGTGGTGTCCCACGTCATCGAGCTGGGCGGGATCCGTGCTCCCGACGGTCTGTGGCCCGAGCCCGACGATGTGGACCGGCTCGACGAGGATCCGGTGCGGTGCCTGGACCCCGACACCTCGAAGGCGATGGTCGAGCGCGTCGACCAGGCCCACGACGACGGTGACACCCTGGGTGGCGTCGTCGAGGTCGTGGTCCACGCGCTGCCGCCGGGACTCGGCTCGCACGTGCACTGGGACCGGCGTCTGGACAGCCGTCTCGCCGGCGCCCTCATGGGCATCCAGGCCATCAAGGGTGTCGAGGTCGGCGACGGCTTCGCGCTGGCAGCGACCCCCGGATCGCTGGCCCACGACGAGATCGGTCGCCACCGCCGACGGCATCCGGAGGCTCTCGGGTCGCTCCGGGGGCACCGAGGGCGGCATGACCACCGGTGAGGTGCTCCGGGTCCGGGCCGCGATGAAGCCGATCGCGACGGTGCCCCGCGCCCTGCGCACCGTCGACGTCGCCACCGGCGAGCAGGCGGTCGCCCACCACCAGCGCTCCGACGTCTGTGCGGTCCCGGCCGCCGGCATCGTGGCCGAGGCGATGGTCGCGCTCGTGCTGGCCGACGCCGTGCTGGAGAAGTTCGGCGGGGACTCGGTGGCCGAGACCCGACGCAACGTCGAGAGCTATCTGGACACCCTGAGGTTCCGGTGACCAGGCCGTGAGTCCTCGCGCCGTGCTCGTCGGGCCGATGGGGGCCGGCAAGACCACGGTCGGCGAGCTGCTGGCGCGGGCCTGGGGTGTGAGTGCCCGCGACACCGACGCCGACATCGAGGCCACCTCCGGCCGGAGCGTCGCCGACATCTTCGTCGACTCCGGTGAGGCGCACTTCCGCGATCTCGAACGAGCGGCCGTCGCGCGCGCCCTGGCCGACCACGAGGGAGTGCTCTCGCTCGGCGGCGGGGCGGTCCTGGATCCGGACACGCGGACGGCGCTGAGCGGTCAGCCTGTCGTCTTCTTGCGGGTGGGGCTCTCCGAGGCCGTCAAGCGGGTCGGCCTCGGGACAGGTCGGCCGCTGCTGCTCGGCAACGTCCGCGCCCGGATCAAGGCGCTGCTCGACGAGCGGACGCCCGTCTATGAGTCGGTCGCCACCCTCGTCGTCGACACCGACGGTCGGACTCCAGACGAGGTCGCCGCCGAGATCGAGGCGGCGCTGCCGTGAGCACCGCACCCGTCACCGTCCACGTCGCCGGACCCGCGCCGTACGACGTCGAGGTCGGCCGCGGCGTCGTCGACCGGCTCCCCGGCCTGCTGGGCGACGACGTGCGCCGCGTCGCGTTGCTGCACGCTCCCGGTCTGGGCCTCGACCTGCCGGGACCCGACGTCCTCGACATCGAGCTGCCCGACGGGGAGGCGGCCAAGTCCGCATCGGTCGTCGCCGACTGCTGGGAGCAGCTGGGTCGGGCAGGCTTCACCCGCTCCGACGTGGTCGTGACCCTCGGCGGGGGCGCCACCACCGACGTCGGCGGCTTCGTCGCCGCCACCTGGCTGCGCGGCGTCCGGGTCGTGCACGTGCCCACCTCCCTGCTCGCGATGGTCGACGCAGCCGTGGGCGGCAAGACCGGCATCGACACGGGAGCGGGCAAGAACCTCGTCGGCTCCTTCCACGAGCCTGCGGGGGTGCTGTGCGACCTCACCTTCCTCGAGACCCTGCCGCGCCCCGAGCTCGTCAGCGGGCTCGGTGAGGTCATCAAGTGCGGCTTCATCGCGGACCCCGCGATCCTCGAGCTGGTCGAGGCCGACCCGGCCGCAGCGATCGACCCGACCTCGACCGTGCTCGCCGAGCTCGTCGAGCGCTCGATCAGGGTCAAGGCCGACGTCGTTGCCGGCGACCTGCGTGAGACCGGCGGGGCCGACGGGCATCCGGGCCGAGAGGTCCTCAACTACGGCCACACCCTGGCCCACGCCATCGAGAAGGTCAGCGGCTACTCCGTGCGCCACGGCGAGGCTGTCTCCGTGGGCATGGCCTACGTGGCTGCGCTGGCCCGGCTCGCCGGGCGTCTCGACGAGGAGACCGCGGCCCGCCACGCCCAGGCACTGGCCTCGGTGGGCCTGCCGACGCGCTGGTCCGGGGCGTCCTTCGACGAGCTACTGGCCGTGATGCGCGTCGACAAGAAGGCCCGTGGGGCGACCCTGCGCTTCGTGGTGCTGGAGGGGCTGGCCCAGCCCTCGGTCCTGGCCGGTCCCGCCGAGGACCTGCTGCGCCGCGCCTACGAGGAGGTCCGATGACCCGGGTGCTCGTGCTCAACGGCCCCAACCTGGGCCGGCTCGGTCGGCGCCAGCCCGAGATCTACGGCACCACGACGTACGACGAGCTCGTCGCCCTCTGCGCCGGCTGGGGTCGCGAGCTCGGACTCGAGGCCGTGGTGCACCAGACCAACCACGAGGGCGTGCTCCTCGACCTGCTCAACACCGCAGCCGACGAGGCCACCCCGGTCGTGCTCAACGCGGCGGCCTGGACCCACTACTCCTACGCGGTCTTCGACGCCTGCGCCCAGCTGACCGCCCCGCTGGTCGAGGTGCACCTCTCCGACCCGGCCGCCCGGCCCGAGGAGTTCCGGCACACATCGCTCGTGACGCCGCACGCCGTCCGGGTGATCGCCGGCCACGGGGTGGACGGCTACCGGATGGCGCTGGAGCTGTTGGCGGGGGAGGCGGGAACCTCTTCCTGACCCGCGGCGTCCGAGGCACATGGACAACAACGTGTCGGCCAGTGTCAGGGGTCTCCTCGTCGGCGGACTGGTGCTGCTGGCACTGGTGACGGCCTATCTCATGGGCAACGAGGGCATACCGGCAGCGGACGCGGCGCCCAAGGGGCCGACCGCCGCCGAACCGGTCGCGACGCCGGGCACCTTGACCATGACCGGCTCCGGCGAGGCCGGTGCCGTCCCCGACCAGGTCACCTTCGACCTGTCGGTCGGCGTCACCCGCCCTGCGCTCGAGGACGCGCTCGACGAGGCCAGCCGCACCCTGGACCGGGTGCTCGGACGACTGCGTGGATTCGGGGTGGAGAAGGGCGACGTAGAGACGACCGGCCTGTCGATGAACCCGGTCTACGACTACTACTCCGGCCGGCCGCCGGTGCTGCGCGGCTACCGCGTGACCCAGCGAGCGGGAGTGCTCGTCGAGGAGCTGAAGCAGGCGGGCGGGGCGATCGCGGCCGCGGTCGACGCGGGTGCGGCGGCGGTGCGCGTGGGCGACATCCGGCTGCGGATCGGCGACCCGGAGGCTGCCCTGGTCCGGGCTCGGTTGTCGGCGGTCGCCGAGGCCACCGCGAAGGCACAGGAGTACGCCGCCGCCACCGGCCAGGAGCTCGGCGAGGTCGTGACGCTGCGCGAAATGGGTGACCAGGCACGCAGCAGGGTGACGTCCCAGGCGTTGGAGCGGTCGGCGGCGTACGACTCGACGAGCCTGAAGGCCCTTCCGCTGCGCTCGGGGCGTGCCGAGCTCGCGGTCACCGTCGAGGTCGTGTGGGCCTTCGCCGAATGACGGGTGCACGCGAGCCCTCGATAGGCTCGCGCGCATGGCGACGACGAACGACCTCAAGAACGGCATGGTGCTCAACCTCGAGGGCCAGCTGTGGGCGGTGGTGGAGTTCCAGCACGTGAAGCCCGGCAAAGGCCCCGCCTTCGTGCGGACCAAGCTCAAGAACGTCGAGTCCAACAAGACCGTCGACAAGACTTTCAACGCGGGCACCAAGGTCGAGACCGCCACGGTCGACCGTCGCACCATGACCTACCTCTACAACGACGGTTCCTCCTACGTCTTCATGGACGTGCAGAGCTATGAGCAGATCGAGGTCGCTCCCGAGCTCGTCGGCACCGCAGCCAACTTCCTGCTCGAGAACCAGGACGTCGTGGTCGCGACCAACGAGGGCCGGGTGCTCTTCATCGAGCTGCCGGCCTCGGTCGAGCTCGAGATCACCTTCACCGAGCCGGGGCTGGCCGGAGACAGTGCCACCGGTCGCACCAAGCCGGCCACGCTCGAGACAGGTCACGAGATCCAGGTTCCCTTGTTCATCAATCAGGGTGAGAAGGTCAAGGTCGACACGCGCGACTCCTCCTACATGGG
The DNA here is from genome assembly GCA_963767915.1 of uncultured Actinomycetota bacterium. Taxonomy (GTDB): domain Bacteria; phylum Actinomycetota; class Actinomycetes; order Propionibacteriales; family Nocardioidaceae; genus Nocardioides. Next base: position 149,195 of record CAVYFR010000007.1, read on the forward strand.
CCGAGTCAAGGCATGACCCTCGCCTGATGGGTGCTCGCAGCAAGGCCCGCAAGCGTGCTCTGGACGTGCTCTACGCCTCCGACGTCCGGGGTGACTCGGCCACCACGACGCTCGAGGGCGCCCTCGCCTCCGACGAGCGCCCGGTCAACCCCTACACCGAGACACTCGTGCGTGGGGTGGTCGAGCACCAGGTCCGCATCGACGAGCTGTTGACCTCCTACGCCGAGGGCTGGACGCTCGACCGGATGCCTGCCGTGGACCGCAACGTGCTGCGGATGGGGGTCTTCGAGCTGCTCTTCGTCGAGGACGTCCCCGACCCGGTCGCGGTCACCGAGGCGATGGCGTTGGTCCGTGAGCTGTCGACCGACGAGTCACCCGCCTTCGTCAACGGCGTCCTCGGCAGCATCCTGCGCGACCGGGACAGTCTGGTGGTCGACCAGTGAGCGACCTCCCCGACGGGGTGGCGCGAGCGGGTCTCGTGGCCTACGGCGCCGTCCACTTGGTCATCGGCTGGCTGGCCGTGCAGCTGGCCTTCGGCGAGCGGTCGGGGCAGGCGTCGAGCACGGGCGCCATCGAGGAGCTCGCCCAGCAGCCGTTCGGAGTCGTGCTGGTCTGGGCGATCGCGCTCGGCATGTTCCTGCTGGCCTTGTGGCAGGGGGCAGAAGCGGTCCAGGGGCACGAGGACGAGGACGGCGCCAAACGGACCGGCAAGCGGGTGACCTCGGCCGGCAAGGCGGTCGTCTACGTCGTGATCGGGATCAGCGCGGTGCGCAAGGCCATCGGCTCGCCCTCCTCGGGGGGAACCGACTCGACGACGGCCAAGATCATGGACCTCCCGGCCGGGCAGCTGTTGGTGGGAGCCGTGGGCCTCACCATCGCCGGCATCGGCACCTTCTTCGCCGTCCGGGCTTGGACCGAGGGCTACATGAAGAAGATCGGCGCCACGGGCAAAGAGGGCGAGGCCTACCGCTGGCTCGGCAAGGCCGGCTACGCGGCCAAGGGCGTCGCGTTCGTCATCGTCGGCGGACTCTTCTGCTACGCAGCGGTCACGCACGAGGCGAAGAAGTCCGGAGGGCTCGACCAGGCCCTCAAGGAGGTGCTCGACCAGCCCTTCGGCCCGGTCCTGCTCGCTCTGATCGGGGCCGGCTTCGCCGCCTACGGGTTGTTCTGCTTCGCCTGGTCGCGGCACAAGGCCCAGGAGGGCTGAGAGCCGGCGAACGCCCGCGTGGCAGGCTGGGCCGGTGACAGGACGGGGCGGCGCCGAGGCCGACGTGGTCGTGGTCGGGTTGGGTCCAGGTGGGGAGTTCGCCGCCCAGAAGCTGGCGGAGGCCGGTCTCGAGGTCATCGCCGTCGAGGAGCGGCTGGTCGGGGGCGAGTGCCCGTTCTGGGGGTGCGTGCCCTCCAAGCTGCTGTTGCGCGGCAGCGAGGTCCTCGGTGAGGCGCGGCGCGTGCCGGGGCTCGCGGGGAAGATCGAGATCGCGCCCGACCTGGGCGAGGCCCACGCCCGCGTCCGCAGGGCCACCAACGACTGGACCGACGACAACCACGCCGGACGGCTCACCGATGCCGGGGTGCAGATCGTGCGCGGCCACGCGCGGCTGGACGGCCCGGGGCGTGTGGTCGTCGACGGCACGACGTACCTCGCCCGGCGAGGGGTGATCCTCAACGCAGGGACGGCACCGGCCGAGCTGCCGATCGAGGGTCTCGCCGAGACGCCGTACTGGACCAACCGGGAGGTGTTCTCCGTCGCCGAGGCGCCGCGAAGCCTCGCGGTGGTGGGTGGCGGTCCCATCGGGTGCGAGCTGGCGCAGGTCTTCGCGCGCTTCGGCTCCCAGGTGCGGATCATCGAGGCCTCCGACCGGCTGTTGGTCCAGGAGGAGCCGGAGTCGAGCGAGGCCCTGCGCCGGGCCCTGGAGGACGACGGGATCGAGGTCATCACCGGCGCCGAGATCCGCAGCGTGCGCCACGACGGAGTCTTCCACCTCGACGTCGACGGCGAGGATGTCGTGGCCGAGCGGCTCCTGGTCGCCGCGGGCCGGCGGAGCCTGCTCGACGACCTCGGTCTCGAGACGGTCGGGCTGGATCCCTCGGTCGACTTCATCGAGATCGACGAGCGCATGCGCGCAGGGGAGCGGCTGTGGGCCGTCGGGGATGCCACCGGCAAGGGGGCCTTCACCCACGTCTCCCTCTACCAGGCTGCGGTCGCCATGCGCGACCTGCTCGGCGAGGACGGACCCTGGGCCGACTACCGGGCCGTCAGCCGGGTCACCTTCACCGACCCCGAGGTCGCCTCGGTGGGGCTCGACGAGGAGAGCGCCCGGGAGCGCGGTCTCGCGGTCGTCACGGGCCTCGCCGACATCCGCAGGTCCAGTCGCGGCTTCCTGCACGACACGGCAGAGGGCCGGGGCGTCATCAAGCTGGTGGCCGACCGTGACCGCGAGATCCTCGTCGGCGCATCGGTCGTCGGCCCGCACGCCGGTGAGGTGATCGGCCTCCTCGTCGCCGCCGTCCACGCCGAGATCCCGGTCCCCGTCCTCCGGGCGATGCACTACGCCTACCCGACGTTCCACCGGGCGATCGAGTCGGCTCTCGATGACCTCAGTGGCGAGCGCTAGGGTTCCGCGGGTAGCTGCCCCTCGGCTCGGCACGGAGGACCGCATGAACCAGTCGCACGGCCCGTCCGACGGGACTGACCACGACGCGAGCGACACCAGCGACCGGCTCTACACACCCGAGGAGCTCCAGGCCTACGCGGCCGAGCAGCCGCCCGCATCGGTCCACGGCGACCCGTTGACCGACCCCCTGCCCGAGTTCGGCTCCCGGCCCGCGGTGCCGTCCGCACCACCGGCCGCACCGACGGCCGCACCGACGGCCGTGCCACCGTCCGCACCACCGGCCGTGCCGGCGCCGCAGCTCGCTGCCCCACCCAGCTCGCCCCCCCGCACCCCGCCCCCACCGCCGCCCAGCGCTCCACCCCCGGTCGGGCCGCCGACGGGCACTCCCACCGGTCCGCCGACCGGCCCCCCGAACGGCCCGCCGACCGGTCCACCGGGTGCGGGCCGGTCAGTGCCTCCGCCGGCCCCCACCACCCAGCCCACCGGCAGTTCCGAGCCCGACGTACGCCGCTTCATGACCGCCACCGACTTCCTCGACCGCCGGCACAGCGAGCAGGAGGCCGGGCCTGCCACCTGGGGATGGCGCGGCAAGATCCGCAAGTGGTCGGGGGGCCTCGTCCAGCCCAAGATGGGACCGGCCGAGCTCTCCTACGAGCAGCACCGTGCGCGCATCCAGCGCGACTTCGACGGGCCGCGCACCATCGCCTTCATCAACCCCAAGGGCGGCGCGGCCAAGACCACCGGTGTCCTCGTCGCCGGGTTCACCTTCGGCACGGTGCGCGGTGGCGGAGTCGTGGCATGGGACAACAACGAGACGCGCGGCACGCTCGGGATCCGGGGCACCCGCAGCGGACACCAGAGCACCACCCGGGAGCTCCTCGACGACCTCGACCGCTTCAGCGACGTCTCCCAGTCGCGCATCGGAGACCTCGGGTCGTTCGTGCGCTCGCAGGGTGACGCGCACTTCGACGTCCTGGCCTCCGACGAGCGCCCCGACGTGACCGGCACCATCCGGGCCCAGGACTTCCGTGCCGTGCACAAGCTGCTCGAGCGGTTCTACCGGATCATCCTCGTCGACACCGGAAACAACATGCGGGCCGAGAACTGGCTCGCCGCCGCCGATGCCGCTGACCTGCTCGTGGTCACCAGCACCGTCCGCGAGGACACCGGCTACAGCGGTCTGTGGATGCTCGACGCCCTGCAGGACGCCGGCTACCAGAACCTGAAGTACAAGACCGTCACGGTGCTCTCCGACCCCTCGGCCCAGGTCGACTCCAAGCTCGCCCACGACCTGGTGCAGGTCTACGAGCAGCGCACCCGTGCCGTCTTCCGGGTGCCCTACGACCCGGCCCTGGTCTCCGGCTCGGTCGTCCCCTACAACCGCCTCTCCCAAGCCACCCGGATGTCCTGGCTGGAGGCCTGCGCCGGCATGTCCAACGCCCTCTGAGGCGACCGTTCGGGTGCATGGATTGGTCCCCAACCACGGATGAGACCCGTCTTGTGCGGGGTTGGGGACCAATCCATGCGACAGGCGCACCCATCTTGACAGTGACTGTCATCTGCGCTGAGGTCACACCATGAGCATCAAGGTGATCCAGTGGGCGACCGGGGGCGTGGGGAAGGCAGCGATCCAGGGGGTGCTGGCCCATCCCGACCTCGAGCTGGTGGGCGCCTGGGTGCACTCGGCCGACAAGGCCGGGCGCGACGTGGGGGAGATCATCGACGAGCAACCCGTCGGGGTGCTCGCGACCGACGACATCGACAAGATCCTGGCGCTGGACGCCGACTGCGTCGTCTACAGCCCGCTGCTGCCTGACGAGGCGCAGGTCATCGCGTTGCTGCGCTCGGGCAAGAACGTCGTGACGCCGGTCGGGTGGGTCTACCCCGACCTGCAGGCGAGCGGGGCGATCCTGGAGGCCTGCCGCGAGGGCGGGAGCACCCTGCACGGCACCGGGATCCATCCGGGCGGCATCACCGAGCGCTTCCCACTGATGATCTCCAGCCTCAGCGCACAGGTCACCCACGTGCGGGCCGAGGAGTTCAGCGACATCCGGACCTACAACGCCCCCGACGTGGTGCGCCACATCATGGGCTTCGGCGTCAGCCCTGAGGAGGCGATGGGTGGACCGATCGTCGACCTGCTGGGCGCGGGCTTCAAGGCCTCGGTGCGGATGGTCGTCGCCGAGATGGGCTTCGACGCCGACCCCGAGCTCGAGACGCTGCAGGAGGTGGCGGTCGCCACCGCCCCGATCGATGCCCCCATCGGCGTCATCGAGCCGGGTCAGGTCGCGGCGCGCATGTTCCACTGGCGAGCGCTGGTCGACGGGCAGCCCGTGGTCACCGCAACCGTCAACTGGTTCATGGGCGAGGAGCACTTCGACCCGCCGTGGACCTTCGGGCCCGAGGGCGAGCGCTTCGAGGTCGAGATCACCGGCGACCCCGACGTCACGCTCACCTTCAAGGGGATCCAGCCCGAGACGGTCGAGGAGGGACTCGTCCGCAACCCCGGCATCGTGGTGACCGCCAACCACTGCGTCAGCGCCATCCCGTACGTCGTCGCCGCCGAGCCGGGCATCGCGACCTACCTCGACCTGCCGCTCATCGCGGGGCGGGCGGCGCCGCACCTCGGCCCGGGCCGGTGATCCTCGACCACTTCCGGCTCGACGGGCGGGTAGCGGTGGTCACCGGCGGCGGCCAGGGCATCGGGCGGGGCATCGCGATCGGCCTGGCCGAGGCCGGCGCCGACGTGGTCGTCGGAGCCCGCACCGAGACCGACCTCGACGAGGTCGTGGCGCGCATCGAGGAGACCGGTCAGCGCGGCCTGGCGGTCCGCACCGACGTCCTGGTCGACGAGGACCGGCAACGCCTGGTGGACGCGGCGGTGGAGCGGTTCGGCCGGCTCGACGTCCTCGTCAACAACGCGGGCGGCACCGGCCCCCGCGCGGCCATGGACACCTCGGAGCGCTTCTTCGAGATGGCCATGCGCTTCAACGTCACGGCACCGTTCCTCATGAGCCAGCTCGGTGCTCGCGCGATGGTCGACACCGCCGGGAGCGGGTCGATCGTCAACATCTCCTCCCGCTCCTCCGACATGGTGCTCAGCTCCTTCGTGGCCTACGGCGCGGGCAAGGCCGCGTTGAACCAGATGACGCGCAACCTCGCCGTCGAGCTCGCCCCGCGAGTCCGGGTCAACGCCATCGGCGTCGGGGGAGTGGCGACACAGGGCCTCGACGTCGTCCTCACCGATGACGCTCTGCGTGCCCAGTTCGAGGCGAACACCCCGATGGGCCGCCCGGGGCAGCCCGAGGACATCGCCTGCGCGGCGCTCTACCTCGCCTCACCCGCGTCGTCCTGGGTCACCGGCAAACTGCTGCACGTCGACGGCGGCTGCGAACGACCCGCCATCGACGTGCCGGCTCCGCCACTGGAGCCCCGGACCACGACGTGAGCGACCTGCGCGAACGGCGTCGCGTCGAGCTGCGCGAGCGCATCGACCGCGTGGCCCTCGAGCTCTTCGCCCGCGAGGGCTACGACGCCGTCACCGTCGAGGCGATCGCCGAGGCGGCCGGGATCTCGTTGAGCACGCTCTTCCGCCACGTTCCCACCAAGGAGGAGCTGCTCGTGGGGGTGGTGCGCACTGGCCGCGCGGTCGTGGTGCAGGCCTTCGCCGAGCGTCCTGCGACCGAACCGGTGGGCGCCTCCCTCGCCGCCGCGCTCCTGCACCGCACCGCGCAGTTCGCAGCCGAGTCCGAGGTCGTCGGCCTGTGGCGACGCGCGATGGCCTCGGCCCCGGAGAAGGTACGCCGGGCCTCGCTGCTCGACCGCCGCGAGCGCGACGCGCTCGTGGAGCTGGTCGCCGAGCGGATGGGTGTCGACGCGGCGGTCGACGTACGCCCCGGCGCACTGGTGCGCAGCCGCCTCGCGGCCGCCGAGCACGCCTTCGAGCACTGGCTGGGGGGCGCGGCCGAGGGATCGATCCACGACCTGACCGCCCAGGCGCTGGCCGTCAGCGGGTGACCGCACCCCACCCGTGCCAGCGCTCGACCTGCATCCACGCGCTCACCCGGGGGCTGTCCCGCTTCGGGTAGTCCTGGTCGCGGTAGTGGCGGCTCAGCCGGTCGATGTCAGCGAGCCCTTCGTCGTCGGCCCACTCCACGACCCGGCCGGCCAGGGAGACGTGGGTGTACCAGCCCGATTCGTCGAGGACCGTGAGGCTCACGCGGGGGTCGGCTCGCAGGTGCTTCACCCGGACGCGGGTGTGGTCCATGTTCAGCAGCACGCGGTCGTCGTCCTCGAGGAGGTACCAGGTCGCCACCGAGACGGGCTGGCCGTCGGCGCGCAGGGTCGCCACCACGGCCGGGTTGGGCTTGCGCAGCAGCTCACGGACCTGGTCAGGGAAGGGCAGCTCGGGCATACGCCCCACCGTAGCCAGCGCGCTCAGGGTGGCGGCTCGCCGAGACCCGCATCGCGGGCCAGGGCCACGGCCTCCGCACGGCTGCGGGCGTGCAGCTTGCCCAGCACGTCGCTGACCCGGTTGCGGACGGTCTTCGGGGAGAGGAACAATCGGCGGGCGATCTCGGTGTTGTCGAGCCCGGTGGCGAGGAGCTCGAGCACCTCGCGCTCACGATCGGTCAGTGCGGGGAACGGCAGGGGGGCTCCGGAGGAGGTCGGCCTCGAGAAGTATGCGACGACGCTGGCCGCGACCCCCGGGCCGAAGACCGCCTCGCCCGAGGCCACCGCGACGATCGAGCGGTGCAGGGCCTCCCCGTCAGCCTCCTTGAGGAGGTAGCCCCGAGCGCCGGCCCGCAGGGCGGCGAAGACCGAGGTGTCGTCGTCGTCCATGGTGAGCACGAGCACGGCGACCTCGGGCCACTCGGTGGTGATCCGTGCGGTGGCGGCCAGCCCGTTGACGCCCGGCATCCGCACGTCCATGAGCACCACGTCGGGAGCGTGCTCGGCGACCATGCTCACGGCCTCGGCGCCGTCGGCGGCCTCGGCGACCACCTCGATCCCGTCGAGCTCCTCCAGGACGCTACGCATACCCTGCCGGAAGACGGGGTGGTCGTCGACGAGGGCGACGCGGATCCTTGAGCGGGTCATGGAGCGGCTCCTTCGCCGAGGGGGAGGGTGGCTCGGACCAGGCACCCGCCGCTCGGGACGTCGAGCAGCTCGACCCGCCCGCCGACCTCCGCGGCCCGTTCGCCCATGCTCACCAGACCGACGCCGCCCTTGGTGCGTCCGTGGAGGCCCTGGCCGTTGTCGGCCACCTCGATGACCAACGCCCCGTCCGCGGTGCGTGCCACCACGGTCAGCTCGCTTCCGACGCTGTGCCGCACGGCGTTGGTGACCGCTTCCGACGCGATGGCGTACGCCGCCACCTCGACGGCGGCAGGAAGGCTCGCCGAGAGCGCCGCGAGCGCCGAGACGTCCACCCGGCAACGCGGGGTCTCGAACCCCGCGACCAGGCCCTGGAGGGCACCGGCCAGGCCCTGCTGGTCCAGGACCGGCGGGCGCAGGCCGTGCACGATGCTCCGGACGTCGGCCACGGTGCCGCGCATGCGGTCCCGCAGAGCGAGCGCTCGGCCGGCGGCATCCTCGTCGCCGGAGCGCCCCAGCCGGGTCGCCAGGGCCTCGAGCTGGTGGGCGGTGCCGGCCAGGGTCGGTCCGAGCCCGTCGTGGAGGTCGTCGCGGAGCCTGCGCCGCTCCTCCTCGCGGGCCGCGACGATGCGGGCCCGCGACGAGGCCACGTCGGTGACCAAGCGGGCGGCGTAGGCCAGCGTCCCGGCGCGGGCCGCCACCTCACCGATGGCCTCCAGCTCCTCGGGCAGCAGCCGCTCGGTGGGTCGGCGCAGTCCGACGCGGAGCTCACCCATGGGCTGACCCAGCGCGGACACCGCTTCGACGTGCACGTCCGGCACCGGGGAGCCCGCCACGGCCAGCGGCCGGCCGGACGCCTCGTCGAGGAACGCCACGTAGGGCAGCCGGAGCGCGCGCCGCAATGCGTCGACCAGGAGCTCGAGCGCCTCGCCCGGCTCTCCTGCTGGAGCGATGTTGCGGCCCACCCGTGAAACGACGGCATACGGGTCGCTGCGGTGACCGAAGAGCCAGCGGTCGACGGCCCGCTGGACCGCGCCACGCAGCGAGGCCGCAGCGAGCGCGGCGCCCGCCACGAGCAGCAGCCCGGGACCTGAGGTCATCCCGACCTGCCCGAGGAGCAACACCGACAAGGCGTAGGTGGCCACCACCACCGATGAGAGCACTCCCAGGACGATGGTGCGGTTGAGCGCGAACTCGACGTCGAAGAGTCCGTGCCGGAGCACGGCCACGGCGATGGCGACCGGTGGACCGGTCAGGCCCACCGCCAGCGCCACGTCCCCGGCCAGGTCCGGTAGCGGGAGCGCAAGCCCGACGAGCAAAAGGCTCCCGCCGAGCAGGAGCCACTGCATCTGGGTGCGATGCCGACCGACTGAGCGGCGGGTGCGGAGGAGGACGCTCACGAGCCCGAGGACGTTGCCGGCGAACACGCAGGCGAGGGAGCCCGCCAGCGTGACGTAACGGGTCCACTCCCACGGCGGCGCCCACGGGTTCAGGACCGATCGGGCGATGTCGGTCGTCACCGGTGAGAGCATCCGCGACACGACCGTGACGGCCGCGACGACGACCAGGCACCTGACGACCCATCGCCACCTCCGGGACAGGGCATGGCCGTCGGGGAACAGCAGCAGGACCAGGGGTAGCACCCAGAAGTACGGCGCGAAGCCCCACACGGCGACCCATCCCGCGAGATCCGCCAGCGGCAGCTCCCAGGCGGGCTCCGCGTCCATGGCGGTGTAGTAGCCCGCGACGTGGTAGGGCCCGATGAGCGAGGCGGAGACCAGTACCCAGCCGACGGCGTTGCCCGGCGCGGCCCGGACGACCAGGGCCCCCGCCACCGGCCAGGCGGTGCCGAGCACCAGGTCGCCCCAGAGCACGATCTCGACGTCGGCACGTCCCTCGAGCCAGTACGCCCAGGGGATCGCGGCCAGGCAGCTCACGACACTGAGCGAGGCCAGCCCGGTGGCCAGCCACGACAGGGCAGCCGACCGTCGGGACATGCCCGCATCCTGCCAGCGCGACAGCGCCCAGAAGCGGCCTCGCGCGACGCTCGTGAGGAATCGGGACCGCGGTCCCTGCCGGCCGGGACCCCGGGCGTCGGAGCCTCAGGTCCTCCCCACCCCGAACCGAGAGCGAACCACCATGACCACGCTCGACCGCACCACCAACGCCGTCGACTCCGCACCCTCCCGCCGGCGTACGACGCCGTGGGCGCTCACCGGGTGCCTCACCGGCCTCCTCGGCATCGGCGCCACCCTGCTCACCGACCTCCACCCGGCCGGCTACGAGGAGAGCAAGACGGTGACCGTCGACGTGGTCGACGAGGTCAGCCGTGGCACGGCCCACGTCAGCCTCGTGCTGGGCTACCTCACGGTGGCGAGCCTGCTCGTGCTCTCCGCCCTGTGGCGCCGCCACGTCGAGCCGCGCGCCGAGGCGAGCACGGCTGCGCGGGTCGTCACCCACGGATTGCTCGCTGCCGCAGGCGCGTTGACCCTCGGCTACGGCTACAAGGGCATGCTCGCGATCTACATGCACGGAGGCATCAACGGTGAGTACCTACGACCGCGACGCGCTCTACACGATGTACGTCCTCAACGACTTCGGCAGCTTCATCGGCTGGCTCGGTGTCGTCGTCGCGGCGGGGGCGGTCGCCTGGATGGCCCTCAAGGAGCGCATCGTCTCGCGTTGGATCGGCGTCTGGAGCGCCCGGGTCACCCTGGGCGTCCCGCGATGGTGGTGGGCACCGCAGTGCCGGGCTTCCCCGGCGTCCTGGCCCCGCTCTGGATGGTCGTCGCCTTCGCCGGACTCGCCTTCGGACGGAGTCCGATCACCCGCTGAGGTCTAGTAGGGTGCGGCCTGATCGACATCCTTTAACGAGCCGTCCGGTGAGGCGGAGAAGGAGGTCAGGCCGCACTCGTGTGTGCCCAGCCAGCAGCTCCCGAGGTGACCCCGCCGCCCGTGTGGTCCTCGACGCCGGTGACATCGCCCGGGCACTGACCCGCATCTCCCACGAGATCCTCGAGCGCAACAAGGGTGCCGAGGACCTCGTGCTGCTCGGCATCCCCAGCCGTGGGGTCCCGCTGGCCCGGCGGATCGCGGCCCGCATCGCCCAGGTCGAGGGCTACGACGTCCCGGTCGGTGCCCTGGACACCACGATGTACCGCGACGACCTGCGCCAGCACCCCACCCGCGGGCCCCCAGCACACCGAGGTCCCGCCCGGAGGCATCGACGGGCCGCACGGTCGTGCTCGTCGACGACGTCCTCTTCTCCGGCCGCACCGTCCGGGCGGCGCTCGACGCGATGAACGACCTCGGCCGCCCCGAGGTGGTCCGGCTCGCGGTGCTGGTCGACCGGGGCCACCGACAGCTGCCGATCCGGGCCGACCACGTCGGCAAGAACCTGCCCAGCGCCCGCAGCGAGCGGGTGACGGTCCGGCTCGAGGAGATCGACGGGGTCGAGGAGGTGAGCATCGCGTGAGCGAGCGACGGCGCAAGCACCTGCTCTCGATCGACGACGTGACCGCAGCCGACATCGCCGACATCTTCGCCACCGCCGCCGAGATGCACGACGTGCAGCGCCGCCAGGTCAAGAAGCTGCCCGCGCTGCGCGGGCGCACGGTCATCAACCTGTTCTTCGAGGACTCCACCCGCACCCGCTCGAGCTTCGAGATCGCCGGCAAGTGGCTCATCGGCCGACACCGTCAACATCACCGGCAAGGGCAGCTCGGCCTCCAAGGGCGAGAGCCTGCGCGACACCGTGCTCACGATCGCCGCGATGGGGGTCGACGCCCTGGTCATGCGCCACCCGGCCAGCGGCGCGGCGCACCAGGTCGCCCAGTGGGTCGACGCCTCGGTGATCAACGCCGGCGACGGGACCCACGAGCATCCCTCGCAGGCGCTGCTCGACGCCTACACGCTGCACCAGCGCCTGGGACCTCTCGAGGGACGCCACGTCGTCCTGGTCGGCGACCTCACCCACAGTCGCGTCTTCCGTAGCAACGTGCTGTGCCTGACCAAGCTCGGCGCGACCGTCACGGCGGTCGCACCGCCGACGCTCATGCCCAGCGGGATCGGCGTCTGGTCCAAGGACGCCGGCTTCGCGACGACGTACGACCTCGACGAGGTCCTGCCCACCGCGGACGCGGTGATGATGCTGCGCGTGCAGCGTGAGCGGATGAGCGGCGGCTACTTCCCCAGCGCGCGGGAGTACACCGTCGGCTACGGACTGACCCGGGACCGGCTGGACGCGCTCGGACCCGAGGTCCCGATCTGTCACCCGGGCCCGATGAATCGCGGCCTCGAGATCGCCGCCGACGCCGCCGACGCCGCGCAGTCCGTGGTCCTCGAGCAGGTCTCGGCCGGGGTGGCCGTCCGGATGGCGATCCTCTACCACCTGCTGGCCGGCGACGACCAGGAAGGAACACCGTGACCGACACGATCCTGGTGCGGGGCGCTCTGCTGCTCGGCGAGCAGGCCACCGACCTCTTGCTGGCCGACGGCGCCATCGCCGAGGTGGGCTCGATCAAGGACGCTGCCGGTACCCGCGTCGTCGACGCCGACGGGCTCGTCGCCCTGCCCGGCCTGGTCGACCTGCACACCCACCTGCGCGAGCCCGGCCGCGAGGACGCCGAAACGATCCTGACCGGGTCGCGGGCGGCGGCCGCCGGCGGCTACACCGCCGTCCTGGCGATGGCCAACACCAGTCCGGTCACCGACACCGCGGAGGCCGCCGAGCGGGTCCACGACCTCGGCCGGAGCGCCGGCATCGTCGACGTCCACCCGGTCGGCGCCGTCACCCGCGGCCTCGGCGGCGAGGAACTCGCCGAGCTCGGCCTGATGGCCCGGTCGCGAGCCCGGGTGCGTGTCTTCTCCGACGACGGCCGGTGCGTCGCGGAACGCGAGGGTCATGCGGCGGGCGCTGGAGTACGTCAAGACCTACGGCGGCGTCATCAGCCAGCACGCCCAGGACCCCGACCTCGCTCCGGCCACTGCGTGCTGCCACGAGGGCGAGCTGTCGGGCCGTCTCGGACTACCGGGGTGGCCCGGGGTCGCCGAGGAGGTGATCGTCGCCCGCGACGTGATGCTCGCCCGGCACACCGGCTCGCGCGTCCACGTCGCCCACGCCTCGACGGCCGGCACGGTCGAGGTGCTGCGCTGGGCCAAGGCCCAGGGCATCGCCGTGACCGCCGAGGTCACGCCCCACCACCTGCTGCTCACCACCGACCTGGTCGCGGGCTACGACCCGACCTACAAGGTGAACCCGCCGCTGCGGCCCCAGGAGGACGTCGAGGCGCTGCGCGCGGCGCTGGCCGACGGAACCATCGACGCCGTCGCGACCGACCACGCCCCGCACGCACGTCACGACAAGGAGCACGCCTTCGTCGACGCGGCGTTCGGGATGCTCGGGCTCGAGACCGCGCTGCCCGTGGTCGCCTCGGTGATGGTGGAGTCCGGCGCGATGACCTGGTCGGAGGTGGCCGAGGTCGATGTCGAGCCGACCCGCCCGGATCGCCGGGCTGGTGGACCAGGGCACGCCGCTCGCGGTCGGCAGACCGGCGAACCTCGACGCTGGTCGATCCGGCCACCCCGCTGGTCGTCGACCGCGCCGAGTCGGCATCCCTCTCGCGCAACAACCCCTGGCACGGCCGCACCCTCGGGGCGAGCATCCGCGCGACGTTCCTGCGCGGGGTGCCCACGGTGCTGGACGGGAAGTCGGCATGAGCGACGACGGCGTGCGCCGGATCCCGATCGACACCCCCAGCGGCTCCTTCGAGGTGTGGACGCGTCGGTTCGGGGACCACCCGACGGTCAAGGTCCTGGCCCTGCACGGAGGCCCCGGGGCCACCCACGAGTACCTCCTCGACCTCGCCCTGCTCGCCGACCCGGAGCATGGCGGTTTCGAGGTCCACCTCTACGACCAGCTCGGGTCCCACTTCAGCGACCAGCCCGTGGACCCCTCCCTCTGGGAGATCGACCGGTTCGTCGACGAGGTCGACCAGGTGCGCCGGGCCCTGGGCCTCGGACCTGACAACCTGGTCCTCTACGGCCAGTCCTGGGGAGGTGTGCTCGGCATCGAGTACGCGCTGGCGCATCCAGGGACGCTCAAGGGCCTGGTCCTCTCCAACATGATGTCGAGCATCCCGGCCTACAACGCCTACGCCGGGCAGGTGCTCATGCCGCAGATCGACCCGCACGTCCTCGCCGACGTGAAGCGGATGGAGGCCGAGGGCGCGACCGACGACCCGAGGTACGACGAGCTCCTGACCGAGCACCACTACGTGCACCACGTGGTCCGGATGCCCGCCGAACAGTGGCCCCAGCACGTGGTCGACTCCTTCGCCCACATCAACAAGGACATCTACGTCCCGATGCAGGGCCCCAGCGAGCTCGGCGCGAGCGGCAAGCTCCTCGAGTGGGACCGCAGCGGTGACCTGCACCGGATCGACGTACCGACCCTGGTCATGGGCGCGACCCACGACACGATGGACCCCGACCACCTGCGTTGGATGGCCGACCAGCTGCCCCGGGGGCGCTACCACCACAGCCCGCACGGCAGCCACATCGCCCTGGTCGACGACCAGCGCACCTACCTGGAGGGGCTCACGGCCTTCCTCCGCGACCTCGAGGGAGAGCGAGCATGAGCGGCGCACTGTTGGTCCTCGAGGACGGGCGCACCTTCACCGGCGAGTCCTACGGCTCGCAGGGCGAGACGTTCGGCGAGGCGGTCTTCAACACCGGGATGACCGGCTACCAGGAGACGCTGACCGACCCGTCCTACCACCGCCAGGTCGTGGTCATGACCGCTCCCCACATCGGCAACACCGGCGTCAACGACGAGGACCCGGAGTCGAGCCGGATCTGGGTCGCCGGCTACGTCGTCCGTGACCCCGCCCGGGTGCCGAGCAACCACCGCAGCCGCCGCAGCCTCGACGAGGAGCTGCGGACCCAGGGCGTGGTCGGGATCAGCGGCATCGACACCCGGGCGCTGACCCGCCACCTGCGCGAGCGCGGCGCGATGAGGGTCGGCATCTCCTCGACCGAGACCGATGCCGGTGCGCTGCTCGACCGGGTGCGGGCCTCGAAGGAGATGGCCGGCACCGAGCTGTCGTCGGAGGTCTCCACCCAGGAGGCCTACGTCGTGTCGGCGGTCTCGACAGGCTCGAGCGACGATGGCCCGCGCTTCCGCGTCGCCGCCCTCGACCTCGGCATCAAGTCGATGACCCCGCACCGCCTCGCCGAGCGCGGCATCGAGACCCATGTGTTGCCGGCCACCTCGACGATCGAGGACGTCCTGGCCGTGCGGCCCGACGGGCTCTTCTTCTCCAACGGCCCCGGCGACCCCGCGGCCACGACGGCCCAGGTCGAGCTGCTGCAACAGGCGCTGGGGGAGGGCATCCCCTACTTCGGGATCTGCTTCGGCAACCAGCTCTTCGGTCGAGCGCTCGGCTTCGGCACCTACAAGCTGAAGTACGGCCACCGCGGCATCAACCAGCCGGTCATCGACCGCACGACGCGCAAGGTCGAGGTGACCGCGCACAACCACGGGTTCGCTGTTGACGCCCCGCTGGACCGCCCGACGCCGACGCCGTACGGCGCCGCCTCGGTCAGCCACGTCTGCCTCAACGACGACGTGGTCGAAGGGCTCGAGCTGCACGACGACGACGGCCGGCTGAAGGCCTTCTCCGTGCAGTACCACCCCGAGGCCGCGGCGGGACCGCACGACGCGGCGTACCTCTTCGACCGGTTCCTGTCGCTGATGGAGTCGACGCGAGGGACGAGCGGAGCGACTGAAGCGACCATGGAAGCCGAGACCGACGAGGGGACTGGCTGATGCCCAGGCGTGAGGACATCAACAGTGTCATGGTGATCGGCTCGGGGCCGATCATCATCGGCCAGGCCTGCGAGTTCGACTACTCCGGCACCCAAGCCTGCCGGGTGCTGAAGGCCGAGGGCCTGCGGGTGATCCTGGTCAACTCCAACCCGGCGACGATCATGACCGACCCGGAGTTCGCCGACGCGACCTACGTCGAGCCGATCACCCCGGAGTACGTCGAGCTCGTCATCGCCCAGGAGCGGCCCGACGCCCTGCTCGCGACCCTCGGCGGGCAGACCGCCCTCAACACCGCGATGGCCCTGGCCGCCAACGGCGTGCTCGAGAAGTACGACGTCGAGCTGATCGGGGCTTCCATCGAGGCCATCGACCGGGGCGAGAACCGCCAGCAGTTCAAGAAGATCGTCGAGGAGCTCGGCGGAGAGTGCGCCCGTAGCGCGATCTGCCACTCGATGGACGACTGCCTCGCCGCCGCGGACACCCTGGGCTTCCCGGTGGTCGTGCGACCCAGCTTCACCATGGGCGGCACCGGCTCGGGCATGGCCTACGACGTCGACGACCTGCACCGCATCGCCGGCGCCGGGCTCGCCGCCAGCCCCACCACCGAGGTGCTGCTGGAGGAGTCGATCCTCGGCTGGAAGGAGTACGAGCTCGAGGTCATGCGCGACACCGCCGACAACGTGGTGATCGTCTGCTCGATCGAGAACCTCGACCCGATGGGCGTCCACACCGGCGACTCCATCACGGTCGCACCCGCGATGACGCTCACCGACCGCGAGTACCAGACGATGCGCGACCTCTCCATCGGCATCATCAGGTCCGTCGGGGTCGACACCGGCGGCTGCAACATCCAGTACGCCGTCGACCCGGTCGACGGCCGCCTCATCGTCATCGAGATGAACCCCCGGGTCTCCCGATCGAGCGCGCTGGCCTCCAAGGCCACCGGATTCCCGATCGCCAAGATCGCCGCCAAGGTCGCCATCGGCTACACGTTGGACGAGATCCCCAACGACATCACGACCCGTCAGGACGGCCAGAGCACGCCGGCCAGCTTCGAGCCGACGCTCGACTACGTCGTGGTCAAGGTCCCGCGGTTCGCCTTCGAGAAGTTCCCCGGGGCCGACCCGACGCTGACCACCCACATGAAGTCGGTCGGCGAGGCGATGGCGATCGGGCGCAACTTCACCGAGGCGCTGCAGAAGGCGCTGCGCTCCCTGGAGAGCAAGGACGCGGTCTTCGACTGGGGTTTCGAGACGCTCGCTGGCGCTCGCTCCTCGACCACCGATGATCTGCGGAACCTCGACAAGGCCGCGCTGCTCAGCGGAAATCGAGACGCCGACCGACGGGCGGCTCAAGAAGGTGATGGACGCGATCCGTGCCGGTGCGACGCCGGAGGAGGTCCACGCCCACACCGGGATCGACCCGTGGTTCGTCGACCAGCTGCTGCTCATCAACGAGATCGCCGCGGAGGTCACGGCCGCCCCCGAGCTCACCCCTGCGCTGCTGCGCCGGGCCAAGCGCCACGGGTTCTCCGACGTCCAGATCGGCAAGATCCGCGGGATGACCCCTGACGTGGTCCGCGGTGTCCGGCACGCGCTCGGCATCCGGCCCGTCTACAAGACCGTCGACACCTGCGCGGCCGAGTTCGCCGCGGCCACGCCGTACCACTACTCGTCCTACGACGAGGAGACCGAGGTGGCGCCGCGCGAGAAGCCGGCCGTCATCATCTTGGGCAGCGGGCCCAACCGGATCGGTCAGGGCATCGAGTTCGACTACTCGTGCGTGCACGCCTCGCTGGCGCTAGCCGAGGCGGGCTACGAGACGGTGATGGTCAACTGCAACCCCGAGACCGTCTCCACCGACTACGACACCTCCGACCGGCTGTACTTCGAGCCGCTGACCCTCGAGGACGTCCTCGAGATCGTCCACGCGGAGGAGCAGGCCGGCCCCGTCGCGGGCGTCATCTGCCAGCTCGGTGGCCAGACCCCCCTCGGCCTCGCCCAGGCGCTCAAGGACAACGGCGTCACCATCGTGGGCACGTCGCCGGAGGCGATCCACCTCGCCGAGGAGCGCGGCGCGTTCGGCCGAGTGCTGCACGAGGCCGGGCTTCCGGCGCCCAAGCACGGGATGGCGACGTCCTACGCCGATGCCAAGCAGATCGCCGACGAGGTCGGCTACCCGGTGCTCGTGCGCCCCTCCTACGTCCTGGGCGGGCGTGGCATGGAGATCGTCTACGACGACGCCGCGCTGGAGTCCTACATCGCCCGGGCGACCGCCATCAGCCCCGAGCACCCGGTGCTGGTCGACCGGTTCATCGACGACGCGGTCGAGATCGACGTCGACGCGATCTTCGACGGCACCGAGCTCTTCCTCGGCGGCGTCATGGAGCACATCGAGGAGGCGGGCATCCACTCCGGCGACTCATCGTGCGCGTTGCCACCGATCACCCTCGGCGCGGCCGAGATCAACCGGATCCGCGAGGCGACCGAGGCGATCGCGCGCGGGGTGGGCGTCCTCGGTCTGCTCAACATCCAGTTCGCGCTGGGTTCCGACGTGCTCTACGTCCTCGAGGCCAACCCTCGCGCCAGCCGCACGGTGCCGTTCGTGAGCAAGGCCACCGCCACGCCCTTGGCCAAGGCCGCGGCGCGGGTGATGCTGGGGGAGTCGATCGCCGACCTGCGCGCAGCCGGCGTCCTCCCGGAGTCCGACGGCGGCGATCTGCCCAGCGACCAGCCGATCGCGGTCAAGGAGGCGGTGATGCCCTTCAACCGCTTCCGCAGCAAGGACGGCCGCCAGGTCGACACCATCTTGGGTCCGGAGATGAAGTCGACCGGCGAGGTCATGGGCATCGACCGCGACTTCGGCTCGGCCTTCTCCAAGTCCCAGGCGGCGGCGTTCGGCTCGCTGCCCACCTCGGGCCGGGTCTTCGTGAGCGTCGCCAACCGCGACAAGCGGCACATGATCTTCCCGATCAAGGTGCTCGCCGACATGGGCTTCGAGATCGTGGCCACCCAGGGGACCGCCGAGGTGCTGCGCCGCAACGGCGTGCCGGCCACCGTGGTCCGCAAGCACTTCGAGGGCACCGGTCCGGGCGGGGAGCCGACGACGGTGAAGATGATCAACGACGGGGAGTTCGTCCTGGTCATCAACACCCCCCACGGGTCGGGCGGCGGCTCCAACGTCCGGGTCGACGGCTACGAGATCCGCACGGCCGCGGTGATGGCCAACATCCCGTGCATCACCACGGTCCAAGGGCTCGGCGCCGCCGTGCAGGGCATCGAGGCGCTCAGGCGCGGCGACATCCGGGTCCGATCCCTGCAGGACTGGGCGAAGCGGTGACGGCGTACGACGCCCTCTTCGACCGCGCCCTGACCCGGGTCGACCCCGAGCGGGCCCACCACCTCGGCTTCCGAGCCATCCGCACGGCGCGTCCGGTGCTCAGCCGACGAGGCCTCCCGGGCTCCCCGGTCTCCGCCATGGGGCTGAGCTTCCCCAACGCGCTCGGACTGGCCGCGGGGTTCGACAAGAACGCTGTCGGCATCGATGCGCTCGCCGCGCTCGGGTTCGGCCACGTCGAGGTCGGCACGGTTACCGGACACCCGCAGCCGGGCAACCCCAGGCCGCGGCTGTTCCGCCTGACCACCGATCGCGCTGTGGTCAACCGGATGGGCTTCAACAACGACGGGGCCGACGCCGTCGCCGCCCGCTTGTCGGCTCGCACCGCGCGCTCGGCGCGCCCGGGTGTCGTGCTCGGGATCAACATCGGGAAGTCGAAGGTCGTGCCCGACGACGACCAGGCCGCGGTCGAGGCCGACTACGCGCTCAGCACCCGGCTGCTGGCGCCCCACGCCGACTACCTCGTCGTCAACGTCAGCTCGCCCAACACCCCGGGGCTGCGCAACCTCCAGGCCGTCGAGAGGCTCGGCCCGCTTCTGGCGCACGTCCGCCGGGTCGCCGACGACGTCTCCGCGCGGGTCCCGCTGCTGGTCAAGATCGCACCCGACCTCGACGACAAGGACGTGGTGGCCGTCGCCGACCTGGCCCTCGAGACCGGGCTCGACGGCATCATCGCCACCAACACCACGACAGCTCGTGAGGGGCTGCGCACCGACGCCGCGGCCGTGGCCGAGGTCGGGGCCGGGGGACTCTCGGGCGCGCCCCTGCGCGAACGTGCCCTCGAGGTGGTGCGCATCCTGCGCGAGCGGGTCGGGCCGACCATGACCCTCGTCGGCGTCGGCGGGATCTCCTCGTCCGAGGACGCCCGGGAGCGGCTGGCCGCCGGGGCCGATCTCCTGCAGGCCTACACCGGGTTCGTCTACGGCGGGCCGGGCTGGCCGCGCCGCGTCCTGGCAGCGCTGTCATGACACCCCAGCCCACGAGCCCGCTCGCGCGCCCGCAGGGAGCCCGCCAGAGCTTCGGCGCCCGCCTGCACGCCGCGATGGTCGAGAGAGGTCGGTTCTGCGTGGGCATCGACCCGCACGCCGGTCTGCTCCGCGACTGGGGGCTCGCCGACGACGTCACCTCCCTCGAGCGGTTCACGCTGACGGTCGTCGAGGCCGTCGCGCCGGTGTGCTCCGTGGTCAAGCCCCAGTCGGCGTTTTACGAGCGCTTCGGCAGCCGCGGCGTGGCCGTCCTCGAGCGGGTCATCGCCGAGTCGAGGGCGGCCGGCGCCCTGGTCCTGCTCGACGTCAAGCGCGGCGACATCGGCTCGACGTCGCAGGCCTACGCAGACGCCTACCTCGACCCCGCCTCACCGCTGGCCGCCGACGCCATCACCGCGAGCCCCTACCTCGGATTCGGCTCGCTCGACCCCATGGTCGAGACGGCGCGCACGCACGACGCCGGGCTCTTCGTCCTCGCCCTGACGTCCAACCCCGAGGGACCCGAGGTCCAGCACGCTCGCACCGCCGACGGCGCGCCCGTAGCGGGGCGGATGCTCGACCACCTGCGGGCCCTCAACGCCGACGTCGAGCCGCTGGGCTCCTTCGGTGCCGTGATCGGCGCCACCATCGGTGAGACCGGCATCGACCTGGAGGTCAACGGACCGATCCTGGCCCCAGGATTCGGCGCGCAGGGCGGCACGGTCGCCGACATCGCCCGCATCTTCGGACCGGCTGCCGACCACGTCCTCCCGAGCTCCTCGCGCGAGGTGCTGGGGCTGGGCCCCGACCTGGGCGCCATGCGTGACCTCGTGCGTCGTACGAACGACGAGCTGCGAGCCCGGTGAGGCCGTCGGCCCTCGTCCCGGCGCTCGTCCTGGTCGTCCTCCTGGGGGGATGTGGCGAGCCGGACCAGGAGGAGGTCCGCGAGGACTACTGCGCCGCGGTCGTCGCGCAGCAGCAGGCCCTGAGTGAGGCGATCGGTGACGGGGAGCCGACCTCGTTGATCGCGGCGCTGCCGATCCTGCGCGACCTGCGCGCCGAGGCGCCGCGCGACCTCGTCGACGAGTGGGAGACCGTCGTGACCCGGATCGAGCGGCTCGACGGGGCGCTGCGCGAGGCCGGGGTGGATCCGGCGACCTACGACGGTCAGGACCCTCCTGAGGGGCTCACTCCGGACCAGGTCGAGGCCATCGACGGTGCGGCCCGGGCGCTCGCGGGCCGCGAGACGGTGGCGGCGTTCACCGGCGTGGAGCAGCACGCGCTCGACATCTGCAAGCAGCCGCTCACGCTCTGAGACCCCAGGGACACCCGGATCAGACCGGTTCGGTCCCGCCGGCGGCCCGGTGGTGGCCCGGCGGCGGCCCGGCGGCGGCCCGGCGGCGGCCCGGTGGCGGCCCGCCCCCGCACGTGACTAGATTGACCGCGAGCGGCTCGTCTCCGGCCGCTGCGTCTCAGGAGGACCTCTGCACGTGGCTCTGCCCCCGCTCACCCCGGAACAACGCCAGGCCGCCCTCGCCAAGGCGGCCGCGTCCCGTCGAGAGCGGGCCGAGGTCAAGAACCGGCTGAAGAACTCCGGTGCCTCGATCATCGACGTCCTCCACCAGGGCCAGGCCAACGAGGTGGTCGGCAAGATGCGTGTCGTCGACCTGCTGCAGGCCATGCCTGGTGTCGGCAAGGTCCGGGCCCGGCAGATCATGGAGCGCCTCGGCATCGCGGAGAGCCGCCGGGTCCGGGGCCTCGGGACCAAGCAGGTCGCTGCGCTGGAGAAGGAGTTCAGCTGATCTGGTCGAGGCAACGGGCCCAGCTCAGCCGGGGCGTGTGCGTCGAGTCCATGGTCTGCTGCCCGGACGGCGGTGAGATGCACAGGAAACCGTCCACGAGTTCCCTGGACGACCCACCGCCACCCCGGCCCGACCCTGTGCAGCTCACCGCCACCCCGGCGCAACGCTGTACGGCGCACCGATGACCAGCCGCCTCGTGGTCCTGGCCGGACCGACCGCGGTCGGCAAGGGCACGGTCGCGGCGGCGGTGCGCGAGGCCCATCCGGAGATCTGGATCTCGGTGTCGGCGACCACGCGCGCCCAACGACCCGGTGAGGTCGACGGCGTCCACTACCTCTTCGTCTCCGAGGAGGAGTTCGACCGGATGGTCGAGCAGGACGAGCTCCTCGAATGGGCCGTGGTCCACGGGGCGGCGCGCTACGGGACCCCGCGGCGACCGGTCGAGGAGGCCCTGGCTGCCGGCCGGCCGGCGTTGCTGGAGATCGACCTGCAGGGCGCCCGCCAGGTGCGGGCCACGATGCCCGACGCGCACTTCGTGTTCCTCAAGCCCCCCTCGTGGGAGGAGCTGGTCCGCCGGCTCGAGGGCCGCGGCACCGAGACCGAGGCCGACCGCCTGCGACGGCTGGACTCCGCGCGGGTCGAGCTGGCCGCCGAGCGGGAGTTCGACTCGAGCATCGTCAACCACGAAGTTCACGATGCGGCCGAGCAGTTGGTAGCCTTGATGATGCTCCCGCCGGAGCTCTGAGCCCATCTTCTGCCTGTCGTGTCTGTGAGGACTTTGCGTGTCTGCCCCCAACATCGCCGCCGAGGGCGTCACCAACCCCTCGATCGACGACCTGCTGACCAAGACCGACAGCAAGTACAAGCTCGTCCTCTACAGCGCCAAGCGCGCCAGGCAGATCAACGCCTACTACTCCCAGCTGGGTGAGGGTCTGCTCGAGTACGTCGGTCCGCTCGTCGACACCCACGTCCAGGAGAAGCCCCTCTCGATCGCGCTCCGCGAGATCAGCGAGGACCTCCTGACCTGCGAGGACGTCGACCCGGCCGAGCTCGCCGCCGAGGAGGCCGCTGCCAAGCAGGCCGCCCGCGACGCGTCCTTCGCCTCGGGCCCCACCGGCGAGTAGCGCTCCACTCGTGCCCCGGGTCGTCCTCGGCGTCGCCGGAGGTATCGCCGCCTACAAGGCGTGCGATCTGCTCCGACGGCTGACCGAGTCCGGCCACGACGTCACCGTCGTCCCGACGCGCTCCGCGCTGGAGTTCGTCGGGGCCGCCACCTGGGCAGCCCTGTCGGGGAAGCCGGTCTCCTCCGAGGTCTGGACCGACGTCCACGAGGTGCCGCACGTGCGGATCGGCCAGGCGGCCGACCTCGTGGTGGTCGCGCCTGCGACGGCCGACCTGCTGGCCAAGGCGGCGTACGGCCTGGCTGACGACCTGCTCACCAACACCCTGCTCACCGCCCGGTGCCCGGTGGTCTTCGCTCCGGCCATGCACACCGAGATGTGGGAGCACCCCGCCACCGCGGCCAACGTGGCCATGCTGCGCAGCCGGGGCGCCGTCGTCGTGGAGCCCGCCGAGGGTCGCCTGACGGGGAAGGACACCGGCAAGGGCAGGCTGCCGGAGCCGGCCGAGCTCTTCGACGTCTGCGTCGAGGTGCTGGCGCGCGGCTCGGCCGCGCGCGACCTGAGCGGGCGGCACGTGGTCGTCTCGGCGGGGGGCACGCGCGAGTACCTCGACCCGGTGCGCTTCCTCGGCAACCGCTCCTCGGGCCTCCAGGGTTACGCCCTCGCCCGCGCGGCCGCCGCCCGCGGCGCCGAGGTCACCCTCGTCTCGGCCAACGTCGCCCTGGCCGACCCGGCGGGGGTCAAGGTCGTGCGGGTGGAGACCACGGCCGAGCTGCGCGACGAGGTCGTGGCCGCGGCCCCCGGGGCCGACGCGGTGGTGATGGCGGCGGCACCCGCCGACTTCCGGCCCACCGACGTGAGCACCGCGAAGATCAAGAAGGCCGACGACGGCTCCGTTCCGACCGTGGCCCTGACGCAGAACCCCGACATCCTCCGCGAGATCAGCCACGAGCGGTCGCGGCCGGGGCAGGTGGTCGTCGGCTTCGCCGCCGAGACCGGCGACGACTCCGGGTCGGTGCTCGACCTGGCCCGGGGCAAGCTCGCGCGCAAGGGCTGCGACCTGCTGGTCGTCAACGACGTCAGCGGGGGAGCGGTCTTCGGCAGCCCGGACAACGAGGCGGTCATCCTGGCCGCTGGCGGCGGGGAGACCGCCGTACCCCTGGGCTCGAAGAGCGCGCTGGCCCACGCCATTTGGGACCAGGTGGCCGCCAGGCTGCAAGATTGACCCACTTCGGGCCCTGACGGGCCCCCGCACGAACGGAGCTGCTGCATGTCTGGACGTCTCTTCACGTCGGAGTCGGTGACCGAGGGCCACCCCGACAAGATCGCCGACCAGATCAGCGACTCGGTCCTCGACTACCTCATGGAGCACGACCCCGAGAAGCACGACCTGCGCGTGGCGGTCGAGACGCTGCTGACCACGGGACTGGTCGTCGTGGCCGGTGAGGTGCGCACCCAGGCCTACGCCCCGGTCGCCCAGCTGGTCCGCGACCGGATCCTGGAGATCGGCTACGACCACTCCGAGAAGGGCTTCGACGGTGCCTCCTGCGGCGTGACGGTCGCCATCGGCGCCCAGTCCAGCGACATCGCGCAAGGCGTCGACGAGGGTCACGAGGCGCGCGTCGGTGACTCCCACGACGAGCTCGACAAGCAGGGCGCCGGCGACCAGGGCCTGATGTTCGGCTACGCCTGCGACGACACCGACGTCCTGATGCCGCTGCCGATCGTGATCGCCCAGCGTCTGGCCGAGCGGCTCACCGAGGTGCGCAAGGACGGCACGCTGCCCTACCTGCGCCCCGACGGGAAGACCCAGGTCACGATCGAGTACGACGCCGACAACCGGCCGGTCCGCATCGACACCGTGGTCCTCTCCACCCAGCACGCCGAGGACATCGACCTCGAGACGACCCTGCAGCCCGACATCAAGAAGCACGTCATCGACGCGGTGCTGCGCGAGGTGGCCCTGCCCTCCGAGGACTACCGCCTGCTGGTCAACCCGACCGGCCGCTTCGTGGTCGGCGGTCCGATGGGCGACGCCGGTCTGACCGGGCGCAAGATCATCGTCGACACCTACGGCGGCATGGCCCGCCACGGAGGCGGCGCCTTCTCCGGCAAGGACCCCTCCAAGGTCGACCGCTCGGCCGCCTACGCCATGCGCTGGGTCGCCAAGAACGTCGTGGCCGCCGGACTCGCGCGCCGCTGCGAGGCCCAGGTCGCCTACGCCATCGGCAAGGCGCACCCGGTCGGCGTCTTCATCGAGACCTTCGGCACCGGCACGGTCCCCGACGAGCAGATCCAGCAGGCGGTGCTCGAGGTCTTCGACCTGCGCCCCGCCGCGATCATCCGCGACCTCGACCTGCTCCGCCCGATCTACACCAAGACCGCCGCCTACGGCCATTTCGGCCGCGAGCTCCCCGAGTTCACCTGGGAGCGCACCGACCGGGCCGACGCGCTCAAGGCCGCCGTCGGGGCGTGAGGTGCAGGAGTCCCCGGATATCCGGGGAAACCTGACGTTCCCGCCCGAAGTTTCGGCCAGGAACGTCAGGTTCTGCCCAGGAACGCCCGTGGTCGGCGCCCGCTGAGAGACTCCCGGCCATGACCGGCCGGCCTCCCGAACCACCCGAGCAGCCAGAGCTGCTGCCCGGGCTCGTGCGGGCCTCGGTCGAGGAGGCGCAGGCCAAGGCCAGAGCGACCCGAGCACGCACGGTGGCGGCCGCGGTGATCGCCGCCGTCGACCCGGTGGCCCGCGTGCTGGTCGACGTACCCCTCGCCCACCTCGACCGCTCCTTCGACTACGCGGTCCCGGAGGCCATGGCCGACCACGCCCAGCCGGGGGTCCGGGTCAAGGTGCGCTTCGCCGGGCAGGACGTCGACGGCTTCGTGCTCGAGCGCACCTCGGCGTCCGACCACCACGGCCGGCTCACCCCGTTGCGTCGGGTCGTCAGCCCGGAGCCGGTGCTGAGCCCGGCGGTCGCAGCCCTCACCGACGCGCTGGCCGAGAGGTACGCCGGCGCCCGCAGCGACGTGCTCCGGCTGGCCGTCCCGCCCCGCCACGCCACCACCGAGAAGCAGCCGTGGTCCCCAGCGCCGGAAGGGACCACATGGAGCCCGACCGAGGCCGCCAGCGCCTGGGCCGACCACGCCCATGCCACGCCCTTCCTGCAGCGGCTGGCCGCCGGTGAGAGCCCGCGCGCGGTGTGGGGCGCAGCCCCGGGCGCCGACTGGCCGCTGCTCCTGGCCCACGCCGCCGCAGCGACCTACGCGTCCGGGCGTGGGGCGCTGCTGTGCGTCCCGGACGGCAAGGACGTCGTCCGGGCCTCCGCGGCTCTCGAGGGGGTGCTGGGACCGGGTCACCACGTCGCGCTCACCGCCGACGCCGGCCCGGCCGCGCGTTACCGCGACTTCCTCGCCATCTCCCGCGGAGCCCGCAGGATCGTGGTCGGCACCCGCGCCGCCGCGTGGGCCCCGGTCGCCGACCTCGGCCTGGTCGCGATCTGGGACGACGGAGACGACCTGCACGCCGAGCCGCGCGCGCCCTATCCCCACACCCGCGAGACGCTCCTCACGCGCGCCGAGCTCGAGGGCACCGCGGTCGTGGTCGGCGGCTTCGCGCGCACGGTAGAGGCGCACCATCTCATCGCCAGCCGGTGGGCGCGCGAGCTGACCGTCCCGCGCGAGCGACTGCGTGAGCTGCTCACCGTGAGTGTTGCCGGGGGCGAGCGCGCGCTCGCCCGCGATCCCCACGCGCGCTCGGCCCGGATGCCCCGCGAGGTGCACGACACCATCCGGACAGCTCTGGAGCACGGGCCGGTGCTCGTCCAGACCCCCCGGCACGGGTACGCCGCCTCGCTGGCCTGCGAGCGCTGTCGCACCCCCGCGCGGTGCGCAGCCTGCACCGGGCCGCTCCGGCTCACGGGCCCTGCGAGGCCCCCGGCCTGCGGCTGGTGCGCCACCGAGGCCCAGGGATGGGCCTGCGCCGAGTGCGGCCACCGTGGCCTGCGCGCCCCGGTCGTCGGCGACGCCCGCACGGCCGAAGAGCTGGGCCGCTCGTTCCCGGGCACCCGGGTGCGGACGTCCTCACGCGACCAGGTGCTCGAGAATGTCGGCCCCGAAGCGGCGATCGTCGTCGCCACCCCCGGCGCCGAGCCTGTCGCCGAGCCGGGCTACGCCGCTGTCGTCCTGCTCGACGCCTGGGCCTCGCTCTCCCGCGCCGACCTGCGCGCCGAGGAGGAGGCGCTGCGCCGGTGGAGCAACGCCGTGGCGCTGGTGGCTCCCGGGGGCCGAGCCGTGCTGGTCGGCGACGAGTCCCACCCAGCGGTGCAGGCCCTGGTGCGTTGGGACCACCCCGGGTTCGCCTCCCGCGAGACCGAGCAGCGCACCGCCGCCCATCTCCCGCCCGCCGCTCGGCTGGCCACGATCACCGGCGAGCCCGGTGCCGTCGACGACGCGCTGACCCTGCTGGAGGCGCCCGACGGGGCCGAGGTCCTGGGGCCCGTGCCCGTCGAAGGCGGCGAGGAGCGCGTCGTCCTCCGCGTGCCCCGGGCCCAGGGACCGGCCCTGTCCCGTGCGCTGGGTGACCTGCAACGCATCCGCTCGGCGCGCAAGCTCGACGCGGTCCGCATCCAGGTCGACCCGGTGAGCCTGTGACGGCCTTCGTAGACTCGCGGCCATGGCCGTGCGACCGATCCGTCTGTTCGGCGACCCGGTCCTGCGCCGGGCGGCACGCCCCGTCGACGCCTTCGACAAGGAGCTGCGCGCCCTGGTCGACGACCTCACCGACACCATGCTGGCCGCACCCGGAGCCGGGCTGGCCGCACCGCAGATCGGCGTCGGCCTGCGCGTCTTCACCTGGAACGTCGCCGGCGAGATCGGTCACCTGGTCAACCCCACCCTCGAGCTCTCCGCCGAGGAGCAGGAGGGCCTCGAGGGCTGCCTGTCGCTGCCGGAGCTGACCTATGAGTGTCGGCGTGCGCTGTCGGTCGTCGCTCGCGGCTTCGACATGTACGGCGAGCCGGTCACCGTCGAGGGCAGCGAGCTCCTGGCCCGGGCGATCCAGCACGAGGCCGACCACCTCGACGGGGTGCTGTTCATCGACCGGCTCGACCGTGAGGCCCGGCGCATCGCGATGAAGGACATCCGCGAGGCGGACTGGTTCGGCGCGCGATCAGCCGACGGTGAAGCTCAGCCCCCACCCCACGGGCGGCCTGAGCCTGTGATGCACCGATGAGGTTGGTCTTCGCGGGGACGCCCGAGGTCGCCGTGCCGTCGCTGGACGCCCTCGCTTCGTCCGACCACGAGCTCGTGGGCGTCCTCACCCGTCCCGACGCCCCGTCCGGTCGTGGCCGGAGGCTGACACCCAGCCCGGTCGCGGAGCGCGCCGCCGAGCTCGGCGTGCGGGTACTCAAGCCCGACCATCCGCGCGACCAGGACTTCCAGGCCGAGCTGCGCGCACTCGAACCCGACTGCTGCCCGGTCGTCGCCTACGGCGCGCTGCTCCCGCAGAGCGCCCTCGACATCCCCGAGCACGGGTGGGTCAACCTGCACTTCTCCTGCCTGCCGGCCTGGCGGGGCGCCGCCCCCGTCCAGCACGCGATCTGGGCCGGTGACGAGGTCACGGGCGCCACCACGTTCCGCATCGTCAAGGCCATGGACGCCGGTCCGACGTACGGCGTGATGACCGAGACGATCCGACCCACCGACACCGCCGGCGACCTGCTCGCCCGCCTCGCCGAGGGGGGCGCCGGACTCCTCGTCGCCACGATCGACGGCATCGCGAACGGGTCGGTCGTGGCCCGGCGACCAACCGGTCGACGGCGTCAGCTACGCCCCCAAGATCACCGTCGACGACGCGGAGATCGACTGGACCGAGCCGGCCGTGGGCGATCGATCGGCGGGTGCGGGCCTGCACGCCGGCTCCCGGAGCCTGGACGACGATGGCCGGTGAGCGGGTCAAGCTCGGCCCCGTGAGCCTCGCCGCCGCCCACCTGGCTCCCGGTGAGATCGAGGTCGGCAAGCAGGACGTCCTCGTGGGGACGGGCACGCGGGCCGTTCGCCTCGGCGAGGTCCAGGGCTTCGGAAAGCGGCAGATGCCGGCCGCCGACTGGGCCCGCGGGCTGCGCCTGGAGTCGGGAGCGCGCTTCGGTGCCGCCCCGGGAGGCGGTCCGTCGCAGGGAGGCGGGTCTTCCCCTACGGTCGTCGGATGAGCCGGCCGGCACCGCGGACGACGTCGCGGACATCTGTGGGGCCTTGCCTGAGGTCGAGCTGTCGACGTCGTGGGGCGATGTCCCGACCTACAAGGTGCCGACCGGCGACAAGGGGAAGGGCTTCTTGTTCTTCCGACCACCCCACAAGAGCGCGGTCGACCCCGACACCGGGCGAGATGTACGACGACCTGTTGGTCATCATCACCCCCACCGCGGTCGAGAAGGACGCGCTCGTGGACGATCCCCGCGACGCCGTTCTTCACGATCGACCACTTCCGGAGCTTCAACGCCGTCCTCGTCCAGCAGTCCGGTTGGGGAGCTGCCGCGCGACGAGCTGGCCGAGATCATCACCGACGCGTGGGCGACCCGAGCCCCGAAGAAGGTGGCGGCGAGGTACTTCGAGGATGGCTGAGCGACCGACCGGGACCACAGGCGGGTGGCGGCCTGCCCGCAGCGTCGACGTCCCTCGGCTCGCCGCCTTCGAGGTGCTCAAGGAGGTCAGGGTCAACGGGGCCTACGCCAACCTCGTGCTCCCGGCGGTCATCCGGCACTTCCGACTCGACCGCCGCGACGCCGCCTTCGCCACCGAGCTCGTCGCAGGCACCCTGCGCCGCCGCGGCACCTACGACGTGATCCTCGCCGCCTGCGCGGACCGCAAGCTCGCGCGGATCGAGGCCAAAGTGCTCGACGCGCTGCGGCTGGGGTGCCACCAGCTGCTGGCCATGCGGGTCCCCGACGCATGCTGCGATCAGCACCACCGTCGACCTCGTCCAG
Source organism: uncultured Actinomycetota bacterium (assembly GCA_963767915.1). Taxonomy (GTDB): domain Bacteria; phylum Actinomycetota; class Actinomycetes; order Propionibacteriales; family Nocardioidaceae; genus Nocardioides. The sequence continues at coordinate 178,996 of CAVYFR010000007.1, forward strand.
CACAAGGGTTCCCCGGTGCCGCCGGCTTCGCCAACGCGGTGCTGCGCCGCGTCGCCGAACGCGACCTCGAGGCCTGGATCGCGGAGGTGGCGCCGGACCCGGAAGCCGTCCCCGGTCGCGGTACGCCGAGATCGCCTACAGCCACCCCCGCTGGGTGGTCGACGAACTCCGCAAGGCGGTCGGTCGCGCCGAGCTGCTTCGATCTGCTCGCCGCCGACAACGAGCCACCCCGGGTGACCCTCGCGGCCCGACCCGGCCGCTCCTGCGCGAGGAGCTGCCCGGCGAGCCGACGCCGTACTCGCCCTACGGCTCGATCCTCGACTCCGGTGACCCCGGCGCCGTGTCCGCGGTCGCCGAGGGCCGCGCCGGGGTGCAGGACGAAGGGTCCCAGCTGGTCGCGCACGTCCTGGCGCACGCTCCGATCGAGGGTGCGGACCGCTTGTGGGTGGACCTGTGCGCCGGGCCGGGCGGCAAGGCGGCGCTGTTGGCCGGGCTGGCCGGCGAGCGCGGGGCCGGGGTGCTCGCCGTCGAGGTGGCCCACCATCGCAGCCGGCTGGTCGCCGGCAGCCTCGGCACGTCCAGCGGGGTGGTCGAGGGGGCGGTCGGGGTCGTCACCGCCGACGGCACGCGCCCGCCGCTGCGTCCAGGGACGGCCGACCGGGTGCTGGTCGACGCCCCCTGCACCGGACTGGGTGCGCTGCGCAGACGGCCGGAGGCACGCTGGCGCCGCAAGCCCGAGGACCTCGTGCCCCTCGTCCTCCTCCAGCGCAACCTGCTCGGGGCCGGACTCGACCTGCTGCGTCCCGGCGGGGTCCTGCTCTACGCGACGTGCTCACCCGTCGGCGCCGAGACGGTCGAGGTCGTCCGGCCGCTCTGCGGAGCTCCGGGGTCGAGCTCCTCGACGCTTTCTCCGTCCTCGGCGAGGTGCCGGGGGCCGAGGGCAGCATCCCCGGAACCGTCCAGCTGTGGCCGCACCGGCACGGCACCGACGCCATGTTCATGGCTCTGATCAGGAAGCTGTGATGGCCTCATCGGCGGTCGAGGTCGAGGTCGACTCCCGCGTGGTCCGCGTGAGCAACCCCGAGCGGATCTACTTCCCGGAGTCCGGGGCCACCAAGCTCGACCTCGTCGACTACTACCTCGCCGTCGGACCGGGCATCGTCAACGCGCTCTTCGAGAGGCCGTGCATGCTGCATCGCTTCCCCAAGGGCCTCGCTGGCGACAAGGTCCACCAGAAGCGCGTCCCAGCCAGCGCCCCCGACTGGGTCGAGACCGTCCGCTTGCACTTCCCACGCTGGAACCGCACGGCCGACGAGCTGTGCGTCACCGAGCTGGGTTCGGTGATCTGGGCGGTGCAGATGTCGACGGTGGAGTTCCACCCGTGGAACAGCCGCCGCGGCCACACCGAGGAGCCCGACGAGTGGCGCATCGACCTCGACCCGGGCCCCGACTGCGACTACGAACGCGTACGCCGCGTCGCGCACGTCGCGCATGAGGTGCTCGACGAGCTCGGCGTCGTCGGCTTCCCCAAGACCAGCGGCAGCAAAGGGCTCCACGTCTACGTCCGCATCAAGCCCGACCACGGCCACAAGGTGGTCCGCCGTGCCGCGCTGGCATTCGCCCGGGAGGTCGAACGCCGGGCGCCCGATGACGTCGACCTCACCTGGTGGCGCAAGGACCGCGACCCGACCACCGTCTTCGTCGACTACAACCAGAACGCCCGCGACCACACCATCGCGGCGGCGTACTCCGTGCGCGGCCTGCCCGACGCCCGCGTCTCGGCGCCGATCCGGTGGGACGAGGTGGACAATGCCGATCCGCGCGACTTCACGATCTTCACCATGCCGGCCCGTTTCGCCGAGCTGGGTGACCTGCACGCCGACATCGACGACCCGGCCACCACCTACGACATCGCGCCTCTCCTCGAGTGGGCCGACCGCGACGAGCGCACGGGCGCCGAGACCCCCGACGAGTCCGAGGAGTCCTGATGAGCGACGACGCCGTGGTGGTGGACCTCGCGGAGCGGCTGGGCCGCTTCTCCGACCACTGGGCTCCGAAGGTGGTGGCTCGGCTCAATGACTACGAGATCAAGGTCGTCAAGGTCCGGGGCGAGTTCGTCTGGCACACCCACGAGGACACCGACGAGCTGTTCCTCGTCCTCAAGGGGTCCCTGACCATCCAGCTCCGCGACGCCGACGTCGAGCTGGGCCCAGGACAGCTCTACGTCGTGCCGCGTGGTGTCGAGCACTGTCCCCGCGCCGACGGCGAGGTCGCCGCGATGCTCATCGAGCCGGCCGGTGTGGTCAACACCGGCGACGCCGGTGGCTCCCTCACGGCGGCCCACGACACCTCCCTCGCGGACTGACCCGTGCTGGCGACAGCGGCGCGCGTGGGCATCGAGCTGGGCCGTCTGGGCGCGGACCTGGTCCGGAACGCCCCCGAGCTGGAGGACCCCGCCCTGCTCACCCGGCTGCTGGGGCGGCCGGTCGAGGCGGCGCGGCGTCTGGGGGGCACCAGCGGCACGACGGACCGGGTGCGGCTCGCCCTCACCGGCGAGGACCTCCCGCCGACGGTGTTCGTCAAGACGTCAGCGGTCGCTGCCGGGACCCGGTTCTTCGGCGGGCTCGCCCGGCTCGGCGAGGTGGAGGTCGGGTTCTACCGAGACCTGCGCCTGGGCCTGGACCTGGAGGCTCCGCAGCTGCTGGGGGCATCGTTCGACCGCTGGACCGGGCGGTTCGTCCTGGTGCTGGAGGACCTCGGCGCCCGGGGGGCCGAGTTCGTCGACACCCGGACACCGCTGCACGCCCGACCGGGCGGCCGCAGGGCTGAGCACCCTCGCCCGGTTGCACGGGGCGACCCACGACCTCCCGATGGCGCCCCCCTGGCTCGGCACCAACGCCGGTGACGGCCTGCTCCCGGTGGTCTGCCGCTCGCTCGGACCGCTGGCGGGACGCGTCGGAGACCTGGTCACCACCGAGGGCCGCGAGATCCTGGCGTCCTACCGGCGGTGGGCGCCGATCTCGACCGGGGGCCGCGCAGCGTCCTGCACGGTGACCCGCACCCGGGCAACGTCTACCTGCTCGGCGACGGCGTGGGGCTGCTCGACTGGCAGGCGGTCCGGCGGGCAACGGGCTGCGCGACGTCACCTACCACCTGGTGCTGGGCCTGCCTCCCGACGTACGCCGTGAGCACGAGCGCGACCTTCTCGACCACTACCGCGAGCGGCTGCGTGCCGCCGGCGGTCCGGACCTGGACCGCCACCGCCACCTGGTTCGCCTACCGCCGGATGGCGGGCTACGCCTATGTCGCCGCGATCTTCACCCTCGGACTCGGCGGCCTGCAGGACGACGCCATCAGCGACGTCGGTGCCCGGCGCGCCGCCACCGCCATCGCGGACCTGGAGACGGCCGCCGCCCTAGGCTGAGTCTCGTGGGCATTCAGATCACCCCGAGCATCCTCAACGCCGACTTCGCGGCGCTGGGCGCGGAGGTGGTCGGATCAGCGGCGCCGACTGGGTCCACGTCGACGTGATGGACAACCACTTCGTCCCCAACCTGACGTTCGGCCCGACCATGGTCGAGGCGCTGGCCCGCAGCACCGAGACGCCTCTCGACGCCCACCTCATGATCGAGGACCCCGACCGGCACGCCCTGGCCTACGTCGAGGCCGGGTGCGGGTCGGTGACCTTCCACGTCGAGGCCGCGCAGGCTCCCGTCCGCCTGGCGCGCGAGCTCCGCAAGGCCGGCGCCCGGGCCAGCATGGCGCTGAAGCCGGCGACGCCCGTCGAGCCCTACGAGGACCTGCTGCCGGAGCTCGACATGCTCTTGGTCATGACCGTCGAGCCCGGTTTCGGCGGCCAGTCGTTCCTCGACCTGTGCCTGCCGAAGATCCGCGCGGCGCGGGCGCTGCTCGACAAGCACGGACTCGAGACCTGGCTGCAGGTCGACGGCGGCATCTCACTGGAGACGATCGAGCGCTGTGCCGAGGCCGGCGCCGACGTCTTCGTCGCCGGGTCGGCCGTCTACTCGGCCGATGACCCCGAGACGATGGTCTCGTCCCTGCGTGAGGCCGCGACCCGCGCGACTGGCTAGACTCCTCCCGAACGAGCAACAGCTCGCGTGCTCTGGGGTCGGTGCAATTCCGAGCCGGCGGTGACAGTCCGCGACCCGGTGACAGCCAGTCACCGGTTGACCAGGTGGAATTCCTGGACCGACGGTGAAAGTCCGGATGGGAAGCGCACGCAGGTGGGGACGGCGCATGCCGCACTGCCACCGTCCCCGGAGTCCGTGACCGCACCGATCAGCGACGACCCGATGACCATCAGCCCGGCCGAGCAGGCCGCGATGACACGCGCGCTCGAGCTGGCCACGATCGCCGGGTGTCCCGCTCGGGCCCCAACCCACGCGTCGGCTGTGTCCTGCTCGACGAGGACGGCTCGGTCGTCGCCGAGGGCCATCATCGCGGCGCCGGCAGTGCCGCACGCCGAGGCAGATGCGCTCGCGCGCGCCGGGGAACGGCTCGGGCACCACCGCTGTCGTGACGCTCGAGCCGTGCAACCACACGGCCGCACCGGACCGTGCTCCGAGGCGCTGGTCGCCGCCGGCGTTCGCCGTGTCGTCTTCGCCCAGCCCGATCCGAACCCGGTCGCCACCGGCGGCCGCGACACGTTGCGCGTCGGCCGGTGTCGAGGTCGAGTACGGGCCTGATGCTCCAGGAGGCACGTGCGATCAATCGGGTGTGGACCTTCGCCGTCGACCACGAGCGGCCGTTCGTCACCTGGAAGTTCGCCACTAGCCTCGACGGCCGCAGCGCCGCCGCCGACGGCACCAGCCGCTGGGTCTCGGGTCCTGCTGCCCGCCGCGACACCCACCGGCTGCGCGCGCTCTGCGACACCATGCTGGTCGGCAGCAACACCGTCGTTGTCGACGACCCGCTGCTGACCGTGCGCGACGAGCAGGACCAGCCGCTCGCCCGCCAGCCGCTGCGTGCGGTGATGGGGGAGCGCGACCTCGACCCGGGCCGGCGGGTCTTCAACGACGACGCGGAGACGGTTCACCTCCGGACCCGCGACCCGGAACTCGCGCTGAAGGAGCTCTACGCCCGCGACCGCCAGCACGTCTTCCTCGAAGGCGGCCCGACCCTCGCCGCGGCCTTTGTCCGCGCAGGCCTGGTCGACGAGATCGTTGTCTACGTCGCGCCCCTCCTGCTCGGGGCCGGCATCACCCGGTCGCCGACCTGGGCATCAGCACGATCGCCGAGGCGTTGCGTCCCCGGGTCGTCGACGTCACCGTGCTCGACGACCACAACGTCCGCTACACCCTCTCGTTGACGGACGGTGGTTGAGGTGCGAGCGCAGCGAGCCTCGAGACCCCTCCCCCCGTTGGTCGAGCTTGTCGAGACCCCGGCGCCCGCTCCGCCGTTGGTCGAGCTTGTCGAGACCCCGGCGCCCGTTCCGTCGTTGGTTGAGGAGGGCGCCCTGGCGCCCGTCTCGAAACCCGTCCCCTCGTCGGTCGAGCTTGTCGAGACCCCAGCGCCCGCTCCGCCGTTGGTCGAGCTTGTCGAGACCCTGGCGCCCGTCTCGAAACCCATCTCGCCGTTGGTTGAGGAGGGCGCCCTGGCGCCCGTCTCGAAACCCGTCTCGCCGTTGGTTGAGGAGGGCGCCCTGGCGCCCGTCTCGAAACCCCCGCACCCGAGAGGAGACATTGATGTTCACCGGCATCGTCGAGGAGCTCGGCACCGTCGCCGCGGTCGAGGACCAGGGCGACGCGATCCGGCTCACCATCGAGGCCACCACCGTGCTCTCCGACGCCGGCCTGGGCGACTCGATCGCTGTCAACGGCTGTTGTCTGACGGTCGTCTCGACAAGCTCGACGAACGGCACGGTCGTCGACCGGTGGACCGCCGACGTCATGCAGGAGACCCTCGACAAGACGAGCCTGCACGGCATCGCGCCCGGGTGACCGGGTCAACCTCGAGCGCGCGGTCACCGCGGAGAAGCGACTCGGCGGCCACATCGTCCAGGGCCACGTCGACGACGTCGGCCGCGTCGTACGCCGCCAGCCGAGCGAGCACTGGGAGGTCGTCGAGATCGCGATGCCCGACCCAGCTGGGCCGATACCTCGTCGACAAGGGGTCGATCACCGTCGACGGCGTCAGCCTCACCGTCGTCGAGGCCGGCGACGACTCGTTCACCGTCAGCCTCATCCCCGAGACCCTGACCCGCACCACGCTCGGCTTCCGCAAGCCCGGCGACCGCGTCAACCTCGAGGTCGATGTCATCGCCAAACATGTGGAGAAGCTGGTCCGCGCCTACACGCAGGAGAAGCCATGACCGCCCCGCAGGTCCGTCTCGACAGCATCGAACGCGCGATCGCCGACATCGCGGCCGGCAAGGCCGTCATCGTCGTCGACGACGAGGACCCGCGAGAACGAGGGCGACATCATCTTCGCCGCCAGCCGGTCGACGCCCGGAGCTGATGGGGTTCACGATCCGCTACTCGAGTGGCGTGATCTGCGTGCCGATGCCGGCAGACATGCTCGACCGGCTGGAGATCCCGCTGATGACCCCACACAACAAGGACCGGCTGCGCACGGCGTACACGATCTCGGTCGACGCCCGCGACGGCGTCAGCACCGGCATCTCGGCGGCCGACCGCTCGCACACCGTCCGGGTTCTCGCAGACTCGGCCACCGAACCGTGGGAGGTCACGCGACCCGGACATGTCTTCCCGCTGCGCTACCACGAGGGGGGCGTCCTCGTCCGCCGCGGTCACACCGAGGCCGCGGTCGACCTCGCGACGCTCGCCGGGCTGACTCCGGCGGGCGTGCTTGTCGAGGTCGTCAACGACGACGGGATCGATGAAGCGGGCACCGGAGCTCCGCGAGTTCGCCGACGAGCACGGCCTGGCCATGATCTCGATCGAGGACCTGGTCCGCTACCGACGCCGGCACGAGAACCTCGTCGAGCGGGTCGCCGAGACCCGACTGCCTACGCGCCACGGCGACTTCACGGCGTACGGCTACCGGATCACCGTCGACGGCTCCGAGCACATCGCACTGGTCTACGGCGAGGTCACCGGCGCTGACCCGGTGCTCACGCGTGTGCACTCGGAGTGCCTGACCGGCGACGTCTTCGGGAGCGACCGTTGCGACTGCGGACCGCAGCTCGACGAGGCGCTCGAGCGAATCGTCTCCGAGGGCCGCGGTGTCGTCATCTACCTCCGCGGCCATGAGGGCCGAGGGATCGGGCTCGTGGCGAAGCTGCAGGCCTACCAGCTCCAGGACGGCGGACGGGACACCGTCGATGCCAACCTCGATCTGGGTCTCCCGGCCGACGCCCGGCACTACGGCACCGCCACCCAGATCCTGCGCGACCTCCATGTCGAGAGTGTCCGGTTGCTGACGAACAATCCGGACAAGGTCCGCAACCTCGAGGACTTCGGCGTACCCGTGGCCGAGCGGGTACCGCTCACCCCGCACCCCAACGACCACAATCTGGCCTACCTGCTCACCAAGCGGGACCGGATGGGCCACGAACTCCCTGATCTGGCGTTGGTCGAGCTGGTCGATGGTCGTCGAGCTTGTCGAGACGTGATCGAGCCTGTCGAGACCCCGGAAGGAAGGAGTCAACCGTGAGCAAGCACGGAGCCCCCGACGAGTTGCCGACGGACTGCAGCAACCTGCGGGTTGCGGTGGTGGCAGCGAGCTGGCACGCCGAGGTGATGGACGGGCTGCTGGCGGGGTCACACCGCGCGCTGGCGGCCTACCAGGTCGAGGCCCCGGTAGTAGTCCGGGTGCCCGGCACGTTCGAGCTGCCGGTCGTCGCTGGCGCGCTGGCCGCGCAAGGGTACGACGCCGTCGTCGCCCTCGGCGTCGTGATCCGCGGCGGGACCCCGCACTTCGACTACGTCTGCCGCGCCGCGACCGACGGGCTGATCCGGGTCGGACTCGACCACTCCACGGCGGTCGGCTTCGGCGTGCTCACGTGCGACACGGAGGAGCAGGCGCTCGACCGGGCCGGCCTCGACCACTCCGACGAGGACAAGGGCTGGGAGGCCACCGCCGCCGCGCTGGTCACCGCACAGACACTGAAGCGCGTCCGCCGGGGCTACGAGGACTGACCTCGTGGGGCTGCGCGCCACTCCTCGGCCAGCAGCGCGTAGCCCATTCCGTCCAGCCAGCCGCGCTCGCGGTGCAGCGAGTCGCGCAGGTGTGGGCCTCGCGACGCATGCCGAGCCGTTCCATCAGCCTCCAGGATCCGATGTTGTCTGCGAAGCAGAGGGCGGTGACCCGGCGAAGCCCCAATCCCGTGGGCAGCCCGTCGAAGCAGACCGGCAGCAATGCGGCCACCGCCTCGGTCGCGTAGCCGTGTCCCTCGCGGGCCGGGTCGAGCACCCAGCCGAGCTCGGCCTGGGCACCGGTCGCCCGGTCCCGGACCTCCTTCTGCGACCACGGGTCCTCGATCCGCACCATCAGGTCGCCGATGATCGTCCCGTCGAGCTCGAACACCAACGTGTGCGGGAACCGCTCGGGGCTGACCCAGTCGTCTCGGAACGCTCGCGCGGTCGCGCGGCCCGAGACGACAGCCACCGCGCGACGGGCGCCTGGTTGCGGATCGCCCACACGGCGTCCGCGTCCCGGCCTCCGCGGGCGGAGCAGCAGCCGCTCGGTGCGGACCGGCCAGGCGAGATCTCTCAGGCGGGCGACACGGCCACGGACCTTGACCGACCGCACCGCCGTAGGGCTCGACCCGTGAAGACGTTCGACGAGCTCTGGGTCGAGCTGAGCGAGAAGGCCCGGACCCGACCCGACGACTCCGGCACCGTGCGCCAGCTCGACGCCGGCGTCCATGCCATCGGCAAGAAGCTGGTCGAGGAGGCCGCCGAGTCCTGGATGGCCGCCGAGCACGAGGGCAAGGACCGCGCCGCCGAGGAGATCAGCCAGCTGCTCTACCACGCACAGGTGCTCATGCTCGCCAGCGGTCTCGAGCTCGACGACGTCTACGCACACCTCTAGGAATCTCCCGTGACGACCACGGCACTCCTCCGCATCGCGGTTCCCAACAAGGGGTCGCTGTCGCAGTCGGCCATCGAGATCCTGCGCGAGTCCGGCTACCGGCAGCGCGACGACAGCAAGCAGCTCAACCTCACCGACGTCGAGAACGGCGTCGAGTTCTTCTACCTGCGTCCACGCGACATCGCGTTGTACGTCGGTGAGGGCACCGTCGACGTCGGCGTCACCGGCCGTGACCTGCTCCGCGACTCCGGCGCCAAGGCCGAGGAGGTGCTGCCGCTGGGCTTCGGACGCAGCACCTTCCGCTTCGCCGGGCCCGCTGGGGTCTACTCCGACCTGGACCAGCTGGCGGGGACCCGCATCGCCACGTCGTACGTCGGGATCGTGCGCGACTTCCTCGAGTCTCGCGGCATCGAGGCCACGGTCACCCGCCTCGACGGCGCGGTCGAGACCAGCATCCAGCTGGGGGTGGCCGACGTGGTGGCCGACGTCGTCGAGACCGGCTCGACCCTGCGGCAGGCCGGACTGGAGACCTTCGGCGAACCGATCCTCGAGTCCGAGGCGGTCCTCATCACCCGCCGGGCGGGATGGCCGAGCCGGCCGGGTTCGAGGTGTTCCGGCGCCGCATCGACGGCGTTCTGGTCGCCCGGAGCTACGTGATGATGGACTACGACATCGCCGAGCAGCACAAGGACGCCGCCATCGCGCTGACCCCTGGCATCGAGAGCCCCACGGTTTCACCGCTTCACAAGGCGGGCTGGGTCGCGGTCCGGGCGATGGTGCCACGAGCGGGCGCGCAGCGGCTCATGGACGAGCTCTACGACCTCGGGGCGCGCGGGATCCTCGTGACCGACATCCATGCCTGCCGGCTCTGAGGTCCTCCCGCCGCTGGAGCTGCCGCACACCTGGCGACCGCTCGGTGCTCGGGTCGCAGGTGCTGCCGCGGGAGTGGCGTTGCTGGTGGTCTCGGTGTTCACCTGGTGGAGCTTCGACTCCGAGGTGAAGGCGGCGTTCAGCACCATCCAGCGGATCACGCTGGTCTTCTTCGGCCTGCTCGCCTTCGCGCTCGGTCATGCGCTGACCCGCTCCCGGGTCGTCGCTGAGCGCGACCGGCTGGTCGTGGTCAACGGCTACCGGCGTCGCGTCTTCACCTGGCCGGAGGTCGTGGCGGTCCACCTCCCTGCGGGAGCACCGTGGGTGAGCCTCGACCTCGCCGACGGGAGCACCGTCAGTGCCATGGGCATCCAGGGCTCGGATGGCGTGCGCGCCCGGACCGCCGCCCGTCAGCTCCGGTCCCTGGCCGACCAGCTCACTCGCTGACCTCTCGGATTCCCCAGGAGACCGACAGCTCGTCGCCGGCCTCACCGGCGCGGGCGAGGGTGACCACGTCCTCGCCGGAGTGGAAGGCATCGGTGTTCGCGGTCATCGGCTCCACGGCCATCGACCGTCGCGCGGTCTCCGGCACGTCGTCAGCCGTGTAGAGCAGCACCCACGGGACCCGCTCGTCGACCCACAGCTCGACCCCCCGACCGGTGGCCGGGTCGCGCAGCCGCACTGTCGCCGACCCCTCCTCGTCACGATCGAGGTCGGTGAAGGTGTGGTTGAGCTCCACGTCGCCGACCGCCCGAGGCTCGCGGAAGTCGTAGGCCGTCCGCTCGACGTCCTCACGCCCGGTCGGCAGCAGACGGTCGTCGGTGAGCGACCTCGTCGCCGCCGGCAGGGTCAGCTCCCAGGTGTCGACCGGCCCGTTCCCCACCGTGAGGTAGGGGTGGGCCCCACAGGCGTACGGCGCCGGCGCGCTGCTCATGTTGGTCGCGGTCTGGGTGACGGTCAGTCCCTCCGCCGAGACGTCGTAGAGCACGTGCAGGTCCAGCAGCCAGGGGTAGCCGGTCTGGGCCATCAGCCGGTACTGCAGGGAGACCGAGTTGGCTGTGTGCTCCTCGAGCGTCCAGGCCGCCCACCGCGCCAGTCCGTGCGAGGCGTTGTGCCGTTTCGGCTCGCTGAGGGCGAGCTGGTGGTGGCGCCCGTCGAAGGAGTAGGCACCGTCCCGGATCCGGTTGGGCCAGGGCATCAGGAGCTGGCCGCGACCGCCCGTCGACATCTCGTCGGTCCCGAAGCCGTCGACCAGGTCGCGGCCCTCGTGCGTGAGCAGCCGCAGCGCGGCACCGCTCTCGGTGACCACCGCGGCGTAGCCGCCCCCGGAGATCTCGAACTGCTCGCCGCTCGGGGGGATCACCCGGTCCACACAACCACGTCGGCGCGGGCCCTCGTGCCGTGCTCCTGGTGGTGGACCGCCTCGTCGGTCATCCACCGGAGCCAGTGCTCGCGCATGTGCTCCCCGTCGCGTGCCAACCCTCGGGCCAACCGTACGTCGGGCGGCGCCTCGACCCAGACCAGCACGGTGCAGAGGTCGGCGACCAGACGTGACCCCGACCCCACCCCCTCGAGGACGAGGAGGGGGACCGGGGCGACGACGACCCCCTCGGCGTACGCCTCGGCCTCCCAGTCGTAGCGGCGGTAGGTCCCGGGGCGGCCCGCGACCAGCGGCCGCAGGATCGACGCGAGCTGGGCATCGACACGGGGGAGGCCCTGCCAGCCGTCGAAGAGGTCGTCCATGTGCACGACGTGGCCGCCCGCGGCCTCCAGACCGCCGGCCAGGGTCGTCTTCCCAGACCCGGCCGGCCCGTCGACGCAGACCAGACGCCCCGCCCCGAGGGTCGGTGGCCGCGCGTGGGCGATCGCCCAGAGCTCAGCCGCAGTGACCACGACCGCCACCCCGCGCCGCGGTCACGAGATGCCGCGCCGACGCAGGATCTCCTCGATCTCGTCCTCCCGTCGTCGCCCGCGAGGTCCGGGCCCCGCACCGCTCTGGCCGCCTTCGGTGGTCGAGCCGTGACGGCGCCGGATTTGTTGTCTCGTGTCGAGACCCTCGAGACCGCACCACTGACGACGAAGAGCACCCCTGACACACCGGCCACCACCACGCCCAGCCACACGACGGGGCTGAAGACGAGCCGGGCGCCGTACGTCGCGAACGCATCCACGATGTCGGCGAGGAGCTCCAGCGTCCCGGTGAGGTACGCCGCGACCGGTAGGAGCGTCCAGGCCAGACCTCGCAGCCCTGCGGCGAACCCACGACGGCGCCAGGCGTGCCAGGTCCAGGTGGCGCCCACCAGTGCCAGGGCCCCGGCGAGGGCTCCCCAGGCCACCTCGTCCATCCCGTCAGCCTCGCACAGCGACAATGGCTGCGTGCGGATCCCGGACCCAGGCTTCGCCGGCGACAGTGGCGAGCCGGATCCCGGTCTGAGCGCTGCCCTCGCGGCCTACGACGCGGCACCCGAGGACGGACCGGCGTACACCCGTGCCCTCACCGCGCTGGTCAGCGCCCGGTTGCTGGTGCCCGTCGTCGCGGTCCTCGGCGAGGTGGAGGTCGACGAGGCAGGACTGGCCCACGACAAGTCCAGCGACATGGCCGCGGTGCTGTTGACCGGGGCCGACGGTCGCCTCGCTCTGCTCGCCTTCACCGGCACCGGTCCGATGACCGCCTGGAACCCCGAGGCCCGGCCGGTCCCGGTGACGGCGCCGGTGGCGGCGCAGGCCGCGCTGCAGGAGGGAGCTGCGGCCCTCGTCGTCGACGCCGCAGGGCCGGTGCGGTTCGTCGTCGAGGGGCCCGCCCTCCACCACCTCGCCACCCACCGGTGATGAGCGGAGCCGAGGACCCGGACGGGACGGCAGGGGGGGACCGCGGTGGTGGCGGTCCGCTGATTGGTGGCCGGACGGAATGGTCGGTTAGCATCGTGCGTTGACCGATCAGTTCCGTCTCACCCGAGACGGCGCCGATCAATCCAAGCGGAGATCAGGCACCACGTTCTCCCACCCGCATCGACCGCAGCCCCGCCAGATCCTGGGGCACAGGCCGTCGGGTCCGGTCCAGGGGTTCGCGCCCCGGCGTACGCACGTCGTACGTGCTGACTGGCCTCCGCTTGCACGCGGAGGCCTTCGTCCATTTCGGGCCTTCGTTCACCGACCCACTGGAGGACACATCAGCACCGAGCTGCGCATCAACGACCGGATCCGAGTGCCCGAGGTCCGTCTCGTCGGACCCAACGGCGAGACGGTCGGCATCGTGTCGACCGATCAGGCGCTCAAGCTGGCCCAGGAGGCCGACCTCGACCTGGTCGAGATCGCCCCGCAGGGCAAGCCCCCGGTCTGCAAGCTCATGGACTACGGGAAGTTCAAGTACGAGAACGCCCAGAAGGCCCGTGAGGCTCGCCGCAACCAGACCAACGTCGTGATCAAGGAGATGAAGCTCCGGCCCAAGATCGACGCGCACGACTACGAGACCAAGAAGGGTCACGTGGTGCGGTTCCTGCGCGCCGGCGACAAGGTCAAGATCACCATCATGTTCCGCGGCCGCGAGCAGCACCGTCCCGAGCTGGGCTTCCGCCTGCTCCAGCGACTGGCCGAGGACGTCACGGACCTGGGCTTCGTGGAGTCCTCGCCGAAGCAGGACGGCCGCAACATGATCATGGTCCTGGGCCCCCACAAGAAGAAGGCCGAGGCCAAGGTCGACGTCGCGGCCGCCAAGGAGGCCAAGGCCAGCGAACGCGCCGAGCAGGTCGCCAGTGAGCAGGCCGAGCGCGAGGCCGCGCACGCCGCCGGTCCGGTCGCGCAGAAGAAGGAGCGCGGTCGCTCGGAGAACCTGGACCCAGAGATCGAGGCCTGAGGACGTCACACGTCCACCCGAAGAGTGTGAACGTCTTCTGAGGACGTCACCGAGGAAAGAGAGATCATGCCGAAGAACAAGACGCACTCCGGTGCGAAGAAGCGCTTCAAGGTGACAGGGACCGGCAAGATCCTGCGCCTGCAGGCCGGTCGCAAGTCGGGTGCTGCGTTCGCGTCCCAACCGACCACGGGCAGCCGCAAGAAGCAGCGTCGCAAGGCGGGAACGGTCGAGCTCGACCATTCCGACGTCAAGCGCGCCAAGAAGATGCTCGGCATCTGACTCGTCCCCGTCCACCGGCGGTCGAGCTCGTCGAGACCCCGTCCTTGAAGGAGTAACCCATGGCACGCGTCAAGCGGGCAGTCAACGCCCACAAGAAGCGCCGTACCACCCTCGAGCGCGCCAGCGGCTACCGCGGCCAGCGCTCGCGTCTCTACCGCAAGGCCAAGGAGCAGGTCACCCACTCCCTGGTCTACAACTACAACGACCGCAAGAAGAACAAGGGCAACTTCCGCCGCCTGTGGATCCAGCGCATCAACGCGGCTGCCCGTGCGGAGGGTCTGACCTACAACCGCTTCATCCAGGGGCTGAACCTGGCCGGCGTCACCGTCGACCGCAAGATCCTGGCCGACCTCGCGGTCAACGACATCGCGGCGTTCAAGGCCCTCGTCGCCACGGCCAAGGACGCGCTGCCCGACGACGTCAACGCACCTGTCGCTGGTTGATCCCCCTCACGGCGGGGAACGCCCGCGTCAAGGAAGCGCGCAAGCTCAGCCGCCGCTCGGTCCGCTCCGAGCGGCGGCTCTTCCTTGCTGACGGTCCGAACGCGGTCCGGGAGGCGATGACGGTCCCCGGCTGCGTGGTCGAGGTCTTCGCGACACCCGAGGCGGCGCTCTCCTACGACGGAGACGTCACCCTGGTCGACGAGCGGGCCCTGGCGTCCTTGAGCGAGAGCGTCACGCCGGCCGGAGTGGTCGCGGTGTGCCGGTTCCTCGACACCTCCTGGAGCGCGTTCGTCGAGACCACCCCCGGACCCAGGCTGGTCGTGGTCTGCGCCGAGGTCCGTGATCCCGGCAACGCCGGCACGGTCATCCGCACGGCCGACGCCGCGGGGGCCGACGCGGTGGTGCTGGCCGGCACCTCGGTCGACCCCTACAACGCCAAGACGGTCCGGGCCACCGCGGGCAGCCTGTTCCACGTGCCAATCATCGTGGAGGCCGACACGGCTGCTCTCGTCACGGCCGCTCGGCAGGCGGGTCTCGTCGTGCTGGCAGCCGACGGCGCGGGGGAGATGGCGCTCGACCGATCGGAGGACCTCCTGTCCGGCCCCACGGCGTGGCTGTTCGGCAACGAGTCGCGAGGTCTGCCGGGCGACCTTGCCGACCTCGCCGACCACCGGGTCCGGGTGCCGATCCACGGTCGGGCCGAGAGCCTCAACCTCTCGACCGCAGCGGCGGTCTGCCTCTACGCCAGCGCCGGTGCCCACCGCCGCTCCTCGCCCTAGGCTCAGCACGTGGACCCCCAGGCCGCCCTCCATGCGCTCCCCGACGGCGTGCTGGTCGCTGACCGTCAGGGGATCGTCCGAGTCGTCAACGAGATGGCCATCCGGATGCTCGGGACGCCGCCCGGTGAGGCCGTGGGGCGTGAGCTGATCGAGGTCCTCCTCCTGCGTGACCAGGACGGCCGTGCGTGGTGCGAGGCCAACCAGCCCTACGCCGGCCTCCCCTCCCGCACCGGTGTGCCCGAGCAGTCGTGGCTGCTGCCCGACGGCACCGAGGTGCTCGTCGCTGCGCGGATCCACCGCGCCGGACGAGGTCTCCCGGTCGACCACGTCGCGCTCTCGATGCGGTCGGGCCGGGGGCGCGCCCGCCTGGACCGCGAGCGGTCCGACCTCGTCGCGACCGTCGCCCACGAGCTGAGGTCGCCCCTGACGGGGGTCAAGGGCTTCGTGCAGGCGCTGCTGAACCGCTGGGACAAGCTCAGCGACGAGCAGAAGAAGCTCATGCTCACCACCGTCAGTGTCGACTCCGACCGGCTCAGCCGCCTGATCGCCGAGCTGCTCGACGTCGCGCGCATCGACACCGGCAGGCTCCAGCTCTACCCGCGCCCGACCGACGCGAGCGTCCTGGTCGCGCGCATCGTCGATTCGATCCGGGCCGGGACCGCACGCACCATCCACCTCTCGGTCTCCCCGGACCTGCCGCCGGTCCAGGCCGACCCCGACAAGTTCGTCCAGGTCGTCACCAACCTCGTGGAGAACGGCGTTCGGCACGGCGACGGGACCGTCTCCGTCGACGTCTCGGCCGTCCCGGCTGAGGAGCTCGAGGGCGGCGGCGTACGAATCACCGTCGACGACGAGGGCCAGGGCATCCCCGTGGAGATGCGTCGGCGGGTCTTCACCAAGTTCTGGAAGGGCGGGGCGCGAGGCGGATCGGGTCTGGGCCTCTACATCGTCAACGGGCTGGTCCGCGCCCACGGTGGGACGGTCGTCATCGACGACGCCCCCGGCGGCGGTGCCCGGCTCGCGATCACCTGGCCCAGCCGCGGCCCCGACCTCGCTGAGTGACAACCCGATCGCCGGGTCGGGTCGCGGCTTCCTAGACTCCGACCCATGTCCGGCCCCAACACCGACTACGACCCCGTGGAGGTGAGCACCCTGCAACCCGACGAGATCGCACGCGCCCGCGACGCGGCGCTCACGGCCATCGCGGCGGCCGCCGACCTGGAGTCGTTGAAGGTGGTCCGGATCGAGCACACGGGCGATCGGTCGCCGCTCGCGCTCGCCAACCGGGAGATCGGTGCGCTGCCGCCGCAGGCCCGCAAGGAGGCGGGACAACGGGTGGGCCAGGCGCGAGGAACCGTGGCGGCCGCCCTCGCCGAGCGGACACAGGTGCTGGAGGCCGAGCACGAGACGCGGATGCTGGTCGAGGAGAGCGTCGACGTCACCGTGCCCACCACCCGCACCGCACGGGGAGCCCGGCACCCCATCACGCTCATGTCAGAGCACATCGCCGACCTGTTCGTGGCCATGGGCTGGGAGGTGGCCGAGGGGCCGGTCGTCGAGGCCGAGTGGCTCAACTTCGACGCCCTCAACCTCGGGCCCGACCACCCCGCCCGCACCATGCAGGACACCTTCTGGACCGAGCCGGCCGACCACCACGTCGTGCTGCGCACCCAGACCTCACCGGTCCAGGCACGCACGATGCTGACCCGCGAGCCCCCCATCTACGTCATCTGTCCTGGGCGCGTCTTCCGCACCGACGAGTACGACGCCACCCACTCGCCGATGTTCCACCAGGTCGAGGGACTCGTCGTCGACCGCGGGATCACCCTGGCCCATCTCAAGGGCACCCTCGACCACTTCGCCACGCAGCTCTTCGGTGACGGCATCACCACGCGCTTCCGCCCGTCGTACTTCCCGTTCACCGAGCCCTCCGCCGAGGTCGACCTCGTCTGCTTCGTGTGCCGCGGTCAGGAGCCCGCGGTCGCGTCGTGCCGCACCTGCAAGGGCGAGGGCTGGATCGAATGGGGGGGCTGCGGGGTCGTCAACCCCCGCGTCCTGACCGCCTGCGGCGTCGACAGCGAGGAGTTCACCGGCTTCGCGTTCGGCATGGGCATCGACCGCTCGATCATGTTCCGGCACGGGGTCACCGACCTGCGTGACCTCTTCGAGGGCGACGTCCGCTTCGCCTCCGCGTTCGGGACGGAGCTGTGAGATGAGGGCCCCCGTCAGCTGGATCCGTGACTACGCCGCCCTGACCGAGGACCTCGACACCGCCGAGCTCGCACGCCGGCTGACCGCCCTCGGTCTCAAGCTGGAGGCACTCGACCGGCCCGGCCACGACATCACCGGTCCGCTGGTCATCGGCCGGGTGCTGACCGTCGACGCCGAGCCGCAGAAGAACGGCAAGACGATCAACTGGTGCACCGTCGACGTCGGCGGGGCCAACGGGACCGGAGAGCCCCAGGGCATCGTGTGCGGCGCCCACAACTTCGCCGCGGGCGACCTGGTGGTCGTCGTCCTCCCCGGCGGGGTGTTGCCGGGCGGTTTCGAGATCTCCGCACGCAAGACCTACGGGCACGTCTCCGCCGGCATGATCTGCTCCGCGCGGGAGCTGGGCCTGGGCGATGACCACGACGGCATCATCGTGCTCCCGGCCGACGCGGGCGCGCCGGGTGACGACGTCTTCGAGCTGCTGGGCCTGCGGGAGGAGGTCATCGAGTTCGAGATCAACCCGGACCGGGCCTACGCCCTCTCGCTGCGCGGCGTCGCCCGTGAGGCCGCGATGGCCTACGGCGCCGCCTTCACCGACCCGGCGGAGCGCGACGTCCCTGACGCCGACGACGCCGGCTTTCCCGTCCACGTCGAGGACCCGGAGGCATGCCCCGTCTTCGCAGCACGGACGGTGAGCGGCTTCGACCCGACGGCGCCCACCCCGGACTGGATGGCCGCTCGCATCCTGCGCTGCGGCATGCGCCCCATCTCGCTGGCCGTCGACGTCACCAACTACGTGATGCTCGAGCTCGGACAGCCGATCCACGGCTACGACGCCGACAAGGTGCGAGGCGCCCTCGCCGTACGCCGGGCCGCACCGGGCGAGCGGGTGACCACCCTCGACGGGGTCGACCGCGCCCTGCACCCGGAGGACCTCGTCATCGCCGACGACTCCGGCCCGATCGGCCTTGCCGGGGTCATGGGCGGGGAGTCCACCGAGATGTCGGAGCGGACCACCCGCGTCCTCATCGAGGCGGCGCACTGGCACCCGGTCTCGATGCTCCGCACCGGCAAACGGCACCGCCTCACCTCCGAGGCCGGCAAGCGCAACGAACGAGGGGTCGACCCGACCCTCCCGGCGGCCGCGGCCGACCGGGTCGCCGAGCTGCTGAGGACCTACGGCGGCGGCGTGATCGACCCCGGCGCCACCCTGGTCGGCACGCCCCCCGACGCCCGACCCATCACCATCGCCCTCGACCTGCCGCGCCGGATCACCGGCATGGCCGTCGACGACGACACCACGATCGACCACCTGCGCGCGGTCGGCTGCACCGTCGAGGTCGACGGCGACCGCCTGGCCGCGACCCCGCCACCGTGGCGGCCCGACCTCACCGACCCCTACGACCTCGTCGAGGAGGTGGCTCGCCTCGTCGGCTACGAGAGCGTCCCGTCCGTGCTGCCGACCCCGCCGCCCGGCCGAGGACTGACCCGTGCGCAACGGCTGCGCCGGCGCGTCGGACGCACCCTCGCGGGTGCCGGGTTCGTCGAGGTGATCACCTTCCCGTTCGTCGGAGACAGCGAGCTCGACGCCTTGGGGCTGGAGCCGGACGACGAGCGCCGCCAGGTGCTGCGCCTGGCCAACCCGCTCTCCAGCGAGCAGCCAGCGATGACCACCACCCTGCTTCCCGGCCTGCTGCAAGCCGTCTCGCGCAACGTGGGACGCGGAGCGACCAGCACCGCGCTCTTCGAGACGGCCAGCGTGACGCTCCCGCACGCGGGCGGGGGCACGCGGATCCACGCCGTCGACCAGCGGCCGAGCGAGGGCGAGCTCGCCGACCTCGACAAGGCCCTCCCGGCCCAGCCCCTCCACCTGGCCCTCACCGTGTCCGGTGACCGCGAGGCGTCCGGCTGGTGGGGATCGGGCCGCGCCGCGGAGTGGGCCGACGCCGTCGACGCGGTGCGCCGCGTCGCCGACGAGCTGGGGGTCAGCGTCGCGGTCCGCAACGCCGCGACCGCTCCGTGGCACCCCGGACGGTGCGCAGCGGTGCTGCTCGACGGCGCGGTCATCGGACACGCGGGCGAGCTGCACCCCGACGTGTGCCGGGCCTTCGGGGTGCCCCCCCGGACCGCGGCGGCCGAGGTCGACCTCGACCGACTGCTCGAGCGGGTACCTTCCGCCGCCCGGGCCGCGACGCACTCCAGCTTCCCCGTGGCCAAGGAGGACGTCGCCCTCGTGGTCGACGCCGCCGTGGCCGCGGGCGACGTCGAGGCCGCACTTCGCGAGGGCGCCGGAGAGCTGCTGGAGTCGATCCGCCTCTTCGACGTCTACACCGGCGAGCAGGTCGGACCGGGCCGCAAGTCGTTGGCCTTCGCCCTGCGTCTGCGTGCCCCCGACCGGACCCTCACCGAGGAGGAGGCCGGCGCCGCCCGTGACGCCGCCATCGCCCTCGCGGCCGAGCGCACCGGGGCCGTGCGGCGCTCCTGAGCGGCGTCAGTTCAACGGCTGCTGCAGGATCGCGGCCAGCCGGTCGAAGACGGCCCGGTCGCCCTCGACCGTGAGCTCGTGGTCCAACCGCACCCGGTCGAGCCCCCGCGCCCAGATCCAGGTGTCGAGGTCGGCCGCGGTGCCGCTCACCGTCGCCGCGGGTGAGTCGGCCGAGTCCAGCACGGCCAGGTCGCCCTCGTCGTAGGTCTTGCCCTCGGGGTCGGTGCCGGTGAAGCGGGCCAGCGCCACCGGGAACTCGTGCCCGGTGTCGGTGAGCCGCACGAGCACCACGTCGTCGGTGGGCGTGATGGTCCCCCACGGCGGGCAGCCGCCGTACATGACCCGGAACGCCTCGTCGACGCCGTCGGCCGCCAACCGGGGGTCCAGTGCGGTCACGACCCCGGCGGTCTCCTCCGCGTCGAGGCGATGGATGAGCGCCTCGTGGGCCTGTCGGCGGTACGTCGCTCCGACGGTCCGGTCCGAGGACCAGTGCCAGGCCTCCTCCGCAGGGTCGGCGGAGGTCAGGGCGGCGACCAGGCGCTCGGAGGCGAGGTCGAAGTCCGCGAGCTGCTCGCTCCAGGTCCCGGCACGAGGGTGGTCGGGGAGGGCGTCCTCGTCGACCTCCTCCGGCCGGCGCTCGACAACGTCGGCCCAGAAGGCCTGCACCCCCCGCAGGTGGTCGAGCAGGTCCGCTGCGTCCCAGTCCGGGCAGCCGGGCACCCGGGCGGAGGGTTCGACACGCTCGAGGACCTCCCTGAAGCGGGCGGTCTCGCTCTGCAGGTGGGCGAGATAGGTGTCGAACGCGAGGCGGGTGTCCATCCAGCGAACCTAGCCTGACGGATGGACATACACATGCATGTATAGTCATGCACATGGAACGGGTCAGGGTCGCCGTGGCGGGCGCCAGCGGGTACGCAGGCGGCGAGCTGCTGCGCCTGCTGCTCGGGCATCCGGGCGTGGAGATCGGTGCTCTCACCGGGGCCGGCAACGCCGGTTCGACCCTGGCCACCCTGCAGCCGCACCTGGTGCCGCTGGCCGGCCGGGTCCTCGAGCCCACGGACGCCGAGAGGCTGGCCGGCCATGACGTCGTGTTCCTCGCCCTCCCGCACGGGCAGTCCGGCCCTCTCGCCCGGGCCCTCCCCGCCGAGGTTTTGGTCGTCGACTGCGGCGCCGACTTCCGCCTCGAGGACGCAGGGGAGTGGCAGCACTTCTACGGCGGCGACCACGCCGGGACCTGGCCCTACGGTCTGCCCGAGCTGCCCGGTGCGCGCGACGCCCTGCGCTCTGCCCGCAGGATCGCGGTCCCCGGCTGCTACCCCACGGTCGCCACCCTCGCCCTCGCCCCGGCCGTGTCGGCCGGCCTGGTCGAGCCCGCGGTCGTCGTGGTCGCCGCGTCCGGCACCAGCGGCGCGGGCCGGGCGGCCAGGCCGCACCTGATCGGCAGCGAGACGATGGGCAACGCCAGCGCGTACGCCGTCGGGGGGACGCATCGGCACATCCCCGAGATCACCCAGAACCTCGCGTCCCTCACCCGCTCCACGGTGAGCGTCAGCTTCACGCCGATCCTGGTGCCGATGTCGCGCGGCATCCTCGCCACGTGCAGCGCACCGCTCGCCGGCGGGAGCGAGGTCAGCGACGACGACGCGCGGGCGGCGTACGAGAAGGCCTACGCGGACGAGCCGTTCGTCCACGTGCTCCCCGACGGCCAGTGGCCGCACACCCAGTCGGTCACCGGCTCCAACGCGGTCCACCTCCAGGTGGCAGTCGACCAGCGTGCCCGGCGGCTCGTCGTCGTCGGTGCCATGGACAACCTGGCCAAGGGCACCGCCGGGGCCGCGGTGCAGTGCATGAACCTCGCCCTCGGACTCGACGAGACCACCGGGCTCACCTCGATCGGGCTCGCGCCATGAAGTCCACCGGATGAGCGTCACGACCCCGGCCGGCTTCACCGCTGCTGGCGTTGCCGCCGGGTTGAAGACCAGCGGCGGTCGCGACCTCGCGCTCGTCGTCAACCACGGTCCGACCTTTGACTCCGCCAGCGTCTTCACCGCCAACCGCTGCCTGGCCAACCCGGTGCTGTGGAGCAAGCAGGTCGTCAAGGACGGCGTCGTCCGCGCCGTCGTGCTCAACTCCGGCGGCGCCAACTGCTACACCGGTCCGCAGGGCTTCCAGACCACCCACGCCGTCGCCGAGCGCGTCGCCGAACGGCTCGCCATCGGCGCCATCGACGTCGTGGTCTGCTCCACCGGTCTCATCGGGCTCGCCAACGACCGCGACGCCCTGCTCGGTGGCGTGGACCTCGCCCACGCCGCCCTCGCCGCCGACGGTGGCGCCGACGCGGCCACGGCCATCATGACCACCGACTCCGTCAGCAAGCAGACGGTGGTCGATGGAGCCGGTTGGACCATCGGAGGCATGGCCAAGGGCGCCGGGATGCTCGCCCCGCAACTCGCGACCATGCTCGTGGTCCTCACCAGCGACGCCGTCGTCCCGGCCGCGGACCTCGACGGCGCACTGCGCGAGGCCACCCGCGTCACGTTCGACCGGCTCGACTCCGACGGGTGCATGTCGACCAACGACACGGTGACTGTGCTGGCCAGCGGAGCCTCCGGCATCACCCCCTCGCTGCCGGACTTCACCGAGGCGCTCACCCAGGCCTGCGCCGACCTCGCGATGCAGCTGCTCCGGGACGCGGAGGGCTCCGACCACGACATCGCCATCACGACGCTCAACGCGGCGAGCGAGGACGACGCGGTCGAGGTCTCCCGCAGCATCGCCCGCAGCAACCTGTTCAAGGCCGCCGTGTTCGGCCGGGACCCGAACTGGGGTCGGGTGCTCGCCAGCGTCGGGACCACCTCGGCCGCCTTCGACCCGGCCGACCTCGACGTCGCGCTCAACGGCGTGTGGGTGTGCCGCTCCTCCGAGCCTCACGCCGACCCCGCCACGGTGGACCTGACGGGACGCGAGGTGACCGTGACCGTCGACCTCAAGGCCGGCCGGGAGCGCGCGACCGTGTGGACCAACGACCTGACCCACGCCTACGTCCACGAGAACAGCGCCTACAGCTCATGAGGGACCACGAGAAGGCCGACGTCCTGGCCGCCGCTCTGCCGTGGCTCAAGCGCTACCACGGCAAGGTCGTCGTGGTGAAGTACGGCGGCAACGCGATGACCGACGAGGTGCTCAAGCGAGCCTTCGCCGAGGACGTCGCGTTCCTCCGTTTCGCGGGCTTCAAGCCTGTCGTGGTCCACGGAGGTGGACCCCAGATCTCCCGGATGCTCGACCGGCTCGGCATCGCCTCGGAGTTCCGCGGGGGACTGCGGGTCACGACTCCCGAGGCCATGGACGTCGTGCGGATGGTGCTCGTGGGCCAGGTTCAGCGCGAGCTGGTCGGCCTCATCAACGAGCACGGCCCGCTCGCCGTGGGCCTCTCCGGAGAGGACGCCGGTCTGTTCACCGCCCGGCAGACCAACACGGTCGTCGACGGCGAGGAGGTCGACCTCGGCCTGGTGGGCGAGGTCGCCGAGGTGCGCCCGGAGGCCGTCCTCGACCTGATCGAGGCCGGCCGGATCCCGGTGGTCTCCAGCGTGGCGCCCGACGTCACAGGGGTCGTGCACAACGTCAACGCCGACTCCGCGGCCGCCGCCCTCGCGGTGGCGCTCGGAGCCGAGAAGCTGTTGGTGCTCACCGATGTCGAGGGCCTCTTCCTCGACTGGCCGGCCTCGCAGGACGTCGTGGGTGAGATCAGCCCCGAGGCGCTCGCCGACATCCTGCCCACCCTGGACGCCGGGATGGTTCCGAAGATGGGCGCCTGCCTGCAGGCGGTCCGGGGTGGCGTACCCCGGGCCACCGTCGTCGACGGCCGCGAGCCGCACGCCGTGCTCGTGGAGCTCTTCACCCAGGAGGGCGTCGGCACCCAGGTCCTGCCGGGCGTGGCGACCAAGACCAGGAAGGCCAGGGCCGCGACGTGACGACCACTCTCCAGGAGCGCTACTCCGCCTCCCTGATGAACACCTTCGGTCCGCCCAAGCTCGTCCTGGCCCGCGGCGAGGGCGCCCGCGTGTGGGACGTCGACGGCAAGGAGTACCTCGACCTGCTCGGCGGCATCGCCGTCAACGCGCTCGGCCACGGTCACCCTGCTGTGGTTGAGGCCGTCACGCACCAGCTGCAGACCCTCGGGCACGTCTCCAACTTCTTCACCACCGAGCCGCAGGTCCGCCTGGCCGAACGCCTCCTGGGCCTCCTGGGCCCACCTGGCAAGACCTTCTTCACCAACTCGGGGGCCGAGGCCAACGAGGCGGCCTTCAAGCTCACCAGGCGCACCGGGCGCACGCACGTGGTGGCGGCCGAGGGCGGCTTCCACGGCCGCACGATGGGCGCGCTGGCGCTGACCTCCAAGGAGGCTTACCGCGCACCGTTCGCCCCCTTGCCCGGCGAGGTCACCTTCGTCCCCTACGGCGACGCCGACGCGCTCGCCGCCGCGGTCACCGAGCAGACAGCGGCCGTCCTCCTCGAACCGATCCAGGGCGAGGCCGGGGTCGTCGTACCCCCCGAGGGCTACCTCGGGACCGCCCGTCGCGTGGCGGACGAGCACGGCGCCCTCCTGTGGTTCGACGAGGTGCAGACGGGGATCGGGCGCACAGGGGAGTGGTTCGCGCACGGCGACGTACGTCCCGATGTGGTCACCCTCGCCAAGGGTCTGGGCGGGGGCCTCCCGATCGGCGCCTGCATCGGCCTGGGGCCGGCCGGCGACCTGCTCCAGCCCGGTCAGCACGGGACGACCTTCGGCGGGAACCCTGTGGCATGTGCCGCGGCCCTGGCCGTGCTCGACACCATCGAGCAGGAAGGCCTTCTCGAGCACGTGACCACGCTCGGGGCCACCCTGCGTGACGGCCTGGCCTCGGACGAACGGGTCACCGAGGTGCGTGGCCGCGGGCTGCTCATCGGGCTCGACCTGGACCGCGCGTCCTCGGCCGAGGTGGTCGCGGCTGCCCTCGACCGTGGCTTCATCATCAACAACCCGACACCGGCTCGGATCCGGCTCGCCCCGCCGCTGGTGCTCGGCACCGACGACGCCGAGGCGTTCCTGGGCGCGTGGCCGGCCATCCTCGACCTGGCGGGACTCCGATGACGAGCAGGCTCCGGCACTTCCTGGCCGATGACGACCTCAGCCCCGAGGAGCAGATCGAGGTCCTCGACCTGGCGCTTCGACTCAAGGACGCACCCTTCGAGGAGCGCCCCTACGAGGGCCCGCGGTCGGTGGCCATGATCTTCGACAAGCCGACCCTCCGCACCCAGGTCTCTTTCGGGGCGGGGATAGCCGAGCTGGGAGGCAACCCGATGCTGGTCGAGGGCAAGCTCGCCGGCATCGGCATCCGCGAGTCCGTCGAGGACGTCGCCCGCGTGCTGGGCCGGCAGGTCGCGAGCGTGGTGTGGCGCACCTTCCACCAGTCGGACCTGGAGACGATGGCCGCCTACTCCGGCGTGCCGGTCGTCAACGCGCTCACCGACGAGTTCCACCCCTGCCAGCTGATCGCGGACCTGCTCACCGTGCGCGACCACAGGGGCACCCTCGCGGGGCTCACCGTCGCCTTCGTCGGCGACGCGGCCAACAACATGGGCAACTCCTGGCTGCTCGCGGGAGCCACGGCCGGGATGCACGTCCGGCTCTCGGGCCCGCTCGGCTACCTGCCCGACGAGGCCATGTTCGCGCGGGCAGAGAAGATCGCGGCCGCCACCGGCGGCTCGGTCGGCGGCCAGCCCGACCCGGTCGCGGCGGTCACGGGCGCCGACGTCGTCGTGACCGACACCTGGGTCTCGATGGGCAAGGAGGACGAGGAGGCCGCCCGCGAGGTCGTGTTCACGCCGTACTCCCTGACCGCCGAGCTCCTCGCCCACGCCCGCAGCGACGCGATCGTGCTGCACTGCCTCCCCGCCTACCGGGGCAAGGAGATCGACGCTGCGGTGATCGACGGCCCGCAGAGCGTGGTCTGGGACGAGGCCGAGAACCGCAAGCACGCCCAGAAGGCCGTGCTCGCCTTCTTGATGAGGCACGCCTCATGAACGAGTCCGCCCTGCGCCCGGCCACCAAGAACGCTCGTCACCAGCGCATCGTCGAGCTGGTCACCCACCACGAGGTCCACTCCCAGGGGGAGCTCGCCGACCTGCTGGCGGGGGAGGGGGTGACGGTCACCCAGGCGACGCTGTCCCGCGACCTGGTGGAGCTCGACGCGGTCAAGGTCCGCGGGCCCCACGGCGCGCTGGTCTACGCCGTCCCGAGCGAGGGGGGTGACCGACGACCGGCCGCTCCCGTCGAGACCGGTGCCGCCCTCGCCAGGCTCTCCCGGCTCTGCGCCGAGCTGTTGAGCAGCGCCGAGGCCAGCGCCAACCTGGTGATCCTGCGAACGCCTCCCGGCGCCGCCCAGTTCCTCGCCTCGGCGGTCGACAAGGCCGAGCTGCCCGACGTCCTCGGCTCCATCGCCGGGGACGACACGGTCCTGGTCATCGGCCGGGTCCCGGACGGCGGCGACGCGCTGGTCCGCCGCTTCCTGTCCCTGGCCGACCACGTCCCCCACGACCCCCACGAGGGAGCCGCCCCATGAGCAAGGTCCTGACCTCCCTGCCCGTGGGCGAGCGCGTCGGCATCGCCTTCTCCGGTGGGCTCGACACCTCGGTGGCGGTCGCGTGGATGCGGAGCAAGGGCGCGGTCCCGTGCACCTACACCGCCCACCTCGGCCAGTACGACGAGCCGGACATCACCGGCGTACCCGCCCGCGCACGCGAGTACGGCGCCGAGATCGCGCGCACCCTCGACTGCCGTCCCCAGCTTGTCGAGGAGGGTCTCGCCGCGATCGCATGCGGTGCCTTCCACATCCGCTCGGCCGGTCGCGCCTACTTCAACACCACCCCGCTCGGCCGGGCGGTCACCGGGACGATGCTGGTCCGGGCCATGCACGAGGACGGCGTCGACATCTGGGGCGACGGGTCGACGTTCAAGGGCAACGACATCGAGCGGTTCTACCGCTACGGCCTGCTCGCCAACCCCGACCTGCGCATCTACAAGCCCTGGCTCGACGCCGACTTCGTCGCCGAGCTGGGCGGGCGCACCGAGATGAGCCAGTGGCTCACCGCCCACGGTCTGCCCTACCGCGACAGCCAGGAGAAGGCCTACTCCACCGACGCCAACATCTGGGGTGCGACCCACGAGGCCAAGACCCTCGAGCACCTCGACGTCTCCCTGGAGACGGTCGAGCCGATCATGGGCGTGTGCTTCTGGGACCCCTCCGTCGCCATCGAGCCCGAGGACGTCACCGTCCGGTTCGAGCAGGGTCGGCCGGTCGCTGTGAACGGCACGACGTACGACGACCAGGTCGCCCTGGTCGACGCCGTCAACGTCATCGGCGGTCGTCACGGCATCGGCATGTCCGACCAGATCGAGAACCGGATCATCGAGGCCAAGTCGCGCGGCATCTACGAGGCCCCCGGCATGGCCCTGCTCTGGATCACCTACGAGCGACTGCTCAACGCGATCCACAACGAGGACACGATCGCCAGCTACCACAGCGAGGGGCGTCGCCTGGGTCGGCTGCTCTACGAGGGCCGCTGGCTCGACCCGCAGGCCCTGATGATCCGCGAGTCGATCCAGCGCTGGATCGCTTCGCTGGTCACCGGTGAGGTCACGGTGCGGCTGCGGCGTGGTGAGGACTACACCGTGCTGCACACCGAGGGTCCGGCGTTCTCCTACCATCCCGACAAGCTCTCGATGGAGCGCACCGAGCACGCGGCCTTCGGCCCGTCGGACCGGATCGGGCAGCTCACCATGCGCAACCTCGACATCGCCGACTCCCGCTCCAAGCTCGAGGCGTACGCCGGCCAGCCCCTCGACCAGGGGCAGGTGCTCGTCGAGCACGGCACCCTGTTCGGCGAGCTGCCCGCCGGTGGCGCCGACCGGATCACAGCGAACCCTGCGGCTGAGGCCGAGGACGCCCTCGACGACGCCCTCGACCACGCGGCCATGGAGTCCGGCACCGACTGAGGAGGAACCATGCGGATCACCCGGCATCGGGTGTGCGGGCGGCTCCTTCCGGTGAACGCGTCGGGGGAGGTGCTGCTGCTGCACGGCTGGGACCCCGCGAGACCGTCCGCGCCGTACTGGTTCTCGATCGGCGGGGCCCCCGAGGGCGTCGAGTCGCTGGCCGAGGCCGCCTGCCGGGAGATGCGGGAGGAGACCGGTCTCGTGGTCGCCCCGGACGAGCTCGTGGGTCCCGTCGGTCGCGAGGACGTCGCCTTCGACTTCGCGATGTGGCACCTGGTCCAGGACCAGACCTTCTACGCCTGCGCCTCCGACGTCTCCATCGACGAGGTGTCCTTCGCCGGCCTCGAGCCCCTCGAGCGCGGCTGCATCGACCGTGCGGGATGGTGGACCCCCGAGGACCTGGCCGCCGACGGCAGCGCCTGCAGCGACCAGCTCATCGAGATCATGCGTGCGGCGGTCGCCGCTGTCGCTGCTGTGAGGAGGGGCTGATGAGCACGAACGAGGGCACCCTCTGGGGCGGGCGTTTCGCCGCCGGACCCTCACCCGAGCTGGAGGCACTCTCCCGTTCGACCCACTTCGACTGGCGCTTGGCGCCCTACGACCTGGCCGGCTCCCGGGCCCACGCCACGGCGCTGGCCCGAGCCGGCCTGCTCACCGACGCAGACCTCGCCGAGCTCCAGCGGGGTATCACGGTCCTGGCCGACGCGTACGCCGCCGGCACGCTGCGTCCCGACCCCTCCGACGAGGACGTCCACGGCGCACTCGAGCGGATGCTGGTCGAGGAGGTCGGGCCCGAGGTGGGCGGTCGGCTGCGCGCCGGACGCAGCCGCAACGACCAGGTCGCCACCCTGCTGCGGATGTTCCTGCGGGACCACGCAGCGCTCCTCGCCGCCGCCTGCCTCGACCTCGTCGAGGCGTTAGCGGACCAGGCGCGTGCCCACCCCGACGCGGTCATGCCCGGACGGACGCACCTGCAGCACGCCCAGCCGATCCTGCTCGCCCACCACCTGCTCGCCCACGCCTGGCCGTTGATCCGTGACGTCGACCGGCTGGCCGACTGGGACCGACGGGCCGCCGCCGGCTCGCCGTACGGCTCCGGTGCCCTGGCCGGCTCGAGCCTGGGCCTGGACCCGGTCGCGGTGGCGCACGACCTCGGGTTCAACGGTTCGGCCGCCAACTCGATCGACGGCACCGCAGCGCGTGACTTCGTCGCCGAGCTCGCCTTCGTCATGGCACAGATCGGCGTCGACCTCAGCCGTCTCGCCGAGGACGTCATCATGTGGTCCACCCGCGAGTTCGGGTTCGTGACCCTGCACGACTCGTGGTCGACCGGGTCGAGCATCATGCCGCAGAAGAAGAACCCCGACATCGCCGAGCTCGCGCGGGGCAAGGCCGGTCGCCTGATCGGCAACCTCACCGGCCTCCTGGCCACGCTCAAGGCGTTGCCGCTGGCCTACAACCGCGACCTGCAGGAGGACAAGGAGCCCGTCTTCGACTCGGTCGACACCCTCGCGGTGCTCCTGCCCGCGATGACCGGTCTGGTCGCGACGCTCACCTTCGACACCGCCCGCATGGCCGAGCTGGCCCCCCAGGGCTTCTCGCTCGCCACCGACGTGGCGGAGTGGCTGGTCCAGCAGGGGGTGCCGTTCCGGGTGGCACACGAGCTCGCCGGAGCGTGTGTCCGCCGCTGCGAGGAGCTCGGCACGGACCTTCCTGGCCTCAGCGACGCCGACCTCGCCTCGATCTCGCCACATCTCACGCCAGAGGTGAGGTCGGTGCTGAAGGTCGAGGGCTCCGTCGCCTCACGGTCCGGACGGGGAGGCACCGCGCCGGCGCGGGTGGCCGAGCAGCTCGGGGAGCTCGAGGACGAGGTGGCGGCCCAGCGTGCCAGCCTGGCCTGACCTGACCGCCCCGGTCGAGCAGGTCGCTCCACTGCTGCTCGGCCACGTCGTGCGCCACGGCGACGTCGCGGTCCGGCTCACCGAGGTCGAGGCCTACGCCGGCGCCGACGACCCGGGCTCGCACTGCTACCGCGGCCGCACCCCCCGCAACGAGGTCATGTTCGGGCCGCCGGGTCACCTCTACTGCTACTTCACCTACGGCATGCACGTGTGCGCCAATGTCGTCACCGGGCCCGCCGGCACCGCCTCAGCGGTGCTCATCCGCGCCGGCGAGGTGGTCGACGGGCTCGAGACCGCGCGGTTCCGCCGTCCGGGGGCCTCCGACCGCGACCTCGCCCGCGGCCCTGCCCGCCTCTGCAAGGCGCTGGGCATCGCTCTGGAGCACAACCGCACCGACTTGGCGGCTGGCCCGGTCACCCTGGTGGCCGGTGTCCCTCCACCGCGGGTCGCGACGGGACCCCGGGTGGGCCTGCGGGGCGCCCCGGAGCGGCCCTGGCGGTTCTGGGCCGAGGGTGATCCCACGGTCTCGACCTACCGTCCTGCTGCGCCCCGACGACGCCGTACGACGGGACCGGCCGAGGGGGACCCACCCCGAGTTGACCACCCCGGGGCGACCACGTAAGGTTTCTCAGGTTGCCCCGGCGACGGCCTCGATGAGGTCGCTGTCGGTGCGCGTCTGATGTTTGAGAACTCAACAGTGTGTTTGTCGATGGATTTAGTTTGCACCCATTTTTTTGGGTTGTTTTTTGATTCTGGCAATGTTTTTTGTCAGGGTTTGTTTTGGCAGGATGTCTTCTGTCGTTTGTTTTCGATGGAGAGTTTGATCCTGGCTCAGGACGAACGCTGGCGGCGTGCTTAACACATGCAAGTCGAGCGGTAAGGCTCCTTTGGGGGTACACGAGCGGCGAACGGGTGAGTAACACGTGAGTAATCTGCCCATTGCTTCGGGATAAGCTTCGGAAACGGGGTCTAATACCGGATATGACCAGTTCACGCATGTGGGTTGGTGGAAAGTTTTTTCGGCGATGGATGTGCTCGCGGCCTATCAGCTTGTTGGTGGGGTAATGGCCTACCAAGGCTTCGACGGGTAGCCGGCCTGAGAGGGTGACCGGTCACACTGGGACTGAGACACGGCCCAGACTCCTACGGGAGGCAGCAGTGGGGAATATTGGACAATGGGCGGAAGCCTGATCCAGCAACGCCGCGTGAGGGATGACGGCCTTCGGGTTGTAAACCTCTTTCAGTACCGACGAAGCGCCTGTAGAGGGTGGTGACGGTAGGTACAGAAGAAGCACCGGCCAACTACGTGCCAGCAGCCGCGGTAATACGTAGGGTGCGAGCGTTGTCCGGAATTATTGGGCGTAAAGGGCTCGTAGGCGGTTTGTCGCGTCGGGAGTGAAAACACCGGGCTTAACTCGGTGCTTGCTTTCGATACGGGCAGACTAGAGGCATGCAGGGGAGAACGGAATTCCTGGTGTAGCGGTGAAATGCGCAGATATCAGGAGGAACACCGGTGGCGAAGGCGGTTCTCTGGGCATGTCCTGACGCTGAGGAGCGAAAGTGTGGGGAGCGAACAGGATTAGATACCCTGGTAGTCCACACCGTAAACGTTGGGCGCTAGGTGTGGGATCCATTCCACGGGTTCCGTGCCGCAGCTAACGCATTAAGCGCCCCGCCTGGGGAGTACGGCCGCAAGGCTAAAACTCAAAGGAATTGACGGGGGCCCGCACAAGCGGCGGAGCATGCGGATTAATTCGATGCAACGCGAAGAACCTTACCTGGGTTTGACATACACCGGAAGCCTGCAGAGATGTGGGTCTCTTTGATACTGGTGTACAGGTGGTGCATGGCTGTCGTCAGCTCGTGTCGTGAGATGTTGGGTTAAGTCCCGCAACGAGCGCAACCCTCGTCCCATGTTGCCAGCAGCACCTTCGGGTGGCTGGGGACTCATGGGAGACTGCCGGGGTCAACTCGGAGGAAGGTGGGGATGACGTCAAGTCATCATGCCCCTTATGTCCAGGGCTTCACGCATGCTACAATGGCCGGTACAAAGGGCTGCGATGCTGTAAGGCGGAGCGAATCCCAAAAAGCCGGTCTCAGTTCGGATTGGGGTCTGCAACTCGACCCCATGAAGTCGGAGTCGCTAGTAATCGCAGATCAGCAACGCTGCGGTGAATACGTTCCCGGGCCTTGTACACACCGCCCGTCACGTCACGAAAGTTGGCAACACCCGAAGCCCATGGCCCAACCGGCTTGCCGGAGGGAGTGGTCGAAGGTGGGGCTGGCGATTGGGACGAAGTCGTAACAAGGTAGCCGTACCGGAAGGTGCGGCTGGATCACCTCCTTTCTAAGGAGCCGCCCGTAGGGGTTCGGCCGAATGTGCCGGGCCCGATCAGCTGTGCTGGCCCTGTTGCCCTTCTTGTGTTTGAGGGGGGTGGGGGTTGGTGGGCCGGTCTGGGTGGGCTTACTAGTGGAACCATCGACACATCACCGTTCTCGGCCTCGTGGTCGGGGTTTGGTGGTGGCCTGTTGTCGTGCTCTGTGTGCTGTCTTTCCTGTGGGGAGGGTGGTGTGGGGGGTGGGGTGGTGGGGATGCACTGTTGGGTCCTGAGACCTCAGGCCGGCCCTTCGTTTGGCTCTGCTGTGTGTTGGTGGGGTGGGGGGTGTTGGGTGTGGGTGTGTTTCTTGGTGTTTGAGATGTGAATAGTGGACGCGAGCATCTGATGACTGCTCTGCCCTGATTTTTGTTGGGGTGGGGTGGTTGTTGTGTGTCTTTGTGTTTTGTAGTGTTTTGTGTTTCTTTTGTGGTTTTGTTGGGCGTTTGTTTGGCAAGCTGCAAAGGGCACATGGTGGATGCCTTGGCATCAAGAGCCGATGAAGGACGTTGGAGCCTGCGATAAGCCCTGGGGAGTTGGCAACCGAGCTGTGATCCGGGGGTGTCCGAATGGGGAAACCTGTCACGAGTTATGTCGTGTCACCCGCGCCTGAATGTATAGGGTGTGTGGAGGGAACGCCGGGAAGTGAAACATCTCAGTACCGGTAGGAAGAGAAAACAATAGTGATTCCGAGAGTAGTGGCGAGCGAAATCGGATGAGGCCAAACCATGCGCATGTGATACCCGGCAGGGGTTGTGTGTGTGGGGTTGTGGGACGTGTCTTCACCGGTCTGCCGGCTGGTGGGGTAGTGAGAAATGTGGGTTGAGGTTGAAGTCTGCTGGAAAGCAGGGCCGTAGAGGGTGATAGCCCCGTAGACGTAAGACTCACACTGCCTGGACGCTGTTCCCAAGTAGCACGCCACTCCTGGAATGGTGTGTGAATCTGGCGGGACCACCCGTTAAGCCTAAATACTTCTTGATGACCGATAGCGGACAAGTACCGTGAGGGAAAGGTGAAAAGTACCCCTGGCGGGGAGTGAAATAGTACCTGAAACCGTGTGCCTACAATCCGTCAGAGCTGGGCTGTCCCTTTGGGGGTGGTGTTGGTGATGGCGTGCCTTTTGAAGAATGAGCCTGCGAGTTTGCGTTGTGTTGCGAGGTTAACCCGTGTGGGGAAGCCGTAGCGAAAGCGAGTCCTAATAGGGCGTAGCCACTTTGGTGGTGTAGTAGCGCGATCAAGACCCGAAGCGGAGTGATCTATCCATGGGCAGGTTGAAGCGCCGGTAAGACGGCGTGGAGGACCGAACCCACTTCAGTTGAAAATGGAGGGGATGACCTGTGGATAGGGGTGAAAGGCCAATCAAACTCCGTGATAGCTGGTTCTCCCCGAAATGCATTTAGGTGCAGCGTCGCGTGTTTCTTGCCGGAGGTAGAGCACTGGATAGCCGATGGGCCCGACCAGGTTACTGACGTTAGCCAAACTCCGAATGCCGGTAAGACAGAGCGCGGCAGTGAGACTGCGGGGGATAAGCTCCGTAGTCGAGAGGGAAACAGCCCAGACCATCAGCTAAGGCCCCTAAGCGGTGACTAAGTGGAAAAGGATGTGGAGTCGCAGTGACAACCAGGAGGTTGGCTTGGAAGCAGCCACCCTTGAAAGAGTGCGTAATAGCTCACTGGTCAAGTGATTCCGCGCCGACAATGTAGCGGGGCTCAAGTCATCCGCCGAAGCTATGGCATTCGCACACGTCCTTGGATGGGCGGCCTCGTGAGGGGGTGTGGATGGGTAGGGGAGCGTCCCCACAGCAGTGAAGTCCCGCAGTGATGCTGGGGTGGAGGTGTGGGGAGTGAGAATGCAGGCATGAGTAGCGAAACACGGGTGAGAAACCCGTGCGCCGAATGATCAAGGGTTCCAGGGTCAAGCTAATCTGCCCTGGGTAAGTCGGGACCTAAGGCGAGGCCGACAGGCGTAGTCGATGGACAACGGGTTGATATTCCCGTACCGGCGAAGTTGCGCCCATGACGGACCCGGTGATGCTAACCACCCGAAACCAGCTGGATCTGACCCTTCGGGGAAGGACTGGTTGGCGGAGCGTGGGACCCGAACCGGTAGTAGTCAAGCGATGGGGTGACGCAGGAAGGTAGCCCAACCACGCCGATGGTAGAGCGTGGGTAAGCGCGTAGGGTGTGGTCCAGGCAAATCCGGGCCACTGACTTTGATGTCGTACCTGAGACGTGACGCCGACCCCGTACGGGGGAAGTGGGTGATCCTATGCTGTCGAGAAAAACCTCTAGCGAGCAACGAGCCGCCCGTACCCCAAACCGACTCAGGTGATCAGGTAGAGAATACCAAGGCGATCGAGCGAACCATGGTTAAGGAACTCGGCAAAATGCCCCCGTAACTTCGGGAGAAGGGGGGCCCGAACCGTCAACCCACGAGCTGGGGGACGCGGGGAGGGCCGCAGAGACCAGGCCCAAGCGACTGTTTACTAAAAACACAGGTCCGTGCGAAGTTGTAAGACGATGTATACGGACTGACTCCTGCCCGGTGCTGGAAGGTTAAGAGGACCTGTTAGACACCCTTGTGGTGTCGAAGCGGAGAATTTAAGCCCCAGTAAACGGCGGTGGTAACTATAACCATCCTAAGGTAGCGAAATTCCTTGTCGGGTAAGTTCCGACCTGCACGAATGGAGTAACGACTTGGGCGCTGTCTCAACCATGGACTCGGCGAAATTGCACTACGAGTAAAGATGCTCGTTACGCGCGGCAGGACGGAAAGACCCCGGGACCTTTACTATAGTTTGGTATTGGTGTTTGGTTCGGCTTGTGTAGGATAGGTGGGAGACTGTGAAGCCCTCACGCCAGTGGGGGTGGAGTCAACGTTGAAATACCACTCTGGTCGTACTAGATGTCTAACCTAGGTCCATGATCTGGATCAGGGACAGTGCCTGATGGGTAGTTTAACTGGGGCGGTTGCCTCCTAAAATGTAACGGAGGCGCTCAAAGGTTCCCTCAGCCTGGTTGGCAATCAGGTTTCGAGTGTAAGTGCACAAGGGAGCTTGACTGTGAGACAGACACGTCGAGCAGGGACGAAAGTCGGAACTAGTGATCTGGCGCCACCATGTGGAAGGGGCGTCACTCAACGGATAAAAGGTACCCCGGGGATAACAGGCTGATCTTCCCCAAGAGTCCATATCGACGGGATGGTTTGGCACCTCGATGTCGGCTCGTCGCATCCTGGGGCTGGAGTAGGTCCCAAGGGTTGGGCTGTTCGCCCATTAAAGCGGCACGCGAGCTGGGTTTAGAACGTCGTGAGACAGTTCGGTCCCTATCCGCCGCGCGCGCAGGAAACTTGAGAAAAGCTGTCCCTAGTACGAGAGGACCGGGATGGACGAACCTCTGGTGTGCCAGTTGTCCCGCCAGGGGCAGGGCTGGTTAGCTACGTCCGGACGTGATAACCGCTGAACGCATCTAAGCGGGAAGCACATTTCAAGATAAGGTTTCCCACCCGAACAACGGGGTAAGGCCCCCCACAGAACATGGGGTTGATAGGCCGGAGGTATACAGCAGCAATGCCCAGCCGACCGGTACTAATAGGCCGAGGGCTTGCCACACAAACCCCCCACAAAGCCCCCAAAACAACACACCGACACCACCGGGGCACCAAGCCACACACCCACACGCGTCCACACACAATTTCCACCCACCCCCACGAACCCCACCAGGTCCGAGGGGGGCAGGGTCCACGAGAACACCCACAACAAGCAACCAACCCGTGGGGCTCGTGCATAGAGTTACGGCGGCCATAGCGACAGGGAAACACCCGGACCCATACCGAACCCGGAAGTTAAGCCTGCCAGCGCCGATGGTACTGCAACCGAGAGGCTGTGGGAGAGTAGGACGCCGCCGGACATCCTTTATGAGAAGGGCCAGACATCCATGATGTCTGGCCCTTCTTGTATTTCCGTCGTGAATGTTGGTTTTGTGTGTCTGCGCACCGGCACGAATTGACCATGAACCCCTCACTGCAAGCCTTCGCGCACGGGTTCTGCACACGTGCCTCGGCCGTGCGGACGCGTTGTCGCTGGCGACGGATTGTCTGGTCGCGGAGGTGATGTGCATGTCCGCACACGTGCAGGAGGACGGTCCCGAGACCGTCAATGAGGTGAGATTGGTCGGCCGGGTGTCCTCGGTGCCGGAGGAACGCGGGTTGCCGAGCGGGGACACCGTCTGGACCTTCCGGGTCGTCGTGGGACGCGCGCCGGGAGGGGTCAGTCGTCAGCGGGTCGACGTGCTCGACTGCGCCGTCTGGGGCGGCCGGCTGCAGAGGTCGGTGGCCCGTTGGAACGTCGGCGACATGGTCGAGGTCTCCGGCGCCATGCGCCGGCGCTTCTTCCGCTCAGGCGGCTCGACGGCCTCGCGGGTCGAGGTCGAGCTCGCGCGGGGCCGGCTCATCCGGCGCGCAGCGAGCGCATGAGCACTCCGAGGCTCGGCTTCGGCTGGAACGAGGTCGCCTTTTCCGGGAGCAACCGGTCCGCGGCCACGATCCGCAGCACCAGGTCCACGTCGGGGGCGGGCATCAGGACGGCGACGCCCACCTCAGGGGTGACCTGGGTCAGGGCGTCCTCGGCCGAGTGGTGGTAGCCCACGCGGCTGGGGCCCGAGGGCAGCGCAGGGACGACAAGGTCGTGCAGGAGCTCCACCGCCGCACGGTGTGGGGGGACCTCGAGGTTCAGCACGGCCCAGCGTTCTCCGTCGGTGGCGACCAGGCTCGTGGGGCCGAGGGCGAGGACAGCGGCGTTCTGCTCGAGGAGCTCGAAGCGAGCGCCCACGGACCGGGTGGCCGTGGCGAGCGCGTCCAGCGACGTCCCGCCCAGGACCCGGTGGATGGGACCCAGGTGCAGCGGGGTGTCGTCGTGGTCGACCACCATGGCCAGGCCGGCACCGGCGGGACCATCCGGGGCCCGCTGCTGCATCCGCAGGTAGGCCGCGTAGCGGTGGTGACCGTCGGCGATCAGAGCCTTCGAGGGCGCGAGCTCCTCGGCCAGCCCGTCGAGGACCCGCGGCTCGCGGATCGCCCAGACGCGGTGCTCCTGGTTGTTCCGGTCGCGGAACAAGGCGCCCGGAGGAGCCGCCCGCACCGCCCTCAGCAGGTCCCGTGCTCCCGCAGGCGCTCGCTGGACCAGCAGGATGGGAGCGGGGTTCAGCTCCATCTGCACCATCCGGTCGGCGAGCTCGTCGGCGTGCGCCGGGTAGATGCCTTCGTGCGGCAGCACCGCACGGTCCTCGGGGCGGCTCGCCAGCCGGGAGACGTCCAGGGCACCCACCAGACCGCGGATGGTGATCCCCGAGGCGGTGTACTCGTGGAGGTAGAGCGCGGGCTCGTCATCGTGTTCGGCCTGCCCCGTCGCCCGCCAGCGGTCGAGCCGGTCGTGGACCTGGGCGTAGGGCGGGGCGAAGGTGCGCGCGGACGCCGGGTCCCCGATGCGCGCCGGGGCGAGCCGCCACGCCCGGAAGGGGTGGAGCCGGAGCGGTCCCGCGACGTACGCCGGCGTCACCGGGACCGAGCTGCGCATCAGGTCATCCTAGGGTTGGGGCCATGGTGGCCGACTCGCACGAGGCGCTGTGCTCGGCCTACGACCTGGCCATGCTCGACCTCGACGGGGTGGTCTATGTCGGGGCCGATGCGGTGCCCGGGGCGCCCCAGCACCTCCACGAGGTCGCCGCCACCGGGATGCGCACGGCCTTCATCACCAACAACGCTTCGCGATCACCGCAGGAGGTGGCCGACCACCTGAGCCGACTGGGGGTCCAGGCCCTCCGGGACGACGTCGTGACCTCGGCCCAGGCGGCGGCCAGGCTGCTCGTCGAGCGCCTGGGCACGGGGGCGCGCGTGGCGCTCCTCGGCGGTGCCGGACTACGAGAGGCCCTCGACGAGGTCGGTCTGCGGGTGGTGGACGTGGGGGAGAGGTCAGCCCGGGCGATCGTGACCGGGTACGGCCCCGAGGTCCGGTGGCGGGAGGTCATGCGGGCCGCCGTCGTGATCCGCGAGGGCCTGTGGTGGGTGGCGAGCAACCGCGACCTGACGATCCCCACGCCCTACGGGACGGCGCCGGGTCACGGTCTGCTGGTCGAGACCCTTGAGCGCTTCTCCGGCGTCGAGCCGGTGGTCGCCGGGAAGCCCGCGCGGCCGCTCCTCGACGAGACGGTGCGGCGCGTGGGCGGGCGACGCCCGCTGATGGTCGGCGACCGGCTCGACACCGACATCGCCGGTGCGCACCACGCGGGGATGGACTCGTTGCTGGTGCTGACCGGCGTGACCGGGCTGACCGAGCTGGTGGCCGCGAAGGTCGGTGAGCGGCCGACCTACATCTCCACCGACCTCGGGGGGCTGCTGGTCGCCCACGAGCGGCCCACGCGCGACGGCGGGGCCTGGGTCGGCTCGGGATGGCGCGTCCGGGTGGAGCGTGGCGGACTGTCGGTCAGCGGGTCCGGACCTCGCGATGTGTGGTGGCAGGTCGTCGCCTGCGCCGCCTGGGCGTGGCGCGACGACACGGGCGAGGTGGTCGGTGTGGACGGGGTAGCGTGCCCCGCATGACCGAGGAGACGACTGAGCGGATCCGCACCGGGCTGGGAGTGGTCGACGACGTCATCGTCACGGTCGAGGCGCTCGACCAGCAGCCTGTGGAGGAGCACGTGGTCGTCTACGAGGCTGCGCACGAACAGCTGCGCAGCGCCTTGGACCTGCAGCAGTAGATGCCGCCCCGGCGGCTGCGGCTGGATGCTGAGCTGGTCCGACGGGGGCTGGCGCGGTCCCGCGAGCACGCCGGCGACCTTATCGCCGAGGGTCGGGTCTCGGTGTCGGGCGCGCGAGCCAGCAAGGCGGCCACCGGCGTGACGACCGACGTCGCGATCGTGGTCCAGCAGGACCCGGACCGCCCGACGTACGTCTCGCGCGGTGCGCACAAGCTGGAGGGCGCCTTAAGCGCCTTCGAACCGGGCGGGCTGGTCGTGGCCGGCCGGCGCTGCCTGGATGCCGGTGCCTCGACCGGAGGCTTCACCGAGGTGCTGCTGCGCCATGGGGCCGCCGAGGTCGTAGCCGTCGACGTTGGCTACGGCCAGCTGGCCTGGGCGCTCCGGCAGGACGACCGGGTGCGGGTCCACGACCGCACCAACGTCCGCGACCTCACGGTCGCTCTGGTGGGCGGCCCGGTCGAGCTGGTCGTCGGCGACCTTTCCTTCATCTCGTTGGTGCTCGTGCTCGAGGCCCTGACGGCGGTGACCGAGCCGTCGGGAGACCTGGTGCTGATGGTCAAGCCCCAGTTCGAGGTCGGCCGGTCCCGGGTCGGCAAGGGCGGGGTCGTTCGCGACCCGGCGTTGCGCGCGGAGGCCGTCGTCGGTGTCGCGACCGCTGCCGCTGGTCGGGGGTGGGGGGCCCGGTCCGTCGCCACGAGCCCGTTGCCGGGGCCGTCGGGCAACGTGGAGTTCTTTCTCTGGTTGCGGCAGGGCGTTCCCGGCATCGCACACGCCGAGATCGAGGAGATCGTCCACAGGGACTCGCGTGCCGCCCGGACCCCCGGGACCGCGGGTGAGAGGCTGGAGCCGTGACGGAAGAAGGCGCGGTCCGGCGGGTGCTGCTCCTCGCTCACACGGGCCGCGAGGAGGCGCGCGAGGTCGCCCGGGCGTTCTGCCGGGCCCTCACGGGCCACGCCATCACCGTCCGGCTCCTGGCCGGTGAGGCCGAGGACCTGGGGATCGCCTCCGAGGACCACCGTCCGGCGGTCGAGCTGGCCGAGGACCACGAGGGTGCCAGCGACGGGTGCGAGCTGGTCCTGGTCATCGGCGGTGACGGGACCATCCTCCGTGCGGCCGAGGTCGCCTACCCCAACGGCACACCGCTCCTGGGGGTCAACCTCGGACACGTCGGCTTTCTGGCCGAGGCCGAGCACGACGACCTGGAGGCGACGATCGAGGCGATCGTGCGGCGCCGCTACACGGTCGAGGAGCGGCTCACCCTCGACGTGGGTGTCTATCGCGACGGTGAGCTGGTGGCGAGCACCTTCGCCATGAACGAGGCGAGCGTGGAGAAGGCCGCACGACAGCGGATGCTGGAGGTCGTGCTCGAGGTCGACCACCGCCCCGTCTCGCGCTTCGGCTGCGACGGCGTCGTGTGCGCGACGCCGACCGGTTCGACCGCCTACAACTTCAGTGCCGGCGGACCGATCGTGTGGCCGGCGGTCGAGGCGCTCCTCGTCGTACCGATCAGCGCCCACGCGCTGTTCGCCCGACCCATGGTGGTGGCGCCCACGTCGGTGCTCGCGGTCGAGGTCCTCGCCCGCACCGAGGGGGCTGGAGTCCTGTGGTGCGACGGGCGGCGCACCGTGGACCTGCCCCCGGGCGCCCGCATCGAGGTATCCCGCGGCCAACGTCCGGTCCGGCTGGCCCGTCTGCACGAGGCCCCATTCACCGACCGCCTCGTGGCCAAGTTCGGCCTGCCCGTCGAGGGCTGGCGCGGCGCCGCCGATCGGCGACGGCCGTGATCGAGGAGATCCGCATCACCTCGCTCGGCGTGATCGAGGCCTCGACCCTCGAGCTGGGGCCCGGTCTGACGGTGATCACCGGCGAGACGGGCGCCGGCAAGACGATGGTCGTCACGGCCCTCGGGCTGCTCCTGGGCGGCCGGGCCGACACCGGAGCGGTCCGGACCGGGGCCAAGCAGGCGCGGATCGAGGGCACGGTCCGCGTGACCGGTCTCACCGAGCTCGCGGCGGCGGTCGAGGACTCGGGCGGACAGGTCGAGGACGACGCGGTCGTGCTGGCGCGCAACGTCTCGGCCGAAGGACGGTCGCGAGCCTTCGTCGGCGGCGCCTCGGTCCCGGTCACCACCCTCGCAGCGGTGGCCCAGCCCCTGGTCGCCGTGCACGGCCAGTCCGACCAGCACCGGCTGCTGCGTCCAGGGGCCCAGCGCGAGGCGTTGGACCGCTTCGGCGGGCCGCAGCTCACGGGCCTGCGAGCCGACTATGTCGAGGTGCACACCGCGCTGGGGCTGGTGGAGCAGGAGCTGCACCAGGTGAGCGCGGCCGCGCGGGACCGGGCGCGGGAGGCGGACCTGCTGCGCTTCGGGCTCGGCGAGGTCGAGGCGCTGGCGCCCGAAGCGGGCGAGGACGCACGCCTCGCTGCCGAGGAGGCGAGGCTGGGGTTCTCCGACACCCTCCGGGCCGCGGCGGAGGAGGCGCGCGAGTCGCTGTCCAGCGACCGGGACGCCCCCGACGCCCTGGGGGCCGTGGCAGCGGCGCGTGCGCGACTGGAGGCGGTGCGCGAGCACGACCCCGAGGCTGCTGAGCTGGCCGACCGGCTGGCCGAAGTGAGCTACCTGATCTCGGACCTGGCGGCCGACGTGGCGTCGTACGCCTCGGGCATCGAGACCGATCCCGCGCGGCTGGCCGCGGTCTCCGACCGACGCGCGGGGCTGAGCGCCCTGACCCGCAAGTACGGCGAGACGGTCGATGAGGTCCTGCTCTGGGCGGAGCGGTCGGCCCAACGGCTGCTCGACCTCGACGGGACCGACGAGCGGATCGGACAGCTGCGCGTCGAGCAGGCCGAGCTCACGGCCGTCCGGGCCGAGCGCGCCGACGCCCTGACCGCAGCACGCAGGCAGGCGTCCCAGCGCCTGGCCGGCACCGTGACCCAGGAGCTGGCGTCGCTCGCCATGCCGCACGCCACGCTGACGGTCGACGTGCGGCCCCTGGGGCGCTTCGGGTCCGCCGGTGCCGACGAGGTCGAGCTGCTGCTGGCCGCCAACACCGGCGCCGACGCGCGTCCCCTGCACAAGGGGGCCTCCGGCGGCGAGCTGTCGCGCGTCATGCTGGCCCTGGAGGTGGCCCTGGCCGGGACCAGCCCCGTGCCGACGTTCGTCTTCGACGAGGTCGACGCAGGCGTCGGGGGAGCGGCAGCGGTCGAGGTCGGACGCCGGTTGGCGGCCCTGGCCCGCACCGCCCAGGTGCTCGTGGTGACCCACCTGCCGCAGGTGGCGGCCTACGCCGACCGACACGTGCTCGTCGAGAAGGCCGACGACGGCTCGGTGACCAGCTCGGGCCTCAGCGTCCTCGACGACGAGGGCCGCGAACGGGAGCTCTCTCGGATGATGGCCGGCCTCGCCGACAGCGACACGGCGATCGCACACGCCCGGGAACTGCTCGATGTCGCGCAATCGTCGCGTTCCCTGCAGTAGGTTGGAGTTCCGTGAAGCCGCAGCCTCCCAAGCACGTGTTCGTGACCGGAGGCGTCGCCTCCTCCCTCGGCAAGGGGCTCACCGCCTCCAGCCTCGGCAGACTGCTGCGTTCGCGCGGGCTGCGGGTCACCATGCAGAAGCTCGATCCCTACCTCAACGTCGACCCGGGGACGATGAACCCCTTCCAGCACGGCGAGGTCTTCGTGACCAACGACGGAGCGGAGACCGACCTCGACATCGGGCACTACGAGCGCTTCCTCGACACCGACCTCGACCAGATCGCCAACGTCACCACGGGCCAGGTCTACTCCAGCGTGATCGCCAAGGAGCGGCGCGGCGACTACCTCGGCGAGACCGTCCAGGTGATCCCGCACATCACCAACGAGATCAAGGACCGGATCCTGGCCATGGGCGCACCCCGTGACGGCCAGGGGATCGACGTGGTCATCACCGAGATCGGCGGCACGGTCGGCGACATCGAGTCGCTGCCCTTCCTCGAGGCCGCCCGGCAGGT
This sequence comes from uncultured Actinomycetota bacterium, assembly GCA_963767915.1. Lineage (GTDB taxonomy): Bacteria > Actinomycetota > Actinomycetes > Propionibacteriales > Nocardioidaceae > Nocardioides. The sequence goes on from CAVYFR010000007.1 coordinate 221,983, forward strand.
GCGTCACGACATCGGCCGTGACAACTGCTTCTTCCTGCACGTCTCGCTGGTCCCCTACATCGGCCCCTCCGGTGAGCTGAAGACCAAGCCGACCCAGCACTCGGTCGCGGCCCTGCGCCAGGTCGGCATCCAGCCCGACGCGGTCGTCTGCCGGGCCGACCGCGAGCTGCCCCAGGGGATCAAGAAGAAGATCTCGCTGATGTGCGACGTCGACGAGGAGGCCGTGGTCACCGCTGCGGACGCCCCGTCGATCTACGACATCCCGAAGGTCCTGCACCGTGAGGGCCTCGACGCCTACGTCGTACGCCGGCTCGGGCTGCCCTTCCGCGACGTCGACTGGACCCTGTGGGACGACCTGCTGCGTCGCGTCCACCACCCGAGCGAGGAGGTGACCGTCGCCCTGGTCGGCAAGTACATCGACCTTCCCGACGCCTACCTCTCCGTCGCCGAGGCCCTGCGCGCCGGAGGCTTCGCCCACGAGGCCAAGGTCCACCTGCGGTGGGTCCCCTCCGACGAGTGCGAGGACCCCACCAGCGCCCTGCGCCACCTCGGCGACGTCGATGCGGTCTGTGTCCCGGGTGGCTTCGGCGTTCGCGGCATCGAGGGCAAGGTCGCCGCTCTGACCTTCGCACGCACCCACGGCATCCCCACCCTGGGCCTGTGCCTGGGCCTGCAGTGCATGGTGATCGAGTTCGCCCGCAACGTCGCCGGGTTGACCAAGGCATCCTCCTCGGAGTTCGACCCCGACAGCCCAGAGCCGGTGATCGCGACGATGGAGGAGCAGAAGTCCTTCGTCGAGGGAGCCGGGGACCTCGGCGGGACGATGCGGCTGGGTCTCTACGCCGCTGACCTCGCCGACGGGACGCTGGTGCGCGAGGCCTACGGGCAGGCGCGGATCGAGGAGCGTCACCGGCACCGCTACGAGGTCAACAACGCCTACACCGACGCCCTTCGCGACTCCGGGCTCGTCTTCTCCGGGACCAACGCCGAGCTGGGGTTGGTGGAGTTCGTCGAGCTGCCCCGCGAGGTCCACCCCTACTACGTCGCCACGCAGGCCCACCCCGAGCTGCGGTCCCGTCCGACGCGGCCGCACCCCCTGTTCGCTGGCCTGGTCGGTGCGGCCATCGAGAGGCAGCGCGAGCTCCGCTTCCCGATCGACGAGACCGGCCTGCGGGCGGTGCCGGCCCAGGCATGAACGGCACCCCGGACCTCACCGACGGTCCTGAGAGCTGGGAGGTCCTCACCAGCACGGACCTCCACCGCGACGACTGGGTGGTGGCCCTGCGTTCGGACACGATCCGGGCTCCCGGCCAGGACGAGGACTTCCGTCGACTGGTGCTCGAGCACCCCGGGACGGTGGTCGTGCTCGCGGTCGACACGGCCACCGGCGCGTCGCGGGAGGAGCGGGTGCTGTGTCTGTGGCAGTACCGCCACGCCGCCGGACGGCGCTTCGTCGAGCTGCCCGCCGGGCTGCTCGACGCCGACGGCGAGGAGCCGGAGGAGGCCGCCCGGCGCGAGCTCCGCGAGGAGGCCGGCCTGGAGGCGGGGTCGTGGACCCTGCTCGGCACGACGTACTCCTCGCCCGGCATCTCGAGCGAGGTCATGCATCTCTACCTCGCTCGCGACCTGTGCGAGGTCGACCGTGACGTCGAGCTGCGGCACGAGGAGGCCGAGATGACCGCGGCGTGGGTGCCCTTTGCCGACCTGCTGGGCGCCGTGCTCGACGGCCGGGTGGGCGACGGACCCCTCGTGCAAGCGGTCCTGTTGGCCCGCGCGCGTGGTCTGGCAGGATCGCCGGTGTGAAGGTCGGAGTCCCGAAGGAAGTCAAGAACCACGAGTACCGCGTCGCCATCACGCCCATCGGGGTGCACGAGCTCGTCGCCCACGGGCACGAGGTCGTCATCGAGACCGGGGCGGGGGCCGGCTCGTCGATCAGCGACGAGGAGTACGCCGGAGCCGGGGCGAGCATCGTCGCGAGCGCCGAGGAGGCCTGGGGCACCGACGGCGGGGTCGACATGGTCCTCAAGGTCAAGGAACCGGTCTCCGAGGAGTACTCCCGGATGCGCGAGGGCCTGGTGCTCTTCACCTACCTCCACCTCGCCGCGGACAAGCCGCTGACCGAGGAGCTCCTCCAGCGGCAGGTCACCGCGATCGCCTACGAGACCGTCCAGCTGCCCTCCGGAGGTCTTCCCCTGCTCTACCCCATGTCCGAGGTGGCGGGCTGCCTCGCGCCCCAGGTCGGTGCGCACGCCCTGCTCAAGGCCCAAGGCGGCCGTGGGGTGCTCATGGGCGGCGTCGGCGGGGTCGCGAACGCCAAGGTCGTCATCATCGGAGCCGGGGTCTCGGGGCAGAACGCGGCCAACATCGCCCTCGGCATGGGAGCCGACGTGACGCTGCTGGACACCGACCTCGACAAGCTCCGGCTCTCGTTCTGGCGCTACAACAACCGCGTCCACGGCCTGGCGAGCTCCAAGCTGGCGATCGAGCAGCAGGTCCGGGAGGCCGACATGGTCATCGGTGCCGTGCTGATCCCGGGGGCGGCGGCGCCCAAGCTCGTCAGCAACGACCTCGTCGCCCAGATGAAGCCCGGGTCCGTGCTCGTCGACATCGCTGTGGACCAGGGCGGCTGCTTCGAGGACACCCACGCCACCACGCACTCCGAGCCGACCTACCCGGTCCATGGGTCGATCTTCTACTGCGTGGCCAACATGCCGGGTGCGGTCCCCAACACCTCGACCTACGCCCTGACCAACGCGACGATGCCCTACGCCGTGGCGCTGGCCACCAAGGGATGGAAGCAGGCCTGTCGCGACGACCACAGCCTCGCCCTGGGCCTCAACACCCACGCGGGAGAGCTCACGAACGGCCCCGTCGGCGAGGCGGTCGGCATCACGGCCGTCGAGCTCGAGGGAGCCCTTGCCTGATCTCGCCTCGTCGGTGCCCGGCGCCGTCCGCACCTACCTCGACCACCTCTCGGTGGAGCGGGGGCTGGCCGCCAACACCCTCACCTCCTACCGACGCGACCTGCGGCGCTACCAGGACTTCCTGGCCAGGCACGGTGTGGCCGGCCTCGACGCGATCACCGAGACCATCGTCACCGACTTCCTGGTCCACCTGCGGGAGGGTGACCCCGACCATCCGCCGCTGACCGCCTCCTCGGCGGCGCGCACGCTGGTCGCCGTACGCGGCTTCCACCGGTTCGCCGTCGCCGACGGGCTGTCCCCCGAGGATCCGGCCAGGCCGGTCAAGCCCCCGACGGCGGCGAAGCGGCTCCCGAAGGCGCTGCCGCTCCACGACGTCGAGGCGATCCTCGAGGCCGCCGGCGCCCCGGGGACGACGCTCGCCCTGCGGGACCGCGCGCTGCTGGAGGTCCTCTACGGCACCGGGGCCCGGATCTCGGAGGCCGTGGGGCTCGACGTCGACGACATCGACGGCATCGACACGGACCAGGACGGCTCCGAGACCGTCGGCACCGTCCTGCTGCGGGGCAAGGGGGGCAAGGAACGGATCGTCCCCGTGGGCTCCTTCGCCCGGGCCGCGGTGGATGCCTACCTCGTGCGGGGCCGGCCAGAGCTCGTGACCGCCACCGCCACCGGCGGGGCCCTCTTCTTGAACGCACGAGGAGGCCGTCTCTCCCGCCAGTCGGCCTGGGCGGTGCTGGTCAAGGCCGCGGACAGGGCGGGCGTCACCAAGGACGTCTCGCCCCACACGCTGCGGCACTCCTTCGCCACCCACCTGCTCGACGGTGGCGCCGACGTGCGGGTGGTCCAGGAGCTGCTCGGCCACGCCTCGGTCACGACCACCCAGGTCTACACGTTGGTCACCGTCGACAACCTGCGCGAGGTGTTCGCCACCGCGCACCCACGAGCTCTCGGGTGAGGCCATGGTGATCGACCAGTGATCGACCGGTGACCGACCAGCTCGACGCGATCACGGCGTACGTCGCGAGCCGGGGGCTCGAGCTCTACCCCCACCAGGAGGAGGCCGTCCTGGAGCTGTTGGCCGGCAGCAACGTCGTCCTGGCCACCCCCACCGGGTCGGGCAAGTCGCTCGTGGCGGCGGCGGCGCAGATGGCGGCCCTGGCCGAGGACCGGGTGTCGTTCTACACCGCTCCCATCAAGGCGCTCGTGAGCGAGAAGTTCTTCGACCTCTGCCAAGTCTTCGGCGCCGACAACGTCGGGATGTTGACCGGGGACGCCTCGGTCAACGCCGAGGCGCCGGTCATCTGCTGCACCGCCGAGGTCCTGGCCAACATCGCGCTCCGCGAGGGTGCGTCGGCCGACGTCGGGCTGGTGGTGATGGACGAGTTCCACTTCTACGCCGAGCCCGACCGGGGCTGGGCGTGGCAGGTGCCGCTGCTGACCCTGCCCCAGGCCCAGTTCCTCCTGATGTCGGCGACGCTCGGGGACGTCACCGAGCTGGCCGCCGACCTGACCGGTCGCAACGGCCGGCCGACCGTCGTCGTGGCCGACGCCGAACGGCCGGTCCCGCTCACGTTCACCTGGGCGATGACGCCGCTGGCCGAGACGCTCGAGGAGCTGGTCACCACCCACCAGTCCCCGGCGTACGTCGTCCACTTCACCCAGAAGGACGCCGTCGAGCACGCCACGACGTTGTTGACCGCGCCCTGGTTGCCGAAGGGCACGGCTCCCGGGGTGGCGGAGCGGCTGGAGGGCTTCCGCTTCGCGGCGGGGTTCGGCAAGACGCTCGCCAAGCTGTTGCGGCGGGGCATCGGCGTGCACCACGCCGGCATGCTGCCGCGCTACCGACGGTTGGTCGAGCAACTCGCCCAGGCTGGGCTCCTGACCGTCATCTGCGGCACCGACACCTTGGGCGTCGGCATCAACGTGCCCATCCGGACAGTGCTGTTCACCGGACTCGCGAAGTACGACGGGAGTCGGTCCCGCATCCTGCGGACCCGCGAGTTCCTGCAGATCGCCGGTCGGGCCGGCCGGGCCGGCTTCGACACCGCCGGGTACGTCGTCGTGCAGGCCCCCGAGCACGTGATCGAGAACGAGCGGGCGCTGGCCAAGGTGGGGGACGACCCCAAGCGTCGCCGAGGCGTACGACGCAGGAAGCCGCCCGAGGGCACCATCGTGTGGACCGAGGCGACCTTCGACAAGCTCGTCGCCGGTGTGCCCGAACAGCTCGTGTCCCGGATGAAGGTGGACAACGCGATCCTGGTCAACGTCCTGGCCCGAGAGGAGGATGCCTTCCCGGTCCTGCGGTCCTTGCTCATGGACAACCACGAGGATCGCCGCGGACAGCTGCGGTTGGCCCGACGAGCGCTGCGCCTGGCCCGCAGCCTGCTCCGCTCCGGCACCGTCACCCGACTCGAGGAGGAGGACGGCTTCGGACGTCGCTACGTCCTCACCGAGTCGCTGCCGGAGGACTTCGCCCTCAACCAGCCTCTGTCCCACTTCGCCCTGGCCGCCCTCGACGTCCTCGACCCGCAGGCCGTCGAGCACACCCTCGACGTCGTCTCGGTGGTCGAGGCGGTGCTGGAGGGGCCTCGTCAGGTGCTGTTCCAGCAGCAGCACGTCGCTCGGGGCGACGCGCTGGCCGAGATGAAGGCCGACGGTCTGGAGTACGACGAGCGGATGGCGCTGCTCGACCAGATCACCTGGCCCCAACCGCTGGTCGAGCTCCTCGTGCCGACCTACGAGATCTACCGCCAGACCCACGCCTGGCTCCGGGAGGACGCCCTCGAACCCAAGTCGATCGTGCGGGAGATGGTCGAGCAGGGTATGAGCTTCACCGACTTCGTGGCTCGCTACCAGCTCGCCCGGTCCGAGGGACTGGTGCTCCGCTACCTGACCGACGCCTACCGGACCCTGCGCCAGACCGTGCCGGAGTCCTTCCGCACCGAGGAGCTCGAAGGACTGCTCGAGTGGCTCGCCGAGACCATCCGCCAGACCGACTCCTCGCTCCTAGACGAGTGGGAGGCCCTCACGGACCCCGACCACGCGTCCCGGTCGGTGACCGAGGAGGAGCCGCCACCGCCGCCCAGGCCCCTGTCGCGCCAGGACCGCGCCTTCGCCGTGATGATCCGCAACGCGATGTGGCGCCGGGTCGAGTGCGTCGCCCGCGACGACCTCGACGGGCTGCTGCGGCTGGAGCGGGCGGGGGCGGACCGGACCGACCCGCCCCGTGCGGTCGTGATGACCCGGTCCGCATGGGACGGGGCGCTGGAGGCCTACTACGCCGAGCACCGGACCGTCGGTCAGGACGCCGATGCCCGCGGACCGGCTCTGCTGCGGATCGGTGCGGAGGAGAGGGGCGAGCCCGCCGGCCTCGAGGAGCCCCGTACGGCACGGGTCCGTCGCATCGTGCAGACGTTGGCCGATCCCGAGGGCCACCACGACTGGGTCGTGGAGGCCGTCGTCGACTGCGACGCCTCGGATGAGGTGGGCGAGCTCGTGCTGATGGCCACGGCGATGCGGCAGCTGTGAGCCTCAGGTGCAATAGCCGTGGGGGCAGCCCCGGAGCCAGGCCCGGCCGCCTCGTAGCGAGCTGATCTGCTTGCGACCCGTGCTGCCGTCCCGCCCGGAGCCGTCGTCGAACCACAACATGGCCCACGCAGGGTCGATCTCGGCGCGGCTGACCGCGCGCGTGATGACAGCGGGGTCCCAGGTGCCGTGCGCGGATCCGTGGGGGCCAGCCTCGGTCAACGCCATCCGCGGGACCAGCCGGGCCACCTTCGTGTAGCCGGCGAGGTCGAACCGGTCGGCGGCATTCCTCCGGCCCTTCTCGGGGTCGTAGGAGTCGAGTCCGGCGAGGTCCACCCGGGCGGGGAGAAGCGTCGCAGGGTCCCGGACACCAGCGGTGTCGAGGTTGAAGGCGTAGGTCCACAAGATGTTGTGGACCCCGCGGTCCCATGCCCGACGCTGCAGCTCGGCCCAGACCTTGCGGTGCACCCGCGGATCCGGCTTGCCCCACCAGAAGAAGCCGCCGTTCGCCTCGTGGAGGGGTCGCAGCGCGACTGCGGTGCGCAGCTCGCCACCGAGGCCGTCCCCGTCCTGGAAGCGGGCGAGGAGCCGGAGCTTGTCGTCCCAGTCGGCCCAGAAGCGGCGGGCCACGGGGGACTGGTCGTCGAGCAGCACCGCGAGGTCGAGGCGCCCCCCGGTGCTGGACGGCCTGCCGGTCTCTGGGTTGGTCGCGTGCCACGAGGCGGTGAGCACGGCCCCCTCATCGGCGAGCCGAAGGAGCTCGCGCAGCGGGGGCCGCTCGAACTGGTAGGTCTCGCCTCGGGCCAGCTCCTCGAGGTCGAACCCGACGACACGCACCGGGTCGGAGAGCTCGTCGAGCGGGTCGAGGAAGTCGGCGTTCGACACGTTGAGCTGCTGGCCCACGCCCATGAGCCCGGCCGCCTGCCACCTGTCGATCCGTTCAGCCAGGCACACGAGCTCGCCGGTGGGCCGGGGGTCGACCACGGCGTGCGACGGCGAGCACGTGCGCTCGGAGGTGACTCTGATCGAGGTCCGGCCCGAGACCGCCTCGGAGGCGAGGCCGGGTCCGGAGACCACCCGGTAGGTCGCGGTCCCGGGTTCGTCACTCGGAGCCGCCAGGAGGGCACGACCCCTGCTGTCGGTCGTCCCGGTGGCGACCGGTCGCCACACCTCCTCGACGTACTGCTGCAGCTCGACCACACGCCCCGAGCGCACCGGATCGACCTGGACCGCCACTCCGGTGGGCTCGCCCAGGGCCACCACAGGAGGCACCACGCGCACGGTCACCGAGTCGACGGCCGCGGAGGCCGGTAGGAGGCCGGCGAGGACGGCCCCGGTGGTGACGAGCACACCCAGGCAGGTGCGCACGGAGCGACTCACCTGCGCGCGGGCGGCCCGCGGAGACCCGCTCGTCCTCATCCGATCCGACACAACGCCTCCGGACAGCCGGCCAGCCAGTCACGCCCGCGGCGCAGTGAGCTCAGCTGCTTGATCCCGTCACCGTCGTCGAACCAGAGCAGGGCGTACGCCGGTCGCAGGCCCAGCGCGCGGACGGAGGTGGTGATCCTCGCCGGGTCCCAGGAGCCGTCGGTGGCCCCGAGCCGTCCCACCTCGGCGAGGGCGAGCCGAGGAACGCGTCCGGCGAGACCGCTCAGTCCTTCGAGCACCAGCCGCCGGGGCTGACCCGGTGCCTGCGAGGTGCGTGGCGGGTCATAGCTGTCGATGCCGGCGACGTCGACGCGGTCCGGCAGCAGGGTGAGCGGGTCGGTGATGCCGTCGCGGGTGACCGCGTTGGCCGACCAGCCCCACACGATGTTGTGGATCCCGGCAGCGGACGCACGCCGCTGGAGCTCGGCGTAGAGGCTGCGGTAGGCCGTGGGATCGGCCTGCGCCCACCAGAACCAGTCTCCGTTGGCCTCGTGGAGCGGCCGGAGGAGCACTGCTGCCGGTGGGAAGCGCCCGTGGTCACCGTTCTGGAGGCGGCGCAGCAGCTCGAGCTTCTGCTCGTAGTCGAGCCAGAACTCGTCCGCGGCTGGACCCTTCCCGTCGACGAGCGCTGCGAGATCGGTCCAGCTGCGGTCGAAGGAGTCGCCGCCGGTGTGGGGGTTCCCCACGTGCCAGGAGGCCGTGAGGACCATGCCCTCGGCGGCCAGGGCCAGCAAGCGGGCCAGCGGGGGACGGGGGAACCCGAAGGTCTCGCCGTCGGCGAGCTCGTCGAGGTCGAAGCCGACCACGGCCACCTCGTGGGGCGCCAGGCGGCGCAGCGGCGCCGTGTGGTCCCGAGTCGAGAGGTTGAGCTGCTGGCCGATCCCCATGACACCGCGCCGGGTCCACTGGTCCAAGGTGGCGGCCAGGCAGGTCGCGGCGGGGATCGCCCGTGCATCGACCAGGGGTGGGGTGACTCGACAGTGACCGGTGTCTTCCGCGGTGGCCTCGGCGACCTCCTCGGCGGCCGTCCCGGAACCGGCACGTCCCGTGGTCGGCGCGGTGGCAGGCCCGGTGGCCGCGGTGGCCGACGGGCCGGTCGACGAGGCGGCGGCGTCCTGCGCACCTCCGGGGCCTTCGGGCCCCGGAGGTGACGGGGCGTCGAGGAGCCGGTGGGTGAGCAGTCCCAGGGGCAACCCCAGCACGAGGAGCAGCACCAGCACGCTCCTGACCCCCCGCCTCGACACCCCGCCATGGTGTCAAGGCGATGCACACGTTTGTGCACAGGAGCGGTAACGCCTGTGCAACGGCCGCGGCGCCGTTCCACACTCGATCAACAGATGTCGCGCCCACCCTGTGCGCAACCGCGCAGGCGTAGCGGTGGCCCCCGAAGGCTGCCTAGAGTCCCCCGCGCGTCCTCCCGAGAAGTCGCCGAGTCGACAATTAGGTTGGGCAGCACCGGACCTCACCCCAGGAGCTGCAGATGAACGACGGCATCCCGCTCGGCACCGGCGCCCCTGAGATGCCGCCTCGGGCACCGGTCCGGCCCGCTTCGGTGTCCGGAGAGCTTGCCATGGCCGAACCACTGCCCTTCGCCCGCCCGATCGAGCCCGTGCTGCCTCCAGCAGCCGACGAGCCGGTCGAGCCCGTCGAACCCGTGGTGCTGGGCCCGACCGGTCGTCCGCTCCCTGTCATCCCCGAGCCGCAGCCGGTGCGCGACCACGGCGGTGCCCGCGTCATCTCGATGTGCAACCAGAAGGGTGGCGTCGGCAAGACCACGACGACCATCAACCTCGGCGCGTCCCTGGCCGAGTACGGCCGGCGGGTGCTCCTCGTCGACTTCGACCCTCAGGGCTCGCTGTCGGTGGGTCTGGGTCTGAACCCGCACGAGATGGAGCTCACGGTCTACAACCTGCTCATGCAGCACGACGTCGAGCTGCACGACGTGGTGGTCCCCAGCGGTGTGCCCGGGATGGACCTGCTGCCCTCCAACATCGACCTGTCGGCCGCCGAGGTGCAGCTGGTGCACGAGGTGGCCCGGGAGCAGACCCTCCAGCGCGTGCTCGCGCCGGCCCTCGCCGACTACGACGTCGTCCTGATCGACTGCCAGCCCTCGCTCGGGCTGCTGACCGTCAACGCCCTGACCGCCTCCGACGGGGTCATCGTGCCGCTCGAGTGCGAGTACTTCGCCCTGCGTGGGGTGGCACTGCTCAAGACCACGATCGACAAGGTGCGCGAGCGGCTCAATCCGCGCCTGCAGGTCGACGGGGTCCTCGGCACGATGTTCGACGGGCGGACGCTGCACTCCCGCGAGGTCATGCAGCGTCTGGTCCAGGCGTGGGGGGACCAGGTCTTCCACACGGTGATCCGCCGGACCGTGAAGTTCTCCGACTCCACGGTGGCCGGCGTACCGATCACCACCTACGCCTCGGACTCCACCGGGGCCGAGGCCTACCGCCAGCTGGCCAAGGAGGTGCTGGCACGTGTCTCGTCGAGTGAGCCTGCCGACCGCTGACGACCTGTTCCGTCCGACCGCCGAGTCGGCCAAAGGGGCGGTGCGGGCGGTTCCGGACGCACCGGTTGGATCATCCGATGCCGCCACCGAGGCCGAGGCCGAGGACGCAGCCCGCCGTCCCAGTGGGCGCATCCGGCACGACGAGAAGATGACCGTCTACGTCACCTCTGATGAGCTCCTCGACCTCGAGGACGCACGTCTGTCGTTGCGGCGCCACCAGGGTCTGAGCGTGGACCGAGGTCGCCTGGTCCGTGAGGCCGTCGCGCTCGCGCTGGCCGACTACGACGCCCAGGGTGAGGACTGCGCCCTCGTGCGCCGGCTGCGCGACGGATGACCACGACCCTCTCCCCGCCCGACGCCGTCGAGGCTCCCCTCGTCTTCGAGCTCCGGCTCGACAACTTCGAGGGTCCCTTCGACCTCCTGCTGAGCCTGATCGGCAAGCACAAGCTCGACATCACCGAGGTCGCGCTCTCCCGGGTGACCGACGAGTTCATCAGTCACGTCAAGGCCGGCGGCCCGGTCTGGGACCTCGAGCAGACCTCCTCGTTCCTCCTGGTCGCCAGCACGCTGCTCGACCTGAAGGCGGCCCGGCTCCTGCCCCAGGGCGATGTCGAGGACGAGGAGGACCTCGCCCTCCTGGAGGCCCGCGACCTGCTCTTCGCCCGGCTCCTCCAGTACAAGGCCTTCAAGGACGTGGCCGGCTTCCTCGAGACCAGGCTGGCGCGGGAGTCGCTGCGCCATCCCCGGGCGGTGGGGCTCGAGGAGCGGTTCGCCGGCCTGTTGCCCGAGGTGCTCATCGGAGTCGGGCTGGAGCAGTTCGCCCAGCTGGCGGCCAGAGCGCTCGAGCCCAAGCCCGTGCTCGAGCTCTCGCTCCAGCACATCCACACCGCCCGGGTCAGCGTGCGCGAGCAGGCGGCGATCGTGGTGGAGCGCCTGCGTCGGCAGGGGGCGATGACCTTCCGAGCCCTGTGCGGGGACTCACCCGACCGGCTGACGACCGTGGCACGCTTCTTGTCCCTGCTCGAGCTCTTCCGTGAGGGAGCCGTGGCCTTCGAGCAGGTGACGGCCCTGGGGGAGCTGACGGTGCGCTGGACCGGCACCGACAACGACGAGATCGAGATCACCGATGAGTTCGACGGCGCCACCGTGCCCGGCGAGGAGGCACCATGACCGACCAGCTGGCTGTCCCCATGACCGACGACCTGGGCCCCGCCCTGGAGGCGGTGCTGATGGTCGCCGACCAGCCGCTGGACGACCGAGCCCTCGCGGCCGCCGTCGGCTACCCCGTCCTTGAGGTCGCCGCCGCCCTCACCGCGCTGACCAAGGACTACGACGCCCAGGGTCGCGGCTTCGAGCTCCGGCAGGTGGGCGGGGGGTGGCGCTACTACACCCGGGCGAGGTTCGCTCCGGTCGTCGAGGCCTTCGTGCTGGAGGGCCAGCAGGCCCGGCTCACCCAGGCCGCCCTGGAGACCCTGGCGGTCGTCGCCTACAAGCAGCCGGTGTCGCGTGCCCGCGTCTCAGCGGTTCGCGGTGTCAACGTCGACGGGGTCATGCGCACCCTGATCAGCCGCGGGCTCGTCGAGGAGGCCGGCCAGGACCAGGAGACCCAGGCGACGCTGTTCCGCACCACCGCCTACTTCCTCGAGCGGATCGGGGTGACCTCGATCGACGACCTGCCCGACCTGGCGCCGTACCTGCCCGATCTCGAGGACCTCGAGGACGAGCTCATCGAGATGAGCACCGAGTCGGCGTGAGCGAGGCGCTCCGCTCCGTGTCCGTCGACGACGACGGACTGATCCGGCTCCAGAAGCTGCTGGCCCAGTCCGGGGTGGCCTCGCGCCGCCGGTGTGAGGAGCTGATGCTCGCCGGCGAGGTCACCGTCGACGGCGTGGTCGTGACCCGCCTGGGCACCAAGGTGGACCCGCGTACGGCCATGGTGCGCGTGGGGGGACGACGGTTGCCGCCCCTCTCCGACCTGGTCTACCTCGTGCTCAACAAGCCGGTGGGCGTGGTCTCGACCATGTCGGACCCCCAGGCGCGCCGCACCCTGTCCGACCTCGTCTCGGACCGGCCCGAGCGGCTCTTCCACGTCGGCCGGCTCGACACCGACACCTCGGGGCTCCTGCTGATGACCAACGACGGTGACTTCGCCCAGCGGATGGCCCACCCCTCCTACGAGGTCGACAAGACCTACGTCGCCGAGGTCGAGGGCGTCGTCCGGGCCAGCACGATGACGGTCCTGACCGAGGGGGTGACCCTCGAGGACGGACCGGTCGAGGTGAGGAGCGCCAAGATCTTGGTCAAGGCCCACCGCAAGGGCGATCCCGAGCGGACCATCGTGGAGCTGGTCATCCATGAGGGCCGCAACCGGATCGTGCGGCGCCTCCTCGACCATGTGGGTCATCCCGTGCTCAAGCTGACCCGGACCGCCTTCGGGCCGGTCGGGCTGGGGTCCTTGCGGCCGGGCGCCGTGCGCGAGCTGACGCTCGACGAGCTCGGGGAGCTGCTGGACAGCGCACAGATGTGAGCCCGTCCCTCGCTAGCCTGCTGTCGTGGCAGTGAGGGCGATCCGAGGGGCGACGCAGCTCGACGTCGACGAGCGTGACCACCTCCTGGCGCGGGTCGCCGAGATGGTGACGGACGTGATGACCGCCAACGGTCTGGAGGTCGACGACTTCATCTCGGTGTTCTTCACCGCCACCTCGGACCTCGTCTCCGAGTTCCCGGCGTACGCCGCGAGACGGCTCGGCTTCGGTGAGGTTCCGCTGCTGTGCGCCCGGGAGCTGGAGATCGACGGCTCGATGCCCCGTGTGGTGCGGATGCTCGCCCACGTCGAGACCGCTCTGCCGCGCGCGGAGGTCACCCATGTCTACCTCCACGGCGCGGCTGCGCTGCGGCGCGACCTCACCCGCACGCGCGACGTGCCGGACCCTGCGCCGGACCCTGCGCCGGACCCTGCGCCGGACCCTGCGTCCGATGGCTGAAGCCGGACCGACGGCGACCATTGAAGGTCCGGTGGCCGTCATCGGGTGCGGTCTGCTGGGGACCTCGATCGGACTGGCTTGTCGGCGGGCCGGCCTCGAGGTGCTCCTCGAGGACGTCTCGGCCGAACACCTGCGCACCGCCTCCGGGTTGGGGGCGGGACGGCCGCGTCGGAGCGGGGACCGGCCCCAGCTCGTGGTGGTGGCCGTCCCGCCCGACCACCTCGGGCCCACCCTGGTCACTGCTCTCGCCGACCCCGACGTCGCCGTCACCGACGTCGGGAGCGTCAAGACCGCCCCGCTCGACGCGGTGCTCGCCGATGCGAGAGATGCGGCGGCCCGCTATGTCGGCAGCCACCCCATGGCCGGCAGCGAGCGCTCCGGACCGTTGGCGGCGAGCGCAGCGTTGTTCGACGGCAGGCCCTGGGCCATCACACCGCACGACACCTCCGGTCCCTGGGCACTCGGACTCGTCGAGGCGTTGGTCGCGCTGTGCGGCGGTGTCGACGTGCGCCTCGAGCCGCACGAGCACGACCGGGCGGTTGCCAGGATCTCCCACCTGCCGCACCTGGTGGCGGTGCTGATGGCCCGGCGGCTGGCCGACGCACCAGCGCAGCACCTGGCCCTGTCGGGTCAGGGGGTCCGCGACGTCACGCGCGTGGCGGCGAGCGACCCCGGCATGTGGCAGCAGATCGTGGCCGCGAACGCGCCCGCGGTCCTGCCCCTGCTGCGGGAGGTGCGCGAGGACCTCGACGCCCTCATGGACGCCGTCGAGGACAGCGACCGCGAGCAGATCGGGACCGTGCTCGCCCAGGGTGTCCTCGGCACCAGGGCCATCCCGGGCAAGCACGGCGGACCGTCTCGGCCCATGCGCTCGGTCTTCGTCTCGGTTCCCGACCACCCGGGTGAGCTGGCCCGGCTCTTCGCCGACGCGGGCGCCAGCGAGGTCAACATCGAGGACGTGCACATCGACCACGACCCGGGCCGACCCGTCGGACTGCTCGAGCTGGTCGTCGAGGACGGACGCGCCGAGCACCTGCTGGCGTCCCTGGAGGCCCGGGGCTGGGTGACGCAGCGGTAGTCTCTCGCCCCGTGGACCCCGAGCACGCGACCCTCGTGGTCGCCGTCGACGGCCCCTCGGGCTCGGGCAAGTCCTCGACGTCGCGCGGCGTGGCGCGACACCTCGGTCTGCGCTACCTCGACACCGGTGCGATGTTCCGGGCGATCACCTGGTGGCTTCTCCGGGAGGGCGTCGACGTGAACGACACCTCGGCCGTGGCCGCTCGCGCGGCGGAACCCCGCATCGCCTCCGGCACCGACCCTGACGGGCCGACCATCGTCGTGGACGGCACCGACGTGGCCGACGCCATCCGCAGCGACGCGGTCAACGCTGCGGTCTCCCCGGTCAGTGCGGTGCCCGAGGTCCGCGCCCACCTGCTCGCCCTGCAGCGGTCGGTGATCGGCACCGGCGGGATCGTCGTCGAGGGTCGTGACATCGGATCGGTGGTGGCCCCGGACGCCGCGGTGAAGGTCTATCTCACGGCTGACCCGACCGCGCGGGCCGAGCGGCGTACAGCCGAGGAGGGCGGGGTCGACGCCAGCCGCACGGAGCGGTCGCTGCTGGAGCGGGACCGCATCGACTCGGGTCGGGCCACGGCCCCGCTGGTCATGGCCGACGGCGCTGTTCACGTGGACAGCACGCAGCTCTCCCTCGACGAGGTCATCGAGCAGGTCGTGGGCCTGGTCAGGGCCGCGGGGGAGAGGGTCCGATGAGCCCGCAGGCCATCGATCTACCGAGGACCGACCGCGTGCGTCGTCCGCCCCGCTATCTGCTGCATCCGTTGCGTCCGCCCGCCCGCGCCCTGCTCCGCGGTCGCTATGACGTGCGGGTCCACGGCGCCGACCACGTGCCGTCCTCCGGGGCGGTGATCCTCGCCGCCAACCACATCGGGGTCATCGACGGGCCCCTCCTGGCGATCTTCGCCCCGCGGCCGGTCCATGCCCTGACCAAGGTCGAGATGTTCTCCGGTGCCCTGGGTCGGTTCCTCCACGGGGCCGGCCAGATCCCGCTCGACCGGTTCCACGCCGACGTCCGGGCAGTCCGCACCGGCATCCGGACCCTGCGCGCGGGGGCTGCGCTCGGCATCTTCCCCGAGGGGGCCCGGGGTGCGGGCGACCTCGAGCGGTTCCACCGCGGCGCGGCCTACTTCGCGCTGGTCACCGGTGCTCCCATCGTCCCGGTCGTCCTCCTCGGCACCCGCGACCCCGGTGGTCACACCGGTTCGCTGCCCAGCAAGGGGGCTCGTCTCGACCTGGTGTTCGGCGCGCCCTTCGAGGTCGAATGTGTCCCCTGGCCACGCACGCGCGAGCGGGTGGCCACGGTCTCGCTGGAACTCCGAGGGCGCATGCTGGCGGACCTGCGGGCCGCCGTGGAGCTCACCGGCCGCTCGTTGCCCGGCCCGTTGCCGGCGGGGGAGAAGGAGCCCGACCCGGGCGGCGGAGTCACGAGGAGGTCGGCATGAGCAGCCACGACGAGCAGCCCGGCGACCGGCCGGTGCCGGTGCTCGCCGTGGTCGGGCGACCGAACGTCGGCAAGTCCACGTTGGTCAACCGGATCATCGGCCGCCGGGAGGCCGTGGTCGAGGACGTCCCCGGTGTGACCCGCGACCGGATCTCCTACGACGCCCACTGGAACGGCCGCGCGTTCACCGTCGTCGACACCGGTGGGTGGGACCCCGACGCGCGCGGGCTCGCCGAGCGCATCAAGGCCCAGGCCGAGATCGCCGTCACCCTCGCCGATGCGGTGATGTTCGTGGTCGACGCCACCGTCGGGATCACCGACGCCGACGAGGCCGTGGTCAAGGTGCTGCGCCGGTCGGGCAAGCCCGTCGTCCTGGCCGCCAACAAGGTCGACGACCAGCGCATCGAGGCCGAGGCCCACGCCCTGTGGAACCTCGGGCTCGGCGAGCCGCACGGCGTGTCCGCGCTCCACGGCCGCGGCTCCGGGGATCTCCTCGACGCCGTCCTGGCCGCGCTCCCCGAACCGCCTCCGGAGCGAGACACCGAGGTCGGTGGCCCTCGCCGTATCGCCATCGTGGGCCGGCCAAACGTCGGCAAGTCCTCGCTGCTCAACCAGCTGGCCGGATCCGAGCGCGCGGTCGTCGACAACGTCGCCGGCACGACGGTCGACCCGGTCGACGAGCTGGTCGAGCTCGGCGGGCGGACCTGGCGCTTCATCGACACCGCCGGGATCCGCAAGCGGGTCAAGGAGGCGTCTGGGCACGAGTACTACGCCTCCCTGCGCACGACGACCGCCATCGACCGGGCCGAGCTCGCGGTGCTGGTCGTGGACGGGAGCCAGTCCATCTCCGAGCAGGACCAGCGCATCATCCAGACCGTTCGCGAGGCCGGACGAGCACTGGTCATCGCGTTCAACAAGTGGGACCTGGTCGACGACGAGCGACGCTACTTCCTCGACCGGGAGGTCGACCGCGACCTCGTGCAGGTGCAGTGGGCCCCCCGGATCAACATCACCGCGCGGACCGGATGGCACGTCGACCGGCTGGTGCCGGCGATCGACCGGGCCCTGGCAGGCTGGGAGACCCGGGTGCCCACGGGCGGGCTCAACACCTTCCTGGGTCGCCTGGTCGCCGAGCACCCGCATCCTGTCCGTAGCGGCAAGCAGCCGAAGATCCTGTTCGGGACCCAGGCCGCCACGGCCCCGCCGACCTTCGTGCTGTTCACGAGCGGCCGCCTCGACGCGGCCTACGAGCGCTTCATCGAGCGTCGCCTGCGCGAGGAGTTCGGCTTCGTCGGCACCCCGATCGTGATCAACCAGAAGCCCAGGGAGAAGCGCAAGCGATGACGACGCCCATGAGGACGCGGATGAGCAAGGCGGAGTCACTGCTCCGGGTGGGTGTCGCGTACGTGCTGGCGATCGGCGTCGGAGCGGCCTGGTTGCTGCTCGGACCCGACACCGCGACGACTGTGGCTCGACGCGCTGGTCGCCGACCTGCTGGCCACCCTCGTCGTCTTCGCTGCCAGCCGGATGCACCGCAACTCCAGCTTCTACGACGCCTGGTGGAGCGTGGCCCCACCGCTGCTGGCCCTCGGTGGTGGGTCGAGCGCGACGGCGACGCCAGCGAACTGCGGTTCTGGCTGATGATGACCGTGATGGTGCTCTGGGCGATGCGCCTGACCGGGAACTGGATCTATGCGTTCCCGGGTCTGCACCACGAGGACTGGCGCTACGGGCCGATGAAGGAGAACGCCGGGAGGCTGGAGCCGGTCGTCGACCTCATGGGGATCCACGTCATCCCGACGCTCCAGGTCTTCCTCGGCATGATCCCGGTCTACGTCCTCACCCGTGAAGGTCGAGACGTCGGCTGGCTCGACGTGGTCGCCCTCGGCGTGGGCCTCGGGGCGGTCGCCCTCGAGACGGTCGCCGACGTGCAGATGCACCGCTTCGGGCGCACCAAGCAGGCCGGGGAGGTCATGGACCGGGGCCTGTGGGCCTGGTCCCGGCACCCGAACTACTTCGGTGAGTTCTCCTTCTGGCTGGCGCTGGGCCTCTTCGGCCTGGCGGCGTCGCCGTCGGACTGGTGGGTGCTGGTCGGCGCGCTCGCGATGCTGGCGATGTTCCTCGGAGCCAGCATCCCGATGATGGAGAAGCGCAGCCTCGAGCGCCGCCCCGCCTACCAGCAGGTCGTCGACCGGGTCTCGCTCTTCGTCCGCGGCCTCCCCGCGGGCCGCGCCAGGCAGCCGGGTGAGGCGTCCTCGCCCACGGATCGTCATCGCCGGCCTCGGTGACACCGGCGTGCTCACCGCCGTACGCCTGGCCACGAAGTACGACGTCGTCGGCATCTCGGCGAAGCCCGCCCTGGTGAGCGGGCAGGAGCTCGGCATCCGGCTCGCCGAGCCGGAGCTCTGGAAGCGCAACTACCTGTGTCCGTTCAGCGTCCTGCGCGGCCTCGACGGCGTGCGGCGGGTGCACGGGGTGCTGGCGGGGGTCGACCTCGTGGCCCGCGAGGTGCAGGTGCGGTCCGCCGACGGCGAGGAACTCGTCGAGCCCTACAACGTGCTGGTCGTCTCCACCGGGGTGACCAACGGCTTCTGGCGGCGGCCGGACCTGGAGTCGCCCGAGCAGGTCGAACAGGGGCTGCAGGAGACGCACCGCCAGCTGGCCGAGGCCGCCTCGATCGCCGTCGTCGGGGGAGGGGCAGCCGCTGTGAGCTGCGCCGCCAACGCCGCGCGCGTGTGGCCCGACAAACAGGTCGACCTCTACTTCCCGCGCGACCGGGCACTCACCGAGCACCACCGGCGGGTGTGGGACCACGTCCGCACGCGACTGGAGCAGTACGGCGTGGGTCTCCACCCCGGGCACCGCGCGGAGGTCCCGGTGGACTTCGCCACCGACCGGATCACCCACGACCCGCTGCGGTGGAGCACCGGGCAGCCGAGGTCACGACCGGACGCCGTGCATCTGGGCGATCGGGCGGTCCAGGCCCAACACGGACTGGCTGCCCGACGAGCTGCTCGACGAGAAGGGCTTCGTGCGCACTGATGCGGACCTGCGCGTCCCCGGCACCGAGGGCGTCTTCGCGATCGGCGACGTGGCGGCGACCGACCCGCAGCGGTCCTCCGCTCGCAACTTCACCCACCGGCTGCTGGCGCGCAACATCACGGCGCATCTCTCCGGCCGACCGCTGGCGTCCTTCCGAGCTCCTCGTCGTCGGTGGGGGTCGGTGATCGGCACCCAGCCCGACGGGGTCACGATCTACACCGCCCACGGCAAGCCGTTCCGGGTGCCGCGGCGGATCACCGAGCTGGTGTTGCAGGCGGTGGCGACCGACATCGGCATCTACCGCGGAGTTCGGCGGCGCTAGCCTCGCAGGATGGTCCGCAGAGCCCGGTTGCTGCTCCTGGCCCTCCTCGCGCTGGCTCTGGCCACCTCGACGCTCGCTGGGCCGCTCGGGCCGGGCGTGGCCGAGCCCGTCGCCGGGACCAGGTGCTCGGAGTTCCCGGCCGACAACTACTGGCACGCCGAGGTCCGCGACCTGCCGGTGCACCGCCGCAGCGAGCAGTGGCTCTCGCACATGTCGAGCGACCGACGACCTGCACCCGGACTTCGGTCCGTCGTACGGCAAGGGTCCCGACTACGGCATCCCCGTCACGGTCGTGAACTCGGCTCACCGGAGGGTGAAGGTCTCGTTCTCCTACCCGGACGAGTCGGACCGGGTGCGCTACCCGCTGGGCGCCGACACGCGCATCGAGGGCGGTCGCGGATCGACCGGCGACAGGCACGCGATCGTCGTGGACAAGGTCGACCTGCCGGCTCTTCGAGACCTTCGACACCCGGGTCCGCAAGGGCAGGTGGCAGGCCGGTTCGGGTGCGGTGTGGTCGCTGCGGTCCAACGATCTGCGCCCCGACGGCATGGACGTCGGCCGACGCGGCCGGGCTGCCGATCCTGCCCGGCTGCTCCGGTGGAACGAGGTCCGCGACGACCGGGTCGACCACGCCGTCCGTTTCACCACCGACGTGACGTCCCGCCACCACCTCTGGCCCGCACGCCACGACGCCGGCTCCCAGGACTCCCTGGGCCTACCCCCCGATGGGGGCGCGGTTCCGGCTGAAGGGGTCCTACGACGGCTCGTACCTGTCGAGTCACGCCCGCTCGGTCGTGCGGGCGATGAAGATCTATGGCCTGGTGCTCGCCGACAACGGGTCGCCGTGGTTCTTCCAGGGCGAGCAGCACGCGGCCTGGCCCGACCAGCTGATCGAGGACCTCAAGACGATCCCGGCCTCCGCCTTCGTCGCCCTCGACACCTCGTCACTGAAGGTCTCGGACGGCTCGGCAGAGGTGGAGTGAGGCTGCGGTCGAGCCGGAGGGGGCCGCACGCAGCCGTCCGGTCCGGCCACGACCGGGTCGGCCATCGCACGGCCGGTTGTCGCCGATGTCGTGAGACATCACACGGTCGGGCTGACAGGATTTGAACCTGCGACCCCTTGACCCCCAGTCAAGTGCGCTACCAAGCTGCGCTACAGCCCGCGTCCGCTGACGTCGGCCACCTGGGTGGTCGTCAGCGATCGCGAACACTACCGCAGCCACGCGACCTTGCCGGAACCGGCAGGAGGGCGGGATCCCGGCGTACTCGGTCTGGGGGCGATCGTCACCGCCACCGGGCTGCCCGATACTGATGAGGTCCTGGCGCACTCGGTCGGTTGAGGAGGTGATGGTGATGGCGCTCGTCGAGCTGACCGCGGGGCCGATCCACTACGAGGACACCGGCGGCACCGGAAGGCCCGTCGTGTTGGTCCACGGCGTGCTGATGGACTCACAGCAGTGGCGCGACGTCGTCCCGCGACTGAGACCCGAGCACCGATGCATCACACCCACCCTGCCCCTGGGGGCGCACACGGTTCCCATGCATGACGACGCCGACCTCTCCCTCCTGGGCCAGGTCCGGCTGCTCGCCGAGCTCCTGGAGGCGCTCGAGCTCACCGATGCCGTCCTCGTCTTCAACGACTGGGCCGCGCCGCAGCTGTTGGTCGCCGAGGGTCTGGACAACCGCGTCGCAGGACTGGTCCTGGTCGCGTGCGAGACCTCCGGCAACTACCCACCCGGTCTGCCGGGCCGGACCCTGGCCCTGCTGGGCGCCGTGCCCGGGGGCCTTCGGCTGGCGCTGACCGGGTTGACCTGGAGACCCATGCGCCGCGTGCCGTTCACGTTCGGGTGGATGGCCAAGCGCCCCCTCCCTGACGACCTGCTCGACAGGTGGCTGACACCCGCCAGGAGTGACCGCCGCATCCTGCGGGACCTCCGAGCCTATGTGCGAGGCACCCGGACCGGCCGTCGTCTGCTCCAGGACGCCGAACGGAGACTGGGTGGCTTCGACAAGGACGTCCTGGTCGTGTGGGCCGAGGAGGACCGGGTGATGCCGATGGCCGAGGGGCGCCGGCTCGCGACGGCCTTCCCCCGGGGTCGCCTGGTCACCGTTGACGACTGCTACACCCTCATCCCGTTGGACCGCCCCGAGGTGCTGGCGCCGCTGATCGCCGGGTTCGTCGGCGACCTCGGGAGATGAGCTCAGGACCGATTCAACGAAACCGCCCACACCTGTAACCCTTCTCGACAAGACTCGTTGTAGTGCGGTCGTCGTCTCGAGGGAGCCCCATGCGCAAGCTGTTCGGTCTGCTGTTGCCCATTTTCGTCGCTACCGGGATGGTGTCAGCGGCCTTCGCCGCCACCTCCTCGGACCCGGTGACCTACTCGGGTGAGACCACCACGTCCTACTTCGGGGACGGCAACCTGCCTCCGGGCTGCATCAGGGACATGAGCCTGAGCAACCCGAAGAACACCTGCTACCACATGCGCACCGGACTCAACGCCCTCGACTCCCCGGTCATCGACGTCTTGGTCCTCGCGCCCGTCTCGCCGACCGCCGAGCGCGACCTGCGCCTCATGCGCCAGGCCGTCGAGATGTGGGCCGGTGGCATCGACCAGCTCGCCGGTCGGATGGGCATGCCGTGGCTGAAGCAGGTGGAGTTCCGGATCACGGCTGACGCGTTGAGCAACGAGTTCTCGACCTACCCGATCATCGACCCCGAGATCGTGGTGGTCGCGAGCAACCCGGCCGGTGGCATCGGGATCGGCATCGACCCGTTCGCGTTCGTGGGTGAGGTCGGCATCTACGACGCCCAGGGTGTCCCGTGCCACGGCGTCGAGAACCCTTTCGAGTTCAGCACCTGGGAGGACACCCCCGGCTTCGAGAGCCACCACGACGGCCGGTCGGGGACCTACGTCGAGGACTGCGGCGGCGCGGGCGGCAATGTCTGCTTCGCGGTCAACGGCGCGATCGACCCGGTCCCGGGCACCACGGAGGTCTTCTCCCTCTTCGACCTCGTGACCCACGAGTTCGGGCACTGCCTCACCGTCGGACACGTCGGCGACGGCGCCGAGGGCTCCTGGGGTGCGGTGCCGAC
Organism: uncultured Actinomycetota bacterium; assembly: GCA_963767915.1. Taxonomy (GTDB): domain Bacteria; phylum Actinomycetota; class Actinomycetes; order Propionibacteriales; family Nocardioidaceae; genus Nocardioides. Next base: position 244,336 of record CAVYFR010000007.1, read on the forward strand.
CAACGACATCATGAGCTACAACGAGGACCCGGTCGCGCTCACCAAGTGCGTCTCCAGCCTCGACGTCGAGGGCTTCGCCCTGCGGATGAGCCGCTACGTCGACCGTGACGGCGACGGCAAGGTCACCGCGCAGGACAAGCTGGACGCCAACGACCTGCCGGGTGACGGTCGCAACGCCTTCCAGGTCCAGAGCCCCAGCGACCACATCTACGCCTCGGCCTCCGGCCGTCACCAGGACTGCCCGCAGCCCGACTACAGCCTCGTGCCCGGCGGGCAGGTCAACTGGGGCCCGACCCCGGTCCGCAGCGCCCGCCCCGAGCTCCGGGTGAAGCCGTCACGCACCGCGGACGGGGGCCTGCGGATGAAGGGCTCGGTGACCTACGTGCCCCTGGGCAAGAAGCCCACGAAGGCCACCGGCGCGATCACCGACGCCGCCGGTGACGCGCGCAGCCCCTTCAACGACATCAAGGGCCTCGACGTCAAGGTCACCAGCACCAGCGTCGAGGCGCGGGTGAAGGTGGCGCGGCTGTGGCCCGCCACGGCACCGACCAGCGCCTCCTCCTACAGCCTGGTCGTCAACGGCCGTCGCTTCGACTCCCTCCTCGACGGCGGCGTTGTCACCACCTGGGACAACGGAGTCGAGGCGTTCGTGCCCGGCCTCTCCCGATGGGATGCGGCCACCGGCAGCGTGCGATTCCGGATCCCACGTCACTACCTCGCGCAGCGTGCCAACGTCGCTCCGTACTACGTCGGCGCCATGACGAGTGCGCAGAACGGCAAGCGGGTCGTGTTCAACGACGACTTCGCCCCGGCCGGTCAGAAGCGGATCGGCGTGACCGGCCGCAAGCTGTCGAGCTCGAAGTCGGTGGCCCCGCCGAAGCCGAAGACCGGGACCAAGCCCTACGTGGTCCAGTTCAAGCAGGCGGGCGGGAACACCTTCGCGGCCGGCAACTCCAACGGCGGCCTGGGAAGTCTCGTCTCCGACCCTCACCAGTTCCAGACCGAGGTGACCTCGCCGAGCAGGCTCGAGCTCACGCTCGACTGGGCGGACCCGGTCTCCGACCTCGACATCAGCGCGCAGGTCGGCCCCGGCCAGGTCGTCTACGGCGACAACGGCAAGCCCGAGACCCTGGTCTTCGACGAGGTCAGGGGCCCGGTCTCCATCGAGGTCAACCCGACCCTCGTCGGGCCGACGGGCGTGGCGTACACCCTGGAGGCCAAGGTGACCCCGATCGGGAAGGACTCCGACCGCGACGGCCTCACCAACCCTGGTGATCTGTGCCCCCAGCAGCGTGGGTCCCTGCCCTCGGGATGTCCCGACTCCGATCGGGACGGCGCCCCCGACCGGTTCGACGACTGCCGCACGCAGTTCGCCATGACCTCCAACGGCTGTCCTGCCCCCGCCACCGAGTGGGTCAAGGTCTATGTCGACGGCGACTTGGCCGAGTCCGTGCGCGTGGACCGGAGGATGGGTCTTGCCCGCTTCGACCTCCAGATGGCGGTCCCGCGAGGACGGCACACGGTGCGCACGGTCTGGTCCGACCGCAAGGGAACGATCGCCTCGGTCACCCGCACGATCGGGTAGCCGGACCACGGGTCGGGAAAGGTCGACCGGGGACGGCGTGAGGTCTGACCCATCGGGCTACCGGGGGTCATGGGCCTCCTCACGCGACTCGGCGACCTGTTCCGACGAGACCGGGACATGCGTTCCCGCGGCGAGGGGGACGCACCGGCCGACCCCGCCAACGCGGGTGCTCGGGCGACCGGTGGGGGCTCCGAGGTGGACTCGATGGACCAGAACAGCACCACGGGCACCAGCGAGAGCGACACGTTCGTCGGACGCGCAGGGAGTGACGAAACCGGGGACGTGGGCCTGAGCGGGGCGGAGGCGCGCGGCGACGTGGCCGACGGCCGCACCGGGGCCGCTCGGGACTGACGCAGCAGGGAGCACGATGTACGTGCGGTGCAGTGCGGGATAGATTGCCGAGGTCCCTACCGGAGGAGCCTCGGAACATGCATCCCACCTCTCGCCGTGCCCGCACCGCAGGCATCGCAGCGCTCACCTCGCTCGGCCTCGGTCTCGGAGCCTTCGCAGACCTCGCCTCAGCGGGGCCCGCGACGAGCGACCGCCCCGCTCAGAGCTACACCAAGCTGGCCCAGAACAAGAAGCAGGACTACGTCAAGCTCGACCTGCTGGCCATCAACGACTTCCACGGCAACCTCGAGGTGGTCCCGTCGACCAGCTCGAGCGGTCGGATCAACAACACCCCGGCCGGTGGCGCCGCGTTCCTGACGTCCCTCATCCGGGAGGAGCGAGCCAAGAGCCGCGCTGCGGGGGCTGTTCCGTTGACCGTCGCGGCCGGTGACCTCATCGGTGCCTCGCCCCTGCTCTCGGCCGCCTTCCACGACGAGCCCACCATCAAGGCGATGAACAAGCTCGGCCTCGACGTGGCCGCCGTCGGCAACCACGAGTTCGACGAAGGGTGGCGTGAGCTGCGACGCATGCAGGCCGGAGGCTGCCTCGACGATGGGGCCGAGGGCGCCAATGGGCAGAACTCCTGCCCCGGCGGCCAGGGCTTCCGGGGCGCCGACTTCCAGTACCTGGGCGCCAACGTCGTGTGGAAGAACCCCGCAGAGCACCGCCGCAAGGCCCCCTTCCCGGGCACCAAGGTCTTTAAGGTCCAAGGGGAGAAGGTGGCGTTCATCGGTATGACCCTTGAAGGGACCGACACCATCGTCAGCCAGGCCGGCATCGCGGAGATCGACTTCACTGACGAGGTGGAGACCGCGAACGCCTTGGTGCCGAAGCTGCGCGAGCGGGGCATCGAGTCGATCGTCGTCCTGCTGCACGAAGGCGTCTCCCCGACCGACACCACGGCCTACAACTCCTGCAGCGGGGTCTCCGGTCCTGCGCTCGACATCGCGCGCAACCTCGACTCCAGCATCGACGCGGTGGTCAGCGGGCACACGCACCAGCCCTACAACTGCACCGTCCTCGACCCGGCCGGCAGGCCGCGGCTGCTCACGAGCGCGGCCTCGTTCGGGCGGATGGTCAGCAAGCTGCACTTCCTCATCAACCCGCGGACCGGTGACATCGTCCGGCGAGCCGCCTTCAACGAGAACCTCATCGTCCAGAACGGGGAGCAGCAGACACCGGCCCAGGACGTCCTGGACCTGATCGGCGTCTTCAACGAGCTGGTCAAGCCCATCGCCAACGAGGTGATCGGCCACGTCGAGCCGGGGGCCTCGATCGTGCGGACCGCCGATGCCGACGGCGGTGACTCGCCGTTGGGCAACCTCATCGCCGACGCCCAGAAAGCCGACGCCAGCATCGTGCGCGACGGTGAGGCGCCCGTGATCGCCTTGATGAACCCCGGTGGCATCCGGGCCGACCTGGTCGAGAACGAAGCCGGGGACGTGACGTACGGCGCTGCCTTCTCGGTGCAGCCGTTCAACAACTTCGTCGTGTCCATGGACCTGACCGGAGCGCAGATCAAGGCCCTGCTCAACGAGCAGTGGAACGGCGGCAACGAGACCGCCCGCAAGATCCTTCAGGTCTCGGGGCTCAGCTACACCTGGGACGCGTCCGCTGCAGCCGAGCCCGCCACCGACGCCCTCGTGGGGGAGGTCATGGTCGACGCCGATGGTGACCCCACGACGCCGATGGTGCCCTTGGAGGACGCGACCACCTACCGCGTGGTCGCCAACAACTTCCTCTCCGACGGTGGGGACAGCTTCCCGACCTTCAAGGCGGGCACCGACAAGCTCGTGGGCGGTCTCGACATCGACTCGTTGCGGGCCTTCCTGCTGGCCCACGACCCGGTCGCGGCGACGCCGACCGATCGGATCAGCCAGCAGCCCTGAGCCGGCGGGGTCCCGGCGGGGACGTGCCGGTCACTCGACCCGCATGTCCTCGTCGGACCACCACGCTCGCATGCTCGTGATCTGGCCGTCGGTGTCGAAGGTCATGACCTCGATCGGCTCCATCGCGTAGGTTTGCTCGCCCACCTTCGTCCGCGTCTCGAAGTGGAAAGCCGCCTGCCCACCGCAGGTGCGGATCGTGATCAACCGCGTGCTCATCTCCAGAGGGGCGACGCCGGCATAGAAGCCTGCGATCGCCTCCTTCCCCCGGAGGACCTCCCCACCGACCGGGTCCTCGAGGGTGGCGTCGTCGGCGAAGAGATCCACGATCTCCTCGGCGGTTCCGGTCGCCACGAGGTCGAGGTAGCGCTCGACGGTGGCATGGGCGGACTCGTTGGTGGTCACGCAGCAGTTCTATAACACGTTCTAGTCGGTGTCACTCGAGCAGCGCACGACACACCGCCTGATCAGAGCGAGGTCATGACCCCCACCGACTCCGGGGTGAAGCCGGGGAAGACCTTCGCGGTGGAGGCGCCGAAGCGGGTGCGGACGATCTCGGCGAGAACGCTGCGGTAGTCGGTGGTCACCAACAGGTCGGAGTCCAGGCCGGCCGCGAGCCCCGGCCAGGTGCCGTAGTACGACCCGCCCTTGACCCCGGCGCCCGCGACGAACATGACGTTGCCGTAGCCGTGGTCGGTCCCGTAGTTGCTGTTCTCGCTCACCCGGCGGCCGAACTCCGACAGCGTCACCAAGGTCACCTTGGAGGCCTGAGAGCCGAGGTCGCCGAAGAACGCGGCCATCGCCTCGGCCAACTCGCGGGCGCTCCGTGCGCAGGGAACCCCACTCGGTGGTGCCGAGATCGGAGTGCATGTCCCAGTCGCCCTGGTCGACAGTGATCACCTCGACCCCTACGTCACCGCGGACGACCCGAGCCACCTGGGACAGGGCGCGCCCGAGGTCGGAGTCGGGATAGCCACGTGCGAAGTTGTCGACGGTCTGCGCCACCGGCTCGAAGTCGCGCAGGGCGCTGAAGGTCGAGCGCATCGCCGGGGCGAGCGGTGAGCGGTTGCCGTCCCACATCGTGTGGAGCGACCGCAGGCGACCGCCGGTCTCGTCCCACTCGTCGTCCCCGGGGATGTGCACCGATCCGACGTCGGAGGCCGACATCACCGGTTCGTCGCCGTGCAGGGAGGTCGGGATGCACCCCGCCGCTGGCGTTGAACGCCTGCAAAGGTGAACGGCTGCTGTCGGTGCCGATCAACCGGTTGAGCCAGCCCTGTCGGACGGAGGTCCCCGGCACGGCGTCCTCGAGCTCCTCCATGGCCGCGAAGTGGGAACGGTTGGGAGCAGGGAGGCCGGTGGCGTGCACCGCGGCAAGTCGGCCAGAGGTCCACAGGGGCAGCAGAGCGCTCAGCTGCGGGTGCAGGCCGAACATCGCGTCCTTGGCCAACAGTCGCTCGCTGGGGATCGCGATCCGTGGCCGGGCCTGGTAGTAGACCGGGTCCGCATGCGGCACGACCAGCGACAGGCCGTCGGCTGCTCCGCGCAACGACAGCACGACCAGCACCGCGTCCGCCGTGGCGGCGTACGCGGGCGACGTCGTGACGACCGCAGTGCCGACCGCGGTGCTGGCACCGGCCAGGGCGACGGCTCCTGCGAACAGGCCTCGTCGTGAGATGCGGGCGAACTCCTCACAGCACGCGCGTGAGGTGCAGGAGGCAACGGGGTCAAGGCTCGTCTGGATCATGGCGGTCACCGGGTCAGGAACGTCGGGGAGTCGAGGAACGTGGAGAGCAGACGCCCGAATCGCCAGCGCATCAGCTCATGGTCGCGAGTGATGACCTCGCGCGGTCGCACGTCGACTGCCTGGCAGCACGCCTCGAGGAGCCGGGCGGTCGAGCGGCGATGAAGGATCTGCTGCGAGAGGTGGTCGACCAACTGGTCGAAGCGCAGGCGTCGTTGCGGCATCCACTCCTGCGGTGTGCGGTAGGTGATGCCGGCGGTCGGCCACCACCCCCCGCTCATGACGTAGTGGACCTCCATCGAGGCGACGAGCCGGGCCGGTGAGGACCAGGCCTCGTTGTCGATCGGTTGACCGTCGGGACGGGGCCAGGACAGCGGGGTGAGGCCGAGGCCGCCCACCTGCCAGTGGATCGCCTGGGCCGCGGTGGCCTCGCCGTGGTCGGGATAGGGGAGTCGAGGCGCCTCGATGCGCACCCCCAGAGCGCGGTAGGTCGCCGCGATGTCCTCGCCCGGGTCGCGCACCTTGCCGCCGTGCGCCGAGGGCGAGTTGAACTGGTCAGAGTCCACGAGGGCGCGCAGCACCGGCTTGATCTCGGTGTCGTGGTCGAGGTAGACGGCGGCGAGGCGGTCGACCAACGCGGCCGGTGGGTCGTCCCTGACGAACCTGACCACGAGCTTGCGAGCGATGCGCTCAGCGGTGCGGGGGTGTCGCGCGAGGTAGCTGAGGTAGCGCCTGGTCAGGTCGCGTCCGTCGGCGAGCACGTTGGCGTCAGCGAACCCCAGGACGCTGACAGGTCCTCGCCAATGGTCCTGGGTGGAGTAGGTCGCGTCCCAGGTGTCCCAGAGGTCCACGGTCCAGCCGGTGAGGATGCGCGCCGAGCTCTTGACGTCGTCCTCGGTGTAGCTGCCTCGACCGACGGTGTGCAGCTCGAGGAGCTCACGTCCCAGGTTCTCGTTGGGGTGACGCGCTGTCGACACGGCGTTGTCGAGGTAGATCCCCATCGCCGGATGGGTGACGGCGGCGTGGAGCAGGTCCTCGAAGCGGCCGAGCGCATGGGCGCGGACCACCCGGTCGTAGTCGGCCCGATAGGTGAACTGAGCGTCACCGTTGGCGGGGACGTTGAGGTGGTGCGACCAGAACTCGGTCATCACCTCGTGGACCTGGCGCGCGGACCTGATCCGGTGAAGCAGGGTCCACCGGGCGAGGTCGGCCATCACCTCCCAGCCACCCTCCACCTCGGTGATCTGCCGGCGCCAGAGCTCGTCGGCCTCGAGGTGGAGGCTCGGCCACCAGGTGTCGAGCGCGTCACCGGGAGCGTCCGGGACCGAGGCGGGGGAGAGCTGCACGTCGAACCACTTCCGCGCACCCCCGGCCCTGCGCACGGCGGCCGCCAGTGGCGGGGTGATGCCGTAGGAGAAGCGGGAGACCAGGTGGCGCCCGGTGGGAGGAAGCAGCGGAGCACCCCGCCAGCGGGCAGGTGCGTACGCCGAGCCAGCGGCTCGGGCGCCGCCCGGACGCAGGGCAGCCCCGGCTCCCGCGGCGGTGACCGCGGCTGCCCGGCTCACGAAAGCGCGTCGAGTCGCCATGCGCGAGTCCCTCCCTGAACACGTCGTGCACGTCGGCGTCGTCCACGGTAGGTACCTGGCCGGGCGGAGACGGCCTCGTACGTCGCAAACCACCCGGAATGACTACGAGGTCAGACCGGTAGGGTGAAAGCCGGACTCCACCAGGGGCCCGGACCCCGGCACGAGTGAGGAAACCCCGAGAACCCCCGATGGACGGCTCTCAACCTTGGATCCTGCTCGGGATCGCTCTGCTGCTGGTCTTCGCCTGTGGCCTGTTCGTCGCGGCGGAGTTCGCCTTCGTCACCGTCGACCGCGGTCAGGTCGAGCGCGCTGCCGAGGCCGGCGACACCGCTGCGCAAGGAGTGCGCACCGCCCTGCGCAGCCTGTCCACGCAGCTGTCGGGGGCGCAGGTGGGCATCACGATCACCAACCTCGGGATCGGGTTCCTGGCCGAGCCGGCGATCTCGGAGATCATCCGTGGGCCGTTGGAAGCCGTGGGGCTCCCGGACGGAGCAGTCGGACCGTCGGCCCTCGCCCTGGGACTGACGCTCAGCACGTTCATCACCATGCTCTTCGGTGAGCTGGTGCCCAAGAACCTGGCCATCGCCCTGCCCATGCGGACCGCGCGCGCCACCCAGCTCCCGATGCGATGGTTCACCGCTGTCAACAGCGTGCCGATCAGGGTCCTCAACGGCTCGGCGAACGCCGTCGTGCGCCGCTTGGGGATGGAGCCGCAGGAGGAGCTGCGATCGGCGCGGAGCTCGACCGAGCTCGCCTCGCTCATCCAGCGCTCGGCCGACGTCGGCACCCTGGACCCCGACACCGCCGAGCTGATGGAGCGCTCGGTCATGTTCGGGACACGCACCGCGGGCGAGATCATGACCCCGCGGGTGCGGACACGGACCCTGGAGGAGAACGACCGGGCCAGCGCCGTGATCGCGTTGGCCCGCGAGACCGGGCACTCGCGCTTCCCGGTGCTCGACGACGAGGACGCGGTCGTGGGTACGGTCCACGTCAAGCACGCGGTGGCCCTGCCGGTCCACGAGCGGGGCACCACCAAGGTCAAGCACCTCATGGTCAAGCCGATCGTGGTGCCCGACTCCCTCCGGCTCGACCCGCTGATGGCCCAGCTGCGGAACGAGAGCTTCCAGATGGCCGTGGTCCTCGACGAGTACGGCGGGCACGCCGGCATCGTCACCCTCGAGGACGTCATCGAGGAGATCGTGGGGGACATCGCCGACGAGCACGACCGGCTGGGTGCCCTGGCCCGCCAGCGCCGGGACGGGAGCTGGTCGCTGTCCGGGCTCCTGCGACCGGATGAGGTCGCGGACCTGACGGGCGTCGAGCTCCCGGAGAGCGAGGACTACGACACCGTGGCCGGACTGGTCCTCAAGGTGCTCGGGAAGGTCCCGGAGACCGGTGACCTCGCAGAGGTGCCCGTTCCGGACCACGGCGACCTCGAGGAGGCCCGCGAACAGCTCGCGGTCCTGACCGTGGAGCACATGGAGGGCCTGCGGGTCGACCGACTCTCGTTGCGGCTCCTGCAAGGAGACGGACGCCATGAGTGACGCCGGGGCGCTCGTGGCCGCGCTGGCACTCCTGCTGGGCAACGCGTTCTTCGTCGGCTCCGAGTTCGCCATGATCTCGGCCCGGCGCAGCCAGATCGAACCCCGGGCCGAGGAGGGATCCAGGCTGGCGGTCCTCGCCCTGCGGTCGATGGAGAACATGTCGCTGGTGATCGGGGTCAACCAGCTCGGCATCACCGTCTGCTCGCTCCTGCTGGGCGCCGTGGGCGAACCTGCGGTCGCCCACCTCATCGAGCCGGCTCTCGACGCCCTCGGCGTCCCCGAGGCGGCCCTCCATCCGATCGCCTTCGCGGTCGCGCTCTCCGTCGTCGTCTACCTGCACGTCGTGCTCGGGGAGATGATCCCCAAGAACATCGCCCTGGCGGGTCCTGACCGGGTCGCGTTGGTGCTGGCGCCGGCGATCTGGGGGTTCGTCACGGTCCTGCGCCCGGTGATCGTGGTCATCAACCTCGCCGCGTCAGCCGTCCTCAGGCTCGCCGGGGTCCGGCTGCAGGACGAGGTGAGCTCGACCTACACCCGGGAGGAGGTCGCAGCGCTGGTGGAGGAGTCGCGCGGGGAGGGGCTGCTCGAGGACGAGGAGTACGGGCGGTTGTCCGGAGCGCTCGGCTTCACCGAGAAGACCGTCGCCAGCGTGGTGATGCCGATCGGCTCCCTGACGACCGTCGTTCGCGGGTCCACCGGCGCCGAGGTCGAGGCCCTGTGCGCCGCCACCGGCTACAGCCGCTTCCCCGTGGTCGCGGAGGAGGGGGAGGAGCTGCTCGGCTACCTGCACATCAAGGACGTCCTGGAGCCGGACGAGCAACGACGCCAGCGTCCGGTCGAGAGCACGTGGTTCCGTCCCTTCGCCCGGGTGTCCGCCGAGGACCTTCTCCACGAGGTGCTGGAGTCGCTCCAGCGCCGGGGCGCGCACATGGCCCGGGTGGTGGATCAGCAGGGGTCGACGATCGGCGTCGCCACGCTGGAGGACGTCATCGAGGAGCTCGTCGGAGAGATCCGCGACGCGGCCCACCACGAGCCCGTCGCCTGAGCGCGAACGCCTACAGTGACCGCGTGAGCGAGGCACCGGCGTCCGCAGGTGTCTGGACGCTGCCCAACCTGCTCAGCGCGTTGCGGCTCGCCGGGGTCCCGGTCTTCTTATGGCTGGTGCTCGGGCCGGAGGAGGACGGATGGGCCCTCGGCCTCCTGGTCGCCTCGGGGATCACCGACTTCCTGGACGGCTGGCTCGCGCGCCGGCTCGGGCAGACCTCGGTCGTCGGGCAGATCCTCGACCCCGTGGCCGACCGCCTCTACATCCTCGCGGTGGTCGTCGGGCTGGCCCTGCGCGAAGTCATCCCGTGGTGGATGGCGATCTCGCTGCCCCTGCGAGACCTGCTCATGTGGGGTCTCGTGCCGGTTCTGCGCACGCGCGGCTACAGCGCCCTCCCGGTGCACTTCCTGGGCAAGGCGGCCACCTTCAACCTGCTCTACGCCTTCCCGCTCCTCCTCCTCGGCGATGGCGAGGGCGCCGTCGCGACCCTGGCGGACGTCTTCGGGTGGGCCTTCGCGATCTGGGGCATCGGCCTCTACTGGTGGGCCGGTGTCCTGTACGCGTGGCAGGTCCGCAAACTGATCGTGACCACGCCCCGGCGGGGGGTGGTGGTCGATGCCTAGCCACATGGCGACCGAACAGAGCCGCCCGCTACCGGACCGGGTGACCAAGCCGCTGCTCGACCTGATCACCGACCAGGCCCTCGACGAGGACTACCGGGTGGCCGCGGCCCGCGCCGCCGCCGGAAGCAGCACGCGGCCGTCGCGGCCACACCGCACGGCTGTCGCCGTGGTCGTCGTCTTCGGCGTGCTCGCCAGCACCGCCTTCATCCAGACCCGGAGCAACGCCTCCACCGAGGAGGCCGGGCGCTCGGTGCTCATCGACCGGATCGACGCCGGGCGGGAACGAGTTGCCCGCCTGCAGGAGCGAGTGGTCCGCCTCCGCGACCGTAACGCCGGCCTCGACGTACTCTCTGTGGACATCGCCGGCCGCCAGGCCCCGGCCAACCGTGAGCTGCGCCGGCTGCGCACCCGGACCGGCTTCGTCGCCGTCACCGGAGACGGGTTGCGCATCGTCGTGGACGACGGGCCGCCCAGCGGTGAGGTCGACACGACCGTGCGCGCCGGGGACCTTCGGCTGCTGGTCAACGGACTCTGGGCCGCCGGCACGGAGGCGATGTCGGTCAACGGCCAGAGGTTGACGGCGCTCAGCGCCATCGTGGTCTCCGGCACCGCGATCAGCGTCAACAAGACCGGCCTCACGGCGCCGTACACCCTCCTCGCGATCGGCGATCCACTGACGCTCGAGGCCGAGCTGTTCGACACCTCCAGCGGCCTGGCGTTCGCCGACCTGGCCGCGGACCTGGGGTTCGGGTTCGACATCGCGACCGACGACGACCTCCTCGTCCCGGCGGCGGCCCCGCGTCTCCAACGGCTGCGCACGGTCCTGCCCGCCAGCTCTGGTGAACCCGGGCCCATCGAGCAGGGGAACACTCAATGATCGCCGTCCTGGGTCTCGCGCTCGGTATCGGACTCGGTCTCTACCTCGAGCCCGACGTGCCCCTCTCGCTCGAGCGCTACCTCCCGATCGCAGTGGTCGCAGCGCTCGATGCCGTGTTCGGAGGACTGCGGGCCCACTTCGACGGCATCTTCGACGACAAGGTCTTCGTGGTCTCCTTCGTGAGCAACGTGATCATCGCGGCCGGCATCGTCTACCTCGGCGACAAGCTGGGTGTCGGCGGTCAGCTGTCGACCGGCGTGATCGTGGTCCTCGGCATCCGGATCTTCTCCAACGTCGCCGCCATCAGGCGTCACCTGTTCCATGCCTGAGTCGCAGCGCCAGGAAGGCGGCCGCGGACGCTGGGCAGGCGCGCTGCTGCGTCCCTCACGCCAACAGCTCGTCGTGGCGGCGCTGCTCGCGCTCGTGGGCTTCGCTGCGGTCACCCAGGTCCAGGACAACGAGTCCGACGAGTCCTACGCCGGCCTGCGCGAGCAGGACCTCATCGACGTCCTGGAGGGGCTCGCGGGGACCAGTCAGCGAGCCGAGGACGAGATCCGGCGGCTCGAGCGGACCCGCGACGACCTGCTCTCCGAGACCGACAGCCGACAGGCGGCTCTCGACACCGCGCAGGACGAGATCGACACCCTGAACATCCTGGCCGGCCTGGTTCCGGTGTCCGGACCTGGGATCCGGATCACCATCACCGAGGTCTCCGGCGAGGTCTCGGTCGGGTCGATGCTGGACACCTTGCAGTCCCTGCGGTCGGCGGGCGCCGAGGCGGTCCAGGTCAACGCCCAGCTGAGGCTCGTGGCCCAGAGCTCGATCGAGGACGCGGTGGGGGGACTCCTGATCGACAACCGGCTGCTGTCCCCGCCGTACGTCCTCGACGTGATCGGCGACCCCGACACGCTCACCGGCTCACTGACGTTCCGGGAGGGCCCACGGGCCCGACTCGTGGCCGACGGGGCCGAGGTGGAGATCCAACAGGTGGCCACCCTCGACATCGAGAGCGTTCGCCAGCCCTCCCAGCCCGAGTTCGCCCAGCCGGTCGAGGAGTGACGCCGGCGGAGCCAGTAGCCTGCACCTGTGTATCCCGAAGACCTGAAGTACAGCCCCGAACACGAATGGCTGCGGACGCCCGGCGAGCACGACGGATCGGTGCGCATCGGCATCACCGACTACGCCCAGGACGCTCTCGGCGACATCGTCTACGTCTCCCTGCCGGAGATCGGCGAGACGCTCCAGTCCGGCGGCACCTGCGGCGAGCTCGAGTCGACCAAGTCGGTCTCGGACGTCTACGCGCCGGTCAGCGGTGAGGTCGTGGCCCGCAACGAGTCACTCGACGCCACGCCTGAGCTGGTCAACAACGACCCCTACGGCGGGGGCTGGCTCTTCGAGGTCGTCCCCAGCGATCCGGACCAGCTCGAGGGACTGCTCGACGCAGCGGCGTACGTCGCGACCCTCGGCAGCTGAACGACCCCTCCCTCCTGGAGTGGCTGGTAGGTTCGTGGAACCGTCAACCTCAGCCCCCGAGTGAGGGTTCACCCGATGCCTTTCTGCACCTCCTGCGGCCGACAGAACCCCGATGACGCGCGCTTCTGCGCGCAGTGCGGGACCCGACTCCTGACCTCCGGTGAGGAGACCTCGTCCGGCTCGACACCGGTGGCGCCCGGCGAGCCGAGCCACGACGTCCGCACTGCTCCGCAGGGCGATGGTGCGCCCACCGCTCCCACGGCCGAGCCGACCGGCGAGGCGACCGCCACGATCCAGGTGGCTGCGCAGGGCTCGGACACCTCCGACCGGCAGCTCAACGCCGTCGACGCGGCGGCGGTGGACGCTCTGCCCGTCGGCCACGCGCTCATGGTGGTCCAGAAGGGCCCGGGAGCCGGCAGCCGCTTCCTGCTCGACTCCGACGTGGTCAACGCCGGGCGACACCCCGACAGTGAGATCTTCCTCGACGACGTCACCGTCTCCCGCCGCCACGCGGTCTTCGACCGGACGGGCGACTCCTTCACGGTGCGTGACGTGGGCTCCCTCAACGGGACCTACGTCAACCGCGACCGGATCGAGAAGGTGCAGCTCAAGGACGGCGACGAGGTCCAGATCGGCAAGTACCGCCTGGTCTTCTTCGCCGGGCACACCAGCGCCTGATGGGCAGCTGGTGAGCGCGTCACCCGCGGGGGCGACGGGCCCCCGGATGAACATCGGGCAGGTCCTCGACCAGCTCCGCCCCGACTTCCCCGCGGTGACGATCCCCAAGATCCGTTTCCTGGAGGACAAGGGCCTGATCAAGCCCGAGCGCACCCCGTCGGGCTACCGGAAGTTCTCGACCGACGACGTCGACCGGTTGCGCTACGTGCTGCGGATGCAGCGCGACCACTACCTGCCGCTCCGGGTGATCGGCGACCACCTCGACGCGATCGACCGAGGCATGGAGCCCCCGCCCATCGACGCCGTCGTGCCGACGGTCCCCGCCGTGGTCCTGGCCGCCGACGGCCTGCCGAGCGCGGAGTCCTTCCAGCGCCGCGACCAGCTGCGTCTCTCGCGCAAGGAGCTGCTCAAGATCGCCGAGATCTCCGAGGACCTGCTCGACCAGCTCCAGCAGTACGGCCTGATCACGCCCCGGCCGGGCACGGGCCACTTCGACACTGACGCCCTCGTCATCGCCAGGACCGCCCGCGAGCTCGCCGACTTCGGCTTCGAGCCGCGCCACCTGCGTGCCTTCAAGACCTCGGCCGACCGCGAGGTGGGTCTGGTGGAGCAGGTCGTCGCCCCCCTGCGATCAGGTCGGGATGCCGCGGCCCAGGCCCGCGCCGAGGACGCCGTCTCCGAGATCGCTGCCCTCTCGGTGCGGCTGCACGCGACTCTGGTGAAGTCCGGCCTCGCCCGCTGAGGAGTGCCCCGGCGCCGGACCCGCGCCCCGGATCACCCCTCCGGTGCGGGGGTAGTGTGAAGAGGTGCGCGAAGTCGACGTCATGGGAGTCCGGGTCGAGATGCCCTCGAACCAGCCGATCGTGCTCCTACGCGAGGTCACGGGGGAGCGCTACCTACCGATCTGGATCGGCGCCGTCGAGGCCACGGCCATCGCGTTCGCCCAACAGGGCGTCGTGCCGCCGCGTCCCCTGACCCACGACCTGCTCAAGGACGTGCTGGAGGCGACCGGCACCTCACTGAACGAGGTGCGCATCACCGAGGTGAAGGACGGTGTCTTCTTCGCACTGTTGGTGCTCGACTCCGGGGCCGAGGTCAGCGCTCGCCCGTCGGACTCGATCGCCCTGGCCCTGCGCACCGGCACCCGCATCGTGTGTGCCGAGGAGGTGCTCGACGAGGCCGGGCTCGCCGTGCCCGCGGAGCAGGAGGACGAGGTGGAGAGGTTCCGCGAGTTCCTCGACCACGTCACCCCCGAGGACTTCGACGCACCGGCAGGGCCCGAGCAACCCTGACCCTCCAGTGGAGGGTGAGGGTTGCGACACGCCGGACCACCTCTTTGACCGGACCGGTCCGCCGCCGTACCTTGAACTGTCTCTGTTGTAACTCCACCCGTGTGGTCTGCGGCTTCCCCGGGGGTTACGGTCAACGGAGTAGGCCCCACGGAGGACATCTGTGAACGACCACCAGCCGCAGCCCGGCACCACCGCCGCTGACCTCGACGCGGCCCGAGCGGCCGCTGAGGACGCGGTCGAGCAGGGCCTGCTGTTCACCGACGACGTCTCCCCGCTGCCCAGCGACCTCGGCTACCGCGGCCCGACCGCGTGCAACGCGGCCGGGATCACCTACCGCCAGCTCGACTACTGGGCCCGGACCGGCCTGATCGAGCCGACCGTGCGTGGTGCGACCGGCTCGGGCTCACAGCGGCTCTACTCCTTCCGCGACATCCTCATCCTCAAGGTGATCAAGCGACTGCTCGACGCCGGCATCTCGCTGCAGCAGATCCGGACTGCGGTCAGCCACCTGCGCGAGCGCGGCACCGATGACCTGACCCGCGTCACGCTCATGAGCGACGGCGCCTCGGTCTATGAGTGCACCAGCAACGACGAGGTCATCGACCTGCTCCAGGGCGGACAGGGCGTCTTCGGCATCGCGATCGGCGGTGTGTGGCGCGAGATCGAGGGCACCCTCGCCGCGCTGCCCAGCGAGCGTGCCGAGGTCGAGGCCGACTCGGTCGCCGGGGACGAGCTCGCCGCCCGCCGCGCCGCCCGCTCGGTCGGCTGAGCGGGACCGGAGGACCCGCGCGCGCACTGAGCTTCGGCTCGGTGGCTGCGGCCTACGAGCGGTTCCGTCCCGGCTACCCCGAGGACCTGGTCGACCGGGTCCTCGCCTATGCACGCCACCACCGTCCGCACGGCACTCGAGATCGGCGCCGGCACCGGCAAGGCGACCCGTGCGTTCGCCTCTCGGGGCATCGCGGTCACGGCGACCGATCCGGACGTGGAGATGCTCGGTGAGCTGCGTCGCCACGTGCCGAGTGGCGTCAGCACGGTGCAGGGCGCCTTCGAGGATCTCCAGGTCAGCGACACCTACGACCTCGTGGTCGCCGCGGCGTCGATGCACTGGACCTCCCCTGCAGGACGGTGGGCGAAGGTCGCCGCCCTGCTGTCGGTGGAGGGATCTTCGCCTGCTTCGGCGGCCCCCTCGACCTGGCGGACCCGGATCTCGAGGCCGCCGTGCGAGCCGCCGCAGCGCCCCACGTCGACGACAACGGCTTTCCTTCGCCGGACGGCACCGCGCCGGATGCCCCCCTCCAGTGGCCGGGGACCGAGCTGCACGACAGCGCTCACTTCACCGACGTCGAGCAGTCGGTCATCCCTCGTCGGCTGACCATGTCGGCCTCCGACTACCTCGGGCACCTGTCGACGATCTCCGCCTACCTGGTGCTGCCGGACCCGGTGCGCCACGAGGTGTTCGCGCGGACGCGCGATGTCCTCCCGCAGCAAGTCGAGCTCCGTGCCGACATCATGGTGCACCTGGCGAGGCGGGCGGCGGCCTCGGGGATCGTGGGATAGCCTGGCGGTGCTGTCGATCCCGCGCGGGAGAGACCCACCAGCACCTCCAGGTGAGCGCCGAAGGGGCAAATCCTCCCCGGAACCTCTCAGGCACCCGGACCGCGCGGAGCAGGCACCTGTGGAGTCCGCGTGGGCGACAGAGGGGGAGGCGTGATCACCGACGCCTGAGGAGCCCCGCCCCGTGTCCGACCTCCCGACGCTCTCCGACCTCGACACCGCCGCGCCCTTCGTGGAGCGGCACATCGGGCTGCGCCCCGCGGACGTGGAGACGATGCTGGCGAGGCTCGGCTTCGGCTCGCTGGAGGAGCTCATGGCGGCCGCGGTGCCCGGCGGCATCCGTACGCCGGGGGAGCTGGGCCTGCCCGCCGCGCTCTCGGAGGAGGCGACCGCCCGGGAGCTGCGGGCCCTGGCGGCTCAGAACCGGCCCGGTGAGGCGATGATCGGGCTGGGCTACCACGCGACCATCACCCCACCGGTCATCCGACGCAACGTCCTGGAGGACCCCAGCTGGTACACCGCCTACACGCCCTACCAGCCGGAGATCAGCCAGGGGCGGCTCGAGGCACTGATCAACTTCCAGACCGTGGTCGGCGACCTCACCGGGCTGCCGACCGCCAACGCCTCCCTGCTCGACGAGGCGACCGCCGCCGCCGAGGCGATGACGCTGGTCCGCCGGGCGAACAAGCGGGCCGAGGGGCCGTTCGTCATCGACGCCGACGCGCTGCCGCAGACCATCGAGGTGGTGCGCACCCGGGCCGAGGCCATGGGCATCGACGTGGTCGTCGCCGACCTCGCCGAGGGCCTACCCGACGGCCCCCTGTGCGGGGCGCTCGTGCAGTACCCCGGTGTCTCCGGGCGGGTGTGGGACCCGAGGATCGTCATCGGCGCCACCCACGAGCGAGGGGCCCTCGCCGTCGTGGCCGCCGACCTCCTGGCCCTGACCCTCATCGAGGCGCCGGGTGAGCTCGGCGCCGACGTCGTGGTCGGCTCCACCCAGCGCTTCGGTGTCCCGTTGTTCTACGGCGGTCCGCACGCGGGCTACATGGCCGTTGCGTCCGGCCTCGAACGGCACCTGCCCGGACGCCTGGTCGGCGTCTCGGTCGACGCGGAGGGGCGACCGGCGTACCGCCTCGCTCTCCAGACCCGTGAGCAGCACATCCGCCGCGACAAGGCGACGTCGAACATCTGCACCGCCCAGGTGCTGCTCGCCGTCGTGGCCTCGATGTATGCCGTCTATCACGGCCCCGAGGGACTGCGGGCCATCGCCAGCCGGACCCATCGCTACGCAGCGGTCCTGGCTCGTGCCCTCGCCGACGCCGGGTTGCCCCCGCGGCACGAGGACTTCTTCGACACCCTCACCGTCGCCGTGCCGGGCCGCGCCAGCGACGTGGTGGCCAGCGCGCGTGCGCACGGGGTGCAGCTGCGGCTGGTCGACCCCGACACGGTCGGGATCAGCACCTCGGAATGCACGACCCGCTCGACGCTGAGCAGTGTGCTGCGCGCGTTCGGGGTCACGACGGGCGCGACAGGCGTCGACCTCGACGCGACCGACCAGGCGACCGCCGACGCCCTGCCCGACGGCCTGCGCCGCACCACCGACTACCTCACCCACGAGGTCTTCTCGGCCCACCACAGCGAGACAGCGATGCTGCGCTACCTGCGCCGGCTCTCGGGCCGCGACTACGCCCTGGACCGGGGGATGATCCCGCTGGGCTCGTGCACCATGAAGCTCAACGCCACCACCGAGATGGAACCCGTCTCGCTCCCGGGCTTCGCCGACCTGCATCCGTTCGCTCCCGCTGAGGACGCGCAGGGATACCGACGGCTCATCGAGCAGCTGGAGGGGTGGCTGGCCGAGGTAACCGGCTACGACCGCGTCTCGATCCAGCCCAACGCCGGATCGCAGGGCGAGCTGGCCGGGCTACTGGCGATCCGGGGCTACCACCGGGCTCGGGGTGAGTCCGCCCGCGACGTGTGCCTCATCCCGTCCTCGGCCCACGGCACCAACGCGGCGTCCGCGGTGATGGCCGGGATGCGGGTCGTGGTGGTCAAGGCCACCGACGACGGAGGGGTCGACCTCGAGGACCTGCGGTCCCAGTGCGCCGCGCACGCCGACGACCTCGCCGCGATCATGGTGACCTACCCCTCCACCCACGGGGCCTACGAGGACACGATCACCGAGCTCTGCGAGATCGTGCACGAGCACGGGGGACAGGTCTACGTCGACGGCGCCAACCTCAACGCCCTGCTCGGCTTCGCCAAGCCGGGGGAGTTCGGCGGCGACGTCTCACACCTGAACCTGCACAAGACCTTCTGCATCCCGCACGGGGGCGGGGGACCCGGGGTGGGACCGGTGGCGGTCCGCGAGCACCTAACGCCCTACCTGCCCTCGCACGGGATGCACCCCGAGCCGGACAAGCGCGAGGGCATCGGCCCGATCAGCGCGGCGCCGTACGGATCGGCCGGCATCCTCCCCATCTCGTGGGCCTACATCCGGTTGATGGGCGCCCCCGGGCTGACCCGGGCGACAGCGGCGGCGGTGCTGTCGGCCAACTACGTCGCAGCCCGGCTGCGCGAGCACTTCCCGGTGCTCTACACCGGGCACGGCGGGCTGGTGGCCCACGAGTGCATCCTCGACGTCCGCGGACTGACCAAGGACACCGGCGTCACCGTCGACGACGTCGCCAAGCGGTTGGTCGACTACGGCTTCCACGCACCGACCATGTCCTTCCCGGTCGCCGGGACCCTCATGGTCGAGCCGACCGAGTCCGAGGACCTCGCCGAGATCGACCGGTTCTGCGATGCCATGGTCGCGATCCGCTCCGAGATCGACCGGGTCGGCTCGGGGGAGTGGAGCGCCGAGGAATCGCCGTTGCGCGGCGCGCCGCACACCTCACGGGTGCTGGCGGGCGAGTGGGACCGCGCCTACTCCCGAGAGCTGGCGGCGTTCCCGACCGGGCCGGACCCGGACAAGTACTGGCCGCCGGTCGGCCGGATCGACCAGGCCTACGGCGACCGCAACCTGGTGTGCGCATGCCCGCCGCCGGAGGCGTTCGCCGATCCCACCGGGTGACGTAGGGGCTTCGCCCAGAGCCACCCCAGAGCCGCCCGGGCTGCTGAGGCCCTACAGGGCCTGGGAGACGCTGCTCATGTTGAAGTCGGGAACGCGCAGCGGGGGAGTGGCGGTGCGGGAGAAGTAGTCGTCGCCCCACTCCCGGCTGAAGCTGGGGACCGTGGCGCCAGCGTGGGTGAAGCGCCGCAGGAGGTCGACCGGGCTCTCGTTGAACCGGAAGTTGTTGACGGCGCCGGTGACCTCGCCGTCCTCGACGAGGTAGACGCCGTCGCGGGTCAGTCCGGTGAGCAGCAGGGTCTGGGGGTCGACCTCGCGGATGTACCAGAGGCAGGTCAGCAGGAGGCCCCGCTCCGTGCCGGCCACCAGGTCCTCGACCGAGCCGGTGCCGGCGTCGACGTCGAGCACCAGGTTGTCGATGGCCGGGGTGACCGGTTGGGACGTCATGGCCGCAGAGTGTCGTGTCTGCAGCAGGGCGGTGAGCTCACCGTCGCGGATCCAGTCGGTGCGCTCGAGCGGCAGGCCGTTGTCGAAGACCGAGCTCTCGTTGGAGGAGGCGCCGGCGACCACGAACGGCTCGCACTGGAGGCCGTCGTAGGACGGGTCGCTGAAGAGGTTGACGCCCGGTGCGGTGATCTGCTCACCGATCCGGGTCCCGGTGGGCCGCCGGCTGTAGACCGACTGGCCCTCCCAGGCGACGCGGGCGCCGGCGTACCAGTAGGCGTCGATCATCAGGTCCGCGACCGCCGACGGGGGCAGGATCGTGTCATAGCGCCCGGCCGGCAGGTCGACGCGTCGAGCCGCCCATGACAGGCGCTCGGCGACCGCTGCCTCGACCGCCAGGGCGTCGACGTCGGCGAAGTCGCGCGTGGCGCCACCCACCCATGCACTCGCGGTCAGGTCGGCGGTCTTGCCGGTGCAGCCGTAGTGGCCGGTCGGTTGGACGTGGCGCAGGCGCAGGCCCGTGGTGGAGCCGAGGTAGGTCGTGGTCGACTCGTGGTTGACGAAGCCGTAGAGGACCCGATCGCTGCCCGCCGCGCGCCCGAAGGCCTCACCGAGCGCCGGGGCGAACGCGTCATAGACGTGGATGTCGGTGGGCACGGGATCCTCGTCCCACTGCGGTGAGACCTGGTCGCGGACCAGCTCGGCCGCGTCCTCGGCCGGCGAGGCGGCCCGGGCGGCCGCGTCGGCCGCACGCACGAGCTCGTCGACCTGCGCCTGCGTGGTGGCGCTTCCGGACACCGACCCGGTCGCCGTACCGACGAAGGAGACGACCGTGACGTCGACGCCGTGCATGACGCCGTTGGTGGTGAGCGTGTTGTTGGCCCAGCGCAGGTTGGCGCTGGTGCGGTCGCGCACGATCACGATGCAGTCGTCGGCGATCGAGCTCGCGACGCCGTGCTCGACCAGGGACTGGGGGGACAGGACCATCACTTGCCGCCCTCCTCGTTGGTGTTGAGGATCCGGACCCCGCGGAACAACGAGGTCGGACAGCCGTGGCTCACGGCGGCCACCTGCCCGGGTTGAGCCTTGCCGCAGTTGAAGGCGCCGCCGAGGACCCAGGTGTCGGGTCCGCCCACCGCCTCCATCGACCCCCAGAAGTCGGTGGTCGTGGCCTGGTAGGCCACGTCGCGGACCTGGCCGACCAGCTCGCCCTCGGCGATCGCGTAGAACCGCTGCCCAGTGAACTGGAAGTTGAAGCGCTGCATGTCGATCGACCAGCTCTTGTCGCCGACGACGTAGAGACCTCGCTCGACCCGGCCGATCAGCTCCTCGGTCGAGGGCCCGTCGAGGGCCGCCTGCAGCGAGACGTTGGCCATCCGCTGGATCGGGATGTGGCCGGGGGAGTCGGCGTAGGCGCAGCCGTTGGACCTGGCCGCCCCCGAGCCGAGCGCCGAGAGCTCGGGCTTCATGTGAGCCATGGCACGGTCGAGCTGGTAGCCGACCAGCACTCCGTCCCTGACGATGTCCCAGGTCTGGGTCTCGACGCCCTCGTCGTCGTAGCCGATGGTCGACAGTCCGTGCTCCACCTGCCGGTCCCCGGTGACGTTCATGACCGATGAGCCGTACTGCAGGGTGCCGAGCTTGTCGTAGGTCGCGAACGAGGTGCCGGCGTAGTTGGCCTCGTAGCCCAGCGCCCGGTCGAGCTCGGTGGCATGGCCGATCGACTCGTGGATCGTCAGCCACAGGTTCGAGGGGTGGATGACCAGGTCGTAGGCGCCGGCCTCGACGCTCGGCGCCTTGAGCTTCTCCGCCAGCAGCTCGGGCACCTCGTCCACCTCGGCGTCCCAGTCCCAGGCGTCGGGGCCGCCTGCGACGTACTCCCACCCGCGCCCCACCGGCGGTGCGATGCTCGACATGGAGTCAAAGGTGTCCGCGCCTGCCCCCATGGCCTCGAACCCCGGTTGCATGCGGACCCGCTGCTGGGTGGTGCTGGTGCCGGTGAGGTCGGCGTAGAACTTGTTCTCCTGGACCTGCTGGAGGTAGGCCGACGCGTGGTCGACGGCGGCACCGGTGCGGAGCCGGTTCGTCCACTCGATCAGGACGGCCGCCTTGTCGGAGACGGAGACCTCGAGCGGGTTGACCTCGTAGGCCGAGACCCACTCGACGTCAGCGTGCACGGGCTCGTCGGCCATCTCGACGGGCGTGGCGGTCATCTCGGCCGCGATCAGGGCGACCGCGACCGCGCTCTCGGCGACGCGCGCCGCCTCCTCGGCCGTCAGCACCACCCCGGAGGCGAAGCCCCAGGCGCCACGATGGATCACCCGGACCGCGAACCCGACGTCGTGGCTGTCACTGGCGTTCTGCAGCACCCCGTCACGGACGGCGAGGTTCTGGTAGCGGATGCGTTCGAACCTGAAGTCGGCGTGCGAGGCGCCGAGGTCGCGGGACCTGCTCAACGCCGCGTCGGCGAGCATCCGGTAGGGCAGGGCGGTGAACGTCGGATCCATCACGGGGCCGGCCATGAGGGCGAACCTACTGGAGTCTCGACACGCGCGCTCCCCGAAGGTTTCGGTGATCGAGCCGCGGACGGTTCGCACTAGGCTGCGGCCGTGGGTTCTCCTTCCTGGCTGGGCATCGGGGCGCAGCGCAGCGGCACCACCTGGTTCACCGACCTTCTGACCCAGCACCCGGAGGTGGGGCTGGGGACCAACGGCAAGAAGGAGCAGCAGCTCCTGCACAAGGTGGCCGACGGCCGGATCCCGGACTCGGACTACCTCGACCTCTTCCCTGACGACGGCGTACGCCGCGGGGACTGGACCCCGCAGTACCTGCGCCACGCCTCGGCTCCCGCCGCCGCCGCCCGCCTCATGCCCGAGGGGCCGGTGATCGTTCTCCTGCGTGATCCGGTGGAGCGGTTCCGTTCCTCGATGCGTCTGGCGGCGACCCGCCAGAAGTCCTGGCCCTACCCCGTGCCGATCACGGTGCAGACCTGGACCGGCTGCTACGCCGACCAGCTCGACATCTGGGCCGCGGCGGTGGGCCGCGAACGCATGCACGTCATGGTCTACGAGGTCGTTCGGGAGGACGTCCAGACGGCGGTGGACAGCATCTGGTCGGCCCTCGACCTGGACTCGGTGCCCCTGCAGGACGTGGCGCGCGAGTCCACCTCGTCGAGCCGGGCCGACTGGGACTGGACCCCGGGGCTTCGCGAGTCGCTCCAGGTCCTCTACCGAACGCAGGCACAGCGGCTCGCCTCCGACTGGGAGCTCGACGTCAGCTCCTGGAGCGTGTAGCCGGCACCTGAGGGGTTACCGGCCCGGCATGGCTACTGCACAGAAGGTCGCGTTCCTGGTCGCTCCCGAGGGCATCGAGAAGGCCGAGCTGGTCGAGCCCTGGTCCGCACTGGAGGACGCCGGCTACGAACCCGTGCTGCTGAGCACGCAGGCCGGTGAGGCCCAGCTCTTCGAGCACCTGGACAAGGCCGACACCCAGAAGATCGACGTGGCGGTCGGTGACGCCGACGCCGACGAGTACGCCGCTTTGGTGCTGCCCGGCGGGGTCGCCAACCCGGACGCGCTGAGGACCGACGAGGGCGCGGTCTCCTTCATCCGTGACTTCGTCGCCTCGGGCAAGCCGGTCGCGGCGATCTGCCACGCGCCCTGGACGCTGATCGAGGCCGACGTGGTGAAGGGGCGCAGGCTCGCGTCCTGGCCCAGCCTGCAGACCGACATCCGCAACGCCGGCGGCGAATGGGTGGACGAGCGGGTCGTCACCGACGGCAACCTGATCACCAGCCGCAACCCCGACGACATCCCCGCCTTCAACGACGCCCTGATCGAGGCCCTCGAGCACGGAGCCGCCGGGACCGACTAGCGCCGGACCGACACGGTCGACCCGCGCCGCGACTTGGCGAGGACGAGCTGGGTCGGGATCCGGTCCCGCATCTCGGCGACGTGGCTGACGACCCCGACCACCCGGCCGCCGTCGCGCAAGGAGTCGAGGGTGTCCAGCACGTCGTCGAGGGTCTCGGCGTCGAGGGCACCGAAACCCTCGTCGACGAAGAGCGTGTGGAGGTCGGCCGCGCCGGTCTCGTGGGCGATCACGTCGGAGAGCCCCAGGGCGAGCGCGAGCGAGACGACGAAGGTCTCTCCCCCCGAGAGCGTCACAGGATCCCGCGCCTCGCCGGACCAGTCGTCCCGCACCCGCAGGCTCAGACCACCGCGGGTCTCTCCTGCAGCCCGTTCACCGGTGTGCTCCAGGGAGTAGCGCTGGTCGCTCATCCCGGCCAGCCGGGTGTTGGCGGCGGCGACGACCTGGGCGAACCGGTAGGCCAGCACGTACGCCGAGAGCCGCATCTGCAGGCGGTTGTCGGGGGACTTGCCCTCCACGAAAGCAGAGAGGTGCACCGTCACCTCGAGCTGTGCTCGCAGGGGGGCGGCCGCCTCAAGCGCGCCCTCCAGTTCGGTCAGCAAGCCGGTCAGGCGGCTGGCCCTCGTCGTCAACACGGTGACCGCGCCTCCGGCCTCGCCCAGATCGGCGAACGCCTCTCGGTGTCTGGCCTCGACCGCCTCCAGGTCGGGCTGGTCCCCCCGATCGACGTCGGGTGTCTCGGCGAGGCGCTCGACGAGGACCGCGAGGCGCTGCTCGTGCTCGGACGTGCTGTGGGCCAGGGCCTCGACCAACCGCTCCGGGCGGGTCGCCGCCAGCGCGGACTCCAGGGTCGGGAACCCGGCTCCGGTCGCCGCCGCATGCAGGGCGTCCTCCGCGTCGGCGAGCACCGCCTCGGCCGCGGCCAGCGAGTCCAGCCGCCTCAGCGCCAGCAGACCCTCGTCGGCCCGGCGCCTGTGCGACTCGGCGAGCGCGGCGAGGTCCTCGCACCCTGATCCGAGCAACAGCTCGTCGATCTCCCGAGCCGCGGCGCGCAGCTCGTCGGTGAGTCCGTCGATGCGGGCGGCCAGCCCACTTGCCTCACGGTGCAGGTGGTCGGGATCCGAGGGGAGCCCGCTGACGTCGGCCCCACCGGCTCCCAGCCGGGCGAGGTCGGCGCGGGCGGCGTCGAGGCGGGCCTGCAGGTCCTCGAGAGGCTGTGCGTCGACCTGGGCGCGCAGCCCCGACTCACGCGCGCGGAGGTCGCGCAGCTCGGTCTCGCGCAGGTGCTCGGTGGCCTTCGCGTCGTCGACGGCCCGTTGGGCCGCCTTCTCCGTCTCGACGTCAGGAGCGCCGACCACGGGCACGGCCTTGTGCGGGTGCTCGGCCGAGCCGCACACCGGACAGCAGGCGCCGACGGCCAGCGCCCCGGCGATCTCACCGGCCATCGACTCCAGGCGGGCCTCGCGGACGCCGTGCAGGAGCTCCACCGAGCCGAGAGCGTGCTCGCGTGCGGCGAGCCAGGCCGCGTGCGCCGCACCGACCGCACTCTCGACGACCGCCAGCTCGCGGCCGACCGCGACCCGGGCCGACACCTCGACCACGCGTTGCTGAGCCGCGACGGCGAGCTGCCGCGCCTCCAGCCGGCCGAGCTGACGGATCAGCTCCTCGCGGCGCAGCTCACGCGGTCGCAGGGCCTGGGCCGCAGCCGCCGTCACCCTGGCCGTCTCGACGTCACGCTCCAGCCGGTCCCGGTCGTCGGGCGTGAGGTCCCCGACGAGCGCATCCACCCGGTCCCGCTCTCGACGTGCGTCGTCGACCAATCGCGCCACCGGCACGGTCACAGCAGCTCGACGGGCGGCGGTGAGCGTCGCCAGGTCCTGCTCGTGCTCCGAGCGTCGCGACTCGAGCGCGGCCAGCTCCTCCTCGAGGGCCGTCCTGAGCCGCCAGCGTTCGTGGTCGGCTCGGGCCCGGTCCAGCGCGTGCCGGGCGTCCGCCTCGGCCCGCTGGGACCTGGTGAGACGTTTCTGCGCCTCGCCGCCGTCGTGGCCGACCGCAGTGGCGAGCCCATGGGCCCAGATGAGATCGGCCTCGTGGGGGTCCCCGGGTTGGTCAACGCCGGCTGCCTCGCTGATGCGGCTGACCAGGGTGGCCACCGCCCGCTCGGCGACATCGCTCTCACGACGGAGCCGGACCCGCCGCTCCCGCAGCCACCGCTCCACCTCGGCGAAACGACGGGTGCGGAACAGCTGCTGCAGGAGCGCGTGGCGATCCTCGGACCTGGCCCGGAGGAACTCCTGGAAGCGTCCCTGGGGCAGGAGTGCGACCTGGGTGAACTGGGTGAGGTTCATCCCGACCAGCCGGGCGACCAGGTCGCCGGCCTCGTCGAGCCGGCTCGACAGGTGCACCCAGTCACCCTTGACGCGTTCGGACACGGTCACCTTGGCGTGCTCGCGGGTCCAGCCGGTGCCGCGCTTCTTGGGCCGGTCCCAGGCGGGGGAGCGGTCGAGGCGGAACCGGCGACCGGAGAGCGTCGCCTCCAGCACGACCCGGGGGGCGATGTCCGGGGCAGCCTGGTCGCACCGGAGGCGGCGTGCGGTCGAGCGGTCACCCGGGACGTCGCCGTAGAGGGCGAAGCAGACCGCGTCCAGGACGCTGGTCTTCCCCGAGCCGGTCGGGCCGGACAGCAGGAAGAGCCCGGCCGAGGACAGCTCGTCGAGGTCGACGCGGACGGTCTCGGCGAACGGCCCGAACGCGGTGACCTCGAGGTGGTGCAGGCGCATCAGCCGGCGCCCTCGTGGTCGTCCTCGGGGTCCTCGGACAGCAGCGTGTCGACGTCGGAGTCCTCGCAGCACTCCTCGACGGCCCGGCCGAGCAGGGCGGCCTCGTCGTCGTCGGGGTGACTGCCGCGCATGTCGGTCATGAACCCGAGGGCGATGTCGCGGTCGGTCCGGGCGTGCGTCGACGAGGCGGGCAGCGACCCCAGCCGCGGTCCTGTCGTCTCGAACCCCAGCAGGAGGGTGTGTGGGAATCGCCTGCGCAGCTGCTCCATCGCCTGCAACGGTCGAGGGTGTCGCCAGCGTCGCCTCGATCCAGGCGTCCTCGTGCCGGGTGTGCTCCGGGACGTTCAACAGCTGCTCGAGGTGCCGCGGATGCGGGCCAGCCGGCGCGGCACGGGCGCGGGGACGAACTCGGCCGCGGCGAGCCCCTGCGGTCCAGGTCGACGAGCCACGAGCCCTTGCGGTGGGAGGCCTCGGAGAACGAGTAGGCCGAGGGGGACCCGCTGTAGCGGACGCCTCCTCGAGGACCTGCTGGCCGTGGAGGTGGCCGAGCGCGGTGTAGTCGACGCCGGCGAAGACCGAGGTCGGGACCCGGGAGATCCCGCCGACGCTGATGTCGCGCTCGGAGTCGCTGGGCTGCGCGCCGGCCACGAACGCGTGCGCCAGCACCACCGACCGTCCGCCGCGCACCAGCCAGGTCGGCGTGGATCCGCCGCATCGCCTCGGTCAGCGCCGACTCGTGCGACCGGTCGCGACAGCTGCCACGGCTCCGACGACCGCGTGCGGGTCGAGGTAGGGGATGCCGTAGAAGCGCGACCGGGCCGTGCGCGTCCTCCACCACGACCGGCGAGGCCACGGCGCAGGCGTCGGTGCGCAGGTGGACACCGGCGTCGTCGATCAACCGCGAGCTGAACCCGAGCCGTGGGCGGAGTCGTGGTTGCCGCTGGTGAGGACCGTCCGCGCCCTCGATCGGGAGAGCCGGACGAGGGTCTCGTCGGCGAGTCGGACGGCGTCGACCGGCGGGAGCGCCCGGTCATAGACGTCTCCAGCGACCACGACGACGTCGACCCGCTCGGGGTCACCACCTCGAGCAGGTGGTCGACGTACGCGGCCTGGTGGCCGAGCATCCCCTCACGGTGGAACGACCGACCGAGGTGCCAGTCGGAGGTGTGGAGGATGCGCACGGGGCCACGCTAGGTTCGCGCACCGACACGCCCCGCCAGGCACGCCGGGCCGATGCCTGCGCCTCTGCCGGCGGATGCCTAGCCGTACCGCACGACCCGCTCGGCCGACGTGAAGCCGAACAGCGCCAGGCCGCTCTCGCGGGCCAGCGCGAGCGGCCAGGCTGGTCGGCGCCCCGACGGCGACCAGGGCGCCCGTCCCACCGTCGCGGCCTTCTGCACCAGCTCGAAGCCCGCCCGACCACTGACCACGAGGCAGGCCTCGCCGGAGGCTCGCCCGCCAGCACGCGGGCGCCGGTCACCTTGTCGACGGCGTTGTGCCGGCCGACGTCCTCGCGGACAACCAGGGCCTCACCGTCCGCGGTGAAGAGGCCGGCGGCGTGCACCCCGCCGGTCCGGTCGAAGAGGCGCTGCCGCTCGCGCAGCCGCTCGGGGAGCCGGCGTACGACGTCATCGGCCGGCAGGGCCCCGGACCAGCGGCGTGCCCGTGCCAGCCCGCAGGGCGGAGCTCACGCTGTCAGTGCCGCAGACACCGCACGCCGACGAGCCGGGCACGACGCTCGCGTGCTGGTGGTGCGGGTCGCGCAGCGGGGGTGCGGCGAGGGTCACCGTCACCACGTTGAAGGCCTGCTCGGGGGCGAGGTCGGCCTCCGTGCAGTAGGCGACCCCCGAGACGGCCCCGGGGCCCGGGTCCGCCACCAGGCCCTCGTGCACCGCCCATCCGGCGGCCAGCTCGAAGTCGTGGCCGGGGGTCCGCATCGTCACCCAGACCCGGCGGGCCGGTCCGCCCGACCAGGCCAGCCGAAGCTCGAACGGCTCCTCGGTGACCAGACGGTCCTCCCGGTGCCGGGCACCGCCGGAGGAGACCTCCGTGACGCGGACGCGGACCGACGGCCCGGGCCGTCGCTCCCGGGGGTTCACGAGAAGGCGCGGCGGACCGCGAGCATCCGCTCGAGGCGGTCGGTGGCGTCACCGACCCGCCGCCGGATCGAGAGGTCGAGGTCCGGCTGGGCCAGCAGGCCGTGAGCCCGCTCGACGACGTCGTCGCGCAGCACCGTGGCGGGGAAGAAGGCCTCGGCCGTCTCGGCGAGCACCCACCCGCTGCGCACGTGCGCGGTGGTCGCCACCTCGGCGAAGTAGCGGTCGACGTAGGGCTCGGTGACCTCCTCCTGCCCGGTGCGCCACATCCCGAGCCCGGCGGCCTCCAGCTCGTAGTTGGCCACCCTGACCTCGCCGAGGAACCGTTCCCAGGCGAACGCCTTGCCCTCCGCGGTCGGCAGCGAGGAGACCGCGCGGGTGTGCTCGACGGTCGCGAGGCCGGTCGGGTCCTCGGCCCGGGCTGCGTCGAGCTCGGCCCGGTCGGTGGCGCCGAGCGTGGCCAGCCGGACCAGCAGCCGCCAGCGCAGGTCGGCGTCGAGGTCGACGCCGTCCGGGGTCGCCGTGAGCCAGCTCCTCAGCGCGCCCGGGTCCGCGGCCGAGCGGACGGCCGAGCGGAACGCCGCCAGCTGGCGCTCGGACCCGGGCCGCGCCCGCTCGACCTCGCGGACCATGGCCTCGTGCACCTGCGCCCAGGACCCCTCGGGGGCGAGCGGAAGCAACGTTTGGAACACCCAGGGCAGCGTGCGCCGGGGGTTGGCCCGCTCCGGGACGTCCTCGGTGTCCTCGACCGGCGGTGCGGCCACGACGAGGGGCACGACAGCGGCCGGGTCGAGCCGGCCGAGCAGCAGCCCGGTGCGGACGTTGTTCCACACCGCGGAGCGGATCATCGGGTCCGCCAGTTCCGGGAGCAGGTCGACCAGGCCGGTGATCGTGGCGTGGTCGGGCAGCATCGCGGCCCAGGTGTCCTGGTCGGCGTCCAGCACGACGACATCGGCGTGTGTCTCGTACGCCGTCTCGGTCCCGCGCACGACGACCGCGTCGCGGTGCCACCGACCGTCGCGGTGGGCGGCGACCACGAACGCGTGCTCCCGCGCCGGCTCCTGGCCCTGCGGAGGGGTCAGCCTCAGCACCCCGGCGGCCCGGTCGAGCTCGATGACGTCGGGACCGGGCTGGAGCAGCCACGGCGCCACCCGCTCGGCCACGTCCTCCGCCCCCGCCCGCTCCCAGGAACCGACCAGGTCGGCCATGGTGGCGTTGCCGAACCGGTGTCGCTCCAAGTGGTCGCGCACCCCTGCGAAGAACACCTCGTCCCCCAGTGCGTTGGCGAGCTGCTTGATGACCGCGGAGCCCTTGGCGTAGGAGATGCCGTCGAAGTCCTGGAGGGCAGCGGTGGCGTCGACCGCCCCGTTGCCGGCGACGGGGTGGGTGCCCGGCCCCAGATCGGCGGTCAGGCCCCACAGCCGCCGGGCGTAGGCGTTGTCGGCCCAGGCGTCGTCGTAGGTCGTCACGTCGGCGGTGACCCGGTTGCCCAGGTACTCCGCGAACGACTCGTTGAGCCACAGGTCGTCCCACCACTTCGGCGTGACGATGTTGCCGAACCACTGGTGCGCCATCTCGTGCGCGACCGTCGTCGCCCGCGCGATCCGCATGCCACGGGTCACGCGGGTGCCGAAGACGAGCGGGTCGCGGAAGGTCACGCAGCCGGGGTTCTCCATGGCGCCGGCGTTGAACTCCGGGACGAAGGCCTGGTGGTAGTCCCCGAAGGGATAGCGGATGCCGAACAGTCGGTGCATCTCGTCGAAGCACTGGCCCGTCATGGTGAACAGCTCCTCCGCGTCCGCATCGAGCGCGGCGGCCAGGCTCTGCTTGACGCTGAGGCCGAGTGCGATCCCGTCGTGCTCGGACCGGATCACGTGGTAGGGACCCGCGACCAGCGTGACGAAGTACGTCGACAGCGGTTCGGTCGGCGCGGTCTCCCACACGCCCGGCTCGACCTGCGTGGCCCGCCCGTTGCCGACGACCACCCAGTCCGGCGGCGTGGTGACCCGGAAGGTGTAGGGCGCCTTGAGGTCGGGCTGGTCGAAGCAGGCGAAGATGCTCGGCGCCGCATCCATGAAGGACATGCCGTAGACGTAGCGCCGTCCGTCGGCCGGGTCGACGTGGGCGTGCAATCCCTCGCCGTCGTTGCGGAACGCCATGGTGGCCTCGACGAACAGCTCGTGCGTCCCGGCGGTCGTCTGGAGGGGCATCCGTCCCCGGTCGAGAAGGGCGGGGTCGAGCTCGTGACCGTCCAGCCTGATGGAGCGGACCGCGACCGGCTTGAGGTCGAGGAACGTGCCGCCGCCCCGGCTGTCGAAGCGGATGGTGGTGTGCGAGCCGAAGGTCCGCTCATCACCGGCGAGGTCCAGCCGGACGTCGTAGGACCCCACGCGCAGGAGCTCGAACCGGGCCACGGCTTCGGCGTGCTGGAGGGACTGGTGGACGCCGGCCATGGGCCCACCCTAGGTCGGGCCGGACTAGCCCTGTGAAATCAGCCACGGTCACGCGCAACCAAGTGGGAGGCTGCAGCGTCATAGGTCTCGACCGGCGCGACAGCCGCGCCGGCAGCCACTTTGGGGAGGTAGTGACGTGACGTCACGAGTCAACGTCCGGGGCAGGTCCCTGGCAGTCTTCGCCACATCCGTGGGCCTGCTGGTCGGCTCTGCCGGGCTCAGCGTCCTCGCCAGCGGTCCCGCCCGGTCGCTCGCACCGGCCGAGGACTGCGCGGCGGCCTTCCCGGTCGCCGACCTCGAGGACGGCGACGTCGTCGACGGGCTGACCGTGAGCTCGGGCACCACCCCCGACCCGTTCACCGGCGAGGTGCTCGGCGTCCTGGAGGGCGGCATCGCACCGGGCCTCGACATGGTCCTGGTCCGCCTCACGTCCGCAGAGATCGACCGGGTCGGCGGCATCTGGGCGGGCATGTCCGGCTCGCCTGTCTACGCCGAGGACGGACGCCTCATCGGCGCCGTCGCCTACGGCCTCTCGGCCGGTCCCTCGACGGTCGCCGGGGTGACGCCGTTCGAGGACATGGACGACTACCTCGACGCAGAGCGTCCCGGTCGGGTCGAGGTCGACACCGCGACGGCCCGGCGAATCGCCCAGCGCACCGAGGTGTCACGGCGCGAGGCGTCGGAGGGGCTGCGTCAGCTCCCCATGCCCACCGGCGTCTCCGGCGTGGCCGCCGCTCGCTTCGGCGAGCTCGAGGCTCGCCCGTACCTCCAGAAGAGCTCCTACGCCATGGGTCGCGCGAGCGACGGGGCCTCGAGCCCTGACGACATCGTCGCGGGCGGCAACATCGCGGCCTCGCTTTCCTACGGCGACATCACCCAGGCGGGTGTCGGGACCGCCACGTCGATCTGCAACGGTCGGGTCGTCGCCTTCGGCCACCCGATGACGTTCCTCGGCGAGACCACGATGAGCCTGCACCCCGCGGACGCGCTCTACGTGCAGGAGGACCCGACCTTCGCGCCCTTCAAGGTCGCCAACCCCGGACTCCCCGCCGGCACCATCACCGACGACCACCTGACCGGCATCTCGGGCGGCTTCGGAGCGCTGCCCCAGACCAGCTCGGTCGTCTCCACGGTGTCCTTCGCCGGCCGCAGCCGGACCGGTGAGAGCCATGTCAGCGTCGAGGAGGCCACCGCCAGCACGGTCTTCTACCAGATCCTCAGCAACCACGACCGGATCGTCGACGCCATCACCTCCGGCTCGGAGACCGTCGACTGGACGGTTTCGGGCACCGATGCGGACGGGTCGAACTTCGCCCTCGCGTTCTCCGACCGCTACGCCTCGCTCTACGACATCGCCTCCGAGGGCGCCTTCGAGCTCGCCGACCTCGCCTACCGCATCAGCACCATCGAAGGCGTCACGATCGACTCGGTCACCTCCGACGCCACGGCGTCCGAGGACTCCTCGACGTATGAGCTCGGTGGCTTCGAGCAGTACCGCGACGGCGCCTGGCGCGCCGTCGGCAAGGGTGAGCCGGCCACGGTCGACCCCGGCAAGATGCTGCGCCTGCGCGTCACCCTCGTCGGCCCCGCGGGGGAGACCCACCTCCCCTACACGGTCAGGGTCCCGAAGAAGCTCGCCGGGACCAAGGCGACGGTCGAGGGGGTCGGCGGCGCCTACCTCTTCCCCTCCAGGCTCTACAGCAACTCGATCGACAAGATCGCCAAGGCCGTCTCGACGATGGCCCGCAACGACGAGGTGAAGTTCACCTTCACCGGCTTCAGCAGGCGGAGCGAGGTCACCTCAAACCAGGTGACGGGTCCTGTCGACAAGGTCGTCCTCGGTCAGAGCCGCGTCAAGGTCGTCGTCTCCGGCGAGCCCCGCGGCGGCGGCAAGGGTGCCGGAGGTCCCATCGTGTGCGGGCCGGAGGCCTCGGGTCGCGGCTGCTGATCCTCGGCCGAGCAGCACATCGCTCAGCCCGGCGGGCCGGCCCCTGGGGGTCGGCCCGCCGTTCTACTGTGTCGGCATGGGAGGGGCGGAACGATCGGAGCGGCCGGGGCGGTCCGGTGCGGACACCGACTCCTTGCTGCGCCTGATCCGCGAGTCGGTCATCGGCGAGGACCACCTGATGCGGACGCCGTACGGCGAGCGCCGGGTGACCTACGCCGACTACACGGCCTCGGGGCGCGCTCTGTCGTTCATCGAGGACTTCATCCGCGACCAGGTGCTGCCGAGCTACGCCAACACCCACACCGAGTCCAGCGGGACCGGGCTGCAGACGACCCGGCTCCGGGAGGACGCCCGGGCCATCATCCACCGGGGAGTGGGGGCGGGACCCGACGACGTCGTGCTCTTCGCGGGATCCGGATGCACCGGGGCGATCGCCAAGCTGATCGGCGTGTTGGGGCTGCGGGTGCCCTCCGTGCTCGACGACACCTTCGCGTTGACCGAGCACATCCCGCCGGGTGACCGGCCGGTCGTCCTGCTCGGCCCCTACGAGCACCACAGCAACGAGATCCCGTGGCGGGAGACGATCGCCGACGTCGTCGTCATCCGCCAGGACGCCGACGGGGGAGTGGACCTCCTCGACCTCCGCGAGCAGCTCGAGAAGCACGCCGACCGGCCGCTGCGGATCGGTTCGTTCTCGGCCGCCTCCAACGTGACCGGCATCGTCTCCGACACCCACGGCATCTCCGAGCTCCTGCACGAGCACGGGGCCCTGTCGTTTTGGGACTACGCCGCGGCGGCGCCGTACGTCGACATCTGCATGCAGGCCCCGGCGGAACGGCCGCTGGCCTACCAGGACGCGATCTTCCTCTCGCCGCACAAGTTCATCGGCGGACCGTCGACACCCGGGGTCCTGGTGGCGAGGCGCAAGCTGTTCGCCAACCGGGTGCCCGACGTGCCGGGCGGCGGCACGGTCGCCTACGTCAACGACGACGAGCACCGCTACCTCGCCGACCCGACCCACCGCGAGGAGGGCGGCACCCCGGCGATCATCGAGGCGGTGCGGGCCGGGCTGGTCTTCCAGCTGAAGGAGGCTGTCGGCACCGACACCATCCGCTCGCAGGAGGATCGGCACCTGGCCCGGGCCGTCACCGCCTGGCGGCAGGAGCCGGCCCTCGAGCTCCTCGGCAACCTCGATGCACGACGACTCTCGATCGTGTCCTTCGTGGTGCGCTCGCCGTCGGGTCGCTACCTCCACCACAACTACGTCGTGGCGCTGCTCAACGACCTGTTCGGCATCCAGTCGCGCGGTGGCTGCTCCTGCGCAGGCCCCTACGGCCACCGCCTGCTCGGCATCGACGTCGACCGCTCCCACGAGTTCGAGCGCGAGATCACTGGCGGGTGCGAGGGCATCAAGCCCGGCTGGGTGCGGATGAACTTCAACTACTTCGTCTCCGAGACGGTCGTCGACTATCTCGTCGAGGCGGTCCGCCTGGTCGCCCGGGAGGGGTGGCGGCTGCTCGACGACTACCGCTTCGACACCGCCACCGGCCGGTGGACCCACCGCGACGGCGTCGTCGAGCCGCCGCTGCGCCTCCACGACGTCACCTACGCCGGAGGCCGCGTGACCATGCCCAGCCACCACGCCACCGGGGGAGAGGAACTGCTCGCCGAGCACCTGCGGGAAGCCGCCGCGATCCTCGCCGCCGCCACCGGCCCCGACCTCGAGTCCCACCCCTCCTCGCTCAGCCCCGACTTCGAGCACCTGCGCTGGTTCGACCTCCCCGCCTCCGCCCTCGACTGAGCCGCTTCTTCCCCTCGGCCGGGGCTTCTTGGTGGCATGGATTGGTCCCCAACCACATCGATCCGGGCGGTTGGAACGTGCAAAGTGACCAATCGGAGGGGTGATCGTGGGCCCGGGTGTCCGCACTCGCCGTGGTCGTCAGGGTGCTGGAGATCACGTCGTCGCCGATGCCGTCGCCGCCGACCCGACGCCCTAGCCTGTAAGGGTCACAACCGTGGCACGACCATGACAGACCTATTCAAGGACACCACCGTGAAGACGCAGCTCCACCTGGCCCGAGCGATCGTCGCAGGACGCATCCACACCGACCAGGACCCAGCCCTCCTGCGCACCATGCAGCTGGCCCGCCAGGACGCACGGCGCGCCCGCCGTGGCCGGCGCGCTGCTCACTGACCTCTCAGCGAGCAGGCCTGCGCGGCTGAGCTCGGATGGCCCCATGCTCGCGGCCGGCATCGTCGGGAGGGGCGAGGGTCCAGGCCCGGAGGTCGCAGCCGGACTCGGGGTGCGGCAACCTGTGCCCATGAGCCAGCCGAGCGATCCGCGCCAGCCCCACGAGTCGAGCGGGTCCAGCGAGCCGACCCCCCAGGACCCCGACACCCTGCGATGGGTCGAGATGCACCAGATCGGCGCCTTCCGCTACCTGGCGACCAACGGGCGAGGCGGGGTGCTGCCGATCGGGTCGGGGGAGGACCCCGACTTCACCCCGGTCGAGCTCCTGCTCGCTGCCATCGGGGGCTGCAGCGCCATCGACGTCGCCCACATCACGAGCAAGCGGGCCGAGGCGGAGTCGTTCCGGGTCCGCACCGAGGGTCACAAGGTCCGCGACGAGCACGGCAACCACCTTGTCGGGCTCCAGGTCACCTTCGACATCACCTTCCCCGAGGGCGACGCGGGGGAGCAGGCGCGCCAGGTCCTGCCGCGCACCCTCGAACAGGTCCGCGACCGCCTGTGCAGCGTCAGCCGCACCGTCGCCCTCGGGGAGCCGGTGGCCTACTCCCTCGCGGACGGCGAGTGATGGCCGGCGCCAAGGTCGGCCCGTGGCAGGAGGTCCCGAGCCAGTCCGGGCGCCACTTCGTCGTCACCGGTGCCAACAGCGGGATCGGCCTCGAGACCGCGCGCGTCCTGGCCGAGCGAGGGGCGCACGTGGTGCTCGCCGTCCGCAACCAGGCCAAGGGTGACCAGGCCGCACGAAGCATCGAAGGTGACGTCGAGGTCCAGCTGCTCGACGTCTCCGACCTCTCGTCGGTACGCCGCTTCGTCGATGCGGTGGGGCCGGTCGACGTCCTCGTCAACAATGCGGGGGTCCTCGGCCTTCCGTTCGGCACCAGCGTCGACGGCCACGAGCTGCACCTGGCGACCAACCACCTCGGCCACTTCGCGCTGACCAACCTGCTGCTGCCCCGGCTCACCGACCGCGTGGTGGTCGTCGGCTCCCAGGCCCACCGGCATGGCGAGATCGACGTCGACGACCTGTTGTGGGAGCGGCGAGGCTACTCGGCGTACGCCGCCTACGGCGCCTCCAAGCTCGCCAACATGCTCTTCCTGGCCGAGCTCCAGCGCCGGCTGACTGCCGCCGGTTCGACCCTGCGGGTCACCGGAGCCCACCCGGGAGCGACCGCCACCCAGATCACCGGCAACACCGGCAACGTGCTCAAGACCTTTGTCGGCTCCTACGGCCACCGGTTGGTCGGGATGCCGGCCGCGCAGGGCGCGCTGCCGACGCTGTACGCCGCGACCATGGACGTGCCCGGGCAACACCTACGTCGGCCCGCACCGGCTGCGCGAGATGAACGGCTGGCCCACCGGCGTCGGTCGCAGCCGGGCGTCGATCGACCCCGACCTGGCCAAGTCGCTGTGGCGCACCTCGGAGGAGCTCACTGGGGTGAGCTTCCCCGGGGAGATCAGCTGAGGGTGACCGACTCGATCTCGACCGGCGTGGCCGGAGGACCGTCGGGCCCCCCACCGTCGACACCCTCCTCGGCGACGCCTGCCACCACCGCGAGCCCGGCCTCGTCGACGGTGCCGAAGACGGTGTAGCTCGGGGGCAGCGGGAGTGTCCTCGTAGACGATGAAGAACTGCGACCCGTTGGTGTTGGGACCGGCGTTGGCCATCGCGAGGGTGCCGGCGCCGTAGGTCTCCGAGCCCGTCAGCTCGTCGTCGAAGGAGTACCCCGGACCGCCCGTGCCGGAGCCGGTCGGGTCGCCGCACTGGAGCACGAAGATGCCCTCGGTGGTGAGGCGGTGGCACGGGGTGGCGTCGAAGTAGCCCTGCTCGGCCAGCGAGGTGAAGGAGTTGACCGTGCACGGGGTGAGACCCGCATCGAGGGTCGCGCCGATGTCGCCGACGCTGCTGCTGATGGTGACCTCGACGTCGGAGGTGTACGCCGCCGAGGCCGGCGGAGGCTCGACCTCCTTGGAGGCTCCGGCCTGGTCGGCGGGGTAGTCACACGCCGGGCCCGCGGGCTCGGTCGGCGCCTCGGAGGTCGACTCGCTCGACCGGGGGTCGGTGGCGGTGGTCGGTTCGTCGTCGGAGCAGCCCGCGGCGGCACCGAGCACCAGGACCGTGGAGAGGGCAGCCAGGGAACGCGTGAGCGAGGAGCGCATGCGCGCGATCCTACGGACCGGCCTCAGGTGATGGCCCGGCGGAGCCCCTCGGGGTCGACCACGGTGAAGGTGGCCCCCGGGTGCCGCAACAGCCGACCGGTGGGGTCGAGGACCGCGACCGGTTCGTGGAACCGGACGCACAGCCCTGCGTCACCGTTGGTGGCGAAGGTGACGCCTCGGTCGGAGAGCGACAGGTGGGCAGGGCCCGCCGTCCGTGGGTAGCTGTAGCCACCGGTCACCTCGGCCGAGGCGATGTTGGACCGGGGCGTGCGCAGCTTCCATGGTCCGAACCGGGCCTCCAGGTGGTCGTCGGTCACCTCGACGTAGGTCCGCCGTGGCGTGATGCCGAAGAGCAGCGCCGGCAGCCGGTAGGAACCGGCGAAGGCGAAGGGGAAGCGTTGCGTCATCGTCCGTAGTCTCGGCTCCATGAGGCTCGGTATCCACTATGCCAACTTCAGCCACCCCCGATGGCAGGAGCGTCTCACCGAGCGACTCCGCGAGACCGCCCGCGCGGCCGACCAGGGTGGGGTGTCCTGGCTGACGGTCATGGACCACTGGTTCCAGATGGAGGACCTCGGCGGTCCTGCCGAACCCATGCTCGAGGGCTACACGACCCTGGGCTACCTCGCGGCGGTGACCGAACGTGTGCGCCTGGGTCTGCTCGTGACCGGGACGACCTACCGCCACCCGGGCCTGCTGGCCAAGACCGTCACCACGCTGGACCGGCTCTCCGGCGGGCGGGCCATGCTGGGCATCGGTGCGGCGTGGTACGAGCGGGAGCACCTCGGTCTGGGCGTGCCCTTCCCCTCCACCGCCGAACGCTTCGAGCGCCTGGAGGAGACGCTGCGGATCGTGCGCCAGATGTGGAGCGAGGACGATGGCCAGTTCGCTGGACGGCACTACCACCTCGCCGAGACGGTCAACGTGCCTCCGCCGGTCTCGGGCGGCCGCCTGCCGATCCTGATCGGGGGGAGTGGGGAGCGCAAGACCCTGCGCCTGGTCGCCGAGTACGCCGACGCCTGCAATCTCTTCGGCGAGAGCCCCGAGTTCGTCGCGCACAAGTTGGACGTACTACGCCGGCACTGCGACGACGTGGGGCGCGACTACGACCAGATCGAGAAGACGATCATCACCATGACCGACCCGCTGGCCGACCGCGACGCCTTCCTCGCGCAGATGCGGGCCTACGCCGACCTCGGCATCGACCTGGTCGCCGTGAGCCCCTTGGTGGAGGACCCCGTGGCCTGGACCTCCGACCTCTGTGAGGACGTGCTTCCCAGGCTGCGTGAGGTCTGAGGCCGAGGACTCGCGAGCACTATCTGGCGATGCGAAGGCTCAACGTCACGAGGTCGGTGTGACTCGTGAACCCGCACTGACGATAGAGCGCGAGCGCCGCCGCGTTGTCCGGCTCGGTCTGCAGGGAGAGGCGCAGCGCACCCGCGTCGCTGGCGGCACCTCGAACGGTCTCGACCAACCGACGACCGATGCCCTGGCGGCGTACCGAGGGGTCGGCGAACAGGTCGCGCAGCAGCCAGAACCGACCGAGTCCGAGGGATGCGGGGACCTGGTGGACGGCTGCGAACCCGACCATCCTCGGACCGGCGTAGGCGCCGTAGAACGCGAGCTCGCCGGAGCTGGCCATCTCGCCGACCCATTGGCGGGTCGAGGCGGGAGCCGGTGACTGGCCGTAGTGGAGCCGGTACCGCTCGAACAGGTTCGCCAGCGCATCGATCGCGTCGGACATCGGATCAACGCGACCACAGGTGACGATCTCAGGCACCTGTGCAGCCTACGAGCGCGGCCGCGTGGAGCAGCCCTGCTGGGGAGGGGCCGCTGGCGGGCTCAGTCCGCCTCGCAGACGTAGATCTGGAGCGGTGCCCGTGCGGTGAGGGACCCCCGGGACCAGTCGCCGAAGCGATCGAGGACCCGGAGGCCGCCGAGCCTGAGCAGCAGTGGCAACTCCTGGGGGAAGATGCTCCTGATGGCGAGCGGAACGACGACGAAGTCGGGCTCCGAGTCGGTCGAGAAGTACCAGCTCCCATGAGTCACCTGCGCGGCGGCGTCGTAGGTCTCCGCCACGTCGACGTGCACGGCGCCACGAGCGGGATCCACGAACGACACGTCATCCCGGCGACGCCGCACACCGTCGGCCCGGGCCAGCAGGGCGAGGTTCGGGTTGAACACGTCGAGGACGAGCCGTGCACCGGGCGCCAGGTGCCGGCACACGGACCGGAAGCAGTCCACCAGCTCCTCGGCCTGGTGCAGGTGCAGCAACGTGTTGGCAGCGATGAGGACGCGGTCGAAGGTGCGGCCCAGGTCGAACCCACGCATGTCGCCCTGCACCCACTCCACATCCACGCCGTGCGCGCCCGCCTTGCGCCGAGCCTCCGCGAGCATGGCGGGCGAGAGCTCGAGGCCGGTGCACCGATGGCCGTCCGAGGCGATCGGGATCAACTTCTGTCCGGTGCCGCTCCCGAGCTCCAGGACACGTCCACCGCGAGGCCCGGCCTCGGCCCGATAGAACTGGACAGCCTGTTCGACCCCGGGGAACACCCGGTCGTACAGCGTCGCATCGGAGTAGAACTGCTCGCTCATGGGCGCACCATCCCAGGTCGGCTCGCTCGGGGCGCTCGCACCCCAGGGGGATGGCCCATCTGGAGGACCTGACATAATGTCACTTATCGGCGAAGTCGAACAACGGCCGAAGGCACGCTCACGCCGTGAGCGAGCTCGCCGTGACCCAGCATGCGCCACGCCGTTGATCGTGCTGTGCCATCTGCCGTTCGGGTCAAGGTCGCAGTCGCGGTCGCGGCGCTCATCGTCCTCGTCCTGGTTGGCCTCGCCGCTGCCTGGGTCTTTCACCCAGCGTGGAATCAATGTGCAAGCCAGGTCGACGGTCGGCTGGTCGAGCACAGGTGTGACCAGGCGCCTCGCTGACCACCCAGTCTGCCGTGCCATTGTCGCGATCGATATCGGGAGGAACTGTGAAGCTGCTACTCACGTCCGGGGGCGTCACCAACCCCAGCATCCGCGAGGCGCTGGTCGAGATGCTGGGCAAGCCGGTCGAGGAGTCGAGCGCCCTGTGCATCCCCACCGCGATGTACGGCCACCCCGCCAACGGTCCCGGAGAGCGGGCCTGGCGCTTCATCAGCGGGCAGCAGGCCGGCAACCCGATGGTCGAGCTGGGCTGGAGGTCGGTGGGCGTCCTGGAGCTGACCGCGCTGCCCAGCCTCGACGCAGGACTCTGGGTGCCTCGAGTGCGGGAGAGCGACGTGCTCCTGGTGGCTGGGGGCGACGTGCTCTACCTGTGTCACTGGATGCGGGAGTCCGGGCTGACCGACCTCCTCCCCTCGCTGGAGGACACCGTGTGGGTGGGACTGAGCGCCGGCAGCATGGTGATGACCCCCGAGGTCGGGGAGGACTTCATCCAGTGGCGGCCCCCCTCCGGCGACACCAGCACGTTGGGCCTCGTCGACTTCTCGATCTGCCCTCATCTCGCCCCGGACGGCATGCCCGGCAACACGATGGCCGAGGCGGAGCAGTGGGCCGCCGACATCTCCGGCCCGGCCTATGTCATCGACGACCAGACCGCCATCACGGTGGTCGACGGCGCCATCGACGTCGTGTCAGAAGGCTCTTGGAGACAGCTGGCGTGACGTCGGGACGACAGCCGCCGGCATCGAGCACCCGGGCGATGACCGCGGTGGTGGACAGGTCGCCGAGGCGGGGCACCAGGCGCAGTCGCCCAGCGGCGGCGACGTCGGCGTAGACGTCTGCGACACCCTCGGCGCCCAGGTCGTCGCCATGGACGACGAGTGAGAGCCGGTGCTCCTCGAGGAACTCGCGGGTCACCCGGTGCGGCGAGTCCGCGATGACCTCGTCGACGTGGCGGCACGCTTCGATCACGGCCACCCGCTCGGCCAACGTCATGATCGGCCGACGTTTGTAGGCCGCGACCGTCTCGTCGGAGAGCACCCCCACCACGAGCTGGTCGCCGAGCTCGCGAGCCGCTCGGAGGAAGGACACATGGCCGGCGTGGAAGAGGTCGCCGACCATGTCGACGAAGACGCGGGTCGGCTCAGCCACAGGCCCTCCAGACACGGGTGGGGAGCACCACCGTACAAAGGTGGCGCCCGGAAGAACGTCGACCCACAGAGAGCCCAGGGGACAACCCAGGGAGTGCCGCACGCGTCTACTGAGGGGATGGACGAGGAGGGACGGTATGGGACGAGCAACGGCCGTGCTGGCTGGCGCCGCCCTGGGCGTCGCGCTCGTCTCCTGCGGAGGTGACGACAGCGTGACCCCCGCGCCCGAGCCCGGCACGTCGGCCACGTCGTCGGCCACGTCGTCGGCACCGCCGCCCAGCGCGTCCCCCACCCGGACTCCGTCAGCCGAGCCGGAGGACGACG
Source organism: uncultured Actinomycetota bacterium (assembly GCA_963767915.1). Lineage (GTDB taxonomy): Bacteria > Actinomycetota > Actinomycetes > Propionibacteriales > Nocardioidaceae > Nocardioides. Next base: position 286,097 of record CAVYFR010000007.1, read on the forward strand.
GTGCGGAGCTTCCTCCTGGCACGTCGCGCCAGACGAGGCGGCACTCCGGCGCGTGGGACCTCGTGCTGAGCGACGTGCGGGTGGGCGAGCACGCGGGCTTCGACCGGGTCGTCCTCGAGTTCACCGGCGCCGGCGCCCCCGGGTGGACGGTCGCCTACGTCAAGCGTGCCCGACTCGACGGGAGCGGCCGACCGGTCCGGCTCGACGGTGGCAGCGTGCTCGACGTCTACGCGAGCGGCACGACCGCGCCCGCTCCCGGCTACTACGACGGTCCCCGCCGCCTCGACGCCGGAGCGGCTCCCGTGCGTGAGGTCTTCGTCGGCGGGACGTTCGAGGGCTACACCCAGGTGCTGGTGGGAATCGACGGCCGGAGGCCCTCCCAGGTCTTCGCCCTCACCGATCCCCCGCGGTTGGTCCTTGACGTCAGCACCTGAGCCGGCACGACACCGCACAGCACGAGACGATGCACCCATGGCGCTGCCGACCCCGACGCTGCACACCGCCCGTCTGCGACTTCGGCCCGTCACCGAGGCTGACGCCGACCACCTCTTCGCCCTGCACAGCAAAGCCACCGTCTTGCGCTACTGGGACTCCTCTCCCTGGACCGAGCCCGCCCGGGCCGAGCGCTTCCTCGCCACCTGCAGGCAGCTCTCGGAGGACGGCACCGGCGCCCGCCTGGTCCTGGAGCGTGCCTGCGACAGCGCCTTCCTCGGCTGGTGCGGCCTCGCTCGGTACGACGCGGTCCACCGCAGCGCCGCACTGGGCTACGTCCTCGGCGAGGACGCGTGGGGAAACGGCTACGCGACCGAGGCGGCAGGTGCGGTGCTGGGCTGGGCCTTCGACACCCTGGACCTGAACCGGGTGCAGGCCGAGACCGACACCCGCAACGCGGCGTCGGCCCGCGTGCTGGAGAAGCTGGGGTTCGTGCACGAGGGGACGCTGCGTGAGGACTGTGTCGTGGACGGTGAGGTGTCGGACTCGCACGTCTACGGGCTGCTGCGGAAGGAGTGGTGCGCCCAGCACTAGAGATGTCGCGAGGTGATCAGGTTCGGCCCGTGGACCGGGTGCACGGTGCGCCGGTTCTCGACGAACCCGAGCTTCTCCAGCACCCGCAGCGAAGCCACGTTCCACGCCCAGACCGTGGCCCACAGCCGCGCGTGCCCCGAGGACCTCGCCCAGTCGAGCACCGCCCACGACGCCTCGGTCGCATAACCCTTGCCCCAGGAGCGGCGCAGCAGCTCGTAGGCGAGCTCGGGCTCCCCTTCGGTCTCCGCCCCGCCGTCGACGAGCCCGCAGTAGCCGATGAGATCGCCGTTCAGGCGTCGTTCGACGGCAAGCAGCCCGGTCGAGGACGGCAGGTCCGCGGCCCGGATCCCCTCGGCGAGGTCGGCCTCCGTCGGTCGCCCCTCGGCGTCGATCCGGCGGTGGGGCGGCACCCGGGGGTCGCGCTCGGTCCACAGCTCGTGCTGGACCGCCGCCTCGGAGGCCCGCCACGGTCGCAGGAGCAGGCGCTCGGTCTCGAGGGTGACCACCGCGCTCAGCGCCCGACGTAGGTCGCCAGGTGCTCTCCCGTCAGCGTCTTCTTCTTCGCCGAGACCAGGTCGGCCGGTGTGCCCTCGAAGACCACCGTGCCGCCGTCGTGGCCGGCGCCGGGGCCCAGGTCGATGATCCAGTCGGCGTGCGCCATGACCGCCTGGTGGTGCTCGATGACGATGACGGACTTGCCGGAGTCGACCAGCCGGTCGAGCAGGCCCAGCAGCCTCTCGACGTCGGCGAGGTGCAGTCCGGTGGTCGGCTCGTCGAGGATGTAGATCTCGCCCTTCTCCCCCATCTGCGTGGCCAGCTTCAGGCGCTGCCGCTCGCCGCCGGACAAGGTGGTCAGCGGCTGGCCGAGCGACAGGTAGCCCAGGCCGACATCGGCGAGACGCTCGAGAATCCTCACGGCCGCCGGGATCCGCGCCTCCCCCTCCGCGAACAGGGCGAGCGCCTCCTCCACCGACATCTCGTGCACCTCGGCGATGTCCTTGCCGCCGAGGGTGTACTGCAGCACCTCGGCCTTGAAGCGGCGCCCCTCGCACTCCTCGCAGGGCGACTCGACCGTCGCCATCGGGCCGAGCTCGGTGAAGATCACCCCTGCGCCGTTGCACGTCTCACAGGCTCCGTCGGAGTTGGAGCTGAACAGCGCGGGCTTGACGTCGTTCTCCTTCGCGAACGCCTTGCGGATCGGCTCGAGCAGCCCGGTGTACGTCGCGGGGTTGCTGCGGCGCGACCCCTTGATCGCCCCCTGGTCGATCACGATCACCTCGTCACGTCCGGCCAGCGACCCGTGGATGAGCGAGCTCTTCCCGGAGCCGGCCACGCCGGTGACGACGGTCAACAGCCCCAGCGGCACGTCGACGTCGACGTTCCTGAGGTTGTGGGTGGACGCCTTGCGGACCTCGAGCGCGCCGGTGGCCTCGCGCACCTGGTCCTTGAGTCGTGCGCGGTCGTCGAGATGCCTGCCGGTGATCGTCCCGCTCGCCCGCAGGCCGTCGAAGTCGCCCTCGAAGCAGATCTCGCCGCCTCCAGAGCCGGCCCCCGGACCGAGGTCGACGATGTGGTCGGCGATGGCGATGGTCTCCGGCTTGTGCTCGACCACGAGCACGGTGTTGCCCTTGTCGCGCAGCTGGAGGAGCAGCTGGTTCATCCGCTCGATGTCGTGCGGGTGGAGACCGATCGTCGGCTCGTCGAAGACATAGGTCACGTCGGTCAGCGAGGACCCGAGATGCCGGATCATCTTGGTCCGCTGTGCCTCCCCGCCCGAGAGCGTTCCGGCCGGCCGGTCCAGCGAGAGGTAGCCCAGTCCGATCTCGGAGAACGAGTCGAGCAGGTGCTGCAGGCCCTCGAGCAACGGCGCGACCGAGGGCTCGTCGAGATCGCGCACCCAGGCCGCGAGGTCACTGATCTGCATCTCGCACAGGTCGGCGATCGAGGCGCCCTTGATCTTCGAGGCCCGCGCCTCGGGCGTGAGCCGGGTGCCCTCGCAGTCCGGACAGGTCTGGAAGGTCACGGCGCGCTCGACGAAGCGGCGTACGTGTGGCTGCATGGACTCGACGTCCTTGGACAGCATCGACTTCTGGATCTTCGCGATGATGCCCTCGAAGGTGAGGTTGACGCCCTCGACCTTGATCTTGGTGGGCTCGGCCCACAGCATCGTCTCGAGCTGCTTCTTGGTGAACGAGCCGATCGGCTTGTCCATCGGCAGGCCCATGCCTTCGAAGAGGCGGCCGTACCACCCGTCCATCGAGTAGCCGGGGACCGTGAGCGCGCCGTCGGCGAGCGACTTCTTCTCGTCATAAAGGGCGGTGAGGTCGATGTCGTTGACCTTGCCCATGCCCTCGCAGCGTGGGCACATGCCTCCGAGGTAGACCTCCTGCTTGGCGATCCGCCGCTCGGTGCGCCCACCCTTCTCGGTGGTCATCATCCCGCTGGCCTTGCGGGTCGGCACGTTGAAGGAGTACGCCGTCGGCGGCCCGACGAACGGCTTGCCCAGCCGGCTGAACAGGATGCGCAGCATCGCGTTGGCGTCCGTGGCGGTGCCGACCGTCGAGCGCGGGTTGGCGCCCATCCGCTCCTGGTCGACGATGATGGCGGTGGTGAGGCCCTCCAGCCGGTCGACCTCGGGTCGGGCCAGGGTCGGCATGAAGCCCTGGACGAAGGCGCTGTAGGTCTCGTTGATCATCCGCTGCGACTCCGCGGCGATCGTGGCGAAGACCAGCGAGCTCTTGCCCGAGCCGGAGACTCCGGTGAACGCCGTCAGGCGGCGCTTCGGGATCTCGAGGCTGACGTCCTTGAGGTTGTTCTCCCGCGCCCCCTGGACCCGGACCAGGTCGTGGCGATCGGCTGCGTGCGTCATGTTCATCTGACTCCTCTTGGACCGCGGGCCTGGTGCCCGGGCGGAACGTTATCGGCGAGGTCGCTTGCCAGATATATCGTTTCTCGATAGGTTATGGTCGTTGCTCGACAGAAGGACTGTGCCCATGAGCTCTCTGACCATCCTGGCCCTGCGCAGCATCATCGCGATCGCGCTCGCCGGGTCACTTCTCGTCCAACTCGTGCTGGTCCCCCTGATGTGGATCGACCTCGACAACGAGCCGGCGGCGGTCCGGGTTCCCCTGGTCGCCATCGTCGTCCTCGGCATCGGTGCCCTGCAAGTGATCGCGGTCTGCATCTGGAAGCTGCTGACGATGGTTCGTCGCGGCACCGTCTTCTCCCCCGCCGCCTTTCGCTACGTCGACCTCGTCATCGGCGCGCTGGCCACGGGCGCCTGCCTGGTCTTCTCGATCGCGGTCGTCCTCGCACCGGGTGACGACGTCGCGCCTGGGCTGGTAGGCCTGATCTGCGGGCTCTCCCTGGTGGCCGGCGGTGTCGCCCTGGTGGTCCTGGTCCAACGGATGCTTCTGCGGCAGGCGGTCGACCTCGCGACCGAGACCCAGCAGCTGCACGCTGAGCTGAGCGAGGTCATCTGATGCCCATCGTCGTCGACGTCGACGTCATGCTCGCCAAGCGCAAGATGCCGGTCGGAACCCTCGCCGAGCGGGTCGGCATCACCCCGGCCAACCTGGCTGTGCTCAAGAACGGGCGCGCCAAGGCCGTCCGGTTCACCACGCTCGCAGCGCTCTGCGAGGTGCTCGAGTGCCAGCCCGGCGACCTGCTGCGGTGGGAGCCGGACCGGGACCCCTCGATGGTGCCGTCATGATGAAGGTGTGACCGAGGACCCCTGGATCTAGGTCGTCGCCGACATCGCTCACGCCTGGGCAGCAGCAGCGCAACGACCGATAACAGGACGCAGCCCTCCCCCAGTCATCCCATTTGTCGTAGTCCGATCGGATCATCTCGGCGTGGAACGCCCCACGAGCCCCACCTGTCGTCCCTACCGTCGAAGGACTCACTGGGGGAGGAAATCACCATGTTTGACACCGCCGTCGGATCGGAACCGTCGCAACACCCGCACTTGTCCCACGATCTGCCCTGCAACAGCTGTGGCCACGCGATGCACACCTTCCTCGCGTGCTCGGACACCTGCGACTGCGTTCCCGCCCTCTCGCCCTACCACCGGCGCCTCGCGACGGTCTAGCTCCCCGACCATGTCCCGCCGGTCCTACTCGGGCCGTGACCGGGCCTCCCGCTCGATCAGCTCCTCAAGCTGGTTGATCGACGTCTGGGTGTCGTGGTGGACCACCGCATGCCAGCCGGCCTCGCGCGCGGCCTCGACGTGCCCGGGGACGTCGTCGAGGAAGACCACCTCGTGCGCTGCGACGCCGAGCCGCTGTCTGGTCAGCTCATAGATCCGCGGGTCCGGCTTCTTCAGCCCGACCTCGTGGGAGTAGACGAGCACGTCGGTGACCTCCTCGAAACCCCAGGGCCGCTCGCGCTCGCGGGCGCCCGGTCCGGAGTTGCTGAGGATGCCGGTGCGACGTGCGGGTCGTTGCCCGGCGAACCAGGCGAAGAGCGTGGTGTCCAGGCTGCCGACGTACCACCGCCAGTAGGACTCGACGAGGGCGCGCAGCGCCGGGTCGTCGAGCGCGAGCGCCCGCTGCCACGTGGCGTAGACCTCCGCCTCGGTGACCTCCCCGACCATCGGGTCTCCCCCGTGGTCGAGCTGCTCCCCCCGCAGAGCCGCCGGGAACGCCTCGTCGTCGATGTCTTCGAGCACCGAGCCGATGTCGAGCACCACCGCTCGGATCACGGCTCGATGAGCACCTTGATGGAGCGCCGCTCGTCCATGGCGCGGTAGCCCTCGGCGACCTCGTCCAGGGGCAGGGTGGTGTCGAAGACCTTGCCGGGGTCGATGCGCCCGGAGAGAACCAGATCGAGGAGCTCGGGCAGGTAGCGGCGGACCGGGGCCACCCCGCCGGCCAGTCCGACGTTCTTCTGGAACATCCGCCGGACCGGCAGCTCCACTCCGTGGGGGACGCCGACGAAGCCGACGGTCGATCCAGGACGCGCGACGGCGAAGGCGGTCCCCATCGCGTCATGTGTGCCCACGCACTCCAGGACCGCGTCCGCGCCCACTCCCCCGGTGACCTCCTTGACCGCCGCGGCGCCCTCCTTGCCACGCTCGGCGACCACGTGGGTGGCGCCGAACTCCCGGGCGATCTGCTGGCGGGGCACGTGCCTCGACATGGCGACGATCTTCTCCGCCCCCATCACCGAGGCGGCCAGGACGCCGCACAGCCCGACCGCGCCGTCGCCGACGACCACGGTGGTGCCGCCCGGCTGGACCCCGGCCGCCACCGCGGCGTGCCATCCGGTGGCCATCACGTCCGAGAGGGTGAGCAGTGAGGGGACCAACGCCGGGTCCGGTCGACCGTCGGTCTTGACCAGGCTTCCCTCGGCCTGGTTGACCACGGCGTACTCCGCCTGCCCGCTCAGCGTCATCGACGCGTTGTCGCAGGCCGACTGCATCCCCGCGCGGCAGTGGGCGCAGGTGTTGTCGCAGTGGCAGAACGGCACGATGACGAAGTCGCCGGTGCGGAAGGAGGAGACCGCGGACCCCACCTCCTCCACCACACCGACGCACTCGTGGCCGATGGTGGCCCCCGGGGAGATGTCGTTCTCACCGCGATAGGGCCACAGGTCGGAGCCGCAGATGCATCCGGCGACCACCTTGACGATGGCGTCGGTGGCGGCCGAGAGGACAGGGTCCGGGACCTCGGAGACCCGGATGTCGCCGGGAGCGTGGATGGTCGTAGCGCGCATGCCGACATCCTCTCAGGGGCCGCCGAGCGAGCAGATTCCACCAGCCGCTGGGGTTGTCCTCCTATCTCACATATGAGTTACCGTGGGCGGCATGGTGGAGCTCGACTACAAGGGGCGGATCGGGAACCTGATCCGCGACGCCCGCAAGCACCGGGAGCTGACCCAGCACCAGCTGGCCGAGCTGCTCGGGACCAGCCAGAGCGCCATCAACCGCATCGAGAAGGGTCACCAGAACCTCTCGATCGAGATGCTGGCCCGGATCGGTGCCGCGCTCGACTCAGAGATCGTCGCGCTGGGGGCCGGGCCCACCCACCTCCGCGTGCATGGCCCCACCACCCTCTCGGGGTCCATCGACGTCAAGACCTCCAAGAACGCGGGGGTCGCCCTGCTGTGCGCCTCGCTGCTCAACCAGGGGCGCACGACCCTGCGCAAGGTCGCTCGCATCGAGGAGGTCAACCGGCTCCTGGAGGTCCTCACCAGCCTCGGTGTCCACACGCGCTGGCTCAACGACGACAACGACCTCGAGATCGTGCCTCCGAAGGAGCTCGACCTCGACCACATCGACGCTGCTGCGGCCCGACGTACGCGCTCGGTGATCATGTTCCTCGGACCGCTGCTCCACCGCGCCGAGACCTTTGAGTTGCCCTACGCCGGCGGCTGCCAGCTCGGGACCCGGACCATCGAGCCCCTCATGGCGGCGCTGCGGCCCTTCGGGCTCGAGGTCAAGGCGACCGATGGCATGTACCACGCCACCGTGGACCGCAACGTCCACCCGACCCGCCCGATCGTGCTCACCGAGCGCAGTGACACCGGCACCGAGACCGCCCTGCTGGCCGCGGCCCTCGACCCCGGTACGACGGTCATCCGCAACGCCTCGTCCAACTACATGGTCCAGGACCTGTGCTTCTACCTCCAGCGCCTCGGGGTGGCCATCGACGGGGTCGGCACCACCACCCTGCGCGTCACCGGCCTCGAGCGGATCGACGTCGATGTCGACTACGCCCCCAGCGAGGACCCCATCGAGGCGATGTCACTGCTGGCGGCCGCGATCGTCACCCAGTCCTCGATCACCATCCGCCGGGTCCCGATCGAGTTCCTCGAGATCGAGCTCGCGGTCCTGGAGGAGATGGGCTTCCAGTACGACCGTTCGGAGGAGTACGCCGCCAGCAACGAGCAGACCCGGCTGGTCGACCTCACCACCCGGCCCAGCCACCTGCACGCCCCGCTGGACAAGATCCACCCGATGCCGTTCCCCGGGCTCAACATCGACAACCTGCCGTTCTTCGCGATCATCGCCGCGGTCGCCGAGGGACAGACGTTCCTGCACGACTGGGTCTATGAGAACCGCGCCATCTACCTCACCGACCTCAACAAGCTCGGTGGCAACGTCACCCTGCTCGACCCGCACCGGGTCATGATCGAGGGCCCCACGCACTGGACCGGCGCGGAGCTGATGTGCCCACCGGCGCTGCGTCCGGCCGTCGTCATCCTGCTCGCGATGCTCGCCTCCAAGGGCACCTCGGTCCTGCGCGGGACCTACGTGATCCACCGGGGCTATGAGGACCTCGCCGAGCGCCTCGCCCAGCTCGGCGCCAACATCGAGACCTTCCGCGACATCTGACCCATCGGGTCCCGACAGGCTCGACCACCGGCCCCCACCGGGTCCCGACAGGCTCGACCACCGGCCCCCACCGGGTCTCGACAGGCGCGACCACCGGCCCCCATCGGGTCTCGACCAGCTCGACCACCGACCAACGGACCTATCCTGCTGCGGTGAGGAGGCGACGGACCGGGTTCGCCTACCTCGACGACGCACCGGCGGTCATCGCCTTCGCCCACCGGGGTGGGGCCTACCACCCGGAGATCGAGGGGCTGGAGAACACGCTGGCCGCCTTCCGGCACGCCGTGGCGATGGGATACCGCTACCTCGAGACCGACGTCCACCTCACCCGCGACGGCATGCTCCTGGCCTTCCACGACCGAGTGCTCGACCGGGTCACGGACCGCACCGGAGCGATCGCGGACGTGACGTACGCCGAGGTGCAGCAAGCGCTCATCGGAGGCCGCGAGCAGGTGCCGACCCTGGCCCTGCTCCTCGAGGAGTTCCCCGAGGCCCGCTTCAACATCGACCTCAAGTCCGAGGGGACCGTCAGCGCACTGGCGGACTTCATCGCCGCCCGCCAGGCGTGGGACCGGGTCCTCGTCAGCTCCTTCTCACCCGCGCGACTGCGTCATTTCCGGCGGCTCACCGAGCACCGGGTGGCCACCTCGGCGCACCCGGCCGAGATCGCCGCCTTCCTCCTGCTGCCGAGTGCCCGTCTCGCGACCTGGGTGACCCGGGGTGCCCCCGCCGCGCTCCAGATCCCCCACCACCGCCGCGTGCGCGGATGCACCCTCCGCGTGGCCACCCCCGCGCTCCTACGCCGGGCGCACGCTGCCGGCAAGCACGTGCACGTCTGGACCATCGACGACCCCGAGGAGATGCGCGAGCTGCTGGACCGCGGGGTCGACGGGCTGATGACCGACCGCACCGACATACTCAAGGACGTCCTCGTCGCTCGGGGCCAGTGGGAGGGGTCCTCATGACCGCGCAGGGAGGCATCGCCGACCTCGGCCCGCTCAACCGGGCCAAGGAGCAGCGCGCCTGGTACTTCTACGACTGGGCCAACAGCGCCTTCGCGACGACGGTCGCCGGGGTGCTCTTCGGTCCCTACCTGATCTCGATCGCCGAGGAGGCTGCGGTCGACGACCGGGTGTCCTTCCTGGGCCTCTCGCTCGCGCCCGGTTCGCTGCCGGCCTACGTGATCACGGCCTCGACGCTCATCTCGGCGGTCCTCCTCCCCCTGCTCGGAGCCCTCGCCGACCGCACCGAGCACAAGAAGCAGCTCCTGGCCGGCTTCGCGTGGGCCGGGTCCCTCGCCGCAGGCCTGCTCTTCTTCCTGACCGGCGACAACTGGCGGTTCGGTGCGATCACCTTCATCGTCGCCAACATCTGCTTCGGCGCCGCGGCGGTCTTCAACGACGCGATCCTGTGCCTCATCTCGACCGAGCAGGAGCGCGACAGGGTCTCGTCTCGCGGCTGGGCCTTCGGATACGCCGGCGGGGGGCTGTTGCTGGCGGTCAACTTCGTCGTCGTCACCGCTCACGACGCCCTCGGCCTGAGCGAGGGCATGGCCGTGCGGGTGAGCATCCTCTCGGCCGCGGTGTGGTGGGCGGGGTTCACCCTCATCCCCTTCCTCGGCCTGCGCAACCACCCGCCCGTCGACGTCGTACCAGCCGAGGGCGGAGTGGTCTCCCGCAGCTTCGGGCAGCTGTGGCACACCCTCAAAGACCTGCGCAGCTATCCGGTCGCGCTCACGTTCCTCGTCGCCTACCTGTTCTTCAACGACGGCATCCAGACCGTCATCGGACAGGCCGCCGTCTACGGCGAGAAGGAGCTCGGGTTCGAGACCGGTACCGTCCTCGGCACCTACCTGCTCGTCCAGTTCGTGGCCGTCTTCGGGGCCCTCGGCTTCGGTCGCGCCGCGGGCAGGTACGGCGCGAAGCGGGTCATCCTGGCCGGGCTCGGGGGATGGAGCGCGATCGTCACCGTCGCCCTGTTCCTCCCCGACGGCGCGCTGGTCCCCTTCCTGCTCCTCGGCGCAGCGATCGGCATCGTGCTCGGAGGCACCCAGGCCCTCTCGCGGTCCTACTTCTCCCTGCTCATCCCCCACGGCAAGGAGGCCGAGTACTTCAGCTTCTACCACGCGATGGAGCGCGGTACCTCGTGGCTGGGGGCATTGGTGTTCGGGCTGGTCTACCAGTTCTCCGACTCCTACCGCCCGGCGATCTTCGCCCTCATCGGGTTCTTCCTCGTCGGTGGAGTCCTCCTCGCCAGGGTCGACACCGAACGGGGCATCCGCGAGGCCGGGAACGCCGGGCGCGGATCCGGCTGAGCGCCGCCGGACCGGAGATCCTCCTGCGGAAGGGCGGACGTGGGTCCAGGGCGTCCGGTGGATCGTCGGCGGGATTCTCGGAATGTTCATCGAGTCGCTACCGTTGAACCACCAGGCGGAAGGGAGCCGCCCATCCGTTTGCGGCGTCCCTCCGAATGGGTAGTAGGCGTCCAGGGGGATGCCAACGCATCGAGCATGGGAGGTGCCTCACATGGCAGAGCGCACACTGCGTGGCGCCCGCCTCGGGGGCCAGAGCTTCGAGGACGAGCGCGGGATCGAGTTCGCTGCCCGGCAGCAGTCGGGCTACCGCTGCACCAACAACCACGAGTTCGAGATCACGATGTCGGTCGAGGCCGACGTCCCAGCAGTCTGGGAGTGCCCGCGCTGCGGGGCCGAGAGCCTCAGCACCTCGGGCATCGAGCGTGAGCAGAAGGCCGAGAAGCCCGTGCGCACGCACTGGGACATGCTGCTGGAGCGCCGTTCGGAGAAGGAGCTCGAGGACATCCTCAAGGAGCGGCTCGAGCTGCTCCGCGGGGGCGAGATCGGCCCGGCGCACCTGCACCGGTCCACCGCCAAGAAGCGCAAGGTCACGGCCTAGACCCGACTCTAGGTCTCGTCGACCACTTCGCCCGGCACCACACCTGGGGTGCCGGGCGTCCTGCTGCCCGGACCTCCGGGCGCACGCCGACGCGTCCCCACGACGACCCGTCCGGCCAGCACGCGTAGGAGCAGGCGCCGGAACAGCGGCCGGGTGAGCGGAAGGATCAGGAGGATCCCGAGGGCGTCGGTCACGAACCCCGGGGTCAGCATGAGCGTGCCACCCACGAGGATCAACGCACCGTCGGCCAACTCGGTGCCCGGCATCCGACCGGAGTCCAGGGCCGAGCGCATCCCCCGCCACGCTCGGACGCCCTCCCGTCGGACCAACCAGGTGCCGAGCACGCTGTCGGCCACCAGCAGCACGATGGTCCACAGCGGGCCGATCACCTGCCCCACCTGGATCAGGACGTAGATCTCCACCAGGGGCACGACCACGAAGGCAACGACCAGGAGCCAGCCCAGACCGGAGCGTCCACGCGCCATCAGCGCGGCCCTCCTTCTCGCTGCCCCCGGGGCCCTCGCGGCCGTTCGCGACGTTCGCGCAGCCCCCATCTCGTGATCAGCCTCAAGGACTCCACAGCCACGGACCGCGTCATCTTGGAGTCACCCCGCTCCCGCTCGACGAACTCGATGGGCACCTCACGCACCGTCAGACCGGCGGCCAGGGTCCGGGCGACCAGGTCGGTCTGGAAGACGTAGCCGGTCGACTCGACCTGCGCGAGATCGAGCTTCTCCAGCGTGCTGCGCCGGAAGAGCCGGAAGCCGGCCGTCGCGTCGCGCACCTCGATGCCGAGCAACACCCGGACGTAGAGGTTGCCGCCACGGGACAGCAAGCGGCGGGGCAGCGGCCAGTTGACCACCGACCCACCGGGCACCCAGCGTGAGCCGATGACCAGGTCGGCGTCGGCGAGCGCGTCGACGAGCCGTTGCAGCTGCTCGGGCTGGTGCGACCCGTCGGCGTCCATCTCGCCGATGACGTCGTAGCCGTGGTCCATCGCCCAGCCGAAGCCGTGGAGGTACGCCGCCCCGAGGCCCTCCTTGCGCGCACGGTGGAGCACGTGGACGGCAGGATCGGTCGAGGCGATCTCGTCCGCCAGGGCGCCGGTGCCGTCGGGTGAGCCGTCGTCGACCACCAGCACGTCGAGGTGCGGCTGGGAGGCCCGCAGTCGGCGCAGGATCCACTCGATGTTGCCGGCCTCGTTGTAGGTCGGGACCACCATCACCGCGCGCCCCAGACCCTCGAGGGTCATCCGGTGACCTCCGCCCGAGCGGGTTCAGGTCGCTCGGCGGGCGGGTCCTCGGGCCCGCCCCGTCGGCGCGCCAGGATCAACGAGACGAGCAGTCCGACCCCGGTGGCTACGAGCGACCCTCGACCCACCCACGGACCGAGCCGCACGCCCGGGGTGACCCCGCGCACGAGCTCGACCTCCTCGACCAGCACCTCCTGGGTGCGGGGGGACGCACTGGAGACGACCGTGCCGTCGGGCGCGATCACCCCCGAGACCCCGTTGGTCGCGGCCACCACGACCCAGCGGCCGGTCTCGACCGCCCGCGACCTGGTGATCGCGAACTGCTGGTCGATCTGGTCGGTTTCGATGAACGTGGCGTTGCTGGTCTGCACGACCAGCAGCTCGGCGCCGTTCTCGACCTGGGCGTGGATGCCGTCGTCGTAGGCGACGTCGAAGCAGATCGCGTCGGCGACCGCCACGCCGGCCACCGGCAGCGGCTCGGTCCGGGTGCCGCTCAGCATGTCGCGCGGGATCAGGGCGAGCCGCCCGAACTGCCCCTCGAAGTAGCGGCGGAACGGGATGTACTCCCCGTAGGGAACGGGGTGCCACTTGCTGTAGCGCTCCCCTGCCCCGGTCTCGGGGTCCCACACGATGCCCTGGTTGAGGACGTGCTCCTCACCCGCGTCGACGATCGCCCCGACCAGGATCGGCACACCGATCGCCTCCACCGCTGCCCGGATGCCGCTGTTGACCGCCTGGTTGCGGAAGGGGTCGCTGGCCGTGGAGTTCTCCGGCCACACGACCAGCTCGGGACGCTCCACCTCGCCGGAGGCGACCCGGTCGGCCAGACCCACGGTGGCCTCGACGTGGTTCTCGGTCACCCCGTCGGCGTCGAAGAGGATGTCGTTGCCGGGGCCGGGCACGTCGCCCTGCACGGCGGCGACCACGGTGCTGCGCTCGACCTCGAGGGTGTACGCCGTCACCGCGGGGAGGCAGGCCGCCCCCATGACCGCGACCACCGACGCGAGCGCGGGGAGCCGACGCCCTCGTCCGGCCACCACCAGCCACGCCAGGAGGGTGCCGACCAGGGCCAGGAGCAGGCTGACACCGTTCATCCCGACGTAGGCCAGGGCCGGCGCGACGGGAGTGTCGATGCTCCCGAAGGCCAGCCGCCCCCAGGGCATGCCGCTGAAGGGCCAGCCACTGCGCCAGATCTCCATCGCGACCCAGGCGAGGGCGAGCCACAACGGCCAGAGCCGCAGCCGGTGGAGCGCCGCCCACACCGAGCCGAGGACGGCGTAGAACGCAGCCTCGATACCGGCCAGGGCCAGCCACGCGTCGGTGCCGACGGCTCGCATCCAGATGATGTGGGTGAAGTAGAAGGCGACGCCGAAGGCCAGCCCCGGCACCCATCCGCTGCGCAGCCGCAGACCCCGGGTGCACAGGGCCAGCCCGGTGACGGCGAGGGGGATCAGCAGAGCCAGTGCCAGAGGCTCGAACGCGAGGGCCAGGGCGAGCCCGGACCCAGCGGCGAGGACGGTCCGGCGGAGCACGCTCCCACCGTATCCGGGCGGACGCACGCAGAGCCCGGAAGGACCCTGGCCCCCTTCGGCCACCCCACGAATCGACCGGCTGCCGAGACCGGAATGTTGTCTAGGGGGACCTGGGTCCTTCCGTGTCTGCTCTCGTGGAGCGGGCCGACCTCCGCGAACCGACTCGGACAGGCGCCTGGCGCGAACACCCTCGGAACCGGCCACTCGGACGTCGGCCCGCCTACCACGATCTGCGTGAGCGGACGGCACACATTTGCGCTTGGTCCCGCGCCTGTCAACCGTCCTCTGACCTGGGAGAACTCGCGTCGGCGCAGGTCAGCGCGTCGCCTGCTGTTCACGAAAAGTTCGTCGATTTCTGCCGGGAGCCTCGCGCCGGCTAGACCGATGCCGCGCGGTCAGGGCACCACGACGGTCCCGGTCGCCGTCGTGGCGAGGATCGGCTCGTCGAGCACCCGGGCGGCGCCCGGCGCCCCGCTGGTGGCGGCACCACGGGCGACGACGTGCACCGCGAAGTCCATCACCCGTGACCGGGTGCCGACCCGGACCAGCTCGCAGCTGATCTCGAGCACATCTCCGGCACGGACCGGCGCGCGGAACTGCACGTCCGCGTAGGAGGCGAACAGCCCCTCGTCACCGTCGGTGCGGATGCACATCTCGGTCGCCACGTCCCCGAACAGTCCGAGGCTGTAGGCCCCGTCGACGAGGTTGCCGGCGTAGTGGGCGTGGGAGTAGGGCACGTAGCGCCGGTGGACGACCCGAGCCCCTAACTCGGCACGCTGCGGACCCGTGGACGCACTCATGCGGCCGTTCCCTTCGTCGTGATGCGGTGGACGAGGTACGACGCGACCTCACCGGGCGTCGTACCCCTGCTGAAGACCCGGTCGACTCCCAGCTCGGTCGCCATCGCCTCGTCGAAGCGCGGCCCACCCACCACGAGCACCGGTCGTCGCTCGGAGGGGTAGGCCTCGCGGAAGGCGGCCGACATCTCGCGGGTGTTGAGCAGGTGGGCGTCGCGCTGGGTCACCACCTGGGAGACCAGCACGGCGTCGGCCTGCTCGGCCTGCGCCCGCTCGACGAGCTCGGGCACCGAGACCTGGGCGCCGAGGTTGACCACCTTCAGCTCGCGGTAGTACTCCAGGCCCTTCTCCCCCGCGAACCCCTTGATGTTGAGGATCGCGTCGATACCGACCGTGTGGGCGTCGGTGCCGATGCAGGCACCCACGACGGTCAGGCGGCGACGAAGGGTGGACTTGACGGTCGCGTTGACCTCTTTCGGGCTCAGCAGCGGGTAGTCACGCTCCACGACCTGGACCAGGCTCGGGTCGACGAGGTGGTTGACCCGACCGTAGACGACGAAGAACGTGAACCCCTCGCCCATCGGCTTGCTGTGCACCACCAGGGCGGGGTCCATGCCCATCTTGTTGGCCAGCTGCACCGCGGCCCCGTCGGCGACCTTCGAGTGCGGCAGCGGCAGGGTGAAGCTCAGCTGCACCATCCCGTCGCCGGTGGTGTCGCCGTAGGGCCGGACGACGCGGGAGTCGCTGCCGTCGTTGGTCGAGCTGCCGCCGCTGGTCGAGCTGCCGCCGCTGGTCGAGCTGGCGTCGCTGGTCGAGCTGGCGTCGCTGGTCGAGCTTGTCGAGACCCCCGTCACGTCTTCGCCTCCAGGACCTCGGTCGCCGGGTTGTAGTAGCCGTCCGCCTTGCGCGCCACCCCGTCGAGGCCACGGCCACCGTCGGCCGGACGCTTCATCAGGCCGAAGGTCCCGTCGGCGATCGCGTCGAGCAGGCCCTGATCGTGATCGATGATCCGCGCCAGGAGGTCCATCGACTCGGCGAGCACCTGGTGGGCCCGTTGGACGATGAAGCCGTCGGGTCGCGGGTGGAAGTCCTCGTGCAGCCGGCCGGCGGCGTCCATGACGTAGCGGACGTTCTGCAGGGCCAGGTCGCGGTCGGAGAGCCACGGGGTCACGACCGCCTCGGTCATCATCCCGACCAGCAGGATCCCCTGGCCCGTGAGCGCCCCGACGAGGTTGAAGAAGCCGTCGAGGAGATAGCCGCGGAACACGTCGCCGGTCATGTGGCGCGTGGGCGGCATCCACTTCAACGGCGCTTTCGGGAAGAGCTCGCGCGCGAGCATCGCGTGGGCGAGCTCCATCCGGAACGAGTCGGGCACGTCGGGATCGATCTCGAAGGCGTGTCCCAGCCCGAGCTGCCAGTCCTCCAGCCCCGCCTCCTTGGCGAAGTACTCGTTGAGCAGCTGGCTGGTCGTGACCGTGTGCGCGGCCTCGACGGCGTCGGCGGTCGTGAGGTAGTTGTCCTCGCCGGTGTTGATGATGATGCCGGCACGCGCGTGGACCTGGCGGCTGAACCGTTGGTCGACGAAGGTGCGGATCGGGTTGATGTCGCGGAAGAGGATCCCGTACATCGAGTCGTTGAGCATCATGTCGAGCCGCTCGAGCCCGGCCAGTGCGGCGATCTCGGGCATGCAGAGCCCGGAGGCGTAGTTGGTCAGCCGCACGTATCGCCCGAGCTCCTTGCTCGACTCGTCGAGGGCCGCGCGCATCAGGCGGAAGTTCTCCTGCGTCGCGTAGGTGCCGGCGAACCCCTCGCGGGTCGCCCCCTCCGGCACGAAGTCGAGCAGGCTCTGACCGGTTGAGCGGATGACGGCGATGACGTCGGCGCCCTCGCGGGCAGCCTGCTGGGCCTGCGGGATGTCCTCGTAGATGTCACCGGTCGCCACGATGAGGTAGATCCACGGGGTGCGAGGCGCGTCGCCGTGACGCTGGACGAGCCGCTCGCGCTCGCGCCGCTTCGCGTCGATCCGGCGCACGCCGGCACCGACCTGCTTGCGGCTCGCGCTCGTCGCCCGGACCGCGTCCCGGCTTTCCGGCAGCCGGAACCGCACCGAGCCGACCGCGGCCCGCTGCGCGAGGGTCGCGAGGTCCCCCTGGGAGCCTGCCTCGCCCCGGACGAGCGCGTCCCAGACCGGCAGCGCCACCCCGTGCTCGAGGCCGACGTCGGCGCGGACGGCGTCGAGGAGCCGGTTGACCCACGGCGTGCCCTCCTCGTCGGCGCCCTGGAGCCCGGCGAGCCGGAGCGTGGCGCGCTCGACGGCGACGGTCGTGTGCTGCTGCGCAAGTCGGACGATCGGGCGCCCCGCCCTGCGGGCCAGGGTGCGCGCCTGCCTCACGGTCCGCGGGTCCAGGCCCAGCTTGGGGGCGGTCACCGGGTCACCTCCAGGCCAGCGACCATCAGGAGTCGCAGCTCGGGGTCGGGAGCCTCGAGGTCGTCGTCGGGCTCCTCGCTCCAGACCGCGAGGTCGGCGGGCTCCCCCGGCGCGACGCGCGCCTGGCCGGTGTGCGCGTCGAAGGCGGTGGCCAGGTCGAGGCCGAAGGGCTCGTGGTGGTGGTGGACGGCGGCGCGGATGGCCGCCCACGGGCCCAACGGGGTCACCGGCGAGTCGGAGCCGAAGGCCAGCCGGACCCCGGCGGCGTGCATCACGGCGAAGGGGTTCGTCTCCTGCCACCGGTCGCCGAGGCGCGCGGCGTACATCTGATCGGGGCCGCCCCAGAGGCGGTCGAAGAGCGGCTGCACGCTGGCGGTGACGCCGATCCGGGCCAGGGTCGAGACCAGCCGCGGCGAGGGCATCTCCACGTGCTCGAGCCGATGGCGACCGGCTCGCAGGCGCTCGGTCCCCATCGACGCCTCGGCCGCGAGGAATCCTTCGTCGACGGCGTGGAGCGCCGCGTCGCCGATGGCGTGGAAGCCGGCCTGGAGGCCGGTCTCGGTGCAGGCCACGACGTGGTCGCGGACCTGCTCGGGCGTGAGGTAGACGTGGCCGCAGGAGTCGGCATGGTCGGCGTAGGCCGTGGTGAGGCCGGCCGTGCGGGAGCCGATGGCGCCGTCGGCGACCAGGTCTCCCGCCAGGCCCGCGACGCCGAGCTCCCGTGCGGTCGAGAGCCCCATCAGCTCGCCCCAGTAGACGACCGAGCGCAGTCCGGCCCCCTCGGCGGCCCTGCGGACCAGGGCGACCTCGTGGGCCGGGCCGATGTGGGGCGCGGCGTTCTCGTGGAACTCCCCGATGCCCAGCGCGGCCATCGCCCGGCACGCCTCGGCCGCTGCGGCGAGTCGCTCGTCGTCGCCCACCAGGGTCTCGAGGGCGTCCCGCACCGCGTGGTGGGCGTGCCGCTCGACCCGCCCGTCCGGCGTCCAGCCGTCGATGCCCGCCAGGCCGGGGACCTGCTCGGCCAGGGTCGGTGAGATTACCGCGGAGTGGCTGTCGACCCGGGTCGTGTACACGAGGCGGCCGGGAGCGGCGCGGTCGAGCTCCTGCCCCGTCGGCGTCCGGCCCTCGGGCCAGTCGGTCTCGTCCCACCCCTGGCCGATCACGACGCCCGGCGAGCGGCGGGCGTGGGCGGCGACCGCCTCGAGCACGGCGGCCAGGGACGGCAGGTCGGTGAGGTCCAGCCCGGTGCGGGCGAAGCCGGTCCGGACGGCGTGGACGTGGTGGTCGACGAAGGACGGGGTGAGCCAGGCGCCGGCCAGGTCGTGGACCTCGTCCGCCCCGTCGTACGCCGAGGCCTGGTCGTCGCTTCCGACGAAGACGATCCGGTCGTCCTCGACGGCGACCCCGGTGGCGCCGTCGTGACCGCGCACGTGTCCTCCGCGCAGGAGGGTCCGCGTCACAGCCGGGCCTCGAACAGGGTGCGCACCCCAGGAGTCTCGCGCAGGAGGCGCAGGGCGTGCTCGGCGTGGCCGGGCACGTAGCCGTTGCCGACCAGCATGGTCACGTCGGCGGCCAGCCCCTCGGCCCCGAGCGCCGCGGCCGAGAACGAGGTCGCCATCGAGAAGAACACGACCGTGCCGCGGGCGGCCGTCGCCAGGATGGCTCCCCCCTCGCAGCCGGGGACGTCGACGCAGACGACGGTGACGTCGGCCGGACCGCCGGCCCTCACGACCGCGTCCCGTAGGGCGACTGGATCCCGGGCGTCGGCGAGCACCACCTCGTCGGCGAGGCCCGCCGCCCGCAGCGCCTCGGCCTCACCCTCGGTCGGGACGACGCCGATGGTGCGGCCGGCTCCGGCCGCTCGCGCCGCTGCGAGGCTGAGCGACCCGGACTTGCCACCGCCGCCGATGACGGCCACCGTCGGCGACCGGTAGCCCTCGACCACGCGGGCGGTCAGGGCGGGGGCGCCACAGACGTCCATCACCGACAGGCTCAGCTCCGGGCTGAGGTCCTCGGGCAGCCTGGCGGCGATCGAACGGCCGAACAGCACGGCGTACCCCTCGCAGGGCACCTGCTCGCTGCGTCCGTCCCAGCCCTGGAGCCCGTCCTCGATCACCAACGGGGTGAGCGTCAGGCTGACCAGCGTGGCCACCCTCTCGCCCACCCGGAGCCCCAGCGGTGAGTCGGGACCGACCTCCTCGACCGTGCCCACCAGCATGCCGCCCGACCCGGTCTCCGGGTTCTGCATCTTGCCGCGCTGGGCGACGATGCCCAGGACCGCCCCGCGCACGGCCTCCCCGTCGGCGTGGGTCCGCTCGAGCTGGCGGAAGGACGCTGCGTCGAGGTTGAGGCGCTCGACCCGGATCCGGACCTCGTCGGGCCACAGCTCCGGGCGGGTGTCGAGGCGCTGGGCGGCCTGCGGAAGGACCACCGGCCGGTCGAGCACCCGGTGGAGGCCCGTCGGATCTGAGGCTGACATGCCGCAAACCTTACGGCTACGGATGCTGAATCCCGGAATATCTCCGCGTACATTGCTCTCATGAGCATCGAGACGTCGATCGGCCCTCAGGGACGGCTGAGCGCGGGACAGCCCTACCCCTACCAGCGCGTCGAGCTCGTCGAGCCGGACTGGACCCGCTTCCCCGGGTGGCGGGAGGTTAGCCGCTGAGGACTGGGCGTCGGTGCAGTGGCAGCGCGCCCACTGCGTCAAGAATCTCAAGCAGCTGCGCGAGCTGATGGGCGACCAGGTCGACGAGCGGTTCTACGCCGACCTCGAGCGCGACCAGGCCGAACGGGCGACCATGTCGATGCTGGTGCCGCCGCAGATGATGAACACGATGGTGCCGACCTCCGCGCCCGGTGCCCCCGGCTCGTGGACCGAGGAGTTCTACGCCGACCCGGTCCGCCACTACATGATCCCGGTCTTCTCCGACCGCCGGACCGACTGGCCCTCGCACCCGCACGCGACCCGGGACTCTCTGCACGAGCACGACATGTGGGTCGCCGAGGGACTCACCCACCGCTATCCCACCAAGGTCCTCGCGGAGCTGCTGCCGACCTGCCCGCAGTACTGCGGCCACTGCACCCGGATGGACCTGGTCGGCAACTCCACCCCCACCGTCGAGAAGCTGAAGTTCGAGGCCAAGCCCACCGACCGGCTCGAGGCGATGCTCGACTACCTGCGCCGCACGCCGTCGGTGCGCGACGTGGTCGTCTCCGGAGGTGACGTCGCCAACATGCCGTGGCCCCGGCTCGAGGCCTTCCTGACCTCCCTGCTCGAGGTCGACAACATCCGCGACATCCGGCTCGCGACCAAGGCGTTGATCGGCCTGCCGCAGCACTGGCTGCAGCCCGACGTCCGCGACGGCATGGCCCGGGTCGCCGGCACCGCCCGCTCGCGCGGGGTGTCGATCGCGATGCACACCCACGCCAACCACGCCGCCTCGATCACCCCGCTCGTGGCCGAGGCGACCTCGGCCATGCTCGAGGCCGGCCTGCGCGACGTACGCAACCAGGGGGTCCTGCTCGACGGGGTCAACGCGGACCCGCACACGCTGCTCGACCTGTGCTTCGCCCTGCTCGACGGCGCGCAGATCATGCCCTACTACTTCTACATGTGCGACATGATCCCGTTCTCGGAGCACTGGCGGGTCTCGGTCGCCGATGCGCAGCGACTCCAGCACCACATCATGGGCTACCTCCCCGGCTTCGCGACGCCGCGGATCGTCTGCGACGTGCCGTTCGTGGGGAAGCGGTGGGTTCACCAGCTCGCCGACTACGACACCGAGCGCGGCATCTCCTACTGGACCAAGAACTACCGCACCTCCATCGAGGCCGCGGATCCGCGAGGCGCTGACGCGGACCTACGAGTACTACGACCCGATCCACACCCTGCCCGAGGCCGGCCGGAGTGGTGGGCGACGCACTCCTCACCCGACGAGGCGGTCCTGTCCGCCTCCGAGGTCGCCGAGGCCTCCCGGCGCACAGCCGCCCTGCAGGCGCACTGACGGCCTTCTCTGCGCCTCAGCCCTCGGTGACGGGGCGGTTCTCGTAGTAGGTCGACAGCACGATCGTCGTCCGCGTGGAGACGTTGGCGGCCGCGCGGATGCGGGCCAGCAGGCTCTCCAGCTGGGCGGGGGTGCCCAGGCGCACCTTGAGGATGTAGGACTCCTCGCCCGCCACCGACCAGCACGACTCGATCTCCGAGATGTCACCCAGCCGCGCCGGTGAGTCGTCGGGCTGGGACGGGTCGATCGGACGGATCGAGATGAAGGCGGTGAGCGGCAGGCCGATCTCGTCGTGGTTGACCGTCGCCCCGTAGCCGAGGATCAGCCCGCGCTGCTCGAGCCGCTTCACGCGCTGGTGGACAGCCGAGGTGGAGAGCCCCGTGGCCTTCCCGAGGTCGGTGTAGGACATGCGGCCGTCGGCGGCCAGCAGCTGCAGGATCCTGCGGTCGGTGTCCTCGACCTGCCCGGGCGTCACGGCGACAGCGTGCCAGACCCGGGTGCGAGGATGCCGCTCGTGACCAGTCAGCAGACCGCTCCGGGCCGCCTGATGCTCCTCGACACCGCCTCGATGTACTTCCGCGCCTTCTACGGCGTTCCCGAGCTGCTCTCCCCCGACGGCACCAACGTCAACGCCGTGCGCGGTCTGATGGACTTCGTCTCCCGTCTGGTCAAGGACTACCGGCCCAGCGACCTGGTCTGCTGCTGGGACAACGACTGGCGACCGCAGTGGCGGGTCGACCTGCTGCCCTCCTACAAGGCGCACCGCGTGGTCGAGGAGCACACCGGCGCGACGCCCGACCTCGAGGAGGTTCCCGACCCGCTCGAGGCCCAGATCCCGATCATCCTCGACGTGCTGGCCGCCTTCGGCATCTGCGTCATCGGCGCCGACGGCTACGAGGCCGACGACGTGATCGGGGCGCTGGCCACCGACGCCGGCCAGCCGGTCGACATCGTCACCGGCGACCGCGACCTCTTCCAGCTCGTCGACGACGAGGCCGACGTGCGGGTGCTCTACATCGCGCGCGGCGTCGGCAACCACGAGCGGGTCGACAACGCCTGGGTACGCGCGAAGTACGGGATCGACGCCCGGCAGTACGCCGACTTCGCCACCCTGCGCGGCGACGCCTCCGACGGCCTCCCGGGGGTGGCCGGCATCGGGGAGAAGACCGCCGCGACGCTGCTCGGACGCTTCGGTGACATGGCCGGCATCGTGGCTGCCGCGGAGGACCCCGACTCGGACCTCGCCCCGGGTCCTCGGGGCAAGATCAAGGCCGCCGCCGACTACCTCCTGGTCGCTCCCCAGGTGGTGGCGGTGGCCCGGGACCTCGACCTCGACCGCAGTGCCTCTGCCTGTCCGCGGACCCCGCCGGAGCCGGACCGGGTCCGCGAGCTCGCCGAGCGGTGGGGCCTGGAGAGTCCGGCGGTGCGCCTGCTCGACGTACTGTCGCAGGCATGACCCGAGTCGCCGTCGTCGGAGGCCACGGCCAGGTCGCGCTGCACCTGCTGCACGTCCTGCGCCGGGCCGAGCACACCCCGGTCGCGTTGGTCCGCAACCCGGACCACCGCGAGGACGTGGAGGGACGTGGCGCCGAGATGCGCCTGCTCGACCTCGAGCGTGCGGACGTCGCTGCCTTCGCCGCCGCCTTCGAGGGGTGCGGCGCCGTCGTCTTCACCGCCGGAGGCGGACCGGACGGCAGCATCGAGCGCAAGCGCACCGTGGACCTCGGGGGGTCGCTGGCGTCGATCGAGGCCGCCCACCTGGTGGGCATCGAGCGCTTCGTGCAGGTCTCGGCCATCGGCGTCGACGACCCCGTGCCCGGGGACACCTCGCCGGTCTGGCGCGCCTACGTCGAGGCCAAGCGCGACGCCGACGCCGCCCTGCGCGAGAGCGGGCTGGCCTGGACGATCCTGCGCCCCGGCCGCCTCACCGACGACCCGGCCACCGGGGGCGTCCAGCTCGGTCCGCCGGTCGATCGCGCCGAGATCCCCCGCGCCGACGTCGCCGCCGTGGTCGCCGCGGTCCTGGACACGCCCTCGAGCATCGGCTGCCAGTGGGACCTCGTCTCCGGTGACACCGCGATCGCCGAAGCCGTGCTCAACCCCCCGGGCCGGCCCTCCGCGACCACGTAGCACCGCTCCACCTCGGCGGTCCACACCCCCATCGATTGGTCACGAACCGCCCCCGGAACGCCCGATTTGATGTGGTTGGGGACCAATCCACGCCCCCTACTCGGCGAGGCCGGAGTAGGCGACGACCCCCCGACGGAGGAGCCGGACGACGTCGCGGGCGGTGCCACGGACGGGAGAGTCACCGGCCGCGTCGGCGACCTGACCGGCCAGGTCCAGCAGCTGCTTCATCTGGCGCACGAAGTCACCCGCCGAGAGCTCGCTCGACCCGAGGACGTCATCGAGGTCGTCGCCCTCGGCCCAGCGGTAGGCGATCCACGCGAAGCCGAGGTCGGGTGGGCGCAGGAAGTCGAGCCGGTGCTCACGTTCGAGCGCGTCCAGCTCGCCCCAGAGCCGAACCATCTGCCCCACGGTGTCCTTGACCCTGCCGCCGGGCAGTCGCGGCGCCGAGGCGTCGTCGGGCCGCCGCGACTCGAAGACGAGGACCGAGAGACAGGCGGCCAGCTCGGCCGCCGACAACCCCTCCCACAGCCCGAGCCGCAACGACTCGGCCGCCACCAGGTCCAGCTCGGAGTAGAGGCGCATGAGCGGCTTGCCCCGGCCGGTGACCGCGTCGCCCTCGAGGTAGTCCAGGGCGCCGAGCACCTCGCACACCCTGTCGAACTGTCGGGCGACCGTGTTGGTCCGTCGCTCGACCCGGCGCCGCAGCGTGGCGGCGTCGCGATCGAGCTTGAACCAGCGTTCCGCCCACCGTGCGTGCTCCTCCCGGTCGGGGCAGTCGTGGCACGGGTGCGCGCGCTGGGCGGCCCTCAGTGAGGTGATCTCCGGGTCGGTCTCCACCGACCCGCGCGCGCTGCGGGTCTGGGCCGGCGGCAGGTCGCGCGTGCGATCGCGCAGCTGGGCGGCGAGATCGCGTCGCGCCTGCGGGTTGCGACCGTTGAAGCTCTTGGGCACCCGCAACCGCGTCAGGGCGGTGACGGGGGTAGGGAAGTCGATCATGGCCAGCCGACGGGCCTGCCGGTCGAGGGTGAGGACCAAGGGACGCGGGTTGTCGGGCGAGAAGCCCGGGTCGATGACGACGGCGTACCCCGAGAACTTCCCGGTCGGTACGTCGATGACGTCGCCGGGCCGGAGGCGTCCGAGCGAGTCCACCGCCGCCTCGCGCTGGTCGGCCCGCCGCGCCTTCTTCGCCCCCTTCTCGAGCTCACCGATCCGGTCGCGCAGGCCGGCGTACTCCATGAAGTCACCGCGGTCACAGGCGGCGGCGTCGGCATAGCCGGTGAGGGCCTCCTCGGCCTTGTGGAGTTGACGCGCGAGCCCCACCACAGCCTTGTCGGCCTGGAACTGGGCGAAGGACTGCTCGAGCAGCTCACGCGAGCGCTCACGGCCGAACTGGTGGACCAGGTTGACCGCCATGTTGTACGACGGGCGGAAGGACGACCGCAGCGGGTAGGTCCGCGTGGAGGCGAGACCAGCGAGCTCGCGCGGATCCATGCCCTGCTGCCAGAGCACCACCCCGTGACCCTCGACGTCGAGCCCGCGCCGCCCGGCCCGTCCGGTGAGCTGGGTGTACTCCCCCGGCGTGATGTCGGCGTGGGTCTCGCCGTTCCACTTCGAGAGCTTCTCGATCACCACGGTGCGAGCCGGCATGTTGATGCCGAGCGCCAGGGTCTCGGTGGCGAAGACGACCTTGCACAGGCCGCGGAGGTAGAGCTCCTCCACGACCTGCTTGAACGCCGGCAGCATCCCGGCGTGGTGGGCGGCGACGCCGCGGGTCAGCCCGTCGAGGAAGTCGTGGTAGCCGAGCACGTGGAGGTCGTCGGGGGGCAGGTCGCGGCAGGACCCCTCCACGAAGGCGAAGATCTGGTCCCGCTCCTCGGGGGTGGTCAGCCGCACTCCCGCGTTGAGGCACTGCGTGACCGCCGCGTCGCACCCGACCCGGCTGAACACGAAGACGATCGCCGGCAGCAGGCCCTCGCGGTCGAGGCGGTCGATGACATCGGGGCGGCTCGGGATCCAGACCCGACGACCGTTGCCGACCGAGCGCGGGTTCTTCGAGGAGCCCGGGCGACCCTTGCGGGGGGAGCGGCGGTCGCGCATCAGCCGCGTGCTGGCGAAGTCGTCGCGGGCGATGCGGAGCAGCTCGTCGTTGACCGGTGCTCCCTCGCGCACGAAGCCGGCGGCAGCGTCGACGTCGGAGGAGGCGAAGAGGTCGAGCAGGCGTCGACCGACCATCACGTGCTGGTAGAGCGGCACCGGCCGGCGCTCCTCCACGATCGTCGTGGTCTCGCCGCGCACGGTGGCCAGCCACTCGCCGAACTCCTCGGCGTTGGACACCGTCGCCGACAGCGACACCAGGGCCACCGACTCCGGAAGGTGGATGATCACCTCCTCCCACACCGCGCCGCGGGAGCGGTCGGCGAGGTAGTGCACCTCGTCCATCACCACGAAACCCAGACCCAGCAGGGTGCGCGAGCCGGCGTAGAGCATGTTGCGCAGCACCTCGGTCGTCATCACGACGATCGGCGCCTCGCCGTTGACGGTGTTGTCTCCGGTCAGGAGCCCGACCTGGTCGGGTCCGTAGCGGGCCACCAGATCGTGGTACTTCTGGTTGGAGAGCGCCTTGATCGGAGTGGTGTAGAAGGCCTTGCGTCCGGTGTGCAGGGCCAGGTGGATGGCGAACTCACCCACGATCGTCTTGCCCGACCCGGTCGGGGCGGCCACGAGGACGCCCCGGCCGTCCTCGATCTCGCGACAGGCCCGCTCCTGGAAGTCGTCGAGGGGGAAGGCGTAGTGCGCCACGAAGTCGCGATAGACGGGGTGCTGTCGGTCGCGCCGGTGCTCGGCGTAGCGGGAGGCGGGGCTGTTCACTCGGTGCTCACACCAGCACTCTCAGGGCCCCCGGGGCGGCCTCGATGGTCAGCGGCAGCGCACCGAAGCGCTCACCGTCGGCGTAGGACATGATCCCGGGCGCGGCGACAGTGACGGTCCGCGCGTGGTGGTGCTCGTAGGCCGGATGCGTGACGTGGGTTCCTTTGAAGAGCTTGGGGTAGGTGCGGAGGAGCTGTGGCTTGCTCAGGCGGCTTGATGACCACGATGTCGAGCAACCCGTCGTCGAGCCGCGCTCCTTCGGTGATCCGCAGGCCACCGCCGAAGGAGGGTCCGTTGCCCACCGAGACCATCATCGCCTCCAGCCGCCGCGGGGCGCCGTCGATCTCCAGGGTGTAGGGCAGCGGCTCGAAGACCCGCAGCTCGGCGAGGGTGGCCAGGTTGTAGCGCATCTGCCCCCTGGGCCAGGTCATCGGTTGGCGCGCTCGTTGACGATCGCGTCGAAGCCGGCGCAGAGCACGGTCACGAAGTACTTCGTACCGCACCGGGCCAGGTCGATCATCCGGGTGCGGCCCGCCGCCAGTCGGTCGGCGGCGGCGGCGGGATCCGCCGAGGCAGGTCGACGTAGCGGGCCACGTCGTTGCCGGTGCCCGCCGGGATGATGCCCAACGGAGTCTCGGTTCCTGCGACGACCTGCGTCCCGAGGTGCACCAGGCCGTCGCCCCCGCACACGACCAACGCGTCGGTGCCCTCGACCACGGCGGCCCGTGCGAGGTCGAGGGCCTCACTGCGTCCCGGCCCTGCACAGGACGCACGCGGATCCCTGCCGCGGTCAACCGGGGCACGGCCGCGTCTCGGGCCGAGCGCTCCTCGCCCCTTCCCGGCGCTGGGGTTGGTGAGCAGGACGACCTCCCGCAGCTGCACCGGAGGCCCCTCCCGACCCGCGAGCACGCCTAGTCCCCCAGCCGGAGACGCACGGCGTACGACGAGGGCTCCGCGCCCACCGCCTGTGCCAGCCTCTCCAGGGCGGTGAGAACCAGCTCGGAGGTGAAGCCCGGTGCCTGGGACGGCCAGGGTGAGCCGACCACCGATCGAGACCAGCAGCACCTGCCCGTGCTGCCAGGCCTGGTGGGCGCTGTGCCGCACGCCCTCCTCGAGGCGACCGGCGCTCGGGTAGGCCCGGTCGACCCCCAGCAGGTCGCAGTCGAGACGATGGGGCCACCCCCGTCCAGCGAGCCCGGCACCAGGTGGCTCGCACGCAGCCCGGAGTCGGCCGCCCAGGACACCTCGCGCGTGCCGAGCCAGTCGGGCAGGTCGAACGGGTCGACGTTGCTCCGCAGGGTCGCGGGGAGGCTCACAGCGCAGAGGCCTCGTCGGGTGAGAGGTCGGCGTACTTCGCTGCGACGGCGCTTGCGGCGGTCGTTGAAGCGGGCGATCTGCTCGGAGATGAGGAAGAGCAGCACCATCGGGATCGCCATGAAGGTCATCGAGAACGGGTCCGCCGAGGGGGTCGCGACCGCCGCGAAGATGAAGATGAACACGATGATCCAGGGACGGTGCGCGCCGAGCCAGGCGCCGGTCACGACGCCGGCGAGGTTGAGCATCACGACGAAGACGGGGATCTCGAAGGCGATGCCGAAGACCAGGAGCGTGCGGCTGAAGAAGGTGAGGTAGCCGTTGAACTCCAGCAGGTTGGTCAGGCCGTCGGGAGTGAAGCCGATGAGGACCTCGAGTCCCTTGGGCAGGGTGAGGTAGCCCAGGAGCACGCCCGCGAAGAACAGTGGACCGGCCACGGCCACGAAGATGCCGCTCCACTTCTTCTCGTTGGCGTGCAGGCCCGGGAGGATGAACGCCCAGAGCTGGTAGAGCCAGAACGGGCTGGTCAGCACGACCGACGCGAGCCCGCACAGCTTGAAGTAGAGGAGCAGTCCACCGGCCGCTCCCGAGGTCGTGGCGACGGTGCGCTCCTCGCCCGCCTCCTCGGCGAGCGCCTTCTGCGCGGACTTGTACGGGTCGTTGACCAGGTCGAAGAGCTGGTCGAAGAAGACCAGCGACAGCGCGAGCCCCAGGACGAGGATCAGCGCGATCTTCAGGATGCGGGCGCGCAGCTCCCGCAGATGGTCGGACAGTGCCATCCGTCCGTCGGCTCCGACGGGGTGGACCGGCCTGCCGCTGAACAGCCTGAAGAACCCCGACAACGCCACGGGTGGTCAGTGTCTCCGGCGGTCAGTTGTTGCGGGTGTCGGACTGCTTGTCGTCCTGCAGCGCCTCGGAGGGGGTGGCACGCGGGGGCCTGGTCAGCGGTGCTCGACAGGCGGGAGCTGCGCGGACGGCGCGGGCGGGGTCGCCTCGTCGGCGTCGTCGTCGTCCTTGAGGCCCTTGGTCTCGGCCTTGAAGATCCGCAGCGCCTGTCCGGTGCCGCGGGCCAGGTCCGGCAGCTTCGCCGCACCGAAGACGAGGACCACGATCGCCAGGATCACCAGCCACTCGGCACCCTGGGGCATTCCAATCATCGGGTTCGATCATGCTGACCTCGACGTCCTCTCGGTTGTGTCCTCCACTCTACGCGGTCCCCTGCGAGAGGTTCGTCGTAGAGCCTGAGCGCCGCCTGTGCGGCTGCGGTGAAGGCGTCGGCGAACGGCTCCTCGGGCTCACCACCGGGCATTCGGAGCCAACCGCAACATCAGCCTGGTCAGCCATCGTCGTCGGCGACCGGCAGGTCCACGTCGAGGCCACCACCGGGACGGGTCCGCACGGCTCGTGCACCGGGTAGTACTCGGTCACCCAACGAGCGGCCGGGGTCAGCCGCAGCGTCGCGATCTGGGTCTGGGGGCGTCGCGAAGAACCCGTCGCTCAGGTCGCGTACCGGCGGCCTCGGGCCCGGCGCCGCCGCGGTGTCGAGCGACCTCGGCGCTCACGATGCGGTCGAGACGGAAGAGTCGGGGCGCCTCGGCCGAGTGGCACCACGCGTCGAGGTAGGCCATGCCCTGCACGGTCGTCGAGCTCCGTGCGGGTCGACGACCCGCTCGCCCTCCTCGTCGCGCGCCGGCACGTAGTAGACCAGCCGCACCTGCCGCCGTGCCGCGACCGCATCGCGCAGCCGGCGACGCCAGAGGGCCGAGCGCGGGATCGCGCTCGTCGACGCCGGGGTCGACGTTGATCTCGCCCGGACCGGCGGCGGCTGCCACCTCGAGCTTGGCCAGCACCCGGTCGATGACCTCGGCGGTCTCGGCCCCGGCCCCGGCACGCATGGCGCGGGTGGCCACGATCAGCGCACTCGCCTCGGTGGGGCTGAGCCGCAGCGGCCGGGAGAGGTAGTCGGCGTTGGAGACCCGGATCATCCCCGCGGGGTTGGGTCCCGAAGGACCCTCGAGCGCGTCGAGGTCGACGTCGATGAGGTCCTCGGGGTAGCCGCCCGGAAGGCCGACCATGAAGAGCACCTTCAGGTCGCTCAAGAGCTGGTCCGGTGGTGACCCCCATGGCCTCCGCAGCCGCGCCCAGGGCATCGGCACCGTGCGCGTGGAGCAACGGGACGAGGGTCGAGCAGCGCTCGCGACCTGGGCCCGGGCCCCCGAGCTGCTGCTCACGCCACCACCGCCGCGCAGCCGCGCGAGGACCTCGTCGCGCAGCGAGGCGGGCGACTCGACGACGACGTCCGAGCCGAAGCTGAGCACCTCCTCGGCCAGCCCGACCGGCGCCCGCGACAGCTCGAGCCGGTCCCAGCCGGACGTCGGTGTCCGGGCCGTCCACCTCGGTGACGACCCGCTCCGCCTCACGGCGAAGTGGCAGCGCGCTGCCGGACCGTGCGAGGAGCACCACCCGCTCGGTGGGGCTCGGGTCGGGCGCGAGCCGGCGGGCCATCGCACGGACGTCGACTCCCGGCGGTACGTCGTAGGACCCCGCGGAGCCGACCCTGCGTGCGCGTCCGCGCACGCGCGAGAGCCGGAAGATGCGCTCGTCGCGGCGATCGGTGTCGAACCCCACGACGTACCAACGTCCGGAGTAGCGGGCCACCCCCCACGGCTGCAGGTGCCGGGTCCTGCCCTCGGGCTCCCCCGGGCGGGCGTACTCGAACTCGACAGGGTGACGCTCCTGGGTCGCCTGCCAGAACACCTCGAAGGAGGGCTCCTCCGCGCTCAGGCGCGGCTGGGCGATCTCCAGCGCGGCCGTGTCGACGTCGACGCCGGTCGCAGTCAGCTTGCGCACGGCCTCGGTGGTCGCCTCGGCCAGCGTCGCGTGCTCCCACACCCGGGTGGCGAGCCCGACGACCGCCGCCTCGTCGGGCTCGAGCGAGATGTCGGGCAGGGCGAACTCGTCGGGGCGGACCCGGTAGCCGGGTTCGTCGTCGAAGTACGCATCGATCTGGCCGATCTCGATCGGCACACCCAGGCTGCGGAGCTCCTCCTTGTCGCGCTCGAACATCTTCTCGAAGGCGTCCGAGGTGGAGTCGGGGTAGACGATGGCGCGGATGCGGTCCTTGGCGACGTAGTGCCGCTGGACCAGCAGCATGATCAGCAGGTTCAGCAGCCGCTCGCTCTTCGACACCGCCACCCGCGCGACGCTATCCGGTCGCGAGGACGTCGATCACGAAGAAGAGCGTGTCGTCGCCCGAGATGTCCTCGCCTTGCCCGGCCTTGCCGTACCCGAACTCGGGCGGGACCTGGATGAGGATCCGGCTCCCGACCGGCTGGCCCACGATCGTGCGGTCCCAGCCCTTGATGACGTTGCCCTGACCGATGGTCGTCTGGAAGGGCTCCTTGCCGAAGCTCTGGTCGAAGGGCTTGCGGCCGTCGTAGGTCTGGCCGAGGTAGTCGGCGAAGACGAGGTCGCCGTCCTGGACCACAGCCCCGTCGCCCTCGATGAGGACCGTGCTGCGCAGCCGCTCGTTGGGTTGCGGAGTACGGGAGAAGTCCAGGGAGGTCGGCTCCCCGTCCTCCTCGACGATCCGGGGCGCCCACGGCGGGAGCTCGGCCTCCGGACCCTCGTCGGGTCCGTCCAGGACCGTGCTCTCGACGTCGATGATGACCAGGACGGTGTCCTTGTTGCCGATCCCGAGCGCGGGGTTCCCGACGCCTTCGCCGAAGGCCTCGTCCGCCGAGGCGATCACGGCCACCCGTGAGCCCACGGTCGCCCCCTCGAGGGCCGCTCCGAACACCGGCCCGAGCTCGTCGGGGGTGTAGTCCACCGCCTCCGCGGTCTCCCCCTCGTCGTGGGTGCTGAAGGCCTTCTCCTGGGTGAAGCCGTTGCCGATGTAGTAGTTGAGGAGGACCTTGACGCCGTCTTCGACCGGCTCGCCGCCGCCTTCGATGAGGGTCTGCTCCTCCGGCTCGTCGGCCTCGAGGCGGCCCTTCCAGGCAACCTCGGGCTCCTCACCGAGCTCGCCGGTGACGGTGAACGCCTCGAACCCCTCGAGACCGCCTTCGGCTGCGCCGTCGTCCTCGCCGCAGGCGGCCAGTGCGGTCAGCAGCAGGGCGGGCAGGGCGAGGTTGGTGACCAGATCCACGGGGAGAAAGCACGGGGCAGATTCTCACATGCCGTCGATGAGGCGCTGCACCCGCTCGTCGTAGGCCCGGAAGGGGTCCTTGCAGAGCACCGTGCGCTGCGCCTGGTCGTTGAGCTTGAGGTGGACCCAGTCGACGGTGAAGTCGCGCCGGCGCTCCTGCGCGCGCCGGATGAACTCGCCGCGAAGTCGCGCCCGGGTCGTCTGCGGCGGCACGGACTTGGCCTCGAAGATCTTCAGGTCGGTGGTCACCCGCGCGACGGCGCCGCGCTTCTCCAGCAGGTAGTAGAGGCCGCGGTTGCGGTGGATGTCGTGGTAGGCGAGGTCGAGCTGGGCGATGCGGGCGTGGCCGAGCGGGAGGCCGTGCTTGGCGCGGTAGCGGTCGATGAGCTTCCACTTGATGACCCAGTCGATCTCCCGGTCGACCAGCCCGAGGTCGTCGGACTCGACGGCCTTCAGGCCGCGTTCCCACAGGTCCAGGGCCTGCTCGATGACCGGCGTACTGATCTGGCGGCGGTCGACGAAGTCGCGGGCCTTGCCGAGGTACTCGGCCTGGATGTCCAGCGCGCTCGCCTCGCGGCCGTTGGCCAGCCTGACCTTCCGGCGGCCTGTGACGTCGTGGGAGATCTCGCGGATCGCGCGGATGGGGTTCTCCATCGTGAGGTCGCGCATCACCACGCCCTCTTCGATCATCCGCAGCACCAGGTCGCAGCTGGCGACCTTGAGCATCGTGGTGGTCTCGCTCATGTTGGAGTCCCCGACGATCACGTGCAGGCGCCGGTACTTCTCCGCGTCGGCGTGCGGCTCGTCGCGGGTGTTGATGATCGGGCGGCTCCGGGTCGTGGCGCTCGAGACGCCCTTCCCAGATGTGCTCGGCGCGCTGCGAGACGCTGTAGGTAGCTCCCCGCGGGGTCTGGGTGATCTTGCCGGCCCCGACCACGATCTGGCGGCTCACCAGGAACGGGATGAGGATGTCGGCCAGGCGGCTGAACTCGCCGCCGCGCCCCACGAGGTAGTTCTCATGGCAGCCGTAGGAGTTGCCGGCCGAGTCGGTGTTGTTCTTGAAGAGGTAGATCTCGCCGCTGATGCCCTCGTCGTGGAGGCGCTGTTCGGCATCGAGCAGCAGACCCTCGAGCACCCGCTCCCCCGCCTTGTCGTGCGTGACCAGCTCGACGACGTCGTCGCACTCGGGGGTGGCGTACTCCGGGTGGCTGCCCACGTCGAGGTAGAGCCGTGCCCCGTTGCGCAGGAACACGTTGCTGCTGCGCCCCCAGCTGACCACCTTGCGGAACAGGTAGCGCGCCACCTCGTCCGGGCTCAACCTCCGCTGACCCTTGAACGTGCACGTGACGCCGTACTCGTTCTCGATCCCGAAGATCCGCCGGTCCACGGCCTCAGCGTAGGCGCACACCGGTCGGCTCGGCGTCGGCCGCGCCGCCGTGGGTGGCAGGGGTCGTGGATTGGTCCCCAACCACGTCAGATGGCGGCGATCTCATGCGGTTCGTGACCAATCGAGGAGGCCCTGGGCCCGGCGCCATCGGTTGAGGATCGCGCGCCCGACCAGGCTCGGCGTACAGCGAGTTCTCGACGAGCCTCCGCCACCGCGCTAACCGGCCGGCCATCGTGTCGCCGACCCAGCATCCGGTCCAGCTCGTGCATCAGGACGAGTCGGATGGTTCGAGCAGGTCGTCGAGGGTGAAGCCGCGCCGCTGGTAGGCGGTTCCGACGAGACCACGCT
Organism: uncultured Actinomycetota bacterium; assembly: GCA_963767915.1. Classification (GTDB taxonomy): domain Bacteria; phylum Actinomycetota; class Actinomycetes; order Propionibacteriales; family Nocardioidaceae; genus Nocardioides. Next base: position 319,581 of record CAVYFR010000007.1, read on the forward strand.
CTCGGCGGAGGTCCGTGCGGTGCTGATGGCCGGTGCGATGCACTGCACCGTCGTACTCCTGGACGAAGCAGGTGCCGGTGACGAGCAGATCGGCCCTTCCCACGACGCGGCCGCCGGCATCGAGCAAGCTGACCTGAGGCTGTACGGCGACCCCCATCGCACGGTGGAAGAGGTAGAGCACGGTCTCACCGGCCGAGTCGGACTTCGGGTGCGACAGCTCCCAGGCGTCCTTCGAGCACGCGTACGCCGGGTCGCTTCGAGGCCAGGATCGTCTCGCATCTGCGATGTGTCCACGTGACCAAGTCGCCGCGCCGAGCAGACGAGGATGAGGAGATCGAGCACGCCGAAATCCCGGGCCGCGCGGAGCAGGATCTCCTCGGGCTCGTCAATGGGGAGGTCGTGAACGGTCATCCTGCTGCTGGTGGGCCGCACCAACCGCGAGCAGATCAGCCCCGCGCGCCGTGGGCGTGGGGGATCGCCATGGACAGCGGCGAAGACCGGCACCTGTTCGGGGAGCTTCGGCAGATCCCATCCGAGCAGCTTGGCGCCGGTGACATGGGTGTACCTCGCGTCCTCAGGGAGGACCAGCAGCCACGCGCGCAGCTCACGAAGCCGTTCCGCCTCTGGGTCCAGGTCCTCCCGACGCACCACGGCCAACCCATGACTGATCCGCCGATGCTTGCCCAGCCGGACTTCGCCACGGTAGGGCTCATCGTCGGTCCGACCGGATGGGCGAGGCGTCGCCGGCTGGCCGCGTCCCCGGCCGGGTGAGGCGTGATCCGAGCTGATCTCCATGCAGGGAGTCTTGGCTGATACCGCCTGCTTCGAACCTGCCGCTCTGCAGGCTGTGGACAGCCGCGCACGGACCGTCGATTGGTCACGAACCGCCTCCATTTCGCCCGGCTGGACGTGGTTGGGGACCAATCCATGGCCTGATGGCCACGGCAGCCGGGCTCTACAGAAGGCCGAGGTGGTCGAGGGCGAGGTAGCTCTGGCTGACGGCGCCGAGGTGACCGGAGCGGAGGCGCGATCGGAAGTCTGGGAGGGAGAGCAGGACGACCTCGCAGTCCTCGAACTCGTCCAGCGACTGGGGGTGGGCGGGCTCGCAGCCTCGCGCGACGGCGGCCCAGAGCCGCTCGGTCTCCTTGTTGGGCACCGTGGAGGCCACGACCTCCACCGACGCGGCTGCGTAGCCTGTCTCCTCCCGCAGCTCACGTTCGGCGGCGTCGCCGACCTGCTCACCGGGGTCGATCAGCCCGCCCGGGATGCTCAGGACCCGCCGGCCGGGGCCGGGTCGGAACTGGCGGATGCACACGACCTCGCCGTCGGTCGTCAGTGGGAGTACGGCGACCGACGGCCTCGAGACGACCATGTCCCACACCGTCTCGCGGCCATCTGGCAGCCGCAGGGTCCGCTGCACCACGCGGGTCCACCCCGCGTAGACGACGCGATCCTCGCCGACCTGGGTCCACTGCCCGCCCGCTGTGCTCACGGAGCGACGGGCGGTTCGTCGTCCTCTCCGGGGCCTCCGGAGCCCTCGAAGCCCTCGGAGACCTCAGGGGACTCCTCGGTCTCGGGGGGCGCCGATGCGGTGGGACCGCGCTCCCCGAGCATCGCCTCGAGCCGCCCCGGGGAGATCCGGGAGAACTTGCGCGGCTGGCTCCTGGTGCGGTCGAGGATGGCGATCTCGAGGTCCTCGGCGGGGATGACCCGGTCGTCGTTCGTGGTGTGTCCGAGCGCCGCGACAGCGACGCCGAGGGCCTCCTCGAGGGGCGCCCCGTCGGTGTGGTGCTCGGCGAGGTAGGCGTCGACCACATCGGCGGCGCCACCCATCACGGCGTACCCACGGACGTCGGCGACCTGGCCGTCGTAGGTCAACCGGTAGATCTGGTCGTCCTCGGGCCGGTCGGCCACCTCGGCGACGAAGAGCTCGACCTCGTAGGGCTTCTCCCCGCCGCTGGAGAAGATGGTGCCGAGGGTCTGGGCGTAGGCGTTGGCCAGCCCCCGCCCCGTCACGTCACGGCGGTCGTAGGCGTAGCCGCGCATGTCGGCGAGTCTTACGCCGGCGATCCGCAGGTTCTCGAACTCGTTGTAGCGACCCACGGCCGCGAACGCGATGCGGTCGTAAATCTCCGACACCTTGTGCAACGCCTGGGAGGGGTTCTCGGAGGCGAACAGGATGCCGTCGGCGTACTGGACGGCCACGACCGATCGGCCCCGCGCGATGCCCTTGCGCGCGAAGTCCGCCCGGTCCTTCATCAGCTGTTCCTGGGGGACGTAGAACGGCATGCTCATCGCGCCCCACCCCCGGTGACCGGGGCGGCCGGGCCGTCGGGTCGGACCATGCGCCCGGCGAGGACACGGTCGGCGATGTCGGCGACCTCGTCCTCACCCATGCGCCGTCCGCCCTCAGCCGTGACGAGGTGGATCACAGGGAAGATCCGTCGGGTCAGGTCGGGTCCGCCCGTGGCGGAGTCGTCGTCGGCGGCGTCGTAGAGGGCCTGGATGACCGCGGTGGCGCACTCGGTCTCGCCGAGGTCCTCGCGGTAGAGCTTCTTCAACGACCCGCGGGCGAACAGCGACCCCGAGCCGACCGAGTGGAAGGCGGTCTCCTCGTAGCGCCCTCCGGTGACGTCGTAGCTGAAGATGCGGCCGAGGCCGGTGCGCACCTCGAAGCCGGCGAAGAGGGGTACGACGGCGAGGCCCTGCATGGCCATCCCCAGGTTGCCGCGGATCAGCGCCGCCAGCCGGTTGGCCTTGCCGTCGAGGGAGAGCGTCGTGCCCTCGATCTTCTCGTAGTGCTCGAGCTCGGTCTGGAAGAGGCGCACCATCTCCACCGCCAGCCCCGCCGATCCGGCGATGCCGACCACCGAGTACTCATCGGCGGGGAACACCTTCTCGATGTCGCGCTGGGCGATGATGTTGCCCATCGTCGCCCGCCGGTCGCCCGCCATGATGACGCCCCCGGGGAACGTCGCCGCGACGATCGTGGTGCCGTGCGGCGCCAGCTCACCGGCCTGGCCCTGAGGCAGCCCCCGGCGTCCGGGGAGCAGGTCGGGCGCCTGGTCGGCGAGGAAGTCACTGAAGGAGGACACCCCGGGCCGCAGGTAGGCGCCGGGGATCCGCGCGTGGGCGTCGTGGGTCACTGGCCACCCTTCTGGATGAACGACTTCACGAAGTCCTCGGCGTTGGACTCGAGCACCTCGTCGATCTCGTCGAGGATCGCGTCGACGTCGTCGTCGAGGGCTTCCCTCCGCTCGGCGACGTCGCTCTCGGTGGTCGTCTCCGTCGCTTCCTCGGTCTCCGAGGACTTGCGAGGCTGCTTCTGCTCCTGGGCCATGCCTCGACCCTATCCAGTGAGGGTCAGCGCGTGAGGGCTGCGAACAGCTCCGCGGCGGTGTCGCACCTGTCGAGCAGCTCCCCGACGTGGGCCTTGCTCCCGCGCAGCGGGTCGATGGTGGGCACCCGCTGGAGCGACTCGCGCCCGGGCAGGTCGAAGATGACCGAGTCCCACGAGGCGGCAGCGACGTGCTCGGCGTACTTCTCCAGACAACGCCCTCGGAAGTAGGCCCGGGTGTCCTCGGGCGGGTCGTGCATCGCGCTCTCGACCTGGTCGGGGGTCAGCAGCTGCTCCATCCGGCCGAGCCCGACGAGCCGTTGGTAGAGCCCCTTCTCAGGGCGGATGTCGGAGTACTGGTAGTCGATCAGCTGCAGCTTGGCGTCGGACCAGTCCAGTCCGTCGCGCGACCGGTACTGCTCGAGCAGCTTGAGCTTGGCCACCCAGTCCAGCTCCTGGGCGCAGAGCATCGGGTCGCGCTCGAGCCGGTCGAGCACCGACTCCCACCGGGCCAGGACGTCGACGGTCTGGGGGTCGGCGTCGGAGCCGAGCCGGTCCTCGACGTACTTCTTGGCCAGGTCGAGGTACTCCAGCTGCAGCTGTACGCCGGTCAGCGTGCGGCCGTCGGTGAGCGTGATGGTCCGGCGCAACGTCGGGTCGTGCGAGACCGCGCGCAGGGCGGACACCGCCCCGTCCACGGTCAGGTCCGCGCCGATGAAGCGGTCCTCGATCATCGCGAGCACCAAGGCAGTGGTCCCGACCTTCAGGTAGGTCGACACCTCGCTGAGGTTGGCGTCACCGATGATGACGTGGAGGCGACGGTACTTCTCCGGATCCGCGTGCGGCTCGTCGCGGGTGTTGATGATCGGCCGCTTCAGCGTGGTCTCCAGCCCGACCTCGACCTCGAAGAAGTCGGCGCGCTGGCTGATCTGGAAGCCGTGCTCGCGCCCGTCCTGGCCGATCCCGACCCGGCCCGAACCGACCACCACCTGTCGGCTGACGAAGAACGGTGTCAGGTGCCGCACGATGTCGCCGAACGGCGTCGAGCGCCGCATCAGGTAGTTCTCGTGGGCGCCGTAGGACGAGCCCTTGTTGTCGGTGTTGTTCTTGTAGAGCACGATCTGGTCCCCGCCCGGGAGCTGACCGGCCCGCCGTGCGGCGTCGAGCATCACCTGCTCGCCGGCCTTGTCCCATCGCACGATGTCGAGCGGTGTGGTGACCTCGGGTGTCGAGTACTCAGGGTGCGCGTGGTCGACGTAGAGGCGGGCGCCGTTGGTGAGGATGACGTTGGCCAGACCCATGTCCTCGTCGGTCAGCTGGCTCGGGTCGGCCACCTGTCGGGACATGTCGAACCCCCGGGCGTCGCGCAGCGGGGACTCCTCCTCAAAGTCCCACCGGGCGCGGCGAGCCTTCGCGGTGGCCGAGGCGTAGGCGTTGACCACCTGCGAGGAGGCGACCATGGGGTTGGCCAGAGGTTGCCCCTGGACGAGGAGGCCGTACTCCACCTCGGTGCCCATCACCCGGCGGACGCTCATGCTGTGAGCCTACGCAGCAGCACGGCGCTGCGGACCCGCCCTCGGGTGGTCGGGGTCAGCGCCGCTCTGCGTCGTCGCTGTCCCAGGCCTCCCGCGGAGATCCGTCCTGGCGCTCCTCGGGCGAGACGCGCACCGAGCCCTCCGAGGCGAGCGGATCGTGCTGGCGCGGGCCCGTGCGGCCCTGGAGCACGATGCCGGCCGTCACCACGACGAGCACCCCGAGAATGATCAAGACGATGGTCACGAGCGACCTCCCAGTGGTCGTCCGGCGGCCCGGACGAGCCGCTCACCATCACCCTGCCCGCGCACCGGCGGTCTGAAACGGCGGGTGGTGACTCAGAGGTACTGGCCGGTGTTGGCGACCGTGTCGATCGAGCGACCGGGCTCGGTGCCCTGCTTCCCGGTGATGAGGGTGCGGATGAAGACGATCCGCTCACCCTTCTTGCCGGAGATCCTCGCCCAGTCGTCGGGGTTGGTGGTGTTGGGGAGGTCCTCGTTCTCCTTGAACTCATCGACGCACGCCTGGAGCAGGTGGGAGACGCGGAGTCCTCGCTGGTCGTGGTCGAGGAGGTCCTTGATCGCCATCTTCTTGGCCCGGTCGACGATGTTCTGGATCATGGCCCCGGAGTTGAAGTCCTTGAAGTAGAGGACCTCCTTGTCGCCGTTGGCGTAGGTGACCTCGAGGAACCGGTTCTCCTCGGTCTCGGTGTACATCCGCTCGACCGTGGCCTGGATCATCGCTGCCACGCACGCCTCCCGGTCACCACCGAACTCGGAGAGGTCGTCGGCGTGCAGCGGCAACGAGGAGGTGAGGTACTTGCTGAAGATGTCCCGCGCCGACTCGGCGTCGGGCCTTTCGATCTTGATCTTCACGTCCAGCCGGCCGGGCCTCAGGATCGCGGGGTCGATCATGTCCTCGCGGTTGGAGGCGCCGATGACGAGCACGTTCTCGAGCAGCTCGACCCCGTCGATCTCGCTCAGCAGCTGGGGGACGATCGTGTTCTCGACGTCGGAGGACACCCCGGAGCCGCGGGTGCGGAACAGCGAGTCCATCTCGTCGAAGAAGACGATGACGGGCGTGCCGCCGCTGGCCTTCTCCCGCGCCCGCTGGAAGACCAGCCGGATGTGGCGCTCGGTCTCCCCGACGTACTTGTTGAGCAGCTCGGGACCCTTGATGTTGAGGAAGTAGGACTTCCCCTCCTGGCCGGTCTTGGCCGCCACCTTCTTGGCCAGGGAGTTGGCCACCGCCTTGGCGATGAGGGTCTTGCCGCAGCCAGGGGGGCCGTAGAGGAGAACGCCCTTGGGCGGCTTGAGCTGGTGCTCCTTGAAGAGCTCGGGGTGGAGGTAGGGGAGCTCGACGGCGTCCCGGATCTGCTCGATCTGGTTGACCAGGCCACCGATCGACTCGTAGGCGATGTCGGGAACCTCCTCGAGGACCAGCTCCTCGACCTCCGACTTCGGGACCCGCTCGTAGACGTAGCCGGCCCGGGAGTCCAGCAGCAGCGAGTCGCCCGCGCGCAGGACGATGTCGCGCAAAGGCTCGGCGATGCGGACGACGCGCTCCTCGTCGGCGTTGGCGATCACCAGGGCCCGGTCGCCGTCGGCGAGCAGCTCCTTGAACATGACCACCTCGCCGACCTCCTCGTAGTCGAGGGCGGCGACGACGTTGAGGGCCTCGTTGAGCATGACCTCCTGGCCACGGCGCAGCGCATCGATCTCGACGCTGGGGCTGACCGACACGCGCAGCTTGCGCCCGCCGGTGAACACGTCGATGGAGTCGTCGTCGTTGCGGGACAAGAAGGTGCCGAAGCCGGCCGGCGGCTGGGCGAGCCGGTCGACCTCCTCCTTCAGCTTGGTGATCTGGTCACGCGCCTCACGCAGGGTCTGGGCGAGGCGCTCGTTCTGCGAGGTCACGGCACCGAGGCTGCGTTGGGCGTCGGCCAGCCGCAGCTCCAGGCCGCGGGAGGAGGCGGGACCGTCGCTGAGCCGGCGCCGCAGGTCACCGACCTCGGCCTCCAAGAAGCGCACCTGGCGCACGAGCTCGTCAGCATCCTGGCGCCCGCCGGACGTCCCGTCGGTCTGCGACATGAGCCCCACCTCCTGTACCTGCTTGCGACCCTACCTGCGCCGTTCAGGAACCGGAGCCGGTGACGCGCGGAGCGCATCACGATTCGGGATCGTCCTCCGGCACCCCCTCGGGGCGCGGCCCGGTGTAGTCGGGACCGTAGGCCCCGGGGGCAGGACGCCGGCGCTTGAGCGGGGGCCGCTGCCCCGGCGCCATCCGGCGGGCGGTGACGAGGAAGGCGGTGTGGCCGATCATCGAGTGGCCCGGGCGCACGGCGAGGCCCTCGACGTGCCAGTCCCGCACCAGGGACTCCCACGCCTGTGGGTCGGTGAACCCGCCGTGGACGCGAACGGTCTCGACGAAGCGAGACAGCTGGGTGGTGGTGGCGACGTAGGCGCACACGATGCCGCCGGGGAGCAGCGCCTCGCCGACGGCGTCAAGGCACTCCCAGGGGGCCAGCATGTCCAGGATCACCCGGTCGCAGCGTTCGCCGCTGACGGGGAGCGCCTCGGCGAGGTCGCCCAGGGTGAGCGACCAGGCCGGGTGGCTCTGTCCGTCCGGGGCGTCGAAGAACTGGCGGACGTTCTGCCGGGCGACGTCGGCGAACTCCTGGCGGCGTTCGTAGGACGACACCCGACCGAGGGGTCCGACGGCCCGCAGCAGCGAGCAGGTGAGCGCCCCCGAGCCGACCCCCGCCTCGACCACGTGCGCGCCCGGGAAGATGTCGGCCATCGCGACGATCTGGGCGGCGTCCTTGGGGTAGACCACCGCGGCTCCACGCGGCATCGAGACGACGAACTCGCTCAGCAACGGCCGGAAGACGAGGTACTCACCGCCGGCGGAGCTGGTGACGGTGAAGCCCTCCTCGCGCCCGATCAGCTCGTCGTGCTCGAGGTGGCCGCGGTTGGAGAAGAAGCGCTTGCCCGGCTCGAGGCAGAAGTTGTGACGGCGCCCCTTGCTGTCGACGAGGCGGACCCACTCGCCGACGCGGAGCGGCCCACGGTGCACCCCGGACCAGGCCTGGGGAGGTACGTCGCTCATCGGCGAGCCGCCTCACGGAAGGCGCGGTCGACGTCGGAGACCGCGAGGACACCGAAGACCGAGCCGTCCGCGTCGAGCAGGACGTACTCCCCCGCGTGGGTCCGTCCGAGCGCGACGATCAACGCCTCGCCCCGCAGGTCGGCCGGCAAGCTGAGCCCTTCCTGGAGGCTGCGGGCCACCGAGGCCACCGTGACCCACGGCCGACGCTCCTCCGGGACCGCGGCGAGGGCCTCCGGCACGACGATGCCGGCGGGCGAGCCGTCGGACGTGACGGTCACCAGGCTGTCCGCGCTGCGCCTCCTCGGCGCGGCGCAGGGCCTCGGCGAGCGGAAGGTCGTCGGGCACGGCCAGCGCCCGGCGTGCGAAGTCTCTGGCGACGAGGTCGGGCAGGCGGCTGCGCAGGCGGGCGGCCGACATCGCGGCGGTGGACCCGGCTCCACAGGAACGCCGCGATGACCAGGGCGATCACGATGTCGAAGACCGTGGTCTCGACGTCGAGGAACGCGGGTTGCAGGAGCGGCCAGCACAGCACGGCGACCGCCGTGAGGCGCCCGCCCCAGCCGGCGACGACCGTGCCGCGGTGGACGTTGCCGGTGGCCTGCCAGACGGCGGACCTTGAGGACACGCCCGCCGTCGAGGGGCAGGCCGGGCACCAGGTTGAGGACCCCGACGAGCAGGTTCGCCCCCGCGAGGCCTTCGACGGCGAGCCGCAGCAGGCCCTCGGGAGTGATGGACCACAACCCGAGCGCCGCCCCGCCGACCGCGAGGGACGTGAGCGGCCCGACGACCGCGATGGCGAACTCCTGGCGGGGGGTCTGCGCCTCGGCCTTGATCGCGGTCATGCCCGCCCAGGAAGTGCAGGGTGATCGACTCGACCGGGAAGCCGTAGCGCTGGGCCATGAGCGCGTGGGAGGCCTCGTGGAGCAGGACCGAACCGTAGAGCAGGATCGCGAAGGCCAGCCCGGCGACGTACTTCCACGCCCCCAGGCCCGGCTCGACCTGCTCGATGCGCGGCGCGACGAGCAGGGCGATCAGGCCGGCGACGAGGAACCAGGAGGACGAGACGAGCACGTCACTGCCGGCGACCGTGCCCACCTTGAAGGTGCCCGGAGGGCGGTCGGCTCGACTCACCCGGGAATCCTGTCACGCGGTCGAGCCGGTGTCGGTGCGCTCGCCTACCCTCGCTGCCATGACGACGGTGGGGCGCCCCGGAGGGCACGCAGGTCGACGGGGTCGACGTCCTCGGCTCCCTGTCCCCCAGCCGGGCCGCCGACTTCTTGTCCTGTCCCCTGCTCTACCGCTTCCGGACCCTCGACCGGCTGCCTGAGCCGGTCTCCCCGGACGCGACCCGCGGGACCGTGGTGCACCAGGTGCTCGAGGAGCTCTTCGACCTGCCTGCGCCCCGCAGGACGCCCGAGGAGGCCCAGGGGCTCCTGCTCCCCGCGTGGGAGCGGCTGCTCGAGGACGCGCCGGAGCTCGCGGAGCTGTTCGCCGGACCGGAAGCCGACATCGACGCCTGGCTCGCCTCCTGCCGCACCGCTCTCGACCAGTACTTCACCCTGGAGGACCCGACCCGCCTCGAGCCCGCCGAGCGCGAGCTCTACGTCGAGGCGCTGCTCGACTCCAAGCTGTTGCTGCGCGGCTACGTCGACCGCCTCGACGTCGCACCCGACGGCTCGATCAGGGTGGTGGACTACAAGAGCGGCCGATCCCCTCATGAGGGCTTCGAGGCCAAGGCGCTCTTCCAGCTGAAGTTCTACGCACTGGCGATCTGGCGGACGCGCGGGGTGATCCCGTCCATGCTCCAGCTGGTCTACCTCGCCAACGCCGAGATCCTGCGCTACGAGCCCGACGAGCAGGACCTGCTGGCCACCGAGCGCAAGGTCGTCGCGATCTGGGAGGCGATCCGCCGCGCCACGGAGAGCGGCGACTGGCGACCGCGGCCCAGCCGGCTCTGCTCGTGGTGCGCACACCAGGCGCTGTGTCCCGGAGTTCGGCGGCACCCCGCCGGCGCTGCCGCAGCGGGGCCTCAGAACCCGTTGCGCTCGGCCCAGAGGGCGGCCTGGGTGCGATCGCTGACCCCGATCCGGGCGAACGCGGAGGTCAGGTGCGCCTTGACGGTGCGCTCGCTGATGTCGAGCCTCCTCGCGATCTGCTTGTTGGCGAGGCCTTCACGGACCAGACCTAGGACCTCGGTCTCCCGCGTGGTGAGCTGCACCTCCTTGGACCCCGACCGGGTGCCGAGCAGGGTGCGCGCCGCCTTGGGGTGGATCGGCGACTCGCCCCGACTGACCGCCCGGATGCCGAGCAGGACCTCGTCGGGGTCGGCGTCCTTGAGGAGGTAGCCCACCGCACCGGCATCCAGGGCCCCCACGATCCGTTCGCTGTCGCTGAAGGAGGTCAGGACCAGGACGTCGGTGGGGAGCTCCTCCGCCTTGATCCGGCGGATCGCGGTCACCCCGTCGACCCCGGGCATCTGCAGGTCCATGAGGACGACGTCGGGGCAGAGTCGGCGCACGATCTCGAGGGCCTCCTCACCGTTCTCGGCGTGCCCGACGACCTCGATGTCCTCGGTCCCGGCGAGCAGCTGCTCCAGGCCGGCGCGGATCACGGCGTGGTCGTCGACCAGGACGACCCGGATGGGGGCGGTGGTCGGCTCGCTCACCTCACGTCCACCTCCATCCTGATCGTCGTACCGTCCCCGGGGGCGGAGACCACGTCGAGCTCGCCACCCACGTCGCGCACGAGGCTGCGCAGCCCCTTGAGTCCGTAACGCTGCGGGTCGGACATCCGGCCGGGGTCGAACCCGGTCCCGTCGTCGACCACCTCCAGGGCCAGTCGCTCGCCGTCGCCGCGCACCGTCACCGCCAGGGTAGACGCGCCCGAGTGCCGAATGGCGTTGCGCACCGCCTCCTGGGCCACCCGCCACACCAGCGCAGCCTCGGCGTCCGTGGCGGTCTCGGTGCCCTCGACGCTCACCGAGGCCGCGATGCCCGACGCCGCGGCGGGCGCTATCAGGTCGGCCAGGGCCGCAGGGAGACCGTCGGGGTGCAAGTCGGGCGGGTGGATCTCAGCCAGCAGCGAGCGCAGCCCCTTGAGGCTGTCGCGCAGCGACACGCTGGCGGTGGCCAGGGAGGTGCGCGTCGGCTCGGGCGTCCCGGGGTCCCGCGCGACCGCGGAGACCGAGAACGCCGTACCGGCGAGATCCTGGACGACCCCGTCGTGCAGGTCGCGGGCGATCCGCCGGCGTTCGGCGTCGGATGCGTCGATGGCCGAGCGCAGGAGGCGCTCGCGCTCCTTGCCGGCGCGGGTGAGCTGTCCGGTGAGGAAGCGCAGCATCAAGGTCACCACCGCCATCAGGACGATGACGGGCAGGACCGAGATCCAGCGGAACGAGGAGAAGATCTCCTGCTGGCGCTCCTGGATCCGATCGAGGTCGTAGTCGGCCTGGAAGAGCAACGTCTCACCTGTGTAGACGCGCTCGCGCTCGATCCCGCCGCGAACCGACGAGACCCGCACACCGACGTAGGTCTCCACGACCTCCTCGCCCTCCCGACCGGTGATGCGCGAACGGCTCGTGCCGTCGAGGACGGCGCGCTCGGTCGCATCGAGCGGCACCACGGTGCCGATCCGCGCGGGGCCTCGGAGTCATAGACGACCACGCCGTCGACGTCGCGGATCGTGATCCGCTGGACGTCACCCACGAGGAGCCGGTCAGCGGTCACGGCGAAGCGATCCAGCGGCCCCACGTTTCCGTTGATCAGTCCGGGGCTCACCTCGGGCTCGGCGTTGGTGGCGAGCACCTCGGTGGTCCGTCGCGCCTCGGCCTCCGCCTCCTCGGAGGCGGCCTGCCCAGCGGCGTAGTTGCTCCCGACGACGATGCCGGCGACGACCAAGGTCCCGATCAGCAGGAACTGGGTGACCGGGCTCCGCAGCAGGCGCACACGAGAGTGTCTCAGCCCGGATGCCCTAGTAGGCGACTTCGCCCTTGCAGACCTCGGCGTTGAGCTCGTTCTCGGCGCGGAACTCGACGACGTCGGGTCCGGCGAGGTCCACCATGGTGCGGACGACGCGGAAGGAACGCTCGGCGTCCTTGGCCTTCTTCTCCCCGGAGAAGGAGTAGTCGCCGTTGTGCTTGAGCTTCCACGACCACGCGTCGGTGTCACTGCTGTAGACACTGCCCACGACGAGGAGTCGGTCCTCCTCGTCGAGGGTCACCTTGAGCTTGTAGGTGCTCGTCGCGCTGCAGGGGGCGACGTCCTTCTCGACCTCGGCGTCGGAGGAGGTGGCAGACCGTGCGTCCTTGGCAGTCCCGCCGTCACTCGCCAGCGCGCTGGGCGCACTGGCGAGGGCCGCTGCGCTCAGCACGAAGCTGAGCAAGACGGCGGGACTGCGTCGGACGAACACTCGCTAACCTGACCTTCTGAGCTCAGAGGCCGGCTGCCCCGAGTGAAGGCCATCCTTTCCACCCCGTGGTGCTACCCACCATTGTCCAGTGGTACTAGGACGTGTGACTAGGTCGCTCTGGCCCCTGGTCTGGGGTCCGGCGCCGCGCCCAGACCTCGGCGAGGTCCAGCCCGACCAAGGAGTCGGCGAAGAGCCGCTCGCCGTCGGGGGGTACGGCGACGTGGTTGGGCACCACGAGGACCCGGCAGCCGGCCGCCGCGGCCGAGGTGGCCCCGGTCGCCGAGTCCTCGATGGCCAGGCACGCGGCGGGGTCGACGTCCAGGAGGGCTGCGGCGGTGAGGTACGGCTCCGGGTGCGGCTTGCCGTGGGACACCAGGTCGCCGGTGACGGACGCCCGAAAGGTGCCGGACGGCAACGCGTCGAGGATCGGGGCGACCAAGCGGGTGTAGGACATCGTGACCAGGGCGCACGGCACGTCCTCGCGGGCCAGCTCGGCCAGGAGGTCCATCGCACCTGCGCACCAGGGCACCCGCCGCCGCACGCGCGCGACGACCCCGTCCAAGAGCTCCTCGACGATCTCCTCGGGCGTCCGGTCGATCCCCATGTGCTCGCGGATGTAGCGACCCGACTCCAGCAGGTCGTTGCCGACCAGCTCGAGCGCCTGCTCGCGGCTCCAGCTCCCGTCGTGGCGACGAGCAAGATCGAACTCGGCCTCGATCCAGTACGGCTCGGTGTCCACCAGCGTGCCGTCCATGTCCCACAACACCGCCGCCGGCAGCGTCGTACCCCTCATCGATTGGTCACGAACCGCCCCGAAAAGCCCGGA
>CAVYFR010000008.1:0-212361 GCA_963767915.1 uncultured Actinomycetota bacterium
CCAGGACCAGGGTCGCGGTCCCCAGCGCCACCCGGTAGAGGACGAACGGCGCGTAGGAGCGGGTGCTGACGTAGCGCAGCAGCCAGGCGATGGCGGCGTACCCGACGACGAAGGAGACGATCGTCGCGACGATGGTGGGGGTCCAGCCGTAGAGGTTGTCGCCGTCGGGGATCTCGGGGAGCTCGAAGAGCCCAGCGCCGACGACAGCGGGGATGGCGAGGAGGAAGGCGTAGCGGGTGGCCGCCTCGCGGTCGTAGCCGAGCAAGCGCCCCATGGACAGGGTCGCGCCCGAGCGGGAGACACCGGGCACCAGGGCCATGGCCTGCGCCAGGCCCATCAGGACGGCGTCGCGCAGCGTGATCTGCTTGATCTGCTTGTCGGTGGACCCGACGCGGTCGGCGATGCCGAGGACGATGCCGAAGACGACCAGCGTGGTGCCGATGATCCACAGGTTGCGGAAGTCTCGCTCGATGACGTCTTTGAGCAGGACGCCGAGGACGACGATCGGCAGCGAGCCGATGATGATGAACCAGCCCATGCGCGCGATCGAGGTGACCGCGGTACTCCGGCTGGAACAGCGATCGGGACCAGGTCGATCCGATCCGCCAGATGTCCTTGCGGAAGAAGAGGAGTACGGCGAGCTCGGTGCCGATCTGGATGACGGCGGTGAATGCGGCTCCCGGGTCACCCCAGCCGAGAAGTTCGGGGAAGATCCTCAGGTGCGCGCTGCTGGAGATCGGCAGGAACTCCGTGAGCCCCTGGAGGGTCCCCAGCACGATCGCCTGCAGGAGTTCTCGCACGGGGGGTGAGCCTGACCGCGAGCACTGGCTCCCGGCGGCTACCTTGTCGCCATGTCGATGGCGCAGCGCCCGCTCGGGTCCACCGGGCTGCGGGTCTCCGACCTCGGGCTCGGCACGATGACGTGGGGACGCGACACCGACGAGCACGAGGCGCGCGACCAGCTGCGGTCCTTCGTCGAGGCCGGGGACCCTGCTCGACACCGCTGCCGGCTACACCGACGGTGACTCCGAGTCCCTTCTCGGCCGCCTGCTCGGCGACGTGGTCGCCCGCGACGACGTGGTGCTGGCCACCAAGGCCGGGATCTCGAGACGGACCGGCGAGCGGGTCACCAACACCTCCCGCGGGCACCTGCTCCGGACCCTCGACGCCTCCCTCGAGCGGCTGGGCGTCGACCACGTCGACCTGTGGCAGGTGCACGTCTGGACCGACGAGACGCCAGTCGAGGAGACGCTGAGCGCGCTCGACCTCGCGGTCACCTCGGGACGGGCGGCGTACGTCGGCATCAGCAACTACACCGGCTGGCAAACCGCACAGGCGGCGACCTGGCAGCGGGCGGTCCCGGGGCGGGTTCCGCTGGCCTCGACCCAGGTGGAGTACTCCCTGGTCAACCGACGGGTCGAGCACGAGGTGCTGCCGGCGGCGGGCGCGCTGGGGCTCGGCGTGCTCCCGTGGTCGCCGCTGGGGCGCGGGGTGCTGACCGGGAAGTACCGCGACGGCACCCCCGCGGACTCCCGGGCCGCCTCGTCGGTCTTCGGGGGCTTTGTGTCGGTCTACCTCGACCAACGCAGCCGCGGCATCGTCGAGGCGGTCGCCCGCGCGGCCGACGGGCTCGGGTGGACGCCGCTGCAGGTGGCGCTGGTCTGGGTGCGTGACCGACCCGGGGTGACCTCGCCCATCGTGGGCGCCCGGACCGCGGCGCAGCTGGCACCCGCCCTGGCCGTCGCCGACCTCACCCTGCCCGAGGAGATCGTGGAGGCCCTCGACGACGTGTCGGGACAGGCATGAGCCGGGCCTCCGCTCGCCCCTCGCGTCGGGGCGTGGAGTGGGAGTTCGACAAGGTGACCTTCTCCCGCGACTTCTCCCGCAACGTCGTCACCAAGCTCCTCGTCGAGCGCGCCGAGCACGGTGGCTGGGAGCTCGACCGGGTCCGCATCACCGCCGACGGCACGCGCCGGATCGTGCTGCGGCGCAAGATCATCCGCGCCGTCCGCACCGCCTGAACATGCATCGATTGGTCCCCAACCACGTCATTTCGGGCTGCAGAGGGCGGGTTCGTGACCAATCAAGGGGGGGTCGGCGGGGCGGTCAGGCCTCGCTGAGGAACCGGTCGAAGACGCGCGCGCCGAACTCCAGCGCGTCGACCGGCACCCGCTCGTCGATGCCGTGGAAGAGCGCGGTGAAGTCGAGGTCGGCGGGCAGGCGCAGCGGCGCGAAGCCGTAGGTCCGCATGCCCAGCTTGGTGAAGTGCTTGGCGTCGGTGCCGCCGCTCATGAGGTAGGGCGCCACGAGGGCGTCGGGGTCCTCGGCCATCAGTGAGCGCGTCATCACGTCGACCAGGTGCCCGTCGTACGGCGTCTCCCACGTGGGCTGCTTGGAGACGTAGTCGATGCTCACGTGCTCCCCGCAGAGCTCGGCGATGGTGGCGAAGAACTCGTCCTCGAAGCCGGGCAGGAACCGCCCGTCCACGTGGGCCGTCGCCTCGGTCGGGATCACGTTGACTTTGTAGCCCGCGCCGAGCATCGTCGGGTTGGCGGTGTTGCGGATGACGGCGCCCAGCATCCGCGCTCCGGTGCCGAACTCCTCGACCAGGGCCTCGGCGTTGTCCGGCGTGGCCTCGACGCCCGCGAGCTCGCCGACCGCCGCCAGCAGCGTGCGCATGGTGGGCGTGAGCCGCACCGGCCACTCGTGCGCACCGATCCGCGCGACGGCCGCCGCGAGCTCGGTGACCGCGTTGTCGCGGTTGATCATCGAGCCGTGGCCGGCCGTGCCGCGCGCCGTCAGCCGCATCCACGCCATGCCCTTCTCGGCGGCCTCGATGAGGTAGAGCCGACGCCCGTTGACCGTGGCGCTGAAGCCTCCGACCTCCCCCACGGCCTCGGTGCAGCCCTCCAGCTCCTCGGGGTGCTGCTCGACGATCACCTGCGCGCCCTTGTGCCCACCTGCCTCCTCGTCCGCGGTGAAGCAGAGCACGATCGGTCGTCGCGGCTCCACCCCCGCCCGAGCCCTCGCGCGCACGACCGAGAGCAGCATCGCGTCGAAGTCCTTCATGTCGACCGCCCCTCGGCCCCAGACGTAGCCGTCCTGGACCTCACCCGAGAACGGGTGCACCTGCCAGTCCTCCGCGGCGGCGGGTACGACGTCGAGGTGGCCGTGCACCAGCAGCGCGTCGCCCTCGCTGGGCCCCCACCGCGCCACCAGGTTGGTCCGCCCCGGCTCGGACTCGTAGAGACGCGACTCGATGCCGACCTCGTCGAGCAGGGTGGCCACGTGCTCGGCGGCCTTCCGCTCCCCCGGTCCGTCCTGGTCGCCGTAGTTGGTGGTGTCGATCCGGATCAGGTCGTGGCACAGCTCGACGACCTCTCCCGCCGGGTCGTACGACGGGCTCACGTCGGTGCTCATCGAGCCATCCTGACACCGTGGTCACGCCGTTCCCCGATGCCGAGGCGGCGACCCTCCTTTGCTAGGGTCCATCCGCACTCGTCCGGGTGGCGGAATTGGCAGACGCGCTAGCTTGAGGTGCTAGTGACCGTTTGACGGGCGTGGGGGTTCAAGTCCCCCCTCGGACACCATCTTCACCGCTTCTCGAGGCGCGCGACTCTCTGGTGCGCATCGTCGAGCGACGTGCGCAGGGAGGGATCCAGGGCCGTGGCGTGCGTCAGCTCCCGCACGGCCTGCCGAGCCACCGGGGCAGCGGTATCCGCAGCGCCACGGGCCTCCTCCGCCTCGGCGAGTGAGTGGATGACGAGCGCGCTGAGGACGGGCCACTGACGCGCTTGCGGAGCGATGCCCCGCATCAGGGCAGCGGCTTCGTCACCTCGACCGGTCCGCGAGAGGGCGTCGGCAAGGTTGGTGGACGACACGATGGCGGTCGGCGTACCCGGCGTGCTGAGCGCCAATCCTGCACGTAGCTCCATCTCACCGGTCGCATTGTCATGCATCGCGAAGTAGGTGTTCGCCAGCAGGAGACGCTGGTCCGCCTCGGCCTCCCGGTCGCGCATCGAGGTGTCGAAGGCGATCACTTCCTGATGCGCCGTGATCGCCTCCTCCCACCGCTCCGCTGCGGTCAGCGACACCGCGGCCTGGCTGAGCGCCAGGCGCAGCACGGCGGGGTCCCGGTGACGTCGCGCCATGGCCACGAGGTCGAGCGCATGGCCGACCTCCCGCACGGGTTGCAGACCGATGCCGCTGAGGATGCGTACGGCGGCGACGTGCTGGAGCACGCCGTCGGGGGTGTCAGGGACGGGACTCGTGAGGACGCGCCTGGCCACCGTCCGCAAGGTGTCGTCCGCCGGTCGGGACAGTCCGGACGGGATGAGCCCCGCCAGCAGCCTGCCGACTCCCTCACGTTCCTCGGCTGCACCCCACACCAGCGCGGTCTCCATCGTCCGGATCTGGTCCGGGGTCGCGGGGTCGCTGCCCAGGACGGAGCCGGACACGTTGTCCACAGCCCACTCGAACCAGGCAGCGCGCGCGGCTGCGTCGACCTCCGGCGACGTGTCCAGACCGCGCAACGCGACCATCCGGATGGTCGCGAGCATCCGGTAGTCGGCACCGTCGACGTCCAGCAGGCTGTGCCGGGCCAGCACCGCGGTGGCGTGCGGGCCGCCGCCTGGCACACCGGCGAGGACCGCCTCCGCCATGTCGGGCGAGAAGCGGCCGGGGAAGAGCGCGAGCGCGAAGAGGCAGAGCCGCTCGGTCTCGGTGAGGAGGTCGATGCTCCAGTTCACGACGTCCTCGAGGGACCGGTGGCGGGACTCGCCCCCGCGGCGCTGCAGGGACAGGTTCCCGGTCCGGATCCCTTCGAGCAGGGCCGCGAGGGGCACGGTCGCAGCGCGGGTGGCGGCCAGCTCCAGGCCCAGCGGCAGCGCGTCCAGGGCCTCGCACAGCTCGGTGACCAGCGCTAGGTCGCTGGGCCCGATCCTGGCTCCTGCCGCTTCGGCCCGACTGATGAACAGCTGCTCCGCAGCCCCCGGCAATGCTTCCTCGGCCCGGTGACCGCTCGATCGGGAGGTCTCGAGGCTCGCCAGCCGGTAGACCTGCTCTCCCTCGACCTCCAACGGCTCCCGGCTCGTGCACAGGACGCGCAGTGTCGGACAGGAGACGACCAGCCGGCTCACCACCTCCGCCACGGTCTCGATCAGGTGCTCGCAGTTGTCCAGCACGACGAGCAGGTCGCCACGAGCCTGCAGCTCGACGCTCATCGCCTCCACCGTCGTCACGTGCGGCATGTCCAGCGAAGCGGCCACGGCCGGCACCACCTCGGACCCCTGCCCGGCCGAGGCCAGCTCGACCAGCCACGCCCCCGACGTACGACGCTCGGCCGCCGCCAGGGCGACCGCGCTGGCCAGGCGGGTCTTCCCGCGCCCACCCGGTCCCACGATCGTGACGAGCCCCGGCTCGGTGGTCAGCTTCGTCAGGCTCCGGAGGTCGTCGTCGCGGCCGACGAGGCTGGTCCGAGCCGGTGTGAGGTTGGTGCGCCGCACGGCGGCAGCCCTCGGCGGTGAGGCGTCCCCCGCCACCCGCCACAGCGTCACGGGTGAGGCGATGTCCTTGAGCAGGTAGTCCCCGGCGATCTCACCCGTCGGAGCCGCAAGGTGGTCGACGGTGGCCTGCGACAACAGCACCTGTCCCGCCCCGGCGGCCCCTGACACCCGGGCCGCCACGTGCACGGCGAAGGCCAAGTAGTCCTCGCCGATCGGTTCAGCGGGTCCGGTGTGGGCCCCTGCCCTGATCCTGAGCCGGGGCACCGCTGCCGACGGGAGCTCCAGCTCCTCCTGCATGGCCACCAGGGCGGACGCCGCTCCCTCGGCAGTGGGGAAGGCGAGGAACGCGCCGTCCCCCTCGGTCTTCACGACCACACCGTCACGGTCTGTGGTGTGGCGCTCGATGCACGACTGGAGGGGTCCGAGCGACTCGACGTAACGCTCGCCGTGCTCGGCGAAGGCTCTGGTGCTGCCCACGACGTCGGTGAACGCGAACGTCACCGTGCCGGAAGGAAGGGCCCGAGCCATGGGCGAAGTCTGGCAGCCAGACCCGGTGACGTTGCCAGGCGCGCTAGCTTGAGCTCGTCGTCACCTGACCCGCCTCAGCAGGCCGTCCCGGCCGGCACCCTGCTCAATCGCGTGGCTACGGTCATCGTGCTGCGAGGGCTGCTGCTCGTGCCGCGAAGGTCGAGGACGAGGGCCCCTGCCCGCATCCCTGCTGCATCGGGGCGGACGTAGAACGAATTTCCGCCCGGGGCACCGGACTGTGACGGCGGGGCCAGCCGTCGCTGGCTGGTGAGCCGACCCGTCGCGTTGAGCGAGCTGACGCACGTGAAGTGCCTCTCTCCAGGTCGGGACACAAGAGTCGCCAGGAGAGTCCGGCCTCGACTGTCCACGCCGATGGCCGGGGCGACCCCGAGGGCTGGGGAGGACACGTTTGCGTAGGTCCGCCACCTGCGCCCGTCGCTGGACCGAAGAAGGGCGATCCGGTGGGTTGTGAGCGCCAGCGTGAAGGTCCCGTCATGCCCGAAGGTGAGGCCGACGTCTGCCTCACCGTAGGCGCCAACCGACTTCCACTGCGTGCCGTTGCCCGATCTGTACACGACGGTGCGTCCCGGCACCGCCCCAGGAACAAGCGGGGGCTCGGCGACGACCAGCACGAGTGGCCCGTCTGGACGCGCCGCTAGGTGGGCGAATGAAGCGCCCCCGGCGTCACTTGTGTGCACGACGGCGGGAGCGGACCACGTGGCTCCGCCATCAGCGGTCATCCGCGTCATGACCCGGTCTCCAGCCCGGTCGGTCCAAGCGACCGCTGCTCGCCGTGCGTCGAGGGCACCCACAGCTGGAAAGTCCAGGATGCCGCTGCCGACGATCACGGGCGACGTCCACGAGTCCGAGTCCGCAGCGCTGCGGGAGACCTGGATGTGCGCCGGCGCGCCCATCGACGTCGCTATGAGCCAGCGGGTGCCGTCGGCGGCGAGTGACAGGCGTGGGTTGACCACTGAGTCGTTCGGCCCGCCCGTGCACGTGGTCCAGCCGGAGAGCGCTCGTGAGCGTGCCCATCGCCGCCCGCCGTCGGAACTTGAGGACCAGGCCAAACCGGCGTTGCCGCCCTGCGCCCACACAGCCACCGCGTGGTCGCGGACCACGGCCACGCGCGCTTCGTCCTCGGCCTGCGGCGAGTTCTGAGCACAGGCTTGTGGCAGTGGAGAGGTGCCCGCGACCTCGACGCCCCGCTGGGCGCCACCAGCAGTCGCGGGCACACCGGCGATGAGAAGCACCCCGATGGCGGCGGTGCACCTGAGGCGGGACGAGCGCATGGCGGTCACCTTAGGCTCGGCGTCGGTCCACTGTCGTCGCGTCACGTGGCGATCGGCCGGGATCTGGCTTCGACGGACTCGGCGTCTGGCAGACGCAGCCGTTCTGACGTCACGTCTCCCTCGTTCACAATCTTGACTCGTTCCAGTTTTTCGACCAGGGTGGGCCGAGATGACTTCGGCCCCCGATCCTGCACCAGCTGCAACAGCTGCTCCGGGTCGCCTGTCTCCGCGTGACGAGGCCGCGCTTGGCGGTGCTGAGCGCCCTCCACGCCCACCCGCACGCGGACACCGAGGCAGTGATCGGCGCCGTACGCCGTGACCTCGGCGAGGTGTCCCACCAAGCGGTCTACGACGTCCTCCGCGCCCTCACCGACGCCGGGCTCGTACGCCGGATCCAGCCGGCAGGGTCGGTCGCGCGCTACGAGGCGCGGGTGGGCGACAACCACCACCACGTCGTGTGCCGCGGACTGCGGCGCGATCGCCGACGTCGACTGCGCCACCGGGGAGACTCCGTGCCTCACCGCGGCGGACGACAGCGGCTTCGCGATCGACGAGGCCGAGGTCGTCTACTGGGGCCGCTGCCGCGAGTGCGCCCCGCACCACCTGCCCCTGAACCGCCCGACGTACCTGCTCGACCGCCCCCTGCACACCCAGCGATAGGAGAAGGACCCCGTGTCCGAGAGCGAGAACCCCGTCATCGACGCGCCGGAGCCCAGCGCGCACCGCCCCCGTTCCAACAAGGACTGGTGGCCCAACCAGATCGACCTCTCGGTGCTCCACCAGCACTCTCCGCGGGGCAACCCGTTGGGCGAGGGCTTCGACTACCCCGCCCAGGTCGCCCGGCTCGACGTGGAGGCGCTCCAGGGCCGACATCGTCGAGGTCATGCGCACCTCGCAGGACTGGTGGCCCGCGGACTTCGGGCACTACGGCCCGCTCTTCATCCGGATGTCGTGGCACTCGGCCGGCACGTACCGGATCGAGGACGGCCGCGGGGGCGCCGGCGACGGCGGCCAGCGTTTCGCCCCGCTCAACAGCTGGCCGGACAACGCCAACCTCGACAAGGCCCGGCGGTTGCTGTGGCCGGTCAAGCAGAAGTACGGACAGAAGGTCTCCTGGGCCGACCTGCTGGTGCTGGCGGGCAACGTGGCGCTGGAGGACATGGGCTTCGAGACCTTCGGCTTCGGCTTCGGTCGCGAGGACGTCTGGGAGCCCGAGGAGATCTTCTGGGGACCGGAGGACGCCTGGCTCGGGGACGAGCGCTACAGCGGCGAACGCGAGCTCTCCGAGAACCTCGGCGCGGTCCAGATGGGGCTGATCTACGTCAACCCCGAAGGCCCCAACGGCGAGCCGGACCCCATGAAGGCCGCCCGGGACATCCGCGAGACCTTCGCGAGGATGGCCATGAACGACGAGGAGACCGTGGCGCTGATCGCCGGCGGTCACTCCTTCGGCAAGACCCACGGCGCGGGATCGGGCGACCTGATCGGTCCCGAGCCCGAGGCGTGTCCCGTCCACGCGATGGGCCTGGGCTGGCACAACAGCCACGGGACCGGCAAGGGTCCCGACACGACGACCTCAGGCCTCGAGGTGACGTGGACGAACACCCCGACCCAGTGGGGCAACGGGTTCTTCGAGAACCTCTACGCCCACGAGTGGGAGCTCACCAAGAGCCCGGCCGGTGCGCACCAGTGGGTGGCCAAGGATGCCGAGGAGACGGTCCCGGACGCCTTCGACGGCAACCGCCGGCACCGGCCGACGATGCTGACCACCGACCTCGCGCTGCGGACCGACCCGTCGTACGACGCCATCTCGCGCCGCTTCCTCGAGAACCCCGATGAGTTCCGGCTGGCCTTCGCCAAGGCCTGGTACAAGCTGCTGCACCGCGACATGGGCCCGGTCTCGCGGTTCCTCGGCCCGTGGGTGGCCGAGCCGCAGCTGTGGCAGGACCCGGTGCCCGCTGTCGACCACGAGCTGGTCGACGAGGAGGGGATCGTCAGGCTCAAGGCGGCCATCCGCGACTCGAGCCTCTCCCCCGCCCAGCTGGTGACGACGGCGTGGGCCTCGGCCGCGACCTTCCGCTCCACCGACAAGCGGGGCGGCGCGAACGGTGCGCGGATCCGCCTCGAGCCCCAGCGCAGCTGGGAGGTCAACCAGCCCGAGCAGCTCGCCTCCGTCCTGGACCAGCTCGAGGCCGTCCGCAGCTCCTTCGGCGGCACCGTGTCCCTCGCCGACCTGATCGTCCTGGCGGGTGGGGTCGGTGTCGAGATGGCTGCCGAAGCGGCCGGGCGTCAGGTGTCGGTGCCCTTCCGTCCCGGGCGCACCGACGCGTCGCAGGACGACACCGACGTGGAGTCCTTCCGGGTGCTCGAGCCGCGGGCCGACGGCTTCCGCAACTATCTGCGTGCCGGTGTGAAGCTGCAACCGGAGACGCTCCTGGTCGAGCGGGCCAACATGCTGGGCCTCACCGCCCCCCAGATGACGGTTCTCCTCGGCGGGCTCCGGGCGATCGGCGTGACCGCTCCCGGGTCGCAGCACGGTCTCGGTGAGCAGACCGGCGCGCTGACCAACGAGTTCTTCGTCTCGCTCCTGCGCCCCGGCGTCGAGTGGTCGACCTCGCAGGAGCACGAGCACGTCTACGAAGGTCGCGACGCCTCCGGAACGGTCCGGACGGCGACCGCCGTCGACCTGGTCTTCGGCTCCAACTCGATCCTGCGGGCCCTGGCCGAGGTCTACGCCTCCGACGACGCGACGGAGAAGTTCGTCGACGACTTCGTCGCGGCGTGGGTGGAGGTCATGGAGAACGACCGGTTCGACCTGCGCTGACCTGCTGGCCGACCCAGAAGTCGGTGGACACCGTCGCGCTGGTCACGGAGGCTCGGTCTCCGTGACCAGCAGCGACGTGTGGGACCAGGCCACAGCAGAGCGGTACGACGCAGCCTCGGCGGACATGTCGCCCCTGAGCCCCTGGTCCCGGCCGTTGACGCCCTCGCCGACCTGGCAGGCGGCGGACATGCGTTGGAGTTCGCCATAGGGACGGGCCGGGTCGCCGTACCGCTGGCTGCGCGGGGCGTGTCGTTCGCCGCCTTCGCGAACGCGCCCGACACCTCTCCCTCGGCGGTCGTTTCGTGTTCGAGCTCTGGGTGCCTCCGCTGCGCCGCCTGCCGCCCGGCCAGCTCGCGGCTCCGTTCACCGTCGAGCCCGGGCGTCTCGGCTTCGACTCCTACGACCTCCTCGACCGGACCGGCACGTCGCACCACTACCGGAGGTCCGACGACGGGTCGATCAGGTATGCCACCGGCAACTTCCGCGACATCTGGCTCGCCGAGTGCGACCTCATGGCGCGTCTGGCTGGCATGGAACTCGAGTCCCGCTGGGCCGACTGGAGCAAGGCGCCGTTCACCTCGGACAGCGAGAGCCACGTGTCGGTCTGGCGCCGGCCCTGAACCCACGTCACGTGCGTCGGTGGAAGCGGAGCTTGCCGGTGGGGAGTCGGGTGGTCTGGTAGGTGGGGTCGTGGATGTGGTGGTGGTGGCGGGGGCAGAGGAGTCGTCCGGTGGTGACGGTGGTGGTGCCGCCGTGGGACCAGGGTTGGTCGTGGTGGGTGTGGCAGCGGCTGGGTGGGGTGTCGCAGCCTTCGGCGGTGCAGCCGCCGTCGCGTAGGGCGATGGCGGTGCGTTGGGCGGCGGTGTGGAACCTGGTCCTACGCCCGAGGTCGAGCACGACGGAGTCGGTGCCGAGGACGGCGGGGATGATCCCCGCCCCGCACGCGATCCGTCGGGCCTGTCCCGGTGAGATGTGGCCGCCGGTGTCGAGCTGCCCGGCAGCCAGCCCACCGGTGAGGGTCTGGACCGGGATGGTGACCACGACGGTGGCGTTGAGGCCACCGGCGGTGGGGAGCCGGTCGGTGGGGTAGGTCTCGACCCATTCGGCGAACGCGTGGCCCATCCGCTCCGCCGAAGCCCGCCGCTCAGGCTGGTGGCCGTGGGTGGCGGTCTGGTGCTGGGGGGCGGCGATCGCGTGGAGCTGTTTGCGCAGCATCTGACCCTGCGCGGTGGGGAGGGTGAACCGGCCGTGGGTCTTGCCGTGTCCGTCCTCGGACATCGTGAACCGGCACGCTTGGTTGGCGGCTCGTTCTTCGGCTTCGAGCTGCCGGGCCTCCTCGGCCTCCCCGGCGGCGGGGTCGATGACTTCCAGGACCCGACGCCCCAGGACCCGCAGCCCTCGTGGGTCGTGATCAGCCGCATGGGCCACCAGCGTCTCCTCCGCCAACACCACCGTCTCGGGATCCAAATCGGCGGGGAGCGCGTCGAGGGCCAGGACGATCACCCGCGCCTGCTCCAGGCTCACCTCCCCGACGGTCAGCGCCTCGCGGACCGCCGGCCTGGTGGTCTCCACCGCGACCGCCAGGGCGGTCTCGGCGTGGACAGCCTTCGGGGTCTGTCGGGTGGCGTGTGCCAGCCACGCCGCGGTCCCGGTCGCCCCGACCTCGGCGGCGACATCGACGTCCTCGGCGTGCGCCAGGACCCGCAGTTGCAGGGCCGAGACCCTGGCTGCAAGCCGGTGCAGGTCGACCAGGGTCGCTCGCGTGGATGCGGCGGTCCAGGGCCAGCAGTGACAGGCCCTCGGTCTCGTCGAGGTCTGGTGTGCAGGCGCGTCACCAGCGCCGCGGCGGGATGGCGCGGACTGCTGGTGTCGCCGTGCTTGGCCATACCTCCACCCAAGCACCGCCCACCGACAGTCCCACCCCGTCGAAGGCCTAGATCCCCTTGTTTTCCTGGGGATAACTGCCCGATCAGGTCACGATCCGGTCACGCTTCCGTTCGGTGATCGAGCGAAGTCGAGATCCCTGGCGTTCGTAGGACGGCGCCCACCGTGGCTGGCGCCCTGCCTTCACTCACTGGGTTTCGAGACAGGCGCTGCGCGCCTTCACTTCGAGACGGCGCTGACGCGCCTCCTCAGTACAACGCCTCAACCACCGGACGCGTGCATCTTCACTTCGAGACGGCGCTGGCGCGCCTCCTCAATACAACGCCTCAACCACCGGACGCGTGCGCGCCTTCACTTCGAGACGGCGCTGGCGCGCCTCCTCAGTACAACGCCTCAACCAACGGAGCCGGCGGCCTCGGCGAGGGTGGGGTCGTAGCCGCAGGTGTCGGCGACCTTGACCGGCGTACCGGCCTCGTCGTCCGGGTCGCGGTCGCCGGAGCGGGGGGCGAGGGCCTTGTCGACGACCGACTGCATCCACGCGAAGTCGGGGTCACCGGAGAAGAAGCTGGTCGGAGGTGACGAAGGCGATCGAGCGGGCCTTGCGGTCCTTCATCTTCAGGCCCAGGTCGATGAAGGCGGGCAGCAGCTCGCGCGGCACGTCGGAGCGGACCAGCTCCTTGCCGGCGGCCGCAAGGCCTTGGTAGCGGCGGATCAGGGTGAAGGGGTCGGCGGCCTCGATGATCGCGTCGATGACGCACCGCTGGCGCAGCATCCGGTCGTAGTCGTCGGAGCCCCAGCGCCCGCGGGCGAACCACATCGCGTGGTATCCGTCGAGGTGCTGGTCGGGCCCGGGCTCGAGGTAGCCGACGGGCGGGATGCCGAGGTCGGTGTTGCCCTCGATCGCGACGGGCTCGTTGATGTTGACCCGCACGCCGCCCAGGGCGTCGACGATCTCCTGGAAGCCCATCAGGTTGACCAGCATGTAGTAGTCGACGTCGATGTCGAGGCTGCCGGCGACCGCCTGCTTCAGCGCGTCGGCGCCCTCGTTGTCGGAGTCGCCGAGGACGCCGGGGTGCAGGGTCGGGACCTGCCCGTAGACCGCGTTGAGCATCCATCCGCCGGGGTCGCCGTAGCCGGTGTAGCCCTCCGGGTAGAGCTCCGCGAGCGGGCTGCCCTCGGGGAACCGTGCGTACATCATGTTGCGCGGCAGGCTGAACATCACCGACTTGCCGGTGCGCGTGTCGATGCTGAGCAGGATCACGGTGTCGGTGCGTACACCGGTCCGCCCGACGCCGCCGTCACCACCGAGCAGCAGCACGCTGACCCGTTCGCGACCGCCCCACGGGTCCTCCTCGGTGACGTCGCGGGGCACGGTGGCGCTCGCGTTGTCCTCGAAGACCTCGACCACGAGGTCGGCCTGGGTCATCGCCGTGCGCGCTCCCTGCACGACCGGGACCGCCGTCGCCAGGCACAAGCCCGTGACCAGGGCCAGCCCGATGTTGCTCGTCACCCGCCGGATGCGACGCGGACGCGCCATCAGGTAGGTCGTCACGACGCTGAAGGCCCACACCACGAAGAGCACGCTCGCCGCTCCGGCGAGGATGCGGAGTCGCAGCGGGTCGACCGCCAGCCCGAGCCACGTGTCGAGGTCGCGCAGGTTGAGCGCGAGCCAGCCGAGGCCGGCGAGGCTGGGCAGGAGAAGGACGAGACCCGAGCCGTCTGCGCGTCCACAGGTAGCCGGCCCCAGGGAGCAGCGCGCCCAGCACGGTCACCCCCAGCGTGCCGGGGAGCGAGCGGGCTCGTCGGAACGCGATCCGGTGCCGCCGCGCCCGGTCGGCTCGCTCACGTCGCACCGCGAAATGTAGATGCCGAACCACGCTGTCGTCGTGGTTCAGCGCCGCATGAAGCCCCAGCTTTCTCGAACCGACCCCCGGGAAGACCCGTGCGGTGTCGACGGAGGGGAAGCGCGCCGTCCAGGATCTCGGCCAGCACGTGGCGGTAGTCGGTCGTCACCGCCAGGTCCCCCTCGACCTGTCGGTCCTCGCGCAGGCTGGGCCACCGCGCGTAGTAGCGGCCGCCGCGCACCCCACCGCCCATCACCAGGACCGCGTTGCCGTAGCCGTGGTCCACCCCGGCCGCGCCGTTCTCGGCCAGGCGGCGACCGAACTCGCTGAGCGTCACCACGGTCACGCGGTCGCCGATCGGACCGAGGTCGGTGAAGAACGCCCCCAACGACGAGGCCATGTCGCGCGATCGTCGCGGTGACCCCCGTGCGGAGGTCGACGTGGTGATCCCACCCGCCCGAATCCACGGCGATGGCGCGCGCGCCGAGACCGGCGCGGATCAGGGCGGCGGCGTTGCGCATGGAGGCCCCCAGCGGCGACGCCGGGTAGACCGCGGCGTGTGCGGGTGGTTCTGCGGCGAGGTCGGTGAAGCGCCCCCCGCGGCGGGCCAGCCTCAGGGCTCCCCGGCCGGCCACCCGGACGGGGTGCCCGCCTCCGTCGTACATCTGCTGCAGCCCGCGGCGCACGGCGGTGCCGATCGGTTGATCGGCGTAGGGCGTGGCCAGGGACCCCGGGTGCGACAGCGCCACGGTCGGCTCGAGGCCGACGAGCGAGGTCGGCAGCAGGTTGGAGCCCAGGTGCACCCCGTTGAGGATGTCGGGGCGCTCGTCCAGGGCGCCGATCACCCGGTTCAGCCAGCCGATCCTCGCGCGGCTGCCCGGGTCGGCGTCCTCGATCTCCTCCATGGCGTCGAAGTGGCTGCGGTTGGGGGCCGGCAGCCCCACCGCGTGGATCGCGGTCAACCGGTTCTGCCGCCACATCCCGGACAACGGCGCGAACGCCGGGTGCAGACCGAAGGTGTGGTCGGGGTGGATCAGCTCCCGCTTCTGGAGGGCGACGAGCGGGCGGGCGCGGTAGTAGGCCTTCTCGCGGTGGGGCACGACCATCGACAGCCCGTCCGCCCCGCCGCGCTGGGAGAGCACCACGAGGACGTTGCCCCCTCGTTCGGCACCGAAGACGGCCGAGGTCAGTACGTCACCGACCATGCTCGTGGCGACCCCTGCCCCCGCGACCGTGCCCGCTCCGCGCAGGAAGGTGCGTCGCGAGAGCTCGTAGTCCGGGCAGCCGCAGTCGGGTTGTCGGGTCATCGCTGGAGTCCGTCCGGTGAGTTGAGGACGATGCCACGCATCAGCCGGTAGTGGCCGTCGTCGACCTCGGCCGCGACGGAGTAGCGATGCGACGCGGCCAGGCCCGTCACGCTCGCGACGGCCGCGACCACCTCGTCCGAGGCCGGTCGGCCGATCAGCCGACGGGACTGGTGGTCGACCAGGTCGGACAGCTTCTGTGGCCATCGCGCAGGCAGCTCGGAGGCCTTGTCCGGAGCCTCCACCTCGTGGGCGAGGTCACCGACCGTGGCCGCGAGCCGGAAGTGGTGGTGCCAGCCGCGCAGCACCCGGGCAGCCGAGAGGTACTCGGCGGTGGTCTCGGGCCACCCGTCGGGCCGCGGCCACCGGAACGGAACCTGCCCCATGTCCTCGGCGAGACCCACGAGGTCGTAGATGAAGGGGGCCGAGAGCGTGCCACCCGTGGGTCGCAGGCCGAGCACACGCGCCGCACGTACGACGTCATCGCTCGGCGTGTAGGTCTTGCCTCGCCGGTTGCGCTGGAACTCGTCGCTCCTGACCAGGGTCCGCAGGGTCGCCTTGATGTCGCTCCTGGTGGCCAGGTAGGTCTCGGCCATGGCCTTCACGAGGCGAGCGGGCGGGTCGTCGCGGACGAAACGCACACACAGCCGGTGGGCGATCCGCTCAGCGGTGGCCGGCCGGAGGGCCAGGTAGTCGAGCATCTGACCCAGGGCCTTGCGACCGTCGGGGTCGCGGTTGGGGTGGGTGAACTCCAGCACCTTGATCGGACCCGTGACGTGGCGCGCCGGGTCGTAGCGAGCGTCGAAGTCCGTGAACACGTTGACGGTGAAGCCCGTCAGCATCTTCGCCGCGTGACGCACGTCCCGCTCGCGGTACCTGTTGCCGACCGTGTAGAGCTCCAGCAGCTCGCGCCCCAGGTTCTCGTTCAGCGCGCCCTTGGCGTTGAGGTCGTTGGACAGGTAGCCCGCCATCGCGGGATGGATGACGGCTGCGCGAAGCAGCTGGCGGTAGCTCCCCAGGGCGTGGGGCCGGATCACCCGCGCGTCGTAGTCGGGGCGCCACGGGAACGAGCGCGCGTCGTTCGCGGGGATGTAGAGGAGGTTCGACCAGAAGTCGACCATCGACTCCTGGACCTGGTGCCGGGACAGGATCCGGCGCGCGAAGGTCTGCGCGATCAGCTCCAGCCCCGCCTGGTAGGACGAGCGGGTCCCCTGGTTGTGCAGCTGGGCGGTGAGCGCAGGCGGGTTGCGCAGCTGGGGGAACCAGGCGGGCACGAGCAGCGCCCGCGGCTCCTCCGGGGCGGCCTGCCGCAGCTGCGCGTCGAACCATGCGTCGCTGTCTGCGTACGACGAGATGTCGGCAGCGGTTCCGGGGTCGACGCCGTAGGTGAAGCGGTCGGCGAGGTGCCGGGTTCGAGCCGATAGCACACGCGCACCCTAGTCGTCTCCGGCCCCCCGTAGGGTCCCCTTGTGAAAGGACTCAGGCTCGGCTTCGTCGAGGGTGCCACTCCGGACAAGTGGGCTCGGACCTGGCGCGAGCTGCGCCCGGACCACCCGCTCGAGCTGGTGCCGTTGACCCAGCACGAGCAGGAGGAGGCAGTACGGAAGGGCCGCGTCGACATGGCTCTCGTGCGCCTGCCGGTCGACATCGATGCGCTGCACGTCGTCCGCCTCTATGACGAGCAACCGGTGGCGCTCGCCGGCCGCGACAGCTATCTGGCCGCGGCCGAGGAGGTGCAGCATGTGGACTTCGCCGACGACGAGGTCGACTGGTCATCGCTCTCCGCAGCGGACGCCAGCGCGACCGTCGCGAACGGGGACGGGGTCGTGGTGATGCCGATGTCTTTGGCCAGGCTGCACCACCGCAAGGACGTCGTGGTGCGGCCGGTGACCGACCTCGAGCCGACCACCGTGGCGCTCGTGTGGCTGGTCGAGCGCGACGACGACGTCACGCAGGCCTTCGTCGGCGTGGTCAAGGGGCGGACGGCGCGCAGCAGCCGGTGATCACCAGCTGGTGCTGAGCGGCCGGCCCTCGTGGAAGCCGGCCGCCGACTGCACGCCCAGCAGCGCCCGCTCGTGCAGCTCGGCGAGCGTGTGCGCGCCGGCGTACGTGCAGGCCGACCGCACGCCCGAGCAGATCTGGTCGATGAGGTCCTCCACACCAGGTCGGGCCGGGTCGAGGTACATCCGCGAGGAGGAGATGCCCTCCTCGTAGAGGCCCTTGCGGGCCCGGTCGTACGACGACTCGGTCACCGTCCGGTTGGCCACCGCGCGGGCCGAGGCCATGCCGAAGGAGACCTTGTAGGACCGTCCCGTCGAGTCCTCGAGCAGGTCACCGGGCGACTCGTGGGTGCCGGCGAACCAGGAGCCGATCATCACCGACGAGGCGCCGGCAGCCAGGGCGAGGGCGACGTCACGCGGGTGACGGACCCCGCCGTCGGCCCAGACGTGCTTGCCCAGGTCACGGGCCGCCGCGGCGCACTCGAGGACGGCCGAGAACTGGGGCCGCCCGACACCGGTCATCATCCGCGTGGTGCACATGGCCCCTGGGCCGACGCCGACCTTGACGATGTCAGCGCCTGCCTCGACCAGGTCGCGCACCCCCTCGGCGGAGACGACGTTGCCGGCGACGACGGGAACCGGCGGGTCGAGGGCGCGGACCGCGGCCAGCGCATCGGTCATCCGGTCCTGGTGCCCGTGCGCCGTGTCGACGACCAGGCAGTCGACCCCGGCCCCGAGAAGCTCCTTCGCCTTCTGGCCCACGTCGCCGTTGACCCCCACCGCGGCGGCGACGCGGAGGCCACCGGCAGCGTCGACCGCAGGCGAGTAGAGCGTCGCCCGCAGCGCTCCGGTCCGGGTGAGCACCCCGACCAGGGCACCGTCGTCGTCGACCGCCACCGCCAGCGAGGCGCGCGCCGCATCGACGGCGTCGAAGGCCGACCGTGGGTCGGTGTCTGCCGCGATGGCGACCTCGACCGGCGACATCACGTGCTGCACCTGGGCGAAGCGGTCGACGTCGGCGCAGTCGGACTCCGCGACGACCCCGACGGGGCGTCCGTGGTCGACCACCACCGCCGCACGGTGCGAGCGCTTCGGGATCAGGGACAGTGCCTCCGCGACGGTCTGGGTCGGGCGCAGCTCGATAGGCGTGTCGAAGACCAGGTGCCGCGACTTCACGAAGCGCACCACCTCGGCCACCACCGGGAACGGGATGTCCTGCGGGACGACCACGAGGCCGCCCCTCCGCGCCACCGTCTCGGCCATTCGCTTGCCGGCGATCGCCGTCATGTTCGCGACGACCAGGGGCACCGTCGTGCCCGTGCCGTCGCTGGTGGCCAGGTCGACGTCGTACCTGCTGCCGACCGACGACGCACGCGGCACCATGAAGACGTCGTCGTAGGTCAGGTCGTGCGAGGGGATGCGGTCAGCGAGGAACCTCACTCCCCCAGCCTAGGCTGGGACGCGTGTCGAGCAGCCGGAGTGCGGTCGGTCGGGCACCCGGTCGCGTCAACCTGATCGGGGAGCACACCGACTACAACGCCGGGCTCGTGCTGCCGGTCGCCATCCCGTTCCACACAACGGTCCGCGCCACCGAGCGCCGCGACGACACGGTGCGTGCGGTGAGCCGCCAGCTCGACGACTCCTGGACGGGTTCGCTGGACGCCATCGGTCCCGGTGACGTCGCTGGCTGGGCGGCCTACGCCGTGGGCGCGCTGTGGGCGCTGCGCGAGGCAGGCTGGGAGGTGCCGGGCGTCGACCTCGAGGTCGACAGCACGGTCCCCATCGGGGCCGGGCTGTCGTCGTCCGCCGCACTCGGGTGTGCTGTCGCGGCCGCGCTCACGGGGCTGGTCGGCCGCGAGCTCGACGACTCGCTCCGTCGTGAGCTGGTGGACATCTGTGTGCGCGCGGAGACCGAGGTCGCGGGAGCACCCACGGGCGGGATGGACCAGACGGTCGCGCTGCTCGCCGAGGCCGGGCACGCCCTTCTCGTGGACTTCGACTCCGGCGGGACCCGGCAGGTGCCACTGCCGCTCGACGGCGTCTCGCTGCTGGTCACCGACACCCGGGTCGCGCACGAGCTGACCGACGGGGGGTACGCCGCCCGACGCGCCGACTGCGAGGCGGCGGCCCGGGCGCTGGAGGTGCCGTCGTTGCGGCACACCACCCTCGAGGCGGTCGAGGACCTCGACGAGGAGCGGCTCCGCCGCCGGGCCCGGCACGTGGTGAGCGAGAACCAGCGCGTCACGGCCGCCGTCGAGGCCCTCTCGAAGGCCGACTGGGGCGAGGTGGGACGGATCTTCGCCGCTTCGCACGAGTCCCTGCGTGAGGACTACGAGGTCTCGTGCGTCGAGCTCGATGCGGCCGTGGCGGTCGCGGTCGAGTCCGGGGCGCTGGCCGCCCGGATGACCGGCGGTGGGTTCGGCGGCTCGGCGGTCTCCGTCGTACCGACCGAGCGTCTCGACGCCGTCACCCGTGCCGTCGACCTGGCCTTCGTCCGCGAAGGCTTCCGGGAGCCGCACCACTTCGTCGTCGAGCCGGTGGGCGGGGCCACCGTCCTCTCCTGAGAGGCTAGGTCGAGGAGACGCCGATCCGGCCCTCGCGGAAGGCGCTGACGAACAGGGCGTGGTCGACGCGGACCCGGTCGGCGTAGGACATCCCCCAGTCGGTCACCCAGGCGGTGAACTCTCGACGTCGACCCTCGATGCTCTCGGCGATCGCGTCCTCGACCTGGAAGTCGACCAGATCCTGGTCGCTGTCCTCGTCGGAGGCGCAGTGCACCTTCGCGGTCGCGCGACCGAGCATGGTGACCACCGCACCGATCTCGTCGGGCTCGGTCAGCTCCGACCAGTCCAGGTCGACCTCGTAGGGCGAGAGCTCCGAGACGACGTAGCCGATCCCGTTGAGCCTGGTGTAGCCGAGCAGGGGGTCGGTGTGGACCTGCAGGGCCCGCTGGCTGACCACCGTCCGGTGCCCCTCGTGCTCGAAGTAGTCCTCGATGGGGCCCGTGTCGACGAAGCGGCTGATAGCTGGCACGTTGGCCTGCTTCATCGACAGCACGACGTCGTTGTCGAGGGCTTGGCTGTAGCCCTCGATGAGCAGGTTGTAGGCCGGCAGCCCGGCACTGCCGATGCCGAAACCTGACTTCCCGACCACGTCGCGCAGGTCGTAGAACAGCTCGCGCTCGGCCTTGCGGCGCGGCGGGATCGAGTCCAGGTAGAGCTCGAAGGCCCGGGCCACCTTGGCCCGCTCGGTCTTGGCCAACTGTCGGATCGACCCGTCGTCGACGAACCTCCGAACGCCGTCGATCTCGGCGGTCATCTGGTCCAGCAGGTCGGCCCGCCGCTGGCAACGCGCCTGCACCAGCGCCTCGAGGATCGGCCCGTCGCTGTTGTCGAGGTGGAGGGCGAAGTCGTCCTCCTCGGTCTGGCGGTACTCGTCGACCTGCGCGAGGTAGGCCCGCAGGTAGCGCCCGATGAGCCGGCGCACGTCGTCCTCCGGCAGGGCCTTCTGCCAACCCACCAGTGCGAGCGAGGCGGCGAAGCGCTGGAGGTCCCAGGTGAAACGACCGAGGTAGGCCTCGTCGAAGTCGTTGACGTCGAAGACCAGCCGACCGTCTGAGTTGAGATAGGTGCCGAAGTTCTCGACGTGCAGGTCCCCGTGGACCCAGATCCGGCCGCTCCGCTCGTCGGAGTAGGGGTCCTCGGCCAGCTCGGCGTCCCCGCCCTGGCCCGTGACGTCGGCGTAGAACAGGCAGGCCGTGCCTCGGTAGAAGGCGTGCGGGTCCGAGGCCATCTTGCGGTACTTGCCGCGGAAGCCGACCGGGTCGGCCTTCATCAGCGGTGCGAACGCGTCGGTGAGGGTGTCGACGATCAGCTCCGTGCGCCGGTCGTCGGCCTGGGTACTGGAAAGGCTCACCGGTCCAGCGTGCCACCCCGTCGGGGACGCTGGTCCGCCGTGCTTGAATCGACGGGACCCAGCAGCCGACCCCAGAAGCAGAGCCGAAGGAGCGCCCGTGGCCCGCAGCCCGATCGACCGCGTCAAGGAGACCGTGACCGGAGTCGTCACCACCGGGGCCCAGGTGGGGCTCAAGGTGGGGGGTTCGGTCGTGGGGACCGCCGCCAAGGCCCTGGGCCCGGTCACGAGCCGGCTGTCCGGCGGCAAGAGCTCAGGGAACTCCGAGAAGTCTCCGTCGTCATCACCGACGCCAACGCCGGTCGCGCGTGCTGCCAAGCCGGCCACCAAGCCGGACACCAGCAAGGTGGCCGAGCCGGCCGCGAAGCAGGCCGCCGACCACGGAGCCGCGCTCGAGCCGCCGCACAAGAGCCCGACCGAGATCGACCGGGCCGCCTCGGTCGAGGACATCGAGATCCCCACCCCTGCAGAGGTCGCCAAGAAGATCTCAGCCGTTGGGCCGAAGAAGAAGGCCCCTGCGAAGAAGGCGACCAAGAAGGCCGCCGCGAAGAAGAGCGCTCCCGGCGCCAAGCTGCCGCCGCGCAAGGCGACGGCCGACAAGACGACGGGCGACAAGAAGGAGTGAGGCCGGGGGCGTCCCTTCGTCGCGCTACTTCAGCTCGGCTGAGGACAACCCCAAGACGCGGCGGGCGATGATCAGCTGCTGGATCTGCTGGGTGCCCTCGAAGATGTCGAGGATCTTGGAGTCGCGGGCCCACTTCTCGAGCAGCTCGCCCTCGCTGTAGCCGACCGAGCCGCACAGCTCCACGCACGACAGCGTGATGTCGGACCCGACCCGACCGGCCTTGGCCTTGGCCATCGAGGCCTCCAGCGAGTTGGGCTGACGGTTGTCGGCCATCCAGGCAGCCTGCAGCATGAGCAGCCGCGCGCCCTCCCAGTCGGCCTCCATCTGCAGGAACTTCGCGGCGGCGGCGTGCTGGGTGTGACCGGGCCGGTCGTAGTCGACGGTCACCCCGGCCTGCTCGAGCAGGTCGCGGGTCAGGTCGAGCGCTGCCTTGGCGCAGCCGATCGCCATCGACAGCGACCAGTGGGCGGGTGTTGTCGAAGGTGGCCATCGCGCCGGCGAAGCCCTGCAAGCGTGTCGACGTCCGGGCGAGCCCGAGCAGGTTCTCGGCCGGGACCCGGCAGTCCTCGAAGATGATCGTCGCGGTGTCGGAGGCCCGGATGCCGAGCTTGTGCTCGAGCCGGTCGACCCGCATGCCGGGCGTGCCCTTGGGGACCACGAACGACTTGATCGCCGCGCGTCCCAGGTCTTGTCCAGCGTCGCCCACACCACGATGTGGTCGGCCCGCTCGCCCGAGGTGACGTAGATCTTCTCGCCGTTGAGCACGTAGTGATCGCCGTCGAGGGTGGCCGTCGTCGTGATGTTGGCGGAGTCGGAGCCGACACCTGGCTCGGTGATCGCCATGCCGGCCCACACGCCCGCGAACCGCTCCTGCTGCTCATCGTCGGCGACCGAGGCGATCGCGGAGTTGCCGAGGCCCTGACGCGGCATCGAGAGCAGCAGGCCGACGTCGCCCCAGCACATCTCGGCGATCGACATGACCGAGGCGAGGTTGGCGCCGTTCTTGACGCCGGCCTCCTCCGCCGTCTCGTCACGTCGGACGCCGGCGGCCCCGGCTCCCTCACTGGCACCGGACTCGGCGAGACCGTCGATCATCGCGGCGAGCATGTCGAGCTCGGTGGGGTACTCGTGCTCGGCGCGGTCGTACTTGCGCGAGATCGGTCGCAGCATGTTCATCGCGACCTGGTGGGCCTGCCCGGCCAGGGTCCGGAACTTCTTGGGGTCGTCCAGGCTGATGCATCATACGAGTACGGTTCCTTCCATGATCGCGACGGATCGCAGGTCGCGGTACCACCTCTCGACGGGGTGCTCCTTGACGAAGCCGTGGCCACCGAGCAGCTGGACGCCGTCGAGGCCGATCTGCATGCCCTTCTCCGCGCAGAGCTGGCGCGCCAGCGCCGACCTCGCGGGCGAAGTCCTGGCCGGCGGCCGCACGCGCGGCGGCCTTGTAGGTGAGCAGCCGCATCGCCTGCAGCTCGGTCGCGATGTCGGCGACCATGAACGCCACCGACTGCCGGTGCGCGACGGGCTCGCCGAAGGCCTCGCGCTCCTTGACGTACGGCGTGACGTAGTCGAGGACGGCCTGACCGGTGCCGACCGCGAGGGCGCACCAGGCGAGTCCGCGAGAGCCGCACGCACTCGGCGTAGGTCGAACCGTCGCGTCTCGCCGAGCACGGCGTCGGCGGGCACCTGGCACGCCGGTCAGGCGCAGCCGGGTCAGCGAGGCAGCCCGCACACCCATCGATGGGTCGGCCTCGACGTCGAGCCCGGCGGCGCCCGACTCGACGAGGAAGAGCACCGGGACGCCGTCGAGGTCGGCTCCGACGACGAACAGCTCGGCATCGGCGCCCGCGGACCACCGCGCTCTTCACGCCGTCGAGCACGAATCCGTCGGCGGTGCGGGTCGCGGTCGTGGCCGGAGACAGCACGTCGAAGAGCGGCGGTCGGTTCGGTGAGCGCGAGCGCCGCCACCGGCACCTCCGCTCACCCGTGAAGGCCGGGAGGTAGGTCCGCTGCTGCTCCTCGGTGCCCCAGAGGCCGATCGCGGTCGCGACCGACGCCGGAGGCCAGCGTCGCGACCGCCAGACCCATGTCGCCGTGGGCCAGCGCCTCGGCGACCAGGGTGCCGGCCATCGCGGACCGCTCCTCGGAGACGCCGCCCAGCGCCTCGGGAACACCGAGGATGGGCAGGCCGATCTCGAGGCTGCCCCGCAGCACCTCCGCCGGGGCGGCGCAGGCATCGTCGGCCGTCGGCGGCGGCCGGCCGCACGACCTCCGCGGCGTACTCCGTCACGACGTCGACGAGCATCTGCTCGTCCTCGGTCGGGGTGAGGTCGAAGACCCCGCTGCGCGGGACCGGGCGCGACACGCTCGCCGGCTGAGCTCGGGCCTGCCGGAGCGGGTGAACGGTACGGCTGGCCCGCGTCACGGTCCAGAAGCCGCCGCGGGTCACGGAGAAGACCGCCTGCTCGGCCTGCTTGCGCAGCCCGAAGCGGTCCAGGATGTCGGCTCTGGGCCAGGGCGCTCAGGCCGGCGACCAGGTAGCCGATCGGGTCGCGCGACTCGCTGCTCGCGACCCCGTGCCGGTCGCCGGGCGAGTTGCGGACGCTGGGGAGGGTGCCATGGAGATAATGTAACTGCTGAGTTACACAGCCGGGCTACACGACATGGCCGTGCCGCCGGTCACACACGACGGCCACCGGGGTTCGCCTATCGCTGCCCGGCCAGTGCACGCACCGCACGGACCGCTGCCCGAGGGCGGCACCGTGCGTCCGATCACCCGTTGGGGGACGCCGGTGATGCACCGCCCGCAGGCAGGGTGACGGCCTACGACGACGAGCTCGACGAGCCTGGTCGCCGACATGGTGGCGACGATGTACGCCGCCGACGGGGTCGGGCTGGCGGCCTGCCAGATCGGCGTCGACCTCGCCGTCTTCGTCTTCGACTGCCCCGACGACGCCGGCGAGCGACACCGCCGGGGTGGTCTGCAACCCGGTCCTCACGCTCCCGGAGGGCAAGGACCGCCAGCTCGACGACGGCGACGAGGGATGCCTGTCCTACCCCGGCGCCTTCGTCGAGTGCGCCCGACCCGACATCGCGACCGTGACCGGCATCGGGCTGGACGGCGAGCCGGTGGAGTTCACCGGCGACGGTCTGCTCGCGCGCTGCCTCCAGCACGAGACCGACCACACCCACGGCACCGTCTTCGGCGACCGGCTGCCGACCAAGGCCGCGCAAGAAGCTCCGGAAGGCGATGGAGAGCGCAGCCGAGGACTACCCGCCGGGTTGGCCGGCCTGAGGCACGCCGTCAGGCCGCCGACGTGACGTGACGTAGCAGGCGACGGCCGCCGCGGCGGCGACGTTGAGCGAGTCGATGCCCTCCGGCATCGCGATCACGGCCGCGACGGTCCGCACTCGACTCCCAGTGGGCCGAGAGACCGTGTCCCTCGGAGCCCAGCACGAGCGCGACGCGGTCGACGCCGGCGACGGCCTCCTCGACCGGCGCGGCGTCGTCGGCCAGGGTGAGCGCCACGGTCGTGAAGCCACGGCTGCGACAGGTCGGGCAGGGCGTCGTGCCAGTCCGGGAGCCGGGTCCACGGCAGTGCGAAGACCGCCCCCATGCCGACCTTGACCGAGCGCCGGTAGAGCGGGTCGGCGCACCGTGGCGCGAGCAGCACGGCGTCGAAGCCGAAGGCCGCGCCGCAGCGGAAGATCGCCCCGACGTTGGTGTGGTCGACGATGTCCTCGAGCACCAGGACCGAGCGGGCGCCGGCGAGCACGTCGTCGAGCGCCGGCAGCGGCCGACGCTCCAGCGAGGCCAGCGCACCGCGGTGGACGTGGAAGCCGGTCACCTGCTCGGCCAGCACCTCGCTCGACCACGTAGCAGGGCGCGTCGGTGGCAGCCGAGCACGTCGGCGAGGCCGTCGAGCCAGCGTGGCGCCATCAGGAAGGACCGCGGGGTGAAGCCGGCCTCGACCGCCCGGCGGACGACCTTCTCCCCCTCGGCGAGGAACAGCCCGTGCTCGGCCTCGAGGTGCTTGCGGAGCTCGACGTCGCGCAGGTCGCGGTAGTCGCGCAGCCGCGGGTCGTCGGCACGTCGACCTCGACCAGCTCAGCCACGACTCGCACGTGCTCGTCCCTCGCCGGCTCGACGACCGAACGCCTCCGGGTGGGCCACGGCGACGACGTCGCCGACCACGATGATCGCCGGCGGCGTACGTCGTGCGCCCTCAGGTCCTCGGCGAGCGCGCCCAGGCTCGATCAGCACCGTCCGCTCCCCCGGCATGCTGCCGTCGCAGACCACGGCGACCGGCGTGTCCGGCGTCGCGGCCGCCCTCGAGGAGCGCGCCGGCGATCGCGCGGCGCGTTCTCGACCGCCATCATCAGCACGCAGGGTGCCGGTGAGCCGCGCGACGGCCGCCCAGTCGGTCAGCGACTCCGGCGTGCCCGGGCGGCAGGTGGCCCGAGATCACGGTGAAGTCGTGGGCGACGCCGCGGTGCGTGACCGGGATGCCGACCACCCCGGGGACCGCGATCGGGCTGGTGAGCCCGGGGACGACGGTCACCGGAACACCCG
Organism: uncultured Actinomycetota bacterium; assembly: GCA_963767915.1. Classification (GTDB taxonomy): domain Bacteria; phylum Actinomycetota; class Actinomycetes; order Propionibacteriales; family Nocardioidaceae; genus Nocardioides. The sequence goes on from CAVYFR010000008.1 coordinate 26,294, forward strand.
CCTCCCGGCAGGCCAGCACCTCCTCGAAGCCGCGACCGAACACGAAGCTGTCGCCGCCCTTGAACCGCACCACCCGCTGTCCCGGCGAGCGCGCGCTCGACGATGATCCGGTTGATCTCCTCCTGTGGGCTGACGCGGCCACGCGGGAGCTTGGCCACGTCGACCAGCTCGACGCTCGCGGGCAGCTCGCCCAGCAGCTCACGCGGCGCCAGCCGGTCGGCCACCACCACGTCGGCCTCCATCAGCGCCGCGCGACCGGCCACGCGAGATCAGCTCCGGGTCGCCGGGACCGCCGCCGACCAGGACGACGCCGGGTGTGCGGTCCCGCTGAGCGCCGGGCCGGATCGTGCCCTCGCGCAGCCCCTCGAGGATCTCGTCGCGCACCGCCGCGCAGCGCCGCGGCTCGCGGTTGCCGAGCACGGCGACCGTGACGCCCGCGTGCCGTCCGACCGCCGGCGTCCAGGCGCTGGCGCGGGTGGCGTCGTCGGCGCGCACGCAGAAGATCCGGCCGCGCTCGGCGGCCGCGCTGACCGGCTCGTTGACCTCACGGTCGTCGGTCGCGGCGATGACGTACCAGGCGCCGTCGAGGTCGGCGTCCTCGAAGCCGCGCCGGTGCCAGGTGATCTCGCCCGCGCCCGCCAGACCCTCGACGGCGGGCGTCACCTCGGGGAGACGAGCAGGACCTCCGCCCCGACCGCGATCAGCTGCGGCACCCGCCGTTGCGCGACGTGCCACCGCCACGACCAGCACCCGCCGGCCGCCAGCGCAGGCCGACCGGGATCAGGAGCTGGAGCCACCGGCAGCGGTCATCGCGGTGTGGGTCGGCTCGTGACGCGCTGCCACTCGTCGCCAGACGATCATGACCGAGCAAGGAGCCCGATGACCTCGACCGCCCGCGTCAGCCCGGACCCGTACGACCTGCTGCCCGCCGTCCCGTCGTTCACCGTCACCAGCGAGGACGTCACCGACGGTCAGCCGCTCCAGGACGACCAGGTCAACGCGGGGGGTGACCGCTCGCCGCAGCTGTCCTGGTCGGGCGTTCCCCGAGGAGACCAAGAGCTTCACCGTCACCTGCTTCGACCCCGACGCCCCCACGCCCAGCGGCTTCTGGCACTGGGTGCTCGTCGACCTGCCGGCCGACTGCACCTCGCTGGACGCCGGGGCCGGCGCCGAGGGCGCCGACCTGCCCGGCAACGCCTTCATGTGCCGCAACGACGGCGGCACCAAGGCCTTCATGGGCGCCGCGCCCCCGGAGGGCGACCAGGTCCACCGCTACTACTTCGTCGTGCACGCGGTGCAGGGAGGAGTCGCTCGGCGTCGACTCCGACGCCTCGCCGGCCGTGGTCTCGTTCAACCTGGCGTTCAAGACCGCCGGGCGAGCCGGGATCCTGCACGGGCACCGTACCAGCATGAGGCGGCCAGACGCCTGGGGACGCGCGCCTGATCTGGTCCGGCGGCCCGCGTGCTCCTGCTCGCCACGGTCGCGCAGCTCGCGGTCGCGAGTGCGTGCCCGGCATCGAGCGCTTCGCCGACAAGGCGTTCGGGGCCCGGCTGGTCGCCTACCCGGCTGCTGATGCTCCTGGTGCCGGCGATCTGGTGGCTGGCGGTCAAGCGTCGGCGCCCGGACGCGCGAGCCGCCGTACGTCGCGTTCGCGCTGGTCATGCTGGGCTTCCTGGTCGACACCACCGGGCAACAGCCTCGACCTCTACGACACGGTCGTCTGGTGGGACGACCTCAACCACTTCGTGAACTGGTTCTTCCTGCTGACGCCGGCATCGGCCTGATGGTCGCCGGCAACGTGCGCCGCCGTGGGCGCGGCTGCTGCTGGTCACCGGGCTGGGCTCGACTGCTCGCGCTGGGCTGGGAGCTCGGCGAGTGGTACACCTTCATCCGGCACGGCACCGAGCTCGACACGGCCTACGAGGACACCCTCGGGGACATGACACTCGGCACGCTCGGCGGCACCGTGGCCGCCGTACTCGTCGCCTGGCGGGTGGGGCGGGGCGACCGTGGCCTCAGCGCAACGGTGCGGTCAGACTGACCGACACGGGGTGTCGCTCCCCCGCGACGTCGACCTCGAAACCGCCGCTCGCCAGCCACTCCGCGGTGACGGGGGCGTCGTAGCGCACGAGAGCCAGCCCCACACAGGCCCCCACCGTCTCCCCCCAGGCCGCACTCGTCACCTGACCCGACGGCACACCGTCGCGCACGAGGAGCTCGCCACCCCAGAGCATGGGCTCGCTGTCCTCCACCACGAAGGAGACGATGCGACGACGGGGCCCCGGCGAACGCAGGAGCTCTCGACGCTGAGCCACGGCGGTCCGCCCGAGGAAGTCCTTGCCCCCCGGGTCCCCCAGTGCGGTGGCGAACACCAGGCCGGCCTCGACGGGCGTGAGATCAGGGGTCAGCTCGCGCCCGAAGGCCCGGTAGCCCTTCTCCAACCGGAGGGACTCGATGGTCGAGTAGCCCGCGTCGATGGCGCCCTGCGCGCTGACCGCGTCGTAGACGGCAGCGGCGGTCGCGACGGGCACCAGCAGCTCCCACCCCAGCTCGCCGACGTAGGTCATCCGCGTCGCGCGGACCTCGACGCCGGCCACCACGACCTCCCGGCTGGTCGCGAAGGCGAAGGCCTCCTCCGACAGGTCGGCGTCGGTGAGCCCGCCCAGCAGCTCCCGCGAGCGCGGCCCCATCACGCCGATGACCGAGAAGTCGTCGGTCACGTCGACGGCGGGGACACCGTGCCGGGCCAGCCAGTCGAGATCGCGGTAGGTCGTCGCCGAGCTGGACACCACCAGGAAGTCCTGCTTCCCGGTCCGGGTCACGGTCAGGTCCGCCTCGTAGGTGCCGCGCTGGTTGAGGAAGGGGGTGTAGACCGCTCGTCCCACCTCCACGTCGACGTCGGCCGCACACACCCACTGCAACCCCGCGAGTGCCTCCGGCCCTGAGACCACGTAGACCGAGAACGAGGTCTGGTCGAAGACGGCCACGTCGGTGCGGCAGGCCCGCTGCTCGGCGGCCGACCACGGGAGCCAGGTCGGTCGCCCCCAGGTGTAGTCGAGTCGCGGCTGCTCCCCGGCCGGCGCGAAGACCAGCGGACGCTCCCACCCCATCCGGGTCCCGAAGACGGCACCCCGGGCCGCCAACCGGTCGTGGAGCGGCGAGCGTCGCTGGTCGCGGCCGCTCTCCGGCTCCCGGTTGGGCCACGGGAGCGCGTAGTGGAGACCCAGCACCTCCGCGACCCGTGACCGGAGCCAGCGCTCCTCGCCGTGGAAGGGGCCGAACCGGCGTACGTCGACACCGACCAGGTCCTCCTGCGGCTCGCCGGCAACGATCCATTCCGCGAGGGCCCGACCCGCGCCTCCCGGCCGAGGCGATGCCGACAGAGTTGAAGCCGGCGCCGACGAAGTAGCCGGCCAGTCCGGGGTGCCCGCCCCAGGACGAACTGGTTGTCAGGCGTGAAGGACTCCGGCCCGTTGTAGAACTTGCGGATCCCCGTCTCGTCGAGCGCCGGGACGCGCAACACGGCCTGGTCCATGAGGACCGAGAAGTGCTCCCAGTCCTCCTCGAGGAGCTGGAACTCGAAGGGGTGCGGCAGGTCCGAGGGCGAGCGCCAGGGCTTGGCGTCGGGCTCGAAGCCGCCCACGACGAGGCCGCCGACCTCCTCCTTGAAGTAGGTCCACCCGTCGGGGTCGCGCATGATCGGCAGGTCGGGATGGGTGCCCTCGACGTCCTCGGTCACGACGTAGAAGTGCTCGGCCGAGTGCAGGGGGACGGTGACGCCCACCTGGTCGCCGAGGGCCTTGGCCCACTGGCCCGGCGCAGTTGACGACGACCTCGCACTCGACCCGGCCGCGGTCGGTCACGACTCCGCTGACCCGCCCCTCGACGAGCGTCGAACCGGTGACCCGCGTCTTCTCCACCACCCGCGCACCTCGCTGCCGGGCCCCCTGGGCCAGGCCTGGGTGAGGTCGGTCGGGTTCACCTTCCCGTCCCCGGGCAGCCGCAGCGCCCCCGAGCACGTCGTCGACCTGCATCGGCGGCCAGAGCCCTCGCGCACGGTCGGGCCCGACCACCTCGCAGGGCAGGTCGTAGGCGGTCGCGTTCGCCGCCGTACGACGCAGCTGGGTCATCCGGTCCGGCGTGCGCGCCAGCACCAGCCCCCCGGTGTTGCGGTAGCCGGTCGCCAGTCCGGTCTCCTCCTCCAGCCGGGCGTAGAGCTCGGCGGAGTACTGCACCAGCCGGGTCCCGCTCTCGGTGGCCCGCAGCGGGCCGACCAGGCCGGCCGCGTGCCAGGTCGTGCCGCTGGAGAGGCGTCCCTGCTCGAGGACGACGACGTCGGTCCACCCCAGCCCGGTGAGGTGGTAGGCGACCGAGCACCCGACGACACCGCCTCCGACCACGACGACCCGGGCCCGCTCCGGAACCTCAGTCACCCGCGACCTCGGCCGAAGTCGCCGGGCAGCTCGGGCCCGCGGAAGGTCGCCTCGGCCTTGTCGAAGCGCTCCTGGCCCCAGCTGGTGAAGTCGAAGTCGATCGTGGCTGGTCGCGGCCTGGATGAACCCCCACAGCGACCAGCCGTACTGGCTGACGAGGGACTGCAGCCGCACCCGCGCCAGCTGGCCCGGGTCGGGCGACGCCGAAGTAGGCCTCGACGTACGCCTCACTCTGCTCGGCGGTCAGGTCGCACTCGGTGGCGGTGTTCCCGAGCTCGAAGCAGGCGTCGTTGTTGCCGGAGTACTCGTAGTCGATGAGCCAGGCCCGCGGTCACCCCGTCGTCGATGACGTTGGCGGCGAGGAGGTCGTTGTTGCACGGCACCGTGGCTGCGCCGGTCGCGGCGAGCGCCTGTCGCACCTCGGACCAGCGCCGCGGCGTGGTCGTCGTAGCGCCTGCGGCAGTGCGAAGCCCCGCTCGCTCGACGGTCGCCAGGTAGGCCGCCTGCCGGGCGAACATGTCGAAGTCACCTGACGAACCGCGGCCCGGCGTGGAGCCGCCGGCAGGCGTCTGGGCCGTCGGCGCAGCACCGCGGCGTCGGCGAAGTCGGCGCTCCGAGTGAGCGCCCCGACCAGGAAGCCGATCACGAGCAGTCCGCGAGGTCCGGCCGGTACTCCACCACGGGCGCCCCCACCCCGGCCTCGTGCGCGCGAGCGGTGTTGACGTGCTCGGCGTCGCGGTCGATGCCCAGCAGCTCGGCGTCGGCCGCGGAGCAGCGGACCACGACGTCCAGCAGCGGCCCCGCGTCGTCAGTGGTGACGCGGACGTTGTGGTTGGTCAGGCCCCCGGGCAGGTCGGTGGCCCGCCAGGACCGCCCCGCCAGGCAGGCGAGGCGGTCCAGGTCGACAGAGCTCACGCTCGAGGCATCGCTAGTCGTTGAACGCCTCGGTGACGGCGGTGTCGATCGTGTGCTTGGGCCCGGTGAACCACTTCTTGGCCGACAGCTGCCACCAGATGCCGCAACACGATGAGCGTCCCGATCGTGAGGACGGGCGCGTAGTTGACGCTGCGACCAGGCGAAGTCGTCGTTGCCCGGCACGCCGGCCGGGGTGAACGGCAGGACGAAGTAGACCGAGATCACGGTGATCTCGAGACGGCGATGCAGGTTCATCCACTTGTACTTCGTTGCCGTTGTTCCAGCGAGCCGGGCTCGAAGGCGTCGCCCATCCGCCACCGGAGGTAGATCGGGATCAGGAAGGCGAGGTAGAGGCCGATCACCGCCACCGAGACGACCGCGTAGAACGCGACCGGGACGCCACCGATGCTCTTGAGCGCCGGCAGGGTGATCAGCACGCCGATCACCCCGACGAAGATGACGGCGTTGGCCGGCACCCGGGTCCGCGGGTTCACCTTCGCGAGCATCCGGGACCCCGGGATCGCGCCGTCGCGACTGAAGGCGAACGTCATCCGCGAGGCGCTGGTGAGGCAGGCGGTGGTGCAGAAGAGCTGCCCGGCGGTGGAGATCAGCAGGATCAGGAAGTGCCAGCCCTCGGGCAGGGCCTGACCGAAGATCACGTCCACCGCCCCGAAGCCCGTCGCTGACCCCCTGCGGGTCCTGGACGGCGAAGAGGAAGGCCAGCAGCAGCAGGTAGCCGCCGATCGCCGAGTAGAAGATCGAGCGCCAGATCCCCTTGGCGGCGCCCCTCGGCCGCGCCCTGGGTCTCCTCCGACAGGTGGGCGGAGGCGTCGAACCCGGTGATCGTGTACTGGGTGAGCAGGAAGCCCAGCGGCAGCACGAGGAACCAGTAGAAGCCGCTGCTGAAGCCGGAGTTGTTGATCCGCTCGGTGAAGACGAAGCCCGCGCTCTGGTGGTCGTCGGGGACGATGCACGAGCACCAGGATCACGATCGCCGCACCGGCGACGTGCCACCACACCGAGATGTTGTTGATGATCGCCAGCAGGTGTCCGCTGAAGATGTTGGCCAGCGCTGCGAGCACCATGATCGCGATGAAGAGCACGAAGACCCGGGTCAGCGAGTAGCCGTCGGCGCACCCGAGCTGATCGTGCTCAGGGTGAGGTCGAGGAACGTCGCGGCGCCGTAGGCCACCGATGCGGTGACCGCCAGCAGGCCGATCAGGTTGAGCCACCCGGTGAAGAAGCCGGCGGCGGGACCGCCCATCTTGGCCGCCCACCAGTAGATGCCGCCGGAGGTCGGGTAGGCCGAGACCAGCTCGCTGAGCGTGAACCCGATGATCAGGATGAAGGCGGAGATGATCGGCCAGCCCCAGGAGATGGCGATCGGCCCGCCGTTGTTCCACGCCTGGCCGAAGGTGGTGAAGCACCCGGCGAGGATCGAGATGATCGAGAACGAGATCGCGAAGTTCGAGAAGCTGGACCAGCGACCGGCTCAGCTCCTGCTTGTAGCCGAGCTTGGCCAGGAGGGCCTCGTCGTCGTTGTGGATCTGCGGTCTCGGACATGGAGGCACCCTCCGGGACGGACGCGTTCGGACCGAGGGCCGGAACCTAGACCCTGCTCGGGCCGAGGTGTCCACCACGAGTCGCGAATGGTCTGAACTCAGACCTTTGACGTCAGGACGATTGACACCGCCCGGTCGTCGGTCCTGAGCATGTCGAGCCATGGCCTCTGGCCGGACCACGCACCTTCCCGAGGCGGTGCTCCGGCCGGTGCGCGGCCACCATGCCTTCGAGGCCTGCGTGGAGCAGCTCGCCACCGCTATCCGGCTCGGGCGTCTACCCGCGTGGCACGACCCTGCCGCCCGAAGCGCGTGCTGGCCGAGCAGCTCGCACGTCTCGCGCGCGACGCTGCGAGAGGCGATGGCGGCGCTGCGTCCAGGCCGGACTGGTCGAGACCACCCGCGGTCGCGGCGGCGGCACCGTGGTGACGCTGAAGCCCGGCACCCCCTCCGCCCGGGCCGCGGCTCGCATCTCCGCGGACCAGGCGTCGCACCTGGCTCGACGCACTGGACTTCCGGCGGTCGTCGAGCCCGGCGCGGCCGCGCTCGCCGCCTCGCGCGAGCTCGACGGGGATCGGTCGCGACCAGCTCGAGCAGGCGCACGTCGACGTGGTGTCGGCGCGGAAGCCCGCCGAGCACCGGCAGGCCGACTCGCGCTTCCACCTCACGGTCGCGGCGCTGAGCGACTCCCCCCGGACGATCGAGGCGGTCACCTCGGTGCAGGCGACACTGCACGAGATGCTGCTGGCCATCCCGGTGCTCGACGCGAACATCGCCCACTCCGACCGCCAGCACGCCCGGTGGTGAAGGCGATCCTGGGCGACGAGCCCGACCGGGCCCGCCGGGTCATGGAGGAGCACTGCGACGACACGGCCGCGCTGCTGCGCGGGCTCGTGGGTTAGGAGGCACCGATGCCCGAGCACCCGGAGCTGCGCAACGACCGACATCTCTCGATGGACGACCTCGTCGGGCGGATCGACGCCGGCGACGTCGACACGGTCGTCGTCGGCGTTCACCGACATGCAGGGCCGGCTGCAGGGCAAGCGCCTGCACGGCCGCTACTTCGCCGAGCACGTGGTCGGCCACGGCACCGAGGGCTGCAACTACCTGCTGGCCGTCGACGTCGACATGAACACCGTCGACGGCTACGCGATGTCGTCGTGGGAGCGCGGGCTACGGCGACATGGAGTTCGTCCTCGACGAGCGCACCGTCCGGCTGCTCACCCACCTGCCCGCGACCGCGCTGGTGCAGTGCGACCTGGCGTGGCCGGACCACTCGCCAGTGGCGCAGTCACCGCGCTCCATCCTCCAGCGGCCAGCTCGACCGCTGCGCCGAGCTCGGGCTGGCAGGCGCTGGCCGGCACCGAGCTCGAGTTCGTCGCCTTCGAGACCAGCTACGAGGACGCGCACCGCGACCGGCTACCGCGACCTGACGCCGGTCAACCAGTACAACGTCGACTACTCGATCCTCGGCACCACGCGCGTCGAGCCGCTGCTGCGCGCCATCCGCAACCACATGTACGACGCCGGTCTGGACGTCGAGGGCGCCAAGGGTGAGTGCAACCTCGGCCAGCACGAGATCGGCTTCCTCTACGCCGAGGCGATGCACGACCGCCGACAACCACGCGGTCTACAAGACCGCCGCCAAGGAGATCGCCGCCCAGCAGGGCAAGTCGATCACCTTCATGGCCAAGTACAACCAGCGCGAGGGCAGCTCCTGCCACATCCACCTCTCGCTGCGCGGCGACGGACGGGTCCTGGTCTTCTGGGACGAGGAGTCCGGCCAGCGGACCCCGCTCTACGACCACTTCGTGGCCGGCGTGCTGGCCACCGTGCGCGACTTCACGCTGCTCTACGCGCCGAACGTCAACTCCTACAAGCGGTTCGCCGACGGCTCCTTCGCGCCGACCACGATCGCGTGGGGGCTCGACAACCGCACCTGCGCCGTGCGCCTGGTGGGTCGCGGCGCCGCCGCGCGCATGGAGAACCGGGTTCCCGGCGCCGACGTCAACCCCTACCTCGCCCTGGCCGCCATGCTGGCCGGCGGCCTGCACGGCATCGAGCAGGAGCTGGCGCTGGAGGAGCGAGCTCGTCGGCAACGCCTACACCTCCGGGCGGGCCCGCGTGCCGGACACCCTGCGCGAGGCGCGCGAGGCCTTCGCCTCCTCCGAGGTGACCCGGGCCGCGCTCGGCGACGAGGTCGTCGACCACTACGCCAACCTGGCCGACGTCGAGCTGGCCGCCTACGACGCGACGGTGACCGACTGGGAGCTGCGCCGCGGCTTCGAGCGGATGTGAGATGACCGAGCTCATCTCCCCCGTCACGGGCCGGGCCTTCGCCGAGCACCCTCGGCTGACCTGGCCGAGACCGACGCCGCCATCGAGGCGGCCCACGCGGCGTTCGCTCAGTGGCGCGGGATCGCCCCCGGCGAGCGGGCCCGGCTCCTGCGGCGTTCGCAGCCGTCGTCGACGACCACGTCGAGGAGCTCGCGCGCATCGAGGTCGAGAACTCCGGTCACACGATCGGCAACGCGCGCTGGGAGGCCGGCAACGTCCGCGACTGCCTGAACTACTACGCCGGAGCCCCCGAGCGGCTCTTCGGCCGGCAGATCCCGGTCGCCGGCGGCACGGACGTGACCTTCCAAGAGCCGCTCGGTGTGGTCGGGGTGATCGTGCCGTGGAACTTCCCGATGCCGATCGCGGCCTGGGGCTTCGCGCCTGCGCTGGCCGCCGGAAACACCGTGGTGCTCAAGCCCGCCGAGCTCACCCCACTCACCGCGATCCGCCTCGGCGAGCTCGCCGTCGAGGCCGGCCTGCCCCGCCACGTCCTGGAGGTGGTGCCCGGCCGCGGCTCGGTGGTCGGGGAGCGCTTCGTGACCCACCCGCTCGGTGCGCAAGGTCTGCTTCACCGGGTCGACCGAGGTGGGCAAGCAGATCATGGCCGGCTGCGCGGACCAGGTGAAGCGCGTGACCCTCGAGCTCGGCGGCAAGAGCTCCAACATCGTCTTCGCCGACGCCGACGTCGCCGCGGCGGCCGCTGCCGCGCCGTACGCCGTGTTCGACAACGCCGGGCAGGACTGTTGCGCACGGTCCCGGATCCTGGTCGAACGCCCGGCCTACAACGAGTTCCTCGGGCACCTCGAGGAGGCGGTGCGGGCCCTGCGCGTCGTCGACCCCGCCCAGGACGACGCGGAGATGGGTCCGCTCGTCTCGGAGGCGCAGCGCGCGTCGGTGCAGGGCTACCTCGACGAGGTCGACGTGGCCTTCGCCGGCTCGGCGCCGGACGGGGAGGGCTGGTGGCTGCCGCCGAGCGTCGTCACGACCAACGACCCAGCGAGCCGGATCTGGCGCGAGGAGGTCTTCGGACCGGTCGTCGCAGTGATGGCCTTCGACGACGAGGCCGAGGCGGTCGCGTTGGCCAACGACACCGAGTACGGCCTGTCCGGGTCGATCTTCACCAACGACCTCGCGCGCGGGCTGCGGGTCGCTCGCGCCGTCGAGGCCGGCAACCTCAGCGTCAACTCCCACTCCTCGGTGCGCTACTGGACGCCCTTCGGCGGCTACAAGCAGTCCGGCCTCGGCCGCGAGCTCGGCCCCGACGCGCCCTACGCGTTCACCGAGGAGAAGAACGTCTTCATCGCGCACGAGGACCCGACCGGAACCACCATGGGGAGGCAGCAATGACGGACGCATCCAGGACCGGGTCGCGGTCGTCACCGGAGGGTGCTCGGGGATCGGGCTGGCGACGGTCGAGCGCTTCGTCGAGGAGGGCGCCAAGGTCGTCATCGGCGATGTCGACGACGAGCGCGGCCACCAGCTCGCCCAGCAGCTGGGCGGCGAGGCCGTCGCCACCTTCTGCCACGTCGACGTCACCGACAAGGACGAGGTCGACCGCCTCTTCGCCACCGCGAAGGAGACCTACGGCTCGGTCGACATCGCGTTCAACAACGCCGGCATCAGCCCGCCGGAGGACGACTCGATCCTCGACACCGACCTCGACGCGTGGCGCCGGGTGCAGGAGGTCAACCTCACCAGCGTCTACCTCTGCTGCAAGGCGGCGCTTCCTCACATGCTCGAGCAGGGGCGGGGGTCGATCATCAACACCGCGTCGTTCGTGGCGGTCATGGGTGCGGCCACCTCCCAGATCTCCTACTCCGCCTCCAAGGGTGGCGTGCTGTCGATGACCCGCGAGCTCGGCGTGCAGTTCGCCCGTGAGGGCGTGCGGGTCAACGCCCTGTGCCCCGGGCCGGTCAACACCCCGATGCTGCGCGAGCTGTTCGCCAGCGATCCCGAGCGGGCGGCACGCCGCCTCGTCCACGTGCCGATGGGCCGCTTCGGCGAGCCCTCGGAGATGGCGGCCGCCGTGCTCTTCCTGGCCTCCGACGACTCCTCGTTCATGACGGCCAGCACCTTCCTCGTCGACGGCGGCATCTCCGGGGCCTACGTCACGCCGATCTGAGCCGGAGGTGAGCGCACCCGTCATCGGTCTGACGACCTACCGCGAGCATGCCGCCTGGGGGGTCTGGCAGCAGCACGCCGACCTCCTCCCCACCCAGTACGCCGCGGCCGTCGAGGCCACCGGTGGCCTGCCCGTCCTGCTGCCCCCCTCGACCCAGGTCGGAGCCGCCGAGAGCGTCCTGCGACGTCTCGACGGTCTGGTCGTCAGCGGCGGCGCCGACGTCGACCCGGAGCGCTACGCCGCCGAGCCCCACCCGCGCACGACCAGCTGGCGACCGGACCGCGACGCCTGGGAGCTGGCGCTGCTCGACGCGGCCGAGGCCGGCGGCGTACCCGTCCTCGGCGTCTGCCGCGGCATGCAGGTCATGGCGGTGCACGCGGGCGGCAGCCTCGACCAGCACACGCCGGACCTGGTCGGGCACGAGCGCCACAGTCCGGGCGGCGACGTCTTCGGCTCGGTGGGGGTCCGCACGATCACCGGGACGCGGGTTGCCGGCCTGGTCGGGGACCGGCTCGAGGTCAGCTGCCACCACCACCAGTCGGTCCGGACCCATCCGGGGTTCGAGGCGGCGGCGCGGGCGGAGGACGGCACCCTGGAGGCGATGGAACGCCCGGGTGAGCGGTTCTGCGTCGGCGTGCAGTGGCACCCGGAGACCGCCGCAGACGTCGGCCTGCTGGCGGGGCTGGTCCGGGCCGCGGCGGCGTACGCGACACTGCGCGCATGAGCCACGGCACCACCGACGTCCTCGGCGAGCCCTGGGTCGCCGAGACCATCGACCTCCCGCCGGACCATGAGGGAGAGGTGGTCGCCACCCTCGTCCACCGACCCAGCGACGCACCGTCGGGTCGGGCCGTGCTGCACCTGCACGGCTTCGCGGACTACTTCTTCCAGACCGAGTACGCCGAGTGGTGGCTCGAGCGCGGCTACGACTTCTACGCCCTCGACCTCCGCAAGTACGGTCGCTCGCTCCGCGACCACCAGACCCCCAATTACGTGACCGACCTCCGGCACCACTTCGCCGAGATCGACGACGCCTGGCAGCGGGTGGTCGAGCGCGACGGCCACGAACGCGTCGTGGTCTCGGCACACTCCACCGGCGGTCTCACGGTGTCGCTGTGGGCCGACGAGCGCCGGCCCGAGGCGTTGGTCGGGATGGTCCTCAACTCACCCTGGTTCGACCTACCGGGCTCGGCGCTGCTCCGGACCGCCGGCACGGCGGTGCTCAAGCAGCTCGGCCTGCGCCAGCCCATGCGGCCGATCCGGCGCACGGTGACCGGCTACTACACGCGCAGCCTGCACCTCGAGCACGAGGGTGAGTGGGACTTCGACCTGACCTGGAAGCCGATCGAGTCCTTCACCGTCCACGCCGGGTGGCTGCGCGCGGTCCGCAACGGCCACGCCGAGCTCCACCGCGGACTCTCGGTGCCGTGCCCGGTCCTCGTCCTGTCCTCCGGAGCCAGCCGGCGTCCCGAGGAGATGGGACCCGACGTCCACGAGCACGACCTGGTCCTCGACGTACGCCAGATCAGGCGCTGGGCCGGCGCCGTCGGGCCCCACGTCACCTACATCGCGGTCGACGGGGCTCGCCACGATGTGGTCCTGTCGTTGCCCGAGCCGCGCGGCCGCGCCTACGACCAGCTCGAGCGCTGGCACGCCGCGTTCGTGGACCCCACGACCCACTAGGGTCGCGCCCATGAACCCCGTCACCGGACTCGCGCTCGGCCGCATCGCCGTCGGTGTGGCCGCACTCGCCAAGCCCGAGCTGGTCGCCTCGACCATGGGCCAGAAGGCGAGCTCGCCGCTGATCACCCAGTGGTTCGGATCTCGCGAGATCGCTCTGGGCGTCGCGCAGCTGACCGCCACCGGCCGGGCTCGCCGCACGCTGATCCTGCTCGGGATGGCCGTCGACGGGGCGGACGCGGCCACGGCCTACGCCGGCATCCAGGAGGGCCAGGTGCCCAAGCAGCTCGGCCTGGGTCTGGTGGCGGGGGCGAGCGGCGCGGTCTTGTCGGGACTCCTCGGACTCCTCACCCGGACGAAGACCGCCTGACCTCACGTCAGGACGAAGGTCACCGCCGCGGTCAGACCGACCACGACGATGAAGGCACGCAGCACCGGCGCAGGGAGGCGTCGGCCCACCGAGGCGCCCAGGACCCCGCCCACGACCGAGCCGGCACCGATGAGGGCGACCACGAGCCAGTCGAGGTCAGCCACCAGCGCGAACACCAGGCCCGCGGACCCGTTGACCACGGCCGAGAGCACGTTCTTGACGGCGTTGAGCCGCTGCACGGACTCGGCGACACCGATCCCCAGCACGGCCATCAGCAGGACCCCCTGCGCTGCACCGAAGTAGCCACCGTAAACGCCGGCCAGCAGGACCAGCGGCCACACCCACCAGGCATCCCGGCTCGGGTGACGGGCCTGCACCCAGCGGGCGACGCGGGGCGCGATGATCACCAGGACGACCCCGAGCAGGATCAGGGCGGGGACGATCGTCTCGAACGCCTCGGCCGGGAGGACGAGGAGCAGGATGGCTCCTCCCAGACCGCCCACCAACGAGCCGGTGACCAGGCGCAGGACCCGTCGGCGTTGTCCGCGCAGCTCGCGCCGGTAGCCGATGGCGCCAGCGACCGAGCCGGGCACCAGGCCGAGATTGTTGGAGACGTTCGCCGTCACCGGGGGTATGCCGAAGGCCAGCAGGGTCGGGAACGTGATGAGTGTGCCCGAGCCCACCACGGTGTTGATGGTGCCCGCAGCGAGCCCGGCGAGCAGAATCGCCGCCGCCTCCAGCAGCGACAACGGGACTACGGAGCGGGTTGGTCGGGCCCGGGCGGTTCCGGCGTGGAGCCGGACCCCGGGCTGTCCACTGGGCTGTCCACTGGGCTGTCCACTGGGCTGCTCGCCTCGGCGGCAGCCGCCGCGGCGATCGCCTCCTGGACCGCGTCGTTGGCCTTGCTCAGCTCGCGGTCAGCCAGTGCGCCGCTGCCGCCGAGGACCTGACGTTCCATGCTGCCCATGTCGACCCTCGTGCGCGGGCCGCCGGACTCCTTGGGGATCCCCGCGGCCTCGTGGAGCGACGAGCCGAGCCCTTCGAGCGCCTTGGTGATCTCCGACGGCACGATCCAGACCTTGTTGGCGTCGCCCTCGGCGATCTTCGGCATCATCTGGAGGTACTGGTAGGCCAGCAGGGACTGGTCCGGCTGCCCGTCGTGGATCGCCTGGAAGACCGTCAAGATGGCCTGCCCCTCACCCTGGGCCCGCAGGATCGCGGCCTCCCGGTCGGCCTGGGCACGCAGGATCAGCGACTCCCGGTCGCCCTCGGCGTTGAGGATCGCGGACTGCTTGTTGCCCTCCGCCGTGAGGATCGCGGACTGCCGCTGCCCCTCGGCGGTCAGGATGAGCGCGCGCTTGTCGCGGTCGGCACGCATCTGCTTCTCCATCGCGTCCTTGATCGAAGGCGGCGGGTCGATGCCCTTGATCTCGACGCGGTTGACCCGGATGCCCCACTTGCCGGTGGCCTCGTCGAGCACTCCACGCAGGCCGTGGTTGATCTCCTCACGGCTGGTCAGGGTCTGCTCGAGGTCCATGCCGCCGACGATGTTGCGCAGCGTGGTCATCGTGAGCTGCTCGACGGCTTGGATGTAGTTGGCGATCTCGTAGGTCGCCGCGATCGGGTCGGTGACCTGGAACCAGATGACGGTGTCGATGGAGACGACCAGGTTGTCCTCGGTGATCACCGGCTGCGGCGGGAAGCTCACCACCTGCTCGCGCAGGTCGATGAGGTAGCGCACCTTGTCGATGAAGGGCACCACGATGTTGAGGCCGGCCGTCAGCGTCTGCTTGTACTTGCCGAACCTCTCGACGATCCCTGCGCGGGCCTGCGGCACGATCCGCACCGTCTTGGCCAACAGGGTCACGACGAACAGGAACAGCAGGCCGAGCAGGACCAGCAACACGACACCCATGACAGGGACTCCTCTTGGTCTACGGCTCGAGCCGCGGGACGGGGTGGACGTAGGCGGTGGCACCGCGGATCTCGAGGACCTCGACGGTCTCTCCCGGAGCGATCGTGATGTGGTCGTCGTACGGCGCCGCCGTCCACGTCTCGCCCGCGAGCTGGATCCGGCCGACCGTGAGCCCGGTGATCTCCTGGGTCACCACGCCCTGGCGACCGACGAGCTTGCCGTGACCCAAGGTGAGCTCCGGTCCGCCGTGGAGGCGCTTGGCCAGGGAGGGCCGCACCAGTCCGAGCATCGCGACGCTGGCGCCGGCGGCGACCAGCACCTGCAGCACGACCGGCAGGCCGACCAGCGCCGTGACCATGCCGGCGAAGGCGCCCACGGCGAGCATGATGAGGACGAGGTCGAGGCTGGCCATCTCCGCGACCCCCAGCAGGATCCCGAGGCCGAGCCAGGTCTCCCACATGTGGTCGCGGAACCAGCCGGCGACGTCGTCCATGTCCTCGACCCTACTCAGTCAGCGATGCCGCGTGCGCCGCCGAGCGGCCCAGCGCCCGTCCTCGTGGCGCAGCGACAACGGCATGCCGAAGGTCGACGACAGGGTCGCTTCGGTGAGCACGTGGTCGAGCAACCCGGCCGCCACCACCGCGCCCTTGCGCAGGAGCAGGGCGTGGGTGAAGCCCGGCGGGATCTCCTCCACGTGGTGGGAGACCAGCACGGTCGCCGGCGAGTCGGGGTCCGCGGCGAGCACGGACAGCGTCGAGACCAGGTCCTCGCGTCCGCCCAGGTCCAACCCGGCCGCTGGTTCGTCGAGCAGCAGCAGCTCGGGGTCGGCCATCAGGGCCCGGGCGATCTGGACCCGCTTGCGCTCCCCCTCGCTCAGGGTCCCGAAGGTGCGCTCGGCGAGGTGCCGGACGCCCACCTCGACCAGCAGGCTCTCGGCGCGCTCGTGGTCGAGGCCCTCGTAGCGCTCGCGCCAGCGCCCGACCACGCCGTAGGACGCCGAGACGACGACGTCGCGGACGAGCTCGGCCTTGGGGATCCGGTCGGCGAGTGCGGCACTGGTGAGCCCGATGCGGGGTCGCAGGTCGAAGACGTCGACAGTGCCGAGGACCTCCTCGAGGATGCCGACGACCCCCGAGGTCGGATGCAGTTGGGCGGAGGCGACCTGCAGCAGGGTGGTCTTCCCGGCCCCGTTGGGGCCCAGGACGACCCAGCGCTCGTCCTCCTCGACCGTCCAGGTGACCCCGTCGAGGAGGGTCGCCTGCCCCCGACGCACGGTCACGTCGGCGAGCTCGAGGACGGCAGCCATGCCGCCGACCCTATCGACCGGTGCCCGTAGGCTCGGGGCCCGTGACCAGCGTCCTGCCCGCCTCGGCCAGGCTCGCCTGGTGGGGCACAGCCTGGCTGCGCGGCGACGTGGTCGCCGACCTCGCGATCGACGCCGTCCTGGCCGACGACGTGACGCACGTGTTCATCGACGGCGACGGCCGCAGCGACACGCTCCTGGGCGGGTTGGCCTCGCTGCGCGCTGCAGGGGCGACCTCCCTCGGCGCCGCCTTCCCGGCCGAGGGCGACCCGGTCGGCCTCGGCGGTCCCGCGGGGTTCAACGCCGCGGCCCTCGAGGCGCGCGAGGCGGTGCTCGCGGACGACGCAGGTCTCGGCCTGACGCCGAGTCGGGTCGGGCCGACGCTCACCTGGAGGCTCGAACCCGCCGCCCGGCGCCAGCTGCCCGACGTCGGCGAGGCCGACCGAGGGCTGCGAGCGGTGCTCATCGAGTCGGCCGAGACCCTGGCCCGGCTCGACGTGGCGCGCTGGCGGCCGGAGGTCGCCGACCGGCTGATGGACCTGCGCCACCGCCCCGCGGTGGAGGCGCCGCCCGGCGTCCCCGCGCGGTGTGTCGAGCTCGCCGCCCGTGCCCTGCAGGCTCTGGAGATCACGGAGCTGGCGCTGGAGGACGACGGTGGCGCCCGGTCGGCCGGCGAGATCGCCCTACGCCGTGCCGCCATCGACCCCTTGGCGCGCGCGGGCCGGGCCGCACTCGTCGCCGCCTGCTCGCCGGAGGTCTGGCCGCCCCCGGACCCGGTCTAGAGGTCAGTAGGCGTAGGCGCCGAGCTCGTTGCCGCTCGGGTCGAGGAAGTGGAAGCGCCGACCGCCCGGGAAGTCGTAGGGGCCGTCGACGACCTGTCCCCCGGCTGCCTCCACGGCGGCCACGGTCGCATCGAGATCGGTGGAGAAGACCTGGACGAACACGCCACCCTTGCCGGGCTTGCCCAGGGCGTTGAGCCCGCCCAGCTCGGCACCCTCCCCGTCGGGCGCCTGGATACCGGCGTAGTCCGGCCCGTAGTCGGTGAACCGCCAACCGAAGGCCTGCTCGTAGAACGCCTTGGCCGCGGACAGGTCGCTCACGTTGATCTCGATGTAGCTGATGGCGTGGTGGGTCTCGGTCATGGCCTCACGCTAGGACGTGCCGCCGACACCCGACCCAAGCCCGCTAGCCTCCGAGGGTCATGAAGCCCGAGACCCTGCTCATCACGCTGAGCGGCAAGGACCGGCCGGGCGTGACGTCGGCGATCTTCGCGACCTTGGCCCAGTCGGGCGTCGAGGTGCTCGACATCGAGCAGATCCTGTTGCGGCGGAGACTGATCCTCGGCGTCCTGGTCACCGCGCCGCGCGACTGGCGCAGGCTGCAGGCAGCCGTCGAGGAGACCGCAGGGGCTCTGGGGATGCAGGTCGACGTGGACCGAGGCGTCGGGGACAGCAAGAAGCGGCGTGACGGGCGCTCCCACGTCACGATCATCGGGACCCCGCTCAAGGCCTCGGCCTTCGCAGCGATCGCGGGACGCATCGCCGACTGCGGGGGCAACATCGACCGCATCGAGCGGATGGCCCGCTATCCCGTGACGGCGATCGACCTGCACGTCTCCGGCGCCGAGCCCGACCGTCTCCGCGAGCTGCTGACCGGCGAGGCAGCACGCCAGGGGGTCGACGTGGCGGTCCAGCCGGCCAACCTGCTCCGACGGGGCATGAGGTTGATCGTGCTCGACGTCGACTCCACGCTCATCCAGGGCGAGGTGATCGAGATGCTCGCCGCGCACGCCGGCTTCGAGACCGAGGTCGCCGCCGTCACCGAAGCCGCCATGCGGGGTGAGCTCGACTTCGAGCGGGCCCTGCGCGAACGGGTCCGGTTGCTGGCCGGGCTCGACGCGAGCGCGTTGGACCAGGTCTACGACGCGATCGTGATCACCCCTGGCGCCCGGACCATGGTGCGCACGCTGCGTCGCCTCGGCTACCGCTTCGCGATCGTCTCGGGGGGCTTCAGCCAGATCACCGACCGCCTCGCCGAGGACCTCGGCATCCACTTCGCGCGCGCCAACGAGCTCGAGATCCTCGACGGCCGGCTCACCGGTGAGATCGTCGGCCCCGTCGTCGACCGGGCGGGCAAGGCCCAGGCGCTGCGGGAGTTCGCGGCTGCCGTCGGCGTACCCCCGGAGGCGACCGTCGCCATCGGCGACGGGGCCAATGACATCGACATGCTCAACGCCGCAGGGCTCGGCATCGCCTACAACGCCCGACCGATCCTCCGCGAGGCCGCCGACACCTCGGTCAACGTGCCGTATCTCGACGCGATCATGTACCTCCTCGGCATCTCCCGCGAGGAGATCGAGGCCGCGGACGCCGAGGCGGGGATCATCACCCCTGCGCCTCCGCTCCAGGTCTGAGCAGGGTCAGGCCCGGCCCACGTGGGACGCGGTCAGGCTGGCCGTCCCGGTGCCGAGGTCGAGCCACTCGCCGCCGTAGGAGAAGACGGCGAGGGCGCTGGTCGGGAAGTCACCCGTCGTCAGGCCGGCGCCCGCGACCTCACCGCGCCCGTCGTCGAGGAGCTGGGCCAAGGTGCCCATCGTCGGGTTGTGGCCCAGGACCAGGACCGTCGCGGCGTCCGCGCCTGCGCCGCGCAGGATGTCGATGACCGTCTCGGGATCGGCGGAGTAGAGCCCGGCGTCGACCGTCGGGTCGAGGTCCCACCCGGCCGCCTCGGCCAGCGTCGCGTAGGTCTCGCGGGTGCGTAGGGCCCCCGAGACCAGGGCGAGGTCGGGTCGCAGGCCCTGCTCGGACAGCCACCGCCCCGCGGCCGCGGCGTCACGATGCCCACGTTCGGCCAGGGACCGCTCGAGGTCGGTGGCGCTCTCCGCCTCGGCCTTCGCATGGCGCATCACGATGAGCGTGCGCTTGCTCCCCTCCGTCACCGGCCCACTGTCGCAGCCCGATAGCGTGAGTGTCATGTCTGCCTCGCACGCAGGGTCCTCCCCGGGCTCCTTGCGCGGACCCTTGATGATCATCGGTGGCGCCGAGGACAAGCTGCGCAAGCGCACGATCCTCCGCGACTTCGTCAGCCGGGCCGGCGGGCCGGACGCCCGGATCGCGGTCATCCCGACCGCGTCCTCCCTGGGTCCGGAGGTCGTCGAGGTCTATGACGCACTCTTCCGTCGGGAGGGGGCCGACGAGGTGGTGGCCGTGCGTCCCGAGTCCCGCGAGGATGCGCACGACCCGATGCTGGTCAAGCTCCTCCAGGAAGCCACCGGCATCTTCATGACGGGAGGCAACCAGCTGAAGCTCTCGGCCATGATCTGCGGTACGCCGGTCGGCGACGCCGTCGTCGATGCCCACCGGCGCGGGGTCGTGGTGGCCGGCACCTCCGCAGGCGCGAGCATCCAGTCCAGCCACATGGTGGCCTTCGGAGGCCCCGGCGCCACCCCCAAGCAGCGGATGACCCAGGTCGCGGCCGGGCTGGGGCTGCTCGGCTCGTCGGTGATCGACCAGCACTTCGACCAGCGCAACCGCTACGGTCGGCTCCTGATGATCGTCGCGCAGTCACCCCAGCTGCTGGGGATCGGGGTGGACGAGGACACCGCCGCCGTCGTCGAGCACGCGCGTGACGACGACGGTGAGGAGCGTGAGGTGCTCTCGGTGCTGGGCCGGGGGGCGGTCACGATCCTCGATCCCGCGCGCATCACCACGAACGCCTTCGACGCCAGGCGGGCGGCTCCGCTGCTCGCCAGCGGAGTCGTGATGCACAGCCTCCCCGAGGGGGCGCTGTTCGACCTGACCACCCGGACCCTCGTGCCCCAGCCCATGCGGGTCGACCCCCGCGAGGCGGAGGAGATCGCCGAGGCCGGCAGCGACCTGCGCCAGCTCGCCCGCGACATCGCCGCCGCCGACGCCTCGCCCCAGTCGCTGCGGCGCCGCCTGGCCCGCAGCCGGGGTGTCCGGTCCGTCCGACAGGGGCAGGAAGGATGACCGAGCGCCCCCAGCCCGACCTCACGATCGTCGAGACCCGGGTCTACCGAGGGGCCAACGTCTGGTCCTACGACAAGGCGATCCACCTCGTCGTCGACCTCGGCGTCCTTGAGGAGTTCCCCAGCAACACCCTCCCGGGGTTCACCGACAACCTGCTGGTCATGCTGCCCGGGCTCCGTGAGCACTCCTGCTCGCGGGGCAAGCGGGGCGGCTTCGTCGAGCGCCTCGTCGAAGGCACCTGGCTCGGTCACGTCGCCGAGCACACCGCGCTGGCCCTCCAGCAGGTGGTGGGCCACGACATCCGGCGCGGGAAGACCCGCCAGGTGCGCGGCACCAAGGGTCACTACAACGTCGTCTTCGGGTACGCCGACGAGCAGGTCGGCCTGGCGGCCGCGCGCCTCGCCGTACGCCTGGTCAACCACCTCGTCCTGGCCGACCCCGACTTCGACTGGGAGCAGGAGCTCGAGTCCTTCATCCTGCGCGCCGAGCGGACGGCCTTCGGTCCCTCCACCCAGGCGATCCTCGACGAGGCGGTCTCGCGCGACATCCCCTGGATCCGGCTGAACCAGCACTCCCTGGTCCAGCTCGGTCAGGGTGTGCACGCGAAGCGGATCCGGGCCACGATGACCTCGGCCACCTCGGCCATCGCGGTCGACATCGCCTCCGACAAGGACCTCACGACCCGGCTGCTCGGTGCGGCGGGACTCCCGGTGCCGAAGCAGGAGACGGTGCGCACCGCGGACGCCGCCGTGCGCGCGGCTGAGCGCATCGGCTGGCCCGTCGTGCTCAAGCCTCTCGACGGCAACCACGGTCGCGGCGTGTGTCTCGACCTCACGACGAGCGAGGAGGTCCGCGAGGCCTTCGACATCGCCCAGGACCAGTCGCGGCGCGGCACGATCGTCGTCGAGTCGTTCATCACCGGCAAGGACTACCGCTGCCTGATCATCGACGGGCGGGTGGCCGCGATCGCGGAGCGGGTGCCGGCCTCGGTGACCGGTGACGGGACGTCGTCGGTGCGCCAGCTCGTCGACCTCGCCAACGCCGACCCCCGGCGCGGCGTCGGCCACGAGAAGGTGCTGACCCGGATCAAGGTCGACGACGCAGCGGTCGAACTCGTCCGCGAGCAGGGCTTCGAGCTCGACGACGTCCCGCCCGAGGGCCAGACGGTCAAGCTGGCCCTGACCGGCAACATGTCGACCGGCGGCATCTCGATCGACCGGACCTTCGAGGCCCATCCGGAGAACGTCGAGATCGCCGAGGAGGCCGCCCGGATGGTCGGGCTCGACATCGCCGGCATCGACTTCATCTGCCCCGACATCACCGAGCCCGTGCGCGAGACGGGCGGCGCGATCTGCGAGGTCAACGCGGCTCCTGGCTTCCGCATGCACACCCACCCCACCATCGGTGAGCCCCAGTTCATCGCCAAACCGGTCGTCGACATGCTCTTCCCGCCGGGCGCGACCTCGCGGATCCCGATCATCGCGGTGACCGGAACCAACGGGAAGACGACCACCTCCCGGATGATCAGCCACATCTTCAAGGGGATGGGCCGCAAGGTCGGCATGACCTCGACCGACGGCGTCGTCATCGACGAGCGCCTGCTGATCCGGGCCGACGCGTCCGGCCCACGGTCGGCCCGGATGGTGCTCCAGAACCCCCGTGTCGACATGGCGGTCTTCGAGGTGGCCCGCGGCGGGATCCTGCGCGAGGGCCTCGGCTACGAGCGCAACGACGTCGCGGTGGTCATCAACGTCCAGCCCGACCACCTGGGTCTACGCGGCATCGACACCGTCGAGCAGCTCGCCGACGTCAAGGCCGTGCTGGTCGAGGCGGTGCCGCGCGACGGGCACGCCGTACTCAACGCCGATGACCCCCTGGTGCGCGAGATGCGCCGCCGCTGCTCGGGTCAGGTGGTGTGGTTCTCCATGGAGGAGCCCGGATCGGAGACCCGCGACATGATCGACGCGCACTGTCGTCGCGGCGGCAAGGCGTTGGTGCTGAACCCATCCGAGCGCGGCGAGATGATCGTGGTCAAGCACGGCCCGCGCGAGATGCAGCTGGCGTGGACCCACCTGCTGCCGGCCACCTTCGCCGGCCGCGCCCGCATGAACGTCCAGAACGCGCTGGCGGCCGCGGCGGCCGCCTTCGCCATCGGGCGCCCCGCTGCACGACATCCGTCAAGGCCTGCGGTCGTTCTCGACCAACTACTACCTCTCGCCCGGCCGGCTCAACGAGGTGGAGGTCGACGGCGTCAACGTGATCGTCGACTACTGCCACAACGCGCCCGGCATGCGGATGTTGGGTGACTTCGTCGACCGCGTGGGCGACTCGCTGGCCGCCTCCCACGAGCTTGCGCGTCCCTCGCGGATCGGCGTGATCGCCACCGCCGGGGACCGTCGCGACCAGGACATGCGCGAGCTGGGCGAGATCGCCGCGCAGCACTTCGACGTGGTCGTCGTCCGGGAGGACGTGGCGCTGCGCGGCCGCGAACGCGGCGAGGTCGCCGGCCTGGTCACCGACGGCGTCCGCGCGGCGATGGCGGCCGGGTCGCGCTGCAAGCAGGTCGAGGAGGTCCACGAGGAGATCGAGGCGGTCCGCCACGCGATGGCCCGCGCCAACAAGGGCGACCTGGTGGTCATCTGCGTCGACAAGCACGCCGAGGTGATGACCGAGCTCGAGGCGTGGTCCTCGGTGGCCCAGGCCGGTTCGGGGGCCTCCGCCGACTCCCCCGCAGCCGACCCCGACTACGTCCCGGCGGCGCCCGAGGGCTGAGGTCGGCTGGGCCGAAGTGGCTGGGCCGGGGCGGCGGTGACCTGTACAGGATCTGGTCGCCGAGTTCCCTGTACGACGCACCGCGAACCCGGCTCGACCCGGTGCGACGCACCGCCGACCGCCGCCCGCGGCCCCGTCCGCGGCGTCAGACGTCGCGCGCGGCCCGCACCTTGGCGGCCAGCTGCTCGGCGCCGTCCGGCGTGCCACCCTGCTCGGCGATCCAGTCGTAGCACTCCTGGCGCTCGGCGTGGCACATCAGCCCGACCACGTCGCCGGGGAGCGCCTGGCCGACCAGGGCGGACAGGCAGGCCACCTCGGTGGGGTACGCCGGCACCCCGGTGACGCCCACGCGCTCCGCGCCGGCCCGCATCAGCGCCTCGAGCTCCTCGGTCGTGCGACCGCGGAGGTACTTCTCCTTGTGTCCGATGGCCACGACGTCGCTGTCCCGGGCGGCGAGCTCGCCGAGCTTCTCGATCAGGTCGTCGGTGCGGTCACCGACGACGCCCAGCCCGAGCAGCAGCCGGGCCCCCGGGGCGCGGACGCCGTTCATGATCTCCATCAGCGCCTCGAGGCCCGCCTCGTTGTGGGCGAGGTCCATGACCACGGAGATCTCGCCGTCACCTCGGGGCATCGTGAAGAAGTTCATCCGGCCCGGGTTGTGCTCCGCGTCCGGTCGGAAGGACCGCAGGCCCTCGACGACGCGATCTCGCGAGATGCCCAGCGCCAGCGCCGCCGACGCTGCGGCCAGGGTGTTCTCGACGTTGAAGCGGGACAGCCCGGCCAGGGTCATCGGCACGTCCACGAGCTCGACCAACGGGTCGGGGTCGGCGTTCGGGGAGGAGGACCGAGACCCACCCGTCGATGACGGTGGTGGCGCGTCCCGCTCGTTGAGGATCTCGCGGATGGCCGGGGAGTCCGCGTCGCGGGAGAAGACCCACGGGCTCGCGCGGACCACGTGTCGCATGGCCAGGACCCGTGGGTCGTCGGCGTTGAGGACGGCCCACCCGCTCCTGCGGGTGATCCGGGGCACGACGGCCTTGACCTCGGCGAGCTGGTCGACGGTGTCGATGCCCTGCTGGCCGAGGTGGTCGGCGGTGACGTTGGTGACCACCGAGACGTCGTTGCGCGTCAGGCCGATGCCCTTGAGCAGGATCCCCCCGCGGGCGGTCTCGGTGACCGCGAGCTCCACCTCGGGGTGGGCGAGGACGCGTCCGGCGCCGCTCGGGCCCGAGTAGTCGCCTGCCTCCACCAGCTCGCCGTCGACGTAGATGCCGTCGGTGTTGGACCAGCCCACCAGCCGGCCGTCGGCCCGGGCGATGTGGGCGATCATCCGCGAGGTGGTGGTCTTGCCGTTGGTCCCGGTCACTGCGACGACCGGGATGCTGGGCTTGATCGTGTGCGGCGACTCACCGAGCGGGGCCGCGGCCACCCGCTCCGCTGCCCGGGAGACGGCCTGCTCGATGTCGGCGCTCAGCAGGGCGTCGAGGACCTCCCCCACGGCCCGCCCCATCTCCTGGGCGCGGTCCCGGTGCGCCCACGGGAAGGCGACGACGACCCGGTGCTGGTCGGCGGTGGGCCGGACGCGGACCGGCGAGGCGCGACGTACCGCTCTCGCTGGCGACCGCCCGCACCAACCTGCCCACGGCGCGCAGTGCGAACCGCTGCCGGAAGCCGGACTCCGCCGCGCCGGGCCGGGCGTTGCGCAGCCCGATGCGACGGGCGAACCGCGCCGCGGTCTCGTCGGACGCCGCCGCCAGCCCACTCACGTCGAGGGTGAGCTTGATGGCTGCTCGGGGGAAGTAGAGGTTCGGGCCTTCGAGCACGCGCAGCTCGACGAGGGACGTCACCTCACCGACGCTATCGGCTGGGCGGGTTGCGAGTTTTGTCGGCCGACCGACAGATCTCGTCCTTGGACGGCGCGGTCTCGTCGTCCAAGCCCGAGTTTCGTCGGCTGACCGACGAAACTCGGCCCGGCAGGCGACGAAGCCCTAGGCCCCCATCGCGTGGAAGCCGCCGTCGACGTGCACGATCTCCCCGGTGGTGGCGGGAAAGAAGTCCGACAGCAGGGCGCAGACGGCGCGGGCGGTCGGTTCCTGGTCGGTGTTGTCCCAGCCCAGCGGCGCCCGGTCCGACCACATCGACTCGAGGTCCTCGAAGCCCGGGATGGCCTTGGCCGCCATCGTGCGCAACGGTCCGGCCGAGACCAGGTTGACCCGGATCCCCTCGGGTCCGAGGTCGCGGGCCAGGTAGCGGGAGCAGGACTCCAGCCCGGCCTTGGCCACGCCCATCCAGTCGTAGGCCGGCCACGCCACCGTCGCGTCGAAGGTCGAGCCCGACGACCGACCCCCGCGCCCCATCAACGGGCGGCAGGCCTGCGTGAGCGACATCAGCGAGTAGGCCGAGACCTGGACGGCTTGCGCCACGTCGGCCCACGGTCCCCCGAGGAACTTGCCCCCCAGCAGGGTCTCGGGGTTGCCGTAGGCGATGGAGTGGACGACGCCGTCGAGCCCGTCGACGTGCTCGCGCACGGCGTCGGGGAGCGCCGCCAGGTGGGCCTCGTCGGTGACGTCGAGCTCCAGCACCGGCGGCTCGACGGGAAGCCGCTTGGCGATGCGCCGGGTGATGCCCAGAGCGCGTCCGAAGTTGGAGATGAGCACGGTGGCGCCCTGCTCCTGGGCGACCTTGGCGGTCGCGAAGCCGATCGAGGAGTCCATGGTGACCCCCGCAACAAGGATCCGCTTGCCCTCGAGAAGTCCGCTCATCAGTGCCCCATCCCCAGTCCACCGTCCACGGGGATCACGGCCCCGGTGACGTACGCCGCTCCTGCGCTGGCCAGCCACACCACGGCCGAGGCGACCTCGGCCGGCTCGGCGTACCGCCCCAGCGGCACCTGGGTGCGGATCGCCGAGCGCTGCTCCTCGGTGAGCACAGCGGTCATGTCGGTCTCGACGAAGCCCGGAGCCACGACGTTGGTCGTGATCGACCGCGACCCGAGCTCGCGCGAGAGCGAACGGGCCAGGCCGATCAGGCCGGCCTTGGAGGCCGCGTAGTTGACCTGCCCCGCCGACCCCAGCATCCCCACCACCGAGGAGATCAGGATGATCCGGCCGCGCCGCAACCGCAGCATCCCCTTGGAGGCCCGCTTGGTGAGCCGGAACGTGCCGGTCAGGTTGGTCTCGATCACGCGGGACCAGTCCTCCTCCGACATCCGCAGCAGCAGGGTGTCGGCGGTGACGCCCGCGTTGGCCACCAGCACCTCGACCGGGCCGTGCGCCTCCTCCACGGTCGCGAAGGCCGCCTCGACCTGCGCGGGGTCGGTGACGTCGCAGCGGACGTCGAGGGTCCCCTCGGGTGCCCCGCCGCTGCGGGTGGTCACCGCCACCCGGTCGCCCTCGGCCACGAACGCCTCGGCGATCGCCCGACCGATGCCGCGGTTGCCGCCGGTCACCAGGACCGACCTGCCCTGCGGCGCCGAAGAGTCACTCACGCCCAGCGACGCTAGCGACTACCCGTGGGTACGCCGAATGGTCTCGACCCACGTCAGCGCTGCGCGCTGCCGCGGCTCGACCACCGAGAGCTAGTCGTCCTCGAGGCGGAAGCCGACCTTGAGACCGACCTGGAAGTGCTCGACCATGCCGTCCTTGACCTGGCCGCGGATCTGGGTGACCTCGAACCAGTCGGTGTGACGCAGGGTGCGAGCGGCCCGCTCGACACCGTTGCGGATGGCGGCATCGATCCCCTCGGGTGAGGTGCCGACGATCTCGGTGACGCGGTAGGTGCGGTTGGTCATGCGCCGACCCTAGACCTGAGGGCGTGCGACGTAGGCTGGAGGCATGGCGGGGCGCAAGAGCGACAGGGGTGAGAAGACCGAGCCGGTCCGGATCACCACCGTGGGCTCGAGCCGCGGGCAGGACATCGCCGCACGCCAACGCCGCTACCTGCTGTCGATGAGCCTGCGCACGATCTGCTTCGTCGCGGCCGTGGTCGTCAGCTTCACCGGTCCGCGCCCGCTCATGTGGTTCTTCATCGCCGGCGCGCTCGTCCTGCCCTATATCGCCGTGGTGATGGCCAACGCCGTGTCGGCCCGCACCGACGACTTCGAGCTGCGGACCGGCGGTCCGGTGCGCCCCGAGCTCACGGGCGGCGCCCGCCGCGAGCTGTGAGCGAGCCAGCGGTCTGCTCGGCCAAGGGGTGCACGACGCCGGCCGCCTGGCAGCTGCTCTGGAACAACCCCAAGCTGCACACCCCCGAGCGCCGCAAGACCTGGCTGGCGTGCGAGGAGCACAAGACCTCGCTGAGCGACTTCCTCGGGGCGCGCGGGTTCCTCAAGGACGTCGTGGGGTTCGAGACAGGCGCTGGCGCGCCGTCCTCGACCAGCGACTAGCCGCCGATGGCCGACATCGGCCGGTCCGGCTGCAGGAAGCTCGGGTCGTCGATGCCGTGCCCGGGACGCTTGCCGCGCATGGCCACCACCCAGCGGGCGGCCAGTTCGGCGTCGTCGGCGCCGGACCTCATCGCCGTACGCAGGTCGGACTCCTCACGCGCGAACAGGCAGTTGCGGACCTGCCCGTCGGCGGTGAGGCGCACCCGGTCGCAGTCCCCGCAGAAGGGCCGGGTCACCGACGCGATGACGCCGACGGTCGCCGGACCGCCGTCGACGAGGAACAGCTCGGCCGGGGCGCTCCCGCGCGGCTCGGCCGCCGGGGTCAGGTCGTAGGCCGACTCCAGGGCGGCGAAGATCTCGTCGGCGGTGATCATCTCGGCCCGGGACCAGCCGTGCTGGGCGTCGAGTGGCATCTGCTCGATGAAGCGCAGCTCGTAACCGCGCTCGAGGCACCAGGCCAGCAGCTCGGGCGCCTGGTCGTCGTTGATCCCGCGCAGCAGCACCGCGTTGACCTTGACCGGACCGAGCCCGGCGGCGACGGCAGCGGCCAGCCCCGCCTCCACGTCGGCGAGCCGGTCCCGTCGGGTGATCTCGTGGAAGGTCTCGGGCCGCACCGAGTCCAGGCTCACGTTGACCCGGTCGAGCCCGGCGTCCGCCAGCGCACCCGCGGTGCGCGCGAGTCCGAGGGCGTTGGTCGTGATCGACAGCTCGAGGGCGGGGTCGAGGGCCCGGGTCCGGGCCACGATGTCGACCAGCCCGCGGCGGACGAGGGGCTCCCCTCCGGTGAAGCGCACCTCGCGGATGCCGAGCTGCTCGACGCCGATGCCGATGAGGCGGACGATCTCGTCATCGGAGAGCGTCTGGTCATCGGGCAGCCACTCCAGGCCCTCGGCGGGCATGCAGTAGGAGCAGCGCAGGTTGCAGCGGTCGGTCAGGGAGACCCGGAGATCGGTGGCGATCCGGCCGTAGGTGTCGAGGAGCGGCTGCTGCACGACTCCTACTCTAGGAGGGATGCGGTCGTTCGGCTTCCTCCTCAGCCGTCGGTGGGTGCTGTTCGCGCTTGTCGTCGGCCTGCTGGCGAGCCTCGCGTGGTGGCTCGGCGGGTGGCAGTTCGACCGGCTCGAGGAGCGTCGGGACCGCAACGCGGTGATCGAGCGCAACCTGGAGCGTGCCCCCGCTCCTGCCGCCCAGGTCCTCGCTCCGGGGCGACCGGTCGCCGCCCTCGACCAGTGGCGGGTCGTCTCCGCCACCGGCACCTACGCCGTCGAGGACACCGTCCTCGTGCGCTACCGCAGCCGCGAGGGCCAGCAGGGCGTCGACGTCGTCGTCCCGCTGGTCACCACCGACGGGACCGCGCTCCTGGTCGACCGGGGCTTCGTCGCCACCGACGGCCCCGGTGTGCCCACGCAGGTGCCCGCCCCACCACCGGGCGAGGTCACCGTCACCGGCTACGTCCGCATCGACGGGTCCGGCGACAGCACGAGGGTCTCGACAAGCTCGACCACCGAGGAAACAAGCTCGACCACCGACGGGACAAGCTCGACCATCGAGGAAACGAACTCGACCACCGGGATCTCCCTCACCACCCGGGCGATCAGCAGCGGGCCGATCGGGAAGGCGATCGATCGGACCGTCTACGGCGGCTTCGTCGATCTGCGCAGCGAGGACCCTGGGCCTGCCGAACCGTTGCAGCTGACCGAGACCCCGGAGCTCGACAGCGGCCCGCACTTCTTCTACGGCCTGCAGTGGTGGTTCTTCGGCCTGCTCGCGCTCGTCGGCTTCGGCTACCTCGCCTACAAGGAGCGCAGCATGCCGCCGTCGACCGGCAGCATGGAGCCGGACACGAACGACGCGGCCGGTGAGAGCAGGAAGGCCGCGGCCCTGCCGAACTCCTCCGGCTCCCCGTAGCGCCGCAGCGGGATCGTGGCGACGGCGGCCGCACGTGCCGCCTCGGCGTCACCCGTCGACGCATCGAGCTCGGCGACCCGTTCGGTCGCGACCCGTCCCGGCAGCAGGCCGTTGACGCGTACGCCGCGGGGGCCGAGCTCGTCGGCCAGCGTCTTGGCCACCATGGCGAGCCCGGGGCGCAGGCCGTTGGAGATCGCCATGTCGGCGAGCGGGGCCCGCACGCTCGAGGAGAGCACCAGGGCCAGCGAGCCGCCGGCTCCCAGCTCGGCCCCGAGGTCGCGCACCAGCCGGACCGCGCCGAGGAAGACGCTTTCGAACGCCGTCGTCCACTGGTCGTCGGTGATCGCGCTGACGGCGCCCTTCGGCGGGCCCCCGACGCTCACGAGGGCGCCGTCGAGGCGTCCCCACCGGTCTCGTGCCGCAGCGACCAGTCGGGCCGGGGTGGTGGGGTCGGCGTTGTCGGCGGCGATGCCGATCGCGGCGTCGCCGAGCTCGGCGACTGCGGCCTCGAGCGATGAGCCGCTCCGACCGGACAGCACGACCCGCGCTCCCTCGGCGACCAGGACGTCGGCCGTCGCACGACCCAGACCCCGGGCCCCACCGGTGACGACGTAGACACGGTCGGCGAGCCCGAGGTCCATGCGGTGGAGCCTAGAGTGCGGGGGTCTCGACAAGCTCGACCGACGGACGTTCGACGCCGTCGCGGAACTGGGTGCGGTAGAGGTCGGCGTACAGCCCCCCCTGGGCCAGCAGGTCGGCGTGCCGCCCGGCTTGCACGACCACGCCGTCGTCGAGCACCAGGATCTGGTCGGCCTCGCGGACCGTCGAGAGCCGGTGGGCGATGACGAGGGAGGTCCGACCCTCCAGGGCCGCGTCCAACGCGCGCTGGACGGCCGCCTCGGACTCGCTGTCGAGGTGGGCGGTGGCCTCGTCGAGGACGACGATGGAAGGCGCCTTGAGGAGCAGCCGCGCGATGGCCAGGCGCTGCCGCTCACCGCCGGAGAGCCGGTAGCCCCGGTCGCCGACGACGGTGTCGAGGCCCTCGGGAAGCCGCCGCACCAACGCGGCGATCTGTGCGGCCTCGAGCGCCGACCAGACATCCTGGTCGCTGGCGCCGGGACGTGCGTACAGCAAATTCGCGCGGATGGTGTCGTGGAACATGTGGGCGTCCTGGGTGACGTAGCCGATGGCGTCCTCCAGGGACTGCAGGGTCACGTCGCGGACGTCGTGACCGCCGACGCGCACGGCGCCGGACTCCACGTCGTAGAGCCTGGCCACGAGGTTCGTCACGGTCGTCTTGCCCGCTCCCGAGGGCCCGACGAGCGCGACGACCTGGTCGGGCTCGGCCCTGAAGGAGACCCCACGCAGCACCGGGCCGCTCGGCCGCGACTCGGCGCGGGCGATGCCCTCGAGGGAGGCCAGCGATGTGCTGTCCGCCGAGGGGTAGCCGAAGTGCACGTCGTCGAACTCCAGCCGCGCGGCGCCGGGGGTGAGGGCCACGGCGTCCGGCTTCTCGGTCACCGACGAGGGCAGGTCGAGCACCTCGAAGACGCGCTCGAAGCTGACCAGCGCGGTCATCACGTCGATCCGCACGTTGGAGAGACCCTGGAGCGGCCCGAGCAGGCGCAGCAGGAGCGTGGCCAGCGCCAGCAGGGTGCCGACGGTGAGGCTCCCGTCGATCGCCAGGTTGCCGCCCACGCCGTAGACCACCGCGGTGGCCAGGGCCGGGATCGCGAACATGGTGGCGGCGAATATCCGCGTCACCAGGGAGATCCGGACACCGAGGTCGCGCACGAGGCCGGCCTTGGTGGCGAAGAGGGCGTCCTCCTCCGAGCGGCGCCCGAAGAGCTTGAGCAGCATCGCCCCGCCGACGTTGAACCGCTCGGTCATGGTGTTGCCGAGGTCGGCGTTGCCGTCCATCTGCTGACGGGTCAGCCCGGCCAGCTTGGCGCTGACGAGCCGCGAGACCAGGAAGAGCAGCGGGAAGAGCGCGACGCAGAGCAGCGTGACCTGCCAGCTGAGCGCGACCATGGCGATCCCCACGACGATCACCGAGATGGTGCTGCTGACGGTGTTGGACAGCGCCGAGGTGAAGGCCCGTTGCGCGCCGATCACGTCGTTGTTGAGCCGCGAGACCAGCGCCCCGGTCTGGGTGCGGGTGAAGAAGGCCAGGGACTGACGCTGCACGTGTCCGAAGACCTGTGTGCGGAGGTCGTAGATCAGGCCCTCACCGATCCGGGAGGAGAACCAACCGCCCACGATCGTCAGGACGGCGTTGAGGAGAGCGACCACCGCCATGACGATCGCCAGCATCGTGACCAGGCCGCGGTCACCGGCCAGGATGCCGTCGTCGACGATGCGCTGCACCAGCAGCGGCGTCACGACCACCATGCCCGCCTCGACGACGGTGACGGTGAGGAAGACGGAGATCAGGGCGCGGTGGGGGCGGGCGAAGGCGAGCACCCGGCGTACGACCGCCCGGTCGATCCGGGTGTCGACCCCCGATCGGTCCGTGCGCAGGTGGCGCCACGCGGCTCCCGTGCCGTGCATCATCGACATGGGCCCTGCCTCTCAGCCGAGGAACGAGGCCAGCTCACGGAAGCGACGCACCTGCGCCTCCCGCTCCAGCCGGCGCTGCTCCTCCAGGTCTCGTCCGGCTGCCCCGAGGAGCAGCGCCTTGGTCTCGGTCACCGCTCCCGCGAGGGGGGCGGTCAGGGCAGCGACGAGGTCGGCGACCGTGGCGTCGAGCTCGGCGGCGGGTACGGCGGTCAGCGCGAGGCCGATGGCCACGGCCTCGGCCGCCCCCACCATCCGGGCGGTGGCGCAGATCTCGAGTGCCCTGGCGTAACCAACGCACTCGACCAGCGGCTTTGTTCCCGTCAGGTCCGGGACCAGGCCGAGGGCCGACTCCTTCATGGAGAACTGCGCGTCGTCAGCGACCACGCGCAGGTCGCAGGCGAGCGCCAGCTGGAAGCCGGCCCCGATGGCATGGCCCTGCACGGCGGCGATCGAGACGAAGGCCGGGGAGCGCAGCCAGGTGAAGCCCTGCTGGAAGACGTCGATGGTCACCGAGGCCTCCTCGTCGCTCAGGCTCAGCAGCCCGCCGACCGACTCCGTGCCCTCGGGTGCGGTGCGCGGGTCCAGCAGGCTGCGGTCGAGGCCGGCCGAGAAGCTCGGACCCGTCCCCCGCACCACGACGACCCGCACGTCGTCGGCCACGTCCTGGCCCAGCGCCGCCAGGGCACGCCACATGGCCGGGGACTGGGCGTTGCGCACCTCCGGCCGGTCGATGGTGACGGTGAGCACCGGGCCGGTCCGGTCGACCCGGAGTCCGACGGCGGCCAGCTCCTCGGGTGTCATGGGCGCGAGTGTAGGTGCGGGGCACCAGGGGGTGGCTCAGGCGAGGGAGACCAGGTCGGCGTACTCGGGGCTCCAGAGGTCTTCGACGCCGTCGGGGAGGATGAGGACCCGGTCGGGCTCGAGGGCGTGGACCGCGCCCTCGTCGTGGGTGACCAGGATGATCGCGCCGGCGTAGGTCCTGATGGCGGCCAGGACCTCCTCACGGGAGGCCGGGTCGAGGTTGTTGGTGGGCTCGTCGAGCAGCAGCACGTTGGCACTCGAGACGACCAGGATCGCCAGGGCGAGCCGGGTCTTCTCACCGCCGGAGAGCACCGAGGCGGGCTTGTTGGCGTCGTCGCCGGAGAAGAGGAAGGAGCCCAGGACCGAGCGGGCCTCGGTGTCGGCCAGCTGCGGCGCGGCGGCGTGCAGGTTCTCCAGGACGGTGCGCGAGGTGTCGAGGGTCTCGTGCTCCTGGGCGTAGTAGCCCAGCTTGAGGCCGTGCCCGGGGTCCACCGTGCCGGTGTCGGGGACGTCGACGCCGGCGAGGATCCGCAGCAGGGTGGTCTTCCCAGCACCGTTGAGACCCAGGATGACGACGCGCGAGCCCTTGTCGATCGCCAGGTCGACGTCGGTGAAGACCTCCAGGGAGCCGTAGGACTTCGACAGCTCGGCGGCCGTCAACGGGGTCTTCCCACAGGGCGCCGGGGCCGGGAAGGCGATCCGGGCGACCTTGTCCGCGCGTCGCTCCCCCTCGATACCCGACATCAGCTTCTCGGCGCGCTTCAGCATCGACTGGGCCGCCTGGGCCTTGCTCGCCTTGGCCCGCATGCGGTTGGCCTGGTCGGTGAGCGTCTTGGCCTTGTTCTCGGCGTTCATCCGCTCGCGCTTGCGACGCTTCTCGTCGGTCTCGCGCTGCAGGAGGTAGGCGCGCCAGCCCATGTTGTAGACGTCGATCTCGCCCCGGTTGGCGTCGAGGTGCAGGACCCGGTTGACGGTGTGCTCGAGCAGCGCGTTGTCGTGGCTGATGACGATCAGGCCACCTCGGAAGGACCTGAGGAAGTCGCGCAGCCACACGATCGAGTCGGCGTCGAGGTGGTTGGTGGGCTCGTCGAGGAGCAGCGTCTCGGCGTCGGAGAACAGGATCCGGGCCAGCTCGACGCGGCGCCGCTGACCGCCCGACAGCGTGCGCAGGGGCTGGCCGAGGATCCGGTCCTCGATGCCGAGACTGTGCGCGATCTGAGCGGCCTCGGAGTCCGCGGCGTACCCGCCCCCGGCGTGGAGCTCGGCGTCGGCGCGCGCCCACCGCTTCATCGCGCGCTCGGAGACGGCCGCATCGGTGGAGCCCATCTCGCCCTCGGCCTCACGCATCCGGCGTACGACGTCGTCGAGCCCGCGCGCGGACAGGATCCGTTCCTTGGCGAGCTGGTCGGGGTCGCCGGAGCGAGGATCCTGCGGGAGGTAGCCGACCGAGCCCGTGGCCTGGACGGAGCCGTTGGCCGGGGCGGCCTCGCCGGCCAGGATCTTGGTCAGCGTGGTCTTGCCGGCGCCGTTGCGACCGACCAGGCCGATCTTGTCGCCGGCGGCGACGCGGAAGCTCACGCCCTCCATCAGGAGGCGGGCGCCGGCGCGGACCTCGAGCTGGTGGGCGGTGATCATGACGGTGGCTAATGTTCGCGCATGGTGCGCTTCAACCCCAAAGCCCGGCTCGACACAGGCCGGATGCGCGACAGCGGTCGTGGCCGTGGAGGCGGCGGCCTGGGTGGCGCAGGAGCGCGGATGCCGATCCCCGGCGGGGTGGGAGGAGGCATCGGCGGGGTCATCGTCGTCGTCCTGCTCCTCGTGCTGGTCCAGTGCGTCGGCGGAGGCGTGGGTGACGTCCTCGGCGGTGGCGGCGGCTACGACACCAGCCGGATGGCGGACACCGACCGCTACGAGGGGTGCGAGACCGGCGAGGACGCGAACCGCTCGCCCGACTGCGCTCGCGTCGCGATCGAGAACTCCCTGCACGACTTCTGGTCCGACGAGCTCGGGGGGCGGTTCCGCGCCCAGGAGCAGCTCGTCACCTTCACCGACGCCGTCGACACCCGCTGTGGCGCAGCGACCTCCGACGTGGGGCCCTTCTACTGCCCGGCCGACGAGTCGGTCTATCTCGACACGACCTTCTTCGACGAGGTGCTGGAGCGGCAGCTCGGGGGCCCGGACGGTGGCTTCGTGGAGTACTACGTCCTGGCCCACGAGTACGGCCACCACATCCAGAACGTCCTCGGCACCATGGGCCGGGTCCGGACCCAGCAGGGCCCCCAGAGCGACGCGGTGCGTCTCGAGCTGCAGGCCGACTGCTACGCCGGGCTGTGGACCCGCTCGGCGACGTCCACCGAGGACGAGGACGGCAACGTCCTGATCGTCGACCTCACCGACGAGGACATCCAGCTCGCCATCGAGGCCGCCGAGGCCGTCGGCGACGACCGGATCCAGTCCCAGACGCAGGGTCAGGTCACCAAGGAGACGTGGACCCACGGGTCAGCCGCCCAGCGGGTGAAGTGGTTCAAGACCGGCTTCGCGAACGGCTCCCTCGAGCAGTGCGACACGTTCGCGGTGTCGACCGTCTGACCCTCACCAGCCCACCAGCGCCTCGATGTGGTCGAACTGTCGCTGCAGGCTGAGCAGATAGGGCCGCACGGCGGGGTGCTGGTACTTCCCGGCCAAGGCGCCCTCTCCCCCGGCGACACGAGCGAGCGCCCACTCGGCCCGGCTCAGCGCGGTGAGGACGGCCGTCACCCGCGCGCCGTGGAGGACCTCGTCCCGCGTCGCCACGTCCGCGGGCAGCCCGAGCAGATAGGCGTCGAGCAGCGGCTCGAACTCCTCACGGGCCGACAACGACAGGTAGCCCAGGTCGGCTCCCACCGGACCGGTGCCGAGGGTGGCCCAGTCGATGGCGACGACGTCGTCGCCCTCACGTCCGGGCAGGTTGGCCGGGACCGGGTCGCCGTGCTGCGGGACCCGGGGCAGCCGGTCGAGGTCCTCGAGCAGCGACGTACGCCGCTCCCACAGGTGCGCGGCCACGTCGGCGACCGTCGTGCGCGCCAGCGTCGGCCACCCGCCGGACCGCTCGATGCGCGCCACCCGGTCCCGCAGGACGTCGCGAGCAAGCCACTCGCGCGGCTCGAGGTGGGCACCGGCGAAGCGGCCCAGCGCCACCGCGACGAAGAGCCCGCTGAGCGAGGCGTCCTCCACCCATTCGCGGGTGATGGTGAGGCCTCCGTCGTCCTCCTCGACAGCAGCGGGAGGGCACCGGAGGCCCACGGTGTCGCGGGTCAGCCCCAGGTCGAGGACATCGGCCTCGCGACGCCAGTAGGCGAAGTGGCCGGGGTCCCGCAGCTCGGGCGGGTCGCCGGCGGCGGGGCGTCCCAGCCGCTTGACCACCATCGGCTGCCCACCGACCTCCGTGCGCCACAGCCCGACGGTGGACGTGCCCGTCCCACCGGGTAGCGGGTGCCACCCGGCCCGGGGCTCCCAGGCCGGCTCCCACATGAGTCGATCATGACACCGGGATCAGTCAGCGTTGTGGACCTCGACACGGACCGCGGCCGCGTCGGCGACGGCCTTGTCGAGCACACCCCGCCGGGGGTCGGGGACCGCGAGCCAGGGGTCGACCACCGCCAGCCCCCCCAGCCGCGGGTCCGCGAGCACCTCGGCGACCGCCGAGTGGTCACCACCCGTCACCACCGTCATCGCGCGGTCGGCCCCCAGGATGCGGGCCGCATGGTCGGCGGCCGCCTCGTTCGCCTGACGCGCCTGGTTGTCGCGGCGCCGCGCGAACCGCTGCTGCGACTGCCCGCCCGCCTTGGTGCGTCCCTGGACGTGCCGCTGGCCGACCTTGGACTCCACGAGCCCGGCCCCCTCGAGTCGAGCGACCGCGAAGCCGCCCTTGCGGACCAGAAGCACGCCCCAGAGCGGTGGTCTGCGGACCGACGTGGCGAAGGCCGCCGGATCGGGCGGACCGGAGTGGACCAGTCCGAACGGCAGTCGTGCGACGAAGTTGGACCCGTCGACAGCCGCTCCGCACAAGGCACCCTCGGACAGGGTGAGGGTCGTCGACCCGTGCCGGTCCTCGAAGTTCGCGACCCACCTCTCGACGCGCTCGGCGGGGACAAAGACCTCCCCCGGCACGACCTAGGCCTCCTGGTAGAGGACGTGGAAGCGCTCGAGTACCACCGGCATGTCCTCGCTGAAGCCATGGCCGTGCTCGGCGTACTCGGTGAAGAAGCGCCGGTGCACCTCACGCCACGTGGCGAGGGTCCGGTCGTCCTCCCCCTCGAGCCGGGCGTGCTCGGCGTCGACCTGGTCGAAGGGCACCACCTCGACGCGGGTGGTGGCGATCAGGGCCCGGGGATGTTCCCGGCCGTCGAGGATGATGCTGAGGTCCCCCACCTCGGGCAGCGGCGACTCGTCGGTCTCGTAGTCCCACAGTGCGCTGGTGGTCGCCGTCTTGGTGCCGTCGAGCACCAGCGCCAGCAGCTCGTCGGCCAGCTCGGGGGTGCCCCCGAAGGTCCAGGCCGGCGGCGGCACGACCTCGAGCGTCGTGGGCCCGAAGTAGCCGGGAAGCGTGTTGAGCTTGGCGTGGAAGCGCGCCAGGGCCCAGAACGACTCGACGGCTGACTCGGGCTCCTGCACTAGCTCGGCACTAGACGTTGAAGCCCAGGGCCCGCAGCTGCTCGCGGCCGTCGTCGGTGATCTTGTCCGGACCCCACGGCGGCATCCACACCCAGTTGATGGCGACGTCGTTGACCAGGCCCTCGAGGGCGGAGTTGGTCTGGTCCATGATGACGTCGGTGAGCGGGCAGGCCGCGGAGGTCAGCGTCATGTCGAGGACGCAGTTGCTGCCCTCGTCGAGGTGGACGTCGTAGACGAGACCGAGGTCGACGACGTTGATGCCGAGCTCGGGGTCGACGACGTCCTTCATCGCCTCGGTGACGTCGTCGACGGTCACGGTCGAGACGCCGCCACCGGCGGCCTCGGGCACCTCGGGCAGGTCGCTGTGATCGGGCTGACTCTCGGCTGGGCGGTCATGGCTGAGCCTCCAAAGACTGGTCGTCCATCGTTTGCGTCGTGGCGTCCTTCTAGGCCATCCACGACAGTAGTGCGCACTTGACCCGGGCCGGGAACTTCGCGACCCCGGCGAAGGCGATCGCCGTCCTCGAGCACGTCCTCGTCGGGCTCGACGGTGCCCTTGCCCTGCATCAGTGCGAGGAACTCCTCGTGCACGGCCATCGCTTCGCCGACGGTCTTGCCGATGACCAGGTCGGTCATCACCGAGGCGGACGCCTGGGAGATCGAGCAGCCGACCGCGTCGTAGGAGATGTCGCTGCACGACCCCGTCGTCGAGGCGGACCCGCAGGGTCACCTCGTCACCGCAGGTCGGGTTGACGTGGTGCACCTCTGTCCCGAACGGCTCGCGCAGGCCTGCGTTGGGGGTGCTTGTAGTGGTCCAGGATGATCGTCCTGGTAGAGGCTGTCGAGATCCATCACTCAGCCCAACCTGAAGTACGAACGGGTGTATTCCAGCCCCTCGACCAACGCGTCGATCTCGTCGGGGGTCGTGTAGAGGTACGACGACATGCGCGTCGAGCTCTGCACGCCGAAGCGGGCGTGGGCCGGCTTCGCGCAGTGGTGCCCGGCGCGGACGGCGATGCCGCGCGAGTCGAGCACCTGCGCGACGTCGTGCGGGTGGACGCCGTCGAGCTCGAAGGAGATCGCGCCGCCGCGGTCGGCTCGCCGTCCAGGGGTCCCGAGCACGGTGAGCCCCGGACCGTCTGCAGGCCCTCGAGGGCGTACGCCGTGATGGCCTGCTCGTGGGCGTGCACCGTGTCCATGCCGAGGTGGCCGAGGTAGTCCACGGCCGCACCGAGCCCGACCGCCTCGACGATCGGCGGGGTGCCGGCCTCGAAGCGCTGCGGGGCTTGGGCGTAGGTCGACCGCTCCATCGTGACGGTCTCGATCATCTCGCCGCCGCCGTGGAAGGGCGGCAGCTCGTTGAGCAGCTCCTCGCGGCCCCACAGCACGCCGATGCCGGTCGGCCCGACGCACTTGTGGCCGGTGAAGACCAGCAGGTCCGCGCCGCATCGCGGCGACGTCGACGGGCAGCTGCGGCACGGCCTGGGAGGCGTCGACGACGCTCGAGCGCACCGACCGCATGCGCGCGGGCGGCGAGGTCGGCGACGGGGTTGATGGTGCCGAGCATGTTGGAGACCCAGGTGAACGCGACGACCTTGGTGCGTTCGTCGATGACGCCGTCGCGCGAGGTCGAGCCGGCCGTCGTCGGTCAGGCCGAACCAGCGCAGCTCGGCCCCCGACCGCTCGCACGCGCAGCTGCCACGGCACGATGTTGGAGTGGTGCTCCATCTCGGTGATCACGACGTTGTCACCGGGCTGCAGTTCGACGACCAGCGCGCCACGAGGTTGAGCGCCTCGGTGGCGTTCTTGGTGAAGATCGACCTCGTTGCGGCTGGGCGCGCCGATGAAGCGGGCCACCTGGTCACGGGCGTTCTCGAACGCCTCGGTCGACTCCGCACCGAGCTGGTGCATGGCGCGGGCGATGTTGGCGTTGTGTCGCTCGAGGTGATCGACCATCGTGTCGATGACGACCTGCGGCTTCTGGGAGGTGTTGGCGCTGTCGAGGTAGACCAGCGGCTCGTCCGTCGGCCAGGTGCGCTCGAGGATGGGGAAGTCCTTGCGGACGACCTCGAGGCCGGGAGCAGGTCAGGGTTGAGGCTCACTGCGGCAGCACTCAACCACCGCCGGCCTTGAGGTACTTGTCGTAGCCCTCGGCCTCGAGCTGCCTCGGCGAGCTCGGGGCCGCCCTGCTCGGCGATCCGGCCGTCGACGAACACGTGCACGAAGTCGGGCTCGATGTAGCGCAGGATCCGGGTGTAGTGCGTGATCAGCAGGACTCCCTTGCCCTCCTGGCCGCGGAAGCGGTTGACGCCCTCGGCCACGATGCTTGCAGCGCGTCGATGTCGAGGCCGGAGTCGGTCTCGTCGAGGATCGCGACCTGCGGGTTCAGCAGCTCGAGCTGGGCGATCTCGTGACGCTTCTTCTCGCCGCCGGAGAACCCCTCGTTGACCGACCGGGTGCCGAAGGTCGGGTCGAGGTTGAGCTGCTCGCAGGGCGGCGTTGACGTCCTTGACCCAGGTGCGCAGCTTCGGGTGCCTCGCCGTCGAGGGCGGTCTTGGCCGTGCGCAGGAAGTTCGACACCGAGACGCCGGGCACCTCGACGGGGTACTGCATGGCCAGGAACAGGCCGGCACGCGCCCGCTCGTCGACCGACATCGCCAGGACGTCCTGGCCGTCGAGGGTGACCGAGCCCGCCGGTGACGTCGTACTTCGGGTGGCCGGCGATCGAGTAGGCCAGCGTCGACTTCCCCGAGCCGTTGGGCCCCATGATCGCGTGGGTCTCGCCGTCGTTGATGGTCAGCGTGACGCCCTTGAGGATCTCCTTGGCGCCGTCGTCGGTCGCGACCGAGACCTGCAGGTCCTTGATCTCCAATGTGCTCATGCGAGGGTGACTCCGTTCAGGGTGGTGGTGACGTCGACGAAGACCTCGCGGCCCGTCGGGCAGGGAGCGGACCTCGACCGGGAAGGTCGCGATCGGTTCGGTGGCCGGCAGGCCGCTCGGCTGGCCGGTGCGCAGGTCGAAGCGGGAGCCGTGCAGCCAGCACTCGACCGTGCACTGGGCGACCTCGCCCTCGCTGAGCGCGACCGACGCGTGGGAGCAGAGGTCCTGGATGGCGAAGACCTCGTCGCCGTCGCGGGCGACGGCCACGTCGAGGGTGCCGACCGTGACCCCGAGCGCCTCGTCGGCGGGGACGTCGGCGAGGGCGCAGGCGCGCTCGAAGCCCGCCATGACTCCGCGTCGTCGCGCAGGACGTTCTTGGCGAGCTCGGCCTCGACGGTGGCGGTCAGCTGGCTCCTCGAGCTGCGGGACCGCGATCTTGCGGATCAGGTCGTTGAAGAAGCCGTGCACGACCAGCCGCCGGGCCTCCTTCTCGGAGACGCCGCGCGAGCGCAGGTAGAACAGCTGCTCGTCGTCGAAGCGGGCCGTCGCGGACGCGTGGCCGGCGCCCTCGATCTCGCCCGGTCTCGATCTCGAGGTTCGGGCACCGAGTCGGCCTGGCAGCCGTCGGAGAGGACCAGGTTGCGGTTCTCCTCGTAGGTCTCGATGCCCTCGGCCTCCTTGCGGATGAGCACGTTGCCGATCCAGACGGTGTGGGCGCCCTCGCCCTGCAGCGCGCCCTTGTAGACCACGTTGCTCTTCGTCTTGGGCTCGTTGTGGTCGACGAAGAGCCGGTGCTCGACGTGCTGGCCGGCGTCGGCGAAGTAGAGGCCGAGCATCTCGACCGCGCCGCCCGGGCCCGTCGTAGGTCGCGGTGACGTCGTGGCGGACCAGGTCGCCGCCGAAGGTGACCGCCACGTGCTTGAGCGAGGCGTCACGACCGACGACCGCGCGCTGGGTGGAGTGGTGGACCGCGTCGTCGGCCCAGTCCTGGATGGTCACGTAGGTCAGCTGCGCACCGTCGCCGACCACGATCTCGACGGTGTCGGCCCAGATGGCAGAGCCCTCGAAGCGGACCACGACGGTGGCCTGGGCGTGCGCGCCCGATCTTGACCAGGACGTTGCGGGCCACGCGGCTGGTCGCCGCCGAGACCGGTGACCGTCACCCAGATCGGCTCGGTCGGGTCGGCCTCGGCCGGGACGTCGATGGTGAAGCAGCGCGGGGCCGCGTCCCACACCCGGGCGGCGACCCGGTCGGTCGGCACGAAGCCGGACAGCCCGCGCTGGGAGTCGGCGACCTCGATGCCGTCGGCGAGGACGCCCTCGGGCACCTCGAGCTTGACGTCGTAGTGCCTCACCGCCGAGGGCGGCGTCGTCGTGCAGGCCCGCGCAGCCGCTTGAGCGGGGTGAACCGCCAGACCTCCTCACGCCCGGTCGGGACCGGGTGGTCGGACAGGTCGAAGGACGCCCACCGGGTGGAGGTGGGAGGAGATGGTGGTCGAGAGCCCATCAGCCGACTGCACCTTCCATCTGCAGCTCGATGAGCCGGTTGAGCTCGAGGGCGTACTCCATCGGGAGCTCCTTGGCGATCGGCTCGACGAAGCCGCGCACGATCATCGCCATCGCCTCGTCCTGCTCCATGCCGCGCGACATGAGGTAGAAGAGCTGGTCGTCGGAGACCTTGGAGACGCTGGCCTCGTGGCCCATGGACACGTCGTCCTCGCGGATGTCGACGTAGGGATAGGTGTCGGACCGGCTGATCTGGTCGACCAGCAGCGCGTCGCACAGCACGTTGGACTTCGAGCCGTGGGCGCCCTCGTTGATCTGGATCAGGCCGCGGTAGGACGTCCGGCCCGCCGCCGCGGGCCACCGACTTGCTCAGGATCGAGCTCGACGTGTTCGGCGCGGCGTGCACCATCTTGGCGCCGGCGTCCTGGTGCTGGCCCTCGCCGGCGAACGCGATCGAGAGCGTCTCGCCCTTGGCGTGCTCGCCCATCAGGTAGATCGCGGGGTACTTCATCGTGACCTTGGAGCCGATGTTGCCGTCGACCCACTCCATGGTCGCGCCGGCCTCGCAGACGGCGCGCTTGGTGACGAGGTTGTAGACGTTGTTGGACCAGTTCTGGATGGTCGTGTAGCGGC
Organism: uncultured Actinomycetota bacterium; assembly: GCA_963767915.1. Classification (GTDB taxonomy): domain Bacteria; phylum Actinomycetota; class Actinomycetes; order Propionibacteriales; family Nocardioidaceae; genus Nocardioides. The sequence continues at coordinate 69,015 of CAVYFR010000008.1, forward strand.
AGCGGCCGCCCTTCTTCACGATGATCTCGACGACCGCGCTGTGCAGCGAGTCCGAGGAGTAGATCGGCGCGGTGCAGCCCTCGACGTAGTGCACGTAGGCGTCCTCGTCGACGATGATCAGGGTCCGCTCGAACTGGCCCATGTTCTCGGTGTTGATCCGGAAGTAGGCCTGCAGCGGGATGTCGACGTGCACACCCTTCGGCACGTAGATGAACGAGCCACCCGACCACACCGCGGTGTTGAGCGCGGCGAACTTGTTGTCGCCGACCGGGATCACCGTGCCGAAGTACTCCTGGAAGAGCTCCGGCTGCTCCTTGAGGGCGGTGTCGGTGTCGAGGAACAGCACGCCTTGCTCCTCGAGGTCCTCGCGGATCGAGTGGTAGACGACCTCGGACTCGTACTGCGCGGCGACGCCGGCGACGAGGCGCTGCTTCTCCGCCTCGGGGATCCCGAGCCTGTCGTAGGTGTTCTTGATGTCCTCGGGCAGGTCGTCCCAGGAGGTCGCCTGCTTCTCGCGTGGAGCGCACGAAGTACTTGATGTTGTCGAAGTCGATGCCGGAGAGGTCCGAGCCCCAGGTCGGCATCGGCTTGCGACCGAAGAGCTTGAGACCCTTCAGGCGCAGGTCGAGCATCCACTGCGGTTCGCTCTTCTTCGAGGAGATGTCGCGGACGATCTCCTCGTTGAGCCCGCGGGTCGCGGTGGCGCCGGCCGTGTCGCTGTCGGCCCAGCCGAACTGGTAGCGACCGATGCCCTTGAGCTCGGGGTTGAGCTCCTCGATGGAGGTCATGGGGTGACCGTCTCCTTCTCGTTGCGTGCCGTGGTCGGGATGCAGGTGGTGCAGACACCGTCGCCGTGGGCGATGGTGGCCAGGCGCTGGACGTGGCGGTCGAGGACCCGGCTGATCACCTGGGTCTCGGCCTCGCACAGCTGCGGGAACTCGTGGGCGACGTGGCTGACCGGGCAGTGCTGCTGGCACAGCTGCTCCCCGTGCTGCCCGTTGGGCAGCGGCACGGTGCGGACCGTCGCTGCGTAGCCCTCGTCGGTGAAGACCCGGGCCAGCACCTCGGCGGGGCTGAGGTCGGGGTGGTCGCGCACCACCTCGGCGAAACGGTCCGCCACGAAGGCGAAGCGCCGCTCGGCGAACGCGCGCACGGCCTCGTCGCCGCCGGTCTCCTGCAGGAAGCGCAGGGCGTCGACGGCGAGGTCGTCGTACTGCTGGTCGAAGCCGTCACGACCGGTGGCGGTCAGGGCGAAGAGCTTCGCCGGACGCCCCCGGCCCCGGACCGCGGTCGAGCGCGGCTCCCGCATCTCGACGTGACCGTCCTCGAACAGCTGGTCGAGGTGGCGGCGCACCGCCGCGGCGGTCAGATCCAGCCGCTCGGCCAGGGCCGCCGCCGTCGAGGGACCGTTGAGCAGGATCGAGCGGGCGACACGCTGACGCGTCGTCTCGTCCCCCCTGATGTCGGTCCCGGCGAATTCCACAACATCAGTGTGCCGTTATTGGTCCGGGCCGTTCAAGGAAGGGTGGCCGTACCTTCAGCGCGGGTCGAGCTCACCCCGATCGTCGGTCGAGACCCGCAGCCAGGCCAGGCCCAGGAACGGCAGCAGGAGCGGGCAGGAACGCGTACCCCTGTCCGAAGTGCGACCAGACGGTGCGGTCGGGGAACAGATCGGCCGTCGGGTACGCTCAGGGTGCCGACCACCAGGACGCCGACCGCCTCCACCGCGCAGGCCACCACGGCGACCCGCCAGGCCGTCCGGCCCGCCGAGCAGCAGGCAGGTGGTGGCGACGAGGTAGACGATCGCGGCCAGCAGGGAGAGCGAGTAGGCGAACGGCGCCCGGTCGGCGTCGGTGCCAGCTGGAGCAGGGAGCGACCGGTGGCGGCGACCGCGAAGACGCCGTAGCCGAAGACCAGGACGCGTCCGGCCGGAGTCCAGCCCGACCGACGAGCTCGGTCATCATCCGGCCCAGATCGCGTCGAGCCGCACCTCCAGCGCGGCCACCGTGAGCAGGGCGACCGCCAGCACACCGGTGCCGGCCCGGGTGCGCTCGGCCAGGGACCAGAGCGCTCCGATCGGCAGGACGAGGGCGTTGCCGACCAGATAGCTGACGAACAGGACTCCGGGCACGTCGCGCGTCGTGGCGGCCAGCAGCACGCAACCGACCACCGCCTGGACCACCAGGGCCAGCTCGGTCAGGGCCACCCCGGCGTAGATCCGGTCACCGGCCGCCTCGCCGCGGACCAGCTCGACCAGCACGCCGACCAGCGTCAGGCCGGCCGGGACCAGGACGCCCACCAGGAGCCACGTCGTCACGTCGGCCAGCGTAGGCAGGGTTGAATGACCAGGTGCCCATCACCCCCGCGCCCCCCCACGCCGAGGGGGTCGGGCTGCCCTGGGACGTCGCCGTCGACGACGCCGTGGCCGAGATCGCCCGGGCGCGCGACCGTCCACGGCGACACCTTCATCGTCGACAGCGGCCGGGACCGCTACCTGTTCACCTTCTCCCCCACCGGGGTCGAGTCCTTCTACGCGCTGCCCGAGGAGGCGGCCAGCAAGGGCGTCGCCGACTACCTGATGCTGCGGCGCAAGCTGCCCGACGAGGTCTTCGACGGTCGCCGCACGATGCCGCACCTGCTGTTCCGCAAGGGCGACGTCGCCCACTACCTCGCCAACCTCGACCGGGCCCTCGGAGGCCACCGTGGCCGAGCTGGGCGACGCCGGGACGGTCGACGTCTTCGCGCTCACCCGTCGTCTCGGCCACCGGATGGGGCTGGCGTCGTGGGCCGGCCGGCGGTGCGCCGAGGGCGCGGACTTCGAGCGGCTGGTGACGCGCCTTCGACACCCTCGACGGCTCCGACTCCTTCGTGCACCCCGACGCCATGGCGGCGGTGGCCGCCTCCGACAAGGCCGCCGAGCGGGCCGCGCTGGCCGAGATCACCGAGGTGCTGGTCGCCAGCCTGGACCGACCCGGACCGCAGCGGTCTGTTCGCCCGGATCGTGCGACTCCTGGGACGGCGAGCCCGACGACGTACGCCGCACCGGTGTCGCCCACGACGTCGCGCTCATCCACATCGCGTCGATGTCGAACCTGGCCGCCGCACTGGGCTGGGCGGTGGTCGACCTGCTCGAGCACCCCGAGGACCTCGCCCGGGTGCGGGCCGGCGACGGCGAGCACGCCGAGCGGTGCGCCCTCGAGACCACCCGCCTGGCGCAGCGCTCGATCATGGCGCCGCCACGTGCTGGCCCCGGTCACGTTCGACGATCGGCGAGGCGACCTACGAGGTGCCGACCGGGCACGACCATCGCGACGCTGCTGCCGCTGCTCAACACCAGCGCCGGACCCGGTCTCGATCGGTGGCACCCCGACCGCTGGCACCGCTACCGGCTCGCCGACACCAGCGCGCTGGCCTCACCCCAGCTGGTCACCGCCTTCGGGCACGGCCGGCACACCTGCCCGGCTCAACCGTTCTCGCTGGCCGCGATGACGACGGCGGTCACCCACCTGTTCGGCGCCTACGAGCTGACGCCGGGCTGGTCGGCGTACCCGACTCCGGTGCCGGCCCAGATCGGCGGCGTCGCCCGGGCCGGCGTGGCGTGCCCGGTGACCTACGCCGCGCGCTGAGCGAGCGCGGGGGTGCGCTCCGCGGTGAGCACCACCGCGACGGCCCCGAGGGCGAGGGTGACGTAGGAGCCACCCACGGGCAGGAAGGCGATCACGCCACCGACGACCAGCAGCCACGCGACGGCGCCCACCCGCCGGCGCATCGAGAGGGCGAACAGCACCCACCCGAGCGCGAAGAGCGCATAGGCGACGACGACCAGGGCCAGGTGCTGGCCGCTGATGTCCTCTCCGAGCAGGGCCGTGGCCTCGCCCGTCACGACGCCAGGCAGCACGACGACCTCGGCCCAGACGTCGCCGACGACCAGTGCGGTGCCGATCACGACCAGGGGGACCGCGACCGAGGCGAGCCGGCCGGGGGCGGTGACCGCCGACGCGCTCAGCACGAGCAGCAGGAGGCCGAGCATGATCGCGAGGCCGTGGCCGGTGTAGAGGGCGGTGCCCGCCTGGGTGGGCCGGTCGTCGAGGACGAACAGGTGGTAGGCGTCCCCCAGGAGCACGAGGAGGCCGCCGAGGACAGCGGTGGTGGAGGCAGTGGTCTTGGAAGTGGTCATGGACGTGGTCCTGGCAGTGGTCATGGCCCCGAGCATCGGGAGGGAGCGTCCCGGGCGACCACGGACCGATGTCCCGTCCTCGGACCAGGACACCACGTCCCGTGACGGCGGGTCGCCCGAGACGGCACGATGCCGGGGTGCGCACCCTCCGCTTCCTGCTCCCCGCCCTCGGTGTGGCCATGGCCCTCGCCGGGGTCGCGGTGGGCTGGGGCGGGTCCCGGGACGAGGGGGACTGGACCTGGTCGCTGACGATCGCCCTGGTCTATGGGCCGACAGGGGCGTTCCTCCTGCCCCGCATGCGGGCGCTGGGAACGGTGTTCGCCGTCATGGGCGCCTCGGCCGGTCTCGCCCTCCTCGCCGGTGAGCAGGCCGAGGCCGTGGCCGACGGGCGCTCGCAGGTCCTCGGCGAGCTCGCGGTGTGGGGCAGCAGCTGGGCCTGGGTGCCGGCGTACGTCCTGCTGCTGGGGGTGGTGCCCCACCTCCTGCCGGACGGCCGCGTGCTGTCCGGGCCACTGCGGTGGGGGTGGCGCTGCGGGGTGGCTGCGGCGGTCGTGTCGACGACCGCCTGGCTGCTGTGTCCTTACGACGAGCTCGACGAGGCCTCGGACGCCGCGGTCGCACTGTCGGCGATCAACCCGGTCGGCATCCCCGGGATGGGGGTCGGCGTCGGCGCCGGACTGGTGCTGACCCTGGTCGCCCTCGCCCTGGCGTTGCCCGTCCTGGTGGTGCGCTGGCGGCGCGCGACCGACCGAGGACCACTGGTGGGTGTGCTGTTGGCGCTGGCCGCGACTGTGCTCCTGCTCCTGGCGAGCCTGACGGTGCCGGGCGGGAGCCCTGCGCTCATCGCGGCCTCGGTCGTGCCGATCCCCGCGACGATGGTGCTGACCGCTGCGCACCGCGCCACGCAGCTCGACGTGGCGCTCCGCCAGGCGCAGGCCCGGCTGGCGATCGCCCAGGAGGAGGAGCGGCGGCGCCTGAGGCACGACCTGCACGACTCGCTCGGTCCCGCACTCGCCGGGGTGGCCCTGCAGCTCGAGACGCTCCCTCACGACATCGACGAGGACCCCGAGCGGGCGGCCCTGACCGCGGCCCGCCTGACCGACCGGGTGCGCTCGGCCGTCGAGGAGGTCCGGCGCCTGGTCGACGGCCTCGGTCCGGAGGGCTCGCTCGGCCTCCACGAGGCGCTCACCGAGCAGGTCCAGGCCTTTGACGCACCTGCGCTGCGCTCGCGGCTCGAGGCGGACCCCGAGGAGGTGCGCGACCTGCCGGCGGCGGTCGAGGTCGTCACCGCGCGGGTGGTCCGCGAGGCACTCACCAACGCGGCCCGGCACGCCCGCGGCGACAGGTGCACCGTCCGGGTGCGACGTGAGGACGAGCGGCTCGAGGTCTCGGTGCGCGACAACGGCGTGGGCGTGACCGCGGCCCGGCGCGAGGGGTCCACGTCGGGATCGGGGGTCGGCATCGCCTCGATGCGCGCCGTGGCCCAGCAGATCGGTGGCAGCTGCGAGGTGGCCGACGCCCCGGGCGGCGGCACGGAGGTGCGGCTCGTGCTGCCGCTGGTGCTCGCGTGACCGCTCCGGTGCGGGTCCTGCTGGTCGATGACCACCCGGTCTTCCGCGAGGGCATGGCCGCGGTCCTGGAGAGCCTCCCCGGCGTCGAGCTGGTCGGCGAGGCGGCCGACGGCGAGCGTGCGGTCCGCCTGGCCGCCGAGCTGCGGCCCGACGTGGTCGTGATGGACCTGCACCTGCCGGGCGTCAACGGCATCGAGGCCACGCGCCAGGTGCTGGCCGCAGACCCCGACGTGGCGATCCTCGCCCTCACGATGCTGGAGGGCGAGGCGTCGGTGGCAGCGGCCGTGCGGGCCGGCGCCCGTGGCTACCTGCTCAAGGGCTCCGGGCGTGAGGAGATCGCCGCTGCCATCCGGGCGGTCGGCGCCGGGGCGGCGTACTTCGGCCGGGGCGTCGGGCTCTCGGGACTCGCCGCCGCGACGCACCGTCCGGCTGTCGCCCACCCGGCCTTCCCGGGCCTGACCGAGCGGGAGCTCGACGTCCTCACCCTGGTCGCCCAGGGCCTCGGCGAACGCGGCGATCGCGAGCCGCCTGCACCTGAGCGACAAGACCGTGCGCAACTACGTCAGCGGGGTCCTGTCCAAGCTCGGTGTCCGCAGCCGGGCGGAGGCCGTGGCGGTGGCCAGGGACCAGGGACTGTCCTCGTCGCCCGGTTCGTAGACTGACGCGGTGCTCCCCCCCGCTGTCGAGGTCGACGACCTCGTCATGCGGTACGCCGAGAAGCTCGCCGTCGACCGGCTCTCCCTGTCCGTCGCGACCGGCACGATCACGGCGGTGCTCGGCCCGAACGGGGCCGGGAAGACCACGACGCTCGAGACGTGCGAGGGCTACCGCCGGGCCGCAGTCCGGCACCGTCCGCGTGCTTGGTCTCGACCCGGTGCGCGACCGCCGTCGGCTGCTCCCCCGCATCGGGGTGATGCTGCAGACGGGTGGTGCGCTGGAGCGGGGTGCGGGCCGGCGAGATGCTCCGCCACGTGGCGCGCCTGCACGCCCACCCCCTGGACCCGGCCCTGCTCGAGGAGCGGCTCGGTCTCGGGGACTGTGGTCGCACGACCTACCGCCGGCTCTCCGGGAGGCCAGCAGCAGCGGCTCGGCCTGGCCATGGCGCTGATCGGTCGGCCGGAGGTGGTCTTCGTCGACGAGCCGACCGCCGGCATGGACCCGCAGGCGCGACGCACGACCTGGGAGCTGCTCGGGGAGCTGCGGTCCGACGGGGTCACCGTGGTCCTCACGACGCACTACATGGACGAGGCCGAGCGTCTCGCCGACCGCATCCACATCATCGACCGGGGCAGGCTGGTCGCCAGCGGGAGCCCGGTCGAGCTGACCCGCGGTGGCACCGTGTCGACGATCCGGCTGGTCGTCACGCGGCCGTTCCCCCCCGGCTCCCCGGAGTCGCTACGGGCAGCCCTCGGTGAGGACATCGAGGTGACCCAGCTCGACGAGCTGAGCCTGGTGGTCACCGGCCCGGCTGACGCCAGCACGCTCGGGAAGGTCTCGCGCTGGTGCGAGGAGCAGGGGGTGCTCCCGGAGTCGCTCACGCTGGGTCAACGCAGTCTCGAGGACGTGTTCCTCGAGCTCACGGGGCGCGAGCTCAGCACCCCGCGGACGGCACCGTGAGCATGTTCACGCCGCGCCCAGGCGCCGCGCCTCTCCCGCGCATGGTGCTGGCCCAGGCCTCCATGGAGGCCCGGCTGATGCTGCGCAACGGCGAGCAGGTGCTGCTCGCGGTGGTCATCCCCCTGATCGTCCTGGTCGGCGGGGTCTACGGTGCCGAGCGGGTCGGCCTCGACTACGGGGTCGACACCTTGACCCCCGGCGTGCTGGCGCTCGCGGTGATGTCGACGGCGTTCACCTCGCTGGCGATCGCCACCGGCTTCGAGCGGCGCTACGGCGTGATCAAGCGTCTCGGCGCCTCGCCCCTCCCCCGCACCGGCCTGCTGCTCGGCAAGGTGGGCGCCCTCCTCGTGGTCGAGGCCCTCCAGGTGGCTGCCATCTCGGTCGCCGGGGTGCTCCTGGGCTGGCGACCCGAGGCCGCCCCGGTCGCGGTCCTCCTGGCGGTCGTCCTCGGAACCGGCGCGTTCGCCGCCCTCGGGCTCTTCCTGGCCGGCAGCCTGCGGGCCGAGGCGACGCTGGCCGCGGCCAACCTCGTCTACCTGCTGCTCCTGGCCGGCGGCGCCGTGGTCCTGCCCGCCTCGGCGTACGGCGGTCTGGGTGAGGTCGTGCAGTGGTTGCCGTCCGCGGCCCTCGGCGACGCCATGCGCGCCGCCCTGGACCAGGGGCGGCTCGACGCACCGGCCCTGCTCGTGCTGGTCGCCTGGGGCGCCCTCGGCGCCGTCCTGACGGCGAGGACGTTCCGGTGGGAGTAGCCCTGCCGGTGCTGGACCGCAGCCTCCGACCGCTGGCCTGGGCCACGCTCTGCGCCAACGTCCTGATCGTGGTCACCGGTGGTGCCGTCCGCCTCACCGGGTCAGGCCTCGGGTGCCCCACCTGGCCGCGCTGCACCCAGGACTCCTACGTCCCGCGAGGCGAGCTCGGCCTGCACGGGGCCATCGAGTTCGGCAACCGGATGCTGACCTTCGTGCTGGTGGCGGTGGCCGTCGCCACGTTCGCCGCGGCCTGGCAGAGCTCCCGGCGGGACCTGCGTCGTCTCGCCCTGCTGTTGGCCGTCGGGGTCCCCCTCCAGGCGGTCATCGGCGGCATCTCGGTGCTCACCGACCTCAACCCCTGGGTGGTCTCCGGCCACCTCCTGCTGTCCATGGCGATGATCGGGCTCGCCGTCCTGCTCCTGCGCCGGATCGACCGCCCGCACGAGCCGGTCGCCTCCGGCCCGGCCCCGGTGTTGGCGTGGGCCACGTTCGGCGCGGCCTGGGTCGTGCTCTACCTCGGGACCGTGGTCACCGGCTCCGGCCCCCACGCGGGCGACCGGGACAGCCCGCGCAACGGGCTCGACCCCCTGCAGTGGAGCCAGCTGCACGCCGACGCGGTCTTCCTGCTCCTCGGCCTGACGGTCGCGCTGGTCCTGGTCACCAGGGCCCGAGCCGCTGTGGTGTTGCTCGTCGTGGAGCTGGCCCAGGGCGCGATCGGCTTCGTGCAGTACGCCACCGACCTGCCGGTGGCCCTGGTCGGCTTCCACGTCCTGGGCGCCGCCCTGGTGTCGGCGACCGCGACGTGGACCCTCCTGGAGGTCCGCTCAGCCCGCCCGGCCGAGCAGGGAGAGGATCACAGACCCAGGAGCGGGTCGAGGGCCACGGCGACGAACAGCAGCGACAGATAGAGGTTCGAGGCGTGGAAGAGCCGCATCGGCGCGATGTGGTTGAGGTCCTCGGTGCCCCTGCCATCGGGACCGAGGGCGCGGGTCCGCAGCCGGTGGGCCTCGACGAGGAAGCCCGCACCGAGCACCGCGGCAGCCGCGGGGTAGAGCAGGCCCGTGCCGGCGACCGGCCACAGCAGCAGTGACGTCGCCACCATGACCCAGCTGTAGAGCACGACCTGGCGGGCGACCTCACGCGCGGGGGCGACCACCGGCAGCATCGGGACGTCGACGTTGGCGTAGTCCTCGCGGTAGCGCAGGGCCAGCGCCCACGTGTGCGGCGGGGTCCAGAAGAAGACGACCGCGAAGAGGACCAGCGGCACCCAGGAGAGCTGCCCGGTCACCGCGGTCCACCCGATGAGGGCCGGGAAGCACCCGGCCAGCCCGCCCCAGACGATGTTCTGCGTGGTGCGCCGCTTGAGCAGCATGGTGTAGCCGAAGACGTAGAAGGCGTTGGCCAGCAGGGCCAGGCCCGCGGAGAGCGGGTTCACCCACACGTAGAGGATCACCGTCGACAACACGGCCAGCACGAACCCGAAGACCAGGGCCGCCTGCGCCGAGACCAGGTGGCGCGGCAGGGCCCGGCGCCGGGTGCGGCGCATCTGCTCGTCGATGTCACGGTCGTAGACACAGTTGAACACCGAGGCCGAGCCCGCCGAGAAGGTGCCGCCGAGGACGGTCGCGGCCACCAGGCCGAGCTCCGGGACGCCGCGGGCGGCGAAGAACATCACCGGCACCGTGGTCAGCAGCAGCAGCTCGATGACCCGCGGCTTCGTCAGACCGACATAGGCCGCCACCACGTCGCGGAGCGAGGCGCGTTCACCCTCGAGGACCGGCACCGGGGCGGCGCGGTGGGCGACGTAGGTCAACGCGTGGGCCCTCGGTTCTCACGGCTGTCGGATCGGGTACTGGTGCGGCTCGGAGTCTAGACGACGCCCTGAGTAGGGTCGGGAACGGCCGCAGCCGCCGGATCGCCGGGCACCAGCCACAGGACCAGCCACAGGAGGACCCACCGACGTGACCAGAGCCACCCTCCCTGACCGACTCGACTGGAGCGAGGTCGACGACCGGGCGGTGGACACGGTCCGGGTCCTGGCGATGGACGCGGTCCAGAAGGTCGGCAACGGTCACCCGGGCACCGCGATGAGCCTCGCGCCTGCGGCGTACCTGCTGTTCCAGAAGGTGATGACGCACGACCCGGCCGACCCGAACTGGATCGCACGGGACCGCTTCGTGCTCTCCGCCGGGCACTCCTCCCTGACGCTCTACCTCCAGCTCTTCCTCGGGGGCTTCGGGCTCGAGCTCGACGACATCAAGGCGCTGCGCACGTGGGGCAGCAAGACCCCCGGGCACCCGGAGTACCGACACACCGCGGGCGTCGAGACCACCACCGGGCCGCTCGGCCAGGGTGTCGGCAACGCGGTCGGCATGGCCATGGCCGCCCGCCGGCTCCGCGGGATGCTCGACCCCGGACGCGGCGCCTCCCTGTTCGACCACCGCGTCTACGTCATCGCCAGCGACGGCGACATCCAGGAGGGCGTCAGCGGTGAGGCGTCGTCGTTGGCGGCGACCCAGAACCTCGACAACCTGACGATGATCTACGACGCCAACAAGATCTCGATCGAGGACGACACCGACATCGCGCTGAGCGAGGACGTCGCGGCGCGCTACGCGGCCTACGGCTGGCACGTGCAGACCGTCGACTGGACCAACGACGGGCAGGACTACGTCGAGGACGTCCAGGCGCTCTACGCCGCGCTGCGGTCCGCGCACGAGGTCACCGACCGGCCCAGCTTCATCGAGCTGCGCACGATCATCGCCTGGCCCGCCCCGAACGCGCAGAACACCGGCAAGGCCCATGGCTCCGCGCTCGGGGAGGAGGAGGTGGCGGCGACCAAGCAGCTGCTCGGCTTCGACCCCGAGCAGACCTTCGAGGTGCCGGCAGGGGTGCTCGAGCACACCCGCAGCCTCGGCGAGCGCGGGTCGGCAGCCGGCGACGCCTGGGACCGGCAGCTCCAGAAGTGGCGGGAGAAGAACCCCGAGGGCTTCGAGACTCTCATGAGGCTGCGCAACCACGAGCTCCCGCAGGGCTGGGCCGACCAGCTGCCGACCTTCGAGCCCGACCCGTCCGGCGTCGCAACCCGCAAGGCGTCGGGAGCCGTCATCAACGCGATCGCCGCCGCCGTCCCGGAGCTCTGGGGCGGTTCGGCCGACCTCGCGGACTCCAACAACACGACCATCGAGGACGCCCTCTCCTTCCTGCCGAAGGAACGCTCCAGCGCGATGTTCAAGGGGGACCCGCAGACGGGCCGGGTGCTGCACTTCGGCATCCGCGAGCACGCGATGGGCTCGATCATGAACGGCATCGCGCTGCACAGCGGCACCCGTGTCTTCGGCGGCACCTTCCTCACCTTCTCCGACTACATGCGTCCAGCGGTGCGGCTCGCCGCCCTGATGGGCCTGCCCGTCACCTACGTCTGGACCCACGACTCGATCGGCCTCGGTGAGGACGGGCCGACGCACCAGCCGATCGAGCAGCTCGCCGCCCTGCGCGCCATTCCCGGTCTCGACGTGGTCCGCCCCGCCGACGCCAACGAGGTCGTCGCGTGCTGGAAGGCGATCCTCGAGCGCACCGACCGGCCCGCCGGGCTCGTCCTGACCCGGCAGAACGTGCCGGTCCTGCCCCGCGACCAGGACGGGTACGCCTCCACCGCCGACGTCCACCGCGGCGGCTACGTGCTGCTCGACGCCGAGGGCGGCGGCCAGCCCGACGTCGTCCTGGTCGGCACCGGCTCGGAGGTGCAGCTCGCCGTGGAGGCCCGGACCCTGCTGGCCGAGGACGGCATCCGGGCCCGCGTCGTCTCCATGCCCTGCCGGGAGTGGTACGCCGAGCAGCACGAGTCCTACCGCGAGTCGGTCATCCCACCGATCGTCAAGGCCCGGGTCTCGGTGGAGGCGGCGGTGGCCCAGGGCTGGCACGAGGTCGTCGGCGACCACGGCCGGATCGTCTCGATCGAGACCTACGGAGCCTCGGCCGACTACGCCCGCATCTACCAGGAGTACGGCGTCACCGCACAGGCGGTGGCCGACGCCGCCCGCGACAGCATCCGGGTGACCACCGGCTGAACGTCCCGCCCGCGGGTACCCACCCAGCACCGAAACCAGGAGGAAGCATGAGCGACCGTCTGAAGGCCCTCGCCGACGCGGGGGTGTCGATCTGGCTCGACGACCTGTCCCGCGAGCGGATCGAGACCGGCAACCTCGCGGAGCTGGTCAAGGACAAGTCGGTGGTCGGGGTGACCACGAACCCGACGATCTTCGCCGCCGCGATCGCCGACGGCGAGCGCTACGACGACCAGGTGCGCCGCCTCGTCGAGGCGGGCGAGCCCGTCGAGCGGGTGATCTTCGAGCTCACGACCGAGGACGTCCGCAACGCCTGTGATGTGCTCGCGCCGGTGCAGGACGAGTGGCCGCAGGACGGACGGGTCTCGATCGAGGTGGAGCCCTCCCTGGCCACCGACACCGAGGGCACCATCGCCTCGGCGCGAGAGCTGTGGTCGGCCGTCGACCGCCCCAACGCTCTCATCAAGATCCCGGCCACCCAGGAGGGCCTCGGCGCCATCACCGCCGCCGTGGCCGAGGGGATCAGTGTCAACGTCACCCTCATCTTCAGCCTCGACCGCTACCGCGCCGTGATGGACGCCTATCTCTCCGGCCTCGAGGCGGCGCGCGACGCCGGCCTCGACCTCCACCGGATCTCGTCCGTGGCGTCCTTCTTCATCTCCCGCGTCGACTCCGAGGTCGACAAGCGGCTGGAGAGGATCGCGCAGGACTCCGGCGACAACGAAGCGCTGGGGCTACGCGGCAAGGCCGCGGTCGCCAACGCCCGGCTGGCCTTCGCGGCCTACGAGGAGGTCCACGCCTCCGACCGGTGGAAGGTCCTGGAGGAGGCCGGAGCCCACCGGCAACGACCGCTGTGGGCCTCGACCGGGGTGAAGAACGAGGACTACCCCGACACCCTCTACGTCACCGAGCTGGTCGTCGCCGACACCGTCAACACCATGCCCGAGAAGACCCTCGAGGCCTTCGCCGACCACGGTCAGGTCACGGGCGACACCGTGACCGGCCGCGCCGAGGAGGCTCGCGAGGTCCTCGAGGCGATCGAACGGGTCGGGGTGGACTGGGCCGACGTTATGCGGGCCCTGGAGACCGAGGGGGTCGAGAAGTTCGTGACGTCGTGGGACGAGCTCGTCGAGACCGTGAAGGCGCAGATGGAGCAGGCTGACTCGTGAGTCCGTCGGTGCGGATCACCGCCCCTGACGGGGACCTCGAGGCGGTGGTCGCTCGGCTCGTCGAGGACCACGTCGCCAGCCGGCTGTCCGGGCGCGACCACACGCTCTGGGGCGCCGCCGCCGAGGAGGAGGCCGGCAAGCGCCTGGCCTGGGTGGACCTGGCCGAGGCCTCCCGCCACCTGGTGCCCGACATCGCCGCGCTCCGGGTCCAGCTGCGTGAGGCGGGCCTGGTCCACGTCGTCCTGTGCGGCATGGGCGGGTCGTCGTTGGCCCCGGAGGTCGTCTGTGAGGCGATGGGCGTCGGGCTGACCGTGCTCGACTCCTCCGATCCCGACGCGGTCCGCGATGCCCTGGAGGACCGGTTGGCCGAGACCGTCGTGGTGGTCTCCAGCAAGAGCGGGGGGACGATCGAGACCGACAGCCAGAAGCGGGCCTTCGAGAAGGCCTTTGCCGACGCCGGGCTCGACCCGGCCGAGCGGATCGTGGTCGTCACCGATCCCGGCTCACCGCTGGAGCAGGCGGCACGCGAGGCCGGCTACCGCGTCTTCCTCGCCGACCCGTCGGTGGGCGGCCGCTACTCGGCTCTGACGGCCTTCGGGTTGGTCCCCTCGGGGCTGGCCGGTGCCGATGTCTCCCAGCTCCTCGACGAGGCCGCCGCCCTCCGGCCACTCCTCGAGCAGGACTCGGCCGACAACCCGGCGCTGCGCTTGGGCGCGGTGCTGGGTGCGGCCAACCTCGCCGGCGTCGACAAGGTGGCCCTCGCCGCCTGCGACGCGGCGTACCCCCACTTCGGCGACTGGGCCGAGCAGCTGGTGGCCGAGTCCACCGGCAAGGACGGACTGGGCATCCTGCCCGTCGTGGTCGAGGGCCCGGACGCTCCCGGCTTCACACCGAGCAGCCCCGACGTCGTGCTGGCCGGCTACGGCCGGTCCACCCCGCACGTGGCCCCGGCCTCGGGATGGGCGGTGCACGTCGACGGGCCGTTGGGCGCGCAGCTGCTGCTGTGGGAGTACGCCACCGCCATCGCCGGACGGGTCATCGGGATCAACCCGTTCGACCAGCCCGACGTCGAGAGCGCCAAGGCTGCCGCCCGCGACCTGCTCGACGGCGGTGGAGAGTCGCCGACGCCTGTCTTCGTCGACGAAGCGGTCACGGTCTACGCCTCCGACGACTGGCTCCCCGAGGGCGTGACGAGCGCCGCCGGCGCGGTCGCCGCCCTGCTCGAACAGCTCGACCCCGAGTGTGGGTACGTCGCCGTGCAGGCCTACCTCCACCGGCACCGCGACGCGGAGCTGGCGAGCGTCCGCCAGCGACTCGCGGTCCGCACGGGGCGCCCGGTCACCTTCGGTTGGGGCCCGCGCTTCCTGCACTCGACCGGGCAGTACCACAAGGGTGGACCGCCGACCGGGGTCTACCTGCAGGTGACCTGCCAGCCGGAGGCCGACCTCGCGGTCCCCGACCGGCCGTTCACCTTCCACGAGTTCCTCCTCGCCCAAGCCGTCGGGGACGGTGGGGTGCTCGCTGACGACGGCCGCCCGGTGCTGCGCCTGCACCTGCGCAGCCACCGCGATCTCCCGACCCTGCTCGCCCTGCTGTGAGCGCCGGCGTGTCGAGACCCAACCCCCTGCGCGACCCCCGCGACCGGCGCCTGCCACGCATCGCCGGGCCTTGCGGCCTGGTGCTGTTCGGCGTGACCGGCGACCTGGCGCGCCGCAAGGTGATGCCGGCGATCTACGACCTCGCCAACCGCGGCCTGCTGCCCCCGGGCTTCAGCCTGGTCGGCTACGCCCGGCGCGACTGGGCCGACCAGGACTTCGCGCAGATCGTCCACGACGCGGTCAAGGAGCACGCGCGCACCGAGTTCCGCGAGGAGGTGTGGCGTCAGCTGTCCGAGGGGCTGCGTTTCGTGCAGGGCGACTTCGACGACGACGTCGCCTTCGACACCCTGCGCCAGACGATCGAGGACCTCGACCGGGTGCGCGGGACCGAAGGCAACCACGCCTTCTACCTCGCCATCCCGCCGAGCTTCTTCGGCACCGTCGCCGGCCAGCTCAAGGAGCACGGGCTCGCGGAGGGATCGGCGGACTCCTGGCGCCGGGTCGTCGTCGAAAAGCCGTTCGGCCACGACCTCGCCACCGCCCGCGAGCTCAACGCCGAGCTCGCCGACGTCTTCCCGCCCGAGGCGATCTTCCGGATCGACCACTACCTCGGCAAGGAGACGGTGCAGAACATCCTGGCCATGCGCTTCGCCAACACGATGTTCGAGCCGATCTGGAACGCCAACTACGTCGACCACGTGCAGATCACCATGGCCGAGGACGGCGGGATCGGCGGCCGCGCCGGCTACTACGACGGCATCGGCGCGGCGCGCGACGTGATCCAGAACCACCTCCTGCAGTTGCTCGCGCTGGTCGCCATGGAGGAGCCCACGTCGTTCTCCGCCGACGCGCTCGCGGCGGAGAAGCGCAAGGTGCTCTCCAGCGTGGTCCTGCCGCGCCGGCTCGACCTGCACCACCGCTCGCGGGCAGTACGCCGCCGGCTGGGCCGGGGGTCGCGAGGTGCCGGGCTTCCTCGAGGAGGAGGGCGTCCGGCGGACCTCGACCACCGAGACGTTCGCGGCGATCACCCTGCACCTCGAGACCCGCCGCTGGGCGGGGGTGCCGTTCTACCTCCGCACCGGCAAACGACTCGGCCCGCCGGGTCACCGAAGTCGCGGTGGTGTTCAAGAGCGCGCCGCACCAGCCGTTCAGTGCCGATGCGGTCGAGGACCTCACCGAGAACGCCCTGGTCATCCGGATCCAGCCCGACGAGGGGGTGACCGTGCGCTTCGGGTCCAAGGTGCCCGGCACGTCGATGGAGATCCGTGACGTCAACATGGACTTCGCCTACGGCGGCTCCTTCACCGAGGACTCACCCGAGGCCTACGAGCGCCTGGTCCTCGACGTCCTGCTCGGCGACCCGCCGCTCTTCCCGCGGCACGAGGAGGTCGAGCTGTCCTGGCAGATCCTCGGACCCGATTCTCGACTACTGGGAGCGCAAGGGCCGCCCGGCGCCGTACGCCGCGGGGGGCTGGGGCCCCGACACGGCTGCGGCGATGCTGGCCCGCGACGGCCGGACCTGGAGACGACCGTGAGGCAGCCATGATCGAGCTCGTCGACACCGACTCGGCCGACATCGCCGCTGCGCTCCTGCGCGCCCGGGTCCGGGCCGGCTCGCCGGCGATGGGCATGGTGATGACGCTGGTCATCGTCGTGGCCGAGGACGACGCCGACCGAGGCGATGGCCGTGGCCCGCGATGCGTCTCGCAGAGCACCCGGCGCGGGTGCTCGGCGTCATCCTGGGCGACGCCGCGGCGCCGCCCAGGTCAACGCCCAGGTCGGCACCGGCTCCGGATGGACCGGCGAGACCGGCGCTGATCCGGCTCAAGGGCGAGGTGGTGCAAGCACGCCGAGTCGGTGGTGCTGCCGCTGCTCCTCCCCGACTCCCCCGTCGCGGTGTGGTGGCCCACCGACGCCCCCGACGACCCGGCAGCCGATCCCCTCGGCGCCGCTCGCCCAGCGTCGGATCACCGACGCCGCCTCGGTGACCCGCGGCAAGGGCAAGGCGCTGGCCGTCCAGTGCCGCAGCTACGTCAAGGGCAACACCGACCTGGCCTGGACACGCATCACCCCGTGGCGTGCGATTGCTCGCCGCCGCGCTCGATCAGCACCCGCTGACGGTGCGGGCGGCCTCGGTCACCGCCGAGCGGATCAGCCCGAGCGCCGACCTGCTGGCGGCCTGGCTGATCGACCGGCTCAAGGTCGACGTCGAGCGGTCAGGCTCGACGGGCCCGGGCATCACCGAGGTGGTGCTCGAGACCTCGGAGGGGCCGATCCGGATCGCCCGGCCCGACGGCCGGCTGGCGACGTACTCCTCGCCGGACCGCCCGACCGTCCGGTCGCGCTGAAGCGCCGCGCGCTGCCCGAGCTGCTCGTCGAGGAGCTGCGGCGCCTCGACGAGGACGAGATCTACGCCGCCGCGACCCGGTGGCTCGACGAGGTCCCGGCGATGACGCGAACCGCTGCGTCGAGGTCCACGACGTCACGCGGAGGCCTGGCCACGACCGTCGCCGGCGCGCTGCTGTCGCGGCTGGCCGAGGTGCAGGCAGGCGGCCGCGAGCCCCACATCGTCGCTGACCGGTGGCGGCATCGCCGAGGCGATGCACCGAGAGGTCGCCCGCCTCGTCGCCCGCCTCGGCCGTCGACTGGACCCGGGTCGTCCTCTGGTGGGGCGACGAGCGGTTCGTCGCGCCCGACTCCCCTGACCGCAACGCCCTCGACGCGCGGACGGCGTTCCTCGACGCCGTCGGCGCCACCCAGGTGCACGAGGTGCCGTCGACGGCCGACGCGCCCGATGTCGAAGCGGCCGCGGAGACCTACGCCGCCACCGTCGCGCGAGCACGGCGCCGGCGAGCTTCGAGGTCGTCATGCTCGGCGTCGGTCCCGACGGTCACGTCGCCTCGCTCTTCCCGGGCCACCCGGCCGTCGAGCGACGCCACCGGATCGCCGTCGCGGTCCACGACTCCCCCAAGCCGCCGCCGGAGCGCGTCTCGCTCACCTTCGAGGCCCTCGAGCGTGCCCGGTCGGTCTGGTTCCTCGTCAGCGGCGAGGCCAAGGCGGACGCCGTTGCATCCGCGATGAGCGCGGGTTCGGACCTGCCTGCCGCTCGGGTCCGGGGCCAGGAGGACACCGTCTGGTTCCTCGACCGCCGAGCCGCGATCCGGCTGTAGCAGCGCGGCGGCAAGCTACTCGTAGCGCGCGATCGCGCTCTGCGAGTGGGTCTACTGTCGGGTAACCCAGCCAACCGCGCGATCTGCTGAGGCGGGCCACTCGAACTCCGCGATCGCGGACTTCGAGTCCGGTGCGACCTAGAAGATCAGGTCGCCGGACTTGCGACGGGAGCGCAGCAGCTGGAGGGCCTCGTCGAGGATGACGCGCGGCCTCGGCGTCGGAGCGGCGCTCCTTCACGTAAGCCAGGTGGGTCTTGTAGGGCTCGATCTTGGGCGCCGGCGGCGGGTTGTCGGAGTCCAGCGAGGCCGGCAGCCCGCACTTGGGGCAGTCCCACGACTCCGGCACGTTCGCCTCGACCGCGAAGGTCACCACCGAGCGGTGCTCGTGCGAGCAGAAGTAGGTGACGGCCTGCCGCGGCGCGGCCTCGCCGCGCTCGGCCTCGCCCATCGGGCCGGCGCCGACCCGGCTACCGCGGATCGCGTTTCCTCCACCAGCCACGTCGTGCTCTCCTTCGTCTCGCTCGGTCGGTAGTACGGCCAGCAACAGGCCGAGGGCGATGACGCAGGCGAACCAGATCACGCCCATGCCGACGGTGAACCGGTCAAGGTTGCGCTCGGCGACCGACGATCCGCCCAGGGAGCTGGAGACGCCACCACCGAACATGTCGGAGAGTCCGCCTCCGCGTCCCTTGTGCAGGAGGACGAGCAGGATCATGATCCCGCTGGAGGTGAGGAGCAGGACGGTGAGGAGCGTTTCCACGATCGGGAATCCTACGTCAGGGTGTGCGCCGATCACAGACGTCGGCATGTCGTAGAAGCGGCAGATGCCGCCGAACTCGTCCGCCTCGAGGCTCGCGCCACCGACGAGGCACCCGTCGACGTCGGCCTGCTCCATGATGCCGGCGACGTTCGCGGCCTTGACCGAACCGCCGTAGAGGATGCGTACGCCGTCGGCCGCCGCGTCGCCGTGGACCTCCCGGATCCGGGCCCGGATCGCCGCACAGACCTCCTGCGCGTCGTCGGGCGTGGCCACCTCGCCGGTGCCGATCGCCCACACCGGCTCGTAGGCGACGACCAGCCCCGCGACCTGCTCGGCGGTGAATCCGGCCAGCGAGCCGTCGACCTGGGCCAGCGTGAACGGCACCTGCTCGCCGGCCTGCCGCACCTCGAGGCCCTCGCCCACGCACACGATCGGCACCATGCCGTGCTGCCGGCGCCTTGTGCGCCTTGGCGTTGACCACCTCGTCGGTCTCGGCGTGGTACTCACGCCGCTCGGAGTGACCCACGACGACGTAGGAGCAGCCCAGCTTGGCCAGCATCGAGGCCGAGATCTCGCCGGTGTAGGCACCCGAGTCCTGGGTCGAGACGTCCTGGGCGCCGTACCGCACTCCGAGACGGTCCCCGTCCACCAGCGTCTGCACCGAGCGCAGGTCGGTGAACGGCGGCAGCACGACGACCTCGACCTTGCCGTAGTCGTGCTTCTTGTCGTTGAGGCCCCACGCGAGCTTCTGGACCAGCACCACGGCTTCCTGGTGGTTGCAGGTTCATCTTCCAGTTGCCGGCCATCAGCGGTGTGCGTGCCATCAGTGCGGTCCTCTTCCAGGACGGTGATGCCCGGGGAGCTCCTTGCCCTCGAGGAACTCGAGGCTGGCGCCGCCGCCAGTGGAGATGTGGCCGAAGGCGGACGTCCTCGAAGCCCAGGGCGCGGACGGCGGCGGCGGAGTCGCCCCCGCCGACCACGGAGAGTCCCCCCTGGCCGGCCACCTCGGTCAGCGCCTGGGCCACGGCTCGGGTCCCGTCGGCGAAGGCGGCGGTCTCGAAGACGCCCATGGGTCCGTTCCAGAAAACGGTCCGCGCCCCGTCGAGAGCGGCGGCGAAGGCCTGCGCCGAATCGGGGCCGATGTCGAGGCCGAGGCAGTCCTCAGGGATATCGGTGGCGGGTACGACGCGGGTTCGGCTTCCCGGTCACCGGAGGGGAACTCGGTGTCGACGACGACGTCGGTCGGCAGCATCAGCTCGACGCCGAGGCCCTCGGCACGCTGGAGGTAGGCCAGGCAGGTGTCGACCTGGTCGTCCTCGAGCAGGCTCTTGCCGACCTCGTGGCCCTGGGCCCTGAGGAAGGTGAAGACCATCCCGCCACCGATGATCAGCTTGTCGGCCTGGCTCAGGAGGTTCTCGATCACGCCGAGCTTGTCCGAGACCTTGGAGCCCGCCCAGCACCACGACGTACGGGCGCTCGGGAGAGCTGCGTGAGCCGGCGCATGACGTCGAGCTCGGCGGCGACGAGCCCGCCCATCGCGTGAGGGAGGCGCTGCGCCACGTCGTAGACGGAGGCCTGCTTGCGGTGCACGACACCGAACCCGTCGGAGACGAACGCGTCGGCGAGACCGGCCAGCTGATCGGCGAAGGCGCCGCGCTCGGCGTCGTCCTTGCTGGTCTCGCCGGGGTTGAAGCGCACGTTCTCGAGCAGTGCGACGTCACCGTCCTGAAGTCCGGCCACGGACTCGCGGGCCGAGTCGCCGACCGTGTCGGTCGCGAAGGCGACCTCGCGACCGAGCAGCTCGCCGAGCCGGGCCGCCACCGGTCGCAGCGAGTAGCGGGCCTCCGGTTCGCCCTTCGGGCGACCGAGGTGTGCGGTCACCACGACCCTGGCCCCGGCCTCGGACAGCGACCGGATCGTCGGCACGCTGGCCCGGATCCGGCCGTCGTCGGTGATCGTGCCCCCGTCGAGGGGGACGTTCAGGTCCGAGCGGACCAGGACCCGCTTGCCGGCCACGTCGCCGAGGGACGAGTACTCCGACACGGTCAGAGCGTCTCGCCGACGTACTTGATCAGGTCGGCGAGGCGGTTGGAGTAGCCCCACTCGTTGTCGTACCAGCCGACGACCTTGACCTGGTTGCCGATCACCTTGGTCAGCGGCGCGTCGAAGATGCACGACGCCGGGTCGGTGACGATGTCGGAGGACACGATCGGGTCGGTGGAGTAGCGCAGGAACCGACCGTCGGCGACCTTCTCGACGGCGGCGTTGACCTCCTCGACCGACGTCTCGCGACCGGCCTCGAAGGTGAGGTCGGTGGCCGAGCCGGTCGGGGTCGGGACGCGCAGGGCGTAGCCGTCGAGCTTGCCCTTCAGCTCGGGAAGCACCAGGCCGATCGCCTTGGCTGCTCCGGTCGAGGTCGGCACGATGTTGATGGCGGCGGCGCGGGCGCGGCGCAGGTCCTTGTGGATGTTGTCCTGGAGGTTCTGGTCGGCGGTGTAGGCGTGGATCGTCGTCATCAGGCCCTTGACGATGCCGAACTCGTCGTTCAGTGGCCTTGGCCATCGGCGCGAGGCAGTTGGTGGTGCACGACGCGTTGGAGATGACGGTGTGCGCCGCCGGGTCGTAGTCGGTGGTGGTTGACGCCCATGACGACGGTGAAGTCGTCGTTGCTGGCGGGCGCCGAGATGATCACCTTCTTGCGGCGCCGGCGTCGACGTGGGCGTGCGCCTTGGTCGCGTCGGTGAAGAAGCCCGTCGACTCGACCACGACGTCGGCGCCGATGTCGCCCCACTTCAGGGCGGCAGGGTCGCGCTCGGCGAAGGCCTTGATCTTGGTGCCCCCGACGACGATCTCCTGCTCGGTGGCCGACACGTCGGCGTCGAGGCGGCCCAGGATCGAGTCGTACTTGAGCAGGTGGGCCAGAACGGTGTTGTCGGTGAGGTCGTTGACCCCGACGATCTCGATGTCGAGGCCCTCGTTCTCCTGCAGGGCACGGACCGCCCGGAAGAAGTTGCGACCGATCCTGCCGAAGCCGTTGATGCCGACGCGCGTAGTCATGAAATCGAGCCTATCGGTGCCACCAGGGCGGCGGACCGGCGCCCGGTCAGTCGCTGTCGGCGAGCATCTCCGGTGTCAGGGACGCCTCCGTGTCGGGGATGCCGAGGTCCTCGGCCTTCTTGTCCGCCATGGCGAGCAGGCGCCGGATCCGGCCGGCGATCGCGTCCTTGGTGAGGACCGGCTCGTGCAGCTGACCGAGCTCCTCGAGGGAGGCCTGCTTGTGCTCGAGGCGCAGGGAGCCGGCGAGCTTGAGGTGGTCGGGGATGTCGTCGCCGAGGATCTCGAGCGCTCGTTCCACCCGGGCGCCGGCGGCGACGGCCGCTCGGGCCGAGCGCCGCAGGTTCGCGTCGTCGAAGTTGGCCAGGCGGTTGGCGGTGGCGCGGACCTCGCGGCGCATCCGCCGCTCCTCCCAGGCCATCAGCGACTCGTGGGCACCGAGCCTGGTGAGCAGCTGGCCGATGGCGTCGCCGTCGCGGATGACCACCCGGTCGATGCCCCGCACCTCCCGCGCCTTGGCCGAGATGCCGAGCCGTCGGGCCACGCCGACCAGCGCCAGGGCGGCCTCGGGTCCGGGGCAGGTCACCTCGAGCGAGGAGGAACGTCCCGGCTCGGTCAGCGAGCCGTGGGCGAGGAAGGCGCCCCGCCACGCGGCGACCGCGTCGCACGCACCGCCGGAGACGACGGTCGGGGGGAGTCCGCGGACCGGCCGACCGCGCTGGTCGAGCAGCCCCGTCTGGCGGGCCAGGGCGTCGCCGTCCTTGACCACCCGGACCAGGTAACGGGTCCCCTTGCGCAGCCCGTTCCCCTGGACGACCACCATCTCCGAGCCGTGGCCGTAGACGTCGGCGATGTCGGTGCGCAGACGGCGGGCCGCCGCGCCGGTGTCGAGCTCGGCCTCGATGACGACCTTGCCGCTGACCAGGTGCAGCCCACCGCCGAAACGAAGGGTCGAGGCGACCTCGGCCTTGCGGCAGCAGGTCTTGGTGATGTGGGTGCTCGCGAGCTCCGCCTTGACCTGCGCCGTCATCGCCACAGGCTGAATCCTGACACGTTCGTCAATCACCCTGGCCCATCATCAGGGCCCATCATCAGGGCCCATGATCCTGGCCCAGGATCCGCGCGTACGCCGCGGCCAGCTTCGTCGGGTCGTGCCGCGGGCTGCCGTCCTCGGCCATCACGTCGGCAACGACAAGCTCGGCGCCGAGGGAGTCGACGATCTGGGGCAGGTCGTCGAGGCCGTCGCCGGCCCAGGTCTCGTCGACGAGCACGCTGTGGATCTGCAGGTCGGGGGCATGGCCGGCGAGCACCGCCAGGTGGTCGGCCGGGCCGAACCCCTGGGTCTCCCCCGGCTCCTCGCCGAGGTTCAGGACGACCACCACCCGGGCCTGGGTCCGCACCACCGCCTCGCACAGCGCCGGGACGAGCAGGTGCGGGATGACCGAGGTGAACCACGAGCCTGGCCCGAGCACCACCCAGTCCGCCGCGTGCACCGCGTCGAGCGCCTGGGGGCACGGGTCGGGGTCGGGCGGGTCGAGGCTCACCGAGACGATCGCGCCCCTCTGTGGTCGCCACCTCGACCTGTCCGCGCACGGTCGTGACGTCGGCCGAGCGGGCCGGGTCGAGCCCGACCACCTCGGCCGTGATGTCCAGGGGCGTCAGGGCCATCGGCAGCACCCTCCCCTTGGCCCCGAGCAGCCGGGCGACCCAGTCGAGGGCGTCGACGCTGTCGCCGAGCAGCTCCCACAGCCCGACGATGAGCAGGTTGCCGACGACGTGACCGCGCATCTCGCCGTCGCCGGTGAAGCGGTGCTGGAGGAGCCGGGCCCACGTGTCGCCCCACCGGTCCTCGCCGCACAGCGCCGCGAGGGCCATCCGCAGGTCTCCGGGCGGCAGCACGCCGAACTGCCCGCGCAGCCGCCCCGACGAGCCGCCGTTGTCGGCCACGGTGACCACCGCGGTCAGGTCGTCGACGGTGAGGTCGTCGACCAGCATCCGGAGGGCCGAGAGCGAGGCGTGCAACCCGTGCCCGCCCCCGAACGCGACGACGGACTGAGCGCGGTCGGCGGCGGGGCTACTCACGACCGAGGTCCCTGTGGACGACCAGGACGTCGTGCTCCCCGTGCTCGGAGAAGCGCCGACCGATCTCCTCGGCCATCGCGACGCTGCGGTGCTTGCCGCCTGTGCAGCCCAGGGCCACCCGCATGAAGCGCTTGTCCTCGCGGAGGTAGCCGTCGGCGACGCCCGCCAGCAGCGGGACATAGGCGTCGAGGAACTCCGCGGAACCCATCCGCTCGTAGACGTAGGCAGCCACCTCCGGGTCACGCCCGGTCAGCGGCCGGAGGTCGGGCACCCAGTAAGGGTTGGGCAGGAACCGCATGTCGGCGACGAAGTCGGCGTCGACCGGGATGCCGTACTTGAAGCCGAAGCTGATCACGGTCACCTTGAGCCGGGTCGTCTCCGGGGTCCCGAACGCGTCGCGCACCCGCTCGGTCAGCTGGTGCACATTGAGGGTGCTGGTGTCGATGACGAGGTCGGCGTCGCTGCGCAGGTCGGCCAGCACCCGACGCTCGCGGTGCAGCCCGTCGAGCAGGCGCCCGGAGCCCTGGAGCGGGTGCGGGCGGCGCGCCGCCTCCTGCCGGCGTACGAGCATCTCGTCGGTCGCATCGAGGAACAGCAACGTGGCGCGCCGTCCGGTGCTGCGCTGGGCGAGGTTGGCCTGGAGGGTGTGGAAGAACGAGCCCGACCGCACGTCGACGACGACGGCGATGTTCTGCTCGGTGCCCGATGTTCTCGTCCACGAGCCGCACCACGTCGGGCAACAGGTCTGGCGGGAGGTTGTCGACGACGTAGTAGCCGAGGTCCTCGAGCTCCTTGGCGGCTGTGCTGCGGCCCGCCCCCGTCATCCCGGTGACGACGACCAGCTCGCCGCTCATCGGGCGCTCACTGAGAGATCTCTCCGGTCGCGGTGTTGATCACAGGTGCAGTCTGACCGCTGACGGACCCCGTCGGCGAGGTGGTCACGGCCGACTTGATCGCCTCGGCCGTCCGGGGCCCGATCCCGGGCACCAGGGCGATCTCCTCGACCGAGGCGGCCCGGAGCTTCTTCAGCGACCCGAAGTGCCTCACCAGGGTCTTGCGGCGCACCTCGCCCAGACCGGGCACGTCGTCGAGGAGGCTCTCGACCATCGACTTCGACCGGCGGCCGCGGTGGTGGGTGATCGCGAAGCGGTGCGCCTCGTCGCGGATGCGTTGGAGGAGGTAGAGCCCCTCGGAGGAGCGAGCCAGGATCACCGGGTCGGCCTGGCCGGGCACCCAGACCTCCTCCAGCCGCTTGGCGAGCCCGCAGACCGGGATGTCGGTGATGCCGAGCTGCTCCAGCGCCTGCTGGGCGGCGGCCACCTGCGGTGGTCCGCCGTCGACGACCACCAGCCCCGGCGCGTAGGCGAACTTGCGCGGCCGCCCTGTCTCCGGATCGACGAGCATCGGCCCGTTGTCGCCGGTGACCTCCGTGCTGGTCGCGACCTCGTCGAGCAGCCGTCGGAACCGGCGAGTGATGACCTCATGCATCGAGGCCACGTCGTTCTGGCCGTCGACACCGCGGATGACGAAGCGGCGGTACTCGCCCTTTCGGGCCAGACCGTCCTCGAAGACCACCATCGAGGCCACCACCTCGGTGCCCTGCAGGTTGGAGACGTCGTAGCACTCGATCCGCAGCGGCACCTCGCCCAGCTCCAGCGCCTGTTGGATCTCCTCCAGCGCGCGGTTGCGGGTGGTGAGGTCGCTGGCCCGCTTGGTCTTGTGCAGCGCCAGTGACTGGCCGGCGTTGCGCGCGACGGTCTCCTGCAGGGACAACTTGGGTCCGCGCTGCGGGACCCGGATCTGCACCCGGCTCCCGCGCAGGTCGGCGAACAGCTGCTCGAAGGTCTCGACGTCGGGCGGCAGTGCGGGCACCAGGATCTCGCGCGGGATCGCGTCGGGGTCGCCGCCGTAGAGCTGGAGCAGGAAGTCCTCGACCAGCTCAGGGGTGCCACCCTCGTCGACCCGGTCGGCCACCCAGCCGCGCTGGCCCCGCACCCGGCCTCCGCGGACGTAGAAGATCTGCACTGCGACCTCGAGGGGATCCTCGGCCAGCGCGATGACGTCGGCATCCGCGCCGTCGCCGAGCACCACCGCCTGCTTCTCCAGCGCCCGCTGCATCGCCCCGAGGTCGTCGCGCAGCCGGGCAGCCTTCTCGAAGTCGAGCGCCTCGCTGGCGGCGTACATCTCCTTCTCGATGCGCTTCATGAACGGCCGGGTCTGCCCGGCCATGAAGTCGCAGAAGTCGTCGACGATCCGGCGGTGCTCCTCGGCGCTCACTTGGCCGACGCAGGGCGCCGCGCACTTGTCGATGTAGCCGAGCAGGCAGGGCCGCCCGATCTGCGCGGAGCGCTTGAAGACGCCGTTGCTGCACGAGCGCATGGGGAAGACGCGGAGCAGCACGTCGACGGTCTCGCGGATCGCCCAGGCGTGGCTGTAGGGGCCGTAGTAGCGGGTGCCCTTGCGCTTGGCGCCGCGCCCGACCATCACCCGCGGGAATTCGTCGCCGACGGTCACTGCGAGCCACGGGTAGGACTTGTCGTCGCGGTACTTCACGTTGAACCGCGGGTCGAACTCCTTGATCCAGCTGTACTCCAGCTGCAGCGCTTCGACCTCGGTGCCGACCACCGTCCAGTCGACGCTTGCCGCCGTGGTCACCATGCTCGCGGTGCGCTGATGGAGGTTGGCGATGTCCTGGAAGTACGACGACAGCCGGGACCGCAGGTTCTTCGCCTTGCCGACGTAGATCACCCGGCCGCGCGCGTCGCGGAACCGGTAGACGCCGGGCTGGGTCGGGATCGACCCGGCCTCGGGTCGGAACGACGCAGCCGGCACTCGACCAGCCTACGGTCGGGAACCGACAGCTAGGCGGAGAGGATCCGGTCGCCGTCGACCGTGATCGCGACCTCGGCCAGCGACTCGGGGGCCGGGCCCCCCTGGACCTCGCCCGTCTCAGCGGAGAACGAGCTGCCGTGGAAGTTGCACTGGATCACGCCGTCGACGACGTCGGTCACGGTGTTGCCGGAGTGCGTGCAGACGGCCGTGAACGCGACGAACGTGCCCTCCGTCGGCTGGGTCAGGACGATCTTCTCGTCGGTCAGGATCAGGCCGCCGCCGACCGGCACCTCGGACGTGCTGGCCAGGGCCGCGCCGGGCTCGGGGGCCGGGGCGTCCTCGCCGTCCCCGCCACCGCAGCCGGCCAGGACCGCCGCCACGCCGAGGGCGCCGAGACCCTGGAACACGATCCGACGGGAGACAGCGAACTCCCCGTCGGGCTGAGGCGTGCTCACGCGAGCTCGATCGTGTCGCCGTCGACGGTGATCTCGCGGGGGGCCATCGGCGCGTTGGCGGGACCACCGAGCGGCGACCCGTCCTCGATCGAGAACGTGCTGCCATGGCACGGACAGCTGATCCCGCCGCTCGTCACGCCGGTCACGGCGCACCCCTGGTGGGTGCAGGCCGAGGAGAAGGCCCGGAAGTCACCCTTGGTCGGCTGGGTGATGACGACGTTGTCGTCGGGGAAGATCGCGCCCGCTCCGACGGGCACGTCGGCGGTGCGGATCGGTCCGCCCTCCGGCGGCTGCGGAGGTGCACTCGACGACGCACCGGTGGAGGGCGCGGGCGTGGTGGTCGACGACGGTGCGGTGGGGTCGGTGGCGCTCTGCGGGGCCTCCTCCCCGCACGCGGCCAGCACCGGGAGGGTCAGGCCGACACCCGCCACCCCGGTGAGCGCGCCCCGCCGGGTGATCGCCTCGCGGCCCATGGATCCCCCTCCCATCTGGTTGAAAAGGACACTACCGGGCGCGCGTAGCCGCCTTCTTCCTGGCGGGGACCTTCTTCGTCGCGGTCTTCTTGGCCGGCGACCGCTTCTCGGGAGGCGGCGCCGGCGCGCGCTTGCGGGTGGGCTGCTTGGCCCCGCGCCCCTCGAGGATCGGGGCGAGGAACTGGCCGGTGTAGCTGTCGGGATGGGCAGCCACGTCCTCCGGTGTGCCCTCGGCGATCGACCAGCCCGCCGCCGGCTGCCGCCCTCGGGACCCATGTCGACCAGCCAGTCGGCGGTCTTGATGACGTCGAGGTTGTGCTCGATGACCAGCACGGTGTTGCCCTGGTCGACCAGCCGACCCAGCACGAGGAGGAGCTTGCGGATGTCCTCGAAGTGGAGCCCCGTCGTGGGCTCGTCGAGGACGTAGACGGTGCGGCCGGTGGAGCGCTTCTGCAGCTCGGAGGACGAGCTTGACCCGCTGCGCCTCGCCGCCGGACAGCGTGGTCGCGGGCTGGCCGAGCCGGACGTAGCCGAGCCCGACCTCGACCAGCGTCTTCATGTGCCGGTTGATCGCGGGCACGGCGGCGAAGAACTCCACGGCCTCCTCGATCGGCATGTCGAGCACCTCGGCGATGGTCTTGCCCTTGTAGTGCACCTCGAGCGTCTCGCGGTTGTAGCGCGCGCCGTGGCAGACCTCGCACGGGACGTAGACGTCGGGGAGGAAGTTCATCTCGATCTTGATGGTGCCGTCACCGGAGCAGGCCTCGCAGCGGCCGCCCTTGACGTTGAAGGAGAACCGGCCCTGCAGGTAGCCGCGCATCTTGGCCTCGGGGGTCGAGGCGAAGAGCTTGCGGATGTGGTCGAAGACGCCGGTGTACGTCGCGGGGTTGGACCGCGGGGTCCGCCCGATCGGCGACTGGTCGACGTGGATGACCTTGTCGACGTGCTCGAGCCCGGTGATCTTCTGGTGGCGACCGGGCACGGCGCGGGCGTGGTAGATCTGCTTGGCCAGCGAGGTGTAGAGGATGTCGTTGACCAGCGTGGACTTGCCCGACCCCGACACGCCGGTCACGGCCACGAACACCCCGAGCGGGAAGCTCACGTCGATGTCGCGCAGGTTGTGCTCGCGGGCGCCGACCACGGTCAGCTCGCGGCCGCGGGTGCGCGGGCGGCGTACGTCCGGGACGGGGATCTCACGGCGCCCGGAGAGGTAGTGACCGGTCATCGAGTCGGCGTGGTCGAGCAGGCCCTGGACCGTGCCGCTGTGGACGACCTGGCCGCCGTGCTCGCCGGCCCCGGGTCCGATGTCGACGACCCAGTCGGCGGTGCGGATGGTGTCCTCGTCGTGCTCGACGACGATGAGGGTGTTGCCGAGGTTCTTGAGCCGGACCAGCGTCTCGATCAGCCGCTGGTTGTCGCGCTGGTGGAGGCCGATGGACGGCTCGTCGAGGACGTAGAGGACGCCGACCAGGCCGGCGCCGATCTGGGTGGCGAGCCGGATGCGCTGCGCCTCGCCGCCGGACAGCGAGCCGGAGGGACGGTCGAGCGAGAGGTAGTCGAGGCCGACGTCGAGCAGGAAGTTGAGGCGCTCCTGGATCTCCTTGAGCACCCGCTCGCCGATCTGGCGCTCGCGGGCCGAGAGGTCGAGGTGGCGCAGGAAGTCGGCGGTCTCGTTGATCGGCAGCGAGCAGACCTCGGCGATGTTGCGACCGCCCAGGGTGACCGCCATCGAGACCGGCTTGAGCCGGCTGCCCTGACAGGCCGGGCAGGGCACCTCGCGCATGTAGCCCTCGAAGCGCTCACGACTGGTGTCGGACTCGGCCTCGCGGTGGCGGCGCTCGATGTAGGGGCGGACGCCCTCGAACTCGGCGTAGTAGGCGCGCTCGCGGCCGTAGCGGTTGCGGGAGACGACGTGGACCTTGGTCGGGTGGCCGTCGAGGATGCTCTGGCGTCCCTTGGCTGAGATGTCTCGCCACGGGGTGTTGAGGTCGAAGCCGAGCTCGGCGCCGAGGGCCGACATCAGCTTGAGGAAGTAGTCGGCGACGTGGGCGGCGCTCCACGGCTGCGATCGCGCCCTCACCGATCGTCGCGGTCTCGTCGGGCACGACGAGCTCGGGGTCGACCTCCATCCGGGTGCCGAGGCCGTGGCACTCGGAGCACGCGCCGAACGGCGAGTTGAAGGAGAACGAGCGCGGCTCGAGGTCGTCGGTGTCGATGGGGTGCTCGTTGGGGCACGCCATCTTCTCGCTGAAGCGCAGCTCGCGCTCGGGGTCCTTGGCGTCGAGGTCGACGAAGTCGACCAGCACCAGCCCGGACGGCCAGGCCGAGCGCGGTCTCGACCGAGTCGGTGAGCCGGCGCTTAGCCGACGCCTTGACCGCGAGGCGGTCGACCACGACCTCGATCGTGTGCTTCTTCTGCTTGTCGAGCTTGGGCGGGTCCTCGAGCGCGTGGATCTCGCCGTTGACCCGGGCCCGGCTGAAGCCCTGGGTCTGCAGCTGGCGGAACAGCTCGACGTACTCGCCCTTGCGGCCGCGGATCACCGGCGCCAGCACCTGGAACCGGCGGCCCTCCTCGAGGGTGAGGATCCGGTCGACGATCTGCTGGGGCGTCTGGCGCTCGATCGGCGAGCCGCAGGCCGGGCAGTGCGGGCGGCCGGCGCGGGCGTAGAGCAGGCGGAGGTAGTCGTAGACCTCGGTGATCGTGCCGACGGTCGAGCGCGGGTTCTTGGAGGTGGACTTCTGGTCGATCGAGACCGCGGGCGAGAGGCCCTCGATGAAGTCGACGTCGGGCTTGTCCATCTGGCCGAGGAACTGCCGGGCGTAGGCCGACAGCGACTCGACGTAGCGCCGCTGCCCCTCGGCGAAGATCGTGTCGAAGGCCAGGCTGCGACTTGCCGGAGCCGGACAGGCCGGTGAAGACGATCAGCGAGTCGCGCGGCAGGTCGACCGAGATGTCCTTGAGGTTGTGCTCGCGAGCGCCCCGGATGATGAGTTGATCCGCCACGCCACCCAGCCTAGGTGGGGCCACCGACACCCGCTTCCCGAGGCGGGCAGGATGGGCTCGTGGAGCCACACGACGAACGCCTGGTCCGAACGGTCGACGGCCTCGCCGACGCCGACTACGCCGCCCCGTCCGCGCTGCCGGGCTGGACCCGCGCGCACGTGGTCGCCCACCTCGCACTCAACGCCGAGGGGCTCGCCGGGGCGCTCCGTGGCGTCCTGGCCGGGCAGGCCGTCCCGATGTACTCCTCCCAGGAGCGTCGCGACGCCGACATCGAGGAGCTCGCGCAGGCCGAGCCCGCCGAGCTCCGGGAGCGGCTGCTGGCGGGAGTGACCGGGCTCGCTGACGCTCATCGAAGCGCTTCCCGACGACGCTCTCGGCACCCGGGTCCCGCGCACCGAGGACGCCGAGGTGACCTTCGCCGTGGGCGCCGTGGCCGGCATGCGTGAGCGGGAGGTCGAGATCCACCACGCGGATCTGGACGCCGGATACGGCCACCGACGACTGGTCCGCTGAGTTCGCCGGGCGGGTGATCGATGGGATGGCGAAGCGCCCCCGAGCAGAAGCGATTCACGGCGTACGCCGAGGACCTCGACCGGACGCTGGGACCTCGGGGCGGGACCGGTGGTCCGCGGCACCGCCGCCGACCTGGCATGGTGGCTGACCGGCCGGGGCAACGGTGAGGGACTGACGAGCGACGCGGCGGACGGCGGGCTGCCGAGGATCGAGGCGTGGTGAGCTACACCGGGGACGTGAGCGCGGGCGGTCCACCTGGCGTGCGCGGGCTCGAGCGCCTGACGGATCACCAAGGTGGCGGTCGACGAGCAGATGTCGAACAACTGCTACCTGCTCACCTGCCTCGGCACCGGCGACCAGGTCCTGATCGACGCCGCCGACGCCCCCGAGACCCTGCTGCCGCTCATCGGGTCACGCGGGCCTGACCACCGTCGTCACCACCCACCAGCACTGGGACCACCACCGCGCCCTCGCGGCCGTCGTCGACGCCACCGGCGCCGACGTGGTGGCCGGGGTCGAGGACGCCGACGCGATCACGATCCCAGACCGGCGTACCCGTGACCCGCGCGGTGACCTCCGGCGACACCGTCGCCGTCGGCGACTGCTCGCTCGAGGTCATCGCCGTCGCCGGGCACACCCCCGGCTCGATCTGCCTGCTCTACCGCGATCCCTCCGGCCACCCGCACCTGTTCACCGGTGACTCGCTCTTCCCCGGTGGCGTCGGAAGCACGTTCGGCGACGACGCCGCCTTCGCCCAGCTCATCGACGACGTCGAGACCAGGCTCTTCGGTGCGTTGCCCGACGAGACCTGGTTCTACCCGGGCCATGGCGGTGACTCGACGATCGGTGTGGAGCGACCCCACCTCGAGGAGTGGCGCGAGCGCGGCTGGTGACGGGCGTGTGTTCGTGGCGTGCCGGCTCCCGCTGAGCGATACGGCGCCGGTCCGGTGGCGCACTGTCGTCGTTCCCGACGTCCCGGCAATGAGCACGACCCCGGCCGCCCTCCCGCGGCCGGGGTCGTGTCGTGCTCCCTGAGAAGAGCCTGCTCCCGAAGGTCTGGTCCCAGCGGATACCCCGATCCTGGGGCCTCGCGCCCCGCAGGGGCACCGCCGGGCAGTCGGTCCTGATGGTCATTTCGGGCCATGCCGCCCGTGCCGAACGGAGGAGAGCGCGGCTCAGACCGCTCGTGTGCGCCTTCGGCCTTCCCGTCGCTCGGCGACAGCGTCCGGGTCGAGTCCGGCGGGAGGTGGTGGGAGGTTGCGCACCCGCCCGCGTGCGGGCGACGGCTCCAGACCGTTGAGACGGGCGAAGACCTCGAGCTCGCCGAGGTCCGGCGTGGTGCCGGCGGCCAGGTGCCCCAGGAGCTCACGGTGCGACACCTCAGCCGCAACGACGAGGCTCAGTGACCGGACGCCGTACTGCTCCGCCCACATCCACAGCGTCAGCGGTGCGATCCCCCGCTCGAGCCCGGAGCGGACGACGACACGGCACGTGGCGTCGTCGAGACCGCGGCGGCGCAACAGGCGCTGCACGTCCCCCGCGTGGAGATGGTCAGGGGGCCGGGCCGGCCGCCGGCGGCCGCGCCCCGGCGGCATCGGTGGGGTCGGTGGCATCGATGGCATCGCGGGCCGGACACCGCACGCGAGCGACCACGCCAGGGCCACGAGGGCGGCGAGGAGGAGGCCGATGAGCACGTCTCCTCCTCTCGCAGGTCACCGTGGGTGACTACCAGGATCGTGACCCGTTCGGGCCACGGGCACGGCGAGACGGACATTTCGACTGGTCACATCGGGCCATGTCTGCACCTGGGGTGGTCCGGGGCCGGACGGACACCAGCCCCGGTCCTCGGGGGAGACGACCGGGGCTGGTGCGGGAGGGAGGTCTCTCAGCCCACCAGGGTGTTGTCATTGCGCCCGGAGACGCGCCCGGAGACACGCCCGGCGGCACTGGGGCGGAGGCCACCGCGGAGCTCGCCGGCGGCCTGGAGGTCGAGGCCGTTGAGCGAGGCGAAGACGGCGAGGTGGTCGAGGTCGGGCAGCGTCCCGGCACCGAGGTGCCCGAGGATCTGCGGGTGCTCGAGATCTGCACCGAGCACCAGGGCGAGGGTGCGGGCGTCGAACCGGTCGATCCACAGCCACATCGTCAGCGGTCGCACCTGCCGCGCGCCGGCCTTGCCCATCACCACCCGGGCGTCGCGCTCGGAGACCCCGGCCTCGAGCAGCATCCGGTGGATGTCGCCGGTGTTGACCTGGCCCGGGTGGCGCTCGACGAACCGGCGGCGACGCGCGGCATCACGCTGGCGGGACTGCGGCGAGGCGGCCTGCGAGGCGAACAGCGCCATCGCGGCGACGAAGGCCATCAGGACGCTGATGAGGATGACGGTGGCCACGGTCCCTCCTCTCGTGCGGTCCGGGGACGCCCGGGACGCTGCGGCAGCGGCCCGTGGGGGGAGGAGTCCCGGAATGCGAAGGAATGTGTCGTCGGATCTGTCAACCTGTGCTGGCTCTGCAGGTTACGTGTTACCGAGCCTTGGATCTTCCCGGTCTAGAGCGGAGCCTGGCCGAAGCCGGGGATGTCACCGTCCCGTGGGAGTTCTGTGGGTCTTCGGTTGATGAGACGGCTCTGGTGCTCAGGAGTAGGTGACCCTCACAGCGTCGGAGACCGGCAGCGACTGGCAGCCGAGCCGAATGCCCTCGGCGAGGTCCTCGGCGTCGAGGACGTCGTTGCGCAGCATCCTCACCTCGCCCTCGACGAGCCGGACGGCGCAGGCCGAGCACTCCCCCTCGCGGCATGAGTACGGCGCCTTGACCCCCCGCGACTCCAGGAAGTCCAGCATCTTGGTGCGCGGGTCCCAGTCGTCGAAGCTGTGCTGCGCCCCGTCGAGCTCGACCTCGAGGCGCACGGGGCCGCGGGCAGCCTCAGCGGCGTCCTCGGCCGCGTCCTGCTCGTCGGACTCGGCGTCCTGCACCTCGCGCTGGGCGGTCTCGACACCCTCGAGGTCGCCGAACGGGTTGCCCCCCAGCGAGACGAACTTCTCCTGGTGGCGGCGCTCGCGCGGGAAGTCGAGCTCCCGCAGAGCCGCCACGGTCATCTTCATGAACGGTGCAGGACCGCACACGAAGGCGTCGAAG
The DNA here is from genome assembly GCA_963767915.1 of uncultured Actinomycetota bacterium. Classification (GTDB taxonomy): domain Bacteria; phylum Actinomycetota; class Actinomycetes; order Propionibacteriales; family Nocardioidaceae; genus Nocardioides. Next base: position 103,437 of record CAVYFR010000008.1, read on the forward strand.
GAGGAGTACGCCGAGGCGAACGCCTTCATCTGTTCCTGGCTGGGCAGCCCCTGGACCGACTCGAGCCAGTGCACCACCAGCAGCCGGTCGGGGTGCTCGGCCGCCAGTGCGGTCGAGCTCTCGGGCGAAGATCACCGAGCCCTCGTCGCGGTTGGCGTAGAACAGCACGATCCGGCCGCTGCCGGTGGTCAGCGCCGTGCGCGTGATGGACATGATCGGCGTGACGCCACTGCCGCCGGCGAAGAGCAGGAAGTCGGTGTCGAGCGAGACAGGGGTGAAGATCCCGCTCGGCGGGAGGACGCGGACGGTGTCACCCGGGGCGAGGTGCTCGCACAGCCAGTTCGACGCGTAGCCCTCGGCGGTGCGCTTGACGGTGACGGTGAGCCGACCGCTGTCGGCGTACGTCGTCGGGCTGCTCGACAGCGAGTAGCACCGGGCTGCGAGGCCCGTGCGGTCGCTGGGCACCGCGACGGTCAGGAACTGGCCGGGCTTGTAGGCGAAGACCTCGACCAGGTCGCCGGGGACCTCGAAGGTGATCGACCGCGCGTCAGCGGTCTCCTCCACGACCTCGGCGACAGCGAGGTCGTAGCTCTGGGACTCCGACACCGGCTCAGTACCCGTCCTCGGCGCCGATGGGGATCGCGCCCTCCCGGGCGGCGGCATCGATGCTGGACACCAGACGGGGGCAGGCCTGGTGCACCGGGCGGCCCTCCGGCCTCCGGTCCATCCGCGAGAACTCCGGGCAGTGGTGCAGCGCCTCGTCGCTCCACTGGATGGAGGTGTGGTGCTCGCTGTTCTTCTTCACCGACACCCGGGCCAGGCAGTCCAGGCAGGCGACCTCGGTCAGGCGGGCCTGGGTGTAGAGGCGTTGGTCCTCCAACGTTTCAGCGCTGGAGGGGACGAACGAGGGCACCGCCTCAGGTCCCCGTCATGGCGGAGTCGGGAGCCACGTCGTCGGACGTCTCGCCCGACGGCTCCGGAGCACCGTCCTCCTCGGCCTTCTTGCGCAGGTTCTCCTCGACCTCGGCGTGCCAGTACTCGTTGGCCTTGGTCGTGTCGACCTCGAACTCGAAGCGGTCGGTCATCTCGGCGGTCACGTCGGCCTTGTCGACGTAGAACTGCTCGTACCAGCGGCGCAGCTGGTAGACGGGCCCGTCCTCCTCGCACAGAAGCGGGTTCTGCACCGGCGCCTTGTTGAGCCAGATGTGGACGTCCTGCTCGAAGCCCTCCTTGAAGGTCTCGGAGTAGCGACGGCCGATGTACTGGGCGGTCTCCTCGTCGACACCCTCGGGCTTCTTGACGCACACGCCGTACTGCAGCTTGAAGGAGTTGTGGCTGGTCGGGACGTGGCAGTTGATGAGGATGACCTCGGTCTCGAAGCCCTTGTAGTCGACGTTGAGCCAGTTGATCATGTACGACGGTCCGTAGTAGGACGCCTCGGACTTGAGCACCAGGTCGGCGTCGCCGTAGCCGCTGCCGCCCATGTCGGGACGGCCCTTCGACTCCATGAACTGGGTCGCGACGTGGCCCTCGAAGACGTTGCGGAAGCTCGTCGGGAACGCGAAGTGGATGTAGAAGAAGTGCGCCATGTCGACGACGTTGTCGATGATCTCGCGGCAGTGCGCGGTGGGGACGTCGAGCACCTCCCACGTCCAGTCGGTGTAGGCGTCGGTGCCCACGCCCGGCAGCTCCGGCGGCAGGATGTCGTGGTCGGGCTCGGAGCCCTCGACGTCGTGCCAGATCATCACCTGGCCGTTGCGGATGGCCACGGGGTACTTCTGGGTGCGGGCCCGCAGCGGGACGCGGCGCGCGTAGGGGATCGTCTTGCACTTGCCGTCGCCGCCCCAACGCCAGTCGTGGAACGGGCAGGCGATCTCGTCGCCCTTCACGGTCCCCTGGGTGAGGTCGCCGCCCATGTGGCGGCAGAAGCCGTCGAGGACGTTGATCTGCCCCTGGGAGTCGGCCCAGGCGACGAGTTTGCCGCCGAACGCCTCGACGGCGTGCGGCTTGCCGTCGGTGAACATCGACTCGAGGCCGAGGCAGTGCCAGCCTCGGGCGAATCGCTCCGGCGCTTCTCCGTGGTCGAGCATGCGGGTCTGGCTCACACTCATGGACTCTAGACTAGAACACGTTATAGTTTTGTGCCATGCGCATCGCTCTGGAGCAGGACCAGGTCAAGCTGCGCCAGGAGCTGCGCGAGTACTTCGCCGCCCTGGTCACGCCCGAGGTCAAAGCGGGCCTCAGCTCGGCCACCGGAGAGTTCGGCGAGGCGGGCGTCTACAAGGACGTGATCCGCCAGATCGGCTCCGACGGCTGGCTCGGCATCGGGTGGCCGAAGGAGTGGGGCGGCCAGGCCCGGTCGATGATCGAGCAGCTCATCTTCACCGACGTCGCCGCCGACTTCGGCGTGCCGATCCCCTACCTCACGCTCAACACGGTCGGGCCCACGATCATGCGCTACGGCACCGAGGAGCAGAAGGAGTTCTTCCTCCCGAAGATCCTCGCCGGTGACCTGCACTTCTCGATCGGCTACTCCGAGCCCGACTCCGGCACCGACCTCGCGTCGTTGAAGACCAAGGCGGTCCGCGAGGGCGACGAGTGGGTCATCAACGGGCAGAAGATGTGGACCTCGCTGATCCAGTACGCCGACTGGCTCTGGCTCGCCTGCCGCACCGACCCCGACCTCCCGCGCCACAAGGGCCTCTCGATGATCCTCGTGCCGGCCGACGCGCCGGGGGTCTCCTACACCCCCGTGCACACGGTGGCCGGCGTCGGCACGTCGGCGACGTACTACCAGGACGTGCGCGTCCCCGCCTCGAACCTCGTCGGCGAGCTCAACGGCGGCTGGCCGCTGATCACCAACCAGCTCAACCACGAGCGGGTCTCGCTGACCTCCTCGGCGCCGCTGACGATGTCACTCAAGCTGGTGCGCGAGTGGGCCCAGCAGACCAAGAACCCCGACGGGCAGCGCGTCATCGACTCCGAGTGGGTGCAGATCGCGCTCGGACGGGCGCACGCGCGGATCGAGGCGCTCACGCTCATCAACTGGAAGCTCGCCTCCGACGCCGACCTCGGCATCGACCTCTCCCCCGCTGAGGCCTCGGCGACCAAGATCTACGGCTCCGAGCTCGCCACCGAGGTCTACCGCTCGCTGATGGAGATCATCGGCCCGAACGCCCACCTGACCGCCGCCTCCGACGGTGCGGTCCTCGCGGGCCGGATCGAGCGCTACTACCGCTCCGCCCTGGTGATGACGTTCGGCGGCGGCACCAACGAGATCCAGCGCGACATCATCGGCTACGTCGGCCTCGGCCTCCCCGCAGCGAAGCGCTAGTCCCTGGTCGAGCCCCCTCCGCTGGTCGAGCCCCCCTCCGCTGGTCGAGCCCCCCTCCGCTGGTCGAGCCCCCCTCCGCTGGTCGAGCTTGTCGAGACCCCCTGACCCGAAAGGCAACCCGATGGACTTCACCTTCACCGCCGAGCAGGACGAGGCGGCCGGCCTGGCCGCGCAGATCCTCACGGACCGCGCGACCAACGACCGCCTGAAGGCCGTCGAGGCCGAGGGCTCCCGCTTCGACCGCGAGCTGTGGGACGAGCTGGCGGGCGCCGGGCTGCTCTCCCTGGCCGTCCCGGAGGAGTACGACGGCGCCGGGCTCGGCCTCATCGAGCTGTGCCGCGTCCTGGTCGAGGTCGGACGCACGGTCGCGCCGGTCCCGCTCGCCGTGCACGGTCCCGCCGCCCTGTTCCTCGCCGAGCTCGGCACCGACGAGCAGAAGCAGGCCTGGCTGCCCGGCGCCGCCTCCGGCGAGCGGGTCCTCACCGCCGCGATCGCCGAGGAGCGGGCGCACCTGCCGCAGCGCCCGACGGTCACAGCCGCTGCCTCGGGCGAGAGCTGGGAGCTCTCGGGCACCAAGGTGATCGTGCGCGCCGGTACCGCCGCCGCGGGCTTCCTCGTCACCGCTGCCGCACCCGACGGGGTCGGGGTGTTCCTGGTCGACGCCGGGGCGAGCGGTCTCGACGTCGTCGAGCAGGCGTTCTCCGACGGCGATGTCGTCGCCCGTCTCGACTTCTCCGCGGCTCCCGCCCAGCTCGTGGGCGCCGCCGACGGCGACGCCGCGGGCCGGCTCGCCCAGCTGCTCATCGTCTGCGCGGCCGCCGAGCAGCTCGGTGTCACCCAGGGTGCGCTGGAGCTGACCTCGTCGTACGCGAAGGTCCGCGAGCAGTTCGGCCGCCCCATCGGCACCTTCCAAGCCGTGTCCCAGCGGCTCGCCGACGGCTACATCGACGTCCTGGGCCAGCGCCTGACCCTGTGGTCGGCGGTCTGGCGACTCTCCGAGGGACTGCCCGCCGAGGTCGAGGTCGCCACTGCCAAGCTCTGGGCCGCCGACGCCGGTCACCGCATCGCCCACACCACCGTGCACGTCCACGGCGGCGTCGGCATCGACCTGGACGGCGAGGCCCACCGCTACTTCACCTCCGCCAAGCGCTTCGAGTTCGCCTTCGGCGGCGCCACCGACCAGTCCTTGGCCATCGGCAAGGCGCTGGCCGCCGAGCCGGTCTGACCCGCTACAGCGCGTCGTAGTCGAAGCCCCGCAGGAAGCCCAGGCTCTCGGCTTCGCTCCATCGGGCACCCGTCTCCTCGAGGGAGGCGGCGAGGCCGAGACCCAACCGGTCAGCCACGCGCCGCTGCATCTCGTGGAGAAAGCGCGTCTCGTCCCCCCAAGCCTGCTGCTCGGCGTCGAGGTGCAGGCATGCGGCGGCGGCCAGGAGGGCGGGTTCGTCGTGTCCGAGGGCTTCGAAGCACAGCGCAGCCGAGCCCAACAGTCCGACCGTGCCCCACAACGTCGAGTGACGGCCTGCCAGGGATACCGACGAGGCCAGAACCGGAATGGCCGACCTGGGGCGCCCGCCAAGGACTTGCGAGATGGCCAGGTCGGCGCCGAGGTAGCAGGCGTAGTCGGTGGCGTCCTGCTCGAGCGCCAGCTCGACGGCTGGTACGAAGCTGGCCTCTGCGGCGTCGAAGTCACCCTGCCGTTTCTCCAGATACCCTCGGGAGGCCAGGATGAGCGCCCCGTCAGCTCCGAGGTCGACGTGCTGAGCATGCGCGATTGCTCCCTCGATCAGCTCGGTCTCGACGGTCTCGTCCATGTGGTGGTTCGTGAGAGCTGACAACACAAGGGCGTGGATCTGCCTGTCGTGGACCAGGGGCAGCAGCTCTCGGCAGGCTTCCAGCACCGGACGGTCGGCGTCCCGGTCGCCGATGAGGTATCTCGACCCGAGTTGGAACATCGAGTAGACCCGGGTGTCGGGGTCCTCGGTGGCTTCGATGGCGCGCCAGGCGTGCGGCTCGAGACGCTCGGCCTCGTCCGTGCGGCCGAGCTGCCGCGCCCAGCGGACCCGTCGGCTGAGCAGCGCGCCGCGCAGTCCCGGCTCCAGCTGGGTGTGGTCCAGCAGGGCCGCGATCTCGAACGCCTCGACATCCAGTCGGAAGGCGGGGCACTCCCAGAGCTTGACCCAGGCGCGAGCCACCTCGACAGCTCGTCCGAGTCCGGCGGCTCGTCGTAGTGCGGGTTTGAGGTCGGCCAGTACTGCGGCGAGGCGTCGGGTTCCAGATCTTCCCGGCTCGGGTGACGACGTCGGCGCGGTCGACGACGTCGAACAGCGCATAGTCTAGGTCGTCGCGCGCTTTCTCCTCCTCACCAGCGGCGGCGAGGAGTTCCGCGGCGTACGCCTTGACCATCTGCAGCAGCCGGAATGACTCTTCGTCGCGGATCACCAGTGACTTCTCCACCAGCGCCGCGATCGCCGCGGGCGGGCCCGCGACCTCAGCGAGGTCGAGGTCGAAGGACCCGGCGAAGACCGAGAGCCTCCGGAAGGTCCGCTGCTCCACCGGGGTGAGCAGCCCATAGCTGCCGTCGAGGACGTTGCGCAACGACGCCTGCCGTTGTGGATGCCCCCGGCGGCCCTGCAGCTCGAGCAGCGACTTCTCGACACCGCGCAGCAACCCGTCGAGCCCGACCGCTGCCGCGGTAGTCGCGGCCAGCTCGAGCACCAGTGGCAGGTGGTCGAGCCGACCGACGACCTCACGACAAGCGACGGGGTCCCCTTCAGGCGTCCCCGCACGTGCCAGCCGGTCGCGGAACAGCGCGACGGCCTCCTCCTCCGAGAGCGTCCCCACCGGCACCCGATGCTCGTCGGGAAGACCCAGGGGCTCACGCGAGGTGGCCAGGAACCGCACCTGGCGACACCGGTCCAGCATCTCGTCGACCAGCGCGCAGACCTCGTCGAGCAGGTGCTCGCAGTTGTCCACGAGCAGGAGCACCGGCGCCTCCTCGAGTTCCTCGACCAGGTCATCCGCCGCGAGCCCCAGCGCCTCGGCGACAGCGGCGCGCACACCCCCCGGACCCACCGGCACCAGGTCGACGAACCAGGTGCCGGCGGCGAAGCCAGCACCGACCCGGCGCCCCACCTCGAGCGCCAGGGTCGTCTTCCCCGCACCGCCGGGACCCAGCAGCGTCACCACCCGCGCGGTTGAGGCCTCGTCCAGAAGCTGGTCGATGCGGGCGATCTCTTCGGCACGACCCACCAGCTCCTGCCGGCCCGCACGCAGGTTCCCGCTCCGGTTCTCCGCCGACGCCAACGGCGGGAAGGACTCCGGCAGGCCGGGCGCCACCAGCTGGGCGACCCGCTCGGGGCGGGTGATGTCCTTGAGGCGGTGCACCCCGAGGTCGCGCAGCTCGAGGTCCCGTACGCCGACAGCCGCGCTGACCGAGAGCAATACCTGCCCACCATGGGCAAGCGACCGCAGCCGCGCGCACCGGTTCACCTCCGGGCCGTAGAGGTCGTCGTCCCGCTCCTCGACCATCCCTTCGTGGATCGCCATCCGCGACCTGATCACCACCGGCTCCGGCCACGCCTCGGCAGCGAACCGCCGCTGCAGCTCCACCGCCACCCTCGCCGCGTCCGCCGCGGTGTCGAACACCGCGAACACGCTGTCGCCCTCACCACGCGGCTTCACCAACGCCGAGCCCACCACCTCCGCCACGATCTGGTCGTGACAGGCCATCGCCACCCGCATCGCCTCCGGAGCCAGCTCCCACAGCTTCGTCGACCCCTGCACATCAGTCATCAACAACGCACGCCGGCGGTCCACGGCACCGCGGCTGCTCACCCCGGAAGCGTAGTGCTCGACACGAGCCCGTGACTCGTCGTGACCAGGCCCCTGGGACACTCGACCCCGTCCCCGAGAGAGCCGAGGCAGAAGTGAAGATCCTGGTGACCGGGGCGACCGGCTACGTCGGCGGCCGGCTGGTGCCGGTGCTGCTCGAGCGGGGGCACGACGTGCGCACCACGACCAGCAACCCCGACCGTGAGCAGCCGTGGTGGGGGGACCGCGTCGAGACCGTTGTGATGGACGCCCTCGACGCGGACCAGGTCCGGGCGGCCTGCGAGGGGGTCGAGGCCGTCTACTACCTGATCCACGGCATGGGTGGCGACGACTTCGCCGCCAACGACCGATCGGCGGCCCGCAACGTCAAGGACGCCGTCGGGGTCACCGGGGTCGACCGGGTCGTCTACCTCTCCGGCGTCGTGCCCGACATCGGTGCGGACGAGCTCTCGGAGCACCTCCGGTCCCGCTTGGAGGTCGAGGAGATCCTGCGGGAGGTCCCGGCGACCGTCGTCGTGCTCCGCGCCGCGGTGATCCTGGGCAGCGGGTCGACGTCGTTCGAGATCATCCGCCAGGTCAGCGAGCGAATGCCGGTGCACACGGTCCCGACCTGGATGGACTCCGTCGTGCAGCCGATCGCCGTCGTCGACGTCCTGGAGGCGCTGGTGGGGGCACTCGACTACTCGGGTCCGTCCCGGCACTTCGACGTGGGCGGCCCCGACCGGCTCCGCTACGGCGCGCTGCTCGACGCCTACACCTCCCACGTCGGTCTCGAGCGAGCGCAGTTCGACGTACCGCTGCTGCCGACGAAGCTCGTCGGGACCCTCGTCGGCAGCCTCACCGACGTCCCGCGCCCCACGGTCGAGGCGTTGGTCGAGAGCCTGCACCACGACATGGTCGCCGAGAACGACGACTTCACGACGCTGCTTCCCGACGAGCACGAGCTCGTGGGCCTCGACGAGGCGTTCCGCCGCTCGCTCTCCCCCGAGCAGCTCGGCCCGGAGAGCGCCGACCCCATGAGTCCGCTTCCTCAGGACCCCGCCTGGGCCAGCGGTGGCGACGAACGGCCCGCCTTGGCCAAGGTGATCGACGCGGTCAGGGACGTCCTCCCCGGGTCCGCCACCGACCGACCGGGCTAGTACGACCGGTCACTCCTGCGTCGATCCGGCCCGAAGCCCCACGCCGCGACTTAGCGTCGCGCCGTGACCCGTCACGTCGTGCGACTCCTGGCCGCTGCCCTGCTGCTGGCGCTCGCCGTGGCAGGTCCGGCAGACTCCCGGATCCACCGGGCCAGCGACGGCAACCCCCTGGCCGGCCACGAGTGGGGGGTCTACCGGGGCGCCGCAGAGATGGCGTGGCCGCCGTACGAGGCTGCGTTCGGACCGGCGAAGCGGCTGCTGGCCAAGATCGCGCTGCAGCCGAAGGCGAAGTGGTTCGGCAACTGGATCCCGAACAACCAGATCGCCGCGAAGGTGCGTGACTACATCGCCAACGCCACGGGCGGCGACCCCGACGTGATGGTGCACATGACGCTCTTCCGGATGAACCCGTGGGAGCAGGACGCGTGCAAACGGCTGCCGACCCCGCAGGAGAAGCGGTCCTACCGCGACTACATCCGCAGGTTCGCCGACGCCGTCGGCGAGACCCACGCGATGGTGGTCATCCAGCCGGACGGCCCGTTTGCCTGGTGTGCGCCCGGCGGCTCGGACGCCCACTACGAGCTGATCCGCTTCACCGCGCGGACCCTGGCCGCGCTGCCGAACACCGTCGCCTACATCGAGGCCGGCACGGCCGAGTGGAACGGGTTCGACCCTGACAGCGCAGTGCGCCTTCTGGCCAAGGACGGCGTCGAGCACGTGCGCGGCTTCATTCTCAACACCACCCACTACGAGTCGACGCAGAGCCAGATCACCTTCGGCGCCGACGTCGTCGCCGGTCTCGAGGCGCGCGGGATCGAGGGCAAGCACTTCCTGGTCGACACCGCGGAGAACGGACGGCCCTTCACCGGCAGGTGGTACCGCGAGCACCTCCCCGGCCGGAGGCTGCACAGTGCGCCTCCGTGCCGGACCAGGAAACAGAAGCGCTGCGTCACCCGGGCATCCCGCCGACCATCGACGTGGGCAACCCGAGATGGGGCTTCAGCGACCGAGTCAACGCGCTCGCCGAGGAGCACGTCGACGCCTTCGTGTGGGCCGGACGGCCGTGGCTCCACCACCAGACCGCGCCCTTCGACCTGTCGCGCGCGCTGCTGCTGGCGAGGACGACGCCCTACCAGTAGGTTGCGAAGCGAGCGGCTCGGGCACTCGGCCTCACCCCGTCCGGCGAGAACCCGGCCGGCGTCATCTACACGACCACCGGCGGGACGTCGTTCTCCCTCTACGAGACGGCGTACGCCGGTCAGGCCGGCCACACGATCGCCCAGTGGCACGTCGCCGACGTGGCGGCCGAGGTCGCCGAGCTCACGGCGAAGGGCTCGACCTTCGAGCACTACGACATGCCGGAAGTCGCCTGGGACGGTGACGTCGCCGAGCTGCCGGGGTCGGCCACGCGGCCTGGTTCACTGACAGCGAGGGCAACATCATGTGCCTCGACGACGGCTCGGGGGGATAGTGCGGATGATGCGGGGGTTCGTGCACGCTCGCTAGCGCTGAGCTGAGCCTCAACCGACGAGACGAGGCGGAGCGCGCGGCGGAGTCGCGAGCTCCTCACCCACCCAACGCCGCGATCGCGCTCTCCGAGGGGGTCACCGACGGGCCAGCAGCCTCCCGACGCGTTGGGTCAGCCTACCGCATAGAAGCCCGAGTTGGCGTCGGTGTACCAGATCGAGCGGTTCCGGAGGTCCCACGCCGGCTGCGAGAAGGCGCTGGCGCCTTGGCTGTTCTGGGACCCGGTCGGGATGCTGGGCTTGTTGAAGTAGGCGACCTCGACCGGTTTGCGCAGGTTGCTGATGTCGAAGATGCGCAGACCCGGAGGCGAGCATCGAGCAGGCGACGAGCCGCGGGTTCGTCCGGTAGGGCACCGAGCAGTAGTGACCGGCGTACCCCCCGACGGGCGAGGAGGCGCCCGGGTCGCCCCATGACGCCGACCGGCCGGCCGGGTTGTGCACCTGCAGGCGGAGGTCGGAGATGATCTTGGGCCGCGAGGGGTCGCCGACGTCGATGATGCGCGCCGCGCCGACCGCGCGCCCTCGGGTCGAACGGACCGTACTTCGAGAACTCGTCGACCTGCAGCAGGTAGTCGTGCCCGTTGCGGGTGAACGGCTCCGCCACCTGCGGGATCGAGCCGCTCGGACCAGACCAGGTCGGCCAGGATCTCGACCTGCGGTTGAGGCTCCCGGTCCTGGATCTGCGAGACGTCGAGGACACGCAGGCCCTCGCCGGGCAGGGTGCCGTCGGAGAGGTCGTTGCCGATGTGGGCGATGTAGATCGTCCGGCCGTCGGCCGACAGGCGCATGCCGTGGTAGTTGACGTCGTGCTTGTAGAACACCGCGTCGGTACGGCGGGGTCGCTCACGTCGATGGCGGTGAAGGTCTGACCGCCGGAGCTCGCGGCGTAGAACGTCTTGCCGTCAGGCGACCAGCCGCTCTCGTGGCCGAGGACGCGGTCGGCGTCGACGACACGAGGCTCGGCTTCCGGCAGTTCGTCTTGACGTCGTAGAGCTCGAGCATCCCGGCGTTGGCGAAGGCGTTGCCGAGCACAGCGGCAAGCAGTCCTCGTCTCTGGTGGAGGAGCACCGACTCGTGCGGGCTGAGCATCGCCGGGCGTCTCGAGCGTGGCGGTGAGGCGTGGCTGCGCCGGGTCGTCCATCGCGACGACGTAGACGCCCTGCCCTCGAGCTGAGTTCAAGAGCGTGTCGCTCGGGAACAGTCGGGTGGAGTCGAAGTAGGCACAGACCTGTCCCTGACTGGTCGCGGTATCGCAGCACCTTGAAGCCGCCACTGCGCCCCAGGTGCGAGACCTGGACGGTGTTGCAGCGATATCCCTTCGAAGCGCGACCGTTCTCGTAGTCGACCGCCGGGCACGCGACCCTGGAGGTCGCCCTCGAGGCGGTTCTGCGCCCCCGGTGCAGGGACCAGACGGCGTCGGCGCGGGTACCGCGCGCCCGGTCGCGCTGAGGTTGCCGGTGCTGACGAATGCGCCGCCGACCAGCGCGATCGAGCCGATCGCCACCGCGAGACGCCGGAGGCGGGCGAGGCTCGCTCGCTCGCACCGAGCCACCGACGGACAGCACGCCGTCGAGTCGCTTGACGGTCTCCTCGAACTCCGAGACCAGGTCGGCGATCACGTCGGCGACGGGGCGGACCTCGTTCATCCGGCCGACGATCTGGCCGATCGGCATCGAGATGACGTCGGGGTCGTTGGAGGCGTTGATCCGGTTGTGCGCCTCGGCGACGAGCAGGTTCTGCAGCGGCATCGGGAGCGGCGAGGGGGCCTCGGCCTCGGTCCAGGCCTCGGTCCACTTCGTCTTGAGCAGCCGCGCGGGCTTGCCGGTGTAGATCCGGGTGCGCACGGTGTCGCTCGAGGTCGCTCGCTTGAAGGCGGTCTCCCAGCCCTTGTTGGAGGTGAGGTTCTGGTACTCCTCGGTGCCGAGCCAGATCGAGCCCATCCACACGCCCTGCGCACCGAGCGCGAGCGAGGCGGCGATCTGACGGCCGGAGCCGATGCCGCCCGCGCCGAGCACGGGCACGTCGGGCCCGACCGCGTCGACGATGTCGGGGGTGAGCACCATGCTCGCGACCTCACCGGTGTGGCCGCCGGCCTCGTAGCCCTGGGCGACGATGATGTCGACGCCGTTGTGCACGTGGCTGAGCGCGTGCTTGGCCGCACCGGCGAGCGCCGCGACCTTGATGCCGTGCTCGTGGCACTTCTCGATCACGTCGACCGGCGGTGAACCGAGGGCGTTGGCGATCAGGACCGGGCGGTGCTTGAGCGCGACGTCGAGGTGCGAGCGGGCGACCGAGTGCAGCCAGCCGAGCACGCCCTCGCGGCCCTCGCCCTCCGGCAGCGGCGGTACGCCGAGCTTGAGCAGCGTCTCGTCGACGAACTGTTTGTGCTCCTCGGGGATCATCGCGCCGAGGTCGAGCGAGGTGCCCTCCGTCGGGATCTTCATCGGCATCACGATGTCGACGCCGTAGGGCTTGCCGTCGGTGTTGTCGTCGAGCCAGGTCAGGACCCGCTCGAGCTCTTCGGTGTCGTTGAACCGGACGCAGCCCAGGACACCCAGCCCGCCGGCGCGCGAGACCGCGGCGGCGACGTGCTCGGACGGGGTGAAGGCGAAGATCGGGTAGTCGATCCCGAAGTCGTCACACAGCGGCGTGCGCAAGGGCCATCTCCTTGGCTCGGGGGTACTGCGCCTTGCCGGTCGCGTTGCGCGGGATCTCGTCCACGACGGTCAGGGAGCGCGGCAGCTTGTAGCCGGACAGATGGGCGCGCAGGAACTCGCGCAGCTCCTCGAGCTCGACCGAGTGGCCCTCGCGCAGCTGAGACGACAGCGGCCACCGCCGGCCGTACTTCTGGTCGGGGACGCCGACCACCAGGCAGTCGTAGACGGCCTGGTGACCCTTGATGGCCATCTCGACCTCTTCGGGGTAGACCTTCTCGCCGCCCGTGTTGACGCAGTTGGAGCCGCGGCCGAGCAGGGTCACCTTGTTGTCCTGCTCGATGCGGGCGAAGTCGCCCGGGCACCGAGTAGCGGGTCGCCGTCGATGTCGAGGAACGTCGCCGCCGACTTGACCGGGTCCTTGTAGTAGCCGACGGGCACGTTGCCGCCGCGGCCGAGTCGGCCGACCTTGCCGACGCTGGTGGCCATGTCCATGATCTGGTTGTCGTCGTCGAGCACGACGCTGGCGGGGCCGAGGCCGACGACCGGCCCGTCGGGGTTGATGTTGCTCCTTGTCCTGCAGCCCATGCCCTGGAAGCCGGTCTCCGAGGCGCCGATCGAGTCGGTGAAGATCCTGTTGGGGAAGGCCGCCATCCAGCGCTCCTTGACCGGCGGGCTGAAGATCGCCGCGCTGCTCGAGATGGCGAAGCAGGTTGGGGCACTCGTAGCTGCCGGCGCTCGAACGCCTCGATCAGCGGACGCGCCATCGCGTCGCCGGTCATGAAGATGCAGCTGGACGTTCTCGCGCTCGGCAGATCTCCCAGGTGCGGACCGGGTCGAACTTCGGCTCGAGGATCGTGCAGGTGACCTGCGAACAGGTGCATGAGGAGGCCGGCCTGGGCGCCGCCGTGCATGAGCGGGCTCAGCGGGAAGGTGACCATCCTGCGGTCCTGCGGGGCCTGCTTCGACTGGTCGTACTCGGTGAGCGGCTCGCCGGTTAGAAGTCGATGCCGCCGCCGAGGACCCGCCAGAAGTCCTCGTGGCGCCACATGACGCCCTTGGGGAAGCCGGTGGTGCCGCCGGTGTAGATGATGTGGAGGTCGTCGGGGCTGCGCTCGCCGAAGTCGCGCTCGTCGCTCTGGCCCTCGAGGGCATCGTCGTAGAGGACCCCGTCGTACGACGAGACGTCGGCGTGGTTGTCGGCCCCCCGGTCGGCTCGACGTCCGGGAGGACCACGACCGTCTGCAGCTTGTCGTGCTGGGGGTAGCAGGAGGCGACGAGCGGCGCGTAGGGACGCTCGTGGACCAGTGCGACCAGGTCGGCGTTGTCGAAGAGGTAGTTGAGCTCGCCCTCGACGTAGCGGTAGTTGACGTTGATCGCGACCGCGCGCATCTTGAGGACCGCGAGCAGGGCCACGACGTGCTCGATGCTGTTCTTGCTGTAGATGCCGACGTGGTCGCCCGTAGCCGACGCCCCGGGAGGCGAGGAAGTGGGCCAGGCGGTTGCTGTCCCGCTCCAGGTCGGCGTAGGTCACGACCCGGTCCCCGACCTTCACGGCGGGGTTGTCCGGAGCAACGTCGACGGCGTGTTCGAAGAGGTCGGCGATGTTCAGGGCCACGGCGGCGAGACTAGAACACGTTCTCGTTTTGCGCTACCGTCCCGCTCCATGACCGATGCCCCGTCCGAGTCAGCCGAGCGCACTGCCTCGTCGAGCAGGACGGCCACAAGCTCGTCGTCACGATGAACCGCCCTGAGGCGCGCAACGCGCTCTCCGGCGAGATGCTCGCGATCATGAGCGACGCGTGGGACCGGGTCAACGACGACCCCGAGATCCGGGTCTGCATCCTCACCGGCGCCGGCGGCTACTTCTGCGCCGGGATGGACCTCAAGTCCGCCAACAAGAAGCCGCCGAGCGAGAGCTTCGAATCCGGCGAGTTCGACCCGTCGGTCATCAAGTCGCTGCTCAAGGGCTTCCGGCTGACCAAACCGCTCATCGCGGCCGTCGAGGGCCCGGCCATCGCGGGCGGGACCGAGATCCTGCAGGGCACCGACATCCGCGTCGCGGGCGAGTCGGCCAAGTTCGGCATCTCCGAGGCCAAGTGGTCGCTCTACCCGATGGGCGGGTCCGCGGTGCGCCTCGTGCGTCAGATCCCCTACACGGTCGCCGCCGACCTGCTGCTGACCGGCCGCCACATCCTCGCGCCGGAGGCCAAGGAGCTCGGTCTCATCGGGCACGTCGTTCCCGACGGCGATGCCCTGGCCAAGGCGCACGAGATCGCCGACCTGATCTGCGCCAACGGTCCGCTCGCCGTGCAGGCCATCCTCAAGACCATGCGCGACTCCGAGGGCAAGCACGAGGACGACTGCTGGAAGGACGACGCCCGCATCGGCGCCGCGGTCTTCTCCTCCAACGACGCCAAGGAGGGACCGCGCGCCTTCGCGGAGAAGAGGAAGCCGGAGTTCACCGGCACCTGACCCGCCCCTAGCCTGGCGCGGTGCCGTTCGAAGCCTTCCCGTACCTCTTCGCGGTCTTCCTCGCCTTCGTCGTCCTCGTCGGCGTGGTCGGCTACGTCCAGGCCAAGCGGCGCAGGGAGGCGCTGCAGGCCCATGCCGCGACCCGCGGCTGGACCTGGATCCCTTCCGACGACGCCCTCGTCGACCGCTTCGCCGGGCGCCCGTTCGGCGTCGGGTCGAGCCGGCGTACGTCGAACGTCCTGACCGGCACCCATGACGGGCGGCCCATGCTGGCCTTCGACTACCGCTACACGACCTCGAGCGGGACGGGCAAGGACCGCTCCACCACCACGCACGTCCACTCTGTCGTCGCCCTCAACCTCGGCGCGTCCCTGCCGGCGCTGGCCGTCGAGCCGGAGGGGATGTTCGGACGGCTCATCGGACGGCTCACCGAGCGCGACATCGAGCTGGAGTCCGAGGACTTCAACCGGGCCTTCACCGTGACCTGCCCCAGCCGCAAGTTCGCCAGCGACGTCCTGCACCCCCAGCTCATGGAGCTCCTCCTGCGCCACCCGGACTTCGCCTGGCGCTTCGAGCGCGACTCGATGCTCGTGGTCGCCACGGGCGAGCAGTCGGTCGAGGAGATCGACGCCCGACTGGCGCTGATGGATCAGATCATCGACGCGGTGCCGGAGTTCGTGTGGAGTGAGGTGAAGGGTTCGTGAGCCGCGGTCCTGCTCGCCGCCGGTGGGCTGGTCGCCCTTACTCCTGCTGCTCCGTGGTGGCCATGTACAACCGCTTCGTGCGGCAGCGCACGCTGGTCGACGAGTCATGGGGAGGCATCGACGTCGAGCTCTCCCGACGCCACGACCTCGTCCCCAACCTGGTCGCCGCGGTGAAGGCGTACGCCGAGCACGAGCGCGCCGCCCTCGAGTCACTCGGCGCTCGCCCGCGAGGCCGCCACCTCGCACAGCGAGGACCGTCCGCGCGAGCGCGAGTCCTACGAGGACGCGCTGGGCGGTGCGCTGAGCGACGTACTCGTGCGGGTCGAGGCCTACCCCGAGCTCAAGGCCAGCCGGAACTTCCTGGAGCTCCAGGAGGAGCTCACGCTCACCGAGGACCGGATCGCGGCGTCGCGCCGCTTCTACAACGGCAACGTGCGCGCCTACAACACGCGGGTGCTCGACCTTCCCGTCCAACCTCGTGGCCGGGATGTTCGGCTTCGACGCCGCGCGACTTCTTCGAGCTGCGCGACCGCGGAGAGGAGCGGGCTAGCCGACCGCGCGCTCGCCGGTCCAGTACTGCGCGCGCAGCGCCTTCTTGTCGGGCTTGCCGAGCCCGGTGAGCGGCAGGGCGTCGGTGGCGATGATCTGCTTGGGCGCCTGGACCGAGCCCTTGCGGTCCTTGACCATGTCCTGGATCTCGTGGACCACGTCGTCGGTGAGCTCGTGGCCCTCGCGGAGGACGACGATGGCCGTGACCGCCTCGCCCCACTTCTCGTCCGGGGTGCCGATCACGCCGACCTGGGCGATCGCGGGGTGCTCGGCGACGACGTCCTCGACCTCGCGCGGGAAGACGTTGAAGCCGCCGGTGACGATCATGTCCTTGGTGCGGTCGACGATGTACCAGAAGCCGTCCTCGTCCTCGCGCGCGATGTCGCCGGTGTGCATCCAGCCGTCCCGGAAGGTCTCCGCGGTGACCTCGGGCAGCTTCCAGTAGCCGCCGCACAGCAGTGGCCCGGCCACGCAGATCTCGCCCGGCTCGCCCTGCTTGACCGGGCGTGCCGTCCTCGTCGAGCAGCGCCGTACGGATGAAGGCCGAGGGGCGACCGCACGACGACAGACGAGTGGGCACCTCGTCGGTCGAGCCTGTCGCGACCACGTGGTCCTGCTTGCCGAGGTAGGTGATGACCATCGGGGCCTCGGACTGGCCGTAGTACTGCGCGAAGATCGGGCCGAAGCGGTCGATGGCCTCCTTGAGGCGGACCGGGTTGATCGCGCTGGCGCCGTAGTAGACGGTCTCGAGGCTGCTCAGGTCGCGGGTGTGGGAGTCCGGGTGGTCCATGAGCGCGTAGAGCATCGAGGGGACCAGCATCGTGGCCTGGATCTTCTCGCGCTCGATGAACTCGAGCACCTCGGCCGGGTCGAACTTCGAGAGCACGTAGAGCGAGCCGCCCTTGATCACGGTCGGGGCGAAGAACGCCGCGCCGGCGTGCGAGAGCGGGGTGCACATGAGGAAGCGCGGGTTCTCGGGCCACTCCCACTCGGCCAGCTGGATCTGGGTCATCGTCGAGAAGGACTCGACCCGGCCGATCACGCCCTTGGGGTTGCCGGTCGTGCCGCCGGTGTAGGTGATGGAGGTCATGTGGTCCTTGGGCAGGAGCGCGGCCTCGAGCGGCTGCGGGTCGAAGCGCTCGGCCGCTGCCACCAGGTCTTCACCGACCGAGGCCAGCGCCTCAGGCACCGGCCCGATGGTCAGGACCTGCGTGAGGTTCGGGCACTTGTCCAGCAGGCCGACCGCGCGCTCGACGAAGATCGGGTCGACCACGAGCGTGGTGATCTCAGCGTCGTTGATGACGTAGGCGTGGTCGTCGAGGCTGCCCAGGGGGTGGAGCGACGTACGCCGGTAGCCCTGGGTCTGACTCGCCCCGAGGATGAAGAGCACCTCGGGCCGGTTGAGCGCCAGCAGGGCGCCCGCCGTGCCCTGACCGGCGTTGAGGCTCTCGAAGGCCTGGACGTACTGGCTGATCCGGTCGGTCACCTGCCTGCCGGTCAGCGTCACGTCGCCGAGGTGGATCACCGGCTTGTCGTGGTGGCGCCGCAACGCCGCCACCATCAGGTGTCCGTTGTGCGTCCCGATGCGCATTTCCTCGTCTGCTGAAGGCATGGCGCAGACACTAGAACGTGTTCCAGTTTGCGGCAACGAGAGCCTGACCGGGCTCCCGGAACCTTTCCGGCGCAGCTCGCGTCTCTGGGGTATGGCGTCGAGGTGGCGGGTGGTTCTCGCGGGGCTTGGCTGTGGGGCGATCGCGGCGTGTTCCGGCTCCACCGAGGAGGTCTCGAACGGCGCGTGCACCAGCCGCTACGAGGTCGTCGCCGACGCCGCCACCTGGCCTGGCCTCACCGACGCGATGCTGGACTACGACAGACGGGGCCGCGTCGGCGCCGTACGGGTCCAGGCCCGTGGGAACGACGTCGGGGCGGGCGACGAGGACGCCGTACGCGTGGTGGACCTCCTCGACCCGGAGGGGCGTCGCATCATCCAGGTCGACGTGTGGCGCACGGATGCCGGTGCGTGGCGGGCCGGCGTCTGGCAGCAGTGCATCGACTGAGGAGGTGATGCCTGTGGGCAAGCCCTGGGAACGGTCAGAAGCGGAGGCGCACCAGGTTGTTGGCCTCGTCCACCTCGTGGATCACATCCATGCCGTCCACGCGGATGGCGCCGCGAGTGCCTCGGAGCCGTATCGGCACCCGTAAGGTCACGACCTTCGCTGCCCCGCTGGACACTCCGATCGACCGGTGGGCCAGTACGTTCCCTCGCCTGTCGAGCGCCTCCACCAGGACGTCCGCCTCGTCGACGCCACCCAGGTTGGTGACGCGCGAGCGGATGACGATGCTTCGCTGCGTCTTGCGTGTCTCCACCATTGAGACCGCTACATCGCGCCTCGTGGGGACAGAGCGGACGTCGAGACGGAAGACCCCATCGCTACCCCAGGCAGAGAGGTAGACGGTGCCGTCGCCGCCGACGGAGATCCCGTGGGCATTGCGACTGATGCGATCCCAACCCACGTCGAATCCGTTGTCGGCGATGGCCGTGATGCGGCCATCAGGGTCGAGTCGTTCGATGCTCGCCCCATCCGCGACGTAGATCGCACCGTTCGGGCCGACATCCAGCCCCCAAGGGGTCGTGCGGACCGAGGTGGCCTCAGCACTCTCACCGACACCGAGGAACCACTGGTCGGTGTCGTTACCGACCCCTGCGAGGACCTTGATCCGGCGGTCCGGCTTCACCTCGAGGACGAGGCCGTTGCCGGTGTCGCCGACCAGCAGGTCGCCCGTCTCTGTCACAGCCGCTGACCAGGGGAAGAACTCGCCGGGCCGGGCCGGCTCCGGGAGCTCGGACTGCCCGTCGAGCACCAGCTCCTGGTCGGCATCGGGCGTGACCCTCCACACCGAGACCGTGCCGCAGTCGACCACGAACACGCCGCCCTGCTCGTCGGCCGCGAGGTCGGACATCGTCCCGCCTCCGTAGGGCAGCGTCGTCAGGCGCCCGTCAGGACTGATCCGCACGACCTGGAAGCTGCCGTGGAGTCCCACGAAGACGTTGCCCGCCGCGTCGACGTCCACCGATTCGGGTGAGTCCAGGGGACTCTGCAACGCGGGGCCGTCAACCGCGCTGCCACGCTGACCGGTCCCCGCGATGACCCGCATCCGTCCGTCGGGAGAGACGGTGGTCACCAGGTCGTTGCCGCTGTCTGCGAGGTAGAGCGTGCCGTCCCGGCCTACGGCCGTGTCGTCGACTGAGAGGGATGCGGCCAACGGGTCGCCTTGTCGAGGGTCGCCCCACGGCTCGCCGGCCACGAGGGTCAACTGGCCGTCCTTGACGGCGAAGAGAGACCCCTCGGTGTCGCCCGCGTAGACGACGCCGTCAGGACCCATCGCCACGGCGGCCGGGTGGAGTCTTGCTGCTTCGAGGGGCCCCGGTCGTGTGAAATGCGACAGGTCCCCGTGCGGGTCCTGGGTGAGCACCTCGAGTCGACCGTCCGGGGTGACCGTGACGAGCGAGCGCGAGCAGCCGTCTGCGACAACCACACCTCGTGCTCCGCCGTCAACGCTCGAGGGACACGTCAGAGGGGACCCGGCTGCCGTGCCCGACTCGGGTTGACCGTGGTGCCCGGTCCCGGCCACCTGGCTCAGTGCGCCGCCAGCCAGCCTCAGCAGAACCCCGCCGCTTGTGGAGTACCAGATGCCGTCGTCCCTGAAGGGTTGCTCGAGCTGCACGTAGGAGGTGAGGTACATGGCGTCATCAGGGCCGACGGTGATGCCTCGCGGTGTGATGGCTCTGCTCGTAGCAGGTCCATTGGACACCGGACCGCTCTGGGCCGGCTGCCCAGAGCCGGCCACCACCTCGAGGCCCCCCTCGGGCCCTACCCGAAGCACCTGGTGATGGTCCGGGTCCGCGATGAACACCGATCCCGCGGAGTCCACGGCGATCCCACCGCCGATGCTGAGCGGACTGCGCTCCGCCGGTCCAGGTCTCGCCTTCCCCGGCTCACCTGTGCCGGCCACGAGCCGCAGGCCCTGCTCACGCGTCAGTCGGAACACCTGCGTCCAGGTCGCCAAATAGATGTCGTCCCCGTGGACGGCAACGTCCACGGTTCCGTCCACGAACTCGAACCCCAGGGGATCCTTCGCAGGTACGCCGTCCGGGCCGGACCTCACGAGTCCGGCGAGCCGACCGTCGGAACCGACCTTCAAGAAGCGCTGCGAGAAGTCCGCCAGGAGCAGGGCACCGTGGGCGTCGACGGCCAGACCGGACGGTCTCACGTGTGATTGGTGAGCTGCACCGGGGTGAGGGAGCGTGGGCTCCCTCCCCGCGATCCGCGTCAGCACCGCCTCGGTGGGTGCATCCGCGCCCTGCTCCGGAGACACGGGAGCTGCTGGGGAGATGGGCCAGAGGAGCGGGATCAGCAGGAGCAGAGCAACTGCCCGGACAGACTGGCGGCCCACGGAAACATTCGATCGACGGTGCACGCCGCGATGAGACCACGCCGGCGCAGTCCGAATAGGTGGTTCCACAGCATCTCGGACGATCTTGGACGATCACAGGGTCCAAGCCCGGGAAGCGGATCGACTGAGGTCGGCAGTTGCCATCCCTACACGAAGAGGCAGAAGGGGTGGCCGGCCGGGTCGGCCAAGACGTAGAGCGGCTCGTCCGGATCGTCGGTGCGGTCGAGCAGGACCCGGGCGCCGAGCTCCTCGGCCCGACGGCGGTGCCGGTCGAGCTCCTTGACGCCGCTCACCGTGAAGTCCAGGTGCAGCTGCATCGGCACGTCCGGCTCGGGCCACGTCGTCGGCACGAGCTGGTCGACGAGCTGGAACGCGAGCCTGCGGTTGCCCTTGTCGTCGGTCAGCACCAACCAGTCCGCGTCGTCGTCGCCCTCGCTCGGCGGCTCGTCGCCGGGTCGGTAGCGCAGACCGAGGAGCTGCCGATAGAACTCGGCCAAGCCACGGCAGTCCGTCGTGTCGATCGCAGTGTGGAGCAGCTGCGGGTAGTCGTCCATGGGGTCATCCTTCCTGCACTCGCATCCCCCGTGGTCCGAGGCGCAGGCCGGCTGCGCGGCATAGGGTTCGGTGACCAACCCGGGAGGGCACATGACGGCAAGCCGGTCCGCCCGCCAGCGCAAGGCTGCCGCGGAGGCCGGCCATCTGGCGGCCGTGAGGATCGACCTCGACGCCGAGGAGCGGTTCGTCTACAAGATCGCGTGTGCGGCGTGCGTCGGGCGCGGCCACCGGAGCTGGTCGACGTACCGCCCCGGCACCGACAACGGCTTCATGGCGGCGATGGACCGCTGGATCTTCCACCTGGTCGAGAAGCACCCGGACTCGCCGGCTCCGTGCCTGGCCTACCTGCCCGCGGCTCAGCAACGCCTGCACGAACGCCGGGCGGGAGGGTGACGCGGCGACGGGGGCCCAGGGAGTGAGGTTCTCGCCCGCGCCGGGCCCCCTCCCGGCAGGAGTGCAGCTGTCGACTCGTCGGCCCCGATGCGCGACCCGTGATGGGATGCAGGCATGTCGGTGCGACACCTCTATCTCGCACGTCACGCCGAGCCGGTCGAGGACGGCGGGCTGACCGAGCGGGGTGTCCGGCAGGCCACGTTGCTCGGCGAGCGCCTGTCGCACGTGCCGTTCCGGTCGGTGCAGCACGGCCCGCTGCCGAGGGCAGCGGAGACCGCCCGGGTGGTGGCCCGGCGGCTGGCCGGCCGGGCGCTGGTCGTCGAGCTCGACGCTGCCGGCGACTACGTGCCGTACGTCCCGTCCGCCGAGGAGGTCGACGCCGAGCACCGGGCCGGCGTGCTCGCCTTCCTTGCCGACGTGACCACTACGGAAGCGACGGAGGGAGCAGCGCTGGCGGCCGAGGCCATCAGGTTGCTGACCGGGGCGGAGCAGACCGAGGAGGACAGCCACCACCTCGTCGTGACCCACGCCTTCACCATCGGGTGGCTGGTGCGCCATGCGTGTGGTGCTCCACCGTGGCGCTGGCTGGGGTTGGACGTGGGGCACGCCGCTTTGACGGTGCTCCGCTACTCCGACCACCGCCCGCCGGCCGTGGTGGTGTTCAACGACATGTCGCACCTGCCGGACGAGCTGCGGTGGACCGGGTTCCCGGCTCACCACCGAATCTGACCGAGAGCCGCCGGCTCACATCTTCGATGTCGGTGGTCGGTGCTTGAGTAGATGCATGCTCGGGAACGCGGTGTTGGAGGAGATGGACGAGGCTGGGGTCCTCGACTTCGCCGAGTCGCGTGCTGAGGAGATCCGGGAGGCGGAGGTCGAGCTGCTGTGGGCGGCCTACCAGTGGGCGGTGCTGCACGGTCCGGACCGGCTGGACCCGGCCGAGGTCGGCCGGCCGGGGTGGGAGAAGGCTCGGGCGTACGGCGGGGACGGGACCCCGTGGGTCTGTGAGTTCGCGGCCGCGGAGCTGGGTGCCCGGATCGGGCGCACCACCTACGCCGCCGCATCGTTGATGGCTGATGCCCTCGATCTGGCGCACCGCGGCGGGGACCTGTGGGTCCGGGTGCAGGCCGGGGAGGTCCGGGCCTCCTACGCCCGGCACGTGGTCGCTGCGACCCGGCACCTGCCCGCTGAGCACGCCCGCGCGGTGGCGACCGCGGTCGCCGAACCCGCTGATGGGCGGATCCCGTGGACCCGGTTCGAGGCCCTCGTCGCCGGAGAGGTCGCCAAGGCCGACCCCGCAGCCACCCGCGCCGAGGAAGAACGTGCCGCGAAGGCCCGGTTCGCCAAGAAGCTCCGCGGCCACGCCCACGGGATGGGCACGTTCATGGTCCGCGCCGACCTCGCGACCATCGACCAGATCGACGCCACCGTCACCGCCCTCGCCAACACCCTGGCCGAGGAGCTACCCCCCGACAGCGCCGACTGTGACGACGACCGCCGGGTCGAAGCCGTCCGCCGGCTCGTCATGCCGCAACCCACCCAGGAGACCACGGTGACCGACCTGGAGCCGGTGGTGCACCTCTACGTCCACACCTACGCCCCCCACCCCCACGCCGCCGACCGGGAGCCGGCAAGCGGAGTGATGCGCGTCGAGGGCCACGGACCGGTGACCCAGGACTGGGTCCGTGAGGTCCTCGGACCGAAAGCCCGGTTCAAGATCCAACCCGTCCTCGACCTCCCCGGCCAAGCACCGGTCGATGCCTACGAGATCCCCGAACGACATCGACAGGCCGTGCGCATGATGAGCCCGGCCGACACCTTCCCCTTCTCCCCCTGCACCTCCAGATCGATGCAGGTCGACCACACCGTCCCCCACGACCAGGGCGGTGCCAGCGGCGTGGGCAACTACGGGCCCATGACCACACCCACCACCGGATCAAGACCCACGGCCGATGGCAGGTCCGCCAACCCTTCCCCGGCATCTACCTCTGGCGCGACCCCCACGGCGCCAACTACCTCCTCGACCACACCGGCACCCGACGCCTACGCACGCCCACTGACAAGCATGCGGTGATCGCGATCTACCGCTCCCCCATGCACCTGGAGTGGTCCGCCGCCTGACCGGTAGACAGAGAGGGTGCCCGAGCCGTCAACGACAACCAGCCTGACTCGGGCCGACCTCCCATGGGTCCAGCGACTGACCCGCGTGAGGCGCGAGCGGCTCCTCCCTCATGCGCCGCTGTTCTGGCGGCCGAGCGAGGACGCCGAGCAGAGGCACGCCGCCTGGCTGGGCTCACTCATCGACGATGAGCAGACCATGTCGATCCGGACGACGTCCGGCTTCCTGATCGGCCAGGAGCGCGACGACGGCACGATGATCGTCGACGACATGGCTGTCGAGCCCGCGGCCGCGTGGGCGACCGAGGGCAGGGCGCTCCTGCGCGAGGCACAGCTGTCGAGCCGGCGGCTGCGCTTCGTGTGCCCGGTCTTCGAGCGCGAACGCACCGCAGCTGCCCTGGGCGACGGGGCTCGTGGTGGCCGAGACGTGGTGGCACCTCGACCTGCAGGAAGAAGCCCGCCAGCCCGAGTCGGCCCTGACCGTCGACGTCTCAGGCGACGGCGCAACCGGAAGGCTCGTGGATGCCCCGCCCGTCTACGACCCGGGCGGCCCGGTCCTGCTCGTCACGCACACCGAGGATCAGTCGGCGCTGGCACGCATCGAGCAGCGGGCGGTGCGAGCAGGCGCACGGGTGTCGGTGGTCTCCCAAGCAGCAGCCGATGAACCTCTTGGCGTGATGCTCGAGGCCCGCGGCTACACCCGGACGACCGAGTTCTACGAGTCGCCCGCGTGACGTCGCCTCAGGACGGAAGCGTCGAGAAGTCGGCCTGCCCGGTGTTGAGGGCGGCGGTGAAGCCTCCGTCGCAGACCACGTTGGACCCGTTGAGGTAGACCGAGCCGGGCGAGCCCAGGAACAGCAGCACCGAGGCGATCTCCTCCGGCTTGGCCTTGCGCTTGGCTCCGTTGCTGATCATCCAGTCCATGATCGGGGCGCCCATGGTGGCCTCGAAGTCAGGGATGAGCGGCGTCTCGATGATGCCGGGGCACGCGCTGTTGATGCGTACGCCGTGGGCGGCCAGGGCCGGCGAGGCGAGCATCGTGAAGACCTGCGCGCACTCCTTGGAGAAGGAGTAGCGGTCGGTGACCAGCTCGGGCCGCTCGGCGAGATAGGCGAAGACCTCCGACCAGTCCTCGATGCCGAGCAGCTCGGTGATCTCGGCGAGGTGCTCGGGGTACTGCAGGCCCGCGATGGACGCCGTGCCGACCACCGCTCCCCCGGGCGACATCGCCTTGGCCAGCTCCTGGGTGAGCAGCCGAGGGGCGAGGACGTTGACGCCCATCACCACCTCGAGGGGCAGGTTGGCAGCGACGCCCGCGTTGTTGAAGAGCACATCGACCTGGCCCGACACCGCGCGGACGACGTCTTCGACGGCGCTGCGGTCCGAGAGGTCGGCCTCGTGGAAGGTGTCGACGTCGGCCACCGGGCGCCGGTCGACCGCGGTGATGCTCGCGGCGCCGGCCTCGCGCAACATCGGCACCAGCGCAGCACCGACACCGGTGGCGGCTCCGGTGACGACGACCCGCAGGCCGTCGTATGAAAACGGGGTCTGGGTGCTCACGCCAGTACCTCAGCGATTCGCTTGATCTCGTCCGCGTTCGCCGCACTGAGCATCAGCGTCGTCACACCCGTGCCCTCCCACGCCTGGACGGTGTCGCTGCACCTCGGCCTCGGTGCCGATGATGTGCATGTCGTCGACAGGTCGTCGGGGATCAGCGCGGTGGCGGACTCACGGTCGCCGGCGAGGAACAGCTCCTGCACGCTGGCCGGTGATCGCCTCGTAGCCCATCCGGTCGAAGACCTGCTTGTGGAAGTTCTGGTCCTTGGCACCCATGCCACCCATGTAGAGCGCGACGATCGGCTTCATGCCGTCGATGACCGGCGTCTTCTCGTCGGCGTCCGTGACGATCTGGACGTGGCAGGTGGCCGCGATCTCGAAGTCGTCACGGGTACGCCGTGCGCCGGGGCGGTCGAAGCCCTCGTCGAGCCAGTCCGTACATCGCCGCCGACCGCGGGGTGTAGAAGATCGGGATCCAGCCGTCGGCGATCTCGGCGGTCTGGGCGACGTTCTTGGGTCCCTCGGCGCCGAGCCAGATCGGGATGTCGGCGCGCAGGGGGTGCATGATCGGCTTGAGCGGCTTGCCGAGGCCGACGGAGTTCTCACCGGTGAACGGCAGGGGGTAGTGCGGCCCGTCGTTGGTGACCGGGCCCTCGCGGGCGAGCACCTGGCGGATGATGTCGACGACCTCGCGGGTGCGGGCGAGCGGCTTGCCGAAGGGCTGGCCGTACCAACCCTCCACGACCTGGGGACCGCTCACGCCCATGCCGAGGATCATCCGACCGTTGGAGAGGTGGTCGAGGGTCAGCGCGTGCATCGCGATCGACGTCGGCGACCGCCCCGACATCTGCACGATCGAGGTGCCGAGCCGCAGTCGGGCGGTCTCCCTGCCCCACCAGGCCAGCGGGGTGAACGC
Organism: uncultured Actinomycetota bacterium; assembly: GCA_963767915.1. Lineage (GTDB taxonomy): Bacteria > Actinomycetota > Actinomycetes > Propionibacteriales > Nocardioidaceae > Nocardioides. The sequence goes on from CAVYFR010000008.1 coordinate 129,643, forward strand.
GTCGGACCCCCATGCCTCGGCGGTGAAGATCGAGTCGAAGCCCGACTCCTCCGCCGCTGCCACGAGCTCGGCGTGGTTGGTCGGCGGCTGCGCGCGCCAGTAGCCCAGCTGCAGGCCGAGTTTCATCCGATGACTCCCTCGACTCCGGTGGCGTGTCACTTGCCACAGATTAGAACGTGTTCTAGTTTGCCGTCCATGGCTCGCACCCTGTCGGCGCCCGTCACCGTAGCGTTCGACTACACCCGCTCCACCGGCCCCGTCCTCGGCCGCTTCCTGACCGGACTGCGCGACAGGTGGTCGTCGGCGCTCGTACGTCGGAGGGCAAGGTCGTCGTGCCGCCCGCCGGAGTACGACCCGGTCACCTACGCGCAGACCACCGACTTCGTCGAGGTCTCCGACATCGGCACGGTCACGTCGTGGCGCTGGGTGCCCGAGCCGGTGAAGGACCAGCCGTTCGACCGACCGTTCGCCTTCGCGCTGGTCACCCTCGACGGTGCCGACGCACCGCTGCTGCACGCGTTCGACGTCGCGACTCCCGACGACGTCGAGACCGGCATGCGGGTCCAGGTCCGCTGGCGGGCCGAGCGCAAGGGCGACATCACCGATATCGAGTGCTTCGAGCCGGTCGCGGACTCGACGGAGTCGAGGACGGCGCTGACGGGCCAGGTCGAGCGCAAGCGCTCCGAGGGACGAGGCAGCGACCGAGCAGCCGAGACCGAGTGACGGGCCCGCTGACCTGGTCACCGGCATCGTCGTCCCGATCGAGCTCGACTACCATGTACGCGGCGAGCCCGGAGGAGTCGCTGTTCTACCGGTCGCTCGAGCAGGGCCGGCTCGTCGGGACAGCGCTGCCCGACGTGCGAGAAGGTCTACATCCCCCCGCGCAGCGCCTGCCCGGCCGACGGCACGCCGACCGCGGAGGAGGTGCCGCTCTCCGACACCGGCACGGTGACGACGTTCTGCATCGTCAACGTGCCGTTCCTGGGCCAGCGGATCACCCCGCCGTACGTCTCGGCCTACGTGCTCCTCGACGGCGCCGACATCGCCGTCCTCCACCTGATCCTCGACATCCCGGCCGAGGAGGTCCGGATGGGCATGCGGGTCAAGGCGGTGTGGAAGCCCAAGGAGGAGTGGGGCACCACGATCGAGAACATCAGCCACTTCGCGCCGACCGGTGACCCGGACGCCGACTACGAGACCTACAGGAACCACTTGTGAGAGACGTTGCGGTCGTCGGGTTCGCCCAGCGACAGATGGAGGAGTTCGACGGGTCCCCGACCTGCGTCGAGCTGCTGGTGCCCCTGTTCGCCGAGTGCTACGAGCAGACCGGCTGGACCCGTCAGGACGTCGGCTTCTGGTGCTCGGGGTCCTCGGACTACCTCGCCGGCCGGTCGTTCTCGTTCGTGCAGGCGGTCGACGCGATCGGCGTCATCCCGCCGGTCAACGAGTCGCACGTCGAGATGGACCTGGCCTGGGCGATGTACGAGGCCTGGCTCAAGATCCAGACCGGCGAGGTCGACACCGCCCTCGTCTACGCCTTCGGCAAGAGCTCGGCGGGCGTCCTGCGTCGCACCCTCGCGCTGCAGCTCGAGCCCTACACGATGACGCCGATCTGGCCCGACACCGTCTCCCTGGCCGGCCTCCAGGCCCGCGCCGGCATCGACGCCGGCGTCTGGGACGAGCGCGCGATGGCCGAGGTCGCCCACCGGTCCCTGACCGACGCGGAGAAGAACGAGTACGCCATCCGCAAGGGCGGCTCGTCGGTCGAGGAGCTCCTCGCCAAGCCGATGTACGCCGACCCGCTGCGCAAGCACGACTGCTCTCCGGTCACCGACGGCGCGGCCGCGATCGTGCTGGCCGCCGAGGACCGCGCCCTCGACGTGCAGGAGCGCCCGGCCTGGATCACCGGGATCTCGACGTACGTCGACCAGATGAGCATGGGCACGCGCGACCTCACCCGTTCCCCCGCACCCGCCGCTCGCGGCGAGGCTCTGGACCTCGATGGAGTCGAGGTGGCCGAGCTGCACGCGCCGTTCAGCCACCAGGAGCTGATCATCCGCTCGGAGCTCGGCCTCGCCGACGACGTACGCATCAACCCGTCCGGGGGCGCGCTCGCCAGCAACCCGATGTTCTCCGCCGGCGGCATCCGGGTCGGCGAGGCGGCCAAGCAGATCTGGGCCGGCGACGCCGGCAAGGTGCTCGGCCCACGCGACCAGCGGACCCGCCCTGCAGCAGAACCTCGTGTGCACCATGCGATGGAGGGACGCTGACATGCCCGGGAAGAAGCACCTCGCCGCGGTGATCGGCGTCGGCCAGACCCACCACCGCGCCAAGCGCGAGGACGTCTCGATGCCCGGCCTGCTCCGCGAGGCCATCGACCGCGCCCTCGAGGACGCCCAGATGACCCTCGACGAGATCGACGCGATCGTCGTCGGCAAGGCGCCGGACCTGTTCGAGGGCGTGATGATGCCCGAGCTGTTCCTGGCCGAGTCGATCGGTGCGGCCGGCAAGCCGCTGCTCCGCGTGCACACGGCCGGCTCGGTGGGCGGGTCGACCGCGATCGTGGCGGCTCTGCTCGTGCAGTCCGGCGTGCACAAGAAGGTGCTGACGGTCGCCTACGAGAAGCAGTCGGAGTCGAACGCGATGTGGGCGCTCTCGGTGCCGGTGCCGTTCAACATGCCGGTCCACGCCGGCGCCGGCGGCTACTTCGCCCCCCACGTGCGCTCCTACATCCGCCGCTCGGAGGCACCGACCCACATCGGCGCGATCGTCGCCGCCAAGGACCGCAACAACGCGCTGAAGAACCCGTACGCCCACCTGCGCAACGAGGGCACGACCGTCGAGTCGGTGCTCGCCTCGCAGATGCTCTGGGACCCGATCCGCTACGACGAGACCTGCCCGTCGTCCGACGGCGCGTGCGCGCTCGTCATCGTCGCCGAGGACGAGGCGACGTCGCTCGTCCAACCCGGCGTGGATCCACGGCACCGTGATGCGGTCGGAGGCCACTACCGCCGCCGAGCGCGACCAGGTCAACCCGCAGGCGTCGCGCGACGCTGCGGCCGTCCTGTGGAAGCAGGCCGGCATCACCAACCCGATCGAGGAGATCGACGCGGCGGAGATCTACGTGCCGTTCTCGTGGTTCGAGCCGATGTGGCTGGAGTCGCTCGGCTTCGCCGCCGAGGGCGACGGCTGGAAGCTCACCGAGTCCGGCGCCACGGCGATGGACGGCAAGATCCCGGTCAACTGCTCGGGCGGCGTGCTGTCGTCCAACCCGATCGGCGCCTCCGGGATGCTCCGCTTCGGCGAGGCGGCCCTCCAGGTCCGCGGCGCGGCCGGCGAGCACCAGGTCGACGGCGCGCGCAAGGCGCTCGGTCACGCCTACGGCGGCGGCTCGCAGTTCTTCGCCATGTGGGTGGTCGGGTCGGACAAGCCGACCAGCTGAGCGCGAGCCCGCGCTGGGACTCGTCGTGCTGGGCCCCCACCCGTTGGGGTGTAGGGTGCGGCGTACCCGGCTCCCTTGGCATGTTCTGGTTCTGCGTCACTGCCCCGGCAACATGGCAGGATCCCCGTGGCTCTGGGTCGCATCATCTACGTCGTCAGCTCGTCGGCTCTGGCTGGCCTGGTGGGAGTGACGGTCCTCGTCCTCCCGACATCGCCGGCAGTCGCGGCGCAGCCACCGGTGGGGCTCGGGAACGGCGACGTCGTTCGCGGTGCTGGCCGGTTCCACGGTCACCAACACGGGCCCTAGCGCGATCTCCGGCGATGTCGGGGTGAGCCCGGGAGCCGCCGTGACCGGCTTCCCGCCCGGGCAGGTCAGTGACGGGACGATCCACGCCGCGGACGCGGTCGCGCTCCAGGCCCAGCAGGACCTGACGACGGCCTACGACGACGCCGCCGGGCGGAACCCGCCGGTGGACAAGACCGGTCAGGACCTCGGCGGACAGACCCTGGTGGAGGGTGTCTACCGCTCGGCCAGCGGCCTGGCCCTGACCGGCACCGTGACCCTGGACGCCCAGGGCGACTCCGGCGCGGTCTTCGTCTTCCAAGCCGGCTCCACGTTGATCACCGCCAGCAACAGCGTGGTCTCGCTCATCAACGGCACCCAGGCGTGCAACGTCTTCTGGCAGGTCGGCAGCTCAGCCACCTTGGGCACCGGCACGCCGCTTCGTCGGCAACGTCCTGGCCTTGGCCAGCATCACGGTGCAGACGGGGGCCTCGGTGCAGGGTCGCGTCCTGGCGCGCAACGGGGCGGTCACCCTCGACAACAACACGATCAGCCGCTCGACGTGTGCCGCTCCGCCGCCTCCCCCTCCCCCTCCGCCGCCTCCTCCGCCGCCTCCCCCTCCCCCGCCGCCTCCCCCTCCCCCGCCGCCGCCCCCTCCCCCGCCGCCGCCGCCGCCGATCCCTCCGCCGCCGCCGCCGATCCCTCCGCCGCCGCCGCCGATCCCTCCGCCTCCCGCTCCTACCCCGACGCCGACGCCAACGCCGACGCCGACGCCCACGCCGACGCCGACGCCTACTCCTAGCCCGACCGCGACGCCCACCCCGGCCCCACCGCCTGCTCCGCCGCCGGCCCCATCGCCTGCGCCGCCTCCTCCTCCGCCGCCCGGTGGGGGCGGGGGTCCCGGGGACGGTCCTGGAGACGGTCCTGGAGACGGTCCTGGCAGCCCGGGCGGCCCTGGTGGCTCCGGCGGGGGTGGCCCCGGCGGCCCCGACGGCCCCGGCAAGCCCGACGGTCCCGGCGGTCCCGGCGGTCCCGACGGTCCCGACGGCCCCAGCGGTCCGGGCGGTCCGGGCGGTCCGGGCGGTCCCGGCGGCCCCGGCGGTCCGGGCGGTCCCGGCGGTCCGGGCGGTCCGGGCGGTCCAGCGGGCCCAGGCGGTCCCGCCGGCCCCGGCGTACCCATCGGACATCCCGACACCGGTCGTGGCCCCCGGAACGCGACGGTCGTGACCTCCACCCCGGCCAACAGCTACCTCCTCATCGGACTGCTCGGCATGCTCGGCGCGGCCGGCGCGGCCGTGCTGGGACGACGGCCGATGGTGCCCGCGTCCCGGAAGCCGCGCTGTTGAGCATCGGGGAGCGCCTGCCCGGGCGGGCGCTCGCCTGGCGCGCGGCATCGCTGCTCCTGCTGGTCGGGTCACTGTGGTGCTTGCTGCTGTGGGGGGACCGGACGTCCCCCGACGACCCCACCTACGCGAGGGCCGAGTCGCCTCCCGCAGACCTCCGCACCGCTTCGGACGCCGGCGAGACGATCTCTGCGCCGGTGCCAGCGTTCAAACGCGCCGCCCCACGCGCGCTCCGCATTCCTGCCATCGATGTCCGGACCCCGCTCGTCTCCCTCGGGTTCAACCGCGACGGCACCGTCGAGGTGCCGACCGACCCGGCCAGAGCGGGGTGGTTCCAACCCGGGGTGCGTCCCGGTGGCCACGGTTCGGCCGTTCTGCTCGGACACGTCGACTCGGTCGACGGATCGGCAGTGTTCTTCCGGCTCGGCAGCCTGCAGGTGGGCGACGTGATCGCCGTGCTGCTCCAGGATCGATCCACGGTGCGCTTCGGCGTCACCTCGGTGACGGTGCATCCCAACGCTGAGTTCCCTGCCGAGATGGTCTACAAGGACCACGGTCCTCGCCGGCTCACGCTGGTCACGTGCGGCGGGGACTACGACGCCTCGCGCGGGGGCTACCAGGCGAACGTCGTGGTGCGGACGACCTGGATCCCCGCCGTCCCGGGCACACAGACCGCCGATATCCCGTCCGCACCACCTCACCCGCTGATCCGGGACCGGCCGCCACGGCGGGTCGCCGTAGGCTCGCCCCCGTGATCGAGCTCCGCACGCCAGCCCAGATCGAGCAGATGCGACCGGCCGGGCGGTTCGTCGCCTAGGTGATCGACGCGCTCGTCGAGAAGGCCGACGTCGGCGTCAACCTGCTCGAGCTCGACGCGCTCGCGCACGAGATGATCCGCGAGCGCGGCGCGGAGTCCTGCTACATCGACTACCACCCGCAGCTTCGGCGGCTCCCCGTTCGGCAAGGTGCTGTGCACCTCGGTCAACGACGCGGTGCTGCACGGACTCCCCCACGACTACGTGCTGCAGGACGGCGACCTGCTCTCCGTGGACTTTGCCGCTGCCGGTCGACGGCTGGGTGAGCGACTCGGCGTACTCCGTGGTCGTCGGCACGCCGCGCGAGGAGGACCTGCGACTCATCGACGTCGCCTCGCGCGCACTGGACGCCGCCATCGAGGCCGCGCGGCCCGGCAACCGGCTCGGCGACATCTCGCACGCCATCGGCGAGACCGCTCGCGCCGCCGGCCTCGGGATCAACCTGCAGTTCGGCGGCCACGGCGTCGGCCGCACGATGCACGGAGACCCGCACGTGCCCAACGACGGTCGCGCCGGCCGCGGTCTCAAGCTCAGCGCCGGGCCTCGTGATCGCGATCGAGCCGTGGTTCCTGCACACGACCGACGAGATCTACACCGACCCCGACGGCTGGACGCTGCGCAGCGCCGACGGCTCCCGTGGCGCCCACATGGAGCACACGGTCGCCATCACCGACGACGGCCCGCTGGTGCTGACCGCCCGCGGCTAGCTGCTCAGAGCGGCCGTGAGCGGCTCAGCCGACGTAGCGAGACCTGCAGGTCCTTGATCCCGTTGATCCACCCGTGCCGCAGCCGCTGGGGCTCCTCGAGCTTGGTGATGTCGGGCGCGTGGTCGGCCAGCGCGTCGAAGATCAGCTTGACCTCCTGGCGAGCCAGGTTGGCGCCGATGCAGTAGTGCGCGCCGTGGCCGCCGAAGGCCGACGTGCGGGTTGGGGTCGCGGGTGATGTCGAAGCGTGAAGGGGTCGTCGAAGACGTCGTCGTCGAAGTTGCCGCTGGCGTAGAACAGGCCCACACGCTGGCCCTTCTTCACCTGCACGCCACCGACCTCGACGTCGTTGAGGGCGGTGCGCTGGAAGGAGATGACCGGGGTCGCCCAGCGGATCACCTCGTCGACCATCGTCGCTGGGCGCTCCTGCTTCCACAGCTCCCACTGGTCGGGGTGGTCGAGGAAGGCATTCATGCCGTGCGTGATGGCGTTGCGGGTGGTCTCGTTGCCGGCGACGGTGAGGATGATGACGAAGTAGCCGAACTCGTCCTCGGTCAGGCCGCGCCCGTCCTTGTCGGCGTCGATGAGCTTGGTGACCAGGTCGTCGCGCGGGTTGGCCCGCCGGTCGGCCGCCATGCCCATCGCGTAGCCGAGGATCTCCGCCGCGGCGACGTCGGGCTGGCCGGCGTAGTCGGGGTCCTCGTTGGCGAGCATCTGGTTGGACCAGTCGAAGAGCTTGCGCCGGTCCTCCTGCGGCACGCCGAGCAGGTCGGCGATCGCCTGGAGCGGCAGCTCGGCGGCGACCTCTTCGACGAAGTTGCCGCTGCCTGCGCTCGACGGCGTCTCGGTGACGATCTGGTGCGCCCGCTCCTTCATGATCTCGTCGAGCGCGCCGATCGAGCGAGGGGTGAAGCCACGGGAGATGATCTGGCGCGTCGCGGTGTGCTCGGGCGGATCCTGGTTGATGAGCATCACGCGCTGCATCTCGATCTGCTCGCGCTCCATGCCCGTCGCTGGAACCGGATGATCGCGCCGTTCTCGGAGGTGGAGAAGTTCTTGCTGTCCTTGCTGACCGCGCTCACGTCGGCGTGCTTGGAGATCGCCCAGTAGCCGGTGCCCGACCTAGCATCCCGCCGCGCGACGACTGCGGCTGCTCGACCCAGTGGACGGGCGCGTTCTGGCGCAGCGCCAGGAACTCGTCGTGCGGGATGCGCCGCCCAGTTGACGTCGGGGTCGGTGAAGTCGAAGCCGTCGGGAAGTACGTCGGTCGTGGTCACGGTGCTCTGAGGTGTCCCTTCGTTAGCGGTAGCGGACCTGGAGGTCCTTGACGCCGTTGATCCAGCCGTGGCGGAGCCGGCGCGGCTCCCCCAGCTGGGTGATGTCGGGGCGTGGTCGGCGAGCGCCTGGAAGATCAGGTTCGACCTCGAGCCGCGCCAGGTTGGCGCCGATGCAGTAGTGCGCGCCGTGACCGCCGAAGGCCTGGTGCGGGTTGGGGTCGCGCGTGATGTCGAAGCGGAACGGGTCGTCGAAGACGTCCTCGTCGAAGTTGGCGCTGGCGTAGTACAGGCCGACCCGCTCACCGGCAGCGATCGGTACGCCGCCGATCTCGACGTCGTTGATCGCCGTGCGCTGGAAGACCGTGACCGGGCGTCGCCCAGCGGATGATCTCGTCGCCGGCGGTGGCCGGGCGCTCGCGCTTGTAGAGCTCCCACTGGTCGGGGTCCTCGAAGAAGGCGTGCATGCCGTGGGAGATCGCGTTGCGGGTCGTCTCGTTGCCGGCGACGGCGAGCAGCACCATGAAGAAGCCGAACTCGTCGTCGGTGAGGCCGCGCTCCCTCGACCGGCGTCGAGCTCGGCGGTGACCAGCTTGGTGATGATGTCGTCCTGCGGGTTCGTGCGGTCGCTCGTCGGCCAGGGCCATCGAGTAGGCGAGGATCTCCATGAAGGCGACCGCCTGGTCGCCCTCGACCTCGGGGTCGTCGTAGCTCATCATCTGGTTGGACCAGTCGAAGAGCTTGCCGCGGTCCTCCTGCGGGCACGCCCAGCAGACCGGCGATCGCCTGGAGCGGCAGCTCGGCCGCCACGTCCTCGACGAAGTTGCCCTCACCGCGCTCGACGGCCTCCTTGACGATCTCGTGCGCGCGGCGCTCGAGGTCCTCGTGCAGCGCGGCGATCGCGCGAGGCGTGAAGGCGCGGGAGACGATCTGACGCAGCTTGGTGTGGTCCGGCGCGTCGTGGTTGATGAGCAGGAAGCGGGTGTTCTCGACGCCGTCGCGGTCCATGTCGGGGGCGAACCGGATGATCACGCCGTCGAGGTTGGTGGAGAAGTTCGACCTGGTCCTTCGACACCGCGGCCACGTCGGCGTGCTTGGTCAGCGCCCAGTAGCCCGTGTGCTCCGGGAACCCGGCTCGCGCCTGCGGCTCCTGCGCGACGAAGGTGACCGGCGCCGTACGCCGCAACGTCAGGAGCTCCTGGTGCGGCACCCGCTCCCGCATCACGTCGGGGTCGGTCGGGTCGAAGCCGGTCGGCAGCTCCACGAGCTGGGTGTCGGTCACGCACTTCTCCTGGGTCGTGGGCACGTCGCGGCACAACTGCAACGTGTTCTAGGTGGAGACTACATACTGTCGGTACGTCAGGAAAGGGTTTCGCATCCGCGACGGTGGTCGACCGTGTCGAGACCCGGTTGTTGAGCCTGTCGAGACACGGTTGTTGAGCCTGTCGAAACATAGAACGTGTTCTAGTTCCTGTGGCACCATAGGTCCATGGGCAACCCCGTCATCGTCGAAGCCGTCCGCACTCCCCTCGGCAAGCGCAAGGGCTGGCTGTCCGGCGTCCACCCGGCCGTCCTGCTCGGGTTCACCCAGGCCGAGGTGATCCGGCGCGCCGGGCTCGACGCCGACCTCGTCGAGCAGGTCGTCGGCGGCTGCGTCACCCAGGCCGGTGAGCAGTCCAACGGCATGGTGCGCCGCGCCTGGCTGCACGCCGGACTTCCCCAGCACACCGGCGGCACCGTGGTCGACGCCCAGTGCGGCTCGGGCCAGATGTCGGCGCACCTGGTCCACGACATGGTCGCGGCCGGGACCATCGAGGTCGGCATCGCCTGCGGCGTCGAGGCGATGACCCGCATCCCGCTGGGCGCCAACGTGCCGACCGGGACCGGCGACCCGCGGCCCGACGACTGGTCGATCGACATGCCCAACCAGTTCGAGGCGGCCGACCGGATCGCCAGCGAACCGCGGCCTGACCCGCGAGGACCTCGAGGCCTTCGGCCTGGCCTCGCAGCAGAAGGCGCGCGCCGCCGTCGACGAGGGCCGCTTCAAGCGCGAGATCGCCGCCATCGAGGCGCCCGAGCTCGACGCCGAGGGCAAGCCGACCGGCGCCACCCGACTGGTCGAGACCGACCAGGGCCTGCGCGACACCACGCTCGAAGGGCTCGCCGGGCTGAAGCCGGTCCTGCCCGAGGGCCTGCACACCGCCGGGACGTCGTCGCAGATCAGCGACGGCGCCTCCGCCGTACTGATCATGGACGAGGACGTCGCCCGCGCCCACGGCCTCACGCCCCGCGCCCGGATCACCACGCACTGCCTCGTCGGCTCCGACCCGTACTACCACCTCGACGGGCCGATCGATGCGACCACCAAGCTGCTCCGAGCGCACCGGCATGGCGATCTCCGACTTCGACCTCTTCGAGGTCAACGAGGCCTTCGCCTCGGTCGTGCTCTCCTGGGCCGGCCAGCACGACGTCGACCTCGACAAGGTCAACGTCAACGGCGGCGCGATCGCGCTCGGTCACCCGGTCGGCTCGACCGGCACCCGGCTGATCACCACCGCCCTGCACGAGCTCGAGCGCCGCGACGCCTCGACCGCGCTGATCTCGATGTGCGCCGGCGGCGCCATGGCCACCGGCACGATCATCGAGCGGATCTGACCGGCGCTCGCGGCGGAGAGTTTTGTCGGCCGACCGACGAAACTCGCCCATGGACGACGAGACTGCGATCGTCCGAGCACGAGATTCGTGGTCGGCAACCGCTGCGCGGCGCCGGCTCCGGGATACCCACCAGTCATCGACAGGGTCCGCCACTGCGGCGACGTTCCGAGCCACGCCCACAGGGCGCTCGACGGCGAGGTCGTGGCGGCGACGTCCGGAGCGAGAGTCGGATCATGGACCACGCTCACTTCGACCCGCACGGCATCCTGCTGCGTCGCGACGCCGTGCTCCAAGGCATCGACGACGATGCTCTGGCCCGGTCACTGCGCGCAGGTGAGCTGGTGCGACTCCGCCACGGCGCCTACGTCGACAGCGACGTCTGGCGCCGCTCGGACCGGGCCCATCGTCACGATCTGACCAGCCGGGCGGTCATGCAGCAGTACGACGACAGGGTTGCGCTCTCGCACATCAGCAACATCATCAGAAGGGGCGGACCCGACTGGGGGCTCGACCTCGGCACAGTGCACCTGACGAACCTGTTCGGGCGGGGAGACCGGACGCGGGCAGGCATCACTCATCACCGGGGTTCGTGTCGCGTCAACGACATCACGCGCATCGACGGTGCCTGGGCAACCGTGGCCGCCCGAGCTGTCATGGAAACCGCGCTGCTGTGCTCGCGTGATCCTGCCGTTGCCGTCATGGACTGGGCGTTGCGCACTGGACAGGCGACGCACGATGCATGCGAGTCGCTCGTCGATCCGTTGATGCGCGAATGGCCGGGCAGCGCGGACCTGGGCTACCGGTTCAGCCTGAGCACGGGCAAGCGCGAGTCGGTCGGCGAGACTCGAACCGGTCTCTTCCTGCGGTGACTACGGCTTCGACGCTGAGCCCCAGTACGAGGTGTTCCACCCGAGCGGTCGCCTAGCGGGGAGGGCCGACTTCGCCCTGCACCGGGAGATGCGGCTCGTGGAGTTCGACGGCCGCATCAAGTACGGGCGCCTCTTGAGGCCGGGGCAGACGATCACGGACGTGATCATGGCCGAGCGAGCCCGCGAGCGGGTGCTGGAGGACCTCACGGGCTACCGGATGTTCCGCATCACCTGGGCAGACCTCGACGACCAACCGGCCCTGGCCTCGCGGCTGTGTCACACGCCCACGGCCTCAGTCCGACGTACGGGCTGACGGGGGCCGGGCCGACTGGGGTCTGGCTCGACAAATTCACCAGCCGACCGACGAAACTCGACCTTGGACGACACAGTTTCGTCGTTCAAGCGCGGGTTCTGTCGGCCGACCGACAAAACTCGCGATCTGAGCCCTCAGGTGGCGCCGTAGACCGGCTCCGGGGTGGGGGCCTCGGCGAGCAGCTCACGCAGCACCGGGCCGACCTCGGCGGCCTCCCAGCGCTGACCGGCGTCGCGCGACGGTCCGTGGGCCCAGCCGTTCTCGACGGTCACCTTGCCGCCCTCGATCTCGATGACGCGGCCGGTGACGTCTCCGGCGTCCTCGGAGGCCGAGCCAGGCGACGACCGGAGAGTTGTCGCGGGGGTCGGGCATGCCCGAGGTGTCGAAGGCACCCTCGGTCATCCGGGTGCGGGCGACCGGCGCGATCGCGTTGACGGTGACGCCGTACCTCCCCATCTCCTGGGCCGCGACCAGGGTGAGGGCGGCGATGCCGGCCTTGGCGGCGGAGTACGTCGCCTGGCCGACCGAGCCCTGCAGCCCGGCGCCGGAGGAGGTGTTGATGACGCGGGCCGAGCGCTGGCGGCCCTCCTTGGACTCGGCGCGCCAGTAGGCACCGGCGTGCCGCAGCGGCGCGAAGTGGCCCTTGAGGTGCACGCGGATGACGGCGTCCCACTCCTCCTCGCTGGTGTTGACCAGCATCCGGTCGCGCACGAAGCCGGCGTTGTTGACCAGCACGTCGAGCCCGCCGAAGGTGTCGATCGCCTGGCGCACCATGGCCTCGGCCTGCGCGAAGTCGGCGACGTCGGCGGTGTTGACCACCGCCTGCCCACCCGCCTCGGTGATCTCGCGGACCACCTCCTCGGCCGGGGTCTCCCCCGTCCCCTCGCCGGCCAGCGAGACCCCGAAGTCGTTGACGACGACGGCGGCACCGTGGGCGGCCAGCTCCAGCGCGTGTCCGCGCCCGATGCCGCGTCCGGCGCCGGTCACGATCGCGACGCGGCCCTCCAACAGTCCAGACACTGGTGCTCCTCGGTGCTAGTCGATGTGCAGGAAGACGGGGGGCTCTCCCCCGCCGTGGCAGGCCACGCACGCCCCGGAGACGTACGACGCCAGGTCGCTGGCCAGGAAGAGGGCGACGTCGCCGACCTCGCGCGGGGCGGCCATCCGCCCGAGCGGGATGGTGCGCTCGATCGCGGCGACGCGCTCGTCGCCGCCGTAGTGGTCGGCTGTGTTCTCGGTGCGGCACAGGCCGACGTCGATCGCGTTGACGCGGACCTTCGGCCCCCACTCCATGGCGAGCGAGCGGGTCAGCGCGTCGAGTCCGGCCTTGGCGGCGCCGTAGGCCGCGATGGTCGGCGCCGGCCGGTGCGCCGAGATCGAGGAGATGTTGATGATCGAGCCGCCGGCCTCCTGCTCCTGCATGACCGCGTTGGCGGCCTGGGCGACCAGCAGCGGGCTGAGGAGGTTGAGCCCGACGATCTTGTCGTGGAAGCGCGGCGAGGCGGTGGCCGCATCGACGCTGGGTGCACCGCCGGCGTTGTTGACCACGACGTCGAGCCGCCCGTGGCGCGCGACGATGCCGTCGACCAGCGCCCCCACCGCTTCGGGGTCCCGGACGTCGCAGACCTCGTGCGTCGAGCCGGCGACCGGCTCGGCCTCCGAGCGCGAGCAGGTCACGACGACGGCGCCCGCCGCCAGGAACGCCTCGGTGATGCCCCGGCCGATCCCCTTGGTCCCGCCGGTCACCAGGACCACGGACGAGGACAGGTCGATCACCACGGACACGGCTGATAACCTACCAAGCAAACGTTAGGTAGGTAACCGATGGCCGCTGCAGTCTCCAGCGAGCTCCGCGCCGACGGCATCCGTGTCGTCACGATGGACGCCCCGCCGGTCAACGCGCTCACCGTCCAGGGGTGGTACGACGTCGCCGCTGCGCTCGACGAGGCCGCGATCGATCTCGACACCAAGGTCGTGGTCCTGCGGGCCGAGGGTCGGGGATTCAACGCCGGCGTCGACATCAAGGAGATGCAGAGCACCACCGGGTTCGACGCCCTGCTCGGCGCCAACAAGGGGTGCTTCGCCGCCTTCAAGGCCGTCTACGAGTGCGCCGTCCCCGTGGTCGCCGCTGTGCACGGCTTCTGCCTCGGCGGCGGGGTCGGCCTGGTCGGCAACGCCGACTGCGTGGTCGCCAGCGACGACGCCTACTTCGGCGTGCCCGAGGTCAAGCAGGGCGCGCTCGGCGCCGCCACCCACATGGCCCGGCTGGTGCCGCAGCACATGATGCGCACCCTCTACTTCACCGCGCGGACCATCCCCGCCAAGGACCTCGTGCAGTTCGGGTCGGTGCTCGAGGTCGTCCCCCGCGCCGAGCTCGACGACGCGGCTCTCGCCGTGGCCGCCGACATCGCCCGGCACGACACCCGCGTCATCCGGGCCGCCAAGGAGTGCCTCAACGGCATCGACCCGGTCGACGTCAACACGAGCTACCGCTTCGAGCAGGGGTTCACCTTCGAGCTCAACCTGCAGGGCGTGAGCGACGAGCTGCGCGACGGGTTCGCGGGGACGGACAAGGGGGTTTCGAGGCTCGCTGACGCTCGCACCTCAACCACCGAGGACTCTCGATGAATGGCCCACGCGACAAGCGGATGAGCATCGACGAGGTCGTCGGTGAGCTGAAGGACGGCATGACGATCGGCATCGGGGGCTGGGGGCCGCGGCGCAAGCCGATGGCACTCGTCCGGGCGATCCTCCGCTCGGACCTGAAGGACCTCACGCTGGTCAGCTGGGGCGGGGCCGACGTCGGGCTCCTCACGCGCGCGGGCAAGGTGCGCAGGCTGGTCTATGCGTTCGTCTCGCTCGACTCGGTCCCGCTCGAGCCCAACTTCCAGCGGGCCCGCCAGACCGGCGCGATCCCCGAGGTGGTCGAGCTCGACGAGGGCATGTTCCAGACCGGGCTCCGAGCCGCGGCGCAGCGCCTCCCCTTCCTCCCGATGCGCGCCGGTCTCGGCTCCGACGTCATGGTCAACAACCCGTGGCTCGAGACCGTGCAGAGCCCCTACGACGACGGCGAGGAGCTCGTCGCCGTCCCCGCCCTGCACCTCGACGTCGCGTTGGTCCACCTCAACCGGGCCGACGCGCACGGCAACGCGACCTACCTCGGCCCGGACCCCTACTTCGACGACCTGTTCTGCATGGCCGCCGACCGCGCCTACGTCAGCGTCGAGCAGGTCGTCGACACCGCCGGCCTGACCGTCGACACCCCGGTCCAGCGACTGCTGCTCAACCGGATGATGGTCACCGGGGTCGTCGAGACGCCGAACGGCGCCCACTTCACCACGTGCACACCCGACTACGAGCGCGACGAGAAGTTCCAGAAGGCGTACGCCGCCGCGGCCGGCGGGTCCGAGGAGGACTGGTCGGCCTTCGAGCAGCGCTTTCTCGCCGGTGACGAGGACGCCTACCAGGCCGCCGTCCGGGCCTTCGCCGAGGAGCAGGCATGAGCGACTCGACAGGCGCGACGACCGGTGGCGCGACCCGCGCCGACGTGTGCGCGGCCGCGATCGCGGACGCCTTCGCCGACGACGGCGAGATCTTCGGCAGCCCGATGGGGCTGCTGCCCATGCTCGGCGTACGCCTGGCCCGGCTCACCTCCAACCCCGACCTGGTCATCTCCGACGGCGAGTCGCTCTTCCTCGCCGGCACTCCCCCGCTCTTCGCGAAGGCCGACGTGGTGGAGGGGTGGATCCCGTTCCGCAAGGTCTTCGACGTGGTGGCCTACGGCAAGCGGCACGTGATGATGGGAGCGACGCAGGTCGACCGGCACGGCAACCAGAACATCTCCGCGATCGGCGACTTCGCCTTGCCCAAGCGCCAGCTGCTCGGCTCCCGCGGCGCCCCGGGCAACACCGTCAACAACCGGACCTCCTACTGGGTGCCCAAGCACTCGCCGCGGGTCTTCGTCGAGCGCGTCGACATCGTCTCCGGAGTCGGGCCGAAGCGCGCGCGAGAGGCCGGCCCGGCGGCCGCCCGCTTCAACGACATCCACCGGATCGTCACCAACCTAGCGGTCCTCGATGTCGGAGGCCCCGACGACACCGTGCGGCTGCTCAGCGTCCATCCCGGGGTGAGCGTCACCGACGTGCAGGAGGCGACCGGCTTCGACCTGGGGGTCTCGACAGGCTCGACCCACGGGGTCGCGGAGACCCGCCTCCCCACCACGGAGGAGCTGGTCCTCATCCGCGAGGTCCTCGATCCCAAGGGTCTGCGCTTCAAGGAGGTCCCTGCCGATGCTTGAGCAGCTGATCAGGACCCCGCTCACCGAGCTGGCGGGCGTGCGTCACCCGATCGTGCAGACCGGCATGGGCTGGGTCTCCGGGGCCCGCCTCGTCAGCGCGACGGCCAACGCCGGCGGCCTCGGCATCCTGGCCAGCGCGACCATGTCCTACGACGAGCTCGAGCGCGCGATCCTCGAGGTTAAGCAGCGCACCGATCAGCCGTTCGGGGTCAACCTGCGCGCGGACGCCGGTGACGCGGGCGAGCGCTGCGACCTGATGATCAAGCACGGGGTGAAGGTGGCGTCCTTCGCCCTGGCACCCAAGCCCGACCTGATCGCCAAGCTCAAGGACCACGGGCTCATGGTGATGCCGTCGGTCGGCGCGGCCCGGCACGCCGAGAAGGTCGCGGCCTGGGGCGCGGATGCGGTGATGGTGCAGGGCGGCGAGGGCGGCGGGCACACCGGCCCGGTCCCGACCACGCTGCTGCTGCCGACCGTGCTCGACGCCGTCGACATCCCGGTCGTCGCCGCGGGCGGCTTCTTCGACGGACGCGGCCTGGCGGCCGCCCTGTCCTACGGCGCCGCCGGGGTCGGCATGGGCACCCGCTTCCTGCTGACCGCCGACAGCGCGGTGCCGCAGGCGGTCAAGGAGCGCTACCTCGCCACCGACCTCACCGGCACCGTCGTCACCGCCAAGGTCGACGGGATGCCGCACCGGATGCTGCGCACCGACCTGGTCGACTCGCTCGAGGAGTCCAGCGCGGTCAAGCGCCTGGGCCCGACCGCTCGCCGCACGCTGGACTTCAAGAAGGACAGCGGGATGTCCTGGCTGCAGCTGGCCAAGGACGGCCGAGCGATGAAGAAGACCCAGGGCCGCACGCTGGGCCAGATGGCGCTGGCCGCCAACACCCCGGTCATGCTCAAGGCCGGCCTGGTCGAGGGCGACACCGACGCCGGCGTGCTCGCCAGCGGTCAGGTCGTCGGGGTCATCGACGACCTGCCGACCTGCGAGGAGCTCATCGACCGGGTGGTGTTGCGCGCGGTCGAGAGCTCGAGCGCGCGGCGTCGTACGTCGTCAGCTGACGGGCCCGAACCACGGGTTCAAGATGCCGGAGACGTCCCTGACGACACCGTCTCCGAGCAGGGTCGCCGTACCGATCACGAGCGGGTCGCCGACCCGCAGGATCTTCGGCAGCCCCGACGGCTTGGTCTCCCACAGTCGCGACCCGTCCGGCGCGTCGGCCCAGGTCGTGCGGTAGTCGCGGAGCCGGACCTCGAGCCGGTCGGCGTGGACGTCGAGGACGGCGGCGTTCGTCGCGCCGTACTGGAACAGTCCCGCCGTGGGCCAGCTGTACGACGCCGTCCTGCTCGGTCATGGTGACGTCGTGCACCTCGCCGCACAGGTAGAGGTCGACGCCGTAGCGGCGCAGCGTGCGCCAGAGACCGGAGTCGCTGCCGTTCTCGACCATGAGCCCGGTCGTGGCCTGCTGGCGCACCGGACCCAGGATCGGGGTGTGCCCCTGGACCACCACCCACTCCACGCCGTCCCGCTGGGCGCGGGCGAGCACGTCGCCCAACCACCGCAGCTGCGCGCGGTCGAGGCGGATCCGCATCCGCCGGGCCTGACGGTCGAAGACGTTGAGGGTGACCACCTGGACCTCGGGGTGCGGCCGGAAGGCGTAGGCGGTCGACGCGTGCGGGGAGCCCACCGGGCGGTCCGAGAAGCGCGGTGAACCGTCGGGCGTCGCGCATGAGGTGACGCGCGAACGCCGCTTCGAACTCGTCGACGAGCCCGAGCTTGCCGCGGGGCCACGGATCGTCGCCGTACTCGTGGTCGCCCATCGCTGGGAGGACCGAGAGACCTCGGGTCCGGAAACGCTGCAGCCACTGCGGGTAGTAGGTGGCGGCGGCGCGCGCCAGGGCTTGACGACGCTGCTCGAGGGTGGCGACCGGCCCGAAGTTGCCCGAACCGGTGTCGTCGCGACCCCACCACCCCTCGACGAGGTCACCTGCGACCAGCACCGCGTCCGGGTCCAGGTCCGCCCAGTCGTCCAGCACCGAGTCGAGGGACTCGCGGTAGACGCGGTTGATGGAGTTCTCGGTGGCCCCGGGACGGCCGGGACGCCACAGGGACGGCCCCTGCCGGAGATCACCGACGTCGGCGTTGAGGAAGTCCGGGCTCGACACCATCCTCAGCAGCCGGGGAGTGGGCTCCCGGCCCCGCGACGATGCGCCGCCCCGCCGAGGACCCGAGGCGGCCCCGACCCGGACGGCCGCCGTCACGGTGGATCCCACGGCGTCGTCGACCAGGACCTCGAAGTCGAAGCCCCTCGTGGTCGAGACGTCCTCGAGGGCGCAGACCAGCAGGCGGCCCGAGGGCGTGATCCACGACCGGGCCAGCGGCACGAGGCTGATCAGGCAGACCTGCGGGATCGCGACGAACGTGGCGTGCTCCACCCGGACCCGGACCCGCACCTGCTCCGCGGCATCACCCACGAGCTGGACCCGGCCCGCCAGCACCTCCGCGGCCGGCTGGGTCACCCCCGGGTTGTCCCACTGGACGAGCGGGCGCAAGGACTGCCCCTCCTCGTCGATGGCCGCACCTCGGACCGGCGCCACCGAGGCGGCGAGCAGCAGCGCGGCGACCAGACCGGCACGCGAGAGGGGGTGGAGCAGCACGGCGCGAGACTACGGCGCCACCGCGGGGGCCGCAGGGTTCTCGCCGGGATCGGTCGGCTGGCCTCAGGGACGCGCGTAGGCGGCGGCGTACGCCGGAAGTCGCGGCTCACGGGGCAGCATCCGACGCGGATCGGTCAGGCCGATGCCGAAGGAGGCGAGCGTCTCGAGGAAGGCCACCGAACCGACGGGGTCGCCGTGCGGGATGAAGGGCTGGGTGCACAGCGACGCGGGGAGCCGGGACGGATCAGCCGGCCCGCGATGCCGGATCGCGTCGAGGGTGACCGCATAGGTCACCGGGTCGCCCAGGATCAACCCGTGCTCGACGGGATCGGCCGGGCAGACGTCCTGGGCGACGACGAGGGTGCCGGGACCGAGCGGTCGGCTGACGCGCGGTGCCGGGCGGACGATCTCGTCGTGGATCGTCGCGACCGAGGTGAGGTCGGTGCCGGCGGGGAAGGGCGCGCGCTGCAGGGCGGCGATGGTGCGGGAGCCGCGACTCGACTGCCAGGCCAGCGCCGTGCAGCGCTCCGCTGCGCACAGCTCGTCTGCGAAGGCGGTGCCGCGGAACGGCGAGGCGATGGCCACGATGTCGTCGATGCGCCGCGACAGGTCCGGCCAGAACTGCAACGCCCAGGCGGGCAGCGTCCCGCCCTGGCTGTGGCCCACCACCGCGATCGGCCGACCGGCGAGCCGGTGCGCGCGGCGGATGGCGTGGACGACGTACTCGGCAGAGGTGGTGAAACTGCCCAGGCCGCGGTCGGGGAGCTTGACCGTGCACACACCGTGCCCGTCGGCGTGCAGCGCCCGCCTGTAGCCCCAGGAGAAGGACTCGTGAGGCGTCGAGCCGGTGCCGTGCACCAGCAGGACGGTGCGCCGCTTCTCGCGCAGCTGCTTGCTCGGCTCGCACCGGACCGCGTCGTCGAGCTCGTCCTTCGGAACCGTCAGCGCCGGGCCCTGCGTCGCTGTTGCGTCTGGCGCCGGCATGGCGGCGGCCGGTGCGGCGCTCAGGACGCCGACGACGACCACCGCTGAGGCCAGGACGATCCGCGAGACCAGCACAGGCGAATCTTAGTCCGCAGCGCGGTCCTCGGCCTTCGGTTCCGAGGCCTACGCCGTCGTCATCGCGGTCGCCACCAGCGAGCTGATTCGCGCTCAGCCACCCGGCACGTATCCCTTCGGCGGGACCCACTCGCCGGTGTCGGTGAGGTGCCGGTAGACGTCGTACTCAGGTGTGAAGTGGGCGACGAGCCGCTCGCGCAGTCCTGGGGAGAGCTCCGGCTCGTCCCGGGCGTCGGAGACGTTGGCCTCGCGGACGGTGTAGGCCTCCCCCATCCGGTCCTTGATCCATGCCTGCCAGGTGTCGGGGCGCTCGAGGGCGAAGAGGCGGTCGACGCCGATGGCGCCGGAGTCGTCACGGGCGATGAACTGGCTGGGCCGGCCGCGGATGCCGGTGGTCCCACGGTCGCCCTCGACGTACGCCGTCGCGAAGTCCTCGAACGACAGGTCGGCGGTCGAGCGGGCCGAGCCGTCGAGGGCGGGACGCAGGCGGTAGCGGTACCACGACTCGAGCCACGCCACGGGCTCACGGAACAACGAGACGACCTCGTAGTCGCGCCGCTTGTAGCCACCGTGGCGCAGCAGCGGCACCATCCGGTTGTGGAACTGCTGGCAGTTGAGGTGCTTGAGGCGGGGGTTGTAGCGGAAGACCACCTCGGCTTGGCCGCTGAGCGACTCGACCAGCGACGTCGACGCGCACTTGGGCATCGACAGGACCACGAAGCCGTGAGCCGGGAGCGCGATCACCGCCCCAACCTAGTGGGGATCACCCAGTGATCGCTGCAGCCCCAGATCGCGTCCCATGACCTCGTAGCCGAGCGCCTGGTTGACGCCGATCATGTGGTCGTTGGACTCGGCGTTCCACGTGTCGATCGACTCGATCTGCGGCTGCACCTCACTCAGCCAGCGCAGCATGTCGAGCTTGAGCAGCGCCCCGAGGCGGTGTCCGCGGTGTGCTCCGACGACCGAGGTGTCGTGCTGCTCGGCGAAGTGCGGTCGCTCGAGGTCGACCCCCACGACGGTCTGGCCCGCCAGGTCGCCGGTGTCCCGCTGGCGGGCGTAGACGCGGAAGAGAGCGATCTCCCGGCCCCGGTGGGCCTCCTCGTAGGCGCGGATGCGCTCGGCGTCGAACACCTCGTCCTCGATGTCGAGGTCGTCGGTCGGCGCGTCGTTGATCGCCGAGACCATGACGGCGAACGCCTCGAGCTCGTCCTCGGGCACCGGCCCGTCCAGCCGGACCAGCTCGTACGCCGACGACGCGGTGAGCGCCTGGTCGTAGAGGTCTTCGAGGGTGTCCCGGTCCAGCCGGTCGAGGTACTGCCGACGGTTGACGGCGACGGAGGCGACCTTGAAGCCCTGCCGCTCCCCGAACGCCCGGGTGGACTCGCAGTCCCAGCCGTTGGTGCCCATCGAGGTCCGTCCACGTGAGCGGACGTGCTCGGTGAGCAGCCCGACGAGCTCGGACCCGTGCCCCCGGCGGCGGTGCTCTGGGTGGATCTCGATGTCGCACCACGCCAGGTGGAGGTTGTCGCGCTCGCTCGTCCCGATCGCAGCTGCACCGACGACCTGGCCGTCGGACACGGCGAGGGCGCCGGCGCTCGGCTCGAGGTCCCACCCGAACCGGAACCGCCCGGTGACCTCGTGGCTGGTCAGCGGAGGCATCCACGGAGCGTCGACGGCGCGGGCCGCGTTGCTGGTCGCGACGTACTGCTCGACCGCGTCGGCCTCGTCGGGGGCGAAGAGTCGTAGGTCCACGAGGCACGAGCATGACGCCCCCACGGGACCTGTGCCAGTGCTTTAGAGACGCTCGATGATCGTCACGTTGGCCTGGCCGCCGCCTTCGCACATGGTCTGGAGGCCGTAGCGGCCGCCGGTGCGCTCGAGCTCGTTGAGCAGGGTGGCCATGATCCGGGTGCCGGTGGCCCCGATCGGGTGACCCAGCGCGATGCCGCCGCCGTTGACGTTGACCAACTCGTGCGGGACGCCGGTCTCCTTCATCCACGCGAGCACGACGGAGGCGAAGGCCTCGTTGCACTCGAAGAGGTCGATGTCGTCGACGCTGAGACCGGTCTTCTCCAGGGCATGGTGGGTGGCGCGGATCGGACCGGTGAGCATCCAGACCGGGTCGTCTCCGCGCACGGAGAGGTGGTGGATCCGGGCCCGAGGGGTGAGCCCGTGGTCGCGGAGGGCCGCCTCGGAGGCGATGAGCATCGCCGAGGACGCGTCACAGATCTGGGAGGCGACGGCGGCGGTGATCCGGCCGCCGGGCGCCAGCGGCTCGAGCGCGGCCATCTTCTCCAGCGAGGTCTCACGCGGGCACTGGTCGGTGTCGAACGAGCCGCCCTCGACCGGAACGGCCTCGATCTCGTTGGCGAAGCGACCTTCAGCGATGGCGGTGCGAGCGCGCTCGTGGGACGCCAGCGCGAAGGCCTCCATGTCCTCGCGGCTGATGTCCCACTTCTCGGCAATCATCTCGGCCGAGCGGAACTGCGAGACCTCCTGGTCGCCGTAGCGCTGCTGCCAGCCGGGCGACTCGGCGAAGGGGGTCGAGAAGCCGAACTGCTGGCCCGCGATCATCGCCGCCGAGATCGGGATCGCCGACATGTTCTGCACCCCGCCGGCGACGACGAGGTCCTGGGTGCCGGACATGACGCCCTGCGCGGCGAAGTGCACCGCCTGCTGCGAGGAGCCGCACTGCCGGTCGATCGTCACGCCGGGAACGTGGTCGGGCAGCCCGGCGACCAGCCAGGCGGTGCGGGCGACGTCACCGGCCTGGGAGCCGATGGTGTCGCAGCAGCCGAGGATGACGTCGTCGACGGCGCTCGGGTCGACACCGGTACGACGCACGAGGCCGCTCAGCGTGTGGGCAGCCAGGTCGGCGGAGTGCACCCCGGCCAGAGCGCCGCCGCGCTTGCCCACGGGCGTGCGGACGGCGTCGACGATGTAGGCCTGGTTGGTCGGCGAGCTCATGCGTGGACTCCCTCTAGCAGGATGGACAGGTACTGCTGGGCGATCTCGGTGTGCGTGCGGCGGCCGCCGGGGCGGTACCACGCGACGGCCACCCAGACGGTGTCGCGGATGAAGCGGTAGGTCAGCTCGAGGTCGAGGTCATTGCGGAGCACCCCGGCGTCGATGCCGTCATGGAGCAGGGTCAGCCACACCTGGCGGGACTGGCGGTTGCGCTCGGCGAGGTAGGCGAAACGGTCGAAGGTGAGCAGGTAGGCCGCGTCGTTCTGGAAGATCGCGACCTCGTGGTGGTGCTTGTCGATGGCGTCGAAGGAGACCAGCACCGCCCGCTCGAGCTTGGTCCGCGGGTCCGCGTCGCCGGCCAGGATGGCGTCGTACTGCCCGAACAGCTCGTCCTGGAAGGTCCGCAGGATCTCATCGACCATCGACTCCTTGGAGTCGAAGTGGTGGTAGAGGCTGCCCGAGAGGATGCCCGCCGCGTCGGCGATGTCGCGCACCGTGGTGTTGCGGAAGCCCTTGCGCGCGAAGAGCTCCGCTGCGATGGCCAGCAGCTCCTCGCGGCGCGTGTCGGTCCTAGGCATGCTGGCTGCTCACGGCAACCACCTCACCGGTCATGTAGGTCGCGTAGTCGCTGGCGAGGAAGACCATCACGTTGGCGACCTCCCACGGCTCGGCCGCCCGGCCGAACGCCTCGCGCTGCTTGAGCTCGTGAAGCAGCTCATCGGAGGTGACCTTGGCCAGGAAGGGATGCATGGCCAGCGACGGAGAGACCGCGTTGACCCGGATGCCGTGGGGGGCGAGGTCGAGGGCGGCGCAGCGGGTCAGCGCCATGACGCCGGCCTTGGCTGCGGCGTAGTGGGCCTGGCCCTCCTGGGCGCGCCAGCCGATGACCGAGGCGTTGTTGACGATGACGCCGCGCTTGCCGGCGTCGACCATCCTCTGACCGGCGGCTCGCACGCAGCGGAAGGTGCCGGTCAGCGTGATGTCGAGGACCTTGAGCCACTGGTCGTCGGTCATCTCGAGGATCGAGGCGGTGCCACCCAGGCCGGCGTTGTTGACCATCACGTCGACCCCGCCGAACTCCTCAGCAGCGTCGAGCAGGGCGACAACCTGGGTCTCGTCGGTGACGTCGCAGACCAGCTGCCGGACGCGCTCGGCACCGAACTCGGCGGCCAGGGTCTCCTCGGCCTCGGCGAGGCGACGCTCGTGGGTGTCGCTGAAGACCACCGCCTTCGCACCCTCCTCCAGCACCCGGCGGACGACGGCGGCGCCGATGCCGGCCCCTGCCGCTGCGGTGACGACCACGACCTTCCCCGCGAGCAGGTCGTGGGCCGGGACGTAGTCGGGGATGGGCTGCTCAGGACGGGTGGCGGTCATCGGGCGCCCTTCGGTTCGCGCGGAAGCCCGAGCACGCGCTCGGCCAGGATGTTCTTGTTGATCTCGTCGCTGCCGCCGTAGATGGTGTCGGCGCGCGAGAAGAGGAAGAGCGACTGCCACTCGTCGAGGTCGTAGGACGGTCCGGTCACGAGGGCGGTGGGTCCGGCGACGTCCATCGCGACCTCCCCGAGGCGGCGGTGCCAGTTGGCCCACGCGATTTTGAAGATCGACCCTGCTCCTCCGCCGGCGGCAGAGTCGGAGCCGCCCTCGACCGACGACAGACCACGCATGGCGTTGGCCCGGATCACCTCCAGCTCAACCTTGAGCCGGGCCAGCCGGTCGCGCAGCACCGGGTCGTCGATCGCACCGTTGCCCTGGGCCAAGGCGACGACACCGTCGAGCTCGCGGGTGAAGTCGATGGTCTGCGCCAGCGTCGAGACCCCGCGCTCGAAGCCGAGCAGGCCCATGGCCACGCCCCACCCCTGACCGGGCTCGCCGACCACCAGGTCGGCGGCGGTGCGGGCGCCGGTGAAGAAGACCTCGTTGAACTCCGAACCGCCCGTCAGCTGCTCGATGGGGCGGACCTCGACGCCCTCCTGGTCCAGCGGGACCAGGAGGAAGGACAGCCCCCGGTGACGCTCCGAGCCGGCCTCGGTGCGGGCGACGACGAAGACCCACTGGGACAGGTGGGCGTTGGACGTCCAGACCTTCTGCCCGTCGATCACCCACTCCTGTCCGGTGGTCGAGCCTGTCGAGACCAGCCGGGCCTTGGTCTGCACGTTGGCCAGGTCGGAGCCGGCGTCGGGCTCGGAGTACCCCTGGGCCCACAGCTCCTCGACCGCCTTGATCTTCGGCAGGAAGCGGGCCTGCTGCTCCTCGCTGCCGAACGCGATCAGGGTCGGACCGAGCAGCTCCTCGCCGAGGTGGTTGACGCGCACCGGTGCGTTTGCCCGGGCGTACTCCTCGTGAAAGATGACCTGCTGCCACAGGCTCAGGCCCCGGCCGCCGTGCTCCTCGGGCCAGCCCACGCAGGTCCAGCCGTGCTCGGCGAGGTGTCGGTTCCAGGCCAGGCGGCGCTCGAACTCCAGGTGGTCGCGCCCCGGTCCGCCCACACCCTTGAGGTCGGCCCACTCACCTGTGAGGTGCTCCTCCAGCCAGCCCCGGATCTCGCTCCGGAAGGCCTCGTCCTCGGCCGAGTAGCTCAGGTCCACGTTTGCTAGGATACCAAGCAAATGCTTGGTCGACTCCCTGCGCTGGTCCGCGACGCCGCGGAGCGGTTCGGCGACCACCCCGCCTACGTCGTCGGTGCGAGCTCCCTCTCCTACGCCGGCCTGCTCGACCGCGTCGAGCGCACCGCCGAGGCCTACCGCGCGGCTGGCGTCGGACCCGGGGACCGAGTGGTGCTGTGGGGTCCCAACAGCATCGAGTGGGCGGTGGCCGGTCTCGCGGCGTCGTACGCCGGCGGGGTGCTGGTCCCGGTCAACTCTCGCTACGTCGGACCCGAGGTCGCCGACGTGGTCCGGCGCACGGACGCGCGACTCGTCGTCGTCGACGACGGCTTCCTCGGGCGCCACCAGGTCCAGGAGCTGGCCGAGGCCGGAGTCACCGAGCGCGTCGTCGGCCTCCCGGAGGTCACCGACCCTGCCTTGCCGCCCCCCACGTCGCCCTTCCCCGAGGTGACGGACGACGACCTCGCCGACATCCTCTTCACCTCCGGGACCACGGGCCGGTCCAAGGGGGCGATGACCGAGCACCGCAAGACCATCGGTGTGGCTCGGGCCTGGGCCGAGCTCGGCGGGGTCCGGCAGGACGACCGCTACCTGGTGGTCAACCCGTTCTTCCACTCCTTCGGCTACAAGATCGGCATCGTCGTGGGACTGCTGACCGGCTGCACGCTCTACCCGCTGGCCACCTTCGACCTCGACGAGACGATGCGGCTGATCGAGGACAGGCGGATCACCGTGCTCCCCGGAGCTCCGACGATCTACCAGTCCCTGCTGGCCGCGCCCGGTCGGGCCGAGCGCGACCTGTCCTCGCTCCGGCTGGCCGTGACCGGCGCCGCCGTCGTCCCCGTGGTACTCATCGAGCGGATGCGCGCCGAGGCCCCCGAGGGCCTGGGGATCGACCAGGTGGTGACCGCCTTCGGGATGACCGAGGCGGTCGTGGCGACCATGTGCCGCGAGGGTGACTCCGCCGAGACCGTGGCCACGACGTGTGGCCGCGCGATCCCTGGCATGGAGGCTCAGATCGATGCCCCCGACGGCGAGGCCGGCGAGCTGCTGCTGAGGGGCGACTTCGTCATGCAGGGCTACCTCGACGACCCGGCCGCGACCGACGAGGCGATTGACGCCGACGGGTGGCTGCACACCGGCGACGTGGGCACCCTCGACGAGGCCGGCAACCTGCGGATCACCGACCGGCTCAAGGACATGTACATCTGCGGCGGCTTCAACGTCTACCCCGCCGAGGTCGAGCAGGTGCTGTTGCGCCTCGACGGGGTCGACGACGTGGCGGTGGTCGGCGTCCCCGACGAGCGGATGGGCGAGGTCGGCAAGGCCTACGTCGTGCTCTCGGCCGGCGCGGACGTCTCCCCCGAGGGCGTGGTCGACTTCGCCAAGGGGCGGCTGGCCAACTTCAAGGTGCCGCGCCACGTCGAGGTCGTCGACACCCTCCCCAGGAACCTGTCCGGCAAGGTGTTGAAGCAGGAGCTGCGCAGTGGATCTTGACCTGTCCGAGTCCGAGCTGGCCTTCCAGGCCGAGGCACGGGAGTGGCTCGCCGAGCACGTCCCGAGCGAGCCGCTGCCCTCGATGGACACCGAGGAGGGCTGGCGGCTCCACCAGGAGTGGGAGGCGAAGCTCGCCGAGGCCCGGTGGGCGGTCGTGTCGTGGCCCGAGGCCTATCACGGTCGCGACGCCTCGCTCGTCGAGTGGGTGATCTTCGAGGAGGAGTACTACCGCGCCGGGGCCCCCGGCCGGGTCTCCCAGAACGGGATCTTCCTGCTCGCCCCGATCATCTTCGACCACGGCACCCAGGAGCAGCAGGACCGCTTCCTGCCCTCGATGGCGACCGGGGAGAAGGTGTGGGCCCAGGCCTGGTCCGAGCCCGAGGCCGGCTCCGACCTCGCCTCCCTGAAGTCGACCGCGACGCGGGTCTCGGCAAGCTCGACCACCGGCGAGAGCGGGTGGCTGCTCAACGGCCAGAAGACGTGGTCGTCCCGCGCGACGTACGCCCACTGGGGCTTCGGTCTCTTCCGCTCCGATCCGGCGGCCGACAGGCACCGCGGGCTGACCTACTTCCTCTTCCCGCTCGACGCCGAGGGAGTGACGGTGCGGCCGATCGCCCAGCTCGACGGCGAGGCCGGGTTCGCCGAGATCTTCTTCGAGGACGTCTTCGTCCCTGATACCGATGTCCTCGGCGGCGTGGGCGACGGCTGGCGGGTGGCGATGAGCACGGCGGGCAACGAGCGCGGGCTCTCCCTGCGCTCCCCCGGTCGCTTCTGCGCAGCGGCGGACCGGCTGGTGGAGCTCTATCTCACGTCGGTCGAGGAGGCCGGTCACGGCCGTCTCGAGACCAGTGCCGGAGATCGTGTCGTGGACGCGTGGGTCAAGGCGCAGGCCTACCGCCTCTACACGTGGGGGACGGTGACCCGGTTGGCCGCCGGTGGCGACATGGGCGCCGCGGGGTCGGTCAACAAGGTCTTCTGGTCCGAGCTCGACATCGCGCTCCACGAGACCGCGCTGGACCTGCTCGGCGCCGAAGCGGAGCTGGAGTCGCGGTGGCTCGACGGCTACACGTTCTCGCTGTCCGGCCCGATCTACGCCGGCACCAACGAGATCCAGCGCAACATCGTCGCCGAGCGGATCCTCGGCCTGCCCCGGGAGGTGCGGGGCTGATGCGCTTCGAGCTCACCGAGGACCAGCGGGACTTCGCCGCCTCCCTCGAGTCGTTGCTGGCTGGAGCCGACACGCCCGTCGTCGCCCGCGCCTGGGCCGACGGCGACACCGCTCCCGGGCTGGAGCTGTGGAAGCGGCTGGCTGAGCAGGGCCTGACGATGCTGGCGGCGCCGGACTCCGGGGCGTCGATGGTCGAGGTCTGCATCGCCTTCGAGGCGCTCGGCCGGTATGCCGTCCCGGGACCCTGGGTCGAGTCGGCGGCGTACCTGCCCGTCGCGCTGGGTCGCGAGGTCGAGGGCATCGCCACCGTCGCCGTCCCGCCCCACGTCCCGCTCGCCCTCGACGCGGACGTCGCCGACGAGGTCTACGTCGGCACCACCCTGGTCACCGACATCGGCGCGCAGCGCACCTCGGTCGACCGCACCCGGCGGTTGTTCGAGCTGGGTCTCGACGCCGAGCCGGAGTGGGACGCGGCCTTCGACGCCGCCGTTCTCGCGACCTCCGCCCAGCTGCTCGGCGCCGGTGAGCGGATCCTGGCCGACTCGGTGACGTACGTGAAGCAGCGCAAGCAGTTCGGGCGCGAGATCGGCAGCTACCAGGCGATCAAGCACGCGCTGGCCGACGTGCGGATCGCGCTCGACTTCGCGCGACCGCTGGTCCACGGCGCAGCAGTGGGCGGGGTTTCGACAAGCTCGACCACCGGGTGCTCGGCGGCCAAGGTCGCGGCCGGCGAGGCGGCCTACCTCGCCTCCCGCACCGGGCTCCAGGTCCACGGCGCGATCGGCTACACCGCGGAGTTCGACCTGAGCCTCTGGCTGACCAAGGTGCGGGCACTGGTGGGCGCGTGGGGCACCCCTACCGTCCACCGGGCGCGCGTGCTGGAATCGGTCTCGACAAGCTCGACCACCGGGGTGAGCTGATGGAGTTCGCGTTCTCGGAGGAGCAGCAGGAGCTGGCCTCGACCGTTCGGTCGCTCCTGTCGAAGCGCGCGGACCCGGCTGCGGTCCGCGACGCGATGGCGTCCGACGCCGGCTATGACGAAACGCTCTGGCAGACCCTCTGCGAGCAGATCGGCGCGGCCGCCCTCGGCATCCCCGAGGACCACGACGGCGCCGGCTTCTCGCTGTTCGAGTCGCTCATCGTGCTCGAAGAGGTGGGCCGCTCGCTGACCCCCTCTCCCCTGCTCTCCTCCCTGGTGACCGCCGAGGCCCTCCTCGCCGGTGCCGACGACGACGCGAAGACCCGGCTCCTGCCGCGGATCGCGGCAGGCGAGGTCGCCGCGTTCGTGGAGGAGGGCACGCCGGCTCTCGACGGTCACGACGCGACGGTGCTCGTGGCGGCCGTCGGTGACGACCTCGTCGAGCTCGACCCCGAGTCGACCGAGCGCACCCGGCTCGAGACTCTCGACCAGACCATCCGGCTGGCGCGGGTCGCCACCGGCGGTGGGACCCGGATCGGTGACGCGGCTCCCGCGCTCGAGCGTGCCCGCCTCGTGGGGGCGGTCGGCGTCACGGCGCTGCAGGCCGGTCTCGCCGCACGGGCCCTCGACATGACCGTGTCCTACTCCCAGGAACGGGTGCAGTTCGGTCGACCGATCGGCTCCTTCCAGGCCCTCAAGCACCGGATGGCCGACATGCTCGTCCTGCTCGAGATGACCCGCTCGGCGAGCTGGGCCGCCTCCTACGCCGTCTCGCGCGGCGCCGACAACGCGGCCTACCTCACCCACGTGGCCTCGTCCTACTGCGGCGACGCGCTCGCCCGGATCGCCAGCGAGACCGTTCAGCTGCACGGCGGTATCGCCATCACCTGGGAGCACGATGCGCATCTGGTCTTCAAGCGCGCCCACGCTCTCGGCCAGCTCTTCGGCGCTCCGCACGAGCACCGGGCTCTCATCGAGCTGTGAGGATGCGCGCCTAGTCCGACGCGGCGGTGGTGCGGTACTTCCCGCGGAAGAACAGCAAGGGGTCGGACTGCTCGTCGGTCACGGCCAGGTCGAGCACCTTGCCGATGACCACGTAGTGGTCTCCGGCCTCGTGGACGGCGTGGATCGCGCAGTCGACGTAGGCCAGCGCTCCGTCGATCAGGGGGGACCCGGTCTCCGGCGAGGGCGACCAGGAGACGTCGGCGTACTTGTCGGCCCCCCGGCTGGCCATGGTGTTGGAGACGTCGACCTGAGCGGCCCCCAGGAAGTTGACGCAGAATCGGCCCGAGCGGTGGATCATCGGCCAGGCACGCGACGTCTTCGCGGGGATGAACAGGACCAGTGGAGGGTCGAGGGAGACGCTGGAGAAGGACTGGCAGGTCATGCCGACCGGCGCCCCGCCGCTCATGGTCGTCACCACGGTCACTCCTGAGGCGAAGCTGCCGAGCACGTCACGGAAGCGGCGGGCAGCGGCGACCGCCTCGGGATCGTCGGCCTGGACGATCGTGTGCTCGCCCGGGCGCCACTCGAAGTCGATGTCGATGTCGCCGAGCCAGGAGTTGACCAGCTCGGGGCTCGGCCAGGTCTCCTTGGCATCAGCGCTCATGCCCTCCGGGATCTGGGTCACGCCGGCTCCACGTCAGGCACCGCCGAAGTCATGGCCCCAGTAAGACACAGCCGTCGACTCACGAGCGACCCAGCGGACGTCGTCGACCTGCAGGCCGTCGGTGCCGAACTCGACGTCGAAGCCGGCGGGCGACTTCACGTAGAACGAGACCATCTCGTCGTTCATGTGCCGGCCGAGCGTCGCCGAGAGCGGTTGCTGGTGCTTGCGGACCCGCTCGAGGGCGCGGCCCACATGGTCGAGCTGGTCGACCTCCAGCATGATGTGCACGCACTTGGCGGGGTTGGGCATCGGCAGGAACGCCAGCGAGTGGTGCCTCGGGTTGACCCCGAGGAAACGCAGCCACACCTTGGAACCGGGCTCCTTGCCGACGAACTCCCCGGGCATGCTCATCGAGTCGCGGAGCCGGAAGCCCAGCACGTCGGTGTAGAAGCGCAGGGCCTCCACGTCGTCGAGGACCGGCAGCACGATGTGCCCCATCCCCTGGTCACCGGTGACGAAGGTGGCGGCGTACGGCGTCACGACGGGGCGCGCCTCGTAGGTGATGCCGTGGAAGAGCTCGAAGACGTTGTCCCACGGGTCGGAGAAGCGGATGAGCTCCTGCACCCGGCGCTCGTCGAGCTCCTCGCGGGTGCCCTCCTCGAAGGCGACGCCGGCCTTGGAGAGGTGCTCGCGGGCGTCCTGCAACGCCTGGTGGTCGGCGAGCTCCCAGCCGGTGGCGGCGAGCTCGTCGACGTCGGAGGGGAAGACGACCAGACGCGCCGAGACCTGGTCGATGCGCCAGTACTGGTTCTCCGGGTTCGGCCCACGCCCCTCGGCGAGACCCAGGACCTTGCCCGCGAACAGCGTCCACTGCTCGAGGTCGGTGCTGGCCACGCGGACGTAGCCCATGCTCTTGACGTCGATCATCCTGAACTCCCGTTGGTCGAGCGTGCCGAGACCTGGTGTCGAGCGAGGAAGGCGGTGGCGACCTCGGCGAACTCCTCGGCCGCCTCGATCTGGGCCCAGTGCCCACATCGGGGGAAGACGTGCAGTCGGGCCTTGGGGATGAGCTTGAGGGCGACCATGGCGCCGTCGAGGGGGTTGACCCGGTCCTCGCGGCCCCACGTCAGCAGCGTGTGCTGGCGCAGCCGGTGGGCCTCGCGCCACAGCATGCCGTCCTCGGCTGTCTCAGGGTTCCAGAACGACATCCCCATCGACCGCATGGCCTCCTGGGCCCCCGGGGCGGTGGCGTCGGCGAACCGCTCCTCGACCAGCTCGTCGGTCACCAACGACTGGTCGACGACCATCGTCGAGATGAACGCGCGCAGGGCCTCGCGGGTCGGGTTCGCGCCGAAGTCCATCAGCCGCTGGACGCCCTCGGTGGGATCGGCGTGGAAGAGGTTGAGGCTCAGCCCGCCCGGCCCCATCAGGACCAGCCTGCCGACACGGTCGGGATGGGAGAGGGCCAGGCGCATCGCCGTACCCCCACCCAGGCTGTTGCCCAGCAGGTGCACGCGGTCGATGCCGAGCTCGTCGAGCAGGAGCACCACGTGGTCGGCCGCGTGGCGGTAGTAGTTGCCGACCACCGGCGGCTTGTCCGAGGCGCCGAAGCCCGGCTGGTCGACCAGCAGGGTGCGGAACGAGGCGGCGAAGTCCGGCAGGGCCCGGCCGAAGTTGGACCACGCGCTCGCCCCCGGGCCACCGCCGTGCAGCATCACCAGGGGCAGTCCGCCCCCGGCCCCGGTCGGCGTGCCCGCCTCGTAGTAGTTGAGCGTGATGTCCCCGGCCTTGGCCGAGCGCTGGACGTCGGTCTTGGCGAAGGACGTCACTTCAGTACATCCCGGGGTCGACCTTGTGCCCGAACTCGTGGGCGCCGTACATCTGCAGGGCGCGCTCGGGGTCGTTGGCGGCGTGCACGCGGCCGGCGTGGGCGTCCCGCCAGGCCCGCTGGAGGTAGGTGCCGTTGGTCAGGGCGCGGCCGCCGGAGGCCTCGAAGAGCGCGTCGATGGCGTCGATGGCGCGCTGGCTGCCGATCACCTGGTCGCGACGGACGCGTAGGCGCAGCCCGAGCGGGATCTTCTCGCCCCGCGCCACGTGGTCCATCTCCTCACGGATGTTGTTGGTCAGCAGGGCCCAGGCGGCGTCGATCTCGGAGGAGGCCCGGGCGATGCGGACCGCTGCGAACGGGTCGAGCGAAGCCTTCTCACCGAGGTACGCCGCGCGGCTGCGCTTCTGCTGCATCTCGACGTGCTCGGCGTAGGCCCCCATGGCCATGCCGATGATCGGCGTGGTGATGGTGCCGGTGAAGATCGAGTGGAAGGGCAGCTTGTAGAGATCCGAGGTGTTCTGCTCCTGACCCGGACCACGGCACTGGCCGGTCTCCCCCATCGACAGCGTGAAGGCCTCCGGGATGAACACGTCCTCGACGACGATGTCGTTGGAGCCGGTGCCGGCCAGCCCGACCATGTTCCAGACGTCGATGATCGTGTACTTCTCGCGCGGGACCATGAAGGTCTTGAAGTCGATGACGTTGCCGTCCTCGTTGAAGACCAGGCCACCCAGCAGCACCCAGGAGCAGTGGTCGCAGCCGGAGGAGAAGCTCCACCTGCCCGACAGCGTGTATCCTCCATCGGCCACGGTCGCCTTGCCGGTGGGGGCGTAGGAGGAGCTCAGGCGGGTGTTGGTGTCCTCGCCCCAAACCGCCTGCTGCGCCTCGTCGGCGAAGAGCGCGACCTGCCACGGGTGGACACCGACCACGCTGGAGACCCAGCCAGTGGAGCCGCACGCCGAGGCGATGTCGCGGACCGCGGTGTAGAAGTCGATGGGGCTGGCCTCGTGGCCGTCGAAGCGCCTGGGCTGGAGGAGCTTGAAGAAGCCGGTCTCCTCGAGCTCCTTGATGGAGGCCTCGGGGACGACGCGGAGACGCTCGGTCTCGTCCGCACGGTCGCGGAGCGTCGGCAGGAGGTCACGGACACCGTCGAGCACAGCCTGACTCATGGGCCAATACTAGAACACGTTCTAGTATGGCGGCTAGTCCTGGGCGATGACGCGGGCGGTCGCCTGCCGGCGCTGGCGGCCCCTCCTGCGCGACCACACGGCCCCGACCAGCAGCATGAGGCCCAAGACCGCCGCCCCGACGAGCATCCACGGCTCGACCTCGTTGGCCTCAGGCCCGACCGCGACCTCGGGCTCCGAGCCGGCCGAGGGGTCGACGGACGTGTCGTCGGGGGGGTCGCCCACAGGTTCGCTGGCGGTGACCTCCGGGGGGCCGCTCCCGCCGCCGTCGCTGAGCGGGCCCAGGTCGAGCCCGAACTCGACGAGGTCCTCCCGCAGGGCACGGGAGAGCCGCGGGGTCGCCGTGGCCCTCCAGTCACCGACGTCGTCCCCGACCTCCTCCTCGGTGCGCACCTGCTCCAGCCAGCTGACGCCGGCGATCAGCGGGTGGTCGTCGAGCGACTTGAACACCTGTCGCCACCAGGGGCGCTTGAGACGGTAGGGCGTGGCTCCCTCCTCGTCGGTGTGGTGCAGCGCTCCTGTCTCGACGAGCACCGGGCGCTGCGACGGCTTCGCGAAGCGCTCGTAGAAGGAACGACGACCCGCGCCGTAGTCGTAGCCGAAGGTCTCCGCGAGCCGCTCGGCGTACTCCCCCGACCGCGGGCGGGTGTTGCGCTCGGGCTGCGGGTCGGTGCGTCCGCCCGCCTCGGGACCGAACCGGTAGAGCGTCAGACCCACCCAGTCCACGACGTCGTCGCCGGGGAAGTAGGGCCCGTAGGGATCATCCCCCAGGGAGACGACGCCGTCGCCGGTGGTGTCGAGGGCCTCGATCTCCTCCGGCTCGACAGGCTCAAGGTCGCCGTAGGCCTCGCGGAAGGGGTAGCCCGACCCGTAGACCGGCGACCACACCATCGCGGCGCGGTCCGTGGCGGCGTGCACGGAGTCGGCG
Source organism: uncultured Actinomycetota bacterium (assembly GCA_963767915.1). Classification (GTDB taxonomy): domain Bacteria; phylum Actinomycetota; class Actinomycetes; order Propionibacteriales; family Nocardioidaceae; genus Nocardioides. Next base: position 164,060 of record CAVYFR010000008.1, read on the forward strand.
ATGGTCCGGAAGGCCTCCACGTAGGCGACCGGTTGCTGGCCCCACGTCGGCCACGAACCGTTCATCTCCGGCGCGAAGCGCAGGAGCAGATAGGCACCGTCCTCACCCACCGCCGTGACCAGGCTCGCCAGGACGACGGCGTCGGCCGTGACCAGCTCCTCGAGCGGGACGACCGGTTGCAGGTCCAGCACCAGGGCTGCGCCCTGGTCCGCGGCCGCCTGGGCGCCGAGGACGACGGCCGACTCGTCGTCGGCGCTCAGCGGGTAGCCCACGCGGTGCGTGTAGAGGGAGGGCGTCTCACCCAGCCGCTCGGCGTACGCGTCGGGCGAGTCGACGTCCCAGTCGAGCCCGGGCCCGAACCACGGATGACCCGGCTCGGGGAGGGGCACTCCGTCGGCGGCGACGGCGGGCGTCGCGACCAGGGCCCCCCACGACACGACCAGGACGAGGAGCGACCCGGTCAGCCCGCGGATCAGCTGCCCGTGCGCGAGCACACCAGGTCCCAGTGGTTGCGGTCCTCGATCCGCTCGTAGCCGATGTGGTCCAGGGTCGCCTTGGCCAGCGGCAACCCCCGGCCGGACTCCGCGTCGTCTCCGGGCATCACCGCCCCGCTGAGGTCGATGTGACCCGGGAGGCCGTTGTCCTCGAGAACCGCCTCGATGCGGTCGTCGTGGACCTGGAGGAGGACCTCGAGGCGACGGGTGCCGTCGTCGTGCTCGGGGCCGAAGGCGTGCTCGACGATGTTGCCGAGGATCTCGATGAGGCCCGTCTCGAAGCGGATGCGATCGATGTCGGCGACGTCCGGGTGCCGTTGCCACAGGCCCTCGAGGTGGTCCTGGACCGCCTCGATCGCCGACTCGTCGACCGAGGCCGCGAGCTCGACCCGTTCGGGCTCAGTCATCGAAGGCGGTCGTCACGTCGTCGCGGGGGCGGAGCACCTTGTCCATGTTCGTGAGCTCGAAGACCGTCAGGACGGCGGGGGTCGGACGGGCGATCCGGAGGTCTCCCCCGGCCTGCCGGGCGGACTTGAGGCCGGCGATGAGCGCACCCAGGCCGGAGGAGTCCAGGAACGTGGTCTCCGCCAGGTCGACGACGATGCGGGTCGTGCCCGCCTCGACCAGGCCGGTGAGGGCGTCGCGCAGACCGCGCGCGGCGACCATGTTGAGTCGTCCTCGTGGGACGACGATGCCGATCCCTCGGTCGTCGGTGGTGACGTCGTACTCGATCACGGGGCGGCTACCTCCTGCGGTGGGGTGGGCATGGACTCCGGGCTGTCCGGGGGCTCGAACCCTCGGTAGCGAACGGCCTCGACGATGACCGAGAGGATCACCAGGTCGAACACGACCCACACGAGGTTGAACACGGTGCCGAACAGGTCGGCGTCCGCGACGACGACTCGGACGGAGCCGACGACCGCGGCGACGACGAGCAGCGCCATGGCCAGGATCTGGGGGCGGACGAGGTCCCACCGGTGGGCGGTCGCCTCGCTCTTGGTCTTCGGGGTCACGGCGAAGTCGAGGTCGCGCCCCATGAACACGTTGCCGAAGGCGGTCGTGAACGACCTGATCCACACCGGGAAGAGCGCCAGGGAGTACTGCTGGCCCCGCCAGGTGGGTCTGCCGTCGGCCACGACGAGGAAGAGCAGCTGGTTGAGGACCAGGAAGGGCACCAGTCGGACGAAGAACTCGACGCTCAGCGCATCCACCGGCAGCACCCCGAAGACGAGGTAGGAGATGGGGGCCGCGAGGTAGATGACCGCCACGAACCCCGAGAGGTAGCTCCACATCGTGGCGAAGTACATGAGTCGCTGGGTCCACCGCATGGAGCGTTGGGTGAGCGGGTTCTCCTTGAACATCACCTGGATGGTGCCCTGGGCCCAGCGCAGACGCTGGGTGAGCATCGTCTGCAGGTCCTCGGGTGCCAGGCCCACCGCGAGCAGCTCGTCGTGGTAGGCGGTCCGCCACCCCAGGCCGTGCATCCGCATGCAGGTGGCCATGTCCTCGGTCACCGAGATCGTCGCCATGGGCATCACGGGCTGCGCCTCGCTGCCGCGGTCGACGTCGACAGCGTCCACCAGCGCCTGGACGGTCTCGACCGCCCCGAGTGGCGACCACTCGCGATGGGCGATGCGGTCGAGGTCCGAGAGCGGTGTGGTGGCCAGCCCCTCGCCGGGCTCGTCCGCGAGCGCCTGCAGCTCCGCGATCACGGCCAGGTCGGCCTGCAGCGCGGAGAGGTCGGCCTCGACGAGCCGCTGGTGGACCGCGTCGACCCGCCGCTGGAAGCGGTAGGTCACGTCGAAGAGCGCCTCGCCGGCCTTGAGCTCCCCGCGCGCCGTCTCGATGTCCCCGAGGATCTGGTCGAGAGCCGCGTGGATGTCGCGAGCCTGCGGGTCCAGGCCCTTGCGGGCCTGGCGGACGACCTTGCGGGCCGTGGTCAGGGCCCGGCGTACGCCTTCCTCCACCTCGGCGGCGTACCTCGCGACACCGACGCGCATCAGGGCCTCGCGACGGATCACGGCGTTGGAACCGCAGAAGAACGCGGCGTTCCATCCGTCCTTGCCCTGCTGGATGGGGCCGTAGAACAAGGGAGCCTGGCTGCCCAACGGGTCGCGCTCGGGCACGTTCACGAAGTACTGCGGGGTCTGCACCAGACCCATCTGGTCGTCGGTGAAGTAGCCCAGGGTCCGGTCGAGGATCTCGGGCTTCGGGACCATGTCGGCGTCGAGGATCAAGATGAACTCGCCCTCGGTCGCGAGCAGCGCGTTGTTGAGGTTGCCCGCCTTGGCGTGCCGCGGCATGCCCACCCAGTCCGAGGACCGGGTGATGCATCCGATCCCGTGGGCCTCGGCCAGGGCCCGGAGCTCGGACCGGTTGCCGTCGTCGAGGATCCAGGTCGCGTGGGGGTAGCGGATGGCCTTGGCGGCCAGGGCCGTGTTCATCACGAGCTCGAGGGGCTCGTTGTAGGTGGTGATGAAGACGTCCACACTGAGGCCCTCGGGCGCAGCAGGCGGCTCGCCGCGCTCCTTGAGGCGCCACATGGTGAGGCCGAAGAGCAGCATGTCGACCAGGCTGTAGGTCTCGGCCACCACCAGGGGGACCGCGACCCACCAGGCGTCCCAGTTGACCGAGGCCAGCCAACGCCAGGCGACGTAGTTGACACCGAGGATCGCCGTGAGCAGGACGACGACGCGGATCACGAACAGGCGGGGGGTCACCGCACGGACCCGGCCGGCGCACGGAAGGCGCCCACGACGGTGACGTCGTCGAGGGGGATGCGCTCCTGGACCAGCTCCCTCACGCGGGCCAGCAGTCCGGCGACGTCATCGGCCCGCTGGAGCATGAGGCCGATCTCGACCCACCACTGGTCGGGATCGTCGACCAGGTCGAGCAGCCCGTCGCTGAACAGCAACAGCCGCTCTCCCGGAGCGAGCGTGAGCTGGTGCTCGGTCCAGTGGTCTTCGGGGAGGATGCCGAACGGACGATCGTCCCCCGCCAGCCTGAGCACCTGCCCGTCCGTGCGAGCCACCAGGGCCAGTCCCATCCCTGCGTCCACCCACCGGGTCCACCCGTCCTCCAGCTCGATCGCGACCTCGAAGAGCGTGACGAAGGACTCGCTGCGCTCGAGGTCGGGGGTCAGCGCTCGGGCGACCTGCGTGGCACAGATCCCGAGGTCGACACCCTGGGCGATGGCCGGCACGGTGCCACGCACCGCCGAGCGCACCCCGGCGCCGACGAGGGCCGCACCGGTGCCCTTGCCCATCACGTCGCCCAGCACGAGGTGCGCGACCTCGCCGCGGACGCCGTAGTCGAAGAAGTCGCCGCCGACCGAGAGCGCCGGGATGCACAGTCCCCCGACGTCCCAACCCTCGAGGCGGAGGGGGGCAGTGGGCAGCATCGAGGCCTGGACCCGGCCGGCCGCTGACATTTCAGCACTGGCGACGAGCTCCTGCTGCGCCCAGACCGCCAGGTCGCGGAAGGCGTCCAGGTGCTCCTCGCTGAGCCGACGAGGCTCGGGATCCATGATGCAGAAGACGCCGACGACGTTGCCCAGCGTGTCGGCCAACGGCGCGCCGGCGTAGAACCGCACCTGGCCGCCGACGACGGCTTCAAGGCCGCTGAACCGGTCGTCGACCCGAGCGTCCTCGACCACGAGCAGGGCTCGCTCGGCCGTGGCGTGGTGGCACAGCGTCTCGCTGCGTGCGCACTCGAGGCCCCCGGGACCGGCGGCGCCCGGGAACAGGGCGATGTCGCCATCGAGCACCGTGACGGTCGAGCGCTCGACGTCGAAGAGGGTGCGGGCCACGCGAGCGATGCGGTCGAGGCGCTCCTCGCTGCGCCCGCGGACCAGGCCGAGGCTGTCGACGCTGCGCTGGCGACGCTCCTCGTTCAAGACCTCCGGGCGCCGCTGCTCGACGTCCGCCGTCATCGTTCCTCGTTCTCGCTCGGTACCTGGGAGCAGGCACGTTCCGGGCAGCAATCCGTAGCCATTCTGCACTCCGATTGGCGCTGAGGGGCACTTCTCCCCGGTAGCGTCGACCCCGTGACCTCTGGACCCCCCGGTGAGACTCGCGCGCACCGGGCCCTGGTCGTCGACGACGACGACGACATCCGCGGGCTGTTGGTCCACGTGCTGCGCCAGGACGGCTTCGAGGTCATCGAGGCCGAGACCGGCCTCGGGGGGGTCGAGGCGGTCCGGGAGCAGCGACCCGACCTCGTCACCTTGGACCTGAGCCTTCCCGACATCGACGGGACCGAGGTCTGCCGCAGGATCCGGGAGTTCAGCGACACCTACATCATGATGATCACGGGCCGCAGCGCCGAGATCGACCGGCTGGTCGGGCTCGAGGTGGGCGCCGACGACTACATGGCCAAACCCTTCTCCGTCCAGGAGGTCCGCGCCAGGGTCGGCGCCCTGCTGCGCCGCTCGCGACCCAGCGAGGAGTCCGCCGCGTCGGTCGTCGACGCCGGTGGCGGGCTCCTGGTCTCGACCGGGGAGCACACGGCGACGTTGGACGGCCAGCCGCTCTCCCTGACGCCCGCCGAGGTCGACCTGCTCGCCGCGCTGGCGACCCGGCCCGGGGCGACCTGGACCCGCAGCGAGCTGGTGCGCACGGTCTGGCAGGGCGAGTTCGTCGAGTCCGACTTCCTGGTCGACGTGCACGTCGGCAACGTGCGACGCAAGCTGCGGCGGGCGGGGAGCGAGCGTCAGTGGATCCTGACGGTGGACGGAACGGGCTACGCCTTCGACCCGACCTAGACGTACGCCGACAACCGACCGATCGCCTCGGTCGGGGTCTTCGCCGCGATGCCCTCCCCGATCGCCCGCAGCCGCCAGGCGTCACCGTCGCGGACGAGCGACGCCATCACGACGCCGGTCTCCTTCACCTGGTGGGTGATGGTGAAGCGGGCCAGCTCGACCTCACTCCCGTCCTCGTCGTCGGTGACGATCCGGCAGTAGGCGCGGCTGACCCACTCGAGGCTGTGCCCCTGGTAGCTCGTGACGAGCAGGACGATCACCTCGACCGGTGGGTGGACCTTCGCCAGGTCGACCTCGATGGTCTCGTCGTCGCCGTCGCCGGCACCGGTCTTGTTGTCACCGAGGTGGCGGACCGACCCGTCGCGGGTCTGCAGGTTGTTGAAGAGCGCGAGGTCGAAGAGCTGTCCGCCGGAGAACTGGATCGCGGAGGCGTCCAGGTCGACCTCGGGGGCGCCGGTCCCGATGAAGCCGGCCGTGCGCTCCTTGTTCCACCCCAGCCCCACGCGGATGCTCGCCGCGGTGATCAGCTGGTCCTGGCCGGCCACGAGGTCGCTCACGGCTCGAACCTACTCAGGAGTTGGCTGCCGCCTTGTCCTGCTCGGCCTTGAGCATGAGCGCGATGTCGATGAGCTGGTCCTCCTGGCCGCCGATGAGCTTGCGGTGACCGGCCTCGAGCAGGATCTTGGCACCGGAGACGCCGTAGCGCTCGGCGGCGTTGCCGGCGTGCTTGAGGAAGGAGGAGTAGACCCCGGCGTAGCCCATCATCAGCGTCATCCGGTCGAGCTGGCACTCCTCCGGCATGGCGGGCCTGATGACGTCCTCGGAGGCGTCGACGATCTGGAGGAAGTCGACCCCGGTGGTCCAGCCGAGCTTGTCGCAGACGCCGATGAACGCCTCGAGCGGGGTGTTGCCGGCGCCGGCACCGAAGCGGCGTACGGACCCGTCGATCTGGGTCGCCCCGGCGCGGGCGGCGATGATCGTGTTGGCCACGCCGAGGCCGAGGTTCTCGTGGCCGTGGAAGCCGACGTCAGCGACGTCACCGATCTCGGCGACGACCGCGGAGACCCGGTCGGCGGTCTGCTCCATGATCAGCGCACCGGCGGAGTCGACGACGTAGACGCACTGGCAGCCGGCGTCGACCATGATCCGGGCCTGCTCGGCCAGCACCTCGGGCGGCTGGGTGTGACTCATCATGAGGAACCCGACCGTCTCCAGCCCGAGCTCGCGCGCCAGGCCGAAGTGCTGGATCGAGACGTCGGCCTCGGTGCAGTGGGTGGCGATCCGGCAGATCTGTCCGCCGTTGTCCTGGGCGGCGCGGATGTCGTCCTTGGTGCCGACGCCGGGCAGCATGAGGAAGGCGATCTTGGCGCGCTTGGCCGTCTCGGCCGCGATCCGGATCAGCTCCTGCTCGGGGGTGCGGGAGAAGCCGTAGTTGAACGAGGACCCGCCCAGGCCGTCGCCGTGGGTCACCTCGATGACCGGGATGCCCGAGCTGTCGAGGGCCTCGACGATGTCGTGGACCTCGGTGGCGGTGAACTGGTGACGCTTGTGGTGCGACCCGTCACGCAGGCAGGTGTCGGTCAGACGCAGGTCGAGATCGCCCCCGTGCTGGTCCTTCCAGGTCCGCTGCAGGTCGGTCACGACAGGCTCCTCGCGATGTTCTCGCCCACCTGGGCGGCGGCGGCGGTCATGATGTCGAGGTTGCCGGAGTACGGCGGGAGGTAGTCGCCCGCGCCCTCGACCTCGACGAAGACCGAGATCTTGGTCTGCCCCTGGGTGGCCGGTGACGGGTCGTCGATCTGCGGCTCCTGGAGCAGGCGGTAGCCCGGGACGTACTCCTGGACGGCCTTCTCCATCGCCACGATCGAGGCCACGATCGCGTCACGGTCGGCGTCGGGGGCCACGGCGCAGAAGATCGTGTCGCGCATGATCATCGGCGGCTCGGCGGGGTTGAGGATGATGATCGCCTTGCCGCGCTCGGCCCCGCCGATCGTGGTGACCCCTGCGGCGGTGGTGCGGGTGAACTCGTCGATGTTGGCGCGCGTGCCCGGCCCGGCCGAGACGCTGGAGACCGACGCGACGATCTCGGCGTACGACACACCCCCGAACGGTTGGGCGGCTCGTGAGACCGCGGCGACCATCGGGATCGTGGCCTGGCCACCGCAGGTGATCATGTTGACGTTCCACGCCCCCACGTGCTCCTCGCCGTTGACCGGCGGGATCACCGCGGGCCCCACCGCAGCGGGGGTCAGGTCGACCGCCCGGATGCCGGCCTCCTCGTAGCGCGGGGCGTACTCGCGGTGGACGTAGGCCGAGGTGGCCTCGAAGATCAGGTCCGGCAGCTCGTCCTGCTTCAACAGCCAGTCGACTCCCTCGTGGCTGGCCTCGAGGCCTTCGTCGGCGGCGAGCTTGAGCCCCTCGCTGCTCGGGTCGACCCCGATCATCCAGCGCGGCTCGATGATCTCACTGCGCAGCAGCTTGTACATCAGGTCGGTCCCGATGTTGCCCGGGCCGACGATCGCGGCGGTCTTCTTGGTCACCTGTCTCCTCCTCGAGCCCAGTCCTCGGGCTCAGTCGACGAATCGGGCCGTGAGCGGCTCGAAGCCACTGATCGACGCCACCACTGTGTCACCCGGTGCGAACGGGACGAAGGGGCCGAGCGCACCGGAGAGCACGAGGTGCCCGGCGCGCAGCGGGTCGCCGAACCGACGTGCCTGGACGGCGAGCCAGCGCAGCGCCTCGAGCGGGTCGCCGAGACAGGCGGCACCGGTGCCGGACGACCGCTCCTCGCCGTTGACGGTCAGCGACATCACGACGTCGACCGGCTCCAGCTCGGCGAGCGAACGGCCCTCGCGGCCCACGACGTAGAGACCGCTGGAGGCGTTGTCGGCGACGGTGTCGGTGAAGCCGATGTCCCAGCTCTCGATGCGCGAGTCGACGATCTCCAGCGCAGGCAGCGCCACCTCGACCGCGTCGCGCACGAAGTCGAGGGTGATCTGGTCCTCCTCGACGTCGATGTCGCGGGCGAGGACGAAGGCGACCTCGGCCTCGACCCGCGGCTGGACCAGCGTTCGCATCGAGACCGGGTCGTGCTCGCTGACGTCCATGTCGGAGAGCAGGTAGCCGAAGTCGGGCTGGTCGACGCCGAGCTGGCGTTGCACGGCCTCGGACGTGGCGCCGATCTTGCGGCCGACGACGCTGGCTCCCGACGCGAGCCGCCGTTCGACCAGGCCCCGCTGCACGGCGTACGCCGCCGGCAGGTCGTCGGTCCCGATCAGGTCGCGTACGGCAGCGCACGGGACGCGGGTCTCCAGGGCCTCGGCCAGCCGGTCGACAGCCGCCTCGATCGCGCTCGCAGACGCCCGCGGATCAGTCACCGGTGAATACTAGAACCTGTTACAGTTTCGCGCCATGAGCGGGTCTCGACAGGCTCGAGCGGCGTTGCCGAGCGAGGTCGACGTGGTGGTGGTCGGGGCCGGAGGGGCCGGGATGACCGCCGCTCTGGCCGCCCACAAGCGCGGTCTCGACACGCTGGTCGTGGAGAAGAGCGCCTACTTCGGCGGCTCGACCGCCCGCAGCGGTGGAGGGGTCTGGATCCCCAACAACTACGCGCTGAAGGCAGCGGGCCAGGACGACGACCCGGCGGAGAGCAAGCGCTACCTCGACGCCATCGTCGGCGACGAGGTGCCCAAGGTCCGTCGCGACACCTACCTCGACCGCGGACCCGAGGTCATGGACTTCATCCGGGCCGAGACCCCGCTGCGCTTCGAGTGGGTCACCGACTACTCCGACTACCACCCCGAGGCGCCCGGCGGGCGGGCCAAGGGTCGCAGCGTCGAGCCGGTCCCGATCGACGGCACCATCCTCGGCGAGGAGCTCGATCGACTACACCCGCGCTACGCCAAGTCGCCGCGCAACTTCATCATCACCCAGGCCGCGTTCCGCAAGGTCAGCCTCGGGTTACGCACGGTCCGCGGCCCGCTGACGATCATCATGGCGCTGGTGCGCCAGGTCCTCGGCAACGTGCGCGGACGCCGCATGTTCGCGATGGGCAACGCGCTGGCCGTCGGCCTGCGCAAGGGCCTGATCGACGCCGGTGTGCCGATCGCCTACGAGACCGAGCTGACCGACCTGCTCATCGAGGACGGCCGCGTGGTCGGCGTACGTGTCAGGCGTGACGGGGTCGAGCAGGTCCTGCGCGCCCGGCGCGGGGTCATCCTCGGCAGCGGCGGGTTCGAGAAGAACCTCGAGATGCGCGAGAAGTACCAGCCCCAGCCGACCTCGGTCGAGTGGACCACCGGCTCGGAGTTCAACACCGGTGGCGGGATCCTGGCCGGCATCGCCGCCGGCGCCTCGACCGACCTGCTCGACGACGCGTGGTGGGGACCGACCATCCCGCTGCCCAACGGCCCGTGGTTCTGCCTGGCCGAGCGCAACCTGCCCGGCTCGATCATCGTCAACCAGGCCGGCCGACGCTTCATGAACGAGGCGCTGCCCTACGTCGAGGCGGTGCACGCGATCTACGACGGCGAGGCCACGGGCGTGGGCCACGTGCCGAGCTGGATGATCATCGACCAGCGCTACCGCAACCGCTACCTCTTCGCCGGGCTGTCGCCGCGTCAGCCCTTCCCCGGACGGTGGTACAAGCTCGGCACGATCCGCAAGGGCTCGAGCATCGCTGAGCTGGCGAAGGAGATCGACGTCCCGGCCGACGAGCTCGTCGCCACGATCGAGCGCTTCAACGGCTTCGCGGCGGACGGCGTCGACGAGGACTTCGGGCGCGGGGAGTCGGCCTACGACAAGTACTACTCCGACCCGAGGGTGAAGCCGAACCCCTCGCTGGCCCCGATCGACCACGGCCCGTTCTACGCCGTCAAGATCGTGCCCGGTGACCTCGGCACCAAGGGCGGCCTGGTCACCGATGAACGTGCGCGGGTGCTGCGGCCCGACGGCTCCGTGATCGAGGGGCTCTACGCCGCCGGCAACTGCTCGGCCGCGGTGATGGGGCACACCTACGCCGGGCCGGGCGCGACCATCGGACCGGCGCTGACCTTCGGCTACCTGGCCGCGCTCGACATCGCCGGGGCGGCCTGATGCCGATCGACCCGTCGGTCGCCGTCGGGGCCGAGGTGGCCTCGATCGACTTCAGCTGGACCGAGAGCGACGTCCTGCTCTACCACCTCGCGATCGGCGCGAGCGACCTCAGCTACACCCTCGAGACCGCGGGCCTGCAGGTGCTCCCGTCGTTCGGTGTCGTCGTGCCGACCTTCCACATGAGCGACCCGCCGCCGCTGGACCTGCCCGGCTGCGACATCAACCTCGCGCAGGTGGTGCACGGAGCGCAGTCGATCAGCGTCACCGGGCCGCTGCCGACGTCGGGCTCGGCCACCGTGCGCACGCGCATCAGCGAGATCTGGGACAAGGGCAAGGCCGCCGTCATCTGGCAGGAGGGCGTCGCCACGGCTCCCTCCGGCGAGGAGCTGTGGACCACCCGATCGTCGATCTTCGTCAAGGGTGAGGGCGGCTGGGGCGGTGACCGCGGGTCCTCGGCGCCGGTCGAGCTGCCCGACCGGACGCCCGACGCGGAGACGACGTACGACGTCAGCCCGACGCAGGCCCTGCTCTACCGCCTCTGTGGCGACCGCAACCCACTGCACGCCGACCCGGACTTCGCCACCGCGGCCGGCTTCCCCGCGCCGATCCTGCACGGATTGTGCTCCTACGGGATCGTGCTTCGCGAGCTCACCGAGGCGTGCCTCGACGGTGACGCCGCTGCTGTCGGTGGCTTCTCCGCGAAGTTCGCGGGAGTGCTCTTCCCGGGCGAGACGATCCGCGTGCGCGGCTGGCGCGAGGACGGCCGCGTCGTCGGTGCTGCCGACGTCGCCGGCGGTGAGCGGGACGGCGCCCCGGTGCTGGCCGATGTCGTCCTCACCCTCGCCTGACCTGGCCCCCTGGGTCGACGGCGCAGCCGCCGTCCTCGGCGACGCGCTGGTCGGTGCCTACCTCGTCGGCTCCCACGCCCTCGGGTGCGCCGACGAGTGGAGCGACGTCGACGTCCTGGCGGTGGTCACCTCGGCCCCGTCCGGGGCGGCCCTCGACGGGCTGCGTGCGATGCACGGCGTACTCCCCGACCGCATCGCGCATCTCGAGGGCAGCTATGCCCCGCTGGCCGACCTGGCCAGCCCGATGAGCCTGGGCCGGAAGTGGTGGTACGTCGACAACGGCTCACGCACCCTCGAGCTGTCGGACCACGACAACAACGCCCACCACAGGTGGACGCTGCGCGAGCACGGGATCGCGCTCTCCGGACCACCCCCCGCCGAGCTGGTCCCGCCTGTCTCCCCCGACACGTTGCGCGCCGAGGCGATCGGCGTCGTCCGCGAGCGGGCCGAGGGCATCGAGGCCGAGCCGGAGCTGCTGGGCAACGGGTGGTACCAGCCCTACCTCGTGCTCACCCTCTGCCGCGCGCTCTACACCTGCCGCGAGGGCGCGGTCATCGGCAAGACCGCCGCCGGGCAGTGGGCGCTCGACCACGTCCCCGCCGAGCACCACCCGCTCATCCGCGCCGCCATCGCCGCCCGCCCCCACCCCTGGGAGCGCGTCCACCGACCTGCTGACCCCGCCCTCGCGGCCCCCACCCGCGCCTTCGCGTGGGACGTGGTGAGGCTCGCGGCACCGCCCTGAGCTTTGCCACAGCCCCACGCTGACCCGTCGCATGTATGCGACGGGTCAGCGGCGGATCGGCTTCTGCGCGAGCAGGTAGACCCGCTCGGAGGTCTCGCCGCGAGCGACGACGGGGCCGCGGCGGTACCACTCCACGTCGACCAGCCCGGCGCCGGTGAGCATCGTTGCCAGATCGGCGGGCTCGTGGAGGACGACATCGAGCTCGACGGCTTGCCCGAACCACTCGGTGTTGCTGCGGACCCCGGTGCCGGCGTGGGCGGCGACGACCAACCACCCTCCGGGTGCCAGCGGCCTGGTGAGCGCCGCCACCGCGTCGGGGAGCTCGGCGGGAGCGAGGTGGATGAGGGAGTACCACGCGAGCACCGCACCCCAGCCGTCGCTGGTCGCCGGGCGCATGAGCGTGCGGAGGTCGCCGACCTCGTAGCGCCCGTCGGGGAAGCGCCGCCGAGCCTCCACCACCATCGCGGGCGTCAGGTCGGTGCCCGTGGCGTCCGCACCGAGCGCGGCGAGGAAGTCGGTGACGTGGCCCGGCCCGCACCCGACCTCGACGACCGGCCGCGACCCGGCCAGCTGCGCCACCCGCTCCAGGATCCAGCGCTCGAACGGCAGCGCGTCGAGCTCGTGGGCCAGCGCGTCTGCGTACGCCGTCGCGACCGAGCCGTACGACGACCGCACCCGCTCGTCGCGGTCGGCCGGCGGCGCGTAGGCCGGCTCGCCCCGGTCGGCCGGCTCGGAGGGCGCCGTCTCGACCGGTTCGGCCACCTCGCCCAGCAGGTGCACCCACCGGTGGTCGCGCTCCCCAGGTCGCCGCGGGAGCTCCCGCACGAGCCCGCGCTCCGCCATTCGCGCCAGGGACGCCTCGACGTCCTCGCGCTCGGCGAAGGCGTGCAGCCGGTCGGTGCGCGAGCGCAGGGCGCCCGGCGCCTGCGGTCCGCGCAGCAGCAGCACCGTGAGCAGGGCGCGCTCGTCGTCGGCGAGGTCGAGCAGGTGGGCGAGGCGCTGGACGTACTTCATCGTCCGACGTCCGCTGTCGGACCAGGTGACGCCGACCAGCTCACGCGTCTTGAGCTCTCGCAGCACGTCGTGCACGTGCCGCTCGTCGTAGGCCGTCACCGGCTCGCGGCTGCTGGTCTGGTTGCAGGCCGTCCGAACGGCGTTGAGTGTCATCGGGTAGCTCGCGGGCACCGTGACCTCCTTCTCCAGCAGGCTCCCGAGCACGCGCTGCTCGTCGGGGTCCAGGGTCGGCAACGGAGGAGACTCGCTCACGCGTCCGAGGTTAGGACCTCGCCCACACAGCTCAGCGCCTTGGCGGCGATCGCCGGGGACCGGTCCCAGTAGTAGGGGATCTCCATCAGCGACACCGACAGCGCCCACCCTCGCGCGCGCTGCCACGTCGCGTCGTCCACGCCGGTCGCGTCCCGGAAGGCCGCGCGGGCCGGGCCCCGCAGCAGCAGCCAGGCCGTCGCGTAGTCGGGAGCCGGGTCGCCCAGCCCGAGCGCGCCCCAGTCGATGACGCCGGCCAGGTGTCCGTCGCGGAGCAGGAGGTTGCCCTCGTGCAGGTCGCCGTGGATCCACACCGGCTCCGTGTCGTACGCCGGCACCGCCAGCGCGTCCTCCCAGGCGGCGGTGACCACCGCGGCGTCCACCCGGTCGCCGCATCTGGCGAGGGCATCGCGCGTGACCTCGTCCCGGGCGGCGAGGGGAACGCCGCGGTCGAGCCCCTCCTTGACCGGCCCACCGCTGGGGTCGATCCCGTGCAGCGCCTCCACGAACGCCGCCAGCTCACGCGCGACCGTGACGTCGCGGAGCCCGTCGTCGGGCGCGTTCTCACCCTCGATCCACGGCACCACCGACCAGCGGTAGGGGTAGTCCACGTCCGGATCGCCGACAGCGACCGGCACCGGCACCGCGACCGGCAGGTGGGGGGCCAGCACCGGCAGCCAGCGGGCGTCGCGCCCGGCCTGGTCGGCCGCCCAGCCGATGATCGGCAGCCTCAGCAGCAGCTCCTCGCCGAGCCGGAAGAGCTGGTGGTCGGTCCCCAGTGGCGGCAGCCGCCGCAGCGGTAGGTCTGCCCATCGGGGAAGCTGGGCGTCCACCAGCGAGCGGGCCAGGTCGTCGGTGATCTCGGCGGCATCCGGGTGCATCAGTCAGCGACCGGTCCGCCGTGTCTTCCGCACCCGGGACCGCACCGCCACGGTGATCAGGGCGACGAGCGCACCGACGAAGCCGGCACCGAGGACGATCAACACCGCGCCGATGGGCCACAGGCCGGCGTCGGCCGTCGGGTGCGTCGTGATGTCGGCGACCCAGGCCCCGACCAAGCCGGCCGTGCCCCCCGCGACGGCGACCCAGCTGTTCGCGACCCACGTCGCCACCGCCACGACGACGACCCACGTGAGAGCGAGCCCGACCACCTGCCACGCCTCGTAGGGGCCGGTCTCCGAGGTCGACCCCGGCTGCACCGTCTTCTCGGCGTTCCAGCCCAGCCAGGCCACGTAGGCCACCACGGCGGCGAGCGCGGAGCCCAGGAGAGCAGCGACGTTGCGCAGGATCATGACGACACTGTGCCGCACGTCGCCGGGGGCGTGACCGAGGAGCACGGCGTCGTTGAGCAGGCATGCGTCGCCGCCTCGCCCGCTCCTCACCGCCCTGCTCGCCGTCGCCGGCACCGCGGGTGTCACCGTCGGTGCGCCGACCGCCACCGCCGAGCCGATCACCTTCCCCGAGCTCATCGACGAGGAGGAGCTCTGCGTCGAGCTGACGCCGCACGTGGCGTCGTACGAGACGGTTCCGGTGCGCCTGGACCTGCGGATCCTGCTCGATCGTGGCGCCCCCAAGGCCATCGCCCAGCGAGCAGCCGCGCAGATGAAGCAGGCCTACGAGCCGCTGGGGATCACCGTGAAGCCGAGCTACCAGAAGGTGCGCCTCAAGGGTGGCTCCGCTCCGGGTCTCAACGAGCAGGCCAAGCGGTTCTTCGGCGGCGAGCGGCCCCAGGGCATCGACGTCGTCTACACGCTGACCACCGCCGACATCGGCGCCGGCCCGCCGCACTACAAGAACGTGGCCGGTCTGGCCGACTGCATCGGTGGCGTCCGCTTCGACGACCGTGCGTTCGCCGTCGGCGAGATCTTCCCCGAGGAGACCACCGGCTCCACCCTCCCGCTCCCGTCCTCGGCGGCACGGGCCTCACCATGTCCCACGAGGTCGGTCACGTGATGGGGGCGCACCACCACTACGCCAGCGCCGGCGACCTCCTTCGGCGGCTCCGGCTTCGCAACCCTCATGGGTCCGACGCTGAGCATCATCAAGCTGGAGTTCTCGACGCTGAACGCGGCCATGGTGCGCGGCCACGCGCAGGCCTACGCCGGCTGTCCAGCTATGCGCTGAGGATCAACCCGCTCGTCGGCACTCCGGTGCCGGCGGTGACCAGCACGTGGTCGACGTCCCCCGATGCGGCGACCGGGTTGACCGAGGTGCCCCGGATCTGGCGGACGCCCTCGGCGATGCCGTTCATGCCGTGGATGTAGGCCTCGCCGAGCTGGCCGCCGTGGGTGTTGAGCGGCAACCGGCCGCCGACCTCGATGGCACCGCCGGCGATGAAGTCCTTGGCCTCGCCGCGCCCGCAGAAGCCGAGCTCCTCGAGCTGCATGAGGACGTAGGGCGTGAAGTGGTCGTAGAGGATCGCCATCGGCATGTCGTCGGGCGTCAAGCCCGACTGGCGCCACAGCTCGCGGCCGACGACGCCCATCTCGGGGATGCCGATGTCGTCGCGGTAGTAGGAGGTCATCACGAACTGGTCCGTGCCGCTCCCCTGGGCCGCCGCCGCGATGATCGGCGGGCTTCTGCGGCAGGTCCTGGGCCCGCTCGGCGGAGACGACGACGAGCGCGACCGCGCCGTCGCTCTCCTGGCAGCAGTCGAGCAGGTGCAGCGGGTCGACGATCATCCGCGAGGCCTGGTGGTCCTCGATCGTGATCGGCTTGCCGTAGAAGAACGCGTTCGGGTTGGTCGCCGCGTGTCGCCGGTCGGCGACCGCGACCGCGCCGAAGTCGGCCGAGGTGGCGCCGTACTCGTGCATGTAGCGGCGCGCCTGCATCGCCACGGTGGCCGCGGGCGTGCCGAGCCCCATCGGGTAGGTCCAGGCGTTGTCGAGGCCGTTGGTGTTGACCTGGGTGGCCGCCGCGAGCGAGAACTGGCCGAAGCGCGACTCCGACCGCTCGTTGAAGCCGCGGTAGCAGACCACGACGTCGGCGACCCCGGTCGCGACCGCCATCGCCGCCTGCTGCACGGTCGCGCAGGCCGCGCCACCGCCGTAGTTGATCCGGCTGAAGAAGCGCAGCTCAGGTACGCCGAGCTCGCGGGCCACCGCGATCTCCGAGGAGGTGTCCATCGTGAACGTCGTCAGCCCGTCGACGTCGGCGGCGGTCAGGCCGCAGTCGGCCAGCGCGGCCCGCACCGCCTCGACGGAGAGCTGCAGCTCGGATCGGCCGGACTCCTTGGAGAACTCGGTCGCCCCGATGCCGACGATCGCCGCCTTGCCGCTGAGGCTCACGGCGCCACCACCCGGACGGTGCCGGTGACGTGGTCGCCCAGCGACACCCGGCCCACCACGGCGATGGTGGCGATCCCGTCGTCCACCTCGGTGACCTCGCCGCTGAAGGTGAGCGTGTCGTAGGGGTGCGCCGGTGCGCCGAGCCGGATCGCGATGCCCTTCAGCTCGACGTCGTGGCCGGCCCAGTCGACGACGAACTTCTCGACCAGCCCGTTGGTGGTCAGGATGTTCATGAAGATGTCCTTCGACCCGGCCGCCTGGGCGATGTCGCGGTCGTGGTGGACGTCCTGCCAGTCGCGGGTGGCGATCGCGGTGCTCACGATCGTCGTCGGCGTCATCGGCAGGCTCCACTCGGGGAGCACCTCTCCCGACCTTCATGCTCGCCGCCAGACCGGCAGCGTCAGCTCGTCGTCGACCCGGTTGAAGTCGACCCGCAGCCGGGTCCCGATCTCGATCTCGTCGTCGGCCACGTCGACGACCTCGCCGACCATCCGGACCCCCTCGTCGAGGTCGATGAGCGCGATCACGATCGGCAGCTCCTTGCCGGGGACGGGCGGGTGCCGGTGCACGACGTACGAGAAGACGGTGCCGGTGCCGGCGGCGACCTCGTAGCCGCGGTCGTAGGCCTCGCACGACTGGCAGGCGGGGCCGGGCGGGAAGCGCTTGGCGCCGCACGCGTTGCAGACCTGGATCCGCAGCTCGCCGGCCCTCGGTGCCGTCCCAGAAGAACTGGGAGTCCCGGTTGACCATCGGTCGCACGACGTCACCGCGCTGCCTCCTCGTCCGGGGTCTCGACAGGCTCGACCGCCGGCGGCTTCGGGATGAACTTCAGGACGCGGAAGAGCATGGTCGCGACCTTCTCCTCGCCGACGTACCAGGTGTTGCGGGAGGTCACGAACCACCCGACTCCCATCGCGGTGTTCTTCGGGCCGACGACGGAGTCCAGCGCGCTGGTCACGCGGACCTCCTCGCCGACGCGCAGGTAGCGCTCGTAGGTCTGCTCGCAGTTGGTGCCGAGCACGGCGGTGTAGCCCTGGTCGGTGAGGAACTCGGTCATCCGGCTGAGCGGGTCCTCCGGCGGTCGCTTGCGACCCAGCCCGGGCATCGTCCACACCTGGGCCATCGACGGCGGCGCCTCGCCCCGGGTGAAGCGCTCGTTGTGGTAGCCCATCGCGTCCATCCAGGTCCCGATGGTCGCCTGGTTGACGGCGTACGGCGCCTGCGACTCGCTCGCCTCGCCGAGCGCGATGATCCGGTCCGCCTCGGCCCGCACCTGCTCGTCCGTCACCGGGGCACCCGCGGCAGGCTCAGCCCGA
The DNA here is from genome assembly GCA_963767915.1 of uncultured Actinomycetota bacterium. Lineage (GTDB taxonomy): Bacteria > Actinomycetota > Actinomycetes > Propionibacteriales > Nocardioidaceae > Nocardioides. Next base: position 181,866 of record CAVYFR010000008.1, read on the forward strand.
ACATGGCGATCAGCTCGCGCTGTACCTCCTGCACACCTCCACCGAAGGTGAGGACGAGGTTGCGCTTGGCCTGGCCGTCGAGGTAGTCCATCAGGGTCCTGGTCTCGGCCTCGGCCGGGTCGCCGTAGCGGTGCACGATGCCGGCCAGGTCGGCCAGCAGGTGCTGCACCTCGTCGGCGGCGAAGACCTTCGACGACGACGCGTCGCCGACCGAGACCTCCCCCTCGGCGGCCGCGCGAGCGACCTCCCAGTTGAGGAGCTCGTTGACCCGGAACGCAGCCGTCGTGCGGCCCATCACCTCGCGGACGTCGTGGCGGTCGATCACGCCGGCCTTCGTCGCCCAGTCGGCGACGCGGTCGCGCAGCCCCTCGATGCGCCCGGCCGGGCCGAGCATGACGCGCTCGTGGTTGAGCTGGGTGGTGATCAGCTTCCAGCCCTGGTTCTCCTCGCCGACCAGCATGTCGACCGGCACCCGCACGTCGTTGTAGTAGGTCGCGTTGACGTGGTGGGAGCCGTCGGCGGTGATGATCGGGGTGAAGGAGTAGCCCGGGTCCTTGGTGTCGACGATCAGGATCGAGATGCCCTTGTGCTTCGGGGCGTCCGGGTCGGTGCGCACCGCCAGCCACACGTAGTCGGCCTGGTGACCTCCGGTGGTCCACATCTTCTGGCCGTTGACGACGTAGTGGTCGCCGTCTCGCTTCGCGGTGGTGCGGAGCGAGGCGAGGTCGGTGCCGGCGTCGGGCTCGCTGTAGCCGATCGCGAAGTGCACGTCGCCCTCGAGGATCCGCTTGAGGAAGAGCTCCTTCTGCTTCTCGGTCCCGTAGCGGATCAGCGTGGGCCCGACGGTCTGCAGGGTCACCGCGGGCAGGTGGACGTCGGAGTACTGCGCCTCGTTGGCGAAGATCGTCTGCTCGATCTCGCCGAGGCCGTGGCCGCCGTACTCCTTCGGCCAGCCGACGCCCATCTTGCCGTCGGCGCCCATCTTGCGGATGGTCCTCTGGTACGTCGGGCCGTGCCGGTCGATGCTCATCTCGACGTGCTCGTCGTGGCCGGCGATGCCCGAGAAGTAGGTGCGGATCTCGGACTTGAACGCCCGCTGCTCGGCGGTGAGCTCGAGGTTCTTGGTCGTCGGGTCCTCGACGGCGACGTCGCCCGGCAGCGTGCCGAGCCAGTGCGCGATGTCGGTGACCCAGGAGAAGTAGTGGTGCAGCGGGTAGGTCTCGTCGACGCCCATGCCGCCGTGCAGGTGGTGGCAGGTGCGCAGCGTGGCCGGGCCCTCCGCGCAGATCCAGTACGCCGCGACGGCGAGGTCGTCGGTGACGTCGAGGCCCTCGGCGACCCGCCAGGCGGCGTTCTCGGCGGCGAGGTCGATGGTGCGCGAGCTGATGTAGATGTCGGCGGCCTGCATCGCCACGGCCTGGAACTCCGCCAGCGAGCGCCCGAACTGGGTGCGGCCCTTGATGTAGTCGGCGGTCAGGTCGCGCGCACCGGCCACCAGCCCAGCGGCGGTGAGGCACAGGCCGACGACCGCGTGCTCGACGAGGAGGCGGGCGGCGTCGTGCGCCGGGCAGCAGCTCGGCGGGAGCGCCGTCGAGGACGACCGTGTGGGTGGCCAGCTTGGCCGACGAGCCCGACTCGACCAGCGTGACACCCGGGACCTGTCGGGTCCACCAGGGCCACGACGAGCGTCTCGCCGTCGAGCGCGGTGACCAGGAGGCGAGCGGCGCGGTCGGCGTAGGTCACACCGATCTTGCGGCCGGTGACGGTGCCGTCGGCGTACGTCGTCTCGGGGGCGTCGCGGTAGGAGCGGCCGACCTCGCGCAGGGCTGGGGTCAGGACCGTCTCGCCGGTGACCACGCCCGGGAGGAGCGCCGCCTGCTGCTCCTCGGATCCGGCCGCGGCGAGCGTCAGCGCGCCACAGCAGAGCGTCTCCCAGACCGGCAGGTGCGTGGCGCGGGCACCGATCTCACGCAGCAGGACGCCGACCTCGGCCAGGCCCGAGGCCCTCGCCGCCGTGGGCCTCGGGGACGGCCAGCCCGAGCAGACCCGGCGGAGCCCAGGGCCGTCCAGTCACCGTCTCGATCCAGCGCTTCCGACACGACCGAGCGGACCGCGTCCACCGACTCACTCATGGCGAAACTGTAACGTGTTCTACATGAACCCGCTGGGCGTGCTGCGCCACCAGGTCTACATGCCGTGGGCGCGGATCCCCCCGGCGAGCTGGTCGAGCTGCCCGGCCGCGGGTCGACCTACGTCACCGACACGCCGGGACCCAGCGACGACGCGCCGACCGTCGTGCTGCTGCACGCGCTGGGGTGCACCGGCCTGCTCACGTGGTACCCCTGCATCGAGCCCCTCTCGCGCCGCTACCGCGTGGTGACCATGGACCAGCGCTGGCACGGTCAGGGCATCCGGAGCGAGGAGTTCTCGCTCTACGACTGCGCCGACGACGTGGGCGCGCTGATCGACGTCCTCGGACCTGAGCGACGTGATCGTCGGCGGCTTCTCGATGGGCTCGATCGTCGCCCAGCGGGTGTGGCGCCAGCACCCCGACAAGGTCGAGGGGTCTGGCGCTGGCCGCGACCACCGACCGGTTCCGGATGAGCCCGGCCGAGCGGCTTCTTCTTCGCCGGGATGGGGACGACGATGGCGGCCTGCCCGCGGTGTCTCCAAGTCGCGTACGGCGGTCCGCGCAGCCCGAGCCGCGGCCGACGCCGTCGACCTCGAGCCCAGCGACATCCAGGAGTGGGCGATCCGCGAGTTCCGCTCCACCTCGCCGTGGGCGGTCGGCCAGGCGCTCGCCGCGCTCGGCCGCCACCACTCCCGGCCGTGGCTCGTCGCGCATCGACGTCCCGACCGCGGTCGTCGTCGGTCGCTCCGACCGGGTGATCCCGCCCGAGCGCCAGATCGACCTGGCGCGCGCCATTCCCGGCGCGACCATCCACGACTACGACGGCGGCCACGCGGCCTGCGTGCTGGAGACCGAGGTGTTCGTCCCGGCCTACGTCGAGGCCGTCAACACCGTCAACGCGCGGCGGAGGGATCTCCCGCGGCGCCGCGAGAGCGCTTCTTGACCTTCTTCGTGATGGGCGTGGCGCCGGCGTCGCGCGCCAGCACCGCCTCCTTGAGCCGCTCGATCTCGAGCGGGAAGTGCTTGACCAGGGACTCGACGTCGGGCATCGACTCGCGGCAGGCGATGACGCCGACGTGCACCTGGCCCTCCTTCGACATCACAGTGACGTTGAGGCCGGCGCCGTGGAAGACCGGCCCGAGCGGGTAGAGCCCGAGGATGTGGGCTCCCATGAAGTAGAGCGGCATCGGCGGGCCGGGCACGTTGGAGATGACCAGGTTGTGCACGACCGGGTGCCGCTCGGCGAGCCGGAGCCCGGCGTAGGCCCGGACGGCGAGGCCAAAGGTCCGCGGCGCGGCGAACTCGGCCCAGTCCTGCAGGGTGTCGGCGCTGATCGCCTGGTGGTGCTCCTTGGCGTTGCGGTTGTCCTCGGCCATGTCGGAGAGCCGCTCGAGCGGGTCCTCGATGTCGGTCCCGAGCTTGGCGAAGAGCGAGGAGACCTTGTTGGCGCCGCCGGAGCGCTTGGAGTGCTCGCGGACGCTGACCGGCACGGTGGCCAGCAACGAGGAGTCCGGCAGCTCACCGCGCTCCTCGAGGTAGGCGCGCAGCGCCCCGCCGGAGACGGCCAGCACGACGTCGTTGACCGTCGTACCGGTGGCGGCCTTGATGATCTTGATGTCCTCGAGACTCAGGTCGACCAGACCGATGGACCGGTGGCCGGTGATCGTGCCGTTGAACGAGGTCCGCGGCGCGGTGAGGGGGGCCGCCATCGCAGTGCCCTCCCGGGCGCGCGAGACCGTGCTGGCGATCGTCTTGGCCGTCGGCGCCAGGATCTTCGCCGCGTGCACCGGCAGGGCGGCCCGGCTGACCACCGCGCGGGCGAAGAGCTCGCGTGAGCCCACGTCGCGGCCGTGCCGCTGCTCCTCGCCGAGCGCGAGTGGCTCGGCGTCCGGCTCGAGCGAGCACAGGTGGCTGATCAGGTTGGAGCCGGAGACGCCGTCGACGGTCGCGTGGTGCATCTTGGAGAAGACCGCGATCCTGTCGCTCTCGTAGCCCTCGATCACCCACATCTCCCACAGCGGGCGCGAGCGGTCGAGCGGGAGCGAGGCCAGGTGCCCGGCCAGCGACATCAGCTCCTTGTAGCCGCCCGGCTGAGGCAACGCGAGCCGGTGCACGTGCCGCTCGATGTCGAACTGCTTGTCGCGCACCCAGATCGGGTGGTCCAGTCCCATCGGCACCCGGCGCAGCTTGCGGCTGAAGGCCGGGACGTCGCGGACGTTGCGGTCGATGTCGGCCTGCATCTGCTCGAAGGAGTACGGCGTCGGCATCGTGCTCGGGTCGAGGACGATGACCCCGCACACGTGCATGAGTTGGGCAGGGGTCTCGAGGTAGAGGAAGCTCGCGTCGAGGCCGGACAGTCGATCCACCCCCGGAGACTAGCCACTAATCTCGGGTCCTATGGGCTTCCTCCGCCGCCAGGTGATCACCGCCGCCCTGACGGCCAACGCCGTACGACCCTTCCCCGGCTACGAGGTCGGCGTGCCGGCGTTCTTCGCCGGCTGGCTCACCGGGGAGCTCGCACCCCACGTGTTGGCGCTGACCACCGCCGACGCCGCCGCCAACGCCCTCGGGCTCACCTACGGGCGGCGCCCCCACCCCCTCGGGCTGGCCCTGGCGGGTGCCAGCGCGGTCGGGCTGTCCTTCGTCATCGCCCAGGGTCGCCTGGCCCGGCAGCAGGCTGAGGACGCCCTCTCCGAGGCCCTCGGGGAGGAGTGGGTCGACGGGCTCGAGACCGCGCCCAGCCCAGCCGACCTCGCCGTACCGTGGCGCCAGCTCGTCTACCCGTTCCGGATGCGCAACCGGGAGGTGCGGGTCGAGCGCGACATCGCCTACAACGACCACGGCAAACGCGGCCTGCTCGACGTTTACTTCCCGCGCGAACGGGCCGGTCGAGGGAGCACCCGTGCTGCTCCAGGTGCACGGCGGCGCGTGGACGATCGGCAAGAAGGACCAGCAGGGCATCCCGCTCATGCAGCACCTGGCCGCCAAGGGGTGGGTCTGCGTGGCGATCAACTACCGTCTCGCCCCGCGCGACCCGTTCCCGGCCCACATCATCGACGTCAAGCAGGCGATCGCCTGGATCCGCGAGAACATCTCCGCCTACGGCGGCGACCCCGACTACATCGCGATCACCGGTGGATCGGCCGGAGGCCACCTCGTCTGCCCTCGCCGCTCTGACCGCCGACGACAAGGAGTGGCAGCCCGGCTTCGAGGACGCCGACTGCTCGGTGCAGGTCGCGGTCCCGCACTACGGCGTCTACGACATGGCCGACTCACTCGGCATCCGCGGCGGAGCGCAGACCCGCGACCGCTTCCTCGCGCGGCGGGTCTTCCAGACCACGTGGAGGGAGAACCCCGACATCTTCGAGGCGGCCTCGCCCGATCTTGCGGATCACCCCCGACGCGCCGGACTTCTTCGTCCTGCACGGCGCCTGGGACACCCTGGTCCCGGTCGAGCAGGCGCGTCAGTTCGTCGCCAGGCTGCGCGATTCCTCCAAGCGGTCCGTCGTCTACGCCGAGCTCACCGGCGCCCAGCACGCCTTCGACGTGTTCCCCTCGATCCGCTCCTCCCACATCGTGCGCGCGATCGACCGCTACCTGCACTGGCACTGGAACCAGTACCGGCGCGAGAAGCAGCCCGCTTAGCCCCGCGGCAGCCCGAGGATCCGCTCGCCGACGACGTTGCGCAGGATCTGGGTGGTGCCGCCGGCGATCGACAGGCAGCGGGTGTTGAGCATCTCCCACACCGCGGCGGTCACGTCCTCGTCGTCGGGCGCCGAGAGCAGCCGGTCGCCTACAGGGTGACGACGAGCTCAGAGCTGTCCTGACGGTTGCGGACGCCGAGCAGCTTGGCGACCGACGACTCCGCTCCCGGCCCCTGGCCAGCGAGTGTTCGGAGGGTGGTGCGGACCCCGAGCAGCGTGCAGACCGTCGACAGCGCGACCGAGTGGCCGACCGCGACGCGCTGCTGCGACCGGGACAGCGAGCCGTCGGCAGCGAGTCGGCACGGCGCGCTCGGTGCTCTTGTCGAGACGGCTGTCGCCATCGCGACCCGCTCGTTGGCCAGCGTGGCCCGGGCCAGCCGCCAGCCGTCGTCGACCTCGCCGACGACGCAGTCGTCGGGCACGAACACGTCGTCGAGGAACACCTCGTTGAACAGACGCGTGCCCGGTGATCTCGCGCAGCGGCCGGACGTCGATCCCTTCCGACTTCATGTCGACGAGGAAGTAGGTGATCCCCTTGTGCTGGGGAGCGTCGGGGTTCGTCCGGGCCAGGCAGATGCCCCAGTCGGCCCGCTCGGCCACGGAGTTCCAGACCTTCTGGCCCGAGAGCCGCCAGCCTCCGTCGACCTTGGTCGCCTTGGTGCGCAGCGAGGCCAGGTCGGAGCCCGACGACGGCTCGGAGAAGAGCTGGCACCACACCAGGTCACCGACCAGGAGGGCCGCACGAACCTCTCTCGCTGCTCGTCGGTGCCGAACTCCAGGATCGTCGGCAGGGCCCAGGCGGCGATCACGATGTCGGGGCGCGTGACGCCGGCCCGGGTGAGCTCCTGATCGAGGACCAGCTGGGTCACCGCGTCGGCGCCCAGGCCGTACGGCGCGGGGTAGTGCGGGCGCGAGGTAGCCGTTGTCGGCCAAGCGCCGCGCGGAGCTCGTCGGTCGGGCAGCGTCGCGACCCGCTCCACCTCGGCGCGGATCTCGGGACGGACCGCCTGGTCGGCGCCGTCGAGGTCGAGCGTACACGTTGCGGCGGGTGCCACCGGCGGCGGCGTCGGTCAGCCGGAGCGCCGCGTCGTCGGAGGCCCCGGCCAGGGCCCGCAGCGAGACGGCCCGGCGCAGATAGAGGTGCGCGTCGTGCTCGTAGGTGAAGCCGATGCCGCCGAGCACCTGCACGCACGACTTGGCGATCTCGACCGCGGCGTCGAAGCAGGTGGCCGCGGCGACGTCGACGGCGAAGCCCCACTGGTCGTCATCAGCACCGTGCGCGGCGTTGGCGGCGTCCCACGCGGCGGCCGTGACCGCCTCGGCCTGCTCGAGCATCTCCGCGCACAGGTGCTTGACCGCCTGGAAGGCGCCGATCTTCTGGCCGAACTGCTCGCGCACCTTCGCGTAGTCGACGGCGACCTCCAGGCACCAGCGGGCCACGCCGGAGGCCTCGGCAGCGGCCAGCGTGACGACCGCGCGGCGTACGGTCTCGGACCCCAGGTCGGGGACGCCGACGGCCTCGTCCGTCGAGTCGACGGTCAGCGTCGCCGAAGCGGCGGGTGAGGTCGAGCCCGACGTGTCGACGGTGACCGTGCAGCCCTCCCGCGGCACCACCGACCAGGCGTCGTCCTCACCCGCGACCAGGAAGTGCGTCGCAGAGGGGGTGTCCCAGGCGGTGCCACCGACGACCAGACCGACGACCACGGCCTCGGTCCGACGGCCTCGGCGGCCGGACCGCAGCACCAGGGACGCGACGGCCGGTCCGAGCAGAGCGCCAGGCACCAGCTGGTGCGCACACGCCTCGAGCGCGACGGCGAGGTCGAGGACGTCTCCCCCGCCGCCGCCGACGGACTCGGGCAGCGCGATCGCGGCGATCCCCATCTCGCCGACCGCCTTCCAGGCGTCGGCGAAGGTCGCGCCCGGGTCGGTGTCGGCGGCCCGCGCCGCCTCCGGACCCTCGAGCCCGGCCGCCCACTCCCGCAGGCTTCCTGCGAGGTCACGGTGCTCCTCGGAGATGCCGATCGACATGGCGGGCGCTCCTCGGGACGGCAGAAACTAGAACGTGTTCCAGTATAGGACAGGTCAGCGTTTGTCGTCCTCGCCCGACGGGCAGACCTGGCGGGTGACCCGCCACCTCGTCCCCACCGCCGCCCTGCTCCTGCTCCGCGGGGCCTGCTCCGGTGCTCCGGACCAGGCGCCCGCGCCCGCGCCCACCACCGAGCAGAGCCTCCACCGATGAGCCCACCACGGCAGCCGGAGGCGAGCTCCCGGAGCCGCAGCCGGTGATGCTGGGCGACCAGCCGTACGTCCAGCCGTGCCGGCTGCTCCCGATGCAGCAGGTCAGGCACGATCTTCGGACCCCTCGGGCAGAACGGCTACGTCCGCCAGGAGGTCCTGGACACCTCGATGAGCGAGGCGGAGCTCAAGCGGGAGACCGACACCGTCACCGGCTCGCTGCGCTCGACCTGCCACTACAACTTCGACGACGCCCAGCGGCTACACGCTCCGCGTCGAGGTGGCGACCTATCCCCAACCTCAGGCGCGGCGAGGCCCGATGGAAGGCGATCCGCTACCTCGGAACCGGCAAGGAGAGCGCGAAGCTCGCCCAGCAGAGCTTCGCCCAGGGCTACGAGTGGGTCGCCGACCTCGCCCGTCAGAACGAGGCGGACCTGGGCGGGAAGCCGGTCGCCAGGAGCCGAGGACGTCCTCCTCTACGTCGCGGGCCAGCAGAGCTTCGTCACCCACGGCGACAGCGTCCTGGTCACCCTGCGCTTCGGTCCCCTCAGCTTCGCCGACCGGCCCCCTGTCCCCCGCCGAGTACGACGACCAGGTCCCGCGGATGCGTGAGGCCACGGCCGTCGTACGACGCAACCTCGGCCGCCCCGACCTGCCCTTCACCCCGGGACCCGCCGTCATCGGACCGGAGAAGGAGTACGCCCCCGGGGTGCCCTACCTCGAGCCCTGTGCGCTGCTCACCCCGCCGTCTTCGAGACCGTCTACGGCCTGCCACCGGATCCCGGCACGGAGCGGACCAGCCTCTACTACGACACCGCGGCCAAGCGGCGTCGCAACACCGAGCCGTTCTCGAGGTCCTCGACCTCGGACTGCACGCGTCGTCACTTCCGCCTCCTGAAGAACGGCGACGGCACCTCCGCCGACCTCACGCTCGAGATCAGCTATGCGCCGAGCGACGAGGAGGCCGAAGCACGTCCTCGAGAACCACCTGCAGCTGGGACGTTCTTCGACACCGCGCGGGACCGCAAGGCCCACGGGGTCGGCACTTCCTCTCCGCCCGGCTGCTCACCGAGGTCCTGCTCACCGAGGCCGACGCGTTCTACGTCTTCGACAACACGGTGCAGCCTCCCCCGCGGCCCGGAACGCAAGGACGCCACCCGCTACGCGTTCTTCAACGTCGGCCCGTACCACTTCCAGCTGAGCGGCCTGGAGTCGATCAAGGACAGGGCTACGAGTACGCCTCACCCGAACGCCGAGCAGCTCCGTCGGGCGGTCGACCTCGTCACTGCCACCGTGCGCGCCGCGATGGAGGAGCACCACCTAGTCTCGCGCCGTGACCGTGCTGCCGCCAAGACCTCCTCCCGCACGCCCTGGCCGCAAAGGGCTTCATGCCCGAGGACGAGGGGATGCTGCTGCACCGTGTCGCGCGCGAGCGCCTGCCGCACGGCCCGGCCCTGGAGGTCGGCACCTACTGCGGCAAGTCGGCGGTCTACCTCGGCGGCGCCGCCCGCGAGGTCGGCGGACCCCAGGCGATCGTCTTCACGGTCGACCACCACCACGGCTCGGAGGAGAACCAGGCCGGTTGGGAGCACCACGACGCGTCCCTCGTGGACGCGCAGACCGGGCGGATGGACACGCTGCCGACGTTCCGCCGCACGATCGCGGCGGCCGGCCTCGAGGACCAGGTCGTGGCGGTCATCGGGCAGTCGACGACCGTGGCGCGGCACTGGCGGACGCCGCTGTCGCTGCTGTTCATCGACGGCGGCCACGCCGAGGAGCACGCCCAGAACGACTACAGCGGCTGGGCGCCCTGGGTCACGGCCGGCGGTGCGCTGGTCATCCACGACGTGTTCGCCGACCCGGCCGAGGGTGGTCAGGCGCCGTACCACGTGTTCCTGCGCGCGCTCGAGGGCGGCGCGTTCACCGAGGTCGAGGCGCTCGGCTCGATGCGCGTCCTAGAGCGGACGACCGGTGACGCCGGGGACCCGGTCGGGTGACTCGCATCCGCACTCGAGCGCGATCTCGGCGAAGTGCGGCGCCAACGACGTCCCGCGCATGATGCCGGACCCCGCGCTGCTGTGCCCGTAGGTCTCGCCGAGCGCGTCGACGGCCAGGATCACCGCCGCAGCCGTGTAGGTCGTGTGCTCGACCGGCCAGTAGACGTCATCGCCGTAGACCCAGCCGGTCCAGTACCTGCCGTCCTCGCCGCGCAGGTGCTGCATGTCCTTCAGCAACGACAGCGCGCGACGGTGGTCGCCCACGGCGTCGAGCGCCATGACGAGCTCGCACGTCTCGGCGCCGGTGACCCACTTGTTGGTGTCGACGCAGTGGATGCCGAGACCGGGAACCACGAAGTCGTCCCAGCGCGGCGCCAGCAGGTCGAGCGCCTCCGGCCCGCGGATCGCGCCGCCCAGCACCGGGTAGTACCAGTCCATGGAGAAGGTCGACTTGTCCGCGAACAGGTCGCGGTGCTGGCGGATCGCATGACCGAGCCGCCCCCCGGCCAGCTCCCACTCGGGCTGGGGGTCGTCGAGCAGGTCGGCCAGGGCGACGCCGGCGCGGAGCGACTGGTAGATGCTCGAGCAGCCGGCCAGCAGCGAGAAGTCCTCGGTCGGCGTCCAGTTGATGCCACCGAAGGCGACCTGCTGGGCGACGACCCAGTCGAGGCCGGCCCGCACCGAGGGCCAGAACTGCTGGACGAAGCCGATGTCGTGCTGGACCAGCCAGTGGTGCCAGACCCCGACCGCCAGGTAGGCCGACATGTTGACCTCGCCGCGGGCGTCCTCGACCTCGCCGCCGACGATCTTCATCGGCCACGAGCCGTCGGCTCGTTGCATCGTGGGCACCCACGCGTAGGCGCGCTCGGCCGCGTCGACCTCACCGCCGACCAAGAGGGCCATGGCGCTCTCGACGTGGTTCCAGATGTCGACGTGCTCGCCGACGGTCCACGGGATCGCTCCGCACGGCTCCTGCATGGCCGCGATCGCGGCCGCGCTCTCGGCCACCTGCTCGGCGGTCAGGACGCCCTCGACGAAGGGCAGCAACGGGCTCATGCGCGCTCCACCGGCTTGCGGAGGTAGAGCACCAGGCTCTTGCCGATCAGCGGGTCGAGCACCCTGGCCGCCACCTGCAGGGCGCGCGGCTGCTTCATGATCTCCCACACCAGCAGGCGGTGGTAGGCCTTGGCGAGGGGGTGGTCGTCGTTGCGGACACCGACGGCGCACTTGATCCACCAGTACGGCGCGTGCAGGCCGTGCGCGTAGTCCTTGCCGACGTAGTCCAGACCGGCGTTCTCGAGCTTGCCGATCAGCTCCTTGTCGGAGTAGATGCGGATGTGACCGCCCGGGACGTTGTGGTAGTCCTCGGAGAGCTTCCAGTTGACGATCTCGGGGAACCACCGCGGCACCGAGACGGCCATGGTCCCGCCGGGGCGCAGCACCCGGACGAGCTCCTCGATGGCCTGGATATCGGCGGGGATGTGCTCGAGCACCTCGGCGGCCACGATCCGGTCGAACTCGCCGTCGGCGAAGGGCAGCGCGAGCGCGTCACCCTCCTTGACGTCGGCCTCGGCACCGGCCGGCACCTCGCCGGCCTCCTTCATCGCCACGAACAGGTCGCGGACCCCGGCGAGCTCGTCGCCGTCCATGTCGAGGGCGATGACGTCGCCTCCGCGGCGGTACATCTCGAACGCGTGGCGCCCGGCACCGCAGCCCATGTCGAGCACCCGGTCGCCGGGTTGGAGGCCCAACCGGTCGAAGTCAACGGTCAGCATGGGGGTGCTCCCTCCGGTAGTCCTCGATCGTCTCCTGGTAGGCCGCCGCCACGGTGGTCGCCACCGCTCGCCAGCTGAACAGCTCCTCGACCCGCTGCCGTCCGGCGGCGCCGTACCGCTCCCGGCGCTCGGGGTCGTCGAGCAGGCTACCGAGCGCGGCCGTGAGCTCGCCCACGTCACCGGGCGTGACGAGGTCGGCGCAGAGGCCGTCCGGTCCGACCACCTCGGGGATGGCGCCGGCCCGGGAGACGACCAGCGGCGTGGCGCAGGCCATCAGCTCGGCGGTCGGCAGGGAGAAGCCCTCGTAGAGCGACGGGACGCAGGCCAGCTCGGCCGACCCCATCAGGTCGACCAGCTCAGCGTCGCTGACGCCGTGCACGAAGCGGACGTGGCTGCCGATGGACAGCTCGTTGATGAGCTTCTCGGTGCGGCCACCGGCCTTGGGGCGGGTCACCAGCACCAGCTCGACGTCACGTTCGGTGCGCAGCTTGGCGAAGGCCTCGAGCAGGGTCGCGATGCCCTTCATGGGGGCATCGGCGCTGGCCATGGCCAGGATCCGGCCGGGGATGCGCGGCTTGGTGGGGGGCTTGAAGGTCTCCTCGACGCCGAGCAGGATCACCTGCATCCGGGCCGGGTCGACGCCGAAGTCCTTGGCGATGTCGCGCTTGGAGGTCTCCGAGGGCGTGAGGATCCTGCGCGTGCGCCGCGCGACCGTGGCCTGCATCCGGAGGAAGCCGTACCACCGGCGCAGCGACATCGTCCTCCACGGGTGCCGCCAGAACGGACCCGCCTGGTCGAGGTCGATGCGGCGGTCAAAGGTGATCGGGTGGTGCAGCGTGGCGATGACCGGCAGCCCGTGGGACTCGATGTCGGTGATGCCGTAGCCCAGGCACTGGTTGTCGTGGACGATGTCGAAGTCGCCGGCCCGCTCCTTCAGCAGCCGTGCGACGCGCGTGCTGAACGTCTTGGGCTCCGGGAAGCCCGCGACGCACATCGTCAGGAACTCCTCGACGTCGACCCGGTCGCGGAACTCCCGCAGCTTCGGCACCCGGAAGGGGTCGGGCATCCGGTAGAGGTCGAGGCTCGGGACCTCGGTCAGCCGCACCGACGGGTGGTCGAGCTCGGGGTAGGGCTGACCGGAGAAGATCTCGACCTCGTGACCGAGGTTGGCCAGCTCGCGCGAGAGGTGGCGCAGGTAGATGCCCTGTCCCCCGGTGTGGGGATGGCTGCGGTATGACAGCAGTGCTACGCGCAGGTGGCCAGACATGTGACGAGGACCCCTTCTTGTGACGGCCGTGTGAGACGTGCAGACACGCGGGGCCGAGCAAACTGGAACGTGTTCCTATTATGACTGATCCCGCGCTAATCTGCCGAAGTGACCGTCACTGCCAACTCGCTCGCGGTCGAGGAGCTCGGGTCCGCAGCACAGCGGGACCGGCGCAAGCGCATCCTCGACGCCACGATCGCGCTCGCCTCCGAAGGCGGCTTCGACGCCGTCCAGATGCGGTCCGTCGCCGACTCGGCCGAGGTGGCCCTCGGGACGCTCTACCGCTACTTCCCCTCCAAGATCCACCTGCTCGTCTCGGCCCTCAGCAGAGAGTTCGACCGCGCGGAGGCCTCACTGCGCGACCGGCCGATCCCCGGCGACACCGCCGCCGAGCGGGTCATCTACGTGCTGAAGAAGACCACCCGCGGCCTGCAGGGTGACCCGCACCTCACCGAGGCCCTGACCCGGGCGTTCATGTTCGCCGACGCCTCGGTGGCGGCGGAGATCCACACCGTGGGCATGCAGCTGACCACGATGCTGACCCAGGCCATGGACCCCGAGCACGGCGAGCCGACCGAGGAGGACGTCGCCACCGCCCGCGTCATCGGCGACGTGTGGCTCTCCTCGCTCGTCGCCTGGGTCACGGGCCGCTCCAGCGCGGCCGATACCGCGCAGCACATGGAGACCGCGGTCCACCTCCTGCTCCGCGACTAGACGAACTCCGCCGTACTCCCACCCAGGTCCATCGGGTCCATGCCGAGCTTGCGGTGGTCCCAGGACCGGGTCCGGCCGACGTCGAGCCGGACGACGACCCGGTTGCGGGCCATCAGCTCGACGAACGGCTTGAGCTCCTCGGTGTACGGCGCGTTGTAGCGCTCGAAGACGTTGACGCAGACCCGCCAGACCAGGTCCGGGTCCTCCTCGATCACGCCGGTGCCCTCGAGCGAGACTCCGCGCAGCTGGTCGTAGGTGTGCCCGGACTCCACGAGGAACGTCATCCGCGGGTCGCGGCGCAAGTTGGCGACCTTCTGCGACTTGGCCTTGGTCTCGATCCAGACGTGGTCGTCCATCACGGCGTACCACATGGCAACCAGGTGGATGGCGCCGTTCGGACCGATGGTGCCGACCGTGGCGCTGCGCTGCTGGTGGAGGAACTCGACGCTCTCGTCGTGGCTCATCACGATCTGTGCGCGTTGGTTGGCCACGGTGTCGCCTACCCGCCGAAGCCGTGGGTGGCGGTCACGCCGCCGTCGATCGCGATCTCGGCGCCGTTGATGTAGGAGCTCTCGTCGCTGGCGAGGAAGACGTAGAGCGGCGCGATGTCGTCGGGGGTGCCGACCCGGCGCAGCGGCACCTTCGAGGCGCCGTACTCCATGGCGACGTCGCCGCCGTGCACACGCGTCATCGGGGTGTCGATCATCCCCGGGTGCACCGAGTTGACCCGGACGCCCTTGGGTCCGAGCTCCATGGCCGCGACCTTGGTCATGCCGCGGATCGCCCACTTCGTGGCGGCGTACGCCGCGCAGGCCGGCATGCCCGCGAGACCCTCGACCGAGGAGGCGTTGATGATCGAGCCCCCGCCGTTGGTGCGCATGGTGCGGCTGACCGACTTCATGCCGAGGAAGCAGCCGAGCTGGTTGACCCGGAAGACCAGCTCGAACTCCTCGGCGCTCATCTTCTCGATCTCGCCGAAGCGGAGAATGCCGGCGTTGTTGGCCAGCACGCTGACCGGCCCGAAGCGCTCGGTCGTGTCGTCGACGAGCGCGATCCACGACGCCTCGTCGGTCACGTCGTGGCTCGTGAAGTGGGCCGCCCCAGGATGCAGCTCGCCCAGCTCGTCGGCGAGCGCTTGCCCCTCCTCCTTGGCGATGTCGGCGATCACCGTCCGCGCGCCCTCGGCGACGAAGGCGCGGACGATGCCCTCACCCTGGCCCATGGCGCCACCGGTGACGATGGCCACCTTGCCCGCGAGTCGGGTCATGAACGTCTCCTAACGGGTACAGGGGTTTCGAGGCCGCTCGTTCCTCGCGGCACCTCAACCACCGCTCTCCAGCTTCATCACGGAGTCCGCCGCGAAGCCGATGGACGGGTCACGCTCGGCGAAGAACTCGCCCAGCTGCTGGTCGAGGTCGGCGGCGTCCCAGGTGGAGCCGGTCGCGTCGAAGCGCTGCTCGACGACGGGCGCCGCGACCAGCGCGACCATCCCGCCGTAGACGACGAAGACCTGGCCGGTGATCCGCTCGGCGGCCGGCGAGGCGAGGTAGGCGACCAGCGGCGCGACGTGCTCGGGTGAGTAGGGGTCGATGTCGGCGCCGGAGGTGTCCTCGCCGAAGACCTGCGCCGTCATCGCGGTGCGGGCCCGAGGGCAGATCGCGTTGGCCCGCACGCCGACCTTGCCCAACCCCCGGGCGGTCGAGAGGGTCAAGGCGGTGATGCCGGCCTTGGCGGCGGCGTAGTTGGCCTGGCCCGGCGAGCCGCCGAGGAAGGCCTCGGAGGCCGTGTTGACGACCCGGGCGTAGACGGGGGCATCGGCCTCCTTCGAGCGAGTCCGCCAGTACGACGCCGCGTTGCGCGAGAGCAGGAAGTGGCCACGCAGGTGCACCCGGATGACGTCGTCCCACTCCTCGTCGGAGAGGTTGAAGAGCATCCGGTCCCGCGTCATCCCCGCGTTGTTGACGACGATCTCGAGGGAGCCGAAGCCCTCCACGGCCGCGGCGAGCATCGCGTCGGCGGTCGAGCGCTCCCCCACGTCGCCCTCGACGACCGCGACCTCGGCGCCGAGGCCCTTGATCTCGTCGGCGGCCTCGTCGGCGGCACCGGGCAGGTCGTTGAGCACGATCCGGGCGCCGGCCCTGGCCAGGGCCACCGCCTCAGCGCGGCCCAGGCCCGCGCCGGCACCGGTGACGACGGCGACCTTGCCGTCGAGCGAGGTGTCGGCCACCTCAGCCCTCGAGCGCGATCGCCGCGCGCGGGCAGGCGGCCACGGCGCGCTTGACGTTGTCGACGTTCTCGTCGGTGGTCTCGTCGGTCTTGACGAGCAGGAAGTCGTCGTCGTCCAGCTCGAACACCTCGGGGGCCATCGCCTCGCAGAGGGCGTTGGACTCGCAGAGGTCGAAGTCGACCTTGATCTTCATGGGGGTCTCCTAACCCTCGCTCGAATGCGCCGGGGAAGACCTTGGCGCTCGGGTCGAGCGCCACGGTCGCGTTGTTGATGGCGGTGGCCGCCTCGCCGAAACCGACGGCGATGAGACGGACCTTGCCGGCGTACTCGGTGATGTCGCCGGCCGCGAAGACCCGCGGCAGGCTGGTCCGCATCGTCGAGTCGACCACGATGTGCCGCTTGGAGACCTCGAGGCCCCACTGCTGCAGCGGCCCGAGGTCGGCGATGAACCCGAGCGCCGCAACCAGGGCCTGCGCCGGGCGGGTCACGGTCTCCCCGTCGACCTCGATCTCGACCGACTCGAGGACGTGCTCGCCGGACAGCTGGGTCACCTGGGCCTTGGTGATGATCTCGACGTCGAGCTCCTGGACCTGCTGCACGGTCCGCTCGTGCGCCCGGAAGGCGTCGCGGCGGTGCACCAGGGTGATCGAGCGCGCGATCCCGCTGAGGTTGAGGGCCCAGTCGAAGGCGCTGTCGCCGCCGCCGACGATGACGACGTCCTTGCCGGCGTAGGGCTCGAAGCTCGGGACGAAGAACTCCATGCCGCGACCGACCCAGCCCTCGCCGGCCGGCAGCGGGCGCGGGCTGAACTTGCCGATGCCGGCGGTGATGACGACCGCCCCGGCCCGGACCTCGGTGCCGTCGTCGAGGGTGACCGTCACGCCGTCGTCGTCGGTGACCAGGTCGGTCGCGGTGCGGTCGAGGAGGTACTCCGGTTTGGCCGTGGCGGCCTGCTTGACCAGGCCCTCGACTCCGCCGATCACCGCGCTCGGGTCGCCGTCCTTCGGGGCGACGACCTGGCCGCGGATGTTGGTCGGGATGCCGCCCATCTGGTAGTGGATCGTCGGCACCACCGGAATCGGCTCGCGCCGTGATGTCGACGTTGGCGAAGTTGTGGCCGATCTCGAACACGCTCGGCAGCCGCTTCATGATCGTCTCGGCGCCGAGGTGGGTCATGTCGAGAACGATATGGTCCTTGTTCGTGACCGCAGCCGCGCCCTTCCTTGATTTCCTGGCCATGCAGCGCGAAACGAAGTCGCGCGGCGCCAGGTCCTTCAGCGTCGGCGCGTAGCGCTCCATGAAGCGCTCGCCGTCGTTGTTGCGCAGGATCGCGCCTTCGCCGCGGCAGCCTTCGGTCAGCAGCACGCCGGCGCCGGCGACGCCGGTCGGGTGGAACTGCCAGAACTCCATGTCCTCGAGCGGGATGCCGGCGCGCGCCGCCATGCCGAGGCCGTCGCCGGTGTTGATGAAGGCATTGGTCGAGGCCGCGAAGATGCGACCGGCGCCGCCGGTGGCGAGCAGCATCGCCTTGGCCTGCAGCACATGCAGCTCGCCGGTCTCCATCTCGAGCGCGGTCACGCCGACGCACGTCGCCCTCGGGTTGCGGATCAGGTCGAGCGCCATCCACTCGACGAAGAAGTTGCGTGCGCGCCTTCACGTTCTGCTGGTAGAGCGTGTGCAGCATCGCGTGACCGGTGCGGTCCGCGGCCGCGCAGGCGCGCTGCACCGGCTTCTCGCCGTAGTTGCGCGGTGTGGCCGCCGAACGGGCGCTGGTAGATCGTGCCGTCGGGGTTGCGGTCGAACGGCATGCCGAAGTGCTCGAGCTCGTAGACGACCTTGGGCGCCTCGCGGCACATGAACTCGATCGCGTCCTGGTCGCCGAGCTAGTCGGAGCCCTTGACGGTGTCGTAGAAGTGGTAGTGCCAGTTGTCCTCGGACATGTTGCCGAGCGAGGCGCCGATGCCGCCCTGCGCCGCCACCGTGTGCGAGCGCGTCGGAAACACCTTCGACAGCACCGCCACGCTGAGGCCGGCGCGGCGCCAGCTGCAGCGAGGCGCGCATGCCGGAGCCGCCGGCGCCGACGATCGACGACGTCGAACCGGCGCTTGGAAACGGTCGAT
Source organism: uncultured Actinomycetota bacterium (assembly GCA_963767915.1). Lineage (GTDB taxonomy): Bacteria > Actinomycetota > Actinomycetes > Propionibacteriales > Nocardioidaceae > Nocardioides. The sequence goes on from CAVYFR010000008.1 coordinate 200,036, forward strand.
GGACCGCGGGTTGGCCTTGCATCAAAGTCTCCACAGAACCTGAATCGCCCATCCCGCGCAGCCGACCAGCCACGCGATCGTCGCCACCTGCAAGGTCAGCCGGATGCCGACGGGCTTGATGTAGTCCATCCAGATGTCGCGCATGCCGACCCACGCGTGCCAGAGCAGCGCCAGCACGGTGACGAAGGTCAGCACCTTCATCCACTGGCGCGAGAAGATCGCGGCCCAGTGCTCGTAGCCCATCTCGCCGGGCATCAGCACCTGCACGACGACGGCGACCGTGAAGAGCCGCCATCACCACCGCCGTGACGCGCTGCGACAGCCAGTCGCGCATCCCGTAGTGCGCGCCGACGACGGTGCGCCGGGTCCAGAAGTTCTTGTGCATTGTTCGCCTGCCCGGATCAGAGGAAGAGCTTGGCGCCGAGCGCGACGGTCAGCACGGTGCTGAGCACCAGCGTCACGATCGCCGAGGTGCGGCCGAACTGCTTGGTCGACCGAGTGCGTCACGTCCATCCAGAGGTGGCGCACGCCGGCGATGAAGTGGAACAGGTAGGCCCAGATGAGGCCCAGCGTCACCAGCTTGACGAACCAGCCCGGGAACCAGCCGGCGCCGCTGAGATAGGCCGCGGTGAAGCGCTCGTACGAGATCTCGGAGGTCACGCTGACGTCGAACAGCCAGATGACGAAGGGGACCAGCAGGAACAGCATCGCGCCGCTGATGCGGTGCAGGATCGAGACCCAGCCCGAAGGCGGGAGCCGGTAGCCCGTGAGCTGGCTGACGTGGATGTTTCGGTAGATCGGCCGTTGTTTGAGTGAGGTCGCCATTCGCAGCCTTGTGTGGGTGGCTCAGTGCCGTGCAACCTGTCGAGTTTATTGCAACGCAGCAGGTTCGTCGGACGACGCCGCCGCGCCGTCGCTTGCGGGCAGCCGCAGGGGCCGGGCCGGGCGGCTCGCCGGACCGGCACCGCGAGCAGCGTCCGTGTCGCGCAACAAGTTGCCGCTGCGCGGGCGGTCGCGTGTGGGCTCGGGCCGGCAAGCGCCCGGGGTGCTGACCTACACTCCCGCCACGCGCCGAGCCGGGTTGCCGGCGGCCACTGTCCCCTTTCGCTGGAGCTTTCGATGAGCAAGTCCCCCGTTCGCGTCGCCGTCACCGGCGCCGCCGGCCAGATCGGCTACGCCCTGCTGTTCCGCATCGCCGCCGGCGAGATGCTCGGCAAGGACCAGCCCGTCATCCTGCAGCTGCTCGAGATCCCCGACGAGAAGGCGCAGAAGGCGCTCAAGGGCGTGATGATGGAGCTCGACGACTGCGCGTTCCCGCTGCTCGCCGGCATGGAGGCGCACAGCGATCCGATGACGGCGTTCAAGGACGTCGACGTACGCGCTGCTCGTCGGCGCGCGCCCGCGCGGCCCCGGCATGGAGCGCAAGGACCTGCTCTAGGCCAACGCGCAAGATCTTCACGGCGCAGGGCAAGGCGCTCAACGCGGTCGCCTCGCGCAACGTCAAGGTGCTGGTCGTCGGCAATCCGGCCAACACCAACGCCTACATCGCGATGAAGAGCGCGCCCGACCTGCCGCGCGCGCAACTTCACCGCGATGCTGCGCCTCGACCACAACCGCGCCGCCAGCCAGATCGCCGCCAAGACCGGCAAGCCGGTCGCCTCGATCGAGAAGCTCACCGTGTGGGGCAACCACTCGCCGACGATGTACGCCGACTACCGCTTCGCGACGATCGACGGCGAGCCGGTCAAGCAGCATGATCAACGACGACGCCTGGAACCGCGACACCTTCCTGCCGACCGTCGGCAAGCGCGGCGCCGCGATCATCGAGGCGCGCGGCCTGTCGTCGGCGGCGTCGGCGCGCCAACGCGGCGATCGACCACATGCGCGACTGGGTGCTCGGCTCGCAACGGCAAGTGGGTCACGATGGGCATCCCGTCGGACGGCCAGTACGACATCCCGAAGGACGTGATGTTCGGCTTCCCGGTCACCACCGAGAACGGCGAGTACAAGCTCGTCGAAGGTCTCGAGATCGACGCCTTCAGCCGCGAGCGCATCGACCTGACGCTGAAGGAACTGCTCGAGGAGCAGGACGGCGTCAAGCACCTGCTCTGACGGGCCCGGTCCGCTTGAACGTCGAGCGCGCGAGCGTGCCGGCAGCCGCCACCGCAGGGCCGGGCTCGGCGCCGCATCCGCGCGAGGCACTGTTCGGCGCGGGCGACCACGCCCCGCTGCTGCCGGTCTGCGACCACTACGCCGGGGTCGAGGTGCGCATGCGCAAGAGCCTCGAGCTGCAGCGCGAGCTCGGGCCGGTGTTCGACGTCACGCTCGACGCCGAGGACGGCGCGCCGATCGGCGGCGAGGCCGAGCACGCAGCGCTCATCGCCGAGCTGCTGACCTCGCGCGACAACGTGCACGGCCGGGTCGGCGCGCGGGTCCATCCGGTCGACCACCCGGCGTTCGAGGCCGACGTCGAGACGCTCGTCGGCCGCGCCGGTCAGCGCGTCGCGTACCTGATGCTGCCGAAGGTGAACGGCGCCGCCGACGTCGAGCGCGCCTGCCGCGCCGTCGACATGGCGGCCGCCGCGGCCGGTCTCGAGCGCCGGATCCCGCTGCACGCGCTGGTCGAGACGCACGCCGCGCTGCGCGAGGTCGACGCGCTGGCCGCGCATCCCCGCATCGAGTCGCTCTCGTTCGGGCTGATGGACTTCGTGTCGGCGCACCGCGGCGCGATCCCCGGCTCGGCCATGACCTCGGCCGGCCAGTTCAGCCACCCGCTGGTCGTGCGCGCCAAGCTCGAGATCGCGGCCGCGTGCCACGGCCACGCCAAGGTGCCGTCGCACTGCGTGGTGACCGAGTTCAATGCCGACGACGCGCGTGCGCGCCGCGGCGACGCGCGCGGCCCGCGAGTTCGGCTACACGCGCATGTGGAGCATCCACCCGAGCCAGATCCGGCCGATCGTCGAGGCGTTCGCCCCGAGCGCGGCCGAGGTCGAGGAAGCCGCCGCGATCATCGCGCTGGCGATCGGCGCGCAGTGGGCGCCGATCCGGCGCGGCGACGTGCTCCACGACCGCGCCAGCTACCGCTATTTCTGGGCCGTCCTCGAACGCGCCCACCGCACCGGCGGCGTGCTGCCGGACGACCTGCACCGCCGCTTCTTCGACGAGGAACCTTCCCGATGATCCGTTTGCTCCACCCTCTCGGCGCCGCCGTCGCGCTCGCCTTCGGCCTGGCTGCGCTGCCGGCCGCATCTGCCACCGCGTCGGCCAAGGCCACCAAGCCGGCAGCGACCAAGAGCGCCGCCGCCAAGCCGGCCAGGCCGGCCAAGGCCGACTCCGCCAAGGATGCGTCCGACGCCAAGCCCGCCACCAAGACGGCGCGCGGTGCCCGCAAGGCGGCGCCGGCGGCCGCCGCGGCGCTGGTGATTCCCGACGCCACGCCCGACCAGGTAACGGCTGCCGGCATGGTCTATTACGGGCGCTACGAGTGCGAGTTCGACCAGACCGTGCACATCGACAAGAGCGCCAGGAACGCGGCCTACGTCGACGTGGTCGCCGGCAAGTCGCAGTGGCTGATGAAGCCGGTGCTCTCGTCCACCGGCGCGATCCGCCTGGAGGACGTGCGCGGCGAGACGCTGATGGTGCAGATCGCCAGCAAGTCGATGCTGCTCAACGTGAAGAGCGCGCGCCGCATCGTCGACGAGTGCATCAGCCCGAGCCAGCGCGCGCTGATCGATGCCGCCAAGCTCGCCAAGGCGGCCGAGCTCGCCGCCGCGAAGGCGGGAGGCGACGCCGCTGCCGGCTCCGCGGCGCCCGCCCCGGTGCTGCTGGTGGCGCCGGGCTCGCTGCCCCCGCCCAGCGCCCGCCCGGCACCGGTCGCCCCGGCCGCCCCGGCCAGCGCGACGCCGCCGGTCCAGCCCGCGGCGGCGAGCCCGTCGGCTCCGCTCTCGACGAGCGAGGTGCCGGCGGCCGCTCCCGCCGTGTCGGCCACCAGCGCGGCCCTGCCGGCGTCGGTGTCCGAAGGCGTCACGGCCAAGTAGCCCGGGTGCAGGACGGGCGGCGTCGCCGCCCCGCGGCGCTACGACGCGCGCGTCGCAGCGAGGCCACGCCGGCACGCCGGATCGTTGGAACGGTCACACGGGGCGCCTTGCGGCCGCCCGAGCGTCGTCAGGACGGTAGACGCTGCACCGACAGAGACGGGTAAGCCTTTCGCGCCAGCGGCGCTGCCGTCGCCGCTCGCCGTTCTCGAAGCGCCATGACCGTCCGGAAGCGCCACAACGTTCGCTGCGCAGGCGACCGCCCGACTGCCCTCGTCTTCGCCCACGGCTTCGGCTGCGACCAGAACGTCCGGCGCCACGTCGCACCCGCCTTCGTCACGACGCATCGCATCGTGCAGGTCGATCTCGCGGGCTGCGGCGGCTCGGCGCCCGACAGCTACCGCTTCGAGCAGCACGCCACGTTGGAGGGGCACGCGGAGGATCGGGTCGAGATCTGCGAGGCGCTCGGCCTTGATCGTCCGATCCTGGTCGGCCATCCGGTCAGCTCGCGACCGTCGAGTCGATCCATCGCGTCGCCAAGATCTGCGGCCTGGCGACGGTCGGCGAATGGGTCGAGGACGCGGCGACGCTCGAGGCGCTGCGCGAGATCGGCATCGATGCTGCGCAGGGCTACGCGATCGGCAAGCCGGTGCCGGTCGCGGCATGGCAGCGCGGCGAGGTGGCGCCCCGCTGAGCGCGGTCTGCCCGTCCGGCGGAAGCCTTGCGCCGCCGGGTTGCGCGGGTCCACCCGAAGGCGCCGACGCTGGACGCGATCTGCTGGGTCGGCCCGGGTGGCTTCACCGATGCGGCGGCGCGGCGTGCTCCCGATAATCGACGTCCCTGCCCTCGCCCGACGGCGTCATCCCGGAGCTTCCATGACTCGCGTTTTCAACTTCAGCGCCGGCCCTGCCGCGCTGCCCGAACCGGTGCTGCGCCAGGCAGCCGAGGAGATGCTCGACTGGCACGGCTCCGGCATGTCGGTGATGGAGATGAGCCACCGCGGCAAGGAGTTCATCGCGATCCACGCCGAGGCCGAGGCGCTGCTGCGCGAGCTGCTGGCGATCCCGGCGAACTACAAGGTGCTGTTCCTGCAGGGCGGCGCGATCGGCCAGAACGCGATCGTCCCGATGAACCTGCTGCGCGGGAAGACGCGCGCCGACTACGTCAACACCGGCGACTGGTCGAAGAAGTCGATCAAGGAAGCCGGCGCGCTACTGCACCGTCAACGTCGCCGCGAGCGGCAGGACAGCAACTTCACCTACGTCCCGACGCAGGACGGCTGGCATCTCGACCCGGACGCCGCGTACGTGCACATCTGCTCGAACGAGACGATCGGCGGCGTCGAGTACCACTGGACGCCCGACACCGGCGAGGTGCCGCTGGTCGCCGACATGTCGTCGAACATCCTGTCGCGGCCGATCGACGTCAGCCGCTACGGGCTGATCTACGCCGGCGCGCAGAAGAACATCGGCCCGGCCGGCCTGACGATCGTGATCGTCCGCGACGACCTGATCGGGCAGGCGCTGCCGATCACGCCGTCCGCGTTCGACTACGCGCAGCAGGCGCCAAGCGACTCGATGCTCAACACGCCGCCGACCTACGCGATCTACATCGCCGGGCTGGTGTTCCGCTGGCTGCAAGGACCAGGGCGGCCTCGGCCGCGATCGAGGCGCACAACCGGCGCAAGGCCGCGCTCCTCTACGACTACCTCGACGCGAGCGGCTTCTACACGAACCCGGTCGCGCGCGAGCGACCGCTCGCTGATGAACGTGCCGTTCAAGCTGCGCGACGCGAGCCTCGACGCGGCGTTCCTCGAGGGCGCCGAGGCGCGCGGCATGGTGCAGCTCAAGGGCCACCGCTCGGTCGGCGGCATGCGCGCGTCGATCTACAACGCGATGCCGATCGAGGGCGTCCAGGCGCTGGTCGACTACATGAAAGAGTTCGAGGCGACTACGAATGGATAGGCCATATCGGACGTCCGGGTGCTGAACCAGATCTCGGCGAACGGGCTCAAGCGCCTGCCCGGGGCGCGCTATCGCGGTCGGCAAGGACGTCGACGAGCCCGACGCGATCCTGGTCCGCTCGGCCGACATGCACGCCGGCGAGATCCCCGCCAGCGTGCTGGCGATCGGCGCGCGCCGGCGCCGGCACCAACAACATCCCGGTCGCGCAGATGAGCGCGCGCGGCGTGCCGGTGTTCAACGCGCCGGGCGCCAACGCCAACGCGGTCAAGGAGCTGGTGCTGGCCGGCATGCTGCTGGCCGCGCGCAACCTCGTGCCGGCGCTCGGCTTCGTCGCCGCGCTCGCGCCGACCAGCCGACGCCGAGATGGAGCGCGCGGTCGAGGACGGCAAGAAGGAGTTCGCCGGGCTTCGAGCTCGCCGGCCAGACGCTCGGCATCGTCGGCCTCGGCAAGATCGGCTGCCTGGTCGCCGACGCCGCGATCAAGCTCGGGCATGAACGTGATCGGCTACGACCCCGAGATCACGGTCGACGCCGCGTGGAGCCTGCCGTCGCCGGTGAAGAAGGCGACCAGCGTGGACGAGGTGCTGCGCCACGCCAACTTCGTGACGCTGCACGTGCCGCTGGTCGACGCGACGCGGCACCTGGTCGACGCCGGCAACGTCGGCTCGATGAAGCCCGGCGCGGTGCTGCTCAACTTCTCGCGCGACGGCGTGGTCGACGAGGCCGCGGTGCTGAGGCGCTCGCCACGCGCACGCCCGCCTGGTACGTGTGCGACTTCCCGAGCGCCGCGCCTCGGCGCGGCACGAGCGCGTGATCGCGCTGCCGCACCTCGGCGCCTCGACCCGCGAGGCCGAGGAGAACTGCGCCGTCGATGGTGGTCGACCAGGTGCGCGACTACCTCGAGGACGGCAACGATCGCCAACGCGGTCAACTTCCCGGCCGTGTCGATGCCGCGCGAGTCGCGCTACCGGGTCGCGATCGCCAACGCCAACGTGCCGAACATGCTCGGCCAGATCTCGACCGCGATGGCGCGCGCCGGGCTCAACATCCACAACATGGTCAACAAGTCGCGCGGCGACATGGCCTACACGCTGGTCGACGTCGACAGCGACGTCGGCGCGGCAGGTGCTCGACGAGCTGCGCGCGATCGACGGCGTGCTCGTCGGTGCGCTACCTGCCGCTGCCCGAGTAGGCTCGAGGCCTAGCCGGACTGCGCGCCGCGCTCAGGCCGCGATCGCCTGCGGCTGCGGGCGCGCCAGCTCGGCGAGCGCGCCGACGATGTGCGCGATGTCGTCGTCGCTGTGCGCCGCGCTCAGGCTGATGCGCACCAGGCTGAGGCCGGCCGGGCGTCGCCGGCGGGATCATCAGGTTGGTGTAGATGCCGGCGTCCAGCAGGCCCTGCCAGAGCGCCAGCGCAGCGTCGCGCGCGTCGAAGACGAGCGCGACCACCGGCCCCGGCGTGTCGGTGCCGAGCCGGTAGCCGAGCCGCGCCACCTCGGCGTAGACGTGCTCGGCGTGGCCGCGCAGGCGCGCCCGCAGCGCATCGCCGGCCAGCACCATGCGCAGCGCCTGGTGGGTCGCGGCGATCACCGGCGGCGCCGGCGAGGCGGTGAAGATGTAGGGCCGGCTCACCATGCGCGCGAGCTCGAGCTCGGCGTGGCGGCTGAGGCAGAAGCCGCCGACGCCGCCGAGGCTCTTCGAGAACGTGCCGACGATGAAGTCGACCTCGTCGAGCAGGCCGAGCTCCTCGCAGAGGCCGAGGCCGCGCGCGCCGAACACGCCGAACGAGTGCGCCTCGTCGACCAGCAGCCAGGCGCCGTGACGCCGCATCACGTCGACGATCTCGCGCAGCGGCGCGCGGTCGCCGCGCGTGCTGTAGAGGCTCTCGACGACGACCAGCGTGCGGCGCGCGTCGTCGCCGAGGCGCTCGAGGCGGCGTGCCGAGGTTCTCGACGTCGTTGTGGCGGAAGCGGATCGTCGTCGCGTGGCTGAGCCGGCAGCCGTCGTGGATGCTGGCGTGGCTGTCGGCATCGACCAGCAGGAAGTCGTCGGCGCCGGCGAGCGCGGAGAGCGCGCCGAGGTTGGCCTGGTAGCCGGTCGAGAAGACGATGCCGACGGGCCAGCCGAACGCGTCGGCGAGCGCCCGCTCGAGCGCGCGGTGGCCGGCGTAGTTGCCGCTCGCCATGCGCGAGCCGGTGGTGCCGGTGCCGAACGCCTCGATCGCCTCGATCGCCGCCGCGCGGCACGAGGCGTCGTGCGTCAGGCCGAGGTAGTTGTTGGTGCCGGCGAGGATCACGCGGCGGCCGTCGATGGTGCCGGAGGTCGCCGAGTGCGACCGCGTCGATGGGCGTCGCGATCGGCGCGACCGTGCTGGCGCTCGGCGAGGCTCGCCTGCAGCGCGCGCTGCGCCGCGAACTTGTCGAGCAGGCTCACGCGCCTGGCGGCGCGTCGCCGTCGACAGCCGGCAGATGCCGGCGCGCAACTGGTTGACGGTGCTGCGCCTCGGCCAGGCTCTCGACCGGGATCGAGACGTCGAGCCGGTCCTCGATCTCCATCACGAGGTCCATCACCTCGACCGAGTCGAGGCCGGCTTCGAGCGCGAGGTCGGCGTCGCCGTCGATGCCGGTCGAGGCCGGGCTTGATGGCGCCGAGCGCGGCGCGGATCGCCGCTTCGCACGCGTCGCCGTGGTGTCGCTCACGGTCGCGCGCCTCAACGGCTCGGCCGCGAGCGCGCATTCCTCGCGCACCGGACGCGGCGCGTCGCGGCGGCGTCGGCTGCGCCGTCGAGCAGGCCGATGCGCGGCTCGCTCGAGGCGCGACGTCGCTGAGGCGCTGCAGGAACTCCTTGCGCGCCGTGCTGCGCGACAGCTTGCCCGACGAGGTGCGCGGCAGCGTGTGCGGCGCGACCAGCTCGATCAGGCACTGGATGCCGAACTCGAGCTGGATCGCCTTCTGCAGCCGCTCGCCCAGGCTGGCGAGCTTGTCGCGGATCGGTCTCGCGGCACTGCACGACCAGCACCGCGGTCTCGCCGTCGTCGTCGTCCGGGCACCGAGAACGCCGACGCGTCGGTCGGGCGCACCTCGGGCTGCTGCTCGGCCAGGTACTCGAGGTCCTGCGGCCAGATGTTGCGGCCCTTGATGATCATCAGGTCCTTGGCGCGACCGGTGATGTAGCAGCGCGCCGTCGGCCAGGTAGCCGAGGTCGCCGGTGTTGAGCCAGCCGTCGTCGCTGACAGCACCTCGCGCGTCGCCTCGGCGTTGCCGAAGTAGCCCGACATCACGCTGGCGCCGCGCAGGTGGATGCGGCCGCAGCGGCGCTCGGCGCAGCACCGTGCCGCGGTCGTCGCGGATCTCGACCTCGTAGCCGGGCAGCGGCTGGCCGCAGTTGATGAAGCGTCTTGGCCTTGGCGGCGCGGCGCCGGCGCCGACGGCACGCGCCTCGCCGTCGCGCGACAGCAGGTCGATGTCGACAGGTCGCTGCGTGGCGCCGTCGCCCGAGCGGCGCGAAGCTCACCGCCAGCGAGCATTCGGCCATGCCGTAGCACGGCAGGAAGGCGCGCGCGTCGAACCCGGCCGAGCGCGAGGACGTCGGCGAACTGGCCGCAGCGACTCGGGATGGATCATCTCGGCGCCGACGCCGGCGACGCGCCACGACGACAGGTCGAGCGCCTCGGTGTCGCCGGCGCGCAGGCGGCGCGCGCACAGCGTGTAGCCGAACGGCGGGCTGAACGAGATGGTCGCCGCGGTTGCGCGAGATCAGCTTGAGCCAGAGGCGCGGCCGCATCGCGAAGTCGCGCGTCGGCAGGAAGTCGACCGAGCGCTGGGTCGCGACGCAGCCGAGCACGATGCCGACCAGGCCCATGTCGTGGTAGTACGGCAGCCACGAGCAGAAGCGGTCGCCGTCGACCAGCGGGAAGCCGTCGTTGAAGATGCCGCGCAGGTTGGCCATCACGGCCGACTGGCGTGATCATCGTGCCGCGCGGGAAGCGCGTGCTGCCCGACGTGTACTGCAGGTAGGCGAGCTCGTCGGGCGCCGGCGGCGGCGGCAGCGTCGGCGGCGCCGTCGAGCGTCAGGAAGTCGTCGAGCGTGCCCGCCAGCGTCATCGCGCAGGCCCTCGCTCGCCTCGTGCAGGAAGCCGATGAACTCGGACGGCGCGAACGCCGCGACCGCGTTGCAGTCGCGCAGCAGCTGGCGCAGGTGGCGGACGTAGGCCTCGCGGCCGCCGAGGTGGATCGCCGCCGGCAGCGGCACCGGCACCAGGCCGGCGTACTGGCAGGCGTAGAACATCACCGCGAAGTCGGGATGCGTGTGGGCGACCAGCGCGAGGCGCTGGCCGCGGCCGAGCGGCGCGAGGCGGCGCGCCAGCTCGAGCGCGCGCTCGCGCAGCACGCGGTACGGCAGCGCGGCGGTGAGCTCGCCGCGACCGTCGTAGTAGTTGAAGCCGGAGTCGCCGCGTGCGCCGCGTAGTCGAGGGCTTCGGCCAGCGTGGCGAAGTCGGCGCTGCGCAGCGCGATGCCGCTCGCAGTCGGAGTCGGGCCGTCGTGATGGTGCGCTGCGCCGTTCACGGCAAGCCTCGAACTCACAGGCTACCTCTCAACGACGACTGCCTCTGCCATGCAGGACTCCGCCCAAAAAACACGAAAATGTATCGTGCGCGCACGCCAGGCGACGCAACGCGCGCGCCGCGGAGCGCGAACAAAAAGCCACAGTGCGACTGCGCCCGGCAGACGTTCATCGGAGTCCGGACTTGACTTCGACCGTGCGCGTGCGACCTCATGCGGCGCCCTCGTCGAGCGCTGGCCGCCAGAGCTCGCGCAGCGTCGGGTGGTCGAGCAGGTCGGTGACCTCGAGCCGCCCCGGGAACTCGCGGTCGATCGCCTCGTGGAGGCGCGCCAGGGCGAGCGAACTCAGATCGATCTCGAGCAGGTTGGTGTCCGGGCCGATCGACCGCTCCGGGAGCGTGCGCCGGCAGATCGCCTGCAGGCGCGCCAGCGTCGATGCCGCGCCGGCGAGCTCGGCGCGGCATCGCGCCGGCTGACAGCAGGCGCGCCAGCTCGGCGCGCGCCGCGTCGAACTCGCCGGCTTCGAACGCCTCGGCGAGCGCGTAGCGCTGCAGCTTGCCGCTGCTCGTCTTCGGGATGCGCGTGACCGGGACGACGTGCGCGACCTCGACGCCGGCCTGCCGGGCGATCGTCTCGTCGCAGCGCGAGCGCCGTCGGCACGAAGCTCCTCGAGCGTCGCCGCGGTGCAGCACGAACAGCGCGAGCTCCTCGGTCTCGGCTTCGGCGCTGCGCACGCCGGCCGCGGCGACGCGGTTGGTCTCGATGCCGGGCACGCTGCTCGGCGATGCGCTCGAGGTCGTGCGGATAGTGGTTCTGGCCGTTGACGATGACCAGGTCCTTGGCGCGCCCGGTGATCACGAGCTCGCCATCGGCGACGAGGCCCGAGGTCGCCGGTGTCGAGCCAGCCGTCGGCGCGAGCGCCGCGCGGCGGTCTCGGCCGGGTCGCGGAAGTAGCCGCGCGGTGACGCTCGCGCCGCGGATCTCGACGTGGCCGACCACGCGCTCGCCGACCGGGTTGCCGCCGGCGTCGGTGATGCGCAGCTCGATGTCCGGCACCGCGCGACCCGACGCTTGACGAACTCGGCCGCGCGTCGGCCGCGCCGCCGCGGCTCGCACGCGCTCGCCGACGCCGAGCGCGGCCCGATCGACACGGATCGTCGCCAGCGCGCGACCCGGGCTTCGGGAAGCTGACCGCGAGCGTCGCCTCGGCGAGCCCGTAGACGGTGAACAGGCTCTGCGGCGTCAGCCCGTGCGGCGCCAGGGTCTGCACGAAGCGCCGGCACAGGTCGGCCGAGATCGGCTCGGCGCCGTCGTAGATGCAGCCGCACCGCTCGACAGGTCGAGCTGCTGCGGGCGGTCGCAGCGCGTACTGCCGCAGGTAGTGCTGGTAGCCGAAGTTGGGCGACGACAGCAGCGTCGCGCGGCGCCGGCTCGCCAGCTCGAGCCACAGCAGCGGACGCCGCGCGAACAGGTCGGTGCGCATGATCGCGTGGCTGGCGCCGCACGCCAGCATGCTTCAGGTGGAAGCGCGATCAGCCCCATGTCGTGCGACAGCGGCATCCAGCTCAGCGCCGAGTCGCGATCGGTGAACTGCGCCGCGTCGATCATCGCGGCGATGTTCACCGCCAGGTTGCGGTGGCGTCAGCATCACGCCCTTGGGCGCGCCGGTCGAGCCCGGACGAGTACTGGATGAACGCGAGGTCGTCCGGCTTCGGCTGCACGGTCTCGCCGGCGGCGCCGGCCGCGTCGAGGCTGCCGACGATCA